>LJSV01000022.1 GCA_001314715.1 Rhodobacteraceae bacterium HLUCCA12 | reverse complement strand
CAGAAGCTCGGCGCGCAGGGTCTCCTCGGCGGCGCGGTCGGCACGGGTGACGAAATCGCCCGGCCCCTTGGACGAGACCTGCAACTGCTCGACCTCGCGAAAGTCCTTGACCAGACCCCGCCCGACCTTGCGCGCGGCCTTGATCATCAGGTTGAGATTCGCGCTGCCCTGCATGGCGGACTCCGGGTTGTTCAGGCGGGGCTATACGGGCGTTGAAATCCGATGGAAAGGGGGGTGGAAAGCGCTCAGCGCGTGAACTTCTTGTATTTCACCCGCTTCGGCTCGACCGAATCCGGCCCCAGGCGCCGGATCTTGTCGTCCTCATAGGCCTCGAAGTTGCCCTCGAACCATTCGACATGGGCATCGCCCTCGAACGCCAGGATATGCGTACAGAGACGGTCGAGAAAGAAGCGGTCGTGCGAGATGATGACCGCGCAACCCGCGAAATCCTCCAGCGCGGCTTCGAGCGCCTGAAGGGTTTCCACGTCCAGATCGTTGGTCGGTTCGTCCAGAAGCAGGACATTGCCACCCTCGCGCAGGAGCTTGGCCATATGGACCCGGTTGCGTTCCCCCCCTGACAGAAGCCCGACCTTCTTCTGCTGATCGCCGCCCTTGAAGTTGAACGCGCCGCAATAGGCGCGGCTGTTCATGCTCAGATCGCCCAGTTCCAGCACCTCGAGCCCTTCGGAAATCTCTTCCCATACGGTCTTGTCGGGGTCGAGCGCGTCGCGCGACTGATCGACATAGGCCAGCTTGACCGTGTCGCCATAGCTGATCGAGCCGGCGTCGGGCTCCAACTGGCCGGTCAGCATGCGAAACAGCGTGGATTTCCCCGCGCCGTTGGGGCCGATCACGCCGACGATCCCGCCGGGGGGCAGGGCAAAGCTCAGATCCTCGATCAGCAGCTTGTCGCCCATGGCCTTTTTCAGGCCTTCGACCTCGATCACCTTGCCGCCCAGTCGCGGGCCGTTGGGAATGATGATCTGCGCGGTCGAGATCTTCTCGCGCTCGGACTTGCCGGCCAATTCCTCATAGGCGTTGATCCGGGCCTTCTGTTTCGCCTGGCGCGCCTTGGCGCCCGCCCGGATCCATTCAAGCTCGCGCTCGAGGGTTTTTTGCTTGGCCTTGTCCTCGCGCGCCTCATGCGCGAGGCGCTTGGCCTTCTGTTCCAGCCATGCGGAGTAGTTCCCCTCATAGGGAATGCCGCGCCCGCGGTCGAGTTCCAGGATCCAGCCGGTGATGTCATCCAGGAAATAGCGATCGTGCGTGACGATCAGAATGGTGCCCTTGTATTCGATCAGGTGCTTTTGCAGCCAGGCGATGGTTTCGGCGTCCAGGTGGTTCGTCGGTTCGTCAAGCAGCAGCATGTCGGGCGCTTCCAGCAGCAGCTTGCACAGTGCGACGCGGCGCTTTTCGCCGCCTGACAGCGTGTCCACGGCCGCGTCGTCGGGCGGGCAGCGCAGGGCTTCCATCGCGACATCGACCTGGGCGTCCAGATCCCAGAGGTTCTCGGCGTCGATCTCGTCTTGCAGCTGGGCCATTTCGTCGGCGGTCTCGTCCGAGTAGTTCATCGCCAGCTCGTTATAGCGTTCGAGCTTTGCCTGCTTGGCCTTGACCCCCTCCATCACGTTGCCGCGCACGTTCAGCGCCGGGTCCAGTTCGGGCTCTTGCGGCAGATAGCCCACGCGCGCACCCTTGGCGGCCCAGGCCTCGCCGGTGAAGTCCGTGTCGATCCCCGCCATGATCCGCAAAAGGGTCGATTTGCCCGCGCCGTTGACGCCCACGACGCCGATCTTGACGCCGGGCAGAAAGTTCAGCCGGATGTTCTCGAAGCATTTCTTGCCGCCGGGATAGGTTTTGGAAACGCCATCCATGTGATAGACAAACTGATACGAGGCCATGCGCTGCTCCGGGGACTTGGGGATTTGCCTTTCCCTACAGGGGGCAGGGCGGTTCTTCAAGGAGGATGCAGCATGACGGCGCGCCACGTCCTTTTTGCGGCGGTCTGGCTTGCGATGGCCTTGGGCTGGCCCCTTGGCGCATCGGCCCAGGCGATCTTTTCCGACGGCGGTCTGGCCTTGCGCGGCTACGACCCGGTGGCCTATTTCGTCGACGGGCGCGCCCGGCCCGGCGAACCCGAATGGACAGCGGAATGGGACGGCGCGGAATGGCGGTTTTCCAGCGCCGACAATCGCGATGCCTTTGTGGCTGCCCCCGAAGATTACGCCCCGCAATACGGCGGGTTCTGCGCCTGGGCCGTGTCGCAAGGCTATACCGCGCCAACCAATCCGCATGCCTGGGCCATTGTCGATGGGCGTCTGTATCTGAATGTCACCCGCAGGGTACAGCGGCGATGGGAGCGCGACGCGCAGGCACATATCGCGCGCGCCGATGCGAACTGGCCCGATCTGCGGGACTGACGGGCACGCGATGACGGCTTTTCACAGGCTGCCATCTCGCGCATAGTCCTGCCATGGCGCGGCCCGGTTCCTGGGGTCGGCGGTCTTGACGGAGTTTTCAATGGCCAATGAGTTTCTTGACGGCAGCAGCATCGTGTTCCTGCTGCTTGCGGCTTTCATCATCGTGTCGCTGTTTTTGGGTGTGCGCATCGTGCCGCAATCCGAGAAGTATGTGGTCGAGCGTTTCGGACGGCTGCGTTCGGTTCTGGGGCCGGGGATCAACCTGATCGTGCCGTTCATCGACACGGTCGCGCACAAGGTGTCGGTTCTTGAGCGGCAGTTGCCCAACAACCAGCAGGACGCGATCACCACCGACAACGTGTTGTTGCAGGTCGAAACCAGTGTGTTCTACCGGATCATGCACCCCGAAAAGACGGTCTACCGCATCCGCGATGTCGATGCCGCGATCCTGACAACCGTGGCCGGGATCGTGCGATCCGAGATCGGCACGATGGAACTGGACGAGGTTCAGTCGAACCGCGCGCGGCTGACCAACAAGATCCGATCGGCGATTGCCGGTGTGGTCGACGACTGGGGGATCGAGGTCACGCGGGCCGAACTGCTGGATGTGAACCTGGATGAGGCGACGCGCGCGGCCATGCTGCAACAGCTGAACGCCGAGCGCGCGCGCCGGGCCTTGGTCACCGAGGCCGAGGGCAAGCGTCGCGCGGTCGAACTGGCCGCCGATGGCGAACTTTACGCCGCCGAGCAGGAAGCCAAGGCCCGCCGTATCCTGGCCGATGCCGAGGCCTATGCCACCGGCGTGATCGCCGAGGCCATTGCCGAGAACGGGCTTGAGGCCGCGCAATACCAGGTCGCCCTGAAACAGGTCGAGGCCCTGACCAAGGTGGGCGAGGGCGCGGGCAAGCAGACGGTGGTGGTGCCGGCCCAGGCGCTGGATGCCTTTGGCGATGCGTTCAAGATGTTGTCGGGCCGGGGCGGGGGCCGCGCGTGATGCTTGCCTTGTGGTGGGTCTGGGTCGCCCTGGGCTTGGTGCTGGCGATCGTCGAACTGGCGGTGCCGGGCTACCTGTTCGTGGGCTTCGCCATCGGCGCGGCCCTGACCGGGGCCGCGATCGGGCTTGGCGTTCCGGGCGGCGCGTGGATGACGCAAGAGCCGGTCAATGCGCTGATGGTGTTCGCGGTTCTGTCGGTCGTGGCCTGGCTGGTCCTGCGCCGGACGCTGGGCGTGCGCAAGGGGCAAACCAGGCGCTTCGACCACGACATCAACGAGGATTGAGGCCCGCACTGCCGGTCAGGGGCAAAGCATGACCTTGCCCTCGCCGCCTTGCAGCGCGGGCAGGATCGCATCCAATGCCCGATCAAGCGGCAGTTGCGCGGCGATGCGGGTGTGCCAGCGGCCGGTGGCAAAGCGGTCCTGAACCTGCGCCACCACCGCCGCGCGGCGCTCGGCGCTGGCGGCGGGCAGCCAGCGCGACAGCCAGAACCCTTCGATCCGTTTGTCCATGAAGATAAATTGCCCCATCTGCGTCAAGCTGGGGGCGTCATCGCTCATCTTGCCATAGCTGATCCAACGCGCGCCCGCAGGCATGGCGAAAAAGAGATCCGCCGCACCCTGATCGCCGACCGCATCCAGCAGGACACGCGGCTTGTGCGCGCGCAGCGCTGCCTGTGACCGAGCGGGGAAATCCGCTGCAGTGCTGACCAGAACCTCGGCCGCGCCCAGTGCCTGCAATTCCTCGGCCATGTCCGCGCGGCGAATGACAGCCAGGGCGTCCAGCCCCTCGTCCTGCGCCAGACCAAGGATCAGCCGGCCCAATTGCGAGCCCGCGGCATTGAGGATGAACGCATTGCCCTTTTGCGCGCGCACTTCATCCAGAAGCGCGATCGCGGTCAGCGGGTTGACGATCAGCGCGGCGCCGTCCGCGTCCTTTAGATCGTCGCGCAGGGGGATGCACAATGCCGCGTCGCTGATGGCGTGACGCGTCCAACTTCCGGTGACCGTGCCCAGAAACGCCACCCGCCGTCCCAGCAGCGGCGTGGCCGCCGACCCTTCGGCGGCGATCACGCGGCCCACCCCTTCGAACCCGGCGGGGTTGCCACTGATGCGCGGCTGGCCGTATCCGCCCTGCACGAAGAACAGATCCGACGGATTGACCGGCGCCATGATCACCTCGATCAGCACCTGGCCCGATTGCAGGGGCGGCAGCGCGATCTCGCGCCATTCCAGGAACGGCGACAGATCGTGCGGCACCTGCGGAACCGGGCCGCGGGCAAATCCGCCCTCGCGCAGCGCCAGCCCATGCGTGGTCTGTGGGGTTGTCTCGGGCATGCTTCCCTCCGTTTTCGGGGCAAACGGTAGCGCGGATCGCGCGATCGGCAAAGCGTGCCGCGCGCATGACCCCGCGTCAGGACACGCCGCGCAAAGCCGGGTCCGGCAGATCGGTGCTGGCCAGCCGCTTGCGATAGCGTGAGGGCGTCTCGCCCGTCTGGCGCCGAAACGCGCGCGAGAAATAGGCCGGGTCGTCGAACCCCAGCGCATAGCCCACTTCGGCGATGCTCATCTGGGTATAGGCCAGCAGCCGGCAGGCCTCGTGGAACTGGCGCGACTCGACGAAACGCCCGGCCGACTGGCCCGAGACCGCGCGGCTGATCCGGTTCAGATGCGTCGGTGTCAGCGATAGTGCGGCGGCATAGTCGCGCAGGGTCCAGCCATCGCGCAGATGATTGCGCACCAGGGCTTCGAAAGCCTGCATGTGCCGGGCATAGCGCGACAGGTTCGCCGGGGCCTGCGCATGCAGCCCGCGCGCGACCTGGCACGCGATCTGCAAGGCCAGGGCGCGCAGCATCGGCGCACGCGCCGCGTCGGACAGGCCGCGTTGATGCAGGATCTGTTCGAACAAGGTTTCCAGGCTCGCCCCGGCGGGTGCGGCACCCCAGGCCGACAGCGCCGGTGCCAGCGGCGCCCCGTCACCGAAGGCTTCGGGCAGTTCCGACAGCGGCACGGTCAGCACGAACCCCTCGGTCCCCGCCGAAAATCGGAAGCCGTGCACGATCCAGGCGGGAATGCTTAGCAGCGTCGGAAGGTTCAGATCGCGGCCGCGGCCATCAACCGTCACCCACGCGCTGCCGCTGCGGATCAGGAAAAACTGATGCAGATTGGGATGGCGATGCGGCGCGATCTGCCAGTCATGCAGGCTGGCCCGGTCCGAGATGCGTTCGCAATGCAGGATATCGGGAAAACGGCGTCCCTCGCCGTAAAGGGCATAGGCGGGGATCGCGGGGTTGGCGCCGTCATTCATGTTCCGAAAGTACAAGGTATTACCGGGATAATCCATTCATTTGATGAATCGGTGTCATAGTTTTACCAGTGTCACGAATCCTATGGGGGGAACATGCGCACACAGGTCGCCATCATCGGTGGCGGTCCTTCGGGACTGTTGCTGTCACAGCTCTTGATGCGCGCCGGCATCGAGACCGTCGTGCTGGAACGCCAGACGCGCGACTACGTGCTGGGGCGCATCCGTGCGGGCGTTCTGGAGCGTGGCGCGGTCGAGCTGTTGCACCGCGCCGGTTGCGGCGACCGCCTTGGCGACGAGAGCATCGCGCATGAGGGCTGCAACCTGTCCACCGTCAACGGCATGTTCCGCGTCGATTTCCAGGCGCGCGTGGGCGAGTCGGTCACCGTCTATGGCCAGACCGAGGTGACGCATGACCTTTATGCCGCGCAGGATGCACTGGGCGCCACGATCATACATGAGGCCCACAACGTCGCCCTGCACGATCTGGAGGGCGGCGCACCCTGGGTCAGCTATGAAAAGGACGGCCAGACGCACCGCATCGATTGCGACTTTGTCGCCGGATGCGACGGGTTTCACGGCATCAGCCGGCAGTCGATACCCGGCGATAAACGCACCGAATATGAACGGGTGTATCCCTTTGGCTGGCTGGGGGTTCTGTCGCGCACCGCGCCCGCCGCCGACGAACTGATCTATGCCAATCATCCGCGCGGCTTTGCGCTGGCCTCGATGCGCAACCCGACGCTGTCGCGCTATTACATCCAGGTGCCGCTCAGCGATACGGTCGAACAATGGTCGGATCAGGCCTTTTGGGATGAATTGCGCCGCCGTCTGCCCGCGTCCGTGGCCGACAGCATGCAAACCGGCCCGTCGATCGAGAAATCCATCGCGCCGCTGCGCAGCTTCGTGGTCGAGCCCTTGCGCTGGGGCCGGTTGTTCCTGGTCGGCGATGCCGCGCATATCGTGCCGCCCACCGGCGCCAAGGGGTTGAACCTGGCGGCCTCGGATGTGCATTATTTGTTCGAGACCTTGCGCGCGGCGATACTGGATGCCGACGCCGCGGCGCTGGACCAGTATTCGACGCGCGCCCTGACACGGATCTGGGGTGCGATGCGGTTCAGCTGGTGGATGACCTCGATCCTGCATCGCTTTCCCGATCAGTCGGATTTCGACCAGAAGATCCAGGAAGCCGAGCTGCGCCAGCTGGAAACCATGGAAAGCGCGCAAGTCACCATGGCGCGCAACTACACCGGTCTGCCATACTGAGCCTGTTTCAGGGAGGGGGCGATGAACGAACGATACGACAGGGGCATGCAGATCCGTCGCCGTGTTCTGGGCGATGCACATGTCGATCGCGCCGAGGCAAATCGCGACCCGCTGGACACGCCGTTTCAGGAACTGATCACCGAATCGGCCTGGGGCACGGTCTGGGCGTCGGATGCGATCAGCCTGCGCGAACGCTCGATGCTGACGCTGGCGCTGCTGGCCGCGACCGGCAATTTCGACGAGATCCCGATGCATGTTCGCGCCACCGCGCGCACCGGCGCCACGCCGCACGATGTCATGGAGGCGTTCCAGCATGTCGCGATCTATGCCGGCGTGCCGCGCGCGAACCATGCGATCAAACTGGCAAAACGCACCTTTGCCGAGATGGACGAGGAGGAAGGCCATGACTGACCTGGGCCCGCTGATCCCGCGCAACCGCGCGGTGCATCCGGTGGCGTATGATGTCGATTACAAGACATCGGTGACGCGTTCGCCGAACCTGCCGCTCTTGTCGATGGAATCGACCCTTACCGAAGAAAGCGGGCCGCGTTTTGGCCACGGTCTTCTGGGGCCTCTGGACAACAATCTGATCCTCAACTGGACCAAGGGTGCCGCCCCCGCCATCGGCGAGCGCATACTGGTGCATGGCCGGGTGCTGGACGAACATGCCCGCCCGGTGCCCCGGACGCTGGTCGAGGTCTGGCAGGCCAATGCCGGCGGGCGGTACCGGCATGTCAAGGACGGGTATCTGGCCCCGCTCGACCCCAATTTCGGCGGGTGCGGGCGCACGCTGACCGATGAGGCGGGGTATTTCCAGTTCCTGACCATCCGTCCCGGCGCCTATCCATGGCCCAACCGGGCCAATGACTGGCGCCCGATGCATATTCATTTCTCGGTCTTTGGCCACAGCTTTGGCCAGCGGCTGATTTCGCAGATGTATTTCGAGGGCGATCCACTGATCGAGCGCTGCCCGATCGCGGCCACGATCAAGGCGCGCAGCCAGCTTGACCGTCTGGTGGCGCCGTTGGACATGACCAGCGCCCGGCCGCTGGATTTTCTGGCCTATAAGTTCGACATCGTGCTGCGCGGCCGGCGCCAGACCATGTTCGAAAACAAGCTTGAGGGGATGTGACATGGTGCAAAAGCTGGACACGCTGACCGAAACGCCATCGCAAACCGCCGGGCCCTATGTGCATATCGGCTGCATTCCCACCTTCGCCGGGCTTGAGGGCATCTATCCCGAGGATCTGGGCAAACGCGCGATCGACGAGGGCGCGCAGGGCGAGATCGTGACGATAACCGGCTCGGTTTTCGATGGCACGGGCTGGGCGCTGCGCGACGCCATGATCGAAAGCTGGCAGCCCGACGCGCAGGGCCGGTTTCCGGGGCAGGAGGGGGCCGATCCAAAGGTCAACGGATTTGCCCGCTTTGCCGCCGACGGGGACAGCGGCGAATACACCCTGCGCACGGTCAAGCCCGGCGCGGTGCCGATGCGGGGCGGCGGCTGGCAGGCGCCGCACATATCGCTGTGGATCACGGCGCGGGGCATCAACATCGGCCTTCAGACCCGGATCTATTTCAGCGATGAGGACAACAGCCGCGATCCGCTTTTGCTGCGGATCGAGCAGCGCCACCGGGTTCAGACCCTCATTGCGCAGAAAACCGGCGACGGGCTATACCGGTTCGACATCCGCCTTCAGGGAGAGGGCGAGACCGTCTTTCTGGACCTTTGAGGAGCCGTCATGCCCGCCGCACCAGCATCGCCCGCACCGGACCCTCGGCGCAAGCCCTGCATCATCTGCGTGGCGATCACCGGGTCGGTTCCCACCAAGGCTGACAATCCCGCGGTTCCGGTCACGGTGGCCGAACAGATCGAAAGCACGCAGGCCGCTTTCGAGGCCGGCGCCAGCATCGCGCATTGCCATGTGCGTGACGATGCCGGCAACCCGACCTCGGACCCCGAACGCTTTGCCCGGCTCAAGGAAGGGCTGGAAAAGCATTGCCCCGGCATGATCCTCCAGTTCTCGACCGGCGGGCGATCGGGGGCCGGTCAGGCCCGCGGCGGCATGCTGCCGCTGCGCCCGGACATGGCGTCGCTGACCGTTGGAAGTAACAATTTTCCAACACGCGTCTATGAGAATCCGCCGGATCTGGTAGATTGGCTGGCGGCAGAAATGCACAAATACGACATCATGCCGGAAATCGAGGCTTTCGATCTGTCGCATATCGTGCAGGCTGCCCGGATGGCCGGTGACGGCCGCTTGCGCCGCCCGCTCTATGTGCAGTTCGTCATGGGTGTGAAGAATGCCATGCCCGCCGATGAACGCATCTTCGATATCTATATCGAAACCCTGAACCGGTTTGCGCCCGACGCGCTCTGGTGTGGCGCGGGGATCGGGGCGCACCAGTTGACCGTCAACGAATGGTGCATCACGCGCGGCGGCCATACCCGCACGGGGCTTGAGGACAACGTGCGCCTGGATCGCGACACGCTGGCTCCGTCGAACGCGGCACTGGTCCGGCGCACCGTCGATCTGTGCGAAAGGCATGAACGCCCCGTCGCGACATGGCAGCAGGCGCGCGCGATCCTGGGGCGGCCGTTACGCGCGGCCTGAGCCGCGCGCGCCCGGTCAGGCATCATCCAGCGGTTCGATCAGCTCGGCCCCCTCGGCGCGATTGGAATTGACCGCCTGGCTTACCCGATGAAAAGTCAGTTCGCCCTCGGGCAGGGCGTGCATGAGCCGGGCGGCACCGTGCCCGGCTTCGCCCAGCCAAAGCGCCCAGTCCTCAGGCCCGACGATCACCGGCACGCGGTCGTGCAACTGCGCGATGTCCCCGGTCGCGGCGCAGGTCACGATGGCGCAGGTGGCGACGCGCGCACCCTCGGGCCCGTTCCAGACCTGCCAGATGCCGGCCATGACCATCGGCGCGCCATCGGCGCGGCGAATGAACCATGGCAGGCGTTCCTCACCCTCGTGCGTCCATTCGAAAAAGCCGGTGGCCGGGATCAGGCAGCGCCGGCGGCGCGCGGCCTCGGCAAAGGCGGGTTTGTTGGCCAGGGTTTCGCCGCGGGCATTGAACAGCAGCGGGCCGTCGGTCGGGTGCTTGTACCAGCGTGGAATGAACCCCCAGCGCATCGGTCCGTAGTGGCGGCTTCCGTCGCGGCTGACCACCGCCGCAACCGGCTGCGTCGGGCAGATATTATAGCGCGGCACCGGCGGCAGATCATTGGCCGGCGCGGCGTCAAAAAGCCGCGCCATGGCCTGGTCGGGCAGAGTGTTGGCATAGCGTCCGCACATCGGCGCAAGGGGCCACAACCGGGACGTCCGGTCAAGCGCCGGCGCGCCCGCTCAGCCGCTTGCGCAGTCGGCAATCGACCGGGCAAGGTTGCGCATCAGCGTCTCATACAGCGCCGGTCCCGGCTCGATCGCGGTGCCCGACGGATCCAGCGCCGCACCCAGCCGAATGGACGTGCCCTCGGTCACAAGCTCGACATGGGCATCGGTGTGGTTCACCTCGGGGAACAGGCATTCGGCGCCGGCCTGTTCCAGATTGGCCCGGATCGCCGACAGGCGCGCGGCACCCGGCTCGGCGGCATCACCCAACGTGATCGCGCCCAGCAGGTTCAGATCGAACCGCTGCGCCAGATAGCCATAGGCGTCATGATAGACCACCAGCCCGGCATCGCGCGCGGGTTCCAGAACCTCGGCCAGGTCGTCGGCAAGGGCGGCAACCCGCGCCTGCGCCTGTTCGGCATTCTCGCGATAGGTGGCGGCGTTGTCGGGGTCCAGCGCGGCAAGGTGTTCGGCAATGACCGAAAGCCAGTGCGCGGCGTTGTCGGGGTTCAGCCAGGCATGGGGGTCGATCGCGCCGGGCTCGTGGGCGTCATCGTGATGGTGTTCGTCATGGTCATGGTCATGGTCGTCATGTCCGTGGCCGCCATGCGCATGATCATGATCATGATCGTCATCTTGCTCCTCTGCCGCCGTGTCGCCAAGCAGACGCGACGGCCTGTAGGCTTGGGTCGCGGTGCCCTCGGCCATGATCAGCGACAGGGCCTGGCCTTCGCCCAGCGTCTCGGCGGTGCTTTCCAGCCAGGGGGTCAGATCCGGACCGACCCAGACCACCAGATCCGCGCGCGACAGGGCCCGTGCCTGCGACGGGCGCAACTGGAAATGATGCGCATCGCCGCCGCGATCCAGCAACAACTCGGGCGTGGCAAGCCCGTCCATGACCTGCGCGACCAGCGCATGGGTGACAGGAATGTCGGTTACCACCGCGGGGGGCGCGGCCTGCGCGGCGCCGATGCCAAAGGTTGCAGCCAGCGTGGCAACGAGGGGGAGGGGGTATCGCATGAGGGAATCCAGGGTCATTGCGGGCCGATGAGGCGTTGATCGGCCTGAATGTAATGTTATATAATAACATGTCAACCGCAGAATCGGACCCGTGCCCATGACCTTTTCAAGCCCTGCCTTCCTGCCGCATGACCACGGTCGATGCATCGAAACCGCCCTGGACCAGGCCGAACGCGTCGTCGCCGCGCGCGGGTTGCGCCTGACGCCGGTGCGGCGGCGCACGCTGGAGATCTTGCTGGAGCGGCACGGCGCGATGGGCGCCTATGACGTGCTGGAACGGCTGGCCGAAGACGGGTTCGGCCACCAGCCGCCTGTGGCCTATCGCGCGCTCGACTTTCTGGTCGCGGCCGGGCTGGTGCACCGGATTCGCCGGATCAACGCCTTTGCCGCCTGCCTGCATCCCGGCAAAGCGCACCAGGCGGCCTTTCTGATCTGTCACGCCTGCAACGCGGTGGCCGAGATCCCCGCCGCGCGTTTGCGCGCGGCCATGGAGGCCGAGGCGGAAGGCACCGGTTTCGCGATCGAGCGCGTGAGCCTCGAGGCCTCGGGCCTGTGCCCGGATTGCCGCGCTGCCGGGGTGCCGGCATGAGCGCCGCCGCCGTGACCGAGATCGCGCCCGCAGGGGCGGCCCTGATCCGTGCCGAAGGACTGAGCGTTGCCTACGGACCGGCCGCGCCGATTTTGCACGATATCGATTTCACCATGCGCGCGGGCGAGATCGTGACCGTGGTGGGGCCGAACGGTGCGGGAAAATCCACGTTCTTGCGTGCGCTTCTGGGTATGATCGCACCCGGCACGGGCCGTGTCTGGCGCGCGCCGGGGCTGCGGTTGGGCTATGTGCCCCAGCGTCTGCACCTGGATTCGAACCTGCCGCTCAGTGTTGCGCGGTTCCTGCGCCTGGTGCAGCCGCTGTCGCGTGAGACGGTGCAGGCGCTGCTGGAACGGGTGGGTGTCCCCGGCCTTGCGGATCGACCGATGGCGGCGCTTTCGGGTGGGCAATTTCAGCGTGTGCTGCTGGCGCAGGCGCTGGCGGGGCAGCCGCAACTGCTGGTTCTGGACGAGCCGACGCAGGGTCTGGATCAGCCTGGCGTCGCGGCCTTCTACCGCCTGATCGAGGATCTGCGCCGCGATATGGGCTGCGCGGTCCTGTCGGTCAGCCACGATCTGCACGTGGTGATGAGCGCCTCGGACCGGGTGATCTGTCTCAACGGGCATATCTGCTGCGAGGGCACACCGACCGTGGTGTCGAACGCGCCGGAATACCGTGCGCTCTTTGGCTTGGGGACGCAGGGTGCACTGGCACTTTATCAACATCACCATGATCATGATCACGACAGGCCGGGAAAAAACAGTCACTTTTGCGATCATGATCATTCAGAAGCCGAGGGTGCCCGCCATGATCCTTGACGACTTCATCCTTCGGGCGGCACTTGCCGGTGTGATGGTGGCGCTGGCGGCCGGGCCGCTGGGCTGTTTCGTGGTCTGGCGCCGCATGGCCTATTTCGGCGATGCCACCGCGCATGCGGCGATCCTGGGCGTGGCGCTGGCGCTGGCCTTTTCGGTCTCGATCTTCCTGGGCACGCTGATCACCGCGCTGGGTATGGCGGTGGTGGTCTCGGCGCTGGCGGGACGGGGCTGGGCGATGGATACCACGCTGGGGGTGCTGGCGCATTCAGCGCTGGCGCTGGGGCTGGTGGCGGTCTCGTTTCTGCCCGGCGTCCGGGCGGACCTGACGGCCTATCTGTTCGGCGACATCCTGACCGTGGGCTGGCCGGAGCTGCTGGTGATCGGCGCGGGGTCGGCGCTGGTGCTGGGGCTCATGCTCTGGCGCTGGCGCCCCCTGCTGGCGGCGACGATCAGCGAGGATCTGGCGCAGGCCGCCGGTTTCAAACCGGCGCGCGAACGGCTGGTCCTGGTCTTGGCACTGGCACTTACGGTGGCGGTGGCGCTCAAGGTGGTGGGTGCGCTGTTGATCGCGGCGATGCTGCTGATCCCGGCGGCTGCCGCGCGCGTCTATGCCCGCTCGCCCGAGGCGATGGCGGTGCTGGCCGTGGGTCTGGCGGCGGCGGCGGTGCTGGCCGGCCTGGCCCTGTCGATGCAGCTGGACACGCCGGCCGGGCCCAGCATCGTTACCGCGGCGGCGGCATTCTTTGCGGGGTCGGTCGGGGGCGCCGGCCTCTGGCGGCTGGTCCGGGGCAGGGCGGGCTAGGGGGCGCTGCCCCCTCTGGGCCTGCGCCCCATTCACCCCCGGCGTATTGACCGGCAAGATGAAGTCAGGCCGCGGATCACCATGCCAGCCCCGCCCGAAAGCGCGCGGGGCCATAGGGCGCGGGATCCAGCGGCGGGGCACGCCCGGCGATCAGCGCGGACAACAGGCTGGCGGTGCGGGGCGCGAGCGTGAGGCCCAGGTGGCCATGGCCGAACGCCAGCCAGGCCCCCGGCGCGCCCGGCCCGGCAGCGCCGATCACCGGCAGGCTGTCGGGCAGCGAAGGGCGCAGCCCCATCCAGCGGCGCGAGACCGGCGGCAGGTCGGGCAGGATGCTGCGCGCGCCCTGTTCGATCCGGCCCCAGCGCGCGGGCGAGGGTGCAGAGTCGCGCCCGCCCAGTTCGACCGTGCCCGCGGCGCGCAAGCGGCCGGAAAGCGGCGTCAGGTAGAAGCCGAATCGTTCGGGGCAGATTGGCCGGGTGAGCGGTATCGCCCGATCCGCAAGATCGAATTCCAGATGATAGCCGCGTTCGGTATCGAGCGGGATCTTGCAGCCGATCAGCCGCGCAAGCTGGCCTGACCAGGCGCCGGCGGTGATCACGATCTGCGCCACCTCGACCGGCGGTTCGCCGCTCAGCGTCAGATGCCAGCCGTGGCGTGTGCGCCTCAGGCCCGACACGCGCGCGTCGATCCGCAGGACGCCCCGTGCCGTACCGGCCGCGCCGATCCGGTCCAGCATCTGCGCAGGATCGTCCAGCGACAGGGTGCTTGGGTAATGCACGGCCCCCCCGAACCGCCCGCGGGGCAGGCCGGGTTCGAGCATTTCAAGGGTGGCCGCGTCGATCATGGCGGCGTCGATCCCGTGCAATCGGCTGCGCGCGAGACCCGGCCGGGCGGCATCGCAAGCCTGGGCCGTCTCGAACGCATAGAGTGCGCCGCGCCTGCGGAACAGATCACCGGCACCGATGCGTCCGGCCAGCGCCACCCAATCGGCCCCGGTCCCGGCCAGAAGCGGCAGCAGCGCCTGCCGATTGCGGCGCGCGTTCGCGGGCAGGCATTGCCAGGCGAAGCGGGCAAGCCACGGCGTCAGGCGCGGCGCCGATGGCCGGTGAATCGCCAGCGGACCCAGAGGGTCGACCAGCATGGAAGGAAGGCTGCGCAGCACCTGGGGCGTGGCGACCGGGTCGATCGCGTAATCGGCTATGATCGCGGCATTGCCGGTCGAGGCCATGTGCGGCTCGGCCTCGGGGGCAACGAGGAGGACCTCGTGCCCGTCGCTTGCCAGCTCAAGCGCCAAAGTGCGCCCGATCACGCCCGCGCCGATGACGGCAATCGCGCCCATGGCCTAGTATCCCGCGGAGCGATCGACCAAGTGCAGGAAGGGCTCGCCCGCCAGCCCGCGGCGAATATTCTCGACCAGAACGCGCGATGCGCTTGGGGGGCGGGTCTCGGCGGCGATATGCGGGGTGACGGTGACGCGGGGATGGGTCCAGAACGGATGGTCGGGAGGCAGGGGTTCGGTGCGGAACACATCGAGCGTGGCCTGGCGAACCTGGCCGCTGTCCAGCGCCTGCAGAAGGGCCGCGTCGTCGATCAGCGTACCGCGCCCCGGATTGATCAGCGCCGCGCCGCGCGGCAAAAGGGCGAGGGTCTCGGCGTTGAGGAGGTTCTCGGTCTCAGGCGTGGCGGGCAGCAGCGTGACCACGATCTGCGCCTGTGACAGCGCAGTGCGCAGTCCGGTGTCGCCGTGCAGGCAGGTGATGCCGTCCATGTCACGTGCGCGCCGGCTCCAGCCCAGAACGGGAAATCCAAGACCTGCCAGCGCCTGCGCGCAGGCCGACCCCAGTGCGCCCAGCCCCAGAACCGCGACCTGCCGTTCGCCGGCCAGGGGCGGCACCGCGGGGTTCCAGCGCCCGTTCTGGCTGGCCAGCACCGCATCGATACCCAGATGCAGCCGAAGCGTGTGACCGACGACATATTCCACCATGCCCTGCGTCAGGCCCGGATCGACCATGCGGCATAAGGGCTGCGTCAGCGTGGGGTTGCCCACGATCCGTTCGACCCCGGCCCACAGGCTGAGAACAGCCTTGCAGCGGGTAAAGGCTGTGAAATCGGGCGGAATGTCGCCGCCGGGTGCGAAGAGGATGAAATCGACCGTTTCCGGTTCGGCCTCGGTCACCAGTTCGGCGTCGATGCCGGCCTCGTCGAGCGCCGCACGCAGCGGCGCTTCCCAGTGGCGCCAGCGCGTGGCGCCGGCGGCAAACAGGATCACGGGTTTCATGGACGCTCCCTCGGTCTGTGGACGCAGGCGCTTTGCACCAGGCCGAAGCCCAGCATGATCACCATCATTGCCGACCCGCCATACGAGACCAGGGGCAGCGGCACGCCGACCACCGGTGCCAGCCCCATCACCATGGCCATGTTGACGGCGAAATACAGGAAGAAGTTGCCCGCCACCCCCAGAATGATGAGCGAGGCAAAGCGGTTGCGCGCCTTGATCGCGGCGATCACGCAGGTGGCGATCACCGCCAGATACAGCACCAGCAGCGAGGCGCCGCCGACAAAGCCGAATTCCTCGGCCAAAGTGGTGAAGATGAAATCGGTGTGCTTTTCGGGCAGAAAGTTCAGGCGCGACTGCGTGCCCTGCATGAAGCCGCGGCCCGACCAGCCGCCCGATCCGAGCGCGATCATGGCCTGATTGATGTGATATCCGGCCCCCAGCGGGTCAAGCGCGGGGTCAAGAAAGCTGTCGATGCGGCGAAACTGGTAGTCCTTCAGCAACTGCCACTCGGTCCCGCGCGATGCGAAAACCAGCGCGATCAGCCCGCCCCCGCCGGCCAGAACGCCGCCGAAATACCACAGGCTAACGCCGGCAAAGAACATCATCAGACCGCCGCCGCCAAGGATCAGCAGCGCCGTGCCCAGATCCGGTTGCCGCAAGGTCAGAAACGCCGGAAGCGCCACGATCGCCACGGCCACCAGAACCCAGAGCGGGTGCGAGGTCTTGCGCACGTCGAGCCAGTCATAATAGGCGGCCATCGCCATGATGACCGAGATCTTGGCCAGTTCCGAGGGTTGCAGCCGGATCGGACCCAGCTCAAGCCAGCGTTGCGCCCCCATCCCGATCGCGCCGAAGAATTCAACGGCCAGCAGCAGGATCACCGAGACCGCATAGGCCAGGCCCGACATGGATCGCCAGAACCACAGCGGCACAAGCCCCACGATCAGCATGACCGCGAGGCCCACCGCAAAGCGTTTCATCTGCGGCTCGACCCAGAGCGCCGGATTGCCGCCCGCCACCGAATAGAGCATCAGAAAGCCGACCGAAGCGACCGCAACCAGCAGCACCACCAGGGCCCAGTTGATATGCAGAACCTTGGCCAGCCCTGTAGGCGTGTGCTTGACGTTGTATTCAAGATAACTCATGCGCGGCTCCGCGCCGAACCCGGGGCGCCCAGCGGGCCGATCCGGATGCTGATCTCGCGCAGCATCGTCTCGATCCGGTTGCGCTGGGGCTGGGGATAGGCCTCGATCGGGGGCAAACCGCCAGCCTGCACGGCCAGCGCCAGGTCGCGCCCGATCGGGGCGGCGGACGTCGATCCGCCGCCGCCGTGTTCGACGACCACCGAGACCGCGTAGCGCGGTTCGGTCTCAGGGGCGAAGGCCACGAACAGCGCATGGTTGCGCCGGTTCCATGGAAGCTGTTCCTGGCTGCGAATGCCTTCGGCGCGTTCGGCGGCGGTGATCGAGAACACCTGACTTGTGCCGGTCTTGCCGCACATCTGCATGCTTTCATCGACGATGCGCGAGGAATAGGCGGTTCCGCGCGTGTGATTGGCGCATTCCCACATGCCCCGGTGCACCAGCGACAGCACATCCGGCGGCAGGCCGAGGGGTGCGTATTCCGGTGGTGCGGTATCGTCACCGTCGATCCCGTGCACAAGGCGCGGCAACACTTCGCGGTTGGTGGCCAGCCGCGCGGTCATCACCGCCAGTTGCAGGGGCGTCGACAGCACGAACCCCTGGCCGATGGCCGCGTTGATCGTATCGCCGACCAGCCATTCCTCGCCCCGACGGTCGCGTTTCCACTGGCGCGACGGGTTCAACCCCTCGGACATGGCCGAAAGCGGCAGTTGATAGCGTTGTCCAAGACCCAGCTTGGTTGCCATGGCGTTGATGCGCTCGATTCCGACGCGCTGGGCAAGCTCATAGAAATAGACGTCGCAGCTTTCCGAAAGGGCGGCGACAAGGTTCATCCGGCCATGTCCGCCCCGGCGCCAGCAATGAAACCGGCGCCCCGAGACCTCGATATGCCCGCCGCAATGGACGCGTTCGTCCGGGGTGATGAGATCGGCCTCGAAGGCCGCCAGCGCGGTGACCATCTTGAAGGTCGATCCGGGCGGATAGGCGCCCTGCACCGACTTGTTCGACAGCGGGCGAAACGGATTCTCGCGCAGGCCGCCGAAGTCGGCGACCGTGATCCCGCGCACGAAGAGGTTGGGGTCGAACGACGGCGACGAGGCGATTGCCAGGATGTCCCCGGTCGCGACCTCCATGATCACGGCCGAGGCGCTTTCTTCATTGAGCCGTGCCATCGTGAAGGCCTGCAAGTCGCGATCCAGCGTCAACTGGACATTGTGCCCCGGATCACCCTCCTGCCGGTCAAGCTCGCGCATCTCGCGCCCCACGGCGTTGACCTCGACCCGTCGATGCCCGGCGGATCCGCGCAACATCTCTTCCATCTCGCGCTCAATCCCGATCTTGCCGATCTGGAAACGCGGAATCATCAACAGCGGCTCGGGGTTCTCGCGCTCGGCCAGGTCGGCTTCCGACACCGGGCCGACATAGCCGACGACATGCGCGAATTCCGGACCGAAGGGATAGTGGCGCGACAGCCCCACCTCGGGCGTGATGCCGGGCATGGCCGGGGCGTTGGCGGCGATGCGCGCCACCTCTTCCCAGTTCAGACGGTCGGCGATAGTGACCGGAACGAACGGGCGGTGACGCATGATGTCGCGTTCGGCCCGCTCGATCTGGGCGTCGGACAGCGGAATGACCTGCGCCAGCCGCTCCAGCGCGGCGCGCGGCTCGCCCGCATCCTCGCGCACCAGAACCACGCGATAGTTTTGCACATTGTCGGCCAGAATGGCGCCATGCCGATCCTGAATCAGGCCGCGCGAGGGCGGCAACAGCCTGATGTTGATGCGGTTCTCCTCGGCCAGAAGGCGGTATTCGTCGGCCTCGGCCAATTGCATCGTGCGCATGCGCAGAACCAGTGCGCCGGCAAAGACCAGTTGCGCCCCGCCCAGAAGCGCGGCCCGGCGTGTGATTGTGCGCACGCTCTCGGCATTGTCCCTGGCCGACCGTTTCATAGCTTGCGCCCCAGTTCGTCAACTTCCCCGGTCGCGGGCTTGCGCACCCTGAGTACGAAATGCAGTACCAAAACGACGACCGGATAGATCGCCACTGTGAAGGCAAGTTTCAGCAGGCTCAAGTCCAGGGGCGCCTGTGGTGCCATCACAATCGCAAGAACCAGGCGGTTGGCCAAGGTCATGGCGATCATGACGCCGGCCACCATCGCCCATTCCAGGGCCAGGTTGATCTCGCGCACGACCGATTGACGCCGGCGCAGGAATTCGGACCCGGCCAGAACCAGCAAGGCCCAAAGGCCGGGCGGGCGCAGGGTCACAAGATCCTCGACCAGAAAGACCAGCCCGATCACCGGCGCCGGAAGATGCGCGGGGCGGCGCAGCAGCCAGGCCATTGTCAGGCACAGCAGGATATCGGGCCAGGGCAGACCATTGCCGCTCATGTCGATCGGCAGAAGGCGCAGGAACACGATGGCTGCGGCGATGCACAGATAGAGCGCCAGAAACGCCAGCGTATCCAGACGCAGCGCCTCATTCATCGGCAGCACCGGGGGTGGCCGGGGCGGGGTCGTCGCCCCCCTCGGGGTCTCGCGTCGGCGTCACGGGCGTGCCATCCAGCGATAGCGGCCGCAGCAGGCTGCCCGAATGCTCGATGCGTTCGGCCGGGCGCGAGCGCAACACCCGCAGGAAATCAAGCCGCCCGTAATCCGCGGCCGGTTGCACCCGCAGGCGGCGGTCGGTGCCAAGCACCACCTCGCCCACCAGGAGGCCGGGCGGGAACACCCCGCCATCCGAGGCGCTGACAACCCTGTCGCCCGGACGCACGTCCTCGGCCTCTTCGACGAATTCCAGCAACGGCAGCGGGCTGTTGTCGCCGCTGATCAGCGCGCGCTGGCCCGAGGGTTGCAGCATCACCGGGACACGGCTGTTGGTGTCGGTCAGCAGGATCACCCGCGACGAACGCTGCCCGACCCCGGCGATGCGTCCCGCCAGGCCCAACCCGTCCATCACGGCCCAGCCATCGACGATGCCGTCGCGCTCGCCGACATTGATCAGCACCGACTTGCGATAGGGCGAACCGGCGTCGGCCATGACGACGCCAGTGACATGCGTCAGGCGGGGGTCCAGCCGCACCTGCGCCAGGTCCAGCAACTGGGCATTGCGCTGCTCCAGTTGCAGCGCGGCCTCGCGCCAGGCGCGCATCTGCTGCAATTCGCGCCGCAGTTCCTGGTTCTGTTCATAGATCCTGGCATAAGAGCGGAAATCGTCGATCATGCGCGTGGCCTGGGTGATCGGGGCCATCGCCCAGTCCATGCTGGGAACCACGGTATCGACAAAGGCCATCCGGAACCGTTCGACGCGCGGGCTGTCGATGCGCCACAACAGAAAGAGCGCGCCCAGAACGATCACCAGCACGGCCAGAACGAGCCGGCGCACCGGGCGGACATAATCGGCCTCGTTCAGTCGGTCGTTGGGCACGTCGCGGGCCTCGATGAATCGCGCGGATCAGCTTTCGTAATCGATCGCGTGGCGCAGCTGTTTCTCGTATTCCAGCGCCTTGCCGGTGCCCAGCGCCACGCAGTTCAGCGACTGGTCGGCCACGGTGATGATCAGGCCCGTCTGTTCGCGCAGCGCCAGGTCCAGATCACCCAAGAGCGCGCCGCCCCCGGTCAGCATCACACCGCGATCCACGATGTCTGCCGCCAGATCGGGCGGTGTCGTCTCAAGCGCGATCATGACCGCTTCGCAGATCGTCTGAACGGTTTCGGACAGGGCCTCGGCGATCTGGCCCTGCGTGATCTCGATTTCCTTGGGAACGCCGTTCAGCAGGTCACGGCCCCGGATCTGCATGGTCTGCCCGCGCCCGTCGTCGGGCATGCGCGCGGTGCCGATCGTGGTCTTGATGCGCTCGGCGGTGGATTCGCCGATCAACAGGTTCTGGTGACGGCGCAGATAGCTGATGATCGCCTCATCCATGCGATCGCCGCCGACCCGCACCGAGCGGGCATAGACGATGTCGCCCAGCGACAGGACCGCGACTTCGGTGGTGCCGCCGCCGATGTCGACGACCATCGACCCGGTCGGGTCGGTGATCGGCATGCCGGCCCCGATTGCGGCGGCGATCGGCTCCGAGATCAGCCCGGCGCGTCGCGCGCCCGCCGACAGGACCGATTGGCGAATGGCGCGTTTTTCCACCGGGGTCGCGCCGAAGGGCACGCAGACGATCACCTTGGGCTTGGAAAATGTGGTGCGCTTGTGAACCTTGCGGATGAAATGCTTGATCATTTCTTCGGCGACATCAAAATCGGCGATGACCCCGTCGCGCATGGGGCGGATCGCCTCGATCGAGCCGGGGGTACGGCCCAGCATGAGCTTGGCATCCTCGCCCACGGCCAGAACCTGCTTGCGTCCGTCCTTGACATGATAGGCGACGACCGAAGGCTCGTTCAGGATGATCCCGCGACCCTTGACATAGACGAGCGTATTGGCCGTGCCGAGATCGATCGCCATATCTGACGAAAACAGCCCTCTGAGTCCGAACATTCCACGTCTTTCCAGCTGGACGACTCGCGCCCCGCCGAATACGGAACGCATTTCGCGCCCTTATAGGCCTGCCAGCCCTGCGCCGTAAAGGGCCGAGGGCAGCGGCATGCGCACCAATCCGCCGCCCGGCGGCGCGAGTTTTGGCCACGGACCGGGCGTCGCGGTTGCCCGGCCCAGTGGCCGCATGACGCTTCATGCGTTCAAAGCGCCGCTGTCGCCTGCGCCGGGCAACGGTGGCGACCCTCAACCCGCCGAGTTCATCAGCGCCGTGTTGTTGACGCGGTTTTGATGCGTGTGCAGCTTGTTGAGCGCATTCACATAGGCGCGCGCCGAGGCCACGACCGTGTCGGTATCGGCCGACTGGCCGGTATAAACCCGGCCATCCTTGGACAGGCGCACCGAAACCGTGGCCTGCGCATCGGTTCCCTCGGTCACGGCATGCACCTGATAAAGTTCCAGATTCGCGTCGTGCGGATACAGCATCTTGACCGCGTTGAAGGTCGCATCCACCGGGCCGTCGCCGGTTGCATCGATGCTGCGTTCGCTTCCGCCCACCTGCATGGTCAGTTCGGCCTCCTGTGGCCCGTCCGTGCCGCAGACCACGCGCAGGCGCCGGATCTGCAGATGGTCGTCCTCGCCGGTCGAGGCGGTATCCTGCATCAGCGCGATCAGGTCGTCGTCGTAGACTTCCTTCTTGCGATCGGCCAGGCCCTTGAAGCGCACGAACACGTCCTTGAGTTGGTTGTCGCCCAGTTCGTACCCCAGATCGGCCAGCTTGGCGCGCAGCGCGGCACGGCCCGAATGCTTGCCCATCGCGATGTTCTTGGCGGTCAGGCCGATATCCTCGGGGCGCATGATCTCGAATGTCTGGACATTCTTCAGCACCCCGTCCTGATGAATCCCGGATTCGTGCAGGAACGCATTCTTGCCGACCACGGCCTTGTTGAACTGCACCGGAAAGCCCGAGACCTGGCTGACCCGGCGGCTCAGGTTCATGATCTTCGTCGTGTCGATGCCGGTCGAGAAGGGCATGATGTCGTTGCGCACGCGCATCGCCATCACCACCTCTTCCAGCGCGGTGTTGCCGGCGCGTTCGCCCAGCCCGTTGATCGTGCATTCGATCTGGCGTGCCCCGGCCTCGACCGCGGCAAGGCTGTTGGCGGTCGCCATGCCCAGGTCGTTGTGGCAATGGGTCGAAAAGACCACCTCGTCGGCGCCCGGAACCCGCTCAAGCAACATGCGGATCAGATCGGCGCTTTCGCGCGGCGCGGTATAACCCACGGTATCGGGGATGTTGATCGTCGTTGCGCCTGCCTTGATCGCGGTTTCGACGACGCGGCACAGATAGTCATGTTCGGTGCGCGTGGCATCCATCGGCGACCATTGCACATCGTCGCACAGGTTGCGCGCATGCGACACGGTCGCGTGAATCCGCTCGACCATTTCGTCCTGGGTCAGGACGGTGATTTCCCGGTGCAGCGGCGATGTGCCGATAAAGGTATGGATGCGCCCGCGGCGGGCGTGTTTCACGGCCTCCCAGCAGCGGTCGATATCGGCCAGATTGGCGCGCGACAGGCCGCAGATGACCGAATTTCGGGCATTCTCGGCGATGGCCTTGACGGCGGCGAAATCCCCTTCCGAGGCGATGGGGAAACCGGCTTCGATGACATCGACGCCCATTTCGTCAAGCAATGCCGCGATTTCGAGCTTTTCCTCGTGGCTCATCGTGGCGCCGGGCGATTGTTCGCCGTCACGCAGGGTGGTGTCGAAAATCAGAACGCGGTTCTGTTCGGTCATGCTGGTCATGTTCGTCTCTTGGGTTTTTGTCCTTTGCGGGCGGGCGGGGGCGCGCTGCATACCTCTGAGCGGTCGCGCCCGAAGGCACGCTCAGAGGCCGCTAAGGAGGAGAAGGCCGCGCAGCCCGGACCCGGCCGCCGCATGCGGGGCAGAGAAAGGGCAGAAAGGGCGCGTTCCAGTTTCCATGGGCGCGACTATACGGGTCGAAACGGAAAAGAAAAGGGCAAAACCGGGGGTCAGGGGGCAAAGAACCGCTGCGCCGGCAAGGCATGACCCAGCCGCGCGGCCAGCGCCCATTCGCGTTCCAGCGCAGTTTCGCAGACCATCACGACACCGGCTTTCGGCCAGCCCGCCGTCTTGAGCACGGCCAAGACCCGATTGCGAAGTTCGCACCAGGGGGCGAAAGGCGCAGGCGCCGGGGCGACCAGGTCGAGTGGGTCGGGAATCAGGTGTTCCAGTTCGCCCACGCTCAGGGGCGCTTGCGCAAGGGCAGCGCGACCGGACCCCGTCAGGGCGGCAAGGCGGCTGGATCGCGCCGCGTCCAGTTCGATGCGCCGGGGGAACAGGTGCAAGGCGTTGGTGGAAAACAGGAATGCCACCACGTCATGCCCCGAGGCCGCGCGAATCGACGCATAGGTCCGATAGTCGAGCCCGATCTGGGCCGCACGTCGCACGCGCAGGCGCACGACCTCGATCGGCAGGGTGGGCAAAAGGTCTGCGCGCGCCTGTGTCCAGCAATGCCGCCGCCAGGCCGTGCCGGCGTCAAGGCTTGGTCCCTGGTTGTGGCCGATCGGCATCAAACGCTCCTGCTGATGAAGTCTGATGCATCCTCAGCCATGCCGGGCGGGCGCGAAAGCCTTTTTCGAAACGAAAACGCCCCCGGCATGCCCGGGGGCGCAATTTTCGGGCAGGTGCCGTGATTTACGGCAGCGCCGGTACTTCCACTTCGGGCATTTCGCCGGTCAACGATTCAAGGAAGGCGACGATATCGTCGAGTTCGTCCTCGGCGAATTCGTGGCCCAGCATTTGCTGGCCCATCAGGTTGACCGCGTCGCGCAATTCTCTGACCGAGCCGTTGTTGAAATACGGATAGGTCACCGCGACGTTGCGCAATGTCGGCGTCCGGAAGGCCGAGCGATCGAGTTCGTCGCCCGTCACCAGATAGCGGCCCGCATCCGTCGACCCCGGCAGTTCGAAGTGATGGAAATTGCTGTCCGACAGGTTCGGCCCGTTGTGGCAGGCCACGCAGCCATTGTCGACGAACAGGCGCATCCCGTTTTGCTGCTGTTCGGTCATCGCGGCCTCGTCGCCCATCAGGAAGCGGTCGAAGGGCGAGTTGGGCGTGTTCAGCGTGCGTTCGAAGGCTGCGATCGCCAGCGCCACGTTGGGCGGGTTCACCGGGTCGGAATCGTCGGGGAAGGCGGCCGAGAACGCCTCGCGATAGACGTCGAATTCGTTCAGCCGGTCGATCGCCTGTTCAAGCGTCATGTTCATTTCGATCTCGGCCTGGATCGGGCCCAGGGCCTGCCCCTCAAGGTCGGGTTCGCGCCCATCCCAGAACTGGGAGCCCAGAAAGCCGGAGTTCAGGACTGTCGGCGTGTTGCGTTCGCCCACCTGGCCGTCATGGCCGGTCGCGCGCGAAATGCGGTCGGTCCAGCCCAGGGCAGGGTTGTGGCAGGTCGCGCAGCTGATCACGCCCGAGGCCGAGATACGCGGTTCGAAAAACAGCATGCGACCCAGATCGATGCGTTCGGCCGACATGGTTCCGTCGGCGGGGATCGGCGGCAGTGCGGGCAGCGGGTCGAACATCTCGATATATTCGTCCATGTCCTGCGCCGACGCAGCAGCGCCAAGGCACAGCGCGATCGCGGTGGCCGTAACGGCAAATGGCTTGGCTGGTCGCATGGTCCTGTTTACTCCTTGTTTGCTATCCCGCGCCGTGGCTTTTTCCTGCGGGATGATGGCGTGTCGCGCGTGAAGATCACGTAAACGGATTCGTGATCAGTCTAACATGACTCAGATCAAGTCTGGAACAATTCTAAAGGGATAGCGGATTTAGCCCAATTGGACGATGGCGTGTCCGGGCCGCTGTCGTCCGCTTACGTGTGGCACACCGGCGGCCAGGGGCGCTGCGCATCGGCTGCGATCCAGGCACTTACCCAGGCCGGAAGCGCGGGGCTTTCCGCGTCGGGGTGCCCCATTGCAGCGATCAGTTTCGCGGGCGGCAGGATGCCGTCGGCATCCGTGGCGGCCAGCCGGATCAGGATGTGATTGAGCGCCTCGCCGTGACGCCACATCGACTGTTCGACATACAAGAAACGCCGGTCCCAGCCCAGAAGCCGGGTCTCGCTGCGAAACCGGTGAAAGGCGCGCACCCGGCGGCGGTATCGGGTGGAGTTTCCGGCCACCGCCATGCCCCAGCCGTTGGTGCGCATCGCCTGGAACATGCCGTTGCGCGTGGAAAACGGCATCCGCGCCAGGTCGAACAGGGTCAGCGTGCGACCGTTGTTGAGTTCCAGCCAGGGGTCGATATCCCATGGCCAGCAGACATGGTGCGAGACATGGGTTTCGAACAGGCCCAGCGGCGGGGCGTTGCGGAACTTGATCTGTTCCTTGATCAGCCGGACGATCGGATACATGCGCGCGTTTCCTTCCGGTACGCTGGTGGACCAGCCGCCCGGCAAGGTCAAGCAGCGCCGTCGCGTCGCGGGCCGGGATCACGCTTGCGTGCCGGGGCCGGGGATGACCCTGGGGCAAGCTTGCGGTGGCACCCTGTGTGGCGGTATCCTGCCGCTATGCCAAGGAGTGTGCGATGACATCCATCCCCGACAAGCGCGACCGATATACCCGCGCCGAACGGCTGGCCGATGCGGTGGTTCACGTCACGGGGCTGTCGCTGGTGCTGATGGCGGTTCCCGTGCTGATCGTGGTCACGGCGTTGCAGCGCGGCGACGCGCTGTCGCTGACCGGGGTCAGCGTCTATGGCGGTGCGCTGTTCGCGATGATCTTCTGCTCGGCGCTTTACAACATGAGCGAGAGTTTTGACTGGGGGTCGGCCCGCGAGTGGCTGTTCAAGCGGCTCGATCACGCGGCGATCTATGTCAAGATCGCGGGCACCTATACGCCGTTCACGCTGCTTTCAGGCCAGGGGTTCGGGTTGACGGCGGGTCTGTGGGGCGCGGCTGCCGCGGGTGTCGCGCTGAAGCTGGTCTCGCCCTGGCGGTTCCGGTGGCTGGCGCTGGCGCTTTACCTTGGGATGGGCTGGGCCGGGGTCGTGGCCGGGCAGGCCTTGCTGGCGCAACTGCCGGTCCCGGTTCTGGTGCTGATGCTGGTCGGGGGCGGGATCTATACCGCGGGCGTGGTCTTCTATCTGTGGGAACGGCTGCCGTTTCACAACACGATCTGGCATGTCCTGGTGCTGGCGGCGAGCCTGATCTTTTACGCCGCGGTGCTGACCCATGTGGTGATCGGTGGTGCCGCCATCAACGGGTGAGCGCCGGGCCGGTCAGGGCCGGTCGGGCGCCAGGCTGGCCGGGGGGGACCCCTCGGCCTCGGGGTCGCTGTTCAGAACCTCCAGAAAGGCATCGCCAAAGCGTTCGGCGGCGCGCTCACCGACCAGCCGGGCCAGCATGGCGGTATCGCTCGGGCGCTGCGCCGCGATCCGCGCGCGTTGCGCGGCGCTCAGCGACATCGGCTTGAGCGTTCCGCAAGGCCCGCGCGCCAATCGTTGTTCGGCCGCGAGCAGACGATCATAGAGCGGCGCGGCCTGCGTGCCCGACAGCTTGCGCCGCGCCGGGTTTGGCCGGTCCACGGGGGCGTTGGTGATCACCTCAAGGAAACTGGTGCCATAGCGCTCAAGCTTGGTTGCCCCAACGCCGTTGATGCGCGCGAAGTCGTCCAGCTTGCGTGGCCGACGCTCGGCCATCTCGATCAGGGAACGGTCGTTGAAGATGACATAGGGCGGCACGCGCGCGGTCTCGGCAAGCTGGCGCCGATGCGCCTTGAGTGCGGCCAGCAGCGGCGCATCCTCATCCGCGACCAGGGCGCGCGGCTCGGCGCGGGCGGGGGCGTTTGCCACCGTGTCCTCGCGCAGGTGCACCTCTTCCTCGCCGCGCAGGATCGGGCGCGCGGCTTCGGTCATGCGCAGGGCGCCATGGCGTTCGGGATCGGGGCGGACCAGATCGCGGCCCATCATCTGGCGAAACACCGCCTGCCAGCCCGCGCGCGGCAAGTCGCGACCGACCGAAAAGGTGGGCAACTGGTCATGTCCGCGCGCGCGGACCTTGTCGGTGGCGTTGCCGGTCAGAATGTCGATCAGATGCCCGGTGCCGAACCATTCGCCGGTTCGCAACATGGCCGACAGCGCCTTGCGCACGGGTTCGGTGGCATTGAACAGGCGCGCCGGGGCGGCGCACATGTCGCAGTTGCCGCAGGGCTCGCTGACCTCGCCGAAATAGGCCAGCAGCATGCGGCGGCGACAATGCGCGGTTTCAGCCAGGCCCAGCAGCGTGTTCAGTCGGGCGTGGTCGGCCTCGCGGCGTTCCAGCGGCGCGGGGCTTTCGTCGATCTGTGCGCGGCGCAGGCGAATGTCGTCCGGACCATACAGCGTCAGGGTCTCGGCCGGCAGGCCGTCGCGCCCGGCGCGCCCGATTTCCTGGTAATAGGCTTCGACGGACTTGGGCAGATCGGCATGCAGAACCCAGCGCACATCAGGCTTGTCCACCCCCATGCCAAAGGCGACCGTGGCGCAGACGACCAATCCCTCGTCGCGCTGGAACATGTCCTCGACCTTGCGGCGTTCCCAGTCTTCCATCCCGCCGTGATAGGCGCGCACGGCAAACCCGGCCTCGTCAAGCGCGCGGGCCAGGGATTCGGTGCGCGCACGGGTGGCGCAATAGACGATCCCCGACTGGCCGCGCCGGGCCTCGGCAAAGGTCAGGATCTGGCGGCGCGGGCTGTTCTTGACGGCGAATGCCAGCCGGATGTTGGGCCGGTCGAAACCGCGCAGAAAGGTGACGGGCGTCGCATCCTCGAACAGGCGGGCGGCGATCTCGTCGCGGGTCGCGCCATCGGCGGTCGCCGTGAACGCCGCCAGCGGCACCCCCAGCGCACGGCGCAATGCCCCGATGCGCAGGTAGTCGGGGCGAAAGTCGTGCCCCCACTGGCTGACGCAATGCGCCTCGTCCACCGCGATCAGCGCGCAGCCCGAGCGGCGCAAAAGCGCGGTTGTCGCGCTGGCCGCCAGCCGCTCGGGCGCGATGTAGAGCAGTTTCAGCCGCCCTTCGTCCAGCGCCGAAAAGATCGCGTCGTTTTCCTCGGATGAATTGCCCGAGGTCAGCGCGGCCGCCGCGACGCCAGCTTCCTGAAGCGCGCGAACCTGATCGCGCATCAGCGCGATCAGCGGCGAGATGACCACCGTCAACCCGTCACGGCAAAGCGCAGGCAACTGGTAACACAGCGATTTCCCGCCACCGGTCGGCATGATCGCCAATACGTTCCGGCCGTCGATGACGGCCTGCGCGATCTCCTCCTGGCCGGGGCGAAAGCCGGAAAAGCCGAAAACCCTGTGCAGAATGTCGTCGGGGCTGGGCGGCACGGGATCAGAGGAAGGCGGACATGTTGTTCGCAATCACGATCCGCAACGCGTAAAGCGCCAGAAGCAGGATCAGCGGTGACAGATCCAGCCCACCCATACTGGGCAGGAACGCGCGAATGCGGCTGTAGACCGGTTCCAGCAGGCGGTTGAGCCCATCCCAGATCTGCGCCACCAGCGGCTGGCGCAGGTTGAGCACCTGAAAATTGATCAGCCAACTGAGAATGACATGCGCGATCACGATGAACCAGGCCACATCGATGATCAGGTAAACGATTTGCAAGAGCGAGAGCATGCAGCCTCCGAAGCGGCGGTCAATGTCAGATGTCTTTCAACTAAGGCCCGCTTACGGGAAGGGCAACCGGAAATGGCACGCAGCCGTTGATGCCGCCGGCGCGCCGCGCTATCTGCCCGGCGTCAAGCGACAAGGAGCGCGATGCATGCTGGTCGTCATTTCCCCGGCCAAGAAACTGGACTGGCGACCGGCCGACCGGGCGGTGCAAGCGCCCCGGTTCGGCAAGGAGGCCGCAGCGCTTGCCCGGATCGCGCGCCGGCTGTCGCCCGACGATCTGGCCCGCCTGATGAGCCTGAGCGCGGGATTGAGCACGCTTAACCACGCCCGTTTCCAGCGTTTTTCGCCCGATCCCGCACCCGAACAGCTGCGCCCCGCCGCGCTGGGATTTGCCGGCGATACCTATGTCGGGCTGCATGCGGCCTCTTTTGACGCGGACGCCTGGGATCGGGCGCGCGGGCATCTGCGCATCCTGTCGGGTCTTTACGGGCTTCTGGGCCCCGAAGACGGCATTCAGGAACACCGGCTGGAAATGGGCACCCGGCTGGCGACACCGCGCGGCAAGACGCTTTATGACTGGTGGGGGCCGCGCATCGCCCGAGCCCTGCGCGCCGATGCCCAGGCGGTGACGGCCCGTGCCGTGATCAACTGCGCCTCCAGGGAATACTTTGCCGCCGTCGATGTGCCGGCCTTGGGATTGCCGGTCATCACCCCGGTCTTTCTGGACCGCCATGAGGGCGACGCCCCGCGCATCGTCAGCTTTCATGCCAAGCGCGCACGTGGTGCAATGGCGCGTTTCGTGATCGAAAACCGGCTGACCGACCCCGCCGATCTGCGCCATTTCGACGCGATGGGATACCGCTTTCAGCCCGACGAAAGCCGCCCCGATGCGCCGGTATTCCTGCGCGAGCATCCGGCGCGCTGAAGCCGGGGTCATGCCACGCGCCCGGCTTCCGGAACCGGCGCGCGCGCGTCGTCGGGGCGATAGCGGTTGATCATGTCGATCAGCAGGGGCTTGCGCAGCGGTTTTGTCAGATAGTGATCGAGGCCCGATTGCAGGATTGAATCGCGATCGCCCGACAAGGCATGCGCCGTCAGCGCGACGATCGCCACCTGCGCCCCGCCCGGCAGCTGGCGAATCGCGCGCGTGGCCTCGCGCCCGTCCATTTCGGGCATGGAGATGTCCATGAAGATGATGTCGGGGCGGGATTTGCCAAATTCCTTGACCGCCTCATGCCCGTTCTCGGCAAAGGCCAGTTCCAGATCGAAACCGGCGACCATCTTGGAAAAGACCAGGCGGTTTGTGCGGTTGTCCTCGGCCACCAGGACCCGCATCGCTCGGCCCTCGGTCGGCTGCCCCCCGGCGGGCGTGCCGGTAACGTCCGGGACGGCGGATTCGTTGCGACCGGCTGGCGCGCTCAATCGCTGAAGCTGGCGCACCAGTTCGCGCCGCAACAGCGGCTTTTGCAAGATCGCCTGAAAATGCGCCGCCCCCGCATGATCGGTCAACCGGGCGGGGCTGGAGCTGAGCATCATCAATGGCACTGCGTTGCCCGAGGCGCGCAACCGCGACGCAAGCTCAAGCCCGTCCATTCCCGGCATCTCATGGTCTGTGATGACAAGATCGAAGGCCGGACTGCCCTGGGCATCCGTGGCTGCGATCCGGTCCAATGCCGCGGCGGCCGAGTCGCACAATGTGACCGCCAGACCCTGCGCCACCAGTTGCCGTTCCAAAATCGTGCGGTTGATCACCAGATCGTCCACCACAAGCACGTTTTGCAGCTGGATCGGCCCCTGACTGTCCGTTGGCGCCTCCTCGGCCAGCGGCAGGGTCAACGTGAAACCGAAGCAAGAGCCGCGGCCCTGTTCGGATTCGACCCAGATCTCGCCCCCCATCATGGCAATCAGGCGCCGGGTGATCGCCAGGCCCAGACCGGTCCCTTCGAACTTGCGGTTTGCCTGATCCTCGACCTGCGCGAATTCATCGAAAATATGGTCCAGGTGATCGGCGGCGATCCCGATCCCGGTATCCTCGACCAGAACGTGAAGCGTGTGCGCATCGTCCCCGGCCTCGACCCCGGTCACGCGGATGACCACATGGCCCTTCTGGGTGAACTTGACCGCGTTGCCGATCAGGTTCGTCAGCACCTGCCGCACGCGCCCCGGATCGGCCATGAACCGGGTCGGCAGGAACAGGTCGTAATCCATCAAGAGGTCGATGCGCCGCTTGCGCGCGCCGGCCTGCAACAGGATCAGAACCTCGTGGATGCAGCGTTCCAGATCCAGCGGTTCGGGGTGAAGCGTCAGCTTGTCCGCCTCGATTTTCGAAAAGTCCAGTATGTCGTTGATGATGTTCAGCAACGCCTCGCCCGACGACCGGATGGTGTCAGCGTAAAGGCGTTGCTCGTCGTTCAGGGGCGTGTCGCCCAGCAGTTCGGCCATCCCCACGACACCGTTCATCGGCGTGCGGATTTCATGGCTCATGTTTGCCAGAAAGGCCGACTTGGCACGGTTCGCGGCCTCGGCCCGCAGCCGCGCCTCCTGCAATTCGGCCTCGTGTCGCTTGGCCTCGGTGATGTCGCGCACCAGCGAGACGACATCGCCGCCGCGGGCGCGCCGGTCCATCACCCGCGCGGTATCGCCGCGGGCAAACCGCAGGATCGTCGGCTCGATCGTGCTGCTCTGCCAGCGTGCCAGCATCATGGCGACCCAGTCCTGCGGTGTCATGTCGTCCAGCACCAGCAGGCCGTCATGCGCCAGAATTTCCAGAAGCCGCCGGTAGGGCAGACCGGGCCGCACCTCGGGAAAGGCGGTGAAGGGGCCCAGAAAGGCCTGGTTCGCGATCACCAGCTCGTGATCGGCGTTGAAGACCGCGAAACCGTCACGAATGGTGTTGAGCGAATCCCACAAGCGGCGCTCGGCCATGATCGCGCTGCGATGCGCGGCATTCAGATCGTTGCGCGCGCGGGCCTCGTCCTGGCCCGGCGCAGGGGCATCGCGCGGGGCCTGACGCCGCGCCTGGGTCAGCGCGAATTTCAATTGCTCGGCCTCGGCGCGGACCTGGTCCAGTTCGCGCATGCGCTGGCTCAACAGCCGCTCTGCCGCCAGGCGGTGGCGGCGTTCCTCGGCCAGCTTGTCGAACAGCGTCATGCGGCGCGCGCTCCGAATCCTGCCCGCCCATCACGGGCGGCGACGGGCGCAGGATGGCAGAACAGGCGTAAATCCCCGATTAACTACACCCTAGCACCTGTGTTTATTCGCCGGGCCGAAGCTGCCAAGGTGTGCTGGTCTTGATGATCGCGTTTGCGATTGTGACCAAAGGCCGCGGCTTTTCCTAAGAAACAGCCGCAGAAACAGCCGCTTTCTCGGGAATGGGTGCCAGTGCAAATCCGAGGGTCTTGGCGCGCCGTTGAAGGTTCGACAGCAAGCGTTGCCGATGCCGGTTGTCATAAGCTGCGGCACCCTGATCCTGGTCTGGTAGAAGTCACAAAGGTCCAGCGACTGGGTCAGGGCGAAGATGTGTTCGTCCCGATCATTACCGACGAGAGCGGCCTTGATCACCTCGATGGAGGAATGGCAGCGGATGTCACGGAATACGACCTGCTGTACTTGACAGAGTTGTGCATGAGTCCATGAAAATGTAGCCCTTGCCGTCCATTCGATGATGTGGCTGATCTGGCGCAAGGAAGGTTGCTGACGTCAGACCCCATAACTTGGCTTTCATCAGAGGAGACCTGGCACATGCCTGAGACACAAGAACTCTCACTGCCCGTTGTCGACCTCGCGTCCAAGAATGACGAATTCCGCAAAGCCGCCCTCTGGACAGGTGACCAGACCCTGCGTGTGCTGATGGCCATCCCGGAAGGTGGCGAGATCGGCGCCGGGGGGCACGAGGGGCACGACCAGTTGCAGTATCTTGTGGCCGGCAGTGGCCTGACGAAGAACGGCGAGACTGAATGCGACATCGCGGATGGCGATGTCAGCGTCGTGCCTTCGGGTGACTTCGACAATTTCCGCAACACAGAACCTGGGATGATGAAGCTTTTCACCACCTACAGCCCGCCCGATCATGAACCCTGTACCGAAAACGCCACAACGGCCGAGGCGACGCGGAGGATCAAGCAATGAAGGTCGATACCGTTATCGTCGGAGCGGGCAGCGCAGGATTGTCCGCCATGCGCGAGGTGCGCCGCTACACCAAAGATTTCCTGCTGATCAATGATGGCCACTGGGGCACGACCTGCGCGGCGGTCGGCTGTATGCCGTCCAAGGCGCTGATCGAGGCGGCGAACGCCTTTCACCGGCGCGGAACCTTCGAGGACTTCGGCATTCGGGGTGGCGAGGCCTTGCGGGCCGACATTCCCGCGGTGCTGGCACGGGTGCGCACGATGCGCGACCAGTTTGTGAAGGGGCCGGAATCGGTGCCTGAAAAGCTGGGCGGCCGCGCCATTTCGGGTCGGGCGCGTTTGCTTGGCCCCGGGCGGCTTGAGGTGAACGGCGAGACAGTCCATGCGCGCGCCATCATTCTCGCCCCGGGTAGCCGTCCTGTCGTGCCAGGGGCCTGGGCCGATTTCGGCGACCGGATCCTGACCACCGACAGCCTGTTCGGGCAGGCCGACCTGCCGCGCCGCATCGCCGTGATCGGCATGGGTGCGATCGGCGTCGAGATCGCTCAGGCGCTGGCGCGTCTGGGGCTGGAGGTCGCGGGCTTCGACACAAACGACGGCTTGGCCGGGATCGACGACCCACAGGTGCTGGCGGCCTTTCGTCCACTGGTCGGTGCCGAGATAGCCCTGCATCTGGGGGCACCGGCAGAGCTGGAAAAGGCTGGCGACGCCATCCGCGTGACCGGTGCGGCGGGCAGCGTCACCGTCGATGCCGTGCTGGCGGCAATGGGGCGAAGGCCGAACATCGACGGCCTGGGACTGGAGACACTTGGCGTTCCGCTTGACGACAAGGGCATGCCCGAGATTGATCCCGCGACCCTGCGCATCGGCGATCTGCCGGTATTTCTGGCCGGGGACGCCAATGGTTTCCGGCCACTGCTGCACGAGGCCGCCGACGAAGGGCACATCGCCGGGCGCATGGCCGCGCCGGACGCCGTGGGGGACGGGCTGTGCCGACGCACGCCGCTTTCCATCGTCTTTTCGTCGCCGCAGGTCGCTCGGGTCGGGCCGCCGTTGTCGAAACTGGGCGAGCGCAATGTCGTCTCGGGAACAGCGGACTTCTCGGGTCAATCTCGGGCGCGCATGGCGCAGGCCGCAGCCGGGCTGCTCTGCATCCATGCCGAACGCGACAGCGGGCGACTTCTGGCCGCCGAGATGTGCGTACCATCTGCCGAACATCTGGCGCATCTTCTGGCTCTCGCCGTGGAAAGTGGGATGACGGTCGCCGACATGCTGGCGATGCCGTTCTATCACCCGGTCCTTGAGGAAGGGTTACGCAGCGCGCTGCGTGACCTCGCCAAGGGCGTTGCGGGCGCTGGTGGATCGGACCTGTCGGGCTGCCCTGCGATTGGCCATGATGCGCTAGATTGAACGCAGCATGCCGCGGGTCGATGGCGCGGCCGGCTTCGCTCACTGTGATGCGCGTGACCAGCGGCTGGACCATTTGGGCCGGCTCGGCTGGCTCAATGGGCCAGCACAAGCATCTGAAAGGCCATCATGATCGCGAAGGCCAGCGTTACGGCGGTCGCCGCCGAGCCGTGGCGGACCTTTTCCAAAGCATCGGGATAGAGTTCGGAAAAGACCATCCAGATCATGGCGCCTGCGGCAAGACCGAGGCCAACCGGCAGGAACGGCCGGAACGTCTCGACGAACAGATAGGCGGGGGCGGCCATGATCGGCTGCGGCAGGCTGGTGAAGATCGCCCAGAGCCCGGCCTTCCAGACCGGCGAGCCACGCGGGACCAGAACCAGCGCGATGGCCAGCCCCTCGGGCACGTTGTGGAAGGCGATCGCTGTGGTGATGTAGGCGCCCAAGCCCTCGGACCCGGCGAAGGAGACGCCGACGCCCACGCCTTCGGCAAAGGAATGCGCCGTCATGATGCCGAGGATCAGCAAAGCCTTGGCCGCGCCCGCGCCTTGCAGGTCGGCCACTTCCACGTCGCCTGCACGCGACAGCAGCCGGTCGGCAAATACGATCGCGCCGAGCCCCGCAAGCACGCCCACCAGCGTCAGCGTGGTGTTGATCGACACGCCCTCGGCAATCAGGCTGTGGCTGGCGGCCAGCATCAGCCCGGCGGCGGCGGCATTCGACCAGCCCATCGCCCGGTCGCCAACCTTCCTGACAAACAGGAATGGAAGCGCCCCGACGCCGGTCATGATTGCAGTGAGAAGCGCCGCCGCGACGACGATCCAGAGGGCGGTGTCCATGGTACTCCTCCATACATGCGATGGCGTCACGGCACGCCGCCTGCGACACCCGCGCAGACGGCGCCGACAACGCGACCGGTCGCCCGATCAATTGCCGGAAGTGTCTTCGTCTGCCGCGCTCCACGCCTCGGAAAAGGCGGCCCAGGCGTCGAGACGCATCAGCGCCGCGCGCACCTCGTCGGCGTTGGTCAGCGCGTCCGTCTCTTGCGCGGCCGCGGGCACGGCGCGCCGGGAGGCGCGCACCGAGGCCCGTGGGGTGCCGAGGAAATTCCTCGGCGCGTTCCTTACCTGAAGCGGGACATGGCGTTTTCGAAGGCACTGGAGATGCTGTCCCAGGCCTTGTCAAAGCCTTGCTTCATGTCGGCCCAGGCATCGTCGCCGGCCTCGCGCATTTCCTTCAGTTTCGCCTCGGCCTCGTCACGCTGCTTGCGCGCCTCGTCGAGTTGCTTCTGGGCCTCGATCCTGGCGTCGGCGTTCGCCTCATCGACCTTCGCTTTCATCTTGTCGATTTCGGCGTTCCACTGGTCGATCTTCGCCTTGGCTTTGTCGATGTACGCTTCGCGATTGGACACGTGCATTCTCCTTTCTGAACATGGCTTGATGCTGCGCGCCAATTGACCCTAGATCGGATATGCAATCATGTAATTGATTTCAATTAAAGACAGCATGACTTGCCCGCACCATCGTCGTGTCACACCTTAGGCAGGATGATCACGTGTCCGGGGCCTTCTGGGGCTTGCAGACCGGCTGGATTGCCTGTCGGCCAACCTCGTCGGGCAGGCAGAAGCAGCGCGTGGCGATCAGCCGGGCGATCGTGGGCAACGCCCCCCGAAGGCGCGCGCAGCTTAAGTCTCATCCCTCTTCGCACGTGGTCTCGCCGCGGCCCGAGAGGCGCCACAGGCTCAGCGCCGCCTGCCCGACGAGCAGGGGAGCAAGGCTGCCGCTCAGGACCAGCATCCAGCCGAAGGACTCCAGCGGCACGAGTTCGAGAACCGTGCTCAGGCCGGGCAGCCAGGCGGCGAACGCGGTCAGCACGAGGCAGATGCCGATCGCGGACCAGACCCAGCGGTTGCGCGTCACCTCGTTGGCGAAAAGTCCGGATCCGGCGTCGCGCATGTTGAAGACGTGCCAGAGCCGTGCCAGGGCAAAGCTCAGAAATCCGATCGTCACCGCCGCGTCCTGTCCCATGTCTCGCGCCAGCGCGACGAAGAAGACGGTCGTGACCGATGCCGCGATCAGCGCGCCCCAGAGCGCGGTCGCGATCCAGTGCCCGCGGGTCAGAACGGGCTCTTTCGGGTCGCGCGGCTTGCGGTCCATGATGCCTTCGGGGCTTTCACCCACGCCGAGGGCGAGCGCGGGGAACACGTCGAGCACGAGGTTGATGTAGAGGATCTGAAGCGGCAGCAGCGGAAGGGGCGCGCCGACAACGGCGCACAGGCCCACGGCCAGAACCTGGCCGAGGTTGCCGGAGAGCAGATAGACGATGAACCGGCGGATGTTCTCGAAGATCGTGCGTCCCTGTTCGATGGCCATCACGATCGTTGGAAAGGCGTCGTCCTTGAGCACGATGTCCGCCGCCTCGCGGGCGACATCGGTGCCGCGATGGCCCATGGCGATACCTACATCGGCTTTCTTGAGGGCGGGCGCATCGTTCACGCCATCGCCCGTCATCGCGACGACTGCGCCCGCCTCCTGCCAGAGGCGGATCAGGTCGAGTTTCTGTTCCGGCGAGACGCGGGCGAAGACGTGATTGTCGCGCAGTCCGTCATGGGCATCCGCCTCCGCCCCGTCGCCCAGCTTCGGCAGGTCACGGCCCACGATCGCCTTCGGCTTTTCGGCAAGCCCGACCTTTTCGGCGATGGCGGCAGCCGTTACCGGCTGGTCGCCGGTGACCATGATGACGCGGATGCCGGCCCTGCGACACCGCTCGATGGCGTCGGGCACGTCGTCGCGCGGGGGGTCCGCCAAACCCACAAGACCGAGCAGGGTGAGGCCTTCGTAGGGATCGGCCTCGGCGCTCGCGGCCCGCCCCTCGGCGACGGCAAGCACCCGGTAGCCTTCGGCGGCCAGCGTCTCGACCCGCGCCTCCCAGTCCTTGCGGGCCGTGTCGGACAGCGCCTGGGCCCCGTCCTCGGTCGCGACCTGGGTGGCGGCCTCCAGCACCGCCTCCGGCGCACCTTTGACCGCAATGCGAAAGCCGCCCTCGGCCTCGTGAACGGTCGCCATCATCTTGGTCTCGGCGTCGAAACTTTCCTCGCGCTCTTCGGGCTGGTCGTCGAGCAGGCGGTCCCGCGCGAGGCCGACGGCCGCCGCCGCATGAAGCAGCGCGATCTCCATCGGATCGCCGGTGCCGGCCGGGTGCTCGCCGTCCCCGTCATCTTTCTGCCCCAGTTCGGCATTGTTGCACAGCGCGGCCACCTCCAGCAGCCGACATGCCAAGGATGAGGGCTCTTCGGGACGCGTGTCCGCGTCCCAGGGCACCTCCTCGTCCTGGCCGGGCAGCGCCAGCCGCGCCACGCGCATCCGGTTCTGCGTCAGCGTTCCGGTCTTGTCGGCGAAGATCACGCTGGTCGAGCCCAGCGTCTCGACCGCGGCC
>LJSV01000021.1 GCA_001314715.1 Rhodobacteraceae bacterium HLUCCA12 | reverse complement strand
ATCGCACCGTCCTTCTTCTCGTCAGCCATCCTTTCGCTCCTTCCGTCACTGTAGAAGGAGCCGTCAAATCTGAAAGTGCGAAAGATTCTTTACGTTATCCGTCGTAGTGGACGTAGATAGGGACCTGACACATATTCGATCGAATACCCCGCCGAATCTTGACGACTACGCTTGCCAAACAGCGGGCGATTCAGACAGCTGTCAACAGCGTGGTCGCGGAATGCGGACAGGGCGCAGGGACCATCGCGCTGTGCGCAGGTTCCTGACGCCCGGTTGGGGCAAAGGGCGGCCGCATGAGGAAGCTGCGCCGATTCTCTGCGCTCAGCCTCGCGACGCCATACGGATGTCATCAAGGCGGCTTCCGAGGTCCTCGGCCTGTTGTCGCGGCAGGTATTTGCTGCGCAGATGATAGAGCGCGGGGCCGAAGCATTCCATGATCTCGTCGCCGAACGCCTCGAATATCTCGGCAAAGTAGATCTCGTGGCGGATCAGGCTGTCGACGACGTTGACCATGGCCCGGTTGCGCGTGACCGAGGCATGGGGCGCCTCGCCGAATTCGGCCACGATGGCCTCTTCGTAGTCGCGGGCAATTGTGAACAACAGATGCGAGATGCCGACCGCGATCCCGTTGCCCTCGTGCAGCCAGCAGCGGTTCTCGTCGCCGAACTGAAACGGCTCGGGGTCATCCCCAAACAGGATGATCCGCACGATCACGCCGCGTGCGGCGCATTCGCGCAGGGCCTCGCGGTGAACCATAAGTGCCGATGCCGTCGCCTTGACCCAAAGTTGGTGTTTGGCATCTCGGATCAGTTGGTCGATGGCTTGGTTGATCGGGTCGCGCCCCGACAGAGACCAGACATAATCATAGTCGGGGCCCGTGCCGACCGCCTTGAGATCATTCACCAGTTGGTTGCAGCGCTCCTCGGTGCTCTTGGCAATGCGCTCGAACAGAACTTCGGGCGGCACCGCAACGTATCGCAACGGACTCTCTGAAATCGGCTGGACGCTGTCGCGTTTGCTCAGGCTTTCGAGAACAGTGTAGCAGTTCGCCTTTGGAATGCCCGCTTCCTTGCTGACCTCGTAGGCGGTGGCGGGCTGCACCTTTAGCAGCGAGATATACGCCTTGGCCTCGTAATCGCTGAAACCGAGACTTTGAAGATTCCGTATCAGGCCTTGCAAATTGGCCTTGGCGACAGAGATATCCATTCAATCTATTCCTTGAACATGGCGTAATTGACCGAGCGCCCAACTCCCCTTCGCATTCCCTCCAGTCGCAGCGCCTGACCGGCGGCGATGTTGGCAAGGTTCGCATCAGGCCCGAACTCGCCGAGAAGCTGGGCGTGCTGCGTCGGAAACCCGTATGGATCGGCCTCGATGAGAATATATCGAAACCACGGGCGCGAGGCCAGTTCCCCAAGCAATCCGGGTGATTGGCTGCGCGCCATGTCGATTTCGGATTGCTCGACAATGACGTGCTGGACGCCTTGGTCGATATTCGATCGAACAATGGCTTCGAGTCGTTCAAGATCGAACGGTTCGGATGGGTTCTTGAGGCCAAATTCATAGATCACGGAAATGCCGGCGCGTTGCAACGTCTCGATGTGGCGCTCGCGTGTGGCGTCGGGAAATTGCAGGTAGTTCTCGGACACTTCCGCCGTTTTGATCCCGATCCTGTGCAAGTGGTTGATATAGCCGTCGATCTGACCGGTATGGGCGGCATGTTCGAACAGGATGCCACCGGCATAGGGAGTGACACCCGCGTCGCGATACAGGCGCACGATGCGGGTTACGACCTCCTCGGGGATGAGAAGCGCGTTCATCGCATAGATCTTTGCATAATCGATATGCTCGGCGGCCACGTCGAGCAGGTCGCGCACCCCGCGCGGCCCGGTCCAGCCGAATCCGTCGGGTCCGAAATCGATTATCGAAGTCAGCCCACGCGCACGCGGCTTCGGGCTGCGCGGCGGGCCGGTGAAAGATAGGGAAGGCATGAGCTCCCTTTCTGCTGCTGCGATCAGATCTCGACCTGTGGGGCCAGTGCAGCTATGCGCGAGCGTGGTGCGTAAAGCCTGCCGGCCATGATCAGCCGAGCGGTGCGTTCGATCATCGCGCTTGTCACCCGGAGTTCGGGGCCTGCGTCCTCGACCTGCGCGGATACCTGCAAGACGCCACCGGGATGGCCAAGTCGCGTATATGGCCCGTCCGAGGCCGAGAGCGCGGCAACGATGGAGCCGGGCACGCGGGCCGCGACGGCCGTGCACACCGCGCCGGTAACGGCCAGCGCGTTGTGCGGTTTCTGCATCGCTAGCTGGCGCACGCAAAGGTCCATGTCGCTTGGCCCGGCCTGGGCGCCGTTGGTGGTGGTATATTGCTGCGGTGGTGCGACCATGATGACGCGGGGCACATTCGGCGTGACCTTTCGGGCATCTTGGGCCCGGGTGACACGGCCCAGGACCACGGCGGCCCAGCTGCGGATCGATTCGAGCGCCTCCATGAGCGCGGTATCGGTAAGGATCTGCACGGGCAGTTCGGTGCCTGTCGCGCCCAGGTCGGAGGCGGCTACGAAGACGAATGGCGTTGCGGCATCGACAAAGGAAACTGACACCGGCCGACCGGCGACCTCGACGATGTTGGACGGCGCGCCGGTGGGCAGCAAACGCCCGGACAACGACCCCGCGCAATTGCCGAAATCGATCGTGATGCCGGCGCCGGTACCAGGGACGGCGGGAATGGATGTGTCGCCATCGACTCGCGGAAAACCATCGCGCACGGGCTGGCGCAGCGTCACGACCTGACCGATGTTCGTGACATGCACGCGCACCGCGGTTTCGGGTTCGGTGGGCCGCAAGAGTCCCTTGAGAACGCCGAATGCACCCACGGCGGACAGCATGTTGCCGCAGTTCCCGCCTGTCGAGACCTGCGCGCGGTCGATGCCGACCTGGTAGAACGTGTAGTCCAGATCGGCATCGGGGTGCGACGCCGGCCCGATGACCGCGGCCTTGCTGGTTAGCGGGTCGCCGCCGCCGATCCCATCGATCTGGCGCAGATCGGGCGAGCCATAGAGCGCCAGCAGCAGCGCGGCACGCGCGCGCGGGTCGGCGGGCAGGTCGCTTTCCAGAAAGAACCCGCCCCGGCTGGAACCGCCGCGCATGAACAGGCAGTCCACGCCGATCTGTTCGGGATGGGCGTGGCCTGCGTCGGCTGTTTTGGCTGCCAAGGCCATCGGAGGCCCTTAGCCCGCGCGCAACTGCGGTGTGCCGCCGTCTGATACAGCGACGGTCAACTGCGGAAATGCGGCGGCGCTTGGTTCGGTTTCAAGCGACATGATCCTGCGGCTGATCTCGACGGTGCGGTGCTGATCGATGACCAGTCCCGCTGTGCTGGCGAATTTCTTTTCAAGCTCGTCATTGCTCATCGGGTGGGTAGGTTCGCCCTTGGGTTCCTCTTGCCGGTGTGACAGCTTTCGACCGTCGGTGGTTTCGATATGCACGACCGATTGGCGCCCGCCGATGCCGAATTCGGGGTTCTCTTCCAGCGTTACCTTTCCGGCGCCGTCGTGGATCACTGGATCGCCGTATCCGTCCCAGTAATCGCGCAGGCCATTGCTGCCTTTCGCCAGGGCCAGCGCTATACCGAATTGGGTGCTGCCCATCGCCGCATTCATGCTGGGGCAGGGGTATTTCGACGCCTGCCGAATGGCGAGCTTGCTCATCTCGACGCGCACCCTCGCTGTGTTCTCGAGCGTAGTTCCCTGGGCGCGGAAATGCTGGGCGATGTCGATGGGTCCGTGCGCATAGCGGCATGCGGCATGGGGCTTGAACCCGACTTCCATAATCGCGAATTCATGGCCCAGACCTTCCAGCAGGTCCGACAGGCGCACCTCGTCAGTGAACGCATTCAAGAAGCCCTCGCGCGATTCCAGAACCTTGCGTGGGCCGGTGAACCCGCGTGAGGCCATGATCGCTGCCAAGACGCCATTGAATGCCGCCTTGCCGGGGCCGAAGGGTTTCGCCATGCAGGGATCATCGAGATAAGCTTGGATGCCGCTGGACTGCATCGCGGCCAGACCGATGGCGCTGGCGATCTGCTCGGTGTTGCAGCCCAGCATGCGGCCAGCCGCGACCGCGGCGCCGATGCAGGCGACCGTGCTGGTCGTATGATAGCCACGGTGACGATGGCCCGGGTTGATCGCCTTGGCGACCCGGATCGCAAGCTCGTACGCCGCGACGATCGCGGCAACGGCATCCTTGCCAGTCGCCTTGGGGTTGAGTTCGGCCGCAGCAAAGACCGCCGGAATAAGGACCGAGCCGGCCTTGATCAGGCCTGAGCCATGCGCATCGTCCAGTTCAACACCATGGCCCATCATGCCGTTGCACATGGCGGCGATGGGGGCCGGCAGCTTCAGGCCCGAGCCCGAGACCGTGCTTTGCGGCGCACCGCCCCATTCACGCACGAGGTCAACCATCGCCTTTGCGGCCTCGCTGGTTGCCGAGGCCGCGATCTGGTTGGCGATGCCATCGCGGATAATCAGCTTGGCCTTATGGCTAACGTCTTCCGGCAGATCGTCATGATCAAGCTCTGCGCCGATGGCGGCAAAGCGCATCGTCAGACCGTCAAGATCTGCTTTCGTGTGGGTCTGGATGTTCATGCTTCCCTCCGGGCTTCGCGCGAGTTGAGAGCGTTCCGGGCGAAGCCGGACGATCAAATAAGTATTAGTATTAGCTACTACTGTTAATTCTGTCAATAACGACTTTGCGTCTGCCGGCGCTTTCTAGGACTCGCCGCGAGGCGCCGCTCGGCGAATCACGCGTGCCCTGCTGCTGGAGAGCGGGGCATGCGCGTGGTGTCGAAGCTTGGCGCGGAGCATCGTTTCGAACCTGGATCCAGAATCGCGCTAGGCAAATGCGGAATTTCTTTCCCAAGTCGGTTTAGCAGGTATTCTTTGCCGGATTTGGCGCCACGGCGCTTGGAATCGGGCCGAAAAGAGCGGGCCGAAAAACCGTAGTTGCTTTTGCTACTATCAACGACTAGTATTGATCTAGGCAAGTCCGCCAGCTTCGCCATTTCTGGGAAGCTCGGATCGGCCTACAGGGGGGTCCGGCGCGGCGCGCGCCGATGGAGGGCGGTGCGCCACATCATGCAAGGGACGCCAGAATGATGTACGTCGCCGGGATGGCGGCGCGCAATTTCGATCAGGGAGGAAGAGCCATGGAACGGAATATCCGGCCGGCCAAATCAAAGGCCACACGGCGCTGTGTCTTGATGGCGGGTGCCGCGGCAACGATGTCGACGGCAATCGCGCTCGCGCCCGGCGCTGCACAGGCGGAGGTCGAAACGACGACGGTCGCCTATCAGTATGGCATCACCTATTTGCCGTTGTTGATCATGCGTAATCAGGAAATGATCGAAAAGCATGCGGCAGAGATGGGCATGGATGCGCTTGAGGTGGACTGGAACACATACTCCAGCGGCGCTGCCATGAACGACGCGCTGATTTCCGGCAACCTGCATTTTGCAGCGACCGGCACCCCGCCGTTGATCACGATCTGGGATCGCACCCGCGAGAACCTGGATGTGCGCGGTGTTGCGGCCTTCAGCGCACTGCCGCAATACCTTGTGACCCGCAACCCGGATGTCGAAACGATCGAGGATTTCACATCCGAGGATCGGATCGCGCTTCCGGCTGTGGGGGTGTCGCTTCAGGCGACCGAACTCCAGATGGCGGCGGCGCAGGTCTGGGGCCCAGAAAACTATGATCGTCTTGATGATATCACGGTTTCGATGTCGCATCCTGACGGAATGGTCGCGCTTTTGTCGGGGTCGTCCGAGATCACGGCCCATTTCACCAACCCGCCGTTCCAGTATCAGGCGCTTGCCGAAGACAACATCCGGATGGTGCTGAGCTCGTTCGACGTGATGGGTGGGCCGGTGACAAACGGGATCATAGCGGCGACAGACGTCTTCCGCGAGGAGAATCCCACCGTCTATGCAGCATTTCTTGCGGCATTGGACGAGTCCATGGACTTCATCGCCGAGAATCCCGAGCAAAGCGCCGAGATCTATCTGGAGGAATCGGGATCGACGCTTGAACTCGACTTCGTTCTGGAGATGCTCGGGCGCGAAGACACAGTCTTTTCATCCACGCCGACGCGGACGATGGTGTTTGCCGACTTCATGGCCGACATCGGCCGCATCGACAATCGGCCGGAGGACTGGCGCGCGCTGTATTTCCCCGAGATTCATGATCGTGACGGAAGCTGATCGGTTGCCGGCGATGAACATGGAAATCAAGTCGCAAGATAAGACGACTGCCAAGGCGGGATCGCAGATCCCGCCCGAGCGGCCACTGTTGCAGGTCAAGGATGTCACGCTGCAATACAAGACCAAGGATCATCTGGTCACGGCAACGTATTGCGTCAGCTTCGACACCTATGCCGCCGACCGCTTCATATTGCTGGGGCCGTCGGGTTGCGGCAAATCGACCTTGCTCAAGGGTGTGGCCGGATTCATGAAGCCGGCCAATGGCCAGATCGAGCTGAACGGAAAGCCGGTACGCGGGCCCGGCCCCGAACGCATGATGGTCTTTCAGGAATTCGACCAGCTGTTGCCGTGGAAGACGGTCAAGCAGAATGTGATGTTTCCGCTGATCACCGGCGGTGGCATGAGCCGGGCCGAGGCGACCGACCAGGCGATGGACTATGTCAACAAGGTTGGCCTGACCAAGTTCGCCGACGCCTATCCGCACATGCTGTCAGGCGGGATGAAGCAGCGCGTCGCCATCGCCCGTGCCATGGCGATGGAACCCGCGATCCTGCTAATGGACGAGCCCTTTGCCGCCCTCGATGCGCTGACGCGCCGGCGGATGCAGGAGGAATTGCTGCAGCTGTGGGACGATGTTCGCTTTACCGTACTGTTCGTCACCCATTCGATCGAGGAAGCCCTGATCATCGGCAACCGGATTCTAGTGCTTTCGCCACATCCCGGCCAAGTCAAGGCTGAACTGAATTCGGGCGATTTGGGTATTGGCAGCATTGGCGGCGAGCAGTTCCAGGCGCTGCACAATCACATCCACGAAATGCTCTTTGCCGATCGGGTGGAGGAGATCGAAGATGACGACCGCTGAAACCTTTGACGCGCAAGGCACGCCGGGACGGCGCGAACCGCCGCGGCGCCCCGAGTTCGAGCGCGAGCCCAAGCCATTCGATGATCGCGTTGACGTTGCGCGCCCGCTGACCCTGTGGGAGCGAGTAAGCGAAATCACGCTAGTCCGCCGCCTGACAATCCTGGTAATCTTGGCCGGTGTCTGGCAGCTTTACGCGCTTTGGGTAAACAATTCGCTGATGTTGCCGACCTTCGGCGCGACTGCCGAAGCGTTCTGGCGCGAGTTCACCGAAGGCCGTCTGCTTGCTATGGCGTGGTCGTCTATTGGGGTCTTGCTGAAGGGCTATTTGATCGGGGTCGCGGTCGCGGCAATTCTGACATCACTGGCGGTATCGACGCGCATCGGCAACGATTTCCTTGCGACGCTCACATCAATGTTCAACCCGCTGCCCGCGATCGCGCTTTTGCCGCTGGCCTTGCTGTGGTTCGGTCTGGGGGAAACCAGCCTGATCTTCGTTCTTGTCCATGCGGTGCTCTGGCCTCTGGCGCTGAACACCCTGTCCGGCTTCACCTCGGTCAGCGAGACGATGCGGATGTGCGGGCGCAACTATGGCCTGCGCGGATTGTTCTATGTCATGCGCATCCTGATCCCGGCGGCGCTGCCGTCGATCCTGACCGGGCTCAAGATCGCTTGGGCCTTCGCGTGGCGTACGCTGATCGCGGCCGAGTTGGTGTTCGGTGTCAGCTCTTCTTCCGGCGGTCTGGGGTGGTTTATCTTTGTCAGCAAGAACGAACTGCTGATCGCCAACGTCTTCGCGGGCCTTGGAACGGTGATCCTGATCGGGCTGATCGTCGAGAACGTCATTTTCCGGGTGCTGGAAGACCACACGGTTCGCAAATGGGGCATGGTGCGCTGACGTCAGGTCGCGCACCCGCTCTGTGTCAGGGCTGTTCGGGCCCGCAAACGATATGTCGGAAAAATCAATGATGACGAAAGAAACCAGCGAAGTGATGGTGCTGTTGCGGCTGTTCGAGCAATCGGACTTCACCGCGCTGCGTATCGAAACGGCGGGAATTTCCCTAAGTGTTGCCAAGGATGGCGGCGACCTGTCTGGCCTGATGGCCCCGGCTCAGGCTCCGGCTCCGGTCGCCGCGGTGCCCGAACCCGCCGCCGCGGCGCCGGTCCCTGCCCCGACCGGCGAGGCACCCGCACCGGCCCCGGCCGCTGCGCCAAGCCTGCCGGATGATGGCGATACCGTCATGCGCTCGCCCATGCTAGGCACGTTCTATCGCGCCCCGAGTCCCGAGGAGCCGCCTTATGTCAACGTCGGCGATACCGTCACCAAGGGTCAGATCCTGTGCCTCATCGAATGCATGAAACTGTTCAACACGATCGAAGCCGAGACCGACGGCGTGGTCACCGGCGTCGAAGTCGAGAACGGCGCAATGGTTGAATTCGACCAGCCCCTCATTCGAATCCGTGCAAACTGACCGGAGTTGGCGATGAAACGCGTCCTCATTGCAAACCGCGGGGAAATCGCGGTGCGCGTCATTCGTGCGTGTCGCAAGGCCGGGATCGAGTCGGTCCTGGCGGTATCCGCCGCCGACCGTGAATCGTTGGGCGCGTTGATTGCCGATGACGTGGTCTGTGTCGGTCCGGCGCCTTCGCAGAAGAGCTATCTGAACATGCCCGCCTTGGTGGCCGCGGCACTGGGCAAGGGCTGCGACGCAGTGCATCCGGGCTATGGCTTTCTTTCCGAAAATGCCGCGTTCGCGCGGATGGTCGCGGACAACGGCCTTGCGTACATCGGCCCGCCAGCCGACGTGATCGAGTTGATGGGCAGCAAGGTCGCCGCGCGCGAGTGCGCGCAACAGGCGGGATTGCCGGTTCCGCCGGGAACGGGGCGTATCTTGGGCGCGGCAAAGGCCGAGGCATTTGCCCGCGAACACGGCTTTCCGGTTCTGGTCAAGGCCAGCGCGGGGGGCGGCGGCCGGGGAATGCGTCAGGTTCACGCCATGGCGGATCTGGCCGGCGCTGTGCAGGCCGCCGCCGCCGAGGCCGAGGCCGCCTTTGGCGACGCCGCCGTTTTTGTCGAACGCTTAGTTGAACGGGCGCGGCATATCGAGGTGCAGGTCTTTGCTGATGGGCAGGGCAATGTCGTCCATATGGGCGAGCGCGAATGTTCGGTTCAGCGCCGCTATCAGAAGCTGATCGAAGAAGCGCCCTCGCCGATCCTGCAACCGCGCGAGCGTGCGGAGATCTGCACCGCGGCCGTGAATCTGGCGCGTCATGTCGGCTATGTCGGCGCCGGGACCGTCGAATTCATCTATGACGAGAACCAGGCGCAGTTCTATTTCCTCGAAATGAACACCCGGATCCAAGTCGAGCATCCGGTCACCGAAATGGTCAGCGGCATCGATCTGGTCGCGTTGCAACTGTCCGTTGCGGCGGGACACGCGCTTGGATTGCGTCAGCAGGACATCGCGCTGCAGGGCCACGCGATCGAGTGTCGTATCAACGCCGAGGACCCCGAGCACGGATTTCGTCCTTCGCCGGGCCGGTTGATGCGATGGGACGCCCCGAAAGGGGCCGGTGTGCGCGTCGATAGCCATTGCTTTTCGGGCTACCTGATCGCGCCTCACTATGACTCGCTGATTGCCAAGATCATCGTGCACGCCGATGATCGCGAGAAGGCAATCACGCGCATGGAGACTTCGCTTGCCGCGCTGCGCGCCGAAGGTGTCACCACGACGGCACCGATGCACCGCGCCATCATGCGACACAATGATTATCGCAGCGGCGCGATACACACGAAATGGATCGAAATGGAATTCCTGCCTGCTTGGAGGGCAAAATGACCCGCGTCAAGTTTACCGACACCACGCTGCGCGATGCCCAGCAATGTCTTTGGGCCACGCGGATGACCACCGCGATGATGCTGCCCGCCGTGGAACATCTGGACAATGCGGGTTACGACGCGCTCGACCTCATGGGGTCGATCCAGTTTGATGTCTGCGTCCGCTATCTGCGCGAAAACCCGTGGGATCGGATTCGACTGGTGCGCGAGCGGGCGGCCAAAACCCCGCTGAAGGCCGGTTTGCGATCGAAAAGCCTGGTCACGTTTCGCATCCTTCCCGATGATGTCGTGCATCTGTGGGTCGAGCTGCTGGTGCGGGCCGGGATCGGAAAATTGAGCGCCTTTGACGCGCTGGCCGATCTGGACAACATCACCGAAACCATGCGCGTGGGCCAACGCGCTGGTGCAAAGGTCGGGGGCGCGCTGGTCTTTACCGAAAGCCCGGCGCATACCGACGACTATTTTGTCGGCAAGGTGCGCGACATGATGCAGCGCGTCGAGATCGACCACCTGATGCTGAAGGATTCGGGCGGTCTGCTGACGGTCGATCGCATTCGGACACTGGTGCCGGCCATGAAGAAGGTGCTGGGCAAGGTTCCGCTGGAAATCCACAGCCATTGCATGACCGGGCTGGCGCCGCTGGTCTATCTTGAGGGGATCAAGGCTGGCGCCGACGGCGTGCACACATCGGTTGCACCGCTTGCGAACGGCCCGGCGCAACCCGCGACCCAGACCATCGCGCGCAACCTGCGCGGGCGCGGCTTTGATGTAGGGCTGGATGACGCCTGCATCGACGCGGTCTCGGCCCATTTCGCGGCGGTGGCCGAACAGGAGGGCAAGCCGGTCGGCATTCCCTGTGAATACGACGATTACCATTTTCGCCACCAATTGCCGGGCGGCATGCTGACGAACCTCCAGTTTCAGCTCGAACAGGCCGGGATCAGCGACCGCTTTGATGACGTTCTCGGCGAATGCGGCCGCATCCGCGAAGAGCTGGGATGGCCGATCATGGTCACGCCCTTTGCGCAGTTCGTGGCAACGCAGGCGGTCTATAACATCATGCAGGGCGAGCGTTACTTGGTCGTCCCAGATGAGGTGAAACGCTATGCGCTGGGGCATTTCGGCAAACTTGTCGCGCCAGTCGATCCCGATATTCTCGACCGGATCGTCGAGCGTGGATCGCAGTCGATCCCGGGTGAACCCCAGCCGCTGGAACCGGCCGTGCCCGATCTGCGGCGCAGGTATCCCGACATGTCGGACGAGGAACGGCTCATGCGTTTCATGTTCAAGGGCAGCCAGGTCGATGACATGTTGTCGGCGGGCGCGATGGTGACCGATTACACGCTGCTGGACACACCCCTTTCGAAATTGCTGAACGAGGTTCGCAAGTTGCCATCCTTGCGGCGGGTGCACGTCAGCGGGCCGGGGACGCAGGTGGCTGTCAGCCGCGACCCGGCCGCTGGATCATGAACGATCCGGCATCCTTCGGGCTGGATCTGCCAAGCGTCAGGCTGGAACTGACCACCTCGCTGGACGAGTGTCTGGCCACGGTCATCCAGGCGGCCGAATGCCGGCGCCCAATGGTTGTCGCCAGCACGCGGGCCATGGACTCGCGGCAAGGCAGGGTGGTCGCGCGGGCGGTCGTGGCGCTGCCACACGCGCGATTTCATCAGGTGCGCCCACATCCCGATATGGGTCTGGCGGCCGAAGGCGCCCGCGTAGGGCGCGCGGCCGGGGCCGATGGGATCGTCGTGATCGGCGGTGGCAGTGCGATCGACCTGGCCAAGGGGATCGCGATGGCCATGCAGGGGATTTCGCTGCCCGCGCTGGCACGCGCGGTGCAGCCGGGCAATCCGGCGGCGCCGCCGCTTGTGCCGGTCATTGCCATTCCCACCACCCTGTCGGGCGCCGAGGCGATCCCGCGCACCGGGTTGATCGATGCCGAGGGGCACAAGCGGATCCTGCGGCATCCGCAGATCGCGGCGCGCTCGATCATCCTCGACCCGGTCGGCAACCTGGGCACGCCCCCGTCGGTGATGCTGCCGTCGGGCATGAACGCCTTGGCGCATTGCCTTGAGGCGCTGTATTCCCGCCGCCGCGACCCGGTTTCGTCGGCACTGGCGCTTGCGGCCCTGCCTCGGCTGCACGGCGGGTTGACCGCGATCCTGAAATCCGATGACCAGGCGGCGCGGGCTCAGGCGCTGACCGGGGCCTTCCTGGCGGGACGCGCGATCATCAACGCGCGCACCGGCCTGCACCATGCCACGTGTCATGTTCTCGGCGCGCGCGGCGTTTCGCATGGCGTCGCCAATGCCATTCTCTTGCCGCACGCGCTGCGCTTCAACGCGCGCGTCAGCGCCGGCCTGCTGGATAGCGCCGCCGCGGTACTGGAGTTGAAAACCGAGGGCGACTCGCCCCGCGTACTGGCACAGGCGGTGGATCGCCTGCGCGAGGCCGCGGGTTTGCCAGGCCAGTTGCGCGCGGTCGGCATCGGGCGCGACCAGCTCGGCGCCATCGCAGCGCAGGTGCTGCAAGAGCCAGGCATGGCCTTCAACCCTGGCCCGGCGCTGGCGCAGGGCGATGTGGTCGCGTTTCTGGAAAGCTGCTACTGAGATGGCGTCAGTGCGCAACCGCCACGACCCCCACGACCATAAGCGCGCACAGCGCGACCGTGCGGAATAGGCGGTCATGGTCCTTGGTGCGTTGAAACAGGGCACTGCCAAGCCAGGTTCCGATCGCATAGGCCGGCAACAGGACCGCAAAGCGCAGGACGTCCGGCAGCGCCACCAGTCCCGCCGTGACGAGGCTGGCAAAGGTCACGACCGTGATGAAGAAGAAACTGACAATGAAGGCCGCGCGCACCATCACCGTCGCCGCCGTGCCGGACAGAAAGTAGAGCACGATCGGCGGCCCGCCCATGCCGGTCGCGCCCGAGATGAGGCCGGCCGCCATGCCGATGACAAGATCCTGCGGCAACGCCTGCGGCCCCCGATAGCGCCAGCCGCTCAGCAATAGCACCGCAAGCGCGATAACCAGAACGCCGATAACCCGTGTCAGCGCATCGCCGTCGACGCGCACCAGCAGCCAGACCCCGATCGGGATGGTCGCCGCCGCCATGACATTGAGTGCGGCAACCCTGCGCCAGGGAATATCGTGCCAGACCCGTGGAAGGATCTGCAACGTAGTCGGCAGATTGAGCAGCGTAACAAGAACGATCGCCTGCGACGGCGACAGAAACAGCGAATAGATCGGCACGAGAAACAGGCCCGCGCCGAACCCGGCATAGGCGCGAAACACCGCGCCGAAGATCGTGGCCGCACCCAGAAACGCCAACTGGATGGTATCGAATTCGGTCAGAACGGGTGCCATAATATCCGTCAATCCGTTCATCGCGGCGCGTCCTTGTCAGCCTTTTTCGCGAGTTAAGACACGGATAGCCGCGGGCGCGGTCTGCCAGTATAGCGGTGCGTCGGTGACGCGCTGAACATCCTCGGGCGTTAGACCTTCGACGATTTCATCCAGATGAAAGCCCTTGTCTGTCACCGACAGGACCGCCAGATCAGTGAATACCTTGCGCACCACCCCCAGAGCGGTTGGTGGATAGCGCAGGCGTTCGACCAGCTTCGGTTCGCCCTTGCCAGTGACATGCGTCATCATCACCAGAACCCGCCGCGCCCCGGCGGCAAGATCCATCGCGCCACCGATGTTACCGGCGCGCGCGCCCGGCAGTTTCCAGTTGGCCAGATCGCCGTTCGATGCGACCTGATAGGCGCCGAGGATCGTGGCGTCCAGCCGGCCGTTGCGTGCCAGCGCGAACGAATCCGCGTGGTGCACGAACGATCCGCCGGGGTTCAGCGACACCGGCCGCTTGCCCGCGCTCAGCAGGTCGTTGTCGACCTCGTTCACGCCGTCAATTTCCGGCCCCATGCCGATGATGCCGTTTTCGCTGTGAAAAATGATGTCGCGCTCGGCAGGCACGTGCGGGATGACCTTGGTTGGCATACCGATGCCGATGTTGACGACCCAGTCGCTCTGCAACTCGGCCGCGACCCTGCGGGCCATCTGGTCTCGATCAAGCGCCTTTGCCGCGAATTCGGGATGGGCCATGTCAAAGCGCTCCTTTCAAGGTTTCGGACAGATGCAATAGCGGTCCACATAGATGCCCGGCGTGATGATGCATTCCGGGTCCAGCCCGCCGATTGGCACTTCCTCATGTGCCTCGACGACGACGTGATCCGCGGCCATCGCCATGATCGGATTGAAGTTTCGCGCTGCCATCCGGTATGTCAGGTTTCCGACGGCATCGACGCGATGCGCCTTGATCAGCGCCGCGTCCGCGCGCAACGCGGTTTCCAACAGGTAATCGCGGCCCGCGACGGTCAGAACCTGCTTGCCCGCAGCGATGTCGGTGCCCACGCCGGTCGGTGTCAGGAACCCGCCCAGCCCGGCGCCGCCTGCGCGAATGCGTTCGGCCAGCGTGCCCTGGGGAACGACCTCAAGCTCGACGGCGTCACGGGCGAACAGTTCCTGGAACACGATCGACTCGGCCGCCAAGGGAAAGCTGCACATCATCTTGCGCACGCAACCCTCTTCGAGCAGGCGCGCGATCCCCGTGTGCCCCGTGCCCGCGTTGTTGCTGACGATCGTCAGATCCCTGAGCTTGCGCTCGCACACCGCCTCGATCAGGTTCTCGGGCACCCCGCCGCGGCCGAAGCCACCGATCAGCACGACATCGCCATTCTTTATACCCGTGACCGCCTCGGCCACCGAGTTCGCCTTACGTTGTTTCATGTCCCCCCCCGTTTGCGTCGCCGCGTTTGTCCGGCGCGGCGACCGGATCGACGGGCTCAAAGAACGGCAGGGGGCGACCGTCCGGGCCGAGGCCAAAGACGACCTGCACGCGCGCGCCGATCGGAGTCTGGTTGGCATCGGGGCCCACCAGACGGCTCATCATGCGAAAGCCCTCGTCCAGATCGATCAGGGCCACCGGATACGGCAGCTGATCGCGCATCCGTGGATCGGGTGCGCGATGGACCAGTGTCCGCGAATAGACCGTGCCCAGCCCGAGCGACTGGTGCCATTGCAGGGCATCGGACAGGCAATGGCAGCAGCGGTTGCGCGGATAGAACACGACGCCGTTGCAATCGGTGCATGTCTGATAGGTCAGGAGGTGCCGCGCCAGCGCGTCCCACCAGGGCCGCGAGTCTTCGTCGGGTTCGGGATGGTGCTCGGACATGTCAGCTGGTCCTTTCCAGAATGCAGGTCGCGTTCGACGACAGGACCGCGCCGGTCGCGCTGACCAGGGCGTTGCCATGGCGCGGCGCCTGGCGCGGGCCGCATTCGCCACGCAGCTGGCGCACCGCCTCGATGATCAGGAAGATGCCGAACATGCCCGGATGACAATACGACAGCCCGCCGCCACTGGTGTTCAGCGCCAGTTCGCCGCCGGGTGCGATCCGGCCATCCGCGACGAAGGCCCCGGCGTGGCCGGGCCGGCAGAACCCCAGGGCCTCCAGCGTCAGCAACACGGTGATCGTGAACGAATCGTAGATCTGGGCGACGTCGATGTCGGATGCCTGCATCCCTGCCATCAAAAAAGCGCGCGATCCCGCCGCCGCGGCCGGGCTTTGCAGGATGTCCGGCATCTGTGAAATCACCATATGGGTCAGGGCCTCGCCATAGCCGCGAATCCAGATCGGCGGTTTGGGCAGCGTGCGGGCAATGTCGGGCGCGACAACCACCACCGCGCCGCCGCCATCGGTGACAAGGCAGCAATCCAGCCGATGCAGTGGCTCGGACACCGGCGGCGCGGCCAGGACATCATCCAGCGACAGCGGCGCGCGCTTGTAGGCCGCAGGGTTCAGGGCCGCCCATTGCCGCGCGGCCACCGCAACCTCGGCCAGTTGAGCGCGAGTGGTGCCATGCACCGCCATGTGCCGTGCCGCCGCCAGCGCATAGCCCCCCACGGGCGAGGGCAATCCGAACGGCCCCTCGTATTGAAATGCCAGCTTGTGATCGCCGACCGACAGCGAGCGTTCCTGCCGCGAACGCTGGGTGCTGCCGTAAAGGATAAGCGCAACCTTACAAAGCCCTGCCTGGATCGCCGCTGCGGCATGCCCCAAGTGATAGACGAACGAGGCGCCGCCGACATTAGTTCCATCGGCGAATTGCGGCTGGATCCCAAGGTATTCGGACACTTCCAGAAGGTTGGTCCGGCCCCAGCGGCCGGCGCAGAAAACCGCGTCCACATCGCTCTTGGTCAAACCCGCATCGGCCAGCGCGGCGTGCGCAGCTTCGGCCTGAAGGGTCAGCACGGTTGCGCCGGGAACCACGCCAAGCCGCGACTCGGCCACACCTGCGATCGCAGCACCGTTCCTGAGCGTCATCGCCTCAATCCATGCTCTACCGATGGTTCGGGCCGGCCGCGGTGGTGTGTCATTCTCTTATCCCCGTATCGTTGCGGGCCGGGCTGGGCGCGCGGTGGTGCCGGATTCGCCGGCAGATTGTGCCGTCTGCACATGCGCCGCCGCCGATTCGCCGGCGATCTTTCCGAAGACCGCGCCCGATGTCAGCCCCGTTCCACCAGGATAATTGTTGTAGAACAGACCGCCGACGATTTCACCCGCCGCGAACAGCCCCGGAATCGGTGTGCCGGTCAGGTGCTCGACCTCGGCGTCGGGGGTGATCTTGAGCCCGCCAAAGGTGAAAGTCACGCCGCAGGTCACGGCATAGGCCTCGAACGGGGGTGTGTCGATCGGATTCGCCCAGTTGGATTTTTGCACCTCAAGCCCCATGGCGGCGCGGCCATCCTTGACAGTGGGGTCGAAGGGGCGATCCTGGAGGATGGCCTGGTTGAAGGTCTCGACCGTGTGAAGAAAGCCCTTGGGATCGACGCCTTCCAGCTTTTGCGCAAGTTCTTGCAGCGATCCCGCCTCGACACGCGTGACCTCGCGGATGCGATATTCGTCGCGCAGCATATGCGCGACCTTGCCATCGAAGACCTGCCATGCGAACTGGCCCGGTTGTTCCAGAATCTCGCGACCGTATTTCGCATAGGTATAGTTGCGGAAATCGGCGCCCTCGTCGATGAAACGCTTGCCATGCGCGTTGACCACGATCCCGAAGGGATAGCTGTGTTTCTGGAACGCGTCGCCAACCGCCAGATCACCGTATTCGGGTGCGTTCTGATCCCAGGCGACGGCATGCGCCCCCGACCAGTGGCCCGCCGGTCGGGCACCGGCGGAAAGAGCCATGGCATGGCCCAGCCCCATGTTGAACCGCGTACCCCGGACCTTGGCCAGATCCCAGTTCTGACCAAGGTAGCGCGCGCGCATCTCGGCGTTGGATTCGAACCCGCCACAGGCCAGAATGACCGCCTGGGCGCCGATGACTAGGTCTTTCCCGTCGCGGGTAGCCCGGACGCCGCGGACCCTGCCGTCAGTGACGATCAGATCGGTGGCCAGCGTCTGATAAAGGATCTCGATACCCTTCCCGCGCGCGGCATCGCTCAGCATGTCCACTAGGCCGGGCCCGCCGCCCCAGACCTCGCACACCAGCCCGCCCCAGAAGCGAAAGCGCCCGTTGACCTTGTGCGCCTGGCGGCCGTGGCTAGTCTGGAACCGCACACCCTGCCGGCGCATCCATTGCAGGGTTGGCAGGCTCTTGCGCACCAGGGCTTCGCACAGGTCGGGGTCGGTGCGGAACGCGGTGACGCGGAACATGTCGTCGAAAAAGTCGTCCTCGCTATATTGGCCGAAATCGGTGTTCTTGATCTCGGCCTCGCCCAGATCGGGGACCAGCGACTTGACGTCGTCGACCCCGTTATAGACCACCCGCATCGCCCCGGCGGTATAGGTCGAATTGCCACCGGCCTCGGGTTTGGGCGCAGCCTCCAAAACCAACACGCTGGCCCCTCGGTCACGCGCGGCCAGCGCCGCACAAAGCGCCGCGTTTCCGGCTCCCACGATCACGACATCGGCGTGGTGATCGGCTGGACAGTGTGCCTCATCCTCTGAGCGGGTGACGATTTCAGTCATCGATGGGTATCCTTGCAAAGTCTTTCGCGGCCCGGCCGGTGCTGAGTACAAATGTTATTAGTAAAAGATACTACCAGTAGGAGAGATGTCAACTCTGCTGCGCGATCGAACGCGTTCGCGGGTGTCCGCGGCGCTTGGAACCGGCGTCAAAGCAGGATCGTCACAGCCCCTAGGGCGAAGAACACGACGAAGCAACCGCCCAATGCCCCCAGTATGACCGGCACCAGCCCGCGTTTGCGCAGATCGCGCAAATCGGTCGAGAGCCCCATCGCGGCAAGCCCTGTCGCCATCAGGAAGGTCGCGCCCTCCGCCGCTGCGGAATAGACGTTTTCCGGCATGGTCACGACGCCATTAACGGCTGCCAAGAGAACGAAACCTAGGACGAACCAGGGAAAGCGCACCCCGCCCAGGGCTGCGCCAGAGGTCGCGATGCCACGCGCGATTAACGCCATTGTCAGAACCAGCGGTGCCAGAAGCATGACCCTGGCCAACTTGGTGATCGTGCCGACCTGTCCTGCCTCGGGGCCAAGCTGGAACGATGCCGCAGTCACCTGCGCGACCTCGTGGATACTGGCACCGGCCCAGATGCCATAGGCCACGGGATCCATGCCCAGCAGCCCGGCCATCAAGGGCAGGGCCAGCATGGAGATGGTGCCGAAGACGGTGACGCTGGCCACGGCGTAACCCACGTCGGACTCGCTGCCACGCGCAACTGCGTTCGCCGCGACCACGGCCGAGGCGCCGCAAACTGCCGTGCCCGCCGCGATGAGTTGCGTAAGGGGCACCGGCAAGCCCAGCAAGCGCCCTGCCCAGATGATGGCAAGATAGCTTGCCGCCAGGGTCAGCGCGGCAACCCCGAAAGCCCCCAGGCCCAGTTCAGCGATCTCGGTCAACGTGACCTGGAGCCCCAGTAGGACGATTCCGGCCCTCAGGACCGGCCGTGAGGCGAAGGCCAGCCCCGTGGGCGGCAGCGAATACGGCCCCATCAGCGCCCGCACGCCCGCCCCGACCAGCACCGCGACCAACATCGGACTTAGGATCGCTGTCCCGCTAGTGTGGCGCAAACCCATCGCACCGGCGGCAATGGCGCAGGCGGGCAGCAGGCCAAGGGCCATGCCGGATGCGCTTTGGAAGGTAGGGGTTCGGGCGGTCGGCATGATGGCTCCCTTCTGGGGCCGTCTCTATTCCATCTGGACAAGCAATCGGTCCAACGGATAATTTAGATTAAAACAATCGAGTAAGTCGAATGGAGCCGTGACCCTCGAACAATTGCGCATCTTTCTCAAAGTGGCCGAGTTGCAGCATGTTACCCGCGCCGCCGAGGCGCTGAACATGACGCAATCGGCCGTCAGTGCAGCGGTTTCGGGCCTTGAGCAACGGCACGGGGTTGCCCTGTTTGACCGGGTCGGGCGGGGGATCGTGCTGACCGAATCGGGCCGTCGCTTCGTTCCGCATGCGCGGCGCGTTGTGCAACGGGCGACCGAAGCCGAGGCATTCCTGATCGACCTTGAACGCGATATTGCCGGGACGCTGCGCATACAGGCAAGTCAAACCGTTGCCAGCTATTTTCTGCCCGGATACCTGATGCGATTTCAGGCCAACTATCCAAAGGTCGTTGTGAAATTCGCGCAAGGCAACACCGCTTCGGTGCTTGAAGCCGTCATTTCCGGCGCGGCGGATATCGGCGTGGTCGAGGGATATGTGTCCAACCCGGCCATAGAGGTTAGGCCTGTCGCTGACGACCGGATGTGCCTTCTGGTCGGAAGGGCGCATCCCTGGGCCGATCGCTGCGCCTTGTCGGCAACCGATCTGGCGCAGGCAAACTGGGTAATGCGCGAGCGCGGTTCCGGGACGCGCGCGGCCTTCGACGAGGCGATGACGGCGCTCGGCGTTTGTGCGGCAGATCTTTCCGTGCTTTTGGAATTGCCCTCGAATGAAGCCTGCATCGCCGCGGTTCAGGCGGGTATCGGTGCGACGGCGCTGTCGCAGCGCGCCGCCAGGCACCATATCGCTCAGGCGGTTGTGTCCGAGGCCGGATTTACTTTGCCGGCGAGGGACTTCTCGGTCATCCGGCACCGCGAGCGCCATCAAAGCCGTGCCGCTCAGGCGTTTTCGGCGCTTGTTTCGAATGACATGAATTCTTGACTGGGGTGGACCACCGTTTTGCGCGATGGGTCTGTTGGAGGACGGCGCGCAGGGTATCATCCCGGCAGCGCTTTTGCGAAGGGCACAGTTGAGAGAGTTCTGGCCCGAATGCTGCAAAAGCCGATAGACGAACGCAGATTGCGAGTATCAAAACTTAAGACCCGGCCCAAAGAAGAGTGACGGGTTCTTGATCGACGCATTCAAGGGAATTGATGCAAGTGGGAGGCGAACACGCAAAAACCCTCTATGAATCTCGGATTCCTGCTTGGGCAATGGGGCGCGAGGAAGGTTGACAAAGATCACTTCATGGGAATACAGTCAAAGTCGCATGATGTGATACTCATGCTTCAGTGTGCTTGGGGCCGTGCGACAGTCGTTCCTGCGATGAACGGCCTGCCTCGTGTGGTCAGGTTCGGGGGCTATTCATGCGTAACCGGCAGATAGAGTCATTCAAGCGTGGCCAGTGATGGTGTGACGCTGAACTGAAAAAGGGAGGAGAGTAGATGTTTCTAAAACATAAGACCGTACTTGCCGCGACAGTGGTCGCGGGTATGCTGCCCGGAAGCCTTGCGGCACAGGAAGAGTGGATGCTTGGCAGCGTCGGTGCGCCTGGCTCTGCGCTGGCGGCGATGGGCGACATGGTTGCCGAGGCCATGACCGAGGCTTCGGACGGTGAATTCACCATCGAGCGCCAGTTTATCGGAAATGAGCAGGAAATGGTGCAGCAGGTGCTGCGCGGGCGCGTACAGGTGGGGGCGACCTCATCGCAGGGGCTTGGCGTCGTCGTGCCCGAACAGTCGGTCCTGGCGTTTCCGTTCCTGTGGGGATCGCAGGAAGAAATGGAATACGTGATCGCCAATCACGCAAAGCCGGTTCTGGCTGAGCTGATGGCGGCACAGGGTCTGCAACTACTTGCAGTGGGTGACGCCGGTTTCTATGGCGTGTTCTGCCGGTTCGACTGTCATGATCCGGCCTCGCTGGAAGGTGAGCGCGTGCGCGTTTCGCCGACGCCTCCGGCAAACCTGTTCTGGGAAGTGCGGGGCGCAAACCGGGTGCAGATGCCAATTTCCGAGCTGTGGCCGGGGCTTGAACAGAACTTGGTCAGCGCGGCCGACATTCCGTTTCCCTTCTACCTGACCACGCCCGCCGCCGAGTCTGCGCCGCACTTCATCAATACCAACCATTTCCACGCGCCCTGGATCTTCTTCACCAGCCAGCGCACCTGGAGCGGTCTGAGCGAAGAGCAGCAGCAAGCGATCATTGACGGCTTGCCCTCGCAAGGTGAGCTGTTTGTCGAGATTCAGCGCGAGCTTTCGGCGGCGCGGGACCGCTTCGCCGATATGGGCGGGCATTTCTATGAGGTTGATGCCGAAATGGATGCCGCATGGCGCGACGGTGTCGAAGAGCGTCTGCCCGAGCTTCTGGAAGACATGGGATCGGGCGCCGCGCGTCTGTACCAGGCGATCCAGGATGGCAAGGCGGAATTCGCGGCCCAGCAGGACTGACCTGTATTCTCGGCCGGGCCATTGGTTTTCTTGGCCCGGCCAGTTCGGGGCGATGTATCATGGCGCCGCCCTCCGTTCTCATTCAGATTTGTTCGAAAGGTCGCTGGCGTGCTGGCTACGGTTGCGAAATGGTTGAATCGAGGCGAGCTGCTTGTTGCCGGGCTTGCCCTGTGTGCCGCCGCCACGGCACTTTGCGCGGATGTCTTTACTCGCCACGTTCTAAATGACGGCATCTATGGTGTTCAGAAATTCGCTGTCTATTGCTGTGCCGTTTCTGGGGCGCTTGGCATTTCGATCGTCATCCAGAACGGCGGGCACCTGCGGATCACCGCGATCGACAGCCTCATTCCCGTCGGGCTGGAGCCCCTGGTTTCGCGCATCGGCGATCTGATCTCGGCCGCGCTTTTCTTGTTTCTTGCGTGGTTCGCCCGTGACTTCGTCTATAACACCTACAGCTTTGGCGAGACCGACACGATCCTGGGGATCCCCATCTGGACCGTCCAGATCATCCTTCCGATCGCCTTTCTTTTCTCGGCGCTGAAATTCCTGATGCAAGCGATCGATCCCGGCATCAGTCAAGAGGAAACCAACGTCTGATGCCTGTCACGCTGCGCCTGGCTTCGCCTTTCGGGATCACGCTTCTTGGCAGTCTCGTGGCGCTCTCGGCCTTCTTCCTTGGTGGCCATCTGATCGCCTTCGTTGGCCTGATCGTTCTGCTGTTGATCATGCGGCAATCGCTGCTGCTGATCCTAGTAGCCGGCACCGCATTCATCCACGTCTTCTTTGCGCGCAACAGCTCGGTCGAATATCTGGTTCAGGACATCTGGTTCACGCTTGACCGCGAGGTCTTGCTGGCGATCCCGATGTTCATTCTTGCCGGGTCGGTCATGGCGCGCGGCTCGGTTGCCCGCTATCTTGTGGACGTCATGACTAACATCGCCGGCCCGCTGCCGGGCGGGCTGGCTGTGGCCTGTATCATGGCCTGCGCGATTTTCGCGGCGATTTCGGGATCGTCCATCGTTACCTTGCTGGCAATCGGCACCATCGCCTTTCCGGCGCTGACCAACAACGGATATTCGCGCCGATTTGCGATCGGCCTGATCTGCGCAGCGGGAACGCTGGGCATCATGATCCCGCCGTCCATCGCCATGATCCTTTATGGCATCATGACAGAAACGTCGATCACGGCGCTCTTCACCGCCGGCGTGATGCCCGGTTTACTGCTGGTGGTGATGCTGGCCGCCTATTCGGTCATCATGAACTGGCGCGTTCCGCGGCGGAAGTTCAGACTGGGAGAAACCCTGATCGCGATCCGAAAGGGCATACCTGCCCTGCTGATGCCGGTAATCCTGCTGGGCGGTATCTATTCCGGCTGGTTCAGCCCGACCGAGGCTGCCGCCGTCGCACTGGTCTATGCGGTCCTCGTGGAATTGCTGATCTACCGCGACATGAAGGTTGCCGATTATGTCTCGGTGATCAAGGAATCGGTCGTTCTGCTGGGCCGGCTTTTGCCGCTGGTTGCCATCGCGTCGAGTCTGAACACGATCATGGACTACGAAGGCATCACCGAGGCCTGGGTCATCGCCATCGGCGAGGCGGTCGAGAACCCGGTGTTGTTGATGATCAGCGTCAACATCCTGTTGTTGCTGGTTGGCTGCATGATGGAGGTCAGCTCGGCCATGGTGGTCCTGTCACCATTGCTTGAGCCGATCATGACCCGTGCCGGTTTTGACCCGGTCCATTTCGGCATCGTGATGACCGCGAACCTTGAGATCGGGTATCTGACGCCGCCTGTCGGGCTGAACATCATGGTGGCGATGGTGGCGTTTCGAGAACAGTTCACAGGCGTCGTGAAGGCGGTGATGCCGTTCGTATTCCTGATGTTGGTCTGGCTGATGCTGCTGAGCTTCGTTCCCGGGATCGCGCTGTTCTTTGCCAGCTGACCCATCGGCCCGGAGGAAAGGATGGCTGTCCTGGATGATCTTTTCGCGGAACGAACCTGCGTTGTCACCGGCGGTGCCTCGGGCATCGGCGCGGCGATATGCCGGGCGTTTGCGGCGAAAGGCGCGCGTGTCGTCATTCTGGATCTGAACCCCGAGCGCGCGCAGGCACTGGCCCGCACGATCAAGGGGGGGGCCGCGCTGGCCTGCGATGTCAGCGACGATGCGCAGGTCGATGCGGCATTTGACGAGATCCGTGTGCGGGCGGGCGGGGTCGATGTTCTGGTCAACAACGCCGGCCATATCGCCGATGCCGAGTATCGCGCGATGCTGGAGAGGCGCGAGGCCTCACTGGGCGCGCCCGATCCCGCGCCGCTGGACAGCACAATCACCATGAGCACCGCGCGCTGGCGGCGCATGATCGCGGTGCATCTGGACGGCGCGTTCTTTTGCACGCGCGCCGCCCTGCGGCTGATGCGCGGGCAGGGCAACGGCGCGATCGTCAACATCGGTTCGGTGATCGGGTTGGATGGCGGCGAGGGAATACCGCATTACGCGGCGGCCAAGGCCGGCATTCTGGGGTTGACCCGATCGATCGCGCGCGAGGTTGCGCCGCTAGGTATCCGCGTCAACGCCGTGGCGCCGGGGTTCATCGACACCGGGATGCGCGACCTGCTGCCGCCGAAAATCGCCGAGCGGCAGGTCAAGGGAACCCCGATGGGTCGCTTGGGCCATCCCGACGAGATCGCAGATGCCGTTCTGTACCTAGCGGGCGACCATGCGTCGTTCGTCACCGGGCAAGTGCTGAGCGTGAACGGCGGCTACCTGTCGCGCTGAGCCAACCACAAAGGAGAATGCCATGCCGATCTGGCGCAGATACTCGTTCCTGAAACGAAACGCCGCCCTGAGCCGCGATGCCTTCAGCACGCACTACGAACAGGTCCACGGCCCGCTGGCTGCCGGGTTGGAGGGGTTTCGCAAGTTCGCAACCGCGTATCGTCAGAACCATGTCGAGGGCGATGGCGATCACGGCTTTGACGGTTTGACGATTACAACGCAGTCGCATCGCGAGGACTATTCCAAGGGGTTCTTCAACCATTCCGATTACGCCAAGGTTCAGCCCGACGAACAGTATCTGTTCGACGTGGGCAAGACCGTGTCGGTTCTGGGCACTGAAGAGCCCGAGATCGACGGGCCGCGCACCCGCTGGAAGGTGCTGATGCTGGCCGATGCTGTGCCATCCGGGGCGCGGGGGCTGACGCGCCTTGTGCGCAACGCGCTGGATCTGGGCAGCGCCAGCGCGCTGGGGTTCGGCGGGGCCAGCTTTGACCATGGCACACTGTGGGAACTGTGGTTCGATTCGGCCCAAAGCCGCGAACGCTTTGTCGCACAGGTCGAGGGTGCATCCATCGCCGCCCCGGTGCGCGAAGTGCATGTCTATGGGCCGGAAACGGCCTGAGATCTTCCAGACAAGAGAGAGACGACCATGAAGCTTGCAAGCTTTTCCCGCAACGGCGAACAGGGTTTCGGTGCTGTCGTCGGTGATCGGCTGCTGGACCTGACACAAGCCTTTGGCGCCCAAGCGCCGGGGCTTCGGCAGGTGCTGGAACGTGATCTTCTGCACGCGGTGCGTGCACAGATCGACGCCGGCGGGCTGCCCGAACGGGAACTGGACGCGGTGACTTTCGAGCCGGTCATCCCCGACCCCGGAAAGATCATCTGCGTGGGCTTGAACTATGCCGATCACGTGCAGGAAACCGGGCGCCAGGTCACCGCGCATCCAACGCTTTTCCTGCGGGTGCCGGAATCGCAGACCGGGCATGGCCAGCCGATGCTGCTGCCCCCGGAATCGGACGCGCTGGATTTCGAGGGCGAGATCGCGCTGATCATCGGCAAGGGTGGCCGTCGGGTCGCTGAAGCCGAGGCAATGAATCATGTCGCGGGGTATTCTTGCTATAACGATGGCAGCATCCGCGACTGGCAAGCCGCTGCCACGCAGTGGACCGCCGGCAAGAACTTTGCCGCGACGGGCGCGTTCGGGCCGTGGATGGTGACCGCAGACGCGATTCCCACGGACCGGCCAATGCGCCTTATCACCCGGTTGAACGGTACGATGGTTCAGGAAACCACGACCGATCTGCTGATCCACGGTTTTGCGCGCCTGATCGCGCATATCTCGGTCTTCACGACGCTGTACCCCGGCGATGTTATCGTAACCGGTACGCCCGCCGGGGTCGGGTTCAAGCGGTCACCGCCTCTGTTCATGAAGGACGGCGACGAGGTCGAGGTCGAGGTGGATGCAATCGGCACCCTGCGCAATCGCGTCACCGCCGAATGACACCTGGCGCTGCGCGGGCCAATCGGCCCCGCGCAGCGGCCCGCGCCGCTCAGGCGCGGCGATACCCTTCCAGCGCCTCGTCGGGCACGTCGGGCAGGTTTACGACGATGTTGTCGGGGGTGCGCGTGGTCAGCCAAACAAGCTCTTCGGTGGTGCTCATGTTCACTTCGACATGTGGCATGTGGGGCGGCACAAAGACGAAATCGCCCTCGGTCATATCCACGTATTCCGAATAGTCCTCGCCGAAATATATGCGCCCGTGGCCCTTGAGGACATAGCCGCCGGTTTCGGCCTCACCGTGGTGATGCGGCGGCGAGCGAAAGCCCGGCTCATTGCTGACGCGTCCGAACCATATCTTGGTTGCAGGTGTATGCTGAGGGCTGACGCCCGACACTCGCACCGCGCCGCCCGACTGCCCGGTGCGCGCGTCCTCGTTGCCTTTGCGGGTAACGACCGGAACGACCTTTTCCGACATGTTTTGTCCTCCTCCTTTGAATGGATTTCACGCCTGGTCAGGGCGCGCGATCAGATCGCGCGCCGCCAGGTATCCGAATGTCATGGCAGGCCCCAGTGTGATGCCGCCGCCGGGATAGCTGCCGCCCATCACGCTGAGTGCGTCGTTGCCAACGGCATAAAGACCTGGGACCGGGGCATTCGAAGCATCCAGAACGCGCGCATGCGCGTCGGTGCGGATGCCCGCAAAGGTACCAAGATCGCCCAGAACGACCTTCAGCGCATAGAACGGCGCGGTTTCGACCGGCGCGACGCAGGGATTAGGCGTGTGCGACTTGTCACCCAGATAGCGGTTGTAGGGGCTTTCGCCCTTGCCGAACTGGGGGTCCCTACCCTTCCGGGCCGGGCCGTTCAGGGCCTCGATGGTGGCCTCCAGGCCCGCGGGGTCGATGCCGGCGCGCCGGGCCAGCTCGGCCAGGGTCTTGGCGCGCAACAGGTAGCCGGAACGCAGATGCGGCCGGATCGGCACGGGAAAGGGCTTGGCAAACCCCAGGCCATAGCGGCGAAGCGCTCGATGATCGCATATCAGCCAGGCGCAGGTTTCCCCGTGGTCGGCGCAGGCGCGCTGCATGGCCTGTCCGAAATCATGGTAGGAATCGGCCTCGTTGACGAAGCGTTTTCCGTCGCGGGTGACGGCGATGATGCCCGGCTTGTAGCGATCGACAAGATGGGGAAACACGCCCTCGGGTCCCTTGCGGTGCGGAACCCGCGAAACCGGTATCCAGGCGGCAGTGTTCGGCAGGCTGCCGTCGGTACTGCCGCCCGCAGCCTCGGCCAGGCGCCAGCCATCGCCGGTATTGCCCGGCGGCGCGGGCGACCAGTGCTCGGTGCCGGTTGCGGCATGAGGGAAAAGCCGCTTGCGCAACGCAGGGTCCTGCGGAAACCCGCCGGTCGCCAGAACGACACCACGACGCGCGCGAATGGTGGTGTCCCCTTGGGCGGATCGGGCCGTTGCGCCGACCGCTGCCGACCCTTCAAGAACGATCGCGCTGGCGCCAACACCTGTTCTGATCTCGACACCCAAGTCCAGCGCGCTCTTCGCAAGGCGGGCAGCCAAGGCATTTCCGTTCGTCAACCGTTGCGCACGGCCGTGAAGCACCATCTCCTTGGCGTGACCGGCAAGGCGTTTCGTCACATACCAAGCGGATGTCAGAGAACGCGTGACATTGAAGAAATGCGCCACCTCTTGACTGGCGTTGAACATCATCCCGACGAACGTGATCTCGCGTAGGGGCGGGCGCAGCCGCTTTATCTCGGGGCCGAGGTTGGCGGCATCAAAGGGTGCAGCGACAATCGAGCGGCCACCGGACCGGGCGCCGGGTGCTGAGGGATGATAATCCGAGAACTCTGGAACCGAAACGAATTCGACTGCCGTTTCGGCCTCGAAAAACCTGATCATCTCGGGCCCGGTCCTGAGGAAGGCGTCAACCCGCCCGGCGTCAAAGTGATTGCCGGCCTCGTGCTGAAGATAGCGCCGCGCATCTTCGATATCGGTGTCGGTGTCGGCCTGCTGGAATTTCGGGTTGCCGGGTATCCACAAGACGCCACCCGAACGCGCCGTAGTTCCGCCGAAAACATCTTCCTTTTCCAATACAATGACCTTGAGGCCCGCCTTGGCTGCGACGACCGCCGCCGACAGCCCGCCTGCGCCCGAGCCGATGACGAGCACATCGCACTCGGCCTGGCCCGAAGCGGCGTATTCCTCCGCTTGCGCTGTCCGGGCGCCAGACATCGGCGTCAGTCCAGCATCAGGCGCGCGGCTTCGCGCGCGGTCTGGCCAATCTTCACGCCTTTCGCTGCTGCGGTTTTGTTCACGGCGCTGATGACGCCATCAAAATAGGTGCTCTGCCCGTCACCCATCCGCGCAGTCATTGCATCGACCGATGCGCCGGCGATGCCGTCGGCATCGACATCTTCAAGCGCGGTGATGCCGCTGTCGTTCTTGCCGATAGAGCCGTCCGAGCAAATGAAACCCCAGGGGCGGAAAGTGCGGAAATACTCGACGACGCTGCGCCCGGTGTGACCAGCGGTGCACAGTACGTTGCGGTCCTTGTCCTCGGGCACGGCAAAGGCGATCGAATCCGTGCAGACTACACTGCGCCCCTGCGGCCCCGATTCGACGACCAGCCGCCGCGCGGGGTCGAAGGTTTCGGGGCGGCGCGATCCGGTCATCAGCGCCTCGACCGCTTCCTTCACCGACAGGCCCGGCTCGATACCCCGACGCTGCGCGGCATCGTTGACGCGACTGATGACGCCGTTTTCATACATGTCGCGCCCGTTGCCCATTTCCGCGGTCATCGAGTCAGCTGCGGCGGCGGGCACGCCAAGGGCCTCATAGTACCACAGCCCGGCGATACCGGCGCCGTCCTTGCCGATGCCGCAATCAAGGCCAATCGCGGCGGCCGGCTTGGCCGACATCACCATGCGCGCGCACAGAACACCGGCGTAGGACGCCGCTACCACGACATCACCCTCGGCGCCGCGCGCATCGACATAGGCTTCGACATGGGTGGCGGAATCAAAGACGAGCGCCCGCCCTGCCTGGGTGGCGTGTATGTCGGGCTCATGCAGGGTCGCCATCGCCCTTCCTCCTTATGTCTCATAATTCGCTACATAGCTTTTATTCCCTAAATGTGAAACATTCAACAGATTTTTCCAGCATGAAGGGGGGGGTTCTATCTGGGCACTGGGCGTATAAACAAAGAAAAATGTGTCTATAAAGTCAACTGATCGATCGATTCGCCGGAATAGAGTTTGTGGCCGTTGACAAGCCGAAGGCGACCATAGTAGAAAAATAATCGCATAATATGAGACACAAATGGACCTCGCTGAGATTGGCGGGCGTGGTGGCGGGCTGTTTGTGCTGCGCGCTATGGCCGCGTGACTTGGGGAGATCGACAAGATGAGCAAGAGGGATAGCGTGCCAACTCGCCTGTTCTCGCCCTATGACATGCAGGGCATGACGCTGAAAAACCGCGTGGTCATGGCGCCAATGACACGCTCCCGCGCCACACCGGATGGCGTGCCCAAGCCGATCGTGGCCACTTATTACGGGCAGCGCGCGGGTGCCGGCCTGATCATCGCCGAGGGAACCAACATCTCGCCCCAAGGGCAGGGGTTTCCGAATACGCCGGGCATCTTTGCCGACACCCATGTCGCGGCATGGCGGAACGTGGTCGAGGGCGTTCATGCGGCGGACAGCCGGTTCTTCCTGCAGTTATGGCACGTGGGGCGCATCGCCCATCCCGACAGTATGCAGCCGGGGTGCCACCCGCTTGCGCCTTCGGCGGTCGCGTTCGAGCGGGACGTGATGACCCCCAGCGGCCTGCAGCCCGCGCCGACCCCGCGCGCGATGACGGTCGACGACATAGCACAGACGATCGAGGACTATGCGAATGCCGCGCGCCGCGCGCTCGAGGCCGGTTGCGATGGGGTCGAGATCCATGCGGCGAATGGGTATCTGCCCGCTCAGTTCCTGCATGAAACCAGCAATTTCCGCGCCGATGCCTATGGTGGTAGCCTGCACAATCGCATGCGTTTCGTCATCGAGGTGGTCGAGGCCTGCGTTGCCGCGATCGGTGCCGAACGGGTCGGTATACGGTTCACGCCGTTCGGCGGTTTCAATGGCTGTTCCAGCGCCGACGAGGGCGCGCTTTACCGCGCGCTGCTGGGCGATCTGTCGCGCTTTGCGCTGGCCTATGTGCATATCGTCGGAGCCAATATCGCCGGCAACAAGACCAAGCAGGGCGCCGACGCCGCCAATATTCCCGATGTCGCCGCGCTTATCCGGCCGCTGTGGCCGCACACGTTGATCGTCGGCGGCGATTATGACGCCGGCCGGGCAGAGGCCGTTCTGGACGATCCCGGCGCCGACCTGGTTGCGTTCGGCCGGGATTTCATTGCCAATCCCGACTTGGTCGAGCGGATGGCCAAGGGGTTGTCGCTCGCCGCGCGCGACCCAGACAGCTGGTATGGCGATGGGGCGGCGGGTTACATCGACTTTCCGCCATACGGGGAACGCATGTGGTGAGCGTCTATACCCCCAACCTGTTTGCCGATCGAGTCGCGGTTGTCACTGGCGCACGTGGCGGACTAGGCCGCGCGATCGCCGATCACCTTGGCGCGCTGGGCGCCATCGTCGTCGAACTCGACCTTAACGATGCCCAGCCCGATGCAAACGCGCCGTTCCATTTCAAGGCTTGCGATATATCCGACGCGGATGCGGTCGAGAAGGTCGCGCGATGGGTCCAGTCCGAGATCGGGCCCTGTGATATTCTGGTCAATAATGCCGCCGTTCTGGGCGACAGCGGCCCGCTGGACTGCTTGGAGCCCGATCAGTGGGACAAGATCGTGTCGGTCAACCTGCGCGGCTCGATGTTATGCGCAAAGCATTTCGGAGCGCATATGCTGGAAACGGGTTCCGGCGCGATCGTCAATATCGCCTCGATTGCCGCGCATCTTCCCAACGCCACAACGGCATACGGGCCTACAAAGGCCGGATTGCTGGCACTGACACGCCAGATTGCCGTTGAATGGGGGCCGCGCGGCGTGCGCGCCAATGCGATCAGTCCGGGGCTGATCCGAACGCCGATGTCCGACGGCTTTTATGCTGACCCGCAGATCAGGGTGGCACGCGAGTCGGTGGTGGCGCAACGCCGCATCGGCGAGCCTTCGGACATTGCTTCGGTCGTGGCCTTTCTGGCCAGCGATGCATCAGCCTATGTTAACGGGCAGGAAATCATCGTGGATGGCGGGTTTGGCCTGACGACCTTGATGGCAGTGCAAAAGAAAAGCTGATCACAGGAGCCGTTCAGATGTCGATTTCCAGCACTGTGCCGACGATGAACGCACGCGACATGGAGTTTCAGCTATTCGAGGTGCTCGGTGTCGAGGGGCTGACCGACCGCCCGGATTATGCCGAGCATGACGCCATCAGTCTGCGCGCAACGTTGGATGTCGCGCGTCAGATCGCCGCCGACAAGTTTCAGACCCATTACCGCGAGGCCGATCTGAGCGAACCCGTCCTTGAAAACGGCAAGGTCAGGCTGTTGCCGCAGGTAAAAGAGGCGCTGGACGCATTTTGCGAGGCCGGTTTCATGAATGCCGACCGCCCGCTGGACGAAGGCGGCATGTCGCTGCCCTTCAGCGTCTATCAGGCGTGTCTGGCGTGTTTCCAGGCTGCTAACGTGGGAACGTCGAGCTACAACTTCCTGACCTTTTCCGGGGCGAATGTCATCCGCTCGTTCGGCACCGAGGATCAGAAGCGGCTTTACATGAACCCAATGCTGGAGGGGCGTTTTCTGGGCACGATGTGCCTGAGCGAACCACAGGCCGGGTCGGGGCTGGCCGATATCAGGACACGCGCGGTCCCGCAGGCCGACGGAAGCTATCTTCTCAAGGGCAGCAAGATGTGGATCTCGGCCGGTCATCACGAACTTTCCGAGAATATCGTGCATCTCGTGCTTGCACGCATCGACGGCGCACCGCCGGGAACGCGCGGGATTTCGCTGTTCATCGTGCCGCGCCGCAGGGTCGAGGACGACGGCGGCGCCGGGGGCGTCACGGGGCAGGACAACGATATTTCCGTGGTCGGCCTCAATCACAAGATGGGCTATCGCGCGACGGTGAACGCGCTGCTGAATTTCGGCGAGAACGACGCCTGCCGCGCCGAGCTGCTGGGAGAGCCCAACAAGGGCCTTTCCCATATGTTCTTCATGATGAATGAGGCGCGCATCTCGGTGGGCGTGGGCGCCGCCATGCTGGGCGTGGCGGGGCATCTCTATTCGCGCGAATACGCGCTGACCCGGCATCAGGGCCGCCATCCGGGCGCAAAGGACCCGGCGTTGCCGCCGGTGCCGATCATCGAACATGCCGATGTCCGGCGCATGCTTCTGACGCAGAAAAGCTATGCCGAGGGGGCTCTTGCGCTGTGTCTGTACGCCGCGACGCTGGTCGACGACATGCGCACCGCAGAGACCGGCGCGGCGCGCGAGCATGCGTCGCTGCTGCTGGAATTCCTGACCCCGATCGTGAAAAGCTGGCCCAGCGAGTTCTGCCTCGAGGCCAACAAGTTGGCGATCCAGGTTCTGGGCGGATATGGCTATACCCGCGATTACCCGGTCGAACAGTTCTACCGGGACAATCGACTTAACATGATTCATGAGGGAACCAACGGCATCCAGGCTGTCGATCTGGTCGGACGCAAGATCCGGCTCAAGGATGGCGCCGCCCTTGAGGCCGTTCTTTCCGAAATCGAGGCCGAGATCGGGGCGGGGCATGGCACCCGAACCGCGGGGCATGCCCGGCAGCTTGAACGTGCAATTGGCGATGTCCGCGCCTGTAGCAACGCCTTGCGCCAACTGGACGACGACATGCGCCTTCAGACCGCGAATGCGCCGTATTACCTGGATATGTTGGGGCATGTGATTGTCGCATGGATGTGGCTTCGCCAGGCGCGTGTCGCCGCCGCCGCGCTGACGGCCGGGGTGTCCGAGGCCGAGGAAAGCTTTTATGAGGGAAAGCTCGCGGCGTGCCGGTATTTCTTTGAATATGAACTGGGCAGAACCGAACACTGGGGCCGTATACTGACCTCGCAAAACGATCTGTTCCTGCGTGTCCACTCGGACTGGTGTTGAGGTAAACGTGGCCCTGAATTACCAGCACCTGATAAATCTGCGCTGGCCCGAGCGCACGTTCACCTATACCGAGGACGACACCATCCTCTATGCGGTTGGCGTGGGAATGGGGCGCGAGCCCGGCGATTTGCGCTATGTCTATGAGCGCGGGCTTGCGGCGCTGCCGACCCTCGCAACGGTGATCGCCTGGGATGACACCTGGCAGGAAGACACCGGCATGACGATCGAAAAGATCGTCCACGGCGAGATGCGCGTGACCCTACATCGCCCACTGGAACCACGCGGAACCGTGATCTCGTCGCACCGCATCGTGGATGTGTTTGACAAGGGGCCCACGCGAGGGGCGGTGTTGCTGGCCGAGACCCGGCTGCGCGATCCGCGGGACCGGCCGGTCGCAACATTGCTGTCGACAGTCATGGCGCGCGGCGATGGCGGCTTCGGCGGTCCCGCCGGCAAGGGGCCGGCGCCACGACTGGTGCCCGAACGCGCGCCCGATCTGACGGCTCGTTCCGGGATCCGGCCAGAACAGGCGCTGATCTACCGGCTCAGCGGCGACAGGAACCCTTTGCATGTCGACCCGGCCGTGGCCAGCGCCGCCGGTTTCGACCGCCCGATCCTGCATGGATTGTGCAGCTATGGCGTGGCGACGGCCGGCATCGTGCGCGAACTCTGCCCTGACGATGCGGGGCGCATCACCCATGTCGAGGCCCGTTTCACCGCACCGGTCGTGCCCGGTGACACGCTTGTCACCGACATCTGGCGCGCGCCGGGCGGGGCCCACTTTCGCAGCCGCGTGGCCAGTGACGATGGCGTCGTGCTTGACAACGGCTATGTCGAAATCTCAAACTTGAAGGGATAGTCGCAAATGACTGCAAGCAAAGCCTATATCGCCGGCGCGTTCGAGCATCCGACGCGCAAGGCCGAGGGGAAATCCCTGGCCCAGCTATATGGCGAGGTTGCAAAGGGCGCGCTTGAAGACGCCGGGCTGACGCACCACGACGTGGACGGTTTTTTCTGCGACACTGAGGCGCCGGGCCTCGGGCCGCTTTCGCTGGTGGATTACCTGGGCCTGAATGTCCGCCATGTGGACAACACCGACACGGGCGGTTCGGCCTATCTGCTGCATGTCGCCCATGCCGCGCAGGCCATCGCGGCGGGGAAATGCTCGGTCGCGCTGATCGTACTGGCGGGACGGCCGCGCACCTCGGGGCAGAATGCCGAACCCCCGGTGGACTGGAACGTGCCCGACATGACGTTCGAGCTGCCCTATGGCCCGCTGGTGGTCAATACCTACGGTCTTTGCGCCAGCCGCCACATGTATGAATACGGCACGACATCGGAACAGCTTGCCTGGATCAAGGTCGCGGCCTCGCATCATGCCAGTCACAATCCCAACGCGATGTTGCGCAAGATCGTAACCGTCGAGGATGTGCTGGAATCGCCCATGATTTCCGACCCGCTGCACCGGCTTGACTGTTGCGTCGTCAGCGATGGCGGTGGGGCGCTTCTCGTCGTGTCCGAAGAGATCGCGCGCGAACTCAAGCGCCCGAAGGTCAGGCTGATCGGCAGCGGCGAGGCGGTCAAGCACCAGAACGGCGGGCGCATTGACTTGAGCCATTCGGCGGCGACCGAGGCAGGAAAGATCGCCTTTGGCGAGGCCAGGATCACGCCCGCCGACATCAAGTATGCGTCCATCTATGACAGTTTCACCATTACGCTGCTGATGCAGATTGAAGACCTGGGTCTGTGCCAAAAGGGCAAGGGGGGCGCCTTTGTCGCCGATGGTGGCCTGATCTCGGGGCAGGGGCGACTTGCCGTGAACACCGATGGCGGGGGCTTGTGCAACAACCACCCCAACAATCGGGGCGGAATCACCAAGATCATCGAGGCAGTGCGCCAGTTGCGCGGCGAGGCGCACTCGGCGGTGCAGGTGCCCAATTGCGACCTTGCCCTGGCCAGCGGCATGGGGGGCTGGATGGGCAGCCGCCACGGCAGCGGTGTGGTAATTCTGGAAAGGGCAGACTGACATGGCACAACAGCGTGTTCCGACAACACCAACCACCAACCACGAGAACCGCGCCTTCTGGGAAGCGGCAGACGAACAGCAGTTCATGATCGGCCATTGCCGCGCCTGCAACGAGCCGCATTTCTATCCGCGCGCCCTGTGCCCGTTCTGTTTCAGCGATGAGACGGAACTGCGCCAGGCCTCGGGAGAGGGGCATATCTATGCGGTGTCGGTGATGCGCCGCGCTCCTGTGCCCTATGCGCTGGCCTATGTCACACTGGCCGAGGGGCCGGTGATGATGACCAATATCGTGAACTGCGATTTCGATGCCCTGGCGATCGGGCAGGCGGTCGAAGTGACATTTCAGGCCAGCGAAGACGGAACGAAGGTTCCTGTCTTTCAACCCGTCTGAAAAAGGGCCGGGCGCAGCATGTCGACCGAGGCGTTAAACAAGATTCCCAAACGGCGCGAGCGCCATTTCGGCGACCGCGTTGTCTGGTGCTTTCAGGACCGGCAGGCAAACAGCTTTGCCATGTTCGCCCAAAGCGTGGCGCGCAGTCCCGACAGGACAGCGCTCGTCTTTGGCGACAGATCTTGGAGCTATGGCGCACTTGACGCCGAGGTCGCGCGCACCGGAGCCAGACTGCGTGAACTGGGTTTCGGGCAGGGGGCGCGCGTGGCGATGCTGTTGTCGAACCAGCCCGCCTTTGTGGTACTGTTCCTTGCGACCCAGCGTCTGGCCGCCATCGCCGTGCCTCTCGACGTGCGGTTGCAGACCGACGAGATCGCGCATGCGCTGGCGTTATGCGGCGCGCAGGTTCTTGTGCACGACGGTGCGCTGAAAGATCGGCTGCCGCAGCTTGCCAGCGACCTGTCGGCTGTCGAGATCGCTGACGGGGCGATCGGTCTTGCGCCGCGAGACAGCAGCGACTGCCCGCCGCCGACGCCGCCGCACGAGGATGACCCCGCGCTGGTGTTGTTCACCTCGGGCACGACCGGCCGGCCCAAGGGCGCGATCCTGACGCATCTGAATATCGTTCATTCGACAATGAACCATGCCATGAACCTTGGCCTTGCGGCTGACGATCGCTCACTGGTCGCGGTTCCGTTAAGCCATGTCACCGGCGTGATCTGCGCGATCATGGCACCATTCTGGACCGGCGGCACGCTGATCCTGCTGCCGAGGTTCAAGGCTCGCGAGTTTCTCGAAGCCGCAAGCCATTGGCGCATGACCTATACAATCATGGTGCCAGCCATGTATGCGCTGTGCCTGCGGGATCCGGACTTCGACCGGTTCGATCTGTCGGCATGGCGGCTGGGGCATTTCGGTGCTTCGCCCATGCCCGAAGAGACCCTGCGCATACTTGCGGCCAAGCTGCCGGACCTGGTTCTGGTCAATGGTTACGGGGCAACCGAAACCTGCTCGCCTGCGCTGATGACCCCGGTCGGCGGCACCCGCACGGCGCTGGACGCCGGCGCGCCCGCGCTGCCCTGCGTTGAGGTCATGATCGCCGATCCTGAAACCGGGGTCGAGGTCGCAGCCGGCGACAGCGGCGAGTTGTGGATTCGCGGGCCGAATGTCTCGCCGGGATACTGGGGTGACGCCAATGCGACGGCGGCTGGTTTCGTGGCCGGATACTGGCGATCGGGTGACATCGGACGGCGCGACGACCAGGGCAACATCGTTATCCACGACCGGCTCAAGGATGTCATCAACCGCGGCGGCTATAAGATTTACAGCGCCGAGGTCGAGACCGTTCTGAGGCGGTTTCCGAATATCGTCGAGGTGGCGGTGGTCGGCGTGCCCGATTCCGTTCTTGGCGAACGGGTCCATGCCGTGATCAGCACCCCCGCACCGCCGCACGAAGAGGCGCTTTCGGCCTTCTGTGCCGACCGGCTGAGCGACTACAAGGTGCCGGAAAGCTGGCACATCACGGCCGAACCCCTGCCGCGCAACAGCATGGGCAAGCTTGATAAGAAGCTTTTGCGTGTCCAGGCGGCTGCGCGAAGAACCGGAAAGGAACGGAATTCATGACGATACGCTTCGAAGACAGGGTCGCGGTGATTACCGGCGCCGGTGCCGGCTTGGGGCGCAGCCACGCGCTGTTGTTGGCCCGTTTGGGGGCGAAGGTCGTGGTGAACGATCCGGGTCGTTCACGGAGCGCGGACCGCCCCAGTGCCGACGAGGTTGTCGACGAGATACGCGCCGCCGGGGGCGAGGCAATCGCCAATCACTCCAGCGTCGCCGACCCTGAGTCGGCGCATGCGCTGATTGCTCAGGCGATCGAAGCCTGGGGACGTATCGACATCCTGATCAACAACGCTGGGATCTTGCGTGACAAGAGCTTTGTTAAGGCCGACATGGACGATTTCGAACAGGTGCTGAAGGTGCATTTGCTGGGAAGTGCCTATTGCACGCATGCCGCATGGCCGCATATGCGCGCGGCGGGTTTCGGGCGCGTCGTCATGATTACCTCGAATGCGGGCCTTTACGGGAATTTTGGGCAGTCGAACTATGCCGCGGCAAAGACCGGCATGCTTGGCCTGATGAACACGCTGGTTCTCGAAGGCGCGAAATACGGAATCGGCGTCAACTGCATCGCCCCGGTTGCCCTGACACCTATGACCGAAAACGTGCTGCCGACCGAGATCGCGCGCCATTTCGACCCGGCGCATGTCTCGGCCGCCGTGGCCTTGCTGTGCAGCGCCGATTTCACCGAGAGCGGTGTGATTCTGTCGGCCGCGGCCGGTCACTACGCCACGGCGCGGATTGCTTGCAGCCGCGGCATCCAGCTTGACCCGTCGGCGACCGCCAGCCCGGATGCCCTGCTGGACCGCTGGAACGAGATCACGGATACAGCGGGCGAACGCACCTTTCCCAACGCCGGCGCCGAGACCGAGGCCATCCTCGAGGCGATCAAGACCCTTGCCAGAACATGAGCGGAAAACACGCCATGTCAAAGACGATAACACCGCTTCTTAATGGCCGCCTTGCCGTTGTCACCGGCGCGTCCGGCGGAATCGGCCGCGCCCTTACCACCGGGTTGGCGGCGCATGGTGCCCATGTGATCGCCGCGGGCCGCAAGCTGTCCGCGCTGCAGGCCGTTGCCGACGACATTGCTGCGTCGGGCGGCCGGGCCAGCGCCGAGGTCGTGGATGTTGCCGATGCCGACTCATGCCGGGCCTTCGCGGCGCGGGTCGCTCGTGTCGGGCAGGTCTCGGTGCTCGTCAACAACGCCGGTGTCATCGAAACCGCAGCCATGGACAGCGACGCGGTCGAAGCGGCCTGGAACCGCACCATCGGCGTGAATCTGGGCGGCACCTTTAACATGGTGCATGCCCTGCTTGAGCCACTGGTTGCGACGCGCGGGTCGGTCGTCAATTTCTCGTCTATTGCCGCGCATCTCTATACAGGGAACACGGTGGGTTACACCGCCTCGAAAGGGGGGATCTCGTCGCTGACCGTGGCGCTGGCGCGCGAACTGGGTCCGAAAGGCGTGCGAGTGAACGCCGTGTCGCCCGGCGTCGTGGCGACCGGCATGTCCAACTCGCTCAAGGATCCGGAAAAACTGAAGGTTCTGGAGCGGCGCGTCGCCCTTGGCCGTATCGGCCAGCCCGAGGACATGGTCGGCCCGGTTGTCTTTCTGGCCTCGTCCATGTCCGAATACGTCACCGGAACCACGCTGGTTGCCGATGGCGGGTATACAACCGGCTGATTGCCCACGGAGATTTCTCAATGCTCGTTGAAGAACGCTGCTATGTCCTGCACCCGACCTATTCGCCCGCCGATTATCTGAAGGTCTATCGTTCGCACGGCTATGCCCTGCAAAGCGAGATCCTGGGTGGGTTGCAGGGATATTTCACCACCGAGGTCGGTCAGTTGAACGCGATTGTCAGCTTGTGGGAATATGAAAGCTTCGAATCGCGGCAAGAACGGCGTGCCCGGCTGGCATCCGAACCGGGTTGGCAAGACTATCTTGAAAAAGTTCGCCCGATGATTGCACAAATGAGCAATCGGCTTATGCTGCGGGCGATCTGAGAGCGTGTGCAATCCGCCTGCGGACAGCCGACAGAAGAACGGAATCTTGTGCAAAAAGGATAATGAGTCTGTCCGAAACCGCCAAACAAATCGCCAAGGATCAGACGCCCGCGAACAAGGGCGTCAGCAGCAGTCTTTACCGGCTGCTTCATGTCATCGACCTGTTCACGCCGGAACGGCCTGTCTGGACGGCTGACGAGATCGGGCATGTTCTGAACGTGTCCCGCGCAACACAGTATCGTTATATCAAGGCGCTTATTAAAGCCGGCCTCCTGGCGTCGTCGGGCAACGGCACCTACCGGCTGGGGCCACGATTCATCGTCATCGATCGTCAGATCCGCCTGTCCGATCCGCTGTTGCGCCATGGGCCACCGGCAATGGCACGCGCCTGCCGAGTTCTGGGGCAGGCGCAACTACTGTGCACCTATTTCGGCAACCAGGTCATTTCGATCCATCAGGAAAGCATGGATGCGAAGATCCGCTCCAGCATGGAGCGCGGGCGCCCATTCCCGCTGTTTCGCGGCTCGCCCTCGCGCGCCATTCTTGCCTGGCTTCCCGAAACCGAATTGCGCAGCCTGATGCTGGCCCATGCCCCCACGATCAAGGAGGCGGGGCTAGGTGGCACTTGGCAGGAATTGCGCCAATGGGCGCGTTCCGTTCGCAGCGACGGCTATTATCACGGGCGGGGCGAAATTGACGTTGACTTGATGGGCGTCGGCGTTCCGATCCTGTTGAACGGCGATGAACTGGTAGGTAGCTTGACCACGATCATGCCGTTGCAAACCTTGTCGGACAGGGCGCTACAAAACTACATCGATGTCACGCATGCCGCCGCCGAGGAAATCGCGGATCATCTCAGCGCGAGGTAAGAAGTCGCGCGCACCATTTCAGCCTTTCCTGAATACTGTGCCGCGCGATCTGAGTTAGCCCCCGAAAATCGGACATTGACGGAAGCTACGATCTGAGAGCTGGCTCCAGAAAACTGAACAGCCGGGATAAGTGGATTTTCCGCGCAACGGCGGCATGATGCTGCGAGCGAGGAGAAGAGCATGGCGAGACGCCCACGGCGGAACCACAGCCCGGCATTCAAGGCGAAAGTGGCGGTGGCTGCTATCAAGGACGAGAAGACGTTGATCGAGCTGGCGCAGGCATTCGACGTC
>LJSV01000020.1 GCA_001314715.1 Rhodobacteraceae bacterium HLUCCA12 | reverse complement strand
CGCGAGGTCGAGCAGTTGCAGGTCTCGTCCAAGGGGCCGGGCGATTTCGTCACCCGTGCCGACCGCGCCGCCGAGGAGACCCTGCGCGCCGAGCTTCTGGGCGCGCGTCCCAGCTACGGCTGGCTGGGCGAGGAGACCGGCGCGGCGCCGGGCACCGACCCGACCCGGCGCTGGATCGTCGATCCGCTGGACGGGACATCGAACTTTCTGCACGCGCTGCCGCACTGGGCGGTGTCGATCGCGCTGGAGCACAAGGGCGAGGTGGTCGCGGCGGTGGTGTTCGACCCGGCCAAGGACGAGATGTTCTTCGCCGAAAAGGGTCTGGGCGCCTATATGAACGACCAGCGGCTGCGGGTCTCGGGGCGCAGCCGGATGATCGAATGCCTGTTTGCCACCGGTGTGCCCTTCGGCGGGCGGCCGCTGCTGCCGGCGACACTGCAGGACCTGGCGCGGCTGATGCCGGCCTGCGCGGGCGTGCGGCGCTGGGGGGCGGCGGCGCTGGATCTGGCCTATGTCGCGGCCGGGCGGCTGGACGGNTGGGAACGCGGGCTGAGTGCCTGGGACATCGCCGCGGGCATCTTGCTGGTGCGCGAGGCCGGCGGGTTCATCGGCCCGGTGCGCCCAGGCGACGACCCGCTGGACACGGGCGCGGTCATCGCCGCCAATGCCCAGGTCTTCGACCCCCTCACCCGGCTGATCCGCAACGAGGGGTGAAACCCGCCGCCACGCGGGCGGCGAGCCGGGAAAGGGGGCGTTGCCCCCTCTGGGCGCGGTCGCGCCCATTCACCCCCAGGATATTTCCGGACAGAAAATGAAAGGGGGGCCAGTGACCGGGCGCGACGTCAGATATCGAATCGAACCCCCTGCGCCAGCGGCAGCTCGGTCGAGTAATTGACCGTGTTGGTGGCCCGCCGCATGTAACCCTTCCAGGCGTCCGAGCCGCTTTCGCGCCCGCCCCCGGTTTCCTTTTCGCCGCCGAACGCGCCGCCGATCTCGGCCCCCGAGGGGCCGATATTGACATTCGTGATGCCACAGTCCGAGTGTTGCAGGAAGCTTTCGGCCTCGCGCAGGTCAAGGGTGAAGATGCATGACGACAACCCCTGCGGCACGTCATTATGCATCGCCAGCGCCTGCTCGAAGGTGCTGTAGCGCATCACATAAAGGATCGGTGCAAAGGTTTCCTCGCGCACGATGTCGGTCTGGTCGGGCATCTCGACCAGGGCCGGCGCGGCATAGGCGCCGCCCGCAGGCCCGCCGGGTGCCGGGGCGCCGCCGTGAACGGTGCCGCCCTGGGCGCGGGCGCGTTCCAGCGCCGCCTGCATCCGATCGAGCGCCGCGGCATCGATCAGCGGGCCGACAAGCGTGCCGGCTTCGCGCGGATCGCCCACCGGAAGGCTGGCATAGGCCTTGACCAGCCGCGCGACCAGGTCGTCGGCGATGCTGTCATGCACGATCAGCCGCCGCAACGAGGTGCACCGCTGCCCCGCCGTGCCGACCGCGGAAAAGACGATCGCCCGCACCGCCATTTCCAGATCTGCCGACGGTGCCACGATCATGGCATTGTTGCCGCCGAGTTCGAGGATCGACCGGCCGAACCGCGCCGCGACCTTGGGACCGACGACCCGCCCCATGCGGGTGGAGCCCGTGGCCGACACCAGCGGGATGTCGGGCGCGGTGGCGAGGGCGTCGCCATGCTCGGCCCCGCCGATCACCAGTTGCAAGAGGCCCTCGGGCGCGTCATCCCCGAACCGGGCAAGCGCGCGCTTGAAGATCACCTCGCAGGCCATTGCCGTGAGCGGGGATTTGTCGGACGGCTTCCAGATCACCGGATCGCCACAGACCAGCGCCAGCGCCGTGTTCCACGACCACACCGCGACCGGGAAGTTGAAGGCGGTGATGACTGCGGCCGGACCCAGCGGATGCCAGGTCTCGCGCATCACATGGCCCGGCCGTTCCGAAGCGATGGTCAGCCCGTAGAGCTGGCGCGACAGGCCCACGGCGAAGTCGCAGATGTCGATCATCTCCTGGACTTCGCCCAACCCTTCCGAGGTGATCTTGCCCGCCTCAAGCGTGACCAGCGCCCCCAGCGCCTTCTTGGCGGCGCGCAACTCTTCGCCCAAGAGACGCACGAGTTCGCCCCGGCGCGGCGCCGGCACCGCCCGCCAGGTCTGGAACGCCAGTTGCGCACGCGCACGGATTGCGGGCATGTCCTCCAGCGGGGTCGTCTTCAGCGCGGCGATCTGCGCCCCGTCGATCGGCGAATGCACCGCAAGGCTGCCGCCCGACAGCGCGGCAGGGTCCAGCCCGCAGGCGTTCAGAACATCGGCGGCGGTCTTGAGCGTGGTCATCGCATTCTCCTGTCAAATGTCGCGCGCGACGATAGGACGGGAGGCCGGGAAAAGGAAAGGGGCTGGCGGTAAATTCCCACCGCGGTCCCGGAGGGCGCGAAAAAGCCCGGCGGGATTGCGGCTCAGGCGTTCAGGCGGTTGTGCTTGCGGGCCACGAACTGCTTGGCGGTCTCGACGGCGACCGCGGCGTCGCGGCAATAGGCGTCGGCGCCGATGGCCCGGCCGAATTCCTCGTTCAGGGGCGCGCCGCCGACCAGCACGATATAGTCCTCGCGGATGCCCTTTTCCTTCATCGTGTCGATGACGACCTTCATGTAGGGCATGGTCGTGGTGAGAAGCGCCGACATGCCCAGAATATCGGCATCTTCGCGCTCGAGCGCCTCGAGATAGTTCTCGACAGGGTTGTTGATGCCCAGATCGACCACCTCGAACCCGGCGCCTTCCATCATCATGCCGACAAGGTTCTTGCCGATATCATGGATATCGCCCTTGACGGTGCCGATCACCATCTTGCCCATGCGCGGCGCGCCGGTTTCCACCAGAAGGGGCTTGAGAATCGCCATGCCCGCCTTCATCGCGTTGGCCGCCAGAAGCACCTCGGGGACGAACAGGATACCATCGCGGAAGTCGTGACCGACGATGGTCATGCCCGCCACCAGCGCCTTGGTCAGCACGTCATACGGGGTCCAGCCGCGTTCGAGCAGGATATTCACGCCCTCTTCGATCTCTTCCTTGAGACCGTCATAGAGGTCATCCATCATCTGCTGCACCAGCTCGTCGTCATCAAGCTCGGACAGGATGATCTCGTCGTCTTCGGCCATGGCGCGCTCCGCAGGGTTTATCTCTCGCTCAATGCGCCATAACGCGCGGGCCGACTGTCCGGATTGCGACATGCATGGATAGAAAGGCGACAGCGGCCGCCCGGCGCACGACGAGGCATTGCAAAATGTTCCCTTTTTGTTCATATTTGCGATATGCCGCGTCGATCCGATCCGCCCCCCGCGCCTGCCCTTGCTCCGCCCGATCCAATGATGCGCGCGGCGGCCCGTGGGACGACCGCCCTGCCGGCCGGGCGGTTCGAACCCCTTGCCCGCGTCTGGGACCATGATGGCTGGGACATCGCCGAAGACACCCACAGCCGCCTGCGCGAGGTTGCCGTCGAGCGCCCGCGCAAGGCCATCGCCTGGAACCAGTCGCCCGATCTGGGGTTCGACCGGGCGGTGAACCCTTATCGCGGTTGCGAACACGGCTGCATCTATTGTTACGCGCGCCCGACCCATGCCTATCTGGGTCTGTCGCCCGGCCTCGATTTTGAGACCCGGCTGATCGCGCGGCCTGATGCGCCCGTGGTGCTTGCGCGCGAATTCGGGCGCAAGGGCTACCGCGTGGCGCCGCTCGCGCTGGGGTCGAATACCGATCCGTGGCAACCGATCGAGGCGCAGCACCGCATCACCCGTGCGCTGCTTGAAGTGCTGCGCGACTGGCGCCACCCGGTGACGATCACGACACGCGGCGCGCTGATCACGCGCGACACCGACATTCTGGCCGAGATGGCCGCGCAGAACCTGGCCGAGGTCGGCATCTCGATTACCACGCTCGACCCCGATCTGGCCCGCGCGATGGAGCCGCGCGCACCCACCCCGGCGCGCCGTCTGCAAACGATCGCCGCGCTGCGGGCGGCGGGGGTGCCGGTGCGCCTGATGCTTGCCCCGGTCATCCCCGGCCTGACCGACCATGAGATCGAGCCGATCATGGCCGCCGCGCGCGAGGCCGGCGCGCAAGTCGCCTGGAGCAGCCTGATCCGGCTGCCGCACGAGGTGCACGCCCTGTTTCACGACTGGCTTGAACGCCATCGACCGAATCACGCCGCCGCCGTCTTGCGCCAGATCCACGAGATGCGGGGCGGACGTGCCAACGATCCGCGTTTCGGCAGCCGGTTTCGCGGGATCGGGCCGCGCGCTTCGCTGCTGTCGCAGCGGGTGGCCCTGGCCCGTCGCCGCCTTGGCTATGCCAAGGATCTGCCACCGCTCGACTGCACTTTATTCGGCCCACCCGACGGCACCGGCCCGGCAGAAAGGCAGCTTTCGCTGTTCTGAGCAGCAACCGGCGCGCAACCGCAGGTGCGACCGCGCGCCATCCCCCTGCGAGCGAGCCCGCTCAATCGGGCGCGGCACGCAACGAGGCGGGCAGGACAAGGCGCGCCTCAAGCCCGCCCAGGCCGGGGCTTTGCCCCTGCGCCAGTTCAAGCCGGCCGCCGTGGCTGCGCAGCGCATCGGCGACGATCGCCAACCCCAGCCCGGCCCCCGCGGCACGATCGCTGGCCCCGCGCGCCGCATCGAGCCGGACAAAGGGTTTCATCGCCTCGGCCCGCTGCCGGGGCGCAATGCCGGGGCCGTCATCCTCGACCGACACGATGATCGAGTCGCCCTCTTGCCACAGCCGAACCCGCGCCCGCGTCGCATAGCGATGCGCATTGGCCAGCACGTTGTCCAGTGCGCGGGTGAACAGTTGCGGGCGCAGGATCAGCGTCAGGGACTGCTGTTCGGCGCCAGGGTCCGGCGCCACAGCGACATCAAGCCCCGCCTGCCGAAACTCGGCCACCTTTTCATCGACCAGCGCATTCAGGTCCACCGCGCTGGCCTCCTCGGCCAGATCGGCGCGCGCGAACTCCAGGAACCGGTCGATCAGTGATTCCATCTGTCGCACATCGGACAACAGCGCCCGGGCCTCGGGTTCGTGGTCCATCATCGACAGCCCCAGCGTCATCCGGGTCAGCGGCGTGCGCAGGTCGTGGCTGATCCCCGACAGCATCAGGGTGCGCTGCTCGATATGGCGTTCGATCCGGCGGCGCATCTGCAGGAAAGCTTGCCCCGCGGCGCGCACCTCGGTCGCGCCCGAGGGGTGATAAGGCTTGATCTCGCCGCGCCCGAACGCCTCGGCGGCGGCGGCCAGACGCCGGATCGGGCGCATCTGGTTCTTGAGAAACACGAACGCCACAAGCGACATCAGAAGGCCGCTGAACAGCATCACCACCAGCAGCTGGTGCGGATTGCGCGCGGACACCATATTCAAGGGGAAGATCAGTTGCAGCAGGCCATGTTCGCTGTCAAGCCGTAGCCAGACCGCGCCGTCGATCACGCCGACAAAGGCGATGCCCGTCAGGGTGCTGTTCATCTGGGCCAGAACGATGCGGCTGTTCAGGTCGTAGAACGGAATCCGGTCGCCCCTCAGCTCCGGCGCTGGTGCCGGCAAGACACTGACACCGATGTCGAAGGCGCGCGCCATCTGCGCGGCGCGATCCCCCGCGGCCTCTGCGTCCGGCAACGCGTCGATTTCTGAACGAATGTACTCAACGGTGTGGGCAAAGTTGCCGGTCATCTGGCGCGTCACACCTTCGTAGTGACGCTGGATAAAGACCACCGAAACCACCAGAAGGATCGTCACCACCGGCACGAAAAGGATCAGTGCGGCCCGCCAATACAGGCTCCGCGGCATTATCGATTTGAGCATTCGCGCCAACATGTGCTTACCTTACGCCGCGCCCCCAACCTTGACGAGACCCGCCGTGACCCAGACCACCCCCCCGCCCTTCGATCCACGCCCCGGCATCGCACTGCAACTGGACGAGGGGCTGCGATTGGTCCTGGCGCCCAACCCGTCGCCAATGACCGAACGCGGCACCAACACGTACCTGTTGGGCACGGGCGTGGTCACGGTGCTGGATCCGGGCCCGGCCAACCCCATTCATCTGCGCGCGATCCTTGCAGCCCTTGCCCCCGGCGAACGAATCGGGCGCATCCTGGTCAGCCACAGCCATATCGACCATGCCCCCGGTGCACGCCCGCTCGGGCATGAGACCGGCGCGCCGGTGCTCGCCTTTGGCGATGCCGATGCCGGCATGTCGGATCGGATGCGCAGCCTGTCGCGACAGTCCATCGGCGGGGGCGAGGGCATCGATCAGGGGTTCGCCCCCGACGAACGGTTGCCGGACGGCACCGAACTCGATGTCGGCGGGCGCGCGCTGCGCGCGATCCATACACCGGGGCACCTGGGCAATCACCTGTGTTTTCACTGGGGCGAGGCGCTGTTTACCGGCGATCAGGTGATGGGATGGGCCCCCAGCCTGGTCTCGCCACCCGATGGCGATCTGACCGATTTCATGGCCAGCCTCGACCGGCTGGAGGCCGAGGGGCCCACCCGCCTTTATCCCGGACACGGCGCGCCCGTGGCAGATGGGCCCGCGCGCATCCGGGCGCTGCGCGCGCATCGCAAGGGGCGCGAAGGCGCGATCCTGGACGCGCTTGCGAACGGGGCGGACACCGTGCAGACGATCACCGATGCCGTCTATACCGACGTGCCCGCAGCCCTGCTGCCCGCCGCGGCGCGCAATGTCCTGGCGCATCTGATCGACCTCGCCGCGCGCGGCCGGGTTGCCTTCGACGGCGCCATCACCTTGTCAGCGCGGGTCGCGGCGCTGCCCGCGCGCCGGGCTTGATTTCAGCGCAGAGCCTGTCATCCTGCCCCGACCGTTTCCGGACAGAGGAGGACGGCATGGACATCCAGCGCAATGGCGCCACGCCATCGACGCCGGGCCCCGAGGCCCATTTCACCGGTCAGGTGCGCATGGACATGCGCTTTTCGCGGCCCGATCCGGCGCGCGTCGGTGGTGTCATGATCACGTTCGAACCCGGCGCGCGCACGCATTGGCATACCCATCCGCTGGGCCAGACGCTGATCGTGACCGCGGGCCTGGGCTGGGCGCAGCAAGAGGGCGGCCCGATCACCGAGATCCGCCCCGGCGACATCGTCTGGTTCGCACCGGGCGAGCGCCATTGGCACGGCGCCACCCCGACTATCGCCATGACCCATATCGCCATCGCCGAAGCCCTGGACGGTGTCTCGGTGGACTGGGCCGAGGCGGTCAGCGACACCCAGTACCGGGCCGGGCCGGGCTGATCCGGCCTGCCGCCCAGACACGTGCGCGGCTGCCGGACCAGAGCCTTCCCCAAGCCGCCAGAAATTTCGCTTTGCCTCTGGACGCCGCATTTCGCCCTTGCTATATCGCGGCCGTGTTCCGGCGTAGCTCAGCGGTAGAGCAGTTGACTGTTAATCAATTGGTCGTAGGTTCGATCCCTACCGCCGGAGCCAAAAAAACCCAGAAATACCAAGGATTTAAGAGCAAGCCCCCTCGCGGGGGCTTTTCTCGTTTGCGCATTGGGGAACACGGGGGGAACAGGTCGAAAGCGGGGGAACGCGCCCAGCGCCACCGATGAATCGGGCTACTCTGCCCGCTTCAAGGCCGCGAAGGTGAAGCCCTCGCGCATCCGCTTGCCGCCGTCGAACCAGCAGCAGAGCGCATCGCCGGTCATGTAGGCTTCGCCCTCATAGGTCATCACCGGCCCGCCGCTCTTGAGTTGCACCAGGTCGCCGGGTTTCAGGTCATTCTTGGTCATGGTCATTCATCCGCCCAATCAATGAAGGCCAGCGCGTCTTGCAGGGTCGCGCCCTCGATCCCGGCTTCCTTGGCCTGCGCCAGCGCCGCCACCATCGTTGCCAGCGCCCGCGCCTTGCCGCCCGCGTCGAAAGCCTGCATCGGTCGCACAACGTCAATCTGGACAGGCCCGCCGAGCTTTTCCGAGGCTTCCTCGGCCATCTGCCCGGCAATCGGCTGCAAGATGAGCTGCGCAAGGTGCCGCTGCGCCTCGCGCACCATCGGCCCGGTTGTCGCCGGGTTTTGCAGGCCGGGCAGGATGCCGAACGCGGAATAGATCGCGCCCTTGGCTTCGGTTAGGAACTTGTCGGCCAGGGTCCGCGACAGATCGGGGGAAAGCTGATCCGGCCCCTTGCCGAGTTGCGGGTGCATCCCCGCGCCGACAGCTTGCGCCACGCCCTCGATCACGATTGCCGAGCCGCGCCGCCCGATGAACGAACGCCGCAAGCCGTCCATGTCATCCGCTGAGCCTTCGGGCACGGGCACGATTTGACTGCCTAGGGGCGAATCGCGGAACACGTCGCGGATCGCCGTTTCCACCTCGGCCAGCAGTTGCGCCGAAAGCTGCGAACGCCGCAGGGGGGCAGAACCCGCCCAGGGCATCACGGCATCGGAACCGATACGAAAGTGCAGCACTTCACCGGCCAGCGCGATTTCGGATCGCCCGCCGCCCGCCTCGGAGATTTGCAGCCGGTAGGATCGCGGATCGCCGTTGCGGGTCGTCACATCCCAGTCAGAGGCCGGAATCAGCTTGTCACGGATCAGGAACACCGCCTCGCCCCGCAAGGCCAGAGCGCGGGCCGTGATTGCCAGTGCCCGCCGGGTCAACAGGTCGGTGCCCTTCACATCGGCCAGCGACAAGCCGCCTTCCCAGAGGGTGACGCAGGATTGAACCGCCGAGGTCAATTCGCCAAGGCCAGAGGCCCCGGTGATGAAGGATTGCCGCGCCGCCATGATCTGCGCCGTGTAGCCCATGCCAGATGACCGGGTTTCGGGATTGTCGGTGCGCTCCGACGTTCTGCGCCGGAAAATATCCATCAAGCCCATGTCAAAGCCTCCAGCGTTTCAGGGGGTGAACGGTCGTGCCACAAGTTGTGGCACCACTGTTTTCAGCCCAGCATCGCGCCTCGATCTGCGCTTGGCTGTAGGCGGGCCGGGTGACTGCCGACAGCTCGAACAGCGCCGCGCGCATGACGGTGCGCAGATAGTCCGCGCCGCGCCGCTCGATCCGTTCCCCGCCCGGCTGGACGCGGAACCCAGGCGACAAGCCCCGGATCAGGCCGCTTGCATGAGCCGCCAGAAAATCGCGCGCCCAGGACGTGCCGCCGTCGATCCGGGCTTCCAGGACAAGCGCCGCGTCAGTGTCGGCCAAGGTCAGGGTGCCCGCCGCCCTCGAGGCCAGAGGCTTGTCGAAGCTATGGCCGAACAGCAGGTGAATATCCTCGCCCGCGTCGATCCGGTCTGCGAAGGCCCGAGGGGCGATAACCTCATGCCGCCCCGGTGCCAGCTCGGTTTGCGCACCATAAGGGAAGCTCGCGCGAAGGCGGGTTTCCCCGCCATCGCTGCGAACGTCCAGAGCGCCGAGATTACCGCCCCAGAGCATCAAGCCAGCTCCAGCCCGGTCACAAGCTCGAGCTGCGAACCGCGCGCCACGGTCACGTCAGCGGTCGTCAATGCCGTCAGCCGCAGCCCGCCGGATTGCGCATCCGAATAGACGTCGCGGATCAGATCGAACGCCCCCCAGATGCCGACAAAGACAGGGGCAACGCCGCCCGCATTGGTCGTCAGCAGCACTTGGGTTTCCAGCGGCGGGCCACCAGCCGGCGCCGCAAGCGCATTGGACGACATGACGATGCCGCCGAGATTTTCTTTCAGCCGGTCAAACTCGAACTTGAACCCGCCATCACCGACCATCAAGCCATCAAGGAAGCTCCACAGCTCGGGCCGGATCAGTGCGCGCACCGCGCCCGGCCCTGCCGCCGCATTGGCGGTCATGAACCGCACCACAGCCGCCCGCAGAGCCGCCCAGGACGCGGAACCCGCCGCATCGGTCGAGGTGATGCCGTAGGTCGCCACGCCCGGAATGACGCCAAGGGGTTGCCCATCGGCACCCGTGCCTCGGAAAATCGCCTTGTCCAGCTCGGCTTGCATGGTCCCGGCCATGTCGCGCCGGATTGCCGATTCCAGAGCATCGCCCGACTGCATCATGGCCTTGCGGCTGATCCGCATGTGGATGCCGAGGGTTTGTTCCGGTTTCAGCGCCTTGTCGGTCGTCGCATAGACGGTCGGCCCGGCCACATTGGCAAGCTCGCCATCGGCCCAGCCCGCCGTCACCGCCGAGGTCGTCACCGGCCATTCAATCGCCCCGCTGCCCACGGTAATGAGCTGAACGCCCATCTGCGCCGCGACAGAGGCAGGGAACAGCCGATCAATGATCGGGCGGGTTTGCAGCGGGTCCGGGGTGCCCGAGGCAATCGTTTCGCCCGCCCGTTGCTCGAGCGCCAGAAGCGGAACCGGGATGCCGCGATATCCGCCCGCGTTGCGCAATTCCTGCACCACTTCGGCGGTCTTGCCCGACAGCGCCTTGCCCTCGTCCAGCGACAGCACCGCTTGCCGCAGCTCGAAGCCCTGCACCAGCTCGCGCCATTGCACATCGGAGCGGGTTTCCAGATCCCGGCCCGCCTCGCGCCGCTCGCCATCCTCGGCCACCAGCGCCGCGCGATAGCGGGTTTCATTGGTCTGATATTCCCGGTCGAGGTCGCCCATCTGGCGCACTTCATCCTCGGTCGGTTTTTCCTTGCCCGCCAGAGCCGCAAGCCCTTGGCGGATTTCGCTTTGCCGTTTGGCAATCTTCACAGAGTCCAGCATTTCTTACTCCATAGCCGGGGTTTCGGTTTCCGCCGCCAGATCGGCAACAGCTTCGCGCCACGCTTGGCGCTTTGGATCGGGGGGCTTGTGCCCACACTCGATACGGGTTTTGCGGGTGTGACAGCCCGCGCATAGAACTTGCAGGTTCGCCGGATCGAACGCCCGTTCCGGGGCATTGCGCACCGGCTGGACGTGATCCACCTCGAGCCGCCGCCGCTCGCCGCAGCACCGGCACTTCCAGCCGTCACGCTTGAGGATTTGGTGCCGCAGCACTTGCCAGCGCCGGGTTTTCAGAACGGGCCGCGAATAGCGGGCAAAGTCCTTGCGGGTTCTAGCCATCAGTGCGCGCCCTCGCCGTGATTTCGAGAAAGCGGTGCCGCCCGTCCTTGGCTTCCTTGATCCCGAGAATGTTCCAGGTCAGCCCGCCTTGGGTCAGGCGGTCTTTCGGGTCCAGATCGCGGGTGAAGCCGGTCGAGCGCACCACGAAGCGCGACAACAGGCTGGCCTCGATACTGCCCGCCGTCGCCTTTTCCATGTCCGAAACATCGGTGCGCAATGCCGAGACGGGGGAACCGTGATCGGCCCAAACCTCGGTCATTCCGAACCCGTCATCAACCAGCGTGAACCGCTGGAATTGCACCCGCCGATCAAGTTTGGCTGCGCCGCTCATAGCCATGCCATCCTGACCTTTCGGGCCGGAGCCGCCTTCATCCGGGCACCCTGCGCAACGGCCAGCACGGTTGCCGCCGCCGCGTCGATCCGGCCAAGAGAACGCGCCTTCGCCAGCTTGTGATTGCCCGCAGGGTCAACCAGCGTGATCGCATCCGAGAACGCCGAGCGCAGAAGCATGGAAGGGGCAACAACAATCTCGCCATCGAACAAGGCCCGCCGGAACCGCTCGATATCCTCGGAACCGTCCTTCCACCCGAACCCGCGCCAGACGAACGGAACCCGCGCAAGGCCCGCAGCCTGCATGGCCTCGGAAAACTCGGCATGGCGGAATCGGTCGCCCACGATGCAAGCCACCTCGGCCCCGTCCAGGTGCCGCACGATCTCAGCCAGCCACGGGCCGGGGGGCACGGTTGCCTCGCCCATCACAGACAGCTCGCCCCGGTCGTTCATCTGCACATAGCGGTCAGAGACGCCATCCGCCGCCCCACGATCCGCAAGAGACGGGATAGCCGGGAATGTGCCTAGCGCCTCGAGCCTGCCAGTGTCGGGCCAATAGAAGGCCGCGGCACTCATGGAACGGGAACCGCCGAGGTCAACGCCCAGGACGCAAGGCCCGGCCCGTTCGGGAAGCTGATCGGGGGAAACCTCTGCCGACAGCCATTCGTCAACCGTCACCAGCACCGAACGATCTTCGGAGCTGATCCGCTCATTCCGATTGAGGTTGCGAAAGCTCGAGAGCGCCGAACCGCCGCGCGCAATCGCGCGCCGAGCCTGCGCCACCAGCCAGTCAGGGGTCGCGCCGATGCCTTCGGTCGCGCCGGGGTTGGCCTCGAGTAGTGATGCCAGATCATCGGCGGGAAGCCCGAACGCGGGCCGGTGTTCCTGCACATACGTTCCCGGCGGGGGTTCATCCAACCATCGGGAAAAGGTGTTCGCGTCGTCCGGTGCCGAGGTCGAGATAATCAGCGCCCGGCCATCGCGCTTGCCGAGGCCCGAGAGGATCGCGTTTTCCAGGTCGTCGCCCTTGCCGCGTTCCCATGCCGCCCGTTCATCCATCAAGGCCAGCGTCGGGGCACCGCCCAGAACCGACTTGCCGTCCGCCGCAATGACGCGGGCCAGCCCGCCGCCGTTGCCTTCAAACTCCACCTCGAGCTTTGAGCCGCGCCGGATCGTGAATTGCGCCCGATCTTCCTCGGGCAAGCCCTCGACGAACCCGACAAGAAACCCGAAAGCGGTTTTCGCCTGATCCCGGTTCCGGGCTGCGAACAAGATTTCCCGCTTGGGCTGATCGTCCCAGACGCCGACAAGCGCGCCGAGCGCCAGCCCCGCCGAGAGCGCCGTTTTCGCGTTGCCGCGCCCGATCGACAGACAGGCCACCATGACACCATCGGCCAGAGCGCCGCGAACGAATTTGCGCTGAAACTCGGCCAGCCGCAGAGGGGTGCCCGCTTTCTTGCCCTCGGGAATGTGCAACAGCTCGAGGAAGGCCATCGCCCGATCTGCCGCAATTTCCCCCCGGATTTTTTCCAGGAGAGAGAAAGCAACAGTCCGACCGTCGGTCCCCTGCCACCCTGAACCGGGGGCATTGGGACCAGAACCGAAAAGGTCGGTCTGCATCATGCGATGCCCGAGGCCGGTCACGGATTGGCAGGACACATGCGCACCCCGCGATATCGCGCGACGATCCGGCTTGCGGCCAGCGACAGGCCCACGGGCCGGTCAGTGTCACCGCCGCGCGCATCATAGAGCAGGGCCACTTGGTCGATGATCGCAAAGCGCAGATCGGCGGGCAGATCGTCCGCATCCTCGGGCAAGTCATACTCTGCCGCCGCTGCCACATCAGCCGCCGCCGCCGAGAGCATCAGCGCAATGCCCGCGTCGTCGTCGTTATGATCGACACGCGCATGAGCCTTGGCATCGGAAAGAAGATCGAACACATCCATGCGCCGCATGATAAATCAGGCGCAAATGGTTGATAACTATATCACTTTATCACGTTACCTAACAGGGGCAGCGGGACATTGGCAAATCGGCTGAAACCCTGCCGGGACACGGGCCACCCCTTAGGGGTGTGGCCCGCTTGGCCCGGGACAGGCCGGGACATGGCCCGCTTTGGCCCGCTTGTCCCGATGCATAACGATTGCTAACTGAATGGAAGAATCACGGATCAGGTAAAAGTCGTCAGTGGCTTCGATGCGCCCGGCCTCGGCCAGATCAGCCCGCACCCGCTGAAAGGCTTTCTTCTTTGCATCTGTCGTGTCGCCGGTGTGCTTGGCGTAGAAGGCATCCCGCCAGTGGTCAAGATGAACGCCACGAAACGCGCCATCATCCCAGACGCCATGTTCTTTCGCAGCGGCTTCATAGGTGGACAGGGCCACTCGCTGCGCCGGGGTTATTTTCTCGCGCCGTTCGGGGGCATCTGTCGCCGTCAGCACGGCACTTGTTACGCTGCCGTCCAGATCAACGGTGATCAGCGAAAAGAACAGATCGGCAGGCGGTTCGGCATCCTTCATTTTGGTGTTTGCCAGCGTCAGGGACGGGCCATCCTTTTCAAGTCGGTATTCAAAATCAAGCGCACCTTTCAGGGCCATTGCCCCGCGCGCCCTCTGTTTCTCGGCATGTCCCGAATGGTGAACGATCAGCAGAACGCAGCCGGGATACCGCGCTTTCAGATCATCCATTGCAGCGACAAAGGCCCCCATTTCGGAAGTCGAGTTTTCATCGCCCGGGCCGAAGTTACGCGCCAGCGTGTCCACCACGATCAGCACAGGGGCACCATGCTGCGCCGCCAGAGCATCCACCGAATGCGCAACAGCCATTGCCGATGCGCCGTCGAGAAACTGCGCCGCCCGCTCAGATTTGAACATCGGCACGGATTGCAGCCCCCGGCCTCGATGCTTGGCCCACGCCACGAACCGCCGCACAAGCCCGTTGTGTCCCTCGCCTGCGATGTAGAACACCGCGCCTTGCTTGACGCCGCGCCCGTGAAATTCGGCCCCGGACGCGACACTCAGGGCAAGGTCAACTGCCATGAAGGATTTGCCGCAGCCCGGATCACCGAAGATCAGGCCCAGCGTGTCGGTTTCGATCAGGCCATCAATCAGAAACTCGGGCGGGTGGTATTCCAGATCTCCCACGGCAACAAAGGGAAAGGGCTTGGCAGGTGCGGCGCGGTTATTGCCTTCCATGGCCGGGCCGAACCGATCATCCGGGGGCATGTCATCCGCCGGGGGCAGATCGGCGAAGGGGTCGTGATGCACGTTCATGCCGCCCCCCTGCGCAGGAACCGCCCCTCGGCATCAACGCGCGTCAGGAAGGCTTGCCGGTCCTTCGGGTCAAAGGTTTCCCAGAGCCGGGCAAACAGCCGCTTGCGGGTGTTCAATCCGAGCGCCAGGCCGCGCAGCCGGTCCAGCGCCGCGCAGCCATAGGCCGCAAGCTCATGCGGGGGGGCACAGTCTGCCCAGAATAGCGCATCCCCCGTCACGGTGCCCAGCAGATCACCCATGACAGGCCCGCCGGTTTCCAGCTCGGCAAGGCAGGTCGCGCAGATATGGGCCACGTCTTGCGGGTCGCAATGGTCGAGCGCGAACCACGCCGCGTTTGCCCATTCCTTGCGGATACGGTATTCTATTGGCGGAACCTGCCCGGTTTCAAATTCGCCCTCGGTCGCGGTGCCAGCCGCGCCGGGGGTTTCGTTTTCCGAGGTCATTATGCGGCACCCCGCGATGCCTCGGCCTGCGCCTCGATCCAGGCGGAGATTTCGGCCTCGCGGAAATAGCGCCGCTTCCCGATGTAAACCGCCTTCGGGAAGGCAAGATCGGAGTCATTGAGCCAGCGCCACAGGGTCATGTCAGACACACCGCCGCACAGGTCGCGCACCGCATTTGCGGATATCAGCTTGTTTTCCATAGCATCACGCCTCTTGTTAGAACGTGATACCCAAGTAATCCATTGGCCGAGCCGAAAGCTAAATGCCCAAATTCAGCTTGCACCCGACAATTCGTGCATAGCCGCTTCGATAGGCTTGCGAAGGTCAGCCTTGATCCCCGCACATCTGTAGATTTTGGCCACCATCCTACTGAATGGAGTTTCGCCGCCGTTCCAGAATGTCGGATTAGTGCCGGTCAAATCTTGGAAAACCCGAGCCGCTACCAGGGCAACCCGGTAGGCGCGGCGGTTTGGTCGCCTGCCTGCACCCGGTGGAGTAGCCGCGATTGCCACTTCGGCGGGTCCGGTCAACGCTTGCTCCAAGGCATCGAGGTGCGACAGTGCCGCAATATCAACCCAAAGCTCTTTAGGTCGCTTGCTAAATTCGTCGAATTGCCTGACAGCCTCTGCCATTTTTTCAGAGTCGCCCGCCGAGGCCACAATACTATCGAGGATTTCCTGTTCCTTTTCTCTTACAGCATGTTTCCTCGCCAGTGACTTCGCATAGCCATCAAGCGCGATAATGCGTTGACGAAGTTTCCGAATATCACGGATTATCCCGTCTATTTCCGTCTCGATCTTGCTCGGGTTCTCCCAAGCTAAAGGCAGTGCTGATCCAAAAATCGCAAATGCTTGACGATTGATTTCCTGCGCCGTCGGCTGATCGCATGATATTAGATCAACGCCCGCCACTTCGGCGCAAATGCTTCGGATTTCCTCCATGGAACAAAGGTCAGCCATGGGAAAGCCGCACCACGTTGTCGGGCTGGCCTTGCACCAGCGACAGAACGAACCGCCCCCAAGCCTCGAGCGCCTGCCGTTTTTCGTCCGCATAGTCGTGCCGCTGATAAACCGCGACGATCCCGCCGCCCGTGCCCGAGATGTGATTTAGAACCGCCTCGGTCACGCGCACCGGGATGCCAAGCCGGGCCATGCCGGTTGCCGCCGTCCTGCGCAGATCGTGAAAGGTCCAGCGCGGGATTTCCACCGCCTCGCCGCGTTCCTCTGCCGCAAGCCGCTCCATCGCCTCGGCCAGATGTGCCCGCGCCTTGAAGAACCCGCTAACGGGGGTTGTGCCGGTCGTCGTGAAGATGAAGCCCGGTTTCCCCTCGATCCGCTCCACCGCGCCGAGAACCGCTTGCACCGCGTCCGACAAGGGCACGTCATGCGCCCGCCCGTTCTTTGTCCGGTCTGCCGAGAGGTGCCACAGATCGCCCCGGATTTCGCCTTCGGTGATCTGCGCCGCCTCGTTCAACCGTTGCCCGGTCAGCAGCAGCACCTTGCCGAGAGGCCCCCACGGGAAGCCCTCGGCCTCGCAAGCCTGCCAGAACCAGCGGATTTCATCATCGGTCAGCACCCGGTCTCGGCTGGCCTCTTTCGCCACCGGCTTGACGCCGGTTGCCGGTGACAGGGGCAGGATATCCCGCTCCACCGCCCAATTCAGGAACTTGTTGAGATAGGCCCGAACCCGGTTCGCCGTCACTACGCGCCCGCTATCCGCGATGCCGTCCAAGAGGTCGATCACATCGCGCCTGGTGATCGAATGAATGTCCCGCTCGCCCCATTCCTTGACCACGAAACGGTCAAGCTCGCGCCGCACCACGTCGCCGGATTTCAGCCCTTTGAGGTGCCGCTTGTCATACTGGCCGATCAAGGTCTTGATCTTGTCGCGGTCGTCCTCGGGCTTCGGTGCCTTCGCCGCCTTCACTTCCTCGGCAGGGTCGCGCCCTTCGCTGGCCGCTGCCATGACTTCGCGCGCCCGAACGCGCGCCGCCGCAAGTGTCAGAGTCGGGAAGCTCGCAAGGGTCATCCGCCGATGCACCCCGCCGTGCCTGTAGCGCACTTGCCAGCTCTTTTTGCCGGTAGGCTGCACCACCAGGTAAAGGCCGGTGCAAAGGTCGTCGGGGATTTCCTGCCGCTTGTCAGTCGCCTGTAGCGTTTCAATCGTCGCCGCCTTCAGCTTCATGTCAATTTGCCCTTCTGGGGAACAGTCTGGGGAACAGAGTTGCGGATACCCGCCGTTCCCCAAAGTTAGACGATGATAGCCGAGAACGTCAAGAAATATTGATTTTCAGTGCTTTGTGTGCGACGATAGTTTTACATCGTTTGGCGCTGATAGCTGTCAAAAATCGACTGTTAATCAATTGGTCGTAGGTTCGATCCCTACCGCCGGAGCCAATACCCATTAATTTAATTTGGATAATTGGCATGACACCAATCCTGCCAGCATCCCACTCTAGGCTCAAAGCGGTATTATTGATTATTTCCAGTCAAGGCGCCGCGCCGTTGGTTTCGGGAAAAGCTGCCATTTTCGCTTTGCGCAAACGCCCAAACCACCTCTCCCGAAATCATGGACCGCGCCATGCTGCGCGCGCCCGCTGGACCAACCCAGCCCCCGGCTGACGGAACCCCACACCCTCCCACGCGTTGAGTGCGTCAGGAGGAACCGTCATGACCTTTCGCCGCGATCATGTGACGCGTCGCATTTTCTCATGGGCGCGGGCTGCGTTGCCCAGCCTGTCCGACACCGAATCCGAGGCGATCGCCGTTGGCGACGTGCATTTTGAGGGCGAGTTGTTTGCCGGTCGTCCCGATTGGTCGAAGCTCCGCGCCGTCCCCGCGCCCGAACTGACCCGGGAAGAGCAGGCTTTCATCGACGGCCCCTGCCGGGCGCTGTGCAACATGCTCGACGGTTGGGACATAGATCGCCACACCGCCGATCTGCCGCCCCAGGCGTGGCAGCACATGCGCGCGCACGGCTTTTTCGGCATGATCATCCCCAAGGAACATGGCGGGTTGGGGTTCTCGGCCCATGCGCATTCCGAGGTGGTGCGATACATCTCCAGCCACTCCGTTGTCGGTGCGGTGACGGTGATGGTGCCCAACTCGCTGGGACCGGGCGAGTTGATCCTGCAATTCGGAACCGATCAACAAAAGCGACACTGGTTGCCGCGGCTGGCCTCCGGCAAGGAACTCCCCGCCTTTGGCCTGACCAGCGAAGAAGCCGGATCGGACGCCTCGGCGATGGTCGATGACGGCGTGGTCTGCAAGGGGATGTGGCAAGGCGAGGAAGTCACCGGCATCCGGCTGAACTGGGCCAAGCGATACATCACGCTGGCCCCGGTCTGCACGGTTCTGGGCCTGGCCTTCAAGCTGCGCGATCCAGACGGGCTTTTGGGCGACACCACCGAGATCGGCATCACCTGCGCGCTGGTGCCCACCGATCTGCCGGGGGTCGATATCGGGCGGCGGCACCTGCCATCGGGCACGATGTTCATGAACGGCCCGACCGAGGGCAAGGATGTATTCATTCCGCTGGACCACATCATCGGCGGGCCGGACTATGCCGGGCGCGGCTGGATGATGCTGATGAGCGCGCTGGCCGCCGGGCGCGGCATTTCGCTGCCCTCGCTGTCGGCGGCGGCGGCGGCGCTGTCGGCCCATACGACCGGCGCCTATGCCCGTATCCGCACGCAGTTCGGCCTGCCTATCGGTCTCTTTGGCGGTGTGCAGAAGCCGATAGCGCGCATTGCCGCCAATGCCTACGCGATCGATGCCGGCCGCCGCCTGACGACCGCCGCGCTGGACCAGGGCAGCAAGCTGGCCGTTGTTTCAGCGATCATGAAACACCACGCCACCGAGCGCATGCGCGACAGCGTCAACGACGCGATGGACGTGCATTCGGGCAAGTCGGTGATCGATGGGCCGCTGAACTATCTCCAGCCGGTCTATCGCGCCATTCCCATCGGCATCACGGTCGAGGGCGCGAACATCGTCACCCGCAACCTGATCATCTTTGGCCAGGGGGCAATCCGGGCGCATCCGTATCTTCTGAAGGAAATGCAGGCCCTGCAGGAGGACGATCACGACAAGGCCCTGACCGAATTCGACCGTCATTTCTGGGCGCATGTCGGCCATTCGACCAGGACGGTCTTTCGCGCCTTCGGTGCGGCACTGACCGGCAGGGGCCACGCGCCCGCGGATGCCGGCAAGATCAGGGATCTTTATGCGCGGCTGTCGCGGTGGTCGTCGGCCTTTGCCGTCACCGCCGATCTGGCCCTGCTGACGCTTGGCGGCGCGCTCAAGCGCAAGGAAATGATCTCGGCCCGGCTGGGGGATGCGCTGTCGGAAATGTTTCTGGTCGCCGCCACCCTCAAACGCTGGGAGGACGACGGCCGCCCCGAGGCCGATCTGCCGCTGGTGCGGTATGTCGCCGAGACATCGTTTCGGGATATCGGCCGGGCGCTGGATGAAACCATCGCCAACCTGCCCGCCGCCTGGGCGCGCGTGATCCTGCGCCTGGTCGTGCGCCCCGGATCGCATGCGCGCGGCCCCTCGCACGATCTGACCGAGGCAGTGGCCATGTTGACCTATCACCCCTGCGAAACCCGCGACCGGCTGATCGGCGCGCTGCATCCGGGGGCACCTGACAGCGGGCTGGGGCTGCTGGAGCGCGCCTGGCGCCTTGCCATCGCGGTAGAGCCGATCCGAAAACGCCTGCGCGATCTGGGCAAGAGCGCCGACGCGGCACGCCATGCGGGCGTGCTGTCGGATGCCGACAGCGCCCAGTTGTCCGAGGCCGAGGAAGCCGCCCGACGCGTGATTGCCGTCGACGACTACACCCCCGAGGCGTTGCAGCGGCTGTTCCCCGGTAGCGCCCCGCCCGAAACTGACCCAGGCAAGGAGGCCGCCGAATGAGCCGACCCGTCTATATCGTTGACGGCGCCCGCACCCCGTTCCTGAAAGCCCGCGGCAAGCCCGGCCCGTTCACCCCGGTCGATCTGGCCGTGCAATGCGGCCGTCCGCTTTTGATGCGCCAGCCTTTCGCGCCCTCGGCCATTGACCTGGCGATCCTGGGGTGCGTCAACGTCATCCAGGACGAGATGAACCCCGCGCGGGTCGCCGCCCTGCGGCTGGGACTGGGCGAACAGACAGTGGCGTTCACGGTCCAGATCAATTGCGGCTCGGGGATGCAAAGCATCGACACGGCCTATCGCTATATCCGTGACGGCAGCCACCAGATGATCCTGGCCGGCGGGACCGAGGCATTGAGTCATGCGCCGCTGGTTTTCAGGCACGCCGCGACCGAATGGTTCGGCGACATGGCGCGGGCCGGATCAACCTTCGAAAAGGCACAGAAACTGGCCGAGGTTCGCCCAGGCTTCTTTTCACCCATTATCGGGCTGGAGCGCGGTCTGACCGACCCGATCACCGACCTGAACATGGGCCAGACCGCCGAAGTGCTGGCGCATCGGTTCAACATCGACCGCGCGACGGCGGATGCCTATGCCGTCGACAGTCACAAGCGACTTGCCGCGGCGCAGGAAAGCGGGCGTCTGGCCGGCGAGGTCATGCCGGCCTTCGACCGCGACGGACAGGTGCACGCGCAAGACGACGGTGTGCGCCCGGACAGCTCACTCGAAAAGCTTGCCAAACTGGCGCCAGCCTTTGAAAAACCGTTCGGCAAGGTCACACCGGGCAATTCCAGCCAGATCACCGATGGCGCCTCCTGGGTGCTGCTGGCATCGGAAACCGCGGTCGAGGCCCATGGCCTGACCCCGTTGGCACGGATCACCGACAGCGAATGGGCCGCGCTGGACCCGGCGATCATGGGGCTCGGGCCGGTGCTGGCGTCGACGCCTCTGGCACAGCGCCACGGCCTCGACGTTGACGACATCGACCTTTGGGAAATCAACGAAGCCTTCGCGGCACAGGTGCTGGCCTGTCTGGCGGCCTGGCAGGACGATGACTTCTGCCGCGACGTGCTGGGCTATGATGCCGCGTTCGGCCGGGTTGACCGCGACCGGCTCAATGTCGACGGCGGCGCGATCAGCCTTGGCCACCCGGTTGGCACCAGCGGCAACCGCATCGTGCTGCACCTCGCCAACGCCCTGAAAGCCGACAACAAGCGCCGCGGCATCGCCACCGAATGCATTGGCGGCGGGCAGGGCGGCGCCATGCTTCTGGAGGCTGCATGACAGACGTTATGGACGAAATCACCCCCGATAGCATGACCGATGCCCCCCGCCCGCCCGAGGTAACAACCTGGAGGCGCGAAGAGATCGATGGTGTCGTGACCCTGTGGCTCGACGTTCCGGGGACCGGCACGAATGTCATTTCCGATACCGTGTTGCGCGAACTCGACGGCCTGATCGACCATGCCGCTGCCGCGCAGGCGCGGGCGCTGGTCCTGCGCTCGGCCAAGCCGTCGGGCTTTGCCGCCGGGGCCGATATCGACGCCTTTGCCGGGCTTGATCGCGATGCCGCGCTCACCTTGCTGCATCAGGGCCACGCGGTGCTGGACAAGCTGGCGGCGTTGCGCTGCCCGACCGTTGCGGTGATCCACGGCAACACGTTGGGTGGCGGGCTTGAACTGGCGCTGGCCTGCGACCACCGGATCGGGCTGGACGGGGTCAAGGCGGGCTTTCCCGAAGTCCAGCTTGGCCTGCACCCCGGTCTGGGTGGCACCTTCCGCCTGACGGGCTTGATCGACCCGGTCGAGGCGATGCAGGCCATGCTGACCGGCAAGTCGATCCATGACAAGAAGGCCAAACGGCTGGGCCTGATCGACGCGCTGGTTCCCGAACGCCACGCCGATGCGGCGATCGAGGCTGCGATCGCCGGACGACTGGAGCGCACTGAGCGCGACCTCAAGGCCAGCGCGCTGCGCACCGCCCCCGCGCGCAGCATTGCCGCCACACGAATGCGCCAGGAGGCCGAGAAATCAGCCCCGTTGCAGCACTATCCCGCACCGACTGCCCTGATCAACCTGTGGCAGGACCACGGCGGCGACCCGGATGCGATGCAAAAGGCCGAGATCGCCTCGTTTGCCGAGTTGTTGCAAAGCGCGGCGGCGCAGAACCTGATCCGGGTCTTCTTCCTGCGCCGGTCCCTCAAGTCCGGGGCGGGCGAAACATCCGGCATCGCCCATGTTCATGTCATCGGCGCGGGCGCGATGGGCGCCGAAATCGCCGCCTGGTCGGCCTTGCGCGGCAAGCGCGTCACGCTGGAGGACGTTGCGCTGGAACCCTTGGGGCAGGCGGTCAGGAATGCGGTGGATCTCTACAAGCGAAAGCACCTTAAGTCGATCGACGCACGCGATGCGCTTGACCGGATGATGCCGGATCCGACCGGGCTGGGCCGCGCGCGCGCCGATCTGGTGATCGAGGCCGCGCCGGAAAAGGCCGACCTGAAGGAAAAGATCTTTGCAAGCCTGGTCGACACGATGAAGGATGGCGCGATCCTGGCCACCAACACATCGAGCCTGCGGCTGCAATCGCTTTATGATGCCGCGCCCGATCCCGCGCGCTTTGCCGGGCTGCACTTCTTCAACCCGGTGTCAAAGATGCCCCTGGTCGAAGTGGTCGCGCATGAGGCGGTGGCACAGGCCACGCTTGAGCGTCTGGCCGCTTTCGTGGGCGAGCTTGACAGATTGCCCGTCCAGGTGCGCGACTATCCCGGTTTTGCGGTGAACCGGATACTGGCGCCCTACCTGATGGAGGCCATGACCATGCTGGACGAAGGCATGGACAAGCACGAGATCGACCGCGCCGCGCTGGCCTTCGGCATGCCGATGGGGCCGGTCACGCTGGCCGACCAGGTCGGGCTGAACATCTGTCTTGAGGTCGCCCGGTCGTTGCAGAACGGGCTTGAGGACGCGATGCCCAAGGTGCCGGAATGGCTGGCCGAAAAGGTCGAAAAGGGCGAGACCGGCAAGAAGGCCGGCAAGGGGCTCTATGACTGGCAAGGCGACACCCCGCCGCAGTCGGCCGGCCCGGCGCGACAGGGCGACGACGTCGCCATGCGGTTGACCGACCGGCTGATCCTGCCGATGTGCAACGCCGCCGTGGAATGCCTGCGCGAACGTGTGGTCGCCACTGCCGACGAACTTGATGCCGCCATGATCTTCGGCACCGGCTGGGCGCCGTTCCGGGGCGGCCCGATCCAGTATGCCCGGCAGCGGGGCGACGTGCCGCAGGCGCTGGAGGCGCTGGCACGCCAGCATGGCGCACGCTTCACTCCAGACGCGGGCTGGTCCGATCTTGCCTGAGCCGAGGCCCGAAACCGCCTCGGCCGACGCGATCGCGGAAGCGATCATCGAACGGGCCGGCGGCGACATCCGGCTTGCCCTGCCGCTGGGTCTGGGCAAGCCGGTCACGCTGGTCAATGCGCTGACGCGCGCGGTCGCGCGGCGCCCGGATGTGCGCCTTTCCATCCTGACCGCCCTGACGCTGGAACCCCCAGAAAACGAAACGGGCATGGCCGGCCGCTTCCTTGGCCCGGCGAAACAGCGCCTGTTCGGGGACTACCCGGTTCCCGACTATGCCACCATGCTGCGCGACGGCACCCTGCCCCCGAATATTGAGCTGTCCGAATTCTTCATGCTGGCCGGGCGCTGGCTGAACGTCCCGGCCGCGCAGCGTCGCTACATTGCCGCCAACTATACCCATGCCCTGGATGTGGTCCGCGCATGGCGACCCAATCTGGTGATGCAACTGGTCGCGCAGGGCGACGACGGGGCCTTCAGCCTGTCGTGCAACACCGACATTACCGCCGATCTGCTGCGCGACCGGCACAACGGCCGGCTGGACTTCACGCTTGCCGCGGAATGCAACGCGAACCTGCCGGCCATGCCCGGCCCCGAGGCCCGGCTGGACCGCGACCAGATCAACTATCTGCTGGACGATCCGCCCGATTTCGATCTCTTTTCGGTCGTCAAGCGGCCCGTGGGTGCGGTTGAACATGCCATCGGCCTGCATGTCGCCCGGTTGATCCGCGACGGCGGCACGTTGCAGATCGGCATCGGCGCGATCGGCGATGCGGTGGCACATACCCTTGTCTTGCGACACCGCGATCAGATCGCGCCGATCCACAAGGCCATGCCCTTTGCCCCCGATGGCTTTGCCGAAGCGGGATCGTTCGATACGGGCCTTTACTGCGTGACCGAAATGCTGGTCGACGGCATCCTGCACCTGTTCGAAGCCGGCATCGTCAAACGCGAGGTCGAGGGTGCGGCGATCCATGCGGGCTTTTTCGTCGAATGCCGCGATTTCTATGAACGCCTGCGACGGCTGCCGGCGGCCGATTTGCGGCGCATCCGCATGATGCCGGTCTCGTTCACAAACCAGCTTTACGGCGACGAGGCCGCCAAACGCCACGCGCGCCGCGATGCGCGCTTCGTCAATGCCGCGATGAAAGCGACGCTGCTGGGCGGCGTCGTCAGCGACGCCACCGCCGACGGCCGCGAGGTCAGCGGCATTGGCGGCCAGTTCAACTTCATCGAACAGGCCTTCGCCCTGGAGGGCGCGCGCGCGGTCATCACCCTGCCCGCCACGCGCACCCGCAAGGGCAAGGTCACGTCGAACATCGTCTGGGAACATCCGCACGAAAGCGTGCCGCGGGCCTATCGCGACATCGTCGTCACTGAATACGGGATCGCCGATCTGCGCGGCAAGCGCGACGAGGATGTCGTCAAGGCCATGCTGCGCATTGTCGACAGCCGGTTCCAGCCGCAATTGCTGGATCAGGCCAAATCCGCCGGCAAGATCGCCGACGCCTTCACCCTGCCCCCCGAATGGCGCGCGAATACCCCCGACGCGGTTGCGCACTGGCTGGACCCGTTCGATCTGCCGTCCTTTCCCTTCGGTTCGGATTTCGACGCGACGGAACGGCGGCTTCTACCGGCGTTGAAGCTGTTGTCGCAAACACAGGGGGATCGGCGCGGGATGGCCCGGCTGATCTGGCAGGGGCTGACCACGCGCGATCTGTCCGAGGGCTGCATGACGCGGATGGGCCTTGCCGCGCCCGCAGGCCTGCGCGAACGGATCGAGGCCTGGGCCCTGAAAGGGGCCCTGCGCCGCACGGCATCAAGCGCGCGCGGCGAGTAATCGCCAACGCGGTGCAAATCCTTGCATCGTGGAACCTTTCACGCGTTCAGCCATTGATATGGCATGAACGGGGGCCTTCGACCGTGAAACGGAACCAGTGTGATCCGCCTTCTTCGGTGCGGGCGCAAGGGCTGGCCCTGTTTGTGCTTTTGCCGGTTCTGGCGGGGTGCGATGGCGTCCAGTCGGCACTGGCCCCGGCGGGCGAGGATGCCTCGGTTCTGGCCACGCTGTTTTGGGTCATGCTGATTGGCGCGGTGGTTCTGTTCACCCTGATGAACGGCTTGTTCTTCTATCTCACCCGCATCCGCGTCCACGCCCAGTCCGAGACTGTCGCGCGCTGGCTGATGATCGGGGGCGGGATTGTGCTGCCGGTCGTCGTTGTCGGCACCCTGCTGGTATGGGGGCTGTCGATCCTGCCCGATCACCGTCAGGGCGGCGACGGGTTGCGCATCCATGTCACCGGCGAACAATGGTGGTGGCGCGTCGAATACTGGCCCGAGGGCGCCGACGAGCCGGTGATCGCCGCCAACGAAATCCGCTTTCCAGCCGGGGAACGGACCGAACTGGTTCTTGAGTCTGCGCATGTGATCCATTCGTTCTGGATTCCCGCCCTTGGCGGCAAGATGGACATGTTCCCCGGTCGCGAGACCTTTCTGAGCCTGCGCCCGACACGGCCGGGAACCTTTCGCGGGCAATGCGCCGAATTTTGTGGCGCCAGCCATACCTGGATGGCCTTCGACGCGCATGTGATGGAGCCCGACGCCTTTGACGACTGGCTTGCGGCGCAGACCGAGGATGCGGCCGCGCCCGCATCGGCTGCGGCCGAACGCGGCGCCGAACTCTTCGGTCGCGAGGGCTGCGGTGCCTGCCACGCCATCCGTGGGACGGACCATGTCGGCACTGTCGGCCCCGATCTGACGCATATCGGCAGCCGCACGACGCTGGCCGCGGGCCGGCTGGGCGTGTCGCAATCCGACTTTCAGGACTGGATCGCGCATCCCGACGCGCTGAAACCCGGGGTCGAGATGCCCCCCTTCGATCACCTGAGCGACGACGAGATCAGCGATCTCGCCCGGTATCTGCGAGGTCTCGAATGAGCATGAGCAACCATCCCCCGCAGGACCGGGGCCGCGAACCGCGTGGCACCTACCCACCCGACCAGGCAGAACTGGACACCCCCGTCCCCGACGAGCTCTGCCGCGCCCAGGCCACCCGGTTGCGCGCGGCATGGAAACTGCCGAAGGGCTGGCGCTACTGGTCCGAGGTCAACAATATCCAGATCGGCAAGTGGTATGCGACCACGGCCCTGATCTTCATGCTGTGCGCCGGGGTCATGGCGCTGATCATCCGGCTGCAACTGGCGGTTCCCGACAACGACCTGGTATCGGCCGACCGGTTCAACCAGCTTTTCACGATGCATGGCACGGTGATGATGTTCCTGTTCGCCGTGCCGATGTTCGAGGCCATCTCGATCTTGCTGTTGCCGGGCTTCCTGGGCGCGCGCGACATGCCGTTTCCGCGCCTGTCGGCCTATGGTTACTGGTGCTTCCTGATCGGCGGGCTGTTCGTGATCAGCTCGATCCTGTTCAATATCGCGCCGCGCTCGGGCTGGTTCATGTATCCGCCGCTGGCCATCGACGACGAGGGGCCGGGCAGCGACATCTGGCTTCTGGGCCTGTCATTCATCGAAATCGCGTCGATCATCGCGGCAGTCGAGCTGATCGTCGGCGTCCTGAAATGCCGGGCGCCGGGCATGCGGGTCAACCTGATGCCGCTTTATGCCTGGTATGTGCTGGTCGTGGGCGGGATGATCCTGTTCGCCTTTCCGCCGCTGCTTGCGGGCGATTATCTGTTCGAACTGGAGCGCAGCCTCGACTGGCCGTTCTTCGACCCGGCGCGCGGCGGCGATCCGATGCTGTGGCAGCACCTGTTCTGGATCTTCGGCCACCCCGAGGTCTACATCATCTTTCTGCCCTCGATCGCCATCGCCGCCATGGTCATCCCCACCGCGGCGCGCCGCCCGATCGTCGGCTATTCCTGGATCGTCTTGTCGGCCGTGGGCACCGGCTTTTTCAGCTTCGGGCTCTGGGTCCACCACATGTTCACGACCGGGTTGCCGGCGATCTCGCTGGGGTTCTTCTCGGCCGCGTCCGAGGCGGTGGTGATCCCGACCGGCATCCAGCTCTTTGCGTTTCTGGCGACGCTGCTGGTGGGGCACGTCACCATGAGCCTGCCGATGCTGTGGATCGCGGGCGCGCTGGCGGTGTTCACCATCGGCGGGCTGACCGGCGTGATGCTGGCCATCGCCCCGTTCGACTTTCAGGTGCACGATACCTATTTCATCGTGGCCCACCTGCACTACACCCTGTTCGGCGGCATGATCTTTCCGGTGATCGCGGGGGTTTACTATTTCTTCCCGGTCATCCGCAAAAAGACGCTGTCCCCGCGGCTGGGTCGCTGGGCCTTCTGGCTGATCTTTTCGGGCTTCAACATCTGCTTTCTGCCCATGCACCTGACGGGCCTGCTGGGCATGCCGCGCCGGGTCTATACCTATCCGGCCGGGCTGGGCTGGGACGGTCTGAACCTGATCTCGACGCTGGGCGCCTTCATCATCGCGGCCGGATTCGCGGTTTTTGTCTGGGACGTGTTTCGCCCCAAGGGCAAGGCACCCGATCCCCCGCGCAACCCGTGGAATGCCGGCACACTGGAATGGAGCCACCAGATCCCCCAGGAATACTGGGGTATCCGGTCGATCCCGCATATTACCAGCCGCTATCCGATCTGGGATCAGCCCGGCCTTGTCGAACGCATCGACAACGGGCGCTATTACCTGCCCGACGCCCCGAACGGTCAGCGCGAGACGCTGATCACCAGCGTGATCGACGCCCGGCCGATGCAGATACAGCGCCTGCACACGCCCGGCTGGATCACCCATATCGCCGCAGTGTTCACCGGCGGATGTTTCATCTTTCCGGCGTTCCAGATGTATTGGCCCGCCGTCATCTGCGGCGTCGCCGCCGCAATCGCAATCCTGGTCTGGCTATGGGCCGGCACCGCCCGTGCGCCCACGCCTGACCACAGGGACGCAGGACTTGGGCTGTCGCTTCCGACCTATGCCTCGGGGTCCGATAGTGTGGGCTGGTGGGCGATGTGGATCACCATGCTGGGCGATGCCACGGCCTTTGCGTCGATCATCTTCGGCTTCTTCTTTTACTGGACATCGCAAGACGATTTCCCGCGCGATGACGCGCTGCATGCCGGCGGCTGGGAAACCGCCCTTGCCGCGCTTGCACTGGCCGCCGCCTGGGCGCTGGTCGTTCTGGCACGCGGTTCCGACCGCGCCGGACGCATCGGCGTGGCGCGCATCGCGCTGTCGGCCGCGGCGCTGTGCACGGCGCTGGGGGGCGGCGCGCTGGCACTGGCAGTCCTGCCGCTGGAGCCGGCAGCGCATGTCTACCCGGCCGTGATCTGCGCCATCGCGCTTTGGATCGGCGCGCATGCGGCGCTGGGGTTCGTGATGCAGCTTTACTGCCTTGCCGGCAGCATCGCCGGCAAGCTGACGCCCCGCCATGACGCGGATCTGTGCAACGTCACGCTGTTCTGGCACTTTTTCGTGCTGTCCTCGCTGGTTGCCTGCGCGGTGATCGGCCTTGCTCCGAGGTTGCTGTGACCAAGGACGACGCCCCCCAAGCGGATGAAGACCGCCGCGAATTCGCCGAAGAGGCCGACACCCTTTGGGAGATCACGATCGCGCCCGCGATCTGGGCGCTGCATTTCCTGTTGTGCTACGGCCTGATGTCGCTGGCCTGCGCCAAGGATCTGTTCCCGGCCGGCACCGTTCGGCTGGTCCTGATCGCGGCCAGTGTGGCCGCCCTGGCCGCGATAGTCGGGCTGGGACTGCGCAGCTTGCGGCAGTGGGGCGCGCTGAAGACCGGCGAGATCACGCACCCGCGCGGGACGCCTGAAAACCGGCACCGGTTCCTTGGCCATGCCGCCTTCCTGCTGTCGGTGATCGCGTTTCTGGGCGTGATCTTCGTGTCGATGCCGCTTCTGGTCATCGGGGGATGCCAATGAGACCGGTATTCCTGATACCTGCGCTGGCCTGCCTTGCCCTGCTGTGGCTGGCCCCGCTGGATGACTGGTGGCCCGCCTTCCCGGTGCACATGCTGCGCCACATGGGGCTGGTCGCCGTCGCCGCGCCGCTTCTGGTGCTTGGGCTGCCCCGGCTGGCAGGGATATTCGCCATTTCGCCGCTGATTGCGGCGGCGGTGGAATTCGTCGTGGTCTGGGCCTGGCACCTGCCGGTCGCGCACGCGCTGGGCCGCACCCTGGCGCCGGGCTTCGTGGCCGAACAGGCCAGCTTTCTGCTGGCCGGGCTGCTGGTCTGGGCGGGCTGCCTGCAAGCCGCACAACCGCTTGTCGGCGCCGGGGGCCTTTTGCTAACGTCGATGCACATGACGCTTCTGGGCGCGCTTCTGATTCTGGCGCCGCGCGATCTTTACTCCGAGCTTTGCGGCACTCCGCCCGATCTGACCGGACAGCAACTGGGGGGGATGCTGATGCTGGGCATCGGCACGCCGATCTACCTGGTGGCGGGCCTCGCCCTGTCTGGCCGCGCCCTGGAACAGGGGGTCGATCCATGAGGACGGTTGTGCTGACCCTGGTTGCCGTTGCCGGCCTCGCTCTCGCAGCGGGCGTATCGGTCGTGGCAATCGGGCTTTACAACGTCTCGGCGCAAGCGGGACATTGGCCGGGCGTCAGCTGGATGCTGCACACGATCTTTCGAAACTCCGTGCGCCTGCGCGCCCCGTCGATGGAGGATGCGCCCGACCTGTCCGATCCCGACCTTGTGGCACTGGGGGCATGGCACTATGCCACCGCTTGCCTGTCCTGTCATGCGGCACCCGGCACGCAGCGATCGTCCACGATTCGCGCGATGGTGCCCGAACCGCGCCATATCCGCGATGCCATCGAGGGCTGGCGACCCAATCACCTGCACTGGATCGTCGAGAACGGCGCCAAGATGACCGGGATGCCCGGCTGGCCCGCCGAGGGGCGCGGCGACGAGGTCTGGGCCGTCGTCGCCTATCTGGAAGCGATCCGATCCGAGGCCGACGACGATGCGCCCGACCCGACCACGCTGGCGCCCGTGCGTGCCGACGAGCCCGTCGCCTATTGCACAAGCTGTCACGGGGCGGTCGCCGGTCCGGTGCCGCAACTCAGCCTTCTGGATGCCGACTATATCGAAACCCAGCTTCGCGCCTATGCCGATGGCCGACGCCCCAGCGGCATCATGCAGCACGCCGCAAGCCTGATCGACGAATCCAGTTTCGAGGAACTTGCCGATCATTTCGCCGAAATGACGCCCCGGCGCAGCCAGGAGCCGCCGGAATCCGCCGACGGGGCCGAGGCACTGGCGACACGCGGCACCGACGACGTTCCCGCCTGCACTGCGTGCCATGGCCCTGGCGCGCAGGAACGCCCGGAACGCGCCCCGGCGATCGCGGGCCAGAACGCGGCCTATATCGCCGCGCAACTGATGCTCTGGCGCGATGGTGTGCGCACCGGGTCGCCCCGGATGCAGGCGGCGGCGCGCGACCTGAGCGATACCCAGATCATGCAACTGGCAGACTGGTTCGCGGCACGCACCCCGGACCAGCAAGGCGAGCAGGAGTGATGATCCGCGCCTTGCCGGCACATCTGCCATTCGCGGGAAACACGCGGACGAGCGCTACGCCATGTCAGGGCCGCGACCGTCGCGCGACAAAGGTTCGGTCTCAGCCGCCCGTATGGCTCATGTGTCGGCTCATCTGCCCGGAAACGCCCTGGCGCGAATAGTCGAAATCATGCCCCTTGGGCTTGCGGGCGATGGCCGCGCGAATTGCCGATTCCAGAACCGCATCGTCCGCGCTGGCCCTGAGCGGCGCGCGCAGATCGGCCATGTCTTCCTGGCCCAGGCACATGTAAAGTTCGCCCGTGCAGGTCAGTCGCACCCGGTTGCAGCTTTCGCAGAAATTATGCGTCAAGGGCGTGATGAAACCGATCTTCTGGCCGGTTTCTTCCAGCCGGACGTAGCGGGCCGGGCCACCCGTGCGCTCGGCCAGGTCGGTCAGCGTGTAGCGTTCGGACAGGCGCGCGCGCAGATCCTTCAGCGGCCAGTACTGATCCAGGCGCATCTCCTCGCCCATCTCGCCCATCGGCATGACCTCGATGAAGGTCAGGTCGTGGTCCTCATGCGCGCACCAGTCGACCAGATCGAACAGTTCGTCCTCGTTGAAACCCTTGAGGGCGACGGTGTTGATCTTGACACGCAAGCCGGCATCGCGGGCGGCATCCAGCCCCTTGCGCACCTGCGGCAACCGGCCCCAGCGCGTGATCTCGGCGAATTTGCGGTCGTCAAGCGTGTCCAGCGACACATTGACCCGCCGCACCCCCAGCGCCGCCAGATCGGGGGCAAAGCGCGCCAGTTGCGAGCCGTTGGTCGTCAGGGTCAGTTCCTTCAGCGCCCCCGATTGCAAATGCCGGGCCATGGCCTCGAAAAAGGTCATGATGCCTTTGCGCACCAGCGGCTCGCCGCCGGTGATGCGCAATTTCTCGACCCCCAGCCCGACAAAGGCCGAACACAGCCTGTCCAGTTCCTCCAGGCTCAGCAGCTCCTTCTTGGGCAGGAACGTCATGTGTTCGGCCATGCAATAGGTGCAGCGGAAATCGCAGCGATCCGTGACCGAGACCCGCAGATAGCTGATCGGTCGCTGGAAAGGGTCGATCAAGGGCGCGTTCATGATGGCCTCCTAGGTTGACTGACAAGCTAGTGACAAGCCGGGGGGCTGGCAAGAGAGGGCGTTGCCAGTCGTTGCCCGCACGGGTAGGTTTGAACCATGCGCATGATCCTGATCTCCACCCTTTTGCTGCTACCCGCCTGTTCCGGCGGGTTGCCATGGCAATCCGATGCGGCCGATCCGGCCGAACCCGATGTCGCCGTGACGGTCGCGCCTGATGACGATGTCACGCGCCCCGAGGAACGCCCCGGCAGGCGCGGCGACGAGACCGAGAACACCGCATCCGACGGTGACGGCACGGAATTGGGCGAGACCCTGGCCGGGCTTGGCTCGCCCGGCGAATCGGGCCGCTGGTTGCGCACCGGCCTTGTCGACGCGCCCGCGCAAGGCCGGGTGGTCGCGGAAAACGGCGCATCGGTCTCGGTAGAGCTGCGCCCCTCGGGCCGCGAACCGGGGGCTGGCAGTCACATCTCGCTTGCGGCGCTGCGGGCGTTGGAGCTGCCGCTGTCCGAGCTTGCGACGCTGACTGTGTATGCGGATGACTGAGACCGTGTTCGAAAGGGCTGCACCGTGACCGGCGCCGCCGATGTGATCGCGCGTTTCGATCTTGAACCCCATCCCGAGGGCGGATGGTTCCGGCAGACCTGGCTGGCCCCGGCGCCCGACGGCCAGCGCCCGGCGGGCAGTTGCATCCTGTTCCTGTTGCAGGCGCAGGAGCGCAGCCACTGGCACCGCATCGACGTGGACGAGATCTGGCTTTTCAACGCCGGGGCGCCACTGGCATTGTCGATCGCCGCCACGACCGAGGGTCCGGCCCATGACTGGCGGCTGGGCGGCGATCCCGGCGCGGGCGATCATCCGCAGGTGATCGTGCCCGCGCGCCACTGGCAGGCCGCGCGCAGCCTTGGCGACTGGACGCTGGTCAGTTGCATGGTCTCGCCCGCATTCCGGTTCGAGCATTTCGAACTGGCACCGCCCGGCTTTGACATCCCCACTGCCTGAGCGCGGCCTTGCGCCGAAACCGGGTGCGGTCTATCAGGCGCCATCCCTGCCAACCAAGGATGTGCCATGATCCCCCGCTATTCCCGCCCCGAGATGGTCGCCATCTGGTCGCCACAGACCAAGTTTCGCATCTGGTTCGAGATCGAGGCCCATGCCTGCGACGCGATGGCCGATCTGGGCGTGATCCCGCACGAGAATGCGCAAGCGGTGTGGAAGGCAAAGGATGTCGAGTTCGACGTGGAACGGATCGACGCGATCGAGGCGGTGACCAAGCATGACGTGATCGCCTTTCTGACCCATCTGGCCGAGATCGTGGGCAGTGACGCGGCACGTTTCGTCCATCAGGGCATGACCAGTTCGGACGTTCTGGACACCACCTACAACGTGCAACTGGTGCGCGCGGCCGATCTGCTGCTGGCCGGGATCGACCGGGTTCTCGCAGCCCTGAAGGCGCGCGCGTATGAGCACAAGGACACGGTGCGCATCGGTCGCAGCCATGGCATTCACGCCGAACCCACCACCATGGGCCTGACCTTCGCACGGTTTTACGCAGAGATGGCGCGCAACCGCCGCCGCCTGGAGGTTGCACGCGCCGAGGTGGCGACGGGCGCGATTTCGGGTGCCGTGGGCACGTTTGCCAATATCGACCCGCGCGTCGAGGAACATGTCTGCGCACAGTTGGGCCTTGAGCCCGAACCGATCAGCACCCAGGTCATCCCGCGCGACCGCCACGCGGCCTTCTTTGCCGCGCTGGGTGTCGTCGCCGCGTCGATCGAGAATATCGCGATCGAGATCCGGCACATGCAGCGAACCGAGGTGCTGGAGGCCGAGGAATTCTTCAGCGCCGGGCAAAAGGGGTCGTCGGCGATGCCGCACAAGCGCAACCCGGTTCTGACCGAAAACCTGACGGGGCTTGCGCGGCTGGTCCGCATGGCCGTGGTGCCGGCGCTGGAAAACGTGGCGCTCTGGCATGAACGCGACATCTCGCATTCCTCGGTCGAGCGGATGATCGGCCCCGACACCACCGTGACGCTGGATTTCGCCCTGCACCGGCTGGCCGGGGTGATCGAAAAGCTGGTGGTCTACCCCGACAACATGCTGGCCAACATGCACAAGTTCCGTGGCCTGGTGATGAGCCAGCGTGTCCTGCTGGCGCTGACCCAGGCCGGGGTCACGCGCGAGGATGCCTATCGGCTGGTCCAGCGCAACGCGATGAAGGTCTGGGAACAAGGCAAGGATTTCAAGACCGAGCTTCTGGCCGACCCCGAGGTCACCGCCGTGCTCAAACCCGCCGAGATCGAGGAAAAGTTCGATCTGGGCTATCATACCAAGCATGTCGACACGATCTTCGCGCGCGTCTTTGGCCAAGGCTGATCGGCACGGCCCGACGCCCCGGCCTTGAACCGATCACGCGGCACGCAACCCGTGCCGCGTAACGCTGTGCAGGTCGAACCCGCGTTGCGCGCAAGCTCACTCGGCCATGCGCATGACCGCATCGATCAGCCCGCGCGTCGAACCGTCGCGGGCGTCCGCGTCACCCTGCCCTTCCAGGATCGGCAGGAGCTGTTGGGCAAGTTCCTTGCCCAGTTCAACGCCCCACTGATCGAACGAATTGATCCCCAACACGACACCTTCGACAAAGACGCGGTGTTCATAAAGCGCCAGAACGGCGCCCAACGTCGCCGGGTTCAGGCGCGGATACAGCAGCATCACCGACGGCCGATTGCCGGGAAAGACCCGGTGGCGGGCCTGCCGTTCCAGTTCCTTGCCGCTCAGGCCCCGCGCCTTCATCAGCGCGCGCGCCTCTTTCAAGGACCGCCCTCGCATCAATGCCTCGGCCTGGGCCAGGCAGTTGGCGACCAGCATCCGCTGGTGATGGCCCAGCGCCGGCTCATGCCCGTTCGCGGCCAGCAGGAATTCGCAGGGTACCGGCATGGTTCCCTGGTGGATCATCTGAAAGAACGCATGTTGCCCGTTGGTTCCCGGCTCGCCCCAGACGACCGGCGCCGAGGGATGCGCCAGATCGCTGCCGTCCATCGCCACCCGCTTGCCGTTCGATTCCATCTCAAGCTGCTGAAGATAGGCCGGCAGCCGCGCCAGACGCTGGTCGTAAGGGATGACGGCGCGGGTCGGATAACCGCAGACCTGATGATGCCAAAGCCCCGTCAGCGCCAGCAATACCGGCATGTTGCGCGCCAGCGGCGCGTTGCGGAAATGGTGGTCCATCGCCGCCGCGCCGCCCAGAAACGCGCGGAACTGGTCGGGGCCGATTGCGATCATCAGGCTCAGCCCGATCGGCCCCCAGACCGAGAACCGGCCGCCGACCCAATCCTCGAAACCGAAGACGCGCGCCGGGTCGATGCCGAATGCCCCGGTCTTTTCCAGCGCCGAGGACAGCGCCACGAACTGACGCGTGGGATCGCTGAGCCCACGCGCCATCCAGTCGCGCGCGGTCAGGGCGTTGGTCATGGTTTCCTGCGTCGTAAACGTCTTGGACGCCACGATCACCAGCGTGGTTTCGGGGTTCAGCGGGTCCAGCACGTCATGGATATGCGCGCCGTCCACATTCGACACGAAATGGCAACGTGGCCCGTCATGATAGGGGGCCAGCGCCTGCACCGCCATCGCCGGGCCCAGGTCGGAACCGCCGATGCCGATATTCACCACATCGCTGATCCGCCCGCCGACCCCGCGAATGCGCCCGTCGCGCAGATCGCGCGCAAAGACCTCCATCCGGGCCAGGGTCGCGCGCACGCCGGGCATGACATCCTGTCCGTCCAGCTCCACCCGGCCATCCAGGTCGCGCAGGGCCGTATGCAGGACCGCGCGCCCCTCGGTCTCGTTGATGCGCGCGCCGGTGAACATGGCCTCGCGCCGCGCCTCCAGCCCCGCCGCCTGCGCCAGCTCAAGCAACAGATCGCGCGTCTCGGCATCGAGGTTGGTTTTGGAATAGTCGAAAAGGATCTCGCCAAATGCCGGATCGGCCAATGCCAGACTGAAATCGGCTGCGCGTCCGGGATCGGCGAAAAGCGATGCGATGGTCCGGTTCGAAACGGTATCGTGCCGCGCAGCGAGTGCGGTCCAGATGTCCATGGCAATCCCTGCTGTTCCCCTGCCCCCTTCATGCCAGCAAGCGCGCCCCTTGCACAGAGCAAAAGCAGCCCGGCGACACCGGCATCGGCGCGGGTGCCGTGCATGTGCAACACCCCACCTCTTGTGGTCGTCCCCGCCAGGGTGCACCATGCCTACATGATCATCGGACGCATCCTGCACAGCGAAGACTGCATGAAAGAGGGCGCGGCCTGGCTGGGCGCGCGCGAGCCCCGCTTTGCCCATGCGCTGGATCTGTGCGGCCCGCCGCCCCTGCGCCGGCGCCCCGACGGGTTCGAGGCCCTGATGGGCGCGATCGTCAGTCAGCAGGTATCCGTGGCCGCCGCGCGCGCGATCTGGGCGCGGCTCGAAGGCGCCGGCCTGACGACGCCCGAGGCCATCGCCGCCGCCGATGACGACGCGTTGCGCGCCGGCGGGCTGTCGCGCCAGAAGATCCGCTATATCCGGGCGCTGGCCGCCGCCGGAATCGACTTCGATGCCTTGCGCCACGAACCCGATGCCGAAATCGTCGAGCGGTTGATCGTGGTGCCCGGCATCGGGCGCTGGACCGCCGAGATATACGCCATGTTCAGCCTGGGCCGGGCCGATGTCTTTGCGCCGAACGATCTCGCGCTTCAGGAATCGGCGCGGATGTTGTTCGACCTGCCCGACCGCCCGCGCGAAGCCGCGCTGCGGCGCATGGCCGAGGACTGGTCGCCCTGGCGCACGGTTGCGGCGGGGCTTTTGTGGGCCTATTACCGGGTGGCCAAGGATCGCGAAGGCATCGCCTGACGGAGGAAGAATGGCGCGCACACTCGAAACCGCCCGCAAGGGTGTGGCACGTGGCACCGCTCGCTCGGCCGTCATCTTCCTGCACGGCTATGGCGCCGATGGCGCGGACCTGCTGGGGCTTGCGGATGCGATGGCGCCGCACCTGCCGCACACCGCCTTTCATGCGCCCAACGCGCCCGAGCGTTGCGCCAACAACCCGTTCGGTTTCCAGTGGTTTTCGATCCCCTGGCTCGACGGCTCCAGCCAGGAGGCCGCCGAGGCCGGTATGCGCCAGTCGGTCGCGGATCTGAATGCCTATATCGACGCGGTCCTGGCCGACGAAGGGCTGGACCCCGAGGCGCTGGCACTGGTGGGGTTCTCGCAAGGCACGATGATGAGCCTGCACGTCGCCCCGCGGCGCGCGCGCCCGCTGGCCTGTGTGGTGGGCTTTTCCGGCCGGCTTCTGAACCCCCAGGCCCTGGCCGGCGAGGTGGTCTCGCGCTTTCCGGTTCTGCTGATCCATGGCGATGCCGACGAGATGGTTCCCGTTTCCGCCCTGTCCGAGGCCGGCGACGCGCTGGTGGCGGCGGGTTTCGAAACCTATGCGCATGTCTCAAAGGGCACCGGCCACGGCATCGCCCCCGACGGCCTTTCGCTGGCGCTGGGCTTCCTGCATCGCCACCTGCCGCAATGACCGGCTGTCGCGCAACTGTTACCCAAGGCTGGCAGACCGCTATATCAAGAGGCTTGTCAGGGCGCGAACGCTGGATATAGTCTGATCGCAGAAGGCCCGGGCAGCGTTGCAAGAACATGGGGAGCAACGGCTTATGGACGGCGATTTCAGGCAGGCATTCGTGCACGAACCGGCGACGCTCAAACGGTTTCCGGCGCTGGTTCTGAATGCCGATTATCGGCCGCTGTCGTATTTCCCGCTCTCGCTCTGGCCCTGGCAAGAGGCGATCAAGGCGGTCTGGCTGGACCGCGTCGATATCGTCGCCGAATACGAGGCGACGGTGCGCAGCCAGCGCATCGAGATCCGAATACCCTCGGTCGTGGTTCTGAAAGACTATGTCAAACCCAGGAAGCGCGTGGCCTTCACGCGCTTCAATCTTTTCCTGCGCGACGAATTCGCCTGCCAGTATTGCGGCGCACGCCATGACCTGACCTTCGATCACGTCATCCCGCGCGCGCTGGGTGGCGTGACCAGTTGGGAAAACGTGGTTGCCGCCTGCGCGCCCTGCAACCTGAAAAAAGGATCGAAAACCCTGCGCCAGGCCGGGCTGCGGCTACGCCGTGTCCCGCGCCGGCCGGGCGCGCCGGAGCTGCTGGACATCGGCCGGCGCTTTCCGCCCAACCACCTGCATGACAGCTGGATCGACTTTCTCTATTGGGATGCCGAACTGGAGGCCTGAGACCGCTACACGCGACGCCGCGCGCCCGTTCGTCCGCACCCCCGGCCTTTCATCTTGCCCAAAATACGCTCGGGGGTGAATTCGGCGCAGCCGAAGAGGGGGCGGAACGCCCCCTACCCCGGCAAGCCGTGGCTGCCGTCGTATCCGTTGGGCGCGGGGGGCGACCAGCCCTCCAGGGCATCGGCGGGCGGGGTCAGCACCTCGACCAGCAGCGGGTGACACTGCGCCGCATCCGATGAGTGCTCGGCACCGCAATCGCCGCCCGGACAGGCCGACAGCACGCCCAGAAGATCGATCTCGGCGAACAGGGTCAGCGCGTCGCCCCGCCGCGCGGGGCTTGCCTTCATGAAATACTGCCCCGTATCAGCGGTGAACCCCGTGCACATGAACACGTTGAGCACGTCATGCACCATGCGCTCGGCGATCGCGGGCGGGTGGCCTTCGCCGACCAGCGCGCGGGTCAGGTTGGAATGACAGCAATGGTGGTACTGCCCCCCGTGCGACAGCAGATAATGGGTATGGGGGTCGCAGCGGGTGCCGATCACGTCATGTACCCGCCCGCCATGCGGATCGGTGCCATACCAGTCCAGCGTGTCGCGCACGATGGTCGCCATCGGGCGCAGATACGGCAGGCACGACCACAGCCGCGCCCCGGTGCTGACATGGGTGCCGTGCAGCGCACGGGTCTTGCCGGAAAAGAACCGCTCATCGGGGTTGTCCGCGTCGAACAGGTTCAGATCGCCGACCTGCGACCCCTCGGGGCAGCTGATGCGAAAGAACGTGCCCGCGCGCAGGCGAAAGGTCGCGGCCTCGCGCGGGGCGACCACGATCTGCGCCGTGACCCGCGCGCGTTCCAGTGCCCGGTCGTATCGCGCCAGATCCGGCGCGGGCAGCGCGTCGGTCGGATAGCAGATGACCGGGGCAACGGCACGGCGGGCATCGGCGTCGGCGGGGGCTGGGGTCATGATCTGGTCTCGCTTCTGTTGCTGCGCGGCGGGCGTCTGAGAGATCAACGTCGCGCCCAGAGCGCGCCATGAAATTACCATTATCGACCGCAAGTCTTGTGCATAGGCTGTTGATTAGATTGCCAAGCTTCGGATCACGCGAAAAGATGCATTTTGAAACCGCTATCGAACTGGCGCCGCGCCCGCCCGAAACCGCGCACTATCCGCTGGTGGTCGGCGCGCTCAGCACGCTGTTGCGCGCATCCCCCGAGGAACTCGACGACGCCATTGACGACGTGCTGAGCCGGCTTGGCGATGCCAGCGGTGCCGACCGGGCCTATCTGTTTGTCCGCCAGGACGGGCGCTGGTTCAACACCCATGAATGGTGCGCAGACGGGATCGACCCGGTCAAGGATCACCTGCAAGGCGTCGCGCTGGACGAACACGAGGCCATGGCCACGGTCCTGGCTCAGGGAAAGGGGTTGTTCATCCGCGATGTCACCGCCCTGCCCGGATCGGCCTTGCGCAGCTTCCTGCTCAGCCAGCAGATCCATTCGATCCAGTGTGTGCCGGTCCTGCGCGACGGGGTGTTCTATGGCTTTCTGGGGTTCGACCGGGTTGGCGAGGGTGACCTTTTCACCGGGGCCGAGGCCGGAATGCTCTGGGCGCTGACCGATGGCCTGCTGTCGGCGGTCGGGCGCCAGCGCGTCGAGCGCGCCCTGTCCAAGATGCGCACGCGCCAGACCGAGACGCTGGAACGTCTGCGCGCCACGCTGGCAGCGATGCCCGAACTGATGCTGGAATTCGACGAGGACGGCCGCTGCATCGATTATCATTGTTCCGCGCCCGAACTGCTTGCCGGCGAGCCCGAGGCGATTCTGAACCGCACGCTGGAAGAAACGCTGCCGCCCTCCGTGGCGCGCTTGCAGCGCGCCGCCATGGCCGAGGCGCTGGACGCGGGCGTGTCGCATCCGCCTGATTATGAGATCGACGGCCATTGGTACCGCCTCACCGTTGCCCGCGTCGCCCCCGACAGCGGCGGGCGCACACGCTATGTCTTTCGCATCCGCGATGTGACCGACGAGCGCGCGCGCGAGGCTGAAAACGACCTGCTGATCCAGGTGACGCGGCGCATGACCAACCGGGCGCTGGTGCTGAACCGCGACTGCCGCATCCATTGGGCCAACCCCGCCTTCGAACAGCGCACCGGGCTCACGCTCGACGATATTCGCGGCATGCCCCTCGACGAGGCCTTTGCCATCCAGGGCGTGGCGCGCGCCACGATCGACCGGATCATGGCCGCGATCGACGCCCATGAAACCGTCCAGATCGAGCTGGAACTGCGCAACCAGGCGGGCGAGCGGTATTGGGGCGACATCGCCATGCAGCCCCTGCCCGGACGCGATGGCGCGTTCCAGGGGTATCTGATCATCGGCACCGACATTACCGAACGCAAGCGTCACGAGGCCGAGCTGAAACGCATGGCTGATGAGACCGCGGCCGCCCATGCCCGCCTGCATGGCGCAATCGAATCGATGCAGGACGGCTTCGTCCTGTTCGATCGCGACAACAAGCTGCTGATGTGCAATTCCAAATACCGCGAGATCAACGCCGAGATCGACGACATCATTCGCCCCGGCGTCACCTTGCCCGAGATCATCCGCACCGCGACCGAACGCGGGGTCTATCTGGCCGACGGAAGCCAGGCGCGCGAACAGGCCGACCGGCTGATCCACGCGATCGACGACCGCGATTTCTCGGGCGAGCTGCATTACCGCAATGGCCGCGTCATCGGCGTGCGCGCCACGCGCATGCCCGACGGCAACCATGTCGGCCTGCGCACCGACATCACCGCCATCCGCCGTGCCGAACAGCGCCTGAACGACATCATCCGCGGCGCGCGCGTCGGCACCTGGGAACTGGATCTGACCACCGGCACCGAGGTCGTGAACAGCTATCTCAATGAACTTCTGGGCCTGGGCGACGGCCAGGTGGACGAGATCACCACCCAGCGCTGGCTGCGCCTTGCCCGAGAAACGCGCGAAAGTTGGTGATGCCCTGAGGGGCGGCATATCAAGGCGGTGTCGAGTCGCCGTCAATTCTCTGCTGAGAAAAGGATATGCCACAT
>LJSV01000019.1 GCA_001314715.1 Rhodobacteraceae bacterium HLUCCA12 | reverse complement strand
GTCTACTCACTGCAAATCGAAGCAACCCAACCCGATCAGCAGGAGCAAGTCAGAGCTTAGAAAGCGCCAGATACTGTCCAAGGAATGGGGAGCACCTCATGGTGGGAGGTGATCCCGTTCTTTGGCTTCGATCCGGCGATCCGGAGAATCATCTATAGGACGAATGCCATAGAAAGCCTGAACCGTAAGATCCGAAAATCGATCAAGACGCGGGGTTCGTTCCCGACCGACGAGGCGGCGACCAAGCTGATCTACCTGACAATCCGCAAACTCGAAAAAGACGGCCGCAATGTCCAGGAATGGTTTGCGGCCCGCAGCCCGTTCGCCAAAATGTCGCCGAGCGCGTCGACGCTTGAGTATCTGAAACCGCATGGACCGGGCCAGATACACAGAGTTTGGCCTGCTGCCGGTTTCGTGAACACAGGGGTCGCAATTCAGGATGACCCCATGGCCCAGATGGAGTTTCCGCAAGGCACCGGCTTCACGCTTGACATTCCCAGCCGTGAGGCGCGCGGCGCGGGACGCGCCCGTTCGCATCGGGGCAGGCACCGCATGTGGACACAGCACAGATTCCGTCCACGGTGACAGGGAACGCCCGGGTCATGGTTTCAGTCGAGCCGGGGGCCGTCTTTGGCTCGCCCCCAGGTGGCCCGGCATTGTGCACATCGTTCCTGGGGTGACCTGGGGAGAAATTGCCTCGCGTCGCTTCGACAGCCCCGGACTTTACCGGGGCGAGGTGCAAGTAACGATCACAGCCAACGAAAATTGAGTTCGCGATAGCTTGGCAAAGCCAGATCAGACAGCCGACTGAAGCGGTTCGGTCGGTCTGAGAAGACCAAACGCCGAGGCGGCAGGCGGGCCGGCAGCTGCCCGGCCCGCCGACGCGCTCAGCTCCCGACGACCTCGGTCAACGCGCCGTCGATGGCGTCCGTGATCTGGTCGATCTGGTCGGCGCTGACCACCAGCGCGGGCGACAGGCACAGGGTGTTGTTCAGCCCCGGCAGCGACCGGTTGGTCATGCCGATCTGGACGCCGCGCTTCATCACCGCGCCGACCACCGCAGCCACCGTCTTTTCGGGCAATGGTTCCTTGGTGGACCGATCCGCCACCAGTTCGGCGCCGCAGAACAGGCCCTTGCCGCGCACATCGCCGATGGCGGGATGCTTTTCCATCAGCGCATGAAGGTTGTCCATCAGCCGATCGCTCATGGCCAGGGTGTTGGCCAGCAAGTTTTCATCCTCGATGATGCGCATGTTCTCCATCGCCGCCGCGGGCCCGGCGGTGCAGCCGCCAAAGGTCGAGATGTCGCGGAAATACGACATCGGATCCGCGGCATCGTCCTTGAACATCTCGAACACGCGTTCGGTCGTCACGGTGCAGGAAATTGCCGCGTAGCCCGAGGCCACGCCCTTTGCCATGGTGACGATATCGGGCTGAATGCCGTAATTCTGATAGCCGAACCAAGTGCCGGTGCGCCCCACGCCGCAGACCACCTCGTCGATGATCAGCAGAAGGTCGTACTTGCGGCAGATTTCCTGCACGCGATCCCAATAGCCTTCGGGCGGGGTGATCACGCCGCCGCCAGCGGTCACGGGCTCCAGAATGATCGCGCCCACCGAATCGGGGCCTTCGCGCTGGATCACCTCTTCGATCGCATTGGCCGCGCGCACCCCGTAATCCGCGACATCACCCCACTGGCTGCGGTATTCCAGGCAATGCGGCACCGGCACGAACCCGTCGGGATAGGGGCCATACATGGCTTTGCGTTCCTCCTGCCCGCCCGAGGCAAGCGCGGCGATGGTGGTGCCGTGATAGTCACGCTCGCGATAGAGGATCTTCCACTTGCGGCCATCATGGCGGCGATGGGCGATCTGGCGCACCATCTTGTAGGCCTTCTCGTTCGCCTCGGACCCCGAGTTCGAGTAATAGACCCGGCTCATCCCCGGCATCTTCGAGATCAGCTTCTCGGCGAACAGGGCACCGGGCACCGAGCCCACGGCACCGGCGAAATAGTTCATCTTCAGCAACTGATCACGCACGACATTGGCGATGCTTTCGCGCCCGAAGCCGACATTGACGGTCCAGACGCCGCCGGACACGGCATCCAGCGTTTCACGGCCCGTGGCATCCCAGACCCGCAATCCCTTGCCCTCGACGATCACGCGCGGATCGGAGGTTTCAAAGGGCTTGTGCTGAACCAGATGATGCCAGACATGCGCGCGATCGGCCTCGATCACGCCCTGAAGATCGTTCACAGTCCTTGCGTCGTCCATAAGGTCCCCTCCTGGGTGCCGGAATTCATTGTCGGCAAGATGCCCAAACCCTGCCGGGCCGAATAGGGCCAGATCGACCCTATTCATAGGGCCACAGCGTGTTATTGTGAACCGCGCAGGCCAGCAGGGCAACGGTTTTTCAGGGGGCGGGCGATGCCGATCGCGGTCGATTGCTTCATACTCGGGCCGGACGGCCATGGAACGCTTCAGGCACGAATCCGGCAGATGGTTTGCGAAGGCATCCTTGCCGGCAGGCTGCGTCCGGGCGAGCGGATGCCATCATGCCGCAAGCTGGCGGCGCATCTGGGTGTCAGCCGTATCACGGTGACGCTGGCCTATGCCGATCTGGTCGCCGATGACTACCTGTTCGCGCGCGGTCGATCAGGTTTTTTCGTATCCGCCAATGCCCCGCAGCCGCAGGATTTTCCGGCAGGCGTCACACCCCAGACCGACGCCGTGGACTGGTCGCGGGCCCTGAGCCAGCGGCCATCGGGCGCGGCTTCGGACCGGGCGGGCGATGGTGCGCAGGCCGGCGCCGGGCATCTGAACGGGCTGGACCGGCCACGAAACTGGCGCGACTATCGCTTTCCCTTCGTCTATGGCCAGGCCGACCCGTCGCTGTTCGACCATGCGAACTGGCGTGGATGCACCATTCAGGCGCTGGGGCAACGGGACTTTCACAGCCTGACCGACGATCAGTTCGAAGAGGACGATCCCGGCCTTGTCGAATACATCGCCCGTCACACGCTGCCCCGTCGCGGCATCCTTGCACGCCCTGACGAGATCCTGGTGACGATGGGCGCGCAGAACGCGCTGTGGCTGGCGGCGCAACTGCTGCTTAACCAGCGCCGGGCGGCGGCGATCGAAGACCCCGGCTATCCGGGGCTGCGCCAGATCCTGAACCAGACGCGTTGCCGGGTGCTGCCGGTTCCGGTCGGGGCGCAGGGCCTGCAGCCCGAACCCCTGCCGACCGGGACCGATGTGCTGTTCTGCACGCCCAGCCACCATTGCCCCACCGGCGCGACCATGCCGCTGGACCGGCGCGAGGCACTTCTGGATCTGGCCGCGCGGCGCGGTTTCCTGATCGTCGAGGATGACTACGAGTTCGAGATCGCAGGCGCGAAACGCCCGTTGCCGGCCCTGAAGGCATTGGACAGGGACGGGCGGGTGATCCATGTCGGCAGTTTCTCGAAATCCCTGTGTCCGGGGCTGCGGCTGGGCTTTCTGGTCGGCTCACCACCGTTTATCCGCGAGGCCCGCGCCCTGCGCGCGACGGTCCTGCGCCATCCGCCGGGGCTGGTGCAGCGTGCGGCGGCCTATTTTCTGTCGCAGGGCCATTATGACGCGCAATTGCGCCGGATGGGCCGGGCCTTTCAGTCGCGCCGTCAGGTGATGCTGTCGGCGGTTCAGGCGCAGGGGTTGCGCATCGCCGGCGAGATCGGCACTGGCGGATCAAGCCTGTGGATGCGTGCGCCCAAGAGTATCGACACGAACGCGTTAGCCTTCGACCTGCGGGCAGACGGTGTCCTGATCGAGCCGGGCGCGCGGTTCCATGCCGGCCCCGACGCACCGCGTCACCACTACCGCATCGCCTACAGCTCGATCGCGTCCGATCGCATTCCAGACGGCATCGCGCGCATTTCGGCGCGGATTCGGACCATGGACAGCGCCGCCTGAGGGCAGTGCCCGCTAAACGACGACCTCTTGCGCGGTCTGGGTGCCAACGCCGAACACCCGCTTGTAACGTGCGATTTCCTCGGCCGATCCCATTGCCTTGTTCGGATTGTCAGACAGTTTGACCGTGGGCCGCCCGTTGGCCGAGACCGCCTTGCAAACCAACGAAAACGGCGCCAGCCGATCGTCAGGTGTCAGCCCGCGAAAGTCGTTGGTCAGCAATGTCCCCCAACCAAAGCTGACCTTGACCCGTCCGCTGAAGCGCGCGTGCAGGCTTTCGATCCGGTCCACATCCAGCCCGTCGGAAAAGATCACCAGTTTTTCGCGTGGATCTTCGCCGCGCTCCTTCCACCAGCGTATCGCGGTTTCGGCGCCCTTTTCGGGGTCGCCGGAATCGACCCGAACCCCGGTCCATTTCGACAACCAGCCGGGTGCGCGCCGAAAGAAGGATTCACTGCCGAATGTGTCGGGCAGGATGATCCGCAAATTGCCCTCATGCTCTTCGTGCCAGTCGGCCAGCACGCGATAGGGGGCCTGCGCCAGTTCCTCGTCGGTTTCGGCCAGGGCCGCGTGCACCATGGGCAGTTCATGAGCATTTGTGCCGATCGCCTCAATGTCGCGGCGCATGGCGATTCGGCAATTCGAGGTGCCGACGAATGCCCCGCCCAGCCCCTCGATCAGAGCCTGGACGCACCAGTCCTGCCACAGAAAGGAATGCCGCCGACGCGTGCCGAAATCGGCCAGTTTCAGGCCGTCCAGCTTTCGCAAACGCTCGACCTTTTCCCACAGCCTGGCGGTCGCACGGGCATAGAGAACTTGCAGCTCGAACTTGCCCATGCCCTTGAGCACAGCGCGACTGTGCAGCTCCATCAACACCGCCAGGGCCGGGATTTCCCACATCATGACTTCGGGCCAGGGTCCTTCGAAAATCAGCTCGTACTGACCGTCGCGTTTTTCCAGATGGTAGGGCGGCAGTCGCAAACCCTCGAACCATTCCATGAAATCGGAACGAAACATCTGGCGTTTGCCGTAGAATGTGTTGCCCCTGAGCCAGGTGCTTTCGCCCCGTGTCAGCGACAGCGAACGCACATGATCCAGTTGTTCGCGCAGTTCACCCTCATCCACCAGATCGGCCAGGCGCACATGCGCCGATCGGTTGATCAGGCTGAAGGTCACGCGCGTGTCCGGGCGATTGCGAAAAATCGACTGACACATCAAGAGCTTGTAGAAATCGGTATCGAGCAGCGAACGCACGATCGGATCGATTTTCCAGTTGTGGTTATGCACACGGGTGGCAATATCGACCATCGGCGGCCTCCATTCACGGGCTTTGCGGCCCTTGTCTCAGGCGCTGTTCTTACAGGCACCGCCCCCGGTAGGCAAAGCCTGACTTCACGCGGGTTGACAGGCGCGCATGCGCTGCCGATATCGCGCAACAGGCCAACAGGAGCATGGCATGAACCAGACAGACCGGATCGGCGTGATCGGCGCGGGCGCCTTTGGCACCGCGCTGGCGGTTGCGCAGGCCGCGGCAGGGCGCCAGGTGACGCTTTGGGCGCGCAACGCCGATCAGGCTGATCGGATGGAGCGTCTGCGCGAAAATCAGGATCGTTTGCCGGGCGTGCCGTTGCCCGAGGGAGTGCGAGTCACCTCGGACATCGCGGCGGTATCGGACGCCGGCACGGTGCTGGTGGCGGTGCCGACCCAATCGCTGCGGACAGTTCTCAACGCCCAGGCGGCAGTGCTTTCCGGGCGCATGCTGGTCGCCTGCAGCAAGGGGGTCGAACTTGGCACGGGCCTTTTGCCGACCCAGATCATGGCCGATGTCGTGCCCGATGCCGACACCGCCGTGCTGACCGGCCCCAGCTTCGCCATCGACATCGCGCTGGGAAAGCCCACAGCGCTGACACTGGCGACAACCGCGCGGAACGGGGCAGACTTGCAAGAGGCGCTCTCGACCCCCGGTTTGCGTCTCTATCTCAGTGACGATCCGATCGGCGCGCAACTTGGTGGCGCGCTCAAGAATGTCATCGCCATCGCCGCCGGCATCACGATGGGCGCCGAACTCGGCGAAAGCGCGCGCGCGGCCCTGATGACCCGCGGTTTTGCCGAAATCGCCCGACATGCAGAGGCCCGCAACGCGCAAGCCGCGACGCTCTGGGGGTTGTCGGGGTTCGGCGATCTTGTTCTGACCTGCACATCGCAAAAGTCGCGCAACTACCGGCATGGCCTCGCCATCGGTGCCGGGCAGAAACCCGAACCGGGTCAGACCGTCGAGGGCGTGATGACAGCACATGCCATGGCCGCTGCCTCGGATTCCGAAACGCTGCCGGTCACGTGTATGGTGTCTGCCTTGCTCAAGGACGATGTGACCCTTGCCGACGCAATCGGCCTGCTGTTGTCGCGCCCGCTCAAGCGCGAGCGCGACTGAACGGGTGCGCGATCCCGTCAGCCCAGCGCCGCCTCGGCGGCCGCGGCCAGCCGCAAAAGCCGGTGTTCCTGCATCGGTCCGGCCATCAGGCTGATTCCGGCTGCGGGTGAACCCGTCGGCAAGGTGATCCCGCACAAGCCCATCAAGTTGCCGATGCGGGCATTGCGCAGCGTCCTGAGGTTCTCGCTGGTGAAATAGGCATGATCGGCCAGCAGGTCGGCCGTGACCGGCGGCAGGTTTGCCGTGCTTGGAACCAGCACGGCGTCGAACCCCGCGGTCGCCCGCGCGTAATCGGCGCGCACCGACTCCAGCCGTTGCCACGCCGCGACATAGTCATGCGCCGCGTGGTCTCGGCCCGCGCGAAACCGCTCAAGCACCGGCGGGAACATCCGTTCGGGATAGGCGTCGATCAATGTGGCCCAGGTTCCATAGCATTCGGGGGTATACAGAACCCCGGCCAGCGACATCGCCTCGGCCATGTCCGCAATCGCCACGCGGGCGATGCGCGCCCCGGCCTGTGACAGACGTTCAAGTGCCGACTCGAACGCACTGGCGATCCGCGGGTCCAGATCATCTAGTGCGACGCTTTCCAGGACGGCCAGATGTGTGCCCGCGAGGCTGGCGCCGCGCAGATCCGGGGCGGGGCCGTCATCAAGCAACGCAAAGACCAGCGCGGCATCCTCGACGCTGCGTGCCAGCGGGCCGACCGTGTCGAAACGTGCCGCCAGCGGCACCACGCCCTCCAGCGGCAGGCGTCCGGACGTGGTTTTCAGCCCGACCAGATCGTTCCATGCCGCCGGCACCCGGACCGAGCCGCCGGTATCCGACCCGATCGAAACCGGCGCCAGCCCGTGGCGCACCGAGGCCGCGGACCCCGATGACGATCCGCCGGGGGCCACCGCGGGATCATGCGCGCCGGGGGGCGTTGCCGTGACCGGGTTCACGCCAAGGCCCGAAAAGGCAAGTTCGGTCATATGCGTCTTGCCCAGGGGCGGCATGCCCGCCATGGTCAGGCGCCGCACCACCGTGGCGTCGCGTTCGGGCACCCGGCCTTTCAGCAGGGCCGAGCCGGCCTCGGTCTGCACGCCGGCCGTATCGAACAGGTCTTTCCAAGACACCGGCACACCATCCAGAGGGCCGCGCCGCAAACCGGCCTGGGCACGCGCCCGCGCTGCGGCGGCGATGTCGCGGGCCTGATCCCGCATCAGTCGGGCATAGATTCGGGGGCCATGTTCGTGGTCTTGCGCGGCATCCAGGAAATGCTCGGCCAGGTCCACCGGACAGATCCTTCCCGCGCCGATCTCGCGCCCCAGATCGGCCGCGCGCATGCTGTCCCAGGTCTTGTCCATCCCGCCTGTCCCTCCTGTCCCTGGTGCTGGTTGGCGGCACGCTAACCCGTCGCAAGTGCATGGACAATCCCGCTCGTGCGCGCATATTGAAGGGTATGGATAGCGATAGCGACATTCTGATCGTGGGCGGCGGGCTGAACGGCCCGACGCTGGCGCTTGCGCTGGCGCAAGGCGGGTTTCGCGTGACCCTTGTTGACGCTCGCCCCGCCGAAAAACGCGCCGACGCGGGGTTCGACGGGCGCGCCTATGCGCTGGCACTGGCCTCGGTCCGGGCGCTTGATGCGATCGGGATCTGGCCGGAACTGGCCGAGCGCGCGCAACCGATTCTGGGCATCCGCGCCAGTCAGGGCCATCCCGGCAAGGGCGCCTTTCCGTTGTTTCTGGGCTTTGACCACACCGAGATCGAAGAAGGACCGATGGGCCAGATGGTCGAGGATCGCCACCTCTATGGTGCGTTTCTGGACGCAATGACGGCATCCGCCGGAATCACCCTGCATCATGGCGTTTCGGTCATCGCGCAGGAAACCGGCGACACTGGCGCGCAGGTCACACTGGACACGGGCAAGACGCTGTCGGCGCGGGTGCTGGTCGGTTGCGACGGGCGCGACAGCCCCACGGCAAGGCGTGCCGGCATCCGCCGCTGGGGTTGGGATTATCACCAGACCGCGCTGGTTTGCGCCATCGCGCATGACTTGCCGCATGAGGGGATCGCGCACCAGTTCTTCATGCCGACCGGCCCGCTGGCGATCCTGCCGCTGCCCGGCAACCGCAGCTCGATCGTCTGGAGCGAGGCCAGCGAGACCGCCCGCGCCATTGCCGCGCTGGACGACGACGCGTTTCTTGAGGTGCTGCGCCCGCGCTTCGGCTCTTTCCTGGGTGAGATCGCGCTGGAGGGGCAGCGCTTTGCCTATCCGCTCAGGCTGACCGTGGCCGAACGCTTCGTCGCTTCGCGGCTGGCCTTGCTGGGCGATGCCGCGCACGGGGTTCACCCGATCGCTGGCCAGGGGCTGAATCTGGGTCTGCGCGACATGGCCGCCCTGGCCGAGGTTCTGATCACGGCCACACGCCGCGGCGAGGACATCGCCAGCCCCCTGGTGCTGGAGCGGTATCAGGCGTGGCGTCGCTTCGACACCATGAAGATGGCATTGGGAATGGACGCGGTTAATCGGCTGTTTTCAAACGACAATCCGTTTCTTGAACTGGCGCGCGGCCTGGGCCTTGGCGTGGTCAATGCCCTGCCCGGTCTGCGCCGCCATATGATCCGCGAAGCCGCTGGCCTGAACGCCGCCCAACCGCGTCTGTTGCAGGGGCTGCCGATCTGAAAGAGGGTCAGCGGTGGTCTTTGGGCCATGCCCACCCGCCACGGATCGTTCTTCCAGCCGCGACCGGCGCTGGCGTGGCGCCCGAACCGCTGGTCCCCGGTTGGGTCCGATGAGCGCCGGGACAACCGACACGTCCGAACAGGACGTATTCCAAGCGCATATCGCGTTCGTCGCCACTGAGACGGCATGAGGAACGGATATCCATGGCGATGAAGCGGGTAAACCCGTGGACACCGACAACCGTGTCCCCGAACGGTCCCAAGCCCCGCGGATACCTGGTTAAATGCGGCGATCGGGATCGGATTGATTGCGTTTCGACCCGATCCAACGGGTGACGCGACTGAACGCTACCCCCGTGCCCAAAGCCGGGGTTCGGCGAATTCCAGCGAATTTCCGGCCGGGTCGCGGCAATAGATCGAGCGCGCGCCGTTGGGCCAGTCGAATTCGGCTTCGATCTCGACGCCGGCCGCGCGCAGCCGTCTGGTCCAGGCCGCGATCTCGTCGCGCTCGGCGGCAAGGCACAGATGCCCCGCGCCCCGCGCGCCATGGGGCGGGACCGGCAGCGCGGGGTTGTCCGTGGGCACTTCGGATGCATCGGGGTTGAACAGCAACAACATGTCCTCTCCGAGGTGGAAAAACACATGCCGCCCCTCGACCGCCGGGCCGCGCTCAAGCCCGATCACATCGGCATAGAAGGCGGCACAGGTGTCAAGGTCGGTGGCATAAAGGGCCACTTCCAGCGCGCGGCGGGGCACGGGGGCAGGGGGCAGATCCGAGGTCATGGCCACAGCATGCCTGCGCCTGCGCATTGGATCAAGGCACCGAAAAAAGCACCGGCGCGCGGCCGGTGCAGGTTTCAGGGACGACATGGGAGGGAGGAGGATGCCCTGCCGCCTGAACTACCAGGTATCCGGGCCTTTCTCGGCGAACTGATCGACCAGGAAATCGATGAAGGCGCGCACTTTCGGCTGGGTGAACCGGCCCGGCGGATAGACGGCATAAATGCCCAGCACCGTGCGCGGCAGGTCGGGGATCACATCTTCGATCAGCCCTTGGGCCATGGCCCTGTGATAGAGAAAGCTTGGCAGATAGGCGATGCCCAGCCCCTTGATGGCCGCGTTCAAAAGCGATTGCCCGTCGTTGACGGTCAGCCAGCCGGTGCCTCGCACCTGCCGTTCCTCGCCCGACGGGGCGGTCAGGCGCCAGACATTCGCGCTGGCCTGGTTGGAATAGTGCAGCAGGCGATGTTCGGTCAGATCGTCGATCCGCGATGGTCGGCCGTGCTGGGCAAAGTAAGCCGGCGCCGCGACCAGGCGCTGGGTGCTTTCGCTGATCTTGCGGGCGCGCAGGCTCGAATCTTCCATCTCGCCCACGCGGATCGCCATGTCGAACCCTTCCGAGATGAGTTCGACATAACGGTTCTTCAGCACCATGTTGACGCTGATCTCGGGAAACTCGTTCAGGAATTCGTCCAGAATCGGCGACAGCAGGGCCACGCCGAAATCGGTGGCGACGGACATGCGCAAGACGCCGGACGGTGCCGATTGCATGGCGGTGACGATGCTGTCGGCCTCGCCCGCGTCATTCAGGACGCTGCGGGCGCGGTCATAATAGACCAGCCCGATCTCGGTCGGGCTGACGCGGCGCGTGGTGCGGTTCAGCAGCCGCGCACCCAGCCGGGCTTCGAGCGAGGACACGTGTTTGGACACGGCGGATTTCGAAATGCCCATCTTCCGCGCGGCATCGGTGAACCCGCCCTGGTCCACGACAGTGGCGAAAGCTTCCATTTCGGTCAGTCGATCCATCTCTCACCCGCTGAAGCAAGGAAAACGCTCTGTTTCCTTTAGAGGCTTCAATTCGGGCACGATTGTGGAGTTCGGCGGGCATTCCTCGGACAATCGTCCATGAAACGAGCGAATGGCACCCGCATGCCAACCATTGTCGCTAAATCGCGAACACACTGATCGAAAAGCGGGAACTGATGCCACGCGGGGGTCAGAGCGCGGCTGCCAGACGCGCCCCCTGGTCGATGGCGCGCTTGGCGTCCAGCTCGGCAGCCACGTCAGCGCCGCCGATGACATGCACGCCGCGCCCCCTGGCTTGCAACGCATCGGCAAGGCTGCGCAACGATTCCTGACCGGTGCACAGAACCACGGTATCGACGGGCAGAAGCTCCTCGCCCTTGTCGGTTTCCAGTACGATGCCGTCCGGCGTGATCTCGCGGTAGCCGACGCCGCCAAGCATCTTGACCTGACGTGCGGCGAGGCTGGTGCGGTGAATCCAGCCGGTTGTCTTGCCCAAACGCTTGCCGGGCCGTTCGGACTTGCGCTGAAGCAGTGTCACCGCGCGCGCCGGGGCGGGCGGTTCCGGCGTGGCCAGCCCGCCGGGGGCAAGTTGGGGGTCGGTCACGCCCCATTCGCGTTTCCATTCCTCAAGATCCAGCGTCGGGCTGACGCCCTGATGCGTCAGGAATTCGGCCACGTCGAACCCGATGCCCCCGGCGCCGACCACGGCCACGCGCGCGCCGACTTCGGCCCCGCCGCGCAAGACATCGACATAGGTCAGAACGCTGGCGCCCGGTCGGGTCGGGATGTGCGGATCGCGCGGCACGACGCCCGAGGCCAGGATCACCTCGTCAAAGCCGTCCAGCGCATCGGGCGTGGCGTCGGTGTTCAACCGCAGATCGATGCGTGAGCGCGCGATCATGGTTTCAAACCATGCCACCAGCCCGTGAAACTCTTCCTTGCCGGGGATGACGCGCGCCATGTTCAACTGCCCGCCGATCTGCGTGTCGCGCTCGAACAGGGTGACCTTGTGCCCGCGCCAGTCGGCCACCAGCGCCGCCATGAGACCCGCCGGACCGGCGCCGACCACGGCCACCGAGCGGGGCGCATCGGTGGGGGTATAGGAAAGCTCGTCCTCATAGCAGGCACGCGGGTTCACCAGACAGGTTGAAATCTTGCCGGTGAAGGTATGATCGAGACAGGCCTGATTGCAGCCGATACAGGGCGCGATCTCGTCGGCGCGGCCGGCCGCGGCCTTGTTCACGAAATCGGGGTCGGCCAGGAAGGGCCGCGCCATCGACACCATGTCGGCGCAACCCTCGGCCAGAAGCGTTTCGGCAACGTCGGGCGTGTTGATGCGGTTCGAGGTGATGACCGGAATGCCCACCGTACCCATCAGTTTGCGCGTGACCCAGGAAAACGCCGCGCGCGGCACCGATGTGGCGATCGTGGGAACGCGCGCCTCGTGCCAGCCGACCCCGGTGTTCAGGATCGTGGCGCCGGCTTCCTCGATCGCGCGGGCCAGTTGCAGAACCTGGTCCCAGGTCTGGCCGTTCGGCACCAGGTCGATCAGCGAAATCCGGTAGATGACGATGAAATCCTTGCCAACCGCCTCGCGCACGCGGCGCACGGCCTCGACGGCGAACCGCATCCGGTTCTCATAGCTGCCGCCCCAGCGGTCGGTCCGGTGGTTGGTATGCAGACACAGGAACTGGTTGATCAGGTATCCTTCCGATCCCATGACCTCGACCCCGTCATATCCCGCCTCGTGTGCGCGGGCGGCCGCGGTGGCATAATCGTCGAGCTGCTTTTCGATCCCCTCTTCGTCCAGTTCGCGGGGCACGAAGGGCGAGATGGGCGACTTGATCGCCGAGGCGCTGACACAGTCCTTGACATAAGCATAGCGCCCGGCATTCAGGATCTGCATGGCGATCTTGCCGCCGGCATCGTGAACTCGGCCCGTCAGCAGCCGGTGATTGGCGATGTCCTGATCGGTGAACAACCCCGCCGCGCCGGCGAAGACCGCGCCTTCGGGATTCGGCGCCATGCCGCCGGTGACGATCAACCCCGCCCCGCCACGTGCGCGTTCGGCGTAATAGGTGGCCACGCGCTCCCAGTCGCCGCGTTCCTCAAGCCCGGTATGCATGGATCCCATCAGCACCCGGTTGGGCAGCGTGGTGAACCCCAGATCGAGCGGCGACAGCAGATGCGGATACGGGCTGGTCATCGGGTTCTCCTGACTGGCAATGCCGCGCAGGGTGAAACCTGCATGGCGATTTGTCACGCCAAACCTTGCGTCAAGGCGCGGGTTCAATCGGCGTTGGTGCGGCGCATCGCGGCGACAAAGGCGCGCAGGGCTGTCAGGCTGCGGTCTGACCCCACGGGATGGTCACGCGCAGACAGCACCGACAGCGTGACGACGCGCCCGGCCAGCGGCATGATGGCGCGCCAATACCCCGCCTCGAACGTCTCGGGGTTGCCGCGATCCTCGATACGCAACCAAAGCGCGCCGTCGGCGACTTGCGGCGCCTCCAGCGCTACATCGCCGGCGTTGCCGCGCCGCGCCAGCTGCGCACGGCCCGCAGCGGTCTGAAGGAAATCGCCAAGGCGTTCCAGGCTGTCCGGGTCGATCTCGCCCTGCGCGGGCAGTGACGTGACCGTCGCGCTCAGGATCGGGCTGTTGCGGCGCGTGGGCGAGCAGCGCACCAGCAACACGAAAGCTTCGTTCTCGCTTTCGCGCGTGGCGGTATCGTCCACGCAATAGCCGGCGGGGCCAACGACCGTCACCTCATCGTCAAGAACCGAGACCGAGGCGGGGCCGGATGGCGCCTGGGTCTCGCGATCGGTGGCTTGCGACAGTGAAACGCTTTCGAAACAGGCCGCAAGCGACAGGCCTGCGACCAGCGACAGCGCCGTCAGCCGGATCCTAGAGATCCATATACACATGGGCTTCGTCGTCGCCGCCGGGATGTGTCACCGCCCCCTTGCGCGCGCCACCCACCAGTCGGGCGTATTTCCAGAGCGCGCCATTGCTGTAGTTCGTCTTGCGCGGTCCGGTCCAGTCGGCCTTGCGCGCGGCCAGTTCCTCATCGCTCAGATCGACCGACAATTCGCCTGTAATCGCGTTGATCGTGATCTTGTCGCCATTCCTGAGCAGCGCAATCGGCCCGCCAAGCGCGGATTCCGGGCCGACATGACCCACGCAGAATCCGCGCGTCGCACCCGAGAACCGGCCATCCGTGATCAGCGCCACCGACTTGCCCATGCCCTGCCCCGACAGCGCGGCCGTGGTGGCCAGCATCTCGCGCATGCCGGGCCCGCCCGCCGGGCCCTCGTTGCGAATGACGATGACCTCGCCTTCCTGGTACTGGCGGCTCTTGACCGCTGCAAAGGCTTCTTCCTCGCTTTCGAACACGCGGGCCGGGCCGGAAAAGACCTGCTCCTTCTCGCTCATCCCGGCGACCTTCACGATGGCGCCGTCAGGGGCAAGATTGCCCTTGAGCCCGACGACCCCGCCCGTCTTGCTCAGTGGCGTGGCGGCGGGATAGATCACGCGGCCATCGGCCTCGCGCGTGACGATGTCCAGCTCTTCGCCCATGGTGCGGCCGGTGGCGGTCATGCAGTCCTCGTGGATCAGGCCCTGCTTGCGCAATTCCTTCATCACCACCGGCACGCCGCCCGCTTCATAGAGGTCTTTCGCCACGTATTTTCCGCCGGGCTTGAGATCGACGAAATAGGGCGTGTCGCGGAAGATGTCGCAGACGTCGAACAGGTCGAAATCGATCCCGGCCTCATGCGCGATCGCGGGCAGGTGCAGCCCGGCATTGGTCGAGCCTCCGGTACAGGCGACGACACGCGCGGCGTTTTCCAGGCTCTTGCGGGTGACGATGTCGCGGGCACGGATGTTCTTTTCGATCAGGGTCATCACGGCCATGCCCGAGGCTTCGCCATATTGATCGCGCGATTCGTAAGGCGCCGGCGCGCCCGATGAATTCGGCAAGGCGAGCCCGATCGCTTCGGAAACACAGGCCATGGTGTTGGCGGTGAACTGACCGCCGCAGGCACCCGCCGACGGGCAGGCGACCCGTTCCAGGATCGCCAGCTCGGCGTCCGAATAATTGCCGGCCTGGTGCTTGCCCACCGCCTCGAACACATCCTGCACGGTCACGTCCTGCCCGTTCAGCCGGCCCGGCAGGATCGACCCGCCGTAGATGAAGACCGAAGGCGTGTTCAGGCGCACCATGGCCATCATCATACCCGGCAACGACTTGTCGCATCCGGCCAGCCCGACGAGGGCATCATAGCAATGGCCGCGCATCGTCAACTCGACCGTATCGGCAATCGCGTCGCGCGAGGCCAGCGACGAACGCATCCCCTCGTGCCCCATGGCGATGCCATCGGTGACGGTGATGGTGGTGAATTCGCGCGGCGTGCCGCCACCCATCTTGACCCCGGCCTTCACCGACTGCGCCTGCCGGTTCAGCGCGATGTTGCAGGGTGCAGCCTCGTTCCAGCAGGTCGCCACGCCAACCCAGGGCTGGTGGATTTCCTCCTCGGAAATCCCCATCGCATAGAAATACGACCGATGCGGCGCGCGCGCGGGGCCTTCGGTCACATGGCGGCTGGGAAGTTTCGACTTGTCGAAACGCTGTTTGGTCATGGCTGGTCCTCCGCAAACGTGCTGCGTCAGGGATAATGAATGGGGCAGGGCGGGGCAAGGTGCCATCGGAGGCGCGGCCGCGGTGCAGCGCATGCGTGACCTGCCCGGTTACGCCGTGCATTGACTTGGCCGAAGGGCTTTGGCACCTCTTGCACTCCATGTTCAAGGCTTTCCCGATGATCGCATCCGTCCTGCCCACCTACAACCGTGCGCCGCTGACCTTTGTTCGCGGCGAAGGCTCCTGGCTGTTCGAGTCCGATGGCCGTCGTTTTCTCGACATGGGGGCGGGAATCGCGGTGAATGCGCTGGGCCATGCCCACCCGGCGCTGGTGGCGGCGCTGCATGCGCAGGCGCAGGACCTGTGGCATGTGTCGAACCTCTACCAGATCCCGCAGCAGCAGGCGCTGGCCGATGCGCTGGTCGACCGCACCTTTGCCGATACCGTGTTCTTTACCAATTCAGGCACCGAGGCGGCGGAACTGGCGATCAAGATGGTGCGCAAGTACTGGTTCGAAAAGGGCGAGGATCGCCTGACGATCCTGACCTTCGACGGGGCGTTTCACGGGCGCTCCACCGCGGCCATCGCGGCGGCGGGGTCCGATAAGATGACGCGAGGCTTCGGGCCGCTGATGCCGGGGTTCAAGGTCTTGCCCTGGAACGACCCCGAGGCACTTGATGCCGCCCTTGACGATAGCGTGGCGGCGGTGATGATCGAGCCGGTCCAGGGCGAGGGCGGCATCCGCCCCGTCCCCGAGTCGCAGCTCAAGGCCCTGCGCGCGGCTTGCGACCGGACCGGCGCGCTTCTGGTCCTGGATGAGGTGCAATGCGGCATGGGGCGCACGGGGCGGCTGTTTGCGCATGAATGGGCGGGCATCGCCCCCGACATCATGATGGTCGCCAAGGGGATCGGTGGCGGCTTTCCGCTGGGCGCGGTTCTGGCCACCGAACGGGCCGCCGCGGGCATGGTCGCGGGCACGCATGGCTCGACCTATGGCGGCAACCCGCTGGCCTGCGCGGTGGGGCTGAAGGTCATGGAAATCATTGCCGATCCGGCCTTTCTGGATGAGGTGAATCGCAAGGCCGGCCTTTTGCGCCAGAAGCTGGAGGGGTTGATCGCGGCCCATCCCGACACGTTCGAAGGGGTCCGCGGCTCGGGGCTGATGCTGGGGCTGACATGCCGAAAGCCGAACACCGAACTGGTGTCCGCGGCACGTGACGCCGGGGTGCTGGTCGTCCCGGCTGCCGACAATGTCATCCGCCTTATTCCCGCGCTCAACATCCCCGACGATGATCTGGCCGAGGCCGTCTCGCGCCTGGATCAGGCCGCCGCTGGCCTGGAAACGGCCTGATGTCCATTTTCTGTCTGAAAATATCCTGGGGGTGAATGGCCGCAGGCCAGAGGGGGCAACGCCCCCTTCCCCGTTTTCCCGAAAGTCCCAAGCGATGAACCATTTTCTCGATATCCACACCACCGACCCTGCCGCCCTGCGCGCCATGATCGACCAGGCGCGCCGCATGAAGGCCGCGCGCAACGGGCGGGGCCGTGCCGCCCCGGACGATGAACAGCCGCTGGCGGGCAAGATGGTGGCGCTGATCTTCGAAAAACCCTCGACCCGAACCCGCGTCTCGTTCGATGTCGGCGTTCGGCAGATGGGCGGGCAGACCATGGTCCTGTCGGGCTCGGAAATGCAGCTGGGGCATGGGGAAACCATTGCCGACACGGCGCGCGTGCTGTCGCGCTATGTCGATCTGATCATGATCCGCACCTATGAGGAATCGGTGCTTCAGGAACTGGCGGACTCGGCCTCGGTGCCGGTCATCAACGGGCTGACCAACCGCACCCATCCATGCCAGATCATGGCCGATATCCTGACCTATGAGGAACATCGCGGTCCGATCGCGGGGCGCAAGGTGGTCTGGTCGGGCGACGGCAACAATGTCTGCGCCTCGTTCCTGCAGGCGGCGGGCCAGTTCGGCTTCGATTTCACCTTCACCGGGCCGCCACCGCTGGATCCCGAACGCGCCTTCGTCGATTTCGCGCGCGAGCGCGGCAGCGAGGTCCGGATCGTGCGCGATCCGGTCGAGGCGGTGCAGGGGGCCGACCTGGTGGTCACGGATACCTGGGTCAGCATGCACGACAGCCAGTCCACCAAGGAACGCAGGCACAACCAGTTGCGGCCCTATCAGGTCAACGAACGCCTGATGGCCGCCGCGAACCCCGATGCGCTGTTCATGCATTGCCTGCCCGCGCATCGCGAGGACGAAGTGACGAACGCGGTCATGGACGGCCCGCAATCGGTGGTCTGGGACGAGGCCGAGAACCGGCTGCATGCGCAAAAGGCCGTCATGCGCTGGTGCCTGGAGGTGTGACATCCTGACGGGTTTTGGGGGTAGCCGACACCAAGGGCTTCGGCGCAGGGCTACGCCTGCCCGAGGTTTGGCACCGGGGCCACCGGATCGGTGTGAATGATGACCCAGGCGTCGGGGAAGGCATCGCGCAGCGCATGTTCCAGCCCGTCGCCGATGGCATGGGCCTCGTCGAGCGTCAGTGAGCCATCGATCTCGACATGCAATGAGATGAACAGCCGGCTTCCCGCCGTGCGGGTGCGCAGGTCGTGCCAGCCGCGCAGGCCGGGCCATTCGTCCGTGATCGCGGCGATTCGCTGCAAGACATCAGCCGGGGCCGAGCGGTCCATCAGCGCGTGCCACGCGGCCAGGCCGATACGCCCGCCGTTCCATGCCAGCCAGCCTGCGGCGGCAAGAGCGATCAGCGAATCCGCCTCGCCCACGTTCCACCAGGCTGAGATTGCGAGCGCCGCCAATGCCCCCAGCGCGGGCAACAGGTCCGACAGATAGTGAAGCGAGTCGGCCGCGACGACCCGGTTGCCGGTGCGCCGCGCGACATATCGCTGCCAGATCACCAGCGCGCCCGTCAGTATCACCGAAACGATCATCGCCGCGACGCCCGCGCCCTCGGCGCGCAGCGGCTCATGGGTCTGTGCGCCGAGCCTGACAAGCGCAAGCACCGCGATCGCGACGGCCGAGATCAGCACCACAAGCGCTTGGAAAAGCGCTGCCAGGTCCTCGGCCGAGGTATGACCGAAGTGGTGATCATCGTCCGGCGGGCGTGCGGCATAGATGATCGCCAAAAGGGCGCCGGCTGACACGAGCAGGTCCAGCGCATTGTCCACAAGCGTTGCGGCCAAGCTCAGCGCGCCGGTCATCGCCAGACCCCAGAGCTTTACCGCGATCAGTGTTATTGCCACACAAACCGACGCCACTCCGGCGGAAAGGTTCAATCGGGCATGATGCGGTTGGTTCACGGGGCTTCTCTGGCGGGTATCGCGTTAAAGTAGCGTCCATGCCGCGGGGCAGCAACCGCAACCGCGCGTCCCTTGATCCGGCGCGATGTAACAATTTGTAAGGTTTGGGCAAAACTGAGGAAAAACTTGGCCCTCACCAAGTTTGGCGGAGCGTGCATCCGTGGTTTGCCACGATGCGCGATGAGGGAGGAGAATTCGGTGATGTCAACCGCAGCGCAAGAGGCGGCAGCGCAAGGCGCCCTGCAATCTATTCCGGCCCTTCTGGCGCGTAACGCGGCAAGCCAGGGCAATCGCACGGCCTATCGTGAAAAGGAATTCGGGATATGGCAGTCTTGGACCTGGTCCGAGGTCGCTGACGAGGTGGAGGCCATTGCGCTGGGCTTTCTGGCGCTGGGCATGGAACGGGGCGACTATGTCGCCATCATTGGCCGCAATCGCCCGGCGCTTTACTGGTCGATGGTCGCGGCCCAGTCGGTCGGGGCGATTCCCGTGCCGCTCTATCAGGACTCGGTCGCCGAAGAGATGGCCTATGTGCTGGAACATTGCGGCGCCCGTTTCGCCATTTGCGGTGACCAGGAACAGGTCGACAAGGTCATCGAGGTGCGCGCCCGCGTCAGCGCGATCGAACAGATCGTCTATGTCGACCGGCGCGGTATGCGCAAATACGACCACAGCCAGATGAACTGGATCGACGACGTCAAGGCCGAAGGTCGCGCCGCCCGGCAGCGTCTTCTGCCCGAGCTGGATCAGCGCCGCAATGCACTGACTTACGACCATACCTGCGTCATCCTCTATACCTCGGGGACGACGGGCAAGCCCAAGGGCGTGGTCCTGTCGAACCGCAACATCATCGAAGCCTCGAAGGCATCGTCCGAGTTCGACCGGCTGAAGCCCACAGACGAGATTGTCGCCTATCTGCCAATGGCATGGGTGGGTGATTTCATCTTTGCGATCGGTCAGGCCTATTGGACCGGGTTTTGCGTGAACTGCCCCGAAAGTGCGGCCACGATGATGACTGATCTGCGCGAGATCGGGCCGACATATTTCTTCGCACCGCCGCGAATTTTCGAAACCATGCTGACGCAGGTTATGATCCGCATGGAGGATGCGGGCCGCGCCAAGAAACGGCTGTTCGATACCTATATGGCCCATGCGCGCCGGGTCGGCCCTGCGATCCTGGACGGAAAGCCGGTCTCGGCCGCCGACCGCGCCAAATACGCGCTGGGCGAATTGCTGGTCTATGGCCCGCTCAAGAACACGCTGGGCCTGAGCCGCGTTCGCGTGGCCTATACCGCGGGCGAAGCGATCGGCCCCGAGATATTCGAATTCTACCGCTCGCTGGGGATCAACCTGAAACAGCTTTACGGACAGACCGAGGCGTCGGTGTTCATCACCCAGCAACCCGATGGCGAGGTGCGATCGGATACCGTGGGCGTTCCGTCACCGGGCGTCGAGGTTCGCATCGCCGAGAATGGCGAGGTGTTCTACCGCTCGCCCGGCACATTCGTCGAATATTTCAAGAACCCGGAATCCACCGCCTCGACCAAGGATAGCGCGGGGTGGGTGGCAACGGGCGATGCCGGTTTCTTCGAGGAAGGTAGCGGGCATCTGCGCATCATCGACCGCGCCAAGGACGTGGGGAAAATGGCCGACGGCTCGATGTTCGCGCCCAAATACGTCGAGAACAAGCTCAAGTTCTTTCCCAATATCCTTGAGGCCGTTCTGTTCGGAAACGGGCGCGATCGCTGCGTGGCCTTCATCAATATCGACCTCAGCGCCGTCGGCAACTGGGCCGAGCGCAACAACATTGGCTATTCCAGCTATCAGGAGCTGGCCGGGCATCCGCGTGTGCTGGAAATGATCCAGGAGCATGTCGAAGAGGTCAACGCCAGCGTCGCGCAGGACCGGATGCTGTCGGGATGCCAGGTCCATCGGTTTCTGGTCTTGCACAAGGAACTCGATGCCGATGACGGCGAGATGACGCGCACCCGCAAGGTGCGCCGCCGCATCGTCGAAGAGAAGTTCGCAGACCTGATTGCCGCGCTCTATGACGGCCAGGACAGCGTCTATACCGAAACCGAAGTGACCTATGAAGACGGGCGCAAGGGCAAGCTCAAGGCGACGCTGGAATTACGCGATGCCAAGGTGTTCGACACCGAGACCGCCGCGCCGATCGCGGCGCAATGACGGCGCCGGGACGACAAGAGGGACCAGAGCCGATGCTTGACACGCAAGACGACGGGTACATGACCGCCGATGGCCGCAAGATCGGCGGCGTGGCGATGGAGATGCGCAACATCACCCTGCGTTTCGGCGGGGTCGTCGCGATCAAGGATATCAGCTTTGATATTCGCTGGGGCGAGGTTCGCGCCATCATCGGTCCGAACGGGGCGGGCAAGTCCTCGATGCTCAATGTCATTTCGGGGTTCTATCACCCGCAGGAGGGCGAGGTCATTTACAAGGGCTACAAGCGCCCGCGCATGCGGCCCTATGAGGTCGCGCGCATGGGGATCGCCCGGACCTTTCAGAACATCGCCCTGTTCGAGGGCATGAGCGTGCTCGACAACATCATGACCGGCCGGCTGAACCACATGTCGTCGGGTTTCCTGAGCCAGGCGATGTGGTGGGGCAAGGCCGCGCGGGAAGAAGAGGAAAACCGCGAAAAGGTCGAGAAGATCATCGACTTCCTTGAAATCCAGCATATCCGCAAGACGCCGGTCGCGCGCCTGCCCTACGGGCTGAAAAAGCGCGTGGAGCTGGCACGCGCGCTGGCTGCGGAACCCGCCATCCTGCTGCTGGACGAGCCGATGGCGGGCATGAATGTCGAGGAAAAGGAAGACATGTGCCGCTTCGTCCTGGATGTGAACGACGAGTTCGGCACCACGATCGTGCTGATCGAGCATGACATGGGTGTGGTGATGGACCTGTCCGATCGGGTGGTCGTCATGGATTACGGCAAGAAGATCGGCGACGGCACGCCCGACGAGGTGCGCAACGACGAAGAGGTCATCAAGGCCTATCTGGGCGTCGCACATGACTGAGCGCGCCGGTTTCAAGGGAAATTCGACGGGGGGCATCCATGCCTGATACGCTACTCTTCGCCATGGAGGCCGCGCTCAATGGTCTGACTGCGGGCATCATGTATGCCCTGGTGGCACTGGGCTTCGTCCTGATCTTCAAGGCATCGGGCATCTTCAACTTCAGCCAGGGTGTGATGGCGCTGTTCGCGGCACTGACGCTGGTCGGCTTTCAGCAGGGCCAGGTGCCCTTTGCGCATCTGATCAATGCGATATTCGGCACCCGTGTCCACCATTTCGGCTGGAACCTGCCCACGCTACTGGCGATCCCGGCAACCGTGGGCGTGATGGTCGTCTTTGCCTGGGCGGTCGAGCGGTTCGTTCTGCGCCACCTGGTGAACCAAAAGCCGATCATCCTGTTCATGGCGACGATCGGGCTGGCCTATTTCCTGGAGGGGCTGGGCGACCTGATGTGGGGTGCCGAGGTCAAGCGGCTGGATGTCGGCATTCCGCAAGGGATGTCGGGGGCGGTGGACGACCTGACCTTCGGCCTGTTCGGCTATGGCTTCTACATGGACACGCTGGATCTTTACGCGATGGTCATCGCCGCCCTGCTGGTGGCGGTCCTGGTTTTGTTCTCGCAATACACCAAGGAGGGGCGCGCGCTGCGCGCGGTCGCCGACGATCATCAGGCGGCGCTGTCGGTCGGCATCTCGCTGCGCTTCATCTGGGTGTTGACCTGGTCGATCGCCGGGATCGTCGCGCTGGTCGCCGGAATCATGTGGGGCGCCAAATCGGGCGTGCAGTTCTCGTTGTCGCTGATCGCGCTCAAGGCGCTTCCGGTGCTGATCCTGGGCGGTTTCACCTCGATTCCGGGCGCGATCGTGGGTGGGCTGATCATCGGCGTGGGCGAAAAGCTGTTCGACTTCTTCATGCAGCCCATTGTCGGTGGCGCGACCGAGAACTGGTTTGCCTACATGCTGGCGCTGGTTTTCCTGCTGTTTCGGCCGCAAGGGCTGTTCGGCGAAAAGATCATCGAGAGGGTCTGATACATGCTTTACCGTGAAGCGGGCGACTTCAAGACGTCCTACGCCGCCGACAACCAGACCTTTCCGATCCGGTTCGATCGCTATGGCTATTACCTGGTGCTGGCCTTCGCCTTCCTGGTGATGCCGATGGTCATCAGCGATTACTGGGCCAATTCGATCGTGATTCCGTTCCTGATCTACGCCATCGCCGCGCTGGGCCTGAATATCCTGATCGGCTATTGCGGCCAGTTGAGCCTGGGCACCGGCGCCTTCATGGCGGTCGGCGCCTATGCCTGTTACAAGCTGATGGTAGCCATGCCGGGCTTGAACATCGTCTTCGTGGTGGTTCTGGCAGGGCTGGTGACGGCTGCGGTGGGAACACTCTTTGGCCTGCCCAGCCTGCGGATCAAGGGTTTCTATCTGGCGGTGGCGACGCTGGCGGCGCAGTTTTTCCTGATCTGGCTGTTCACCCGGACACCGTGGTTCTTCAACTACTCGTCCACCGGCATGATCTCGGCCCCGACGCGCACGCTGTTCGGCTATCCGGTGACCGGGCCCTCCGCGTCTGCGGTGTCGGTCTATCTGGTCTGCCTGAGCTTTCTGGTCGTCATGGCGTGGCTGGCGCGCAACCTGACGCGCGGCACGATCGGGCGCAAGTGGATGGCCATTCGTGACATGGACATCGCCGCCGAAATCATCGGCGTGAACCCCATGCGCGCCAAGCTGTCGGCCTTTGCGGTGTCGTCGTTCCTGATCGGCGTGTCCGGGGCGCTGTTTTTCGCGGTCTATCTGGGCGCCGCCGAGGCCGGTGAGGCCTTCGGCATCGACAAGTCGTTCCTGGTTCTGTTCATGGTCATCGTGGGCGGACTGGGCTCGATCCTTGGCGCGTTCCTGGGGGCGGCCTTCCTGATCGTCGGCCCGGTGCTGCTGAAGATGCTGCTGGTGAACCAGTTCGACTGGTCCTCGGACCTGGCAGCGCATCTGGAGGTGATGATCATCGGTGCGCTGATCCTTGCCTTCCTGATCATCGAACCGCATGGGCTGGCTGCCTTATGGCGCACGATCAAGGAGAAGCTGCGCCTGTGGCCCTTCCCGCATTGAGCGGGCGGCAGCCGATAACGACAAGAACCCGAAACCGTCATCATCCAATGGGAGGAGAACCAATGAAGAAGATGACCAAGCTGGCCGCGGGCATCGCGGTGACCATGGCGATCGCCGCGCCGACAGTGGCGCAAGATCTTCACTTTCCGATGCTCAACTACCGCACCGGACCATTTGCCCCCAACGGCATCCCCTTTGCCGACGGGTATCAGGACTATCTGACCCTGATAAACGAGCGCGACGGCGGTATCGGCGGCGTGCCGATCCGCATGAGCGAATGCGAAACCGCCTACAACACCGAGCGCGGCGTCGAATGCTATCAGTCGATCCGGGGCGATGACCCGCTGGTGCTGCAACCGTTGTCCACGGGGATCACCTATCAGCTGATCCCCCGCGCGACCGAGGACGGAATCCCCATTCATTCGATGGGTTACGGTCGCACCTCGGCCATCAATGGCGAGGTGTTCAACTGGGTCTTCAACTACCCGGCGAACTACTGGGACGGCGCATCGGTCATCATCAACTTCCTTCTGGATGAGAACGACGGCAGCCTTGAGGACAAGAAGATCGTCCTTCTTTATCACAACTCGGCCTATGGCCGCGAACCGATCCCGACCCTGACCCGCCTGTCCGAAGACCTGGGCTATGAACTCATCGAGATCGGCGTCGACAGCCCCGGCCAGGAACAGCGTAACCAGTGGCTTCAGATTCGCCGCGAACGGCCGGATTATGTGATCATGTGGGGCTGGGGTGTCATGAACCCGACCGCCATCCAGGAGGCGGCGAACATCCGGTTCCCGATGGAGAACTTCATCGGTGTCTGGTGGTCCGGTTCGGAACAGGATGTCGGTCCCGCCGGCGAAGGGGCGCATGGCTACCGTTCGCTGGCGATGCACGGCACGGGGCGCGACTATCCGATCTATGACGACATCGAGGAATATGTCGTCGAGCCGGGTCTTGAAGCCGGCGCCGGGGATCAGATCGGAACCGTGCTTTACTCACGCGGCCTTTACGCGGCGATGCTTGCGGTCGAGGCCGCGCGCACCGCGCAGGAGATCCACGGCGTGGACGAGATCAACGCCGAGCAGATGCGCGATGGCATGGCCAATCTGGTCATTACCGAAGAGCGCATGGCCGAACTGGGTCTGCCCGAGTTCGGCCCGGCATTCGAGGTCAGCTGTGAAAACCACGGCGGTTCGGGTGAGGCGATGATCCAGGAATGGGATGCCAATTCCGGCACCTGGAACCTGATCACCGACTGGATCGAGCCCGATCGTGACATGATCATGGAAATGGCGACCGAGGATTCGATGTCCTACGCCGAGGAGAATGACATCACGCCGGGCTGCATGGAGTAAGCGCCCACGACACGGGCGCGGCACCTCGCCGCGCCCGTCTTTTCCCGAAATTCCCGTCAACGGATCCGTCATCATGTTCGACACCCGCCCCGACCCTCAAAGCACCGCCGAAACGCTGCTTTCAGTGAACAACATCGAGGTGATCTACAACCATGTGATCCTTGTGCTCAAAGGGGTCAGCCTGCATGTGCCCAAGGGCGGGATCACGGCGCTGTTGGGTGGCAACGGTGCGGGCAAGTCCACGACCCTCAAGGCGATCTCGGGGCTGCTGGCGTCCGAGCGTGGAGACATTACCAAAGGGTCGATCACCTATCGCGGTGAGAATGTCGCCAGCCTCAGCCCGTCCGATCTGGTGCGCAAGGGCGTGATCCAGGTCATGGAGGGGCGTCACTGTTTTGAACATCTGACCGTCGAAGAGAATTTGCTGACCGGGGCCTACACCCGGCGTGACGGGCGCAAGTCGGTCGCGGATGAGCTGGATCTGGTCTATACCTACTTTCCCCGGCTGAAAGAGCGTCGCAAGAGCCAGGCGGGCTATACCTCGGGCGGGGAACAGCAGATGACGGCCATCGGCCGCGCGCTGATGAGCCGGCCCGAAATGATTTTGCTGGATGAGCCCTCAATGGGGCTTGCACCGCAGCTTGTGGAACAGATATTCGAGATCGTGCAAAGACTTAACGAGGAGCAGGGCGTGACCTTCCTGCTGGCCGAACAGAACACCAATGTCGCCCTGCGCTTTGCCCATACGGGCTATATCCTGGAAAACGGCCGCGTCGTGATGGAGGGGTCGGCCCAGGCGCTGCGCGAGAACCCGGATGTCAAGGAATTCTACCTGGGCATGTCGGACAAGGGGCGCAGAAGCTTCCGCGACGTGCGCAGCTATCGGCGCCGCAAGCGTTGGCTGGCCTGATCGGCATATCGGACAACGGCAGACCGGGCCCTACGCGCCAATTCTGGCATCCCCCCGCGAGGACATCATGAGCAAGACCTATTTCGACGCACTGGAAACCCGCTCGGCCGATCAACGCGCGGCTGACCTTGCCAGGGCGTTGCCGGTCCAGATCGCGCGCGCCAGGGAAACGCCGGGCATGGCCGGGGCGCTGGCCGACATCGACACCGCCGCGATCACCACGATCGAGGCGCTGGCCGACCTGCCGGTCCTGCGCAAGTCCGAACTGACCGGCGCGCAGGCCGAGGCCGCGCCGTTTGGCGGCTATACCGCCCTCAAGACCGCGGAGTTCGACCACATCTTCCAGTCGCCAGGCCCGATCTACGAGCCGGGCCGCACCAGCCATGACTGGTGGCGCGGCGGCCGGTTCCTGCATGCGCTGGGTGTCGGGGCCGGCGACATCATGCACAACTGTTTTTCCTATCATCTGGTGCCGGCCGGCATGATGTTCGAGAACGCCGCGCGCGCAGTCGGGGCCGCGGTCCTGCCCGCGGGCACCGGCCAGACAGAACTTCAGGTGCGTGCCGCGCATGACATCGGCTCGACCGTCTATGCCGGGACACCGGATTTCCTGAAGATCATTCTCGACAAGGCCGACGAGATGGGGGTGCGGCTTTCATTCACCAAGGCCGCGGTGGGCGGTGGCGCGCTGTTTCCATCGTTGCGTCAGGAATATGCCGATCGCGGGGTCATCTGCCGCCAGTGTTATGCCACCGCCGATCTGGGCAACATCGCCTATGAGACCGAGGCGATGGAAGGCATGGTGATCGACGAGGGCGTGATCGTCGAGATCGTGCGCCCGGGCACCGGCGAACCCGTGCCGCATGGCGAAGTGGGCGAGGTCGTGGTCACGACGCTGAACCCCGACTATCCCCTGATCCGGTTCGCCACCGGGGATCTGTCGGCGATCATGCCGGGCGTCAGCCCGTGCGGGCGCACCAACCTGCGGATCAAGGGCTGGATGGGTCGCGCGGATCAGACCACCAAGATCAAGGGCATGTTCGTGCGCCCCGAACAGGTGGCCGCCTTCGTCTCGCGCCACGAAGAGGTCAGTCGCGCCCGCGTCGTCGCCCTTCGTGAGGGCGAAAAGGACATGATGACCGTTTTTATTGAAACCAGGGCCACCAATCCGAAGTTATATGAGGATACGCTTCTTGATACACTCAAGTTGCGGGGGAAGGTCGAGTTGGTGCCGCCGGGCACCTTGCCCAACGACGGCAAGGTGATTGAGGATCAACGCAACTACGACTGAGCGGCCAGCCCCCGCCCAACGGGAAGGGGGTTCCCCATGGTCCGACTACTTCTGTCTGCCTGCCTTGCCTGGCTGATCGCGGCCGTACCGGCAGCGGCGTCCGGGATCGCGTTGTTCCTGATCAACGAGCGCCACGACTCGTTGCGCACGGCCGAGGATGCACCCGAATTGCTGCGCCTGGTGCGTCGGTTCGAGGCGGCGGGCTTCGACACCGATCAGGCAACCGACCTGTCCGCCCCGGCCCTGCGCGCCGCCCTGACGGATCTGGACCGGCGCATTGCCGACGAACGGCCGGAACGCGTCGTGATCGTCTTTGCGGGGTATTCGCTGCACAACGACAGCAGCAGCTGGCTGATGGGGGCGGACGCGTCCGAACCGGGGCGCGCCAATATCGACACGATCGGTGTCCGGCTGGAAACCCCTCTGGCTGTTGCGGAACGCATCCAGGGCGGGTCGATCGTGGCGATCGCCGATCTGGGCTACCCCGAGAGGATGGATGACGGATTCGACCCCGGCATCTCGCCGGTTCCCGATGTCCCGCAAGGGGTCAGCCTGCTGAGCGGGCGCCCTGATGCCCTGCGCGGCGTTCTGGATGAGGTGATCGTTCCCGGCACCAACCTTGGCGATGCGGTCGATGCGTATTCCGATGTGCGGCTGCGGGGCTTCGACCCGGCCTATCTGACCTTTCTGCCCGATGATCATGAGCCTGAATCCCAGTCCGATCGTGACGATTGGCGCATGGCCGAGGACGAGGGCACGATTGCCGCCTACCGCGCTTATCTTGATGCCTGGCCGGATGGGTTGTTTGCCGGCGATGCGCGTTCGGCGATCGAAGAGCTTGAAAGCAGCCCCGAACGGGTCGAGGACGATTTGGGCCTGACCCGCGAGGAACGCCGCGCCGTGCAGCGGGATCTGACGATCCTCAACTTCGATCCGCGGGGTATCGACGGCATCTTTGGTTCGGGCACGCGCGCGGCCATCCGCAGTTGGCAAAGTGCCAACGATCACACGCGCACGGGGTATCTGGATCGCGACCAGATCTTTCAACTCGCCGGGCAGGCCGCCCGCCGCGCCGCCGAGCTTGAGGAAGAGGCGCGCGAACGTCAGGCGCAGCAGGACCGCGAGGATCGCCAGTATTGGCGCGACACCGGCGGGGGCCGGGACGAGGCGGGGTTGCGCGCCTATCTTGAGCGCTATCCGGACGGCATCTTTTCCAACATCGCGCGCGAGCGGCTGGACGAGATCGAGGAAGAACGCCGCAACGAGGCCGAGGCGCGCGACCGCGAAGCATGGGATCGCGCGCGCCGCAACGATACGGCTCAGGCCTATGAGCGGTATCTGCGCGACTATCCCGAGGGCGCCTTTGTCGAGGAGGCGCGCGCCCGCATCCGCGAGTTGACGCGCCCCGAACGCGAGCGCCCCGACATCGAGGCCGCGAGGCAAGAGGAAGAGGCGCTGGGCCTGCCACGGTTCACCCGCATGATGATCGAGCGTCAGTTGGCGTCGCGCGGGTTCGATCCGGGGACGGTCGATGGCGAACTGGATGGCCAGACCCGTCGCGCGATCCGGCGCTATCAGCGCGCCGCGGACATGCCCGTGACCGGGTATCTGACCCAGGGCCTCGTGGCGCAACTGATGGCGGACAGCGTTTTCCAGCTGTTCGAATGAACCGCCGGGGATCAGCCGGGGCAAAGGCCCGGCTGATCCACTGACAGCACGACTCCATATGCAAAGTTCAGGCGGCGCGGTTCCGGCTCAGCCCTGGCGAGCCTTGAACTTGCGCTGCGTCTTGTTGATCACATAGACCCGGCCCTTGCGGCGCACGATCTGGCAGTCCCGGTGGCGCTGCTTGAGCGAGCGCAGCGAATTTCTGACCTTCATCGGCCTTCTCCTCTTCGCGGCGCGCGAGCGCCTTGAAACAGTGACGCCCCTGTCGGGGCGTGGTGAATGCTGCCCCGGACGGGGCGATGGTGGGCACGACAAGGTTCGAACTTGTGACCCCTACGATGTCAACGTAGTGCTCTACCACTGAGCTACGCGCCCTGACCTGGCCCCGCCGTCCATGAAAAAGGACGCGGGCGGAACCGCGTCAATGCGCGCTCTATAAAAGGACTCGCGGGTATGTTCAAGGCCTTTCCGCAGCCATATTTACCCGGCTATACTGCCCCTGAAGGAGCAATGCCCGTGCCGATCCCGGTCCAGATATTCGAACCCGTTCAGACCAGCAGCCATGTGGTCTTTGCCTCGCCCCACAGCGGGCGGGTCTATCCGCCCGAGTTCCTGATCCGGGCCGATGTGTCGGGGCATGTCCTGCGGTCCTCCGAGGATGCATATGTCGATCTCTTGCTGGCTGACGCGCCCGCCTTTGGCGCACCGCTGATCACGTCCGAGGTGCCGCGCGCCTATGTCGATTTCAACCGTGACGAGACCGAGTTGGACCCCGCGCTGATCGAAGGCGCGCCGCGCGGAGGGCTGAACCCGCGCGTGGCTTCGGGGCTTGGCGTCATCGCGCGCGTCGTTGCCAACGGTCGGCATATCTATCGTGGCAAGCTGTCCATGGCCGAGGCGCAGCGCCGGATCGAACGGTATTGGCGCCCGTATCACATGGCGCTTCAGGGGGTGATGCAACGTCAGCATGCCCGATTCGGCCAGGTGCTGCTGGCCGACATCCATTCCATGCCGCACGAAGCCTTGAGCGGCTATTCCCTGCGTGGCCAGCCGCGCCCGCAGGTGGTGCTTGGCGATCGCCACGGTGCGGCCTGCAACCCCGAGATGCTGGACCGGGTCGAGGACATCTTTCGCCAGGCCGGGCTGGTCGTGTCGCGCAACACCCCCTTTGCCGGGGCCTATATCGCGCAGCGTTATGGCCGGCCGTCGCGGGGCATGCACGTCATCCAGATCGAGATCGATAGGCGGCTTTACCTGGATGAGAAGCGCGTCGAACCCAGCAGCGATTTCCACGCCTTTCGCGTGGTAATGCGCGATATCGTTGCCGGTATCGCCGCGATCGGTCGGCCCGGCGGCGCGGCCAAGATCGCGGCCGAGTAGCACCTTTTTGCGCCGGGGCAGCGCGCCGTGCACGGTTTATCAAGAATTTCGGACAGGTCTTTTCGCCGATTACTTGTAGTCTGGCGGCGCTCGTGCCGTAATACTGCGCGTCAAGCCTTGCGCCTGCCCGTCTCGTCATCACAAGCGGCGATCCTGCGGAGCAGACGGCAGATCTGCATGTTCGGGCGATGGCACAATGATATAATCGGGATCGTCGGACCAACAAGGAGCACGCACCGTGAGTAGACATTTCATCGCCGCAAGCCTGTTCAGCGCGGCATTCGTCGCGCCGGCCATGGCCGATACCGAGATACCCTTCGCCCTGGACTGGCGGTTCGAGGGGCCGGCCGCGCCGTATTTCCTGGCCATCGACAACGGCCATTTCGAGGCCGAGGGCCTTGAGGTCGAGGTGAGCGCCGGCCAGGGCTCGCTTGATGCGATCCCCAAGGTCGCGACCGGCGCCTTTCCGATGGGCTTTGCCGACATGGCGAGCCTGATCAAGTTCATGGACCAGAACCCGGATGCCCCCGTGACCGCGGTGATGGTGATGTATGACAAGCCCGCCTTCGCCGTGGTCGGACGGGTCAGCCAAGGCGTTTCCGAACCCGCCGACCTGGAGGGCCGCATCCTGGGCGCGCCGCCGCCTGACGGGGCCTGGGCGCAGTTCCCGGTCTTCGCCGCCGAACAGGGGCTGGACATGGATTCGATCACCGTCGAACCCGTCGGTTTTCCGACGCGCGAGCCGATGCTGGCCGAAGGCGACGTGGATGCCGTGACCGGGTTTTCCTTCACCTCGTATCTGAACACGGTGCGCCTGGGCGTCGATCCTGACGACATCAGCGTGATGCTGATGGCCGATTACGGGCTGGCGCTGTATGGCAACGTGATCATCGTCAACACCGACTTCGCCGAGGAAAACCCCGATGCCGTGACAGGGTTCCTGCGGGCGGTCGCGCTGGGCGTGCGCGATGCCGCCGAAGACCCGCGTGCCGGCGTCGATGCGATTGCCGATCGCAATCCGGCCCTGGATGTCGACCTGGAGGTCGAGCGGCTGGAACTGGCGCTGCGCGACAATATCCTGACCGACTGGGTCATGGAAAACGGTCTGGGCAACATCGATGCCGACCGCTATGCGCTGGCGCTGGAGCAGATCGAAATGACCTACGACTTCGAGACCGAACCCGATGGTGCGCGCTATTTCACCGATCGGTTCCTGCCCACCGACGGCAGCCTGCAAATGGACTGACAACAATCGAGCGCAATGCCCGCGTCCCGGGACCGGGGCGCGTTTTTTTTGAACGTAGGCGCAGCGCAAACGGGGCAGAATGGGAAATCTGATCGAAATCAAGGGCGTGACCCACGCCTATCAAACAAAGGCCGGCCCGCTGCCGGTTCTGGACAATCTCAATATCGGGGTGCCCGAGGGCAGTTTCTGCGCCGTGGTCGGCCCTTCGGGTTGCGGAAAATCGACACTGACGCGGCTGATCGCGGGTCTCATGTTCCCCGATCAGGGCGAGGTCTGGCTGCATGGCGAACTGGTCAAGAGCCCGCGCAAGACCGTGGGCATGGCGTTTCAGAACCCCGTGCTGCTGGAATGGCGCACCATCCTGCAAAACGTGATCCTGCCGCTTGAGATCGTCGCCCCGTCGATGCCCAAACGCCAAAAGGAAGAGCGCGCGCGTGAACTTCTGAGCCTGGTCGGACTGGACGGTTTCGAGAACAAGCGCCCCTCGGAACTGTCGGGCGGCATGCGCCAGCGGGCCTCGCTGTGCCGGTCGATCGTGCACAAGCCTGACGTGTTGATCCTGGATGAACCCTTTGGCGCACTGGATGCCTTTACCCGCGAAGACCTGTGGCAAACCATGCACGAGCTGCGCGTCAAGGAACCCTTTACCGCCATGCTCATCACCCATGATCTGCGCGAAAGCGTCTATCTGGGCGATCAGGTGGTCGTGCTGTCGGGGCGTCCCGCGACAACGCAATATATCATGGATATTCCGATGCCGGGGCCGCGCCCGCTGGACATGCTGTATACCCCTGATTCGGTCGAAAAGCTGGCGGTTCTGCGCAAGCAGATACAGATCGCACAGGGCCGCACCGACGCGGAGGCCGCGTGATGCAGGGCAACGTGCAGAAGATTTTCGTGCCCCTGACCGCGATCGTGGTGTTGCTGATCCTGTGGGAGGCGCTGGTCTGGTTCATGGGCTGGCCCACCTTCAAGATGGCCGCCCCGTCAGATATCTGGCCCGCTTTCCTGCGGTTTCAGCCGATGTTCTGGGAATACGGCTGGCAGACACTGTGGCGGACCGTGGCGGGGCTGGGTCTCGCCGTGCTGTTCGGCACGCTGATCGGCATGATCATGGGCCTGAGCCGGATCATGAATGACGCGCTCTATCCGCTGCTGGTCGGGTTCAATGCCATACCCAAGGCCACCGTGGTTCCGGTCGTGGCGCTGATGTTCGTGGGCCAGCACGATTTCAACACGATCCTGATCGCATTCCTGATCTCGTTCTTTCCGATCGCGGTTTCGGTGGCCATCGGGCTAAGCACGCTTGAACCGGAATACCGCGACATTCTGCGATCACTGGGCGCAAGCCGGTTCACCGTGTTCTGGAAGATCGCCTTGCCAAAGACCCTGCCCGAGTTCTTTGGCGCATTGAAGGTCGCGGTGACACTGGCCTTCATTGGCACCAATCTGGTCGAGATCATCACCCCCCACGGTCGCGGCCTGGGCCATCTGTTCCAGTCGGCCCAGATCAATTCGGACTTTCCGTTGATGTTTGCGGTTTTGATCGCGCTCGCCGCGTTGGGGATCATCCTCTATTACATCGTCGTGGCATTGGAGCGCATCTTTGCCGGCTGGGCGGATCGCACCGCGACGTGATTACCGCGCCCCCGCGCCCCTGCGTGCGGGGGCGCGCTCTTGCCGGGGTTTGCGGGTCGCGCTGGCGACAGGTTTGCGTTTGACGCGCGTCTGGCGCGCCTTGACCGACTCGGCCTCGGCCGCCAGTTCGGCGGCTGACGGTCGCGGTGTCGCCTCGGCCATCGCCGACCAGAACCGCAATGCGTGTTCGAACTGCATCTGCCACAGTCGGCACCAGAACGTCAGACTGTCGCCCCAGAATGCGTTGGGCTGATTTCGCCGGTCCATATCATCCTCCCTCGGGTGTGGTGCGTGTCTGCCATGCAAAGATTGGGTCGTCCTTGACACGGCTCAACCCCGATGTGCCTGCGCGGGATAAATTCGGTGTGAAAATGCACCGGATGCCGCAATGGCGTGCATCGCCCGCGCGCCAGCGGGAAAATAGGGCAGGGTTCAGCCGGGCCGCGCGCTCAGTGGCCGTGCGCCGTGGTGTCAGGCCGGCTGTGCAAAAGCGCCAGACTTTCCTCAAGATAGCCTGCGGGAAGATCACGCCCGATGACGACGATACGCGAGACCTTGTCGTCACGCGGCCATTGCGGCAACGGTGTCGGCGGATGAAAGACATGCTGCACGCCGTGCAATGCAAACGGGTGTTCGATCCCCTCGACATGGACGACGGCCTTGAGCCGAAGGATACGGCCGGACACGCGTCGCATCAGCGAATCCAGCCAGAGATCGAAGACGATGGGCGAAATCGGATGATCGATCTGCGCCGATTGCGATGAAATGCGCCCGTCATGCAGACCCGTCGCTGTCGCCGGGCGTTCGAACAGGCCGCGATCCTGCGCCAACCCGAACGGCCGAACGGCTGAAGGGCCGCCGGGTGCCGGATCGGGTTTCGCGGGGTTGGCAGCAACCCAGTGCAGGGCCTCGCTGCGCGGGCTGTCGGCGCCGGGGGCGACCCCGAACAGCGCCAAGGGATCCACCGCGCCGTGATCGGCGCGAAGCCGAGGCGCGCCGGGATTGATGGCGGCAAGACGCCCATCCAGCGTGGCAATATCGGCCGGAAGGGCCAGATCGGCCTTGGTCAGGATCAGCCGATCGGCCATGGCGATCTGCTGAACCGCCTCGAACTGGGCGTCCAGGGTTGCGGGGCCGGTCGCGCAATCGACCGTCGTCAGAACCCCGTCGAGCTTGAAGTCGTCGGCCAGTGCCGGGTCCATTACCAGCGACTGCAGGATGGGGCCGGGATCGGCGATGCCCGTGGTCTCGATCACCACCCGCTCGAACGCGATGTCGCCTCGGTCGCGCCGAGCCTTGAGGTCGGACAGCGTCTGTGCCAGGTCGCCGCGCACGGTGCAGCACAGACAGCCCGATTGCAAAAGAGCCATTGCCTCGGTCGCGGATTCGACCAGATCGTGGTCCAGACCGATTTCGCCGAATTCGTTCATCACCACAGCGACACGCCCGGTGCGTGCATCGGCCAGCAGATGGTTCAGAAGCGTGGTCTTTCCCGACCCCAGAAAGCCTGTCAGCAGTGAGACCGGAATGGCGGTGCTGGTCATCGGTTCTTGGTCCTGAGTCGGTCCGGGGAACCGGGCCGGTGTCTGGTGCGTTCTCAGGCCGCCTGGGCCGCATCGATGACCGATAGCATCGGGCGCAGGTGGTGCCAAGGGTGCGCGCCGCGCGATCGCTCACGCGCGTGTGAGGTGAAGTGAAGCACAGCAACAAGCAACGGGTCTTGCCTTTTCCCGGCCACGGGTCAAAGAGAATGCTGACCATGAGAGAGATGACCATGAGCTTTTCAACCACATCGCGACGTGCGTTCATTGCCGGTGGCATGGCAGCCTTTGCCGCGCCCGCGCTGGCGCAAGAGTTTTCCGGGGAAATCGAAGAGGCCGAAAGCGTCGAAACGGTTCGCCACAACCTGATGGGTTTCCGCACGCATCAATGGCGGGATCATTTTGACAATCTGCGCAAGGGTGCGATCTTGTGCGATACGCGCTCGCGTGCGCTGCACTACTGGTCCGAGGATGAAAGCACCTATCGGGTCTATCCGACATCGGTGCCGATGACGGATGAGTTCACCCGCCTGGGCTATACCGAGATCGTGCTGAAAAGGCCCAATCCGGTCTGGATTCCGACCCCGAGCATGCGAGAGCGTGATCCCTCGCTGCCAGAGCGCGTCGAGGCTGGGCCCGATAACCCGATGGGCACGCGGGCGATGAACCTGACATGGGAGTATTACCGCATCCACGGGATCGACAATGTCGACAAGATCGGCCGGCGGGCGTCGAACGGCTGTATCGGGCTGTTCAACAATCACATCGAAGAGCTGTTCGAACTGGCCGAGGTGGGCACCCAAGTCCGTTTCATCTGAACGCCGCAGGCAGGCCTGTTCGCGCGGGTTGACGGCTTTCGTCAGCCCGCGTTTCTGTTTCCGCGGCGCATGGCCGCGCGAAAGTCCGACAGTCGGAACGCGCCGATCGCGGCGCCAAAGCCGAAATAGCTGACGATGCCGGCCAGTATCAGAATTGCCAGACCCATCGAACGGCCGGGGCCATACAGAACCGGCGCCAGCGGCATCGCAGCGAGCCACAGGCAAAACCCCATGAAGCCCGAGGCCAGCGCGATGCGCCAGATCCGGTCGCGCATCCGTGCGTCCAGCCGGGCGGCGGGTCCCATCGGCCGGGCGCCGCGCCACAATTGCCAGACCATCGTCCATGCCGCCAGCGTCGTGCCCCAGGCTGCGGCCAGAAAGCCGATCACCGGCATCAGCGCGACCGCGACCACGGCATTGACCACCATCGACACCAGCGCATACCGAAACGGGCTGCGCGTGTCCTCGCGCGCGAAGTACAGCGGCTGCAACACCTTGTGCAGCACAAAGGCGGGCAGTCCCAGCCCGTAGATCGCCAGGGCAAGGGCCGTGTTCGCGGTATCCGCGCGCACGAATGCCCCCCGTTCGAACAGGACCGAGATCAGCGGATGCGCGATCACGACCAGCGCCACCGCGGCTGGCAGGGTCAGCGCCAAAGAAAACTCCATCCCGCGGTTGAAGGCATCGCGCGCGGCTTCGGTTTCGCCAAGGCGCAGGCGGCGCGCAAGCTCGGGCAGCAGCACGATGCCCACGGCGATCCCCACCACACCCAGCGGCAACTGGTAAAGCCGGTCGGCATAGGACAGCCACGAGATCGCATTTTCCGTGAACGACGCCACCTGCCGCCCGACGATCAGGTTGATCTGCACCACGCCGCCTGCCAGGATCGCCGGTGCCGCGACGATCAGCAACCGCTTGAGTTCGGGGGTCAGTGTCGGCCGGCGGAAACGCAGCGAAAAGCCCGACCGGCGAACCGCGATCCAGACGACAAGAAGCTGCGCGATCCCCCCGACCGGAACCGCCCAGGCCAGCGTCATGCCGACCGGCCAGTCGAACTGCGCTGCCAGCACTAGGCTGGCGATGAAGGCTGCGTTCAACAGAACCGGCGCCGCCGCAGCGGTGGCGAAACGTCCCATCGCGTTCAGCATGCCCGACAGCAGCGCGGTCAGTGATATGAACAGGATGTAGGGAAAGGCGATGCGCCCGAACAGCACCGCCAGATCAAAGCGTTCATCGCCAGCAAAGCCCGCAGCCATCGCCAGCACCAGAAACGGCATGGCTGCCATCGCCAGCATGGAAAACGCAATCAGGAAGCTGGCCATCAGCCAATAGGCGTCGCGGGCAAAGGCCTCGGCCTCGGCGTGATCGACGGTGTTCTTTTTCGTGAACATCGGCACGAAGGCGGCGTTGAAGGCGCCCTCGGCAAAGAACCGGCGAAACATGTTCGGCAGCGAAAAGGCCACGAAGAAGGCATCCGCGATGGTGCCCGCGCCCAGAAACCGCGCCATCAGAATGTCACGCACGAACCCCAGGATGCGGCTGGCCAGTGTCCAGCCGCCGACCGTGGCAAAGCTGCGCATCAGGCGTATCGGCGTCATTGCCAATGCTCCGGCCGCGTTGTCGGGTGCGCACCACGGTGCGGCGTCATTGCTGGCCCGCCCGCTGTTCCCCGGCGGTAATGGCCGCGCGCAGCTTTCGTTCCAGCGATTGCTGGCGCGATTTGGCGTGCAGTTTCAGTCCAAACATGTCCTTGACATAGAAGGTATCCACCACTTGCACCCCATAGGTCGCGATCACCGCGCTGGCGATATAGATGTTGTTGGCCGCCAGCGTGCGCGTCAGATCGTATAGCAGGCCGGGCCGGTCGCGCGTATCGACCTCGATGATCGTATAGATATCGGATCCCTCGTTGTCGAAGGAGATGTTGGTGGGAACGCGGAACTGGCGCTCGCGTTTCTTGACCTTGTCGCGTTCCTTCAACGCCTCGGTGGCCACGACTTCGCCGGCAAATGTGCGTTCGATCATCTTGCGCAGACGTTGCAGGCGCGATTCCTCATAGGGGTGCCCCTCGCTGTCCTGTATCCAGAACACCGCCGTGGCAAAGCCGTCCTTGGAGGTATAGGTCCGGGCATCGACGATATTGGCCCCGACCAGTGCCAGGGCCCCGGCCAGCCGCGAAAAGATGCCCGGATGGTCGGCCAGCGCGAAACAGGCGCGCGTTGCGTCGCGCCCTTCGTCGGGGTGCAGGTCGATGCGGATCTCGGCATCGCCGATCCCGCGCAGCATCCGGGCAAAGGCGACATGGGTTTCGGTCGCCAGCCCCTGCCAGTAGGGGCCGTAGTGGCGCCCGGTTTCGGCGCGCAAGGCGGTGCGCGACCAATCTGGCAAGGCCTCGCGCAGGGCGCGCTTGGCCTCGTTCTCGCGGTGCGAGCGGTTCAGCGCCTCGACACCCGTTTCCAGCGCCTCGGCGGTGTCGCGGTATAACTGGCGCAGCAGCATCGCCTTCCAGTTGTTCCATGTTCCCGGTCCGACCCCGCGAATGTCGCAGACGGTCAAGACCGTCAGCAAATCCAGCCGCTTGCGGGTCTTCACCGCCTTGGCAAAATCGCGCACGGTGCGCGGATCGCCGATGTCGCGCTTCTGGGCAACGTCCGACATCAGCAGGTGATTGCGGACCAGCCATTCCACCGTTTCGGCGTCATCGGCGCTCAGGCGCAGCCGGGGCGCGACCCGGCGCGCGATCTGGGCGCCCAGAACCGAATGATCCTCGGGGCGGCCCTTGCCGATGTCATGCAACAGCAGCGCCACATACAGCACCTTGCGGTCGATCCCTTCGGCCAGGATCTTCGAGGCGATGGGCAATTCCTCGACCAGTTCGCCGCGCTCGATCTGCGCAAGTGTGCTGATGCACTGGATCGTGTGCTCGTCCACCGTGTAGTGGTGATAGACGTTGAACTGCATCATCGCTACGATGGGTTCGAACTCGGGCAGGAAGGCCGACAGAACGCCAAGCTCGTTCATCCGCCGCAGCGCGCGTTCGGGGTTGCCGTGCTTGAGCAAGAGATCAAGAAAGATGCGCACCGCTTCGGGGTTTTCACGCAGGTCGGCGTCGATCAGATGCAGGTTGGCCGCGATCAGGCGCATCGCCTCGGGGTGCAGCAACAGTCCGGTGCGCAAGGCTTCCTCGAATATCCTGAGCAGGTTGAGCGGATTGGCAAGAAATGCCTCGGGGTCGGCAATGTTCAGTCGGTTCAGATCGACCTTGTAGCCCGGTTTGACCCTCTTGCGCCGCCGCAGCAGCCGCAAGAGGCCCGGCGCGCGTTTGACGTGACGTGCCTCCAGTTCGGCCAGGAAAATGCGCGTCAACTCGCCCACGCGGGTTGCGTGGCGGAAATAGGATTGCATGAAATGTTCGACCGCGCGGCGCCCGCCGTGATCGGCAAAGCCCATGCGCTCGGCCACCTCGGGTTGCTGGTCAAAGGTCAACTGATCGACGGCACGTCCGGCGATGTGGTGCAGATGGCAGCGCACCGCCCAAAGGAAGGTCTCGGCGGCGCGAAAGTTCTGATATTCGTCCTCGGTAAAGAAGCCAAGTGGCACCAGTTCGGCGGCCTGTTCCACGCGATGCAGATACTTGGCGATCCAGTATAGCGTCTGCAAGTCACGCAGCCCGCCCTTGCCCTCCTTGACGTTCGGTTCCAGCATATACCGCTGGCCGCCCTGCTTGAGGTGTCGGTCTGCCCGCTCGGCCAGCTTGGCCTCGATGAATTCGGCCTGACTGCCCTTGAACAACTCGTTCCAGAGCCGATCGCGAAGCGCGTGCGAAAGCGGTTCCTCGCCACAGAGATACCGGTTCTCCAGCAAGGCCGTCCGAATGGTGTAGTCGTCGCGTCCCAGCCGCAGGCAGTCATCGACGGTGCGCGTGGCGTGGCCGATCTTCAGTTTCAGATCCCACAGCATGTAAAGCGTGCTTTCGACCACGCTTTCATTCCATCCCGTCACCTTCCACGGCGTCAGGAACAGCAGATCGACATCGGAAAAGGGGGCCATCTCGGCCCGGCCATAGCCGCCCACGGCCAGAAGCGCGAGCTGTTCGGCGCCGGTCGGGTTCGAGATCGGATGCAGATAGAGCCGCGCGACGTTGAAGGCGCTGACCACCACCGAATCGGTCAGCCAGCTTTGTGCCCTGACATAGGCGCGGGCATCGCGCGGCGCGGCCAGAAAGGCCGTTCTGAGCGCCTCGTTCCCGTCCTTGAGCGCCTTGGCCAGCAGCCGCACCGCCTCGGTGCGGCGGTCGCGGTTGTCGGCCGATCCGGCCATGGCCTGGCTGAGCTGCGCATCCAGCGCGGCAATGTCCAGAACCTCATCCTGCGGACAGATCAGCGGCTCGCGCGGCTCTGGCGGGCATACCAGTTGCAGCCCCGCCGTCGGGTCCGCCAGTGTCGAATCGGCCTGTGGCACGGATGGCGGCTCTTAGCTGCCCGGCCCGGCAAAGCTGCGCGGCGCCGGGTCCAGTATCACGACCTCGTTGTCTTGGATGGTGGCAACGGCCAGCCCCCGCTCGTTCGTTCCATCGGGGCGGAAACGGAAGACGCCGTTGACACCGACGAAGCCCGATCCCTGGGTCAGCGCCGCGCGTGACAGGGCGTCGGATTCGTCGGTTGCCAGCAATGCGCCAATCGCCGCGATGCCGTCATACGCCAGACCGGCGATGGGGTGCGGGCTGTCGTCATAGGTCTCCTCGTAACGCTCTTCGAAGCGTTCCGCCATTGACGGATCGGGCGTTGCAAACCAGCCATCCTGCAGACCGCGCAATTCCAGCGTTTCCGGGGGAATATCCCAGCGGGTCAGGCCCATGAACTGGAAATCCGGCTGGGAAATGCGGTTGTCTGGCAAAAGCTGCGCCAGGATCGGAAGCGCCCCCGCCGTATTCGCCGTGAAGAACAGCGTATCCGCCTCGGACGACCGTGCCGTCGAGGCGATATCGGGCAGGGCATCGACGATGCCCTGTTGCGAAAAGGAATAGATTTCGGTCGCGACGATGCTGGCGCCGGCGCGCGCGGCGGCCGTTTCGATGGCGGCCTGCGCGGCCTCGCCTTCGGATGTGCGCTCTCCCACGATCATGACCTGATCCTTGCCCTCGTCCGCGGCATAGGCCAGAAGCCGTTCCGCCGTGTTGCCAAAGGTCTGACCCAGGACAAAGACATTGTCGCCCGCAATTTCGGTGTTGTTGGAAAAGCTCAGCACATTCAGTCCTTCCGATGCCACGGCGGCGCCGACGGCGCGCGCCTCGTCGCCGTAAACCGGCCCGAGGATGATGCTTGCGCCGGCATCGGCAGCTTCCATGGCGACCTCTTCGGCCTGTTCGGGGTCGCCGGCGGTGTCATAAACCCGCAGGTCGATATCCACGCCGTTCAGATCGGACACCGCAAGGCGCGCTGCGTTCTCAAGGCTTTCGGCCAGAACCTGCCGCCCCTCGTCGGACGATCCGCCTGGCACCAGAAGCGCGACCTGAACCGGGCCATCCGATCTGTCCACGCCAGAGGCAACATTGCTTACCGAGACCGGGCCGCAGGCGGTGAGCACGGCAAGGCCAGCCATGGCCACCAGGCCGCGAACCGGTGTGCGGATTCCAGGAATGCGGGCTGTGATCGAACGGGCGGGCATGGCGGCTCCTCTTACGGTCTTGCGGCGGCAATGAGCAGGGGCAACACTACGGTCTTGCCCCGCCGAAGTAAACGGATCACGAAGGAACCCATGCCCAGCAGTCACCCCGACCGGCCCGATTCCACCGATCCCGCGCCCCAGTCCGGCGCCCGAGAACCATCGGCGCGCAAGCCGCTGGAGCCGGGCCTGCATATCCTGTCGACGCCGATCGGGGCGGCGCGCGACATCACCCTTCGCGCGCTCGATATCCTGGCCGATGCCGATATCCTTGCGGCTGAGGACACCCGCAGCTTGCGCCGCTTGATGGAGATTCACGGCATTAGGCTGGGCGGGCGGCCGCTATGGCCCTATCACGACCATAACGGCGCGAAAATGCGGCCGAAAATCATGGCCGCGCTGGCCGAGGGCAAGGCTGTCGCTTATGCCTCCGAGGCGGGCACGCCGCTGGTCGCCGATCCGGGTTTTCAGCTCTGCCGCGATGCCATCGACGCCGGTCATCCGCTGCGCGCCGCGCCCGGCGCCTCGGCGGTTCTGGCCGCGCTGGCCGTCGGCGGGCTGCCGACCGACCGGTTCTGTTTCATGGGGTTCGCACCGGCGCAGGCCGCCGCGCGGCGGCAATTTCTTGCCGAGGCCGCGAAAATCCCCGCCACGCTGGTGTTTTACGAATCGCCCAAGCGCGTTCACCGGATGTTAGGGGAAATGGCCGACGCTTTCGGCAAGGACCGGCCGTGTGCCCTGTGCCGCGAATTGACCAAACGGTTCGAAGAGGTGATCCGCGGCAGCCTGGATGAGGTGTCGCAGGCGCTGGAAGGCCGGGTCGTGAAGGGAGAGATCGTGGTGCTTGTGGACCGGGCGCGAAACACCGGGGGCGATGAAGGGGCGCTGGATGCGTCGCTGCGCGCTGCGCTGGCCGATCACAGCCTGCGCGAGGCGGTCGATATCGTCGCCTCGGCACTGGGGCTCGCGCGGCGCAAGGTCTATCAGCGCGCGCTTGAGATCGAACGGACGGAGAATGCGCCATGACCGGATTGGTCGGATACCTTTCAGGCCAGGTGGCCGAAAGCCAGGTTGCCGACCACTACGCCCAGAACGGCATGACGATCGCGGCCAGGCGCTGGCGGGGCAAGGGCGGCGAGATCGACCTGATCCTTCGCGATGGCGATGCGCTGGTCTTTGTCGAGGTCAAGCGATCGCGCCATCATGCCCGCGCCGCAGAACGGCTAAGCGCGCGGCAGATCGCGCGGCTGTTCGACGCGGCGGGCGAATACATGGCGGCAACCTGCGACACTGCCCTGGTCGATGCCCGCTTCGATGTCGCGCTGGTTGACGGGGCCGGGCGCGTCGCGATCATCGAGAACGCGCTGCATGCCTGATCGGGGGCGATTGCATCTGGCACGGGGCTGGGCCATCAAGGTTGTCGGATATGGCATGCTTGGCGCATGCGCGAACGACAGGAGCGAGCATGGCGCTGCGAATCGCCTTTCAGATGGACCCGATCGAAGCGGTTGACATCAACGCCGACAGCACTTTCCGCCTGGCCGAAGAGGCGCAGGCGCGCGGGCATGAGATGCACATGTATACCCCCGACCGGCTGGTCTGGAACGAGGGCAGAATCATGGCCCGTGCACGCCCTTTTACCGTTCAGCGCGTCAAGGGCGATCACGTTCGTTTTGGGGACGAGGCGCTTCTCGATCTCGGCGCGATCGATGTGGTCTGGCTGCGGCAGGATCCGCCGTTCGACATGTCGTACATCACCACCACCCATCTGCTGGAGCTGATCCACCCAAAAACGCTTGTGGTCAATGACCCCTTCTGGGTTCGCAACCACCCTGAAAAGCTGCTGGTCCTGCAATTCCCCGATCTTACGCCGCCGACGATGATCGCGCGGAACCTGTCGGATATCCGCGCCTTCAAGGACCGGCACGGCGACATCATCCTCAAGCCGCTTTACGGCAACGGCGGTGCCGGGGTGTTCCGGCTCGACGCCGCAGACCGCAACCTCGCATCGCTGCACGAGATGTTCACCGGGTTCTCGCGCGAGCCTCTGATCGTGCAGAAGTTTCTGCCGGCGGTGGCCAAGGGCGACAAGCGCGTCATCCTGGTTGACGGCGAACCGATCGGCGCCATCAACCGCGTCCCTGCCGAGGGTGAGACGCGTTCGAACATGCATGTCGGCGGACGCCCCGAGAAGGTGGAGATGACCGCGCGTGACCGCGAAATCTGCGCCGCCATCGGCCCGCTGCTGCGCGAGCGGGGGCAGGTGTTTGTCGGTATCGATATCATTGGCGACTGGCTGACCGAGATCAATCTGACTTCGCCGACCGGCATCCAGGAACTGGAGCGGTTCGACGGCATCAACGCCGCCGCCCGCATCTGGGAGGCGATCGAGGCCAGGCGCGCCACGCCATGAGCCTGCGCGCGCGCATCCTGCGGATGGCCCTGCGCGCTATCGCCAGGCCGATGATCGCGCGCACCAGGGAACCCGAAGTCGCACGCCGCAGGTTCCTGCGCACGGCGAAACTTCTGTTTCGTCCACCACCGTTGAGCCTGGTGTTGCCCGTATCGCACCCGTCGCCCGGCGCCTGGGTCCAGAACCGGCCGTCGCGCGGGGGCGTGATCCTTTATTTTCATGGCGGCGCCTATGTGATGGGCGCGCCAGAAACCCACGCGGCGATGCTGGCCGACCTCAGCCGGCGCACGGGCGTGGCGGCGTTCCTGCCGCGCTATCGGCTGGCCCCGGAACACCCCTTTCCCGCGGCCTTCGACGATGCCCTGGCGGCGTGGGACCGGCTGCGCGCGCTGGGTCATGAACCCACCCAGATCGTTCTGGGCGGCGATTCGGCGGGTGGCGGGCTGGCGCTGGCACTGCTGGGGCATCTGTGCCGCACAGGTGCGGCGCCCGCCGGTGCCTTTGCGTTTTCGCCCTGGACGGATCTGACCTATTCCGGCCCGTCGCTTGACGAGAACGCGCGCCGCGACGCCTTGCTGCCGGTCGAGCGTATCGATGAAGTCCGCGCCATGGTGCTGGGCGCCCATCAAGATCGCGCCGATGATCCGCGCATCTCGCCCCTGTTCGCCGAATTTCCCGATCCGCCGCCGGTGCAGATCCATGTCGCACAGACCGAGATCTTGCGTGACGACAGCCTGCGCATGCAAGACCGCCTGGCGCGGGCCGATATTCGCATGGCTAGGGATCTGCCGCATGTCTGGCCGATCTTTCACAACCTTCTGCCCGAGGCGGGCGATACGCTGGATGTCACGGCATCCTTCATCCGCCGCTGTCTGGACCAAAACTGAGCCGAAAGCTGACGGCCTCGGCAATATGCGGCAGGCGCAGCGCGTCGCTGCCATCAAGATCGGCGATGGTGCGCGCCACGCGCAGGATGCGATGATAGCCGCGCGCACTCAGGCCGAAGCGTTCGGCGATCTGCGCCAGCAAGGCGCGCCCCTCGGTGTCGGGGGTGGCGATCTCCTCCAGCACCGCGCCTTCGGCATCGGCATTCACGCGCAAGCTGTCATGGGCCGAAAAGCGCCTGTCCTGCCGGGCGCGGGCCTGCGCCACCCGCTGCGCCACGGGTTCGGAACCTTCGCCGGACTGGGGCAGATCGAGGTCGCGATAGGCGACGGGCGGCACCTCGACCCGCAGGTCGAACCGGTCCATCAGCGGACCCGAGATCCGGCCAAGATACTCCGTCCCGCAAACCGGCACCCGCGCGCAGGCGCGCGCCGGCTCGGCCATGTAGCCGCATCGGCACGGGTTTGCCGCCGCGACCAGCAGGAACCGGCAGGGATAGCGCGTGTGCGCATTGGCGCGGGCCACCACAACCTCGCCGGTTTCGATGGGCTGGCGCAGGGTTTCCAGCACCGTGCGCGGAAACTCGGGGAATTCGTCCATGAACAGGACGCCGTTATGCGCGAGGCTGATCTCGCCCGGCTTGGCGCCACGGCCACCGCCGACGATGGCCGCGACCGAGGCGGTGTGATGGGGCTCGCGGAACGGGCGCTGGCGTGAAATCCCGCCTTCGTCCAGCAGCCCGGCAAGCGAATGGATCATCGAGGTTTCCAGCGCCTCTGCCGGGCTGAGCGGCGGCAGGATACCGGGCAGGCGGGCGGCCAGCATGGATTTGCCGGACCCCGGCGATCCGACCATGAAGACATGGTGACGCCCGGCCGCGGCGATTTCCAGCGCGCGCTTGGCGCGTTCCTGCCCCTTGACATCGGCCAGATCGCGCAGCGATGCGGCGGCGCGCACCTCGCCGGGTTGCGCCCGGCCCAGCGGGGTTTGCCCGCTCAGATGCCGGATCGCCTCCAGCAGCGTTGCCGGGGCAAAGACATCGGCATCCCCGACCCACGCCGCCTCGGCGCCGCAGGCGCGCGGACAGATCAGTGCCAGCCCCTCGGTCGCGGCGGCCATGGCCGATGGCAGGGCGCCGACGACGGGCACCAGAGCCCCGTCCAGCGACAGCTCGCCCAAGGACACGGTGCGCGCCAGCTCCTCGGCCGGAACGACCTCGAGCGCGGCAAGAAGGGCCAGCGCGATCGGCAGGTCGAAATGCGACCCCTCTTTCGGCAGATCGGCGGGCGACAGGTTCACGGTGATGCGCTTGGGCGGCAGCGCGATCGACAGGGACGCGAGCGCCGCGCGCACCCGCTCGCGCGATTCCGACACCGCCTTGTCGGGCAATCCGACGATATGAAAGGCGGGCAGACCCGGCGTCAGAACGCATTGCGCCTCGACGATGCGGGCCTCGATCCCGTCAAAGGCCACCGTCTGTGCCCGCGCCAGCATACCCCATCCCCGTGCCTTTGCGGCGATCATTCCGCCCAAGCGGTTAGGAAATGGTTAACGCAAGATGACCGACCTCGCCGCGTGGTTACGGCGCAGCGCGTTCCAGCGCGTCGATATCGCCCGATTCGAGCGCCGGCAGGGCGGCGAGGATCGCCGCGACCGGCCAGTCCCACCATGCGATCTGCAAGAGCCTGTCCACCTGCGCGGCAGAAAAGCGCATCCGCCTCACTCGGGCCGGGTTGCCGGCAACGACCGCATAGGGCGGAACGTCGCGCGTGACAACGGCACAGGCCGCGACGATGGCGCCCGCCCCGATGGTGACGCCCGGCATGACGCGGGCCTCGAACCCCAGCCACACATCCGGCCCGACCACGGTGTTCCCGTAGCGTGCGGCCTCGTCGACATAGGGCGCGGCGGTCGCCATGTCGAAGATCCGGAACGGATAGGTGCTGATCCCGCCCATCGGGTGATTGGCCGAGGCGGTGATGAAGCGCACACCATGGGCAATCTGCGAAAGCGGCCCGATCGTCAGGGTTTCGGGGGCGCCGGGATAGAGATAGGGCGCCAGCGCGGCTGCCCAGTCGGCTGGCGGTTCAAGTGCCGAGGCATAGGCATGATCGCCCACCGAAATGTTCGGGTGGTCGATTGCCGCGCGCAGCAGGACGGTGCCGTGGTGCGGCGTTCCGTCGGGCAGGATGACGGGGTGCAGGGTCAGCGGGTCAGGCAACCGCTGGGGGCCGGGAATGATGGCAGACATGGCAAATCCTTTGTTCGAAACTCAGCGAAATCAGGCGCCAGACTTGTCCATCGATCCATTCCTTCGGTTGCTGTGCGTGCGTATCATGGTGCGTTCACATGGAAAAGGCGCGCTGGTGTTGCCCGCGCGCCCCTGTTCGCTGCCGGATGTCGCGGTTTGGGATTTGTTTCCCGAACCGCGGCCCTTGGCCTTGTCACTCGATGATCTTCGAGACGACGCCGGCGCCGACGGTGCGGCCGCC
>LJSV01000018.1 GCA_001314715.1 Rhodobacteraceae bacterium HLUCCA12 | reverse complement strand
TGCTTTCGTTTCGACATCTTCGATCTCCTTCGTGGTGAAGATCAGCAGACAGCAAATCCGAGCTTGCGTCATTGTCCAGTTTTCGGGGGGCACCTCACACAAGTGGGTCGCTCTTGCATGCCGGTTCACAGGCAGCGCAACATGCCCGCCAGCCGTGCCTGCAACTGGTTCAACGCGGGCAAGAATGCGACCGGAAGATCCCTTGCCGGCATGTCGAATGCGGACACGCCGACATTGAGCGCGGCGACAGTTTGACCATGGGCGTTGTGCACCGGCACCGCGATCGAGCACAGGCCGCATTCGACCTCTTGGTCGATGACCGCGAAGCCCTGTGTGCGGGCCCGGTCGACCTCAAGCATGATCGCGTCGATATCGGTCAGTGTCCGGGGCGTTCGGGGCGCCAGATCGCCGCGCGCCAGCCGTTCGCGGACCTGTTGCGCCGGTAACGCCGCCAGCAGGACACGGCCCATCGACGTGCAGTAGGCCGGCAGCCGTGAACCCGGCATCAGCGCGATCGAAAAGACCTTGCGCTGCGCTGCCCGCGCCACATAGACAATCTCGTCGGCGTCCAGGATCGACACCGAAGAGCTTTGCCCGATGCGTTCGGACAGCGCATCCAGCAGCGGTTGCACAAGCTGCGGCAAGGGCATGGTCGCCAGGCAGGCGGTGCCCAGTCGCAGAACACGCGGCGTCAGGGTGAAGTATTTGCCGTCGTATTCGGCATAGCCGTGATGCGCCAGCGTCAGCAGGCAGCGCCGCGCGGTTGCCCTGTCCAGGCCGGTGCGGCGCGCGACCTCGGTGATCGACTGGCGCGGGGTCTCGGCCGTGAAGGTCTCGATGACGGCCAGACCCTTGGCCAGACCGATCATGGTGTCGCGTTCCTGGATCATGGCGCTGCCAATTCGTGCGATATGTCAACAAATGGCGGATATCGCACAACCCGTCTGGACGCAATGCGGCCGTGCGACTATCCCTGCCGGCGATGGCGGCGCGTTCCGCCGACAGGAGGATTTCATATGGACAAGATATTGCCCGATCTGGCGACAGCCGTCGCCGGGATCGAGGACGGCATGACCGTCATGATCGGCGGGTTTGGCGGCTCCGGCGCGCCAATCGAGCTGATCCACGCCTTGATCGACCGTTTCCGCGCCACCGGCCATCCCAAGGAATTGACGGTTGTCAATAACAATGCCGGCAACGGTCATGTCGGTCTGGCCGCGCTGATCGAACAGGGAATGGTGGCCAAACTGATCTGTTCGTTCCCGCGTTCGGCCGATCCGGTCGTGTTCACCGAGATGTATCTGGCCGGAAAGATCGCGCTGGAACTGGTGCCGCAGGGCACGCTGGCCGAGCGCATTCGCGCCGGCGGCGCGGGCATTCCCGCCTTCTATACCCCCAGCAGCTATGGCACCGACCTGGCCAAGGGCAAGGAGGTCGAGGAATTCGATGGCCGCCCCTATGTGCGGGAACGCTGGCTCAAGGCCGATTATGCGCTGGTCAAGGCGCATCTGGGTGACCGGCTGGGCAATCTGACCTACCGGATGGCCGCGCGCAACTTCAATCCGCTGATGTGCATGGCCGCGCGCACGGCGATCGTTCAGGTCTCGCGGATCGTCGAACCCGGCGGTATCGACCCCGAGGCGGTGGTCACGCCCGGCATCTTTGTTCAAGGCGTGGTCGAGGTCGCAAATCCGGCGCAAGAGGAAACTCTCAACCGCGCCAAAGCGGTCTATCCGGAGGTGGCACAATGAATGAACGGCTGACCCCGACGCAGATGGCCTGGCGCGCGGCGCAGGACATCACCGACGGCGCCTATGTCAATCTCGGAATCGGCCTGCCCGAGATGGTGGCCAAGTTCCAGCCACCGGGACGCGAGGCGATCTTTCACACCGAGAACGGCATTCTGGGCTTCGGAGAGGCCCCGCCACCGGGGCAGGAGGACTGGGATCTGATCAACGCCGGCAAAAAGGCGGTCACGCTGAAGCCCGGCACCGCGTTTTTCCACCATGCCGACAGCTTCGCGATGGTGCGTGGCGGGCATCTGGATGTGGCGATCCTGGGTGCCTATCAGGTGGCTGAAACGGGCGATCTGGCGAACTGGTCCACCGGGCCCAAGGGCGTGCCTGCCGTGGGTGGCGCGATGGATCTGGTGCATGGCGCCCGGCGCGTGGCCGTGATCACCGACCATGTGACCAAGGACGGCAAGCCAAAACTGCTGAAGCAGTGCACCTTGCCGCTGACCGGTGTCGGCTGTGTCACGCGGGTCTATACCAGCCTTGCCGTCCTTGATATCGACGGCGGGCACTTCATCCTGCGCGAGAAGGTTCCCGCGCTGTCCTTCGATGAGCTGCAAACCATGACCGGGGCCAGACTGCACACCGATGGTGTGGTGGCCGATCTCAACGCGCCAGAGGTATGACATGACCGACGTTTTCATCTGCGACTATATCCGCACGCCCATCGGCCGTTATGGTGGCAGCCTTTCGGCAGTGCGCGCCGACGACCTGGCGGCCGAACCGCTGCGCGCGCTCATGGCCCGCAATCCCGACGTGGACTGGGCGGCGGTCGATGACACCATCTATGGGTGCGCCAACCAGGCGGGCGAGGACAACCGCAACGTCGCGCGCATGGCCGTCCTGCTGGCCGGGCTGCCGCTGTCGATCCCCGGTGCCACGGTGAACAGGCTGTGCGGCTCGGGCATGGATGCGGTTCTGACCGCGGCGCGGGCGATCGCCAATGGCGAGGCCGATCTGATGATCGCCGGCGGCGTGGAAAGCATGTCGCGCGCACCCTTCGTCATGGGCAAGGCCGACAGCGCCTTTTCGCGCAAGGCCGAGATCTTTGATACGACCATCGGCTGGCGTTTCGTGAACCCGGCGATGGAAAAGGCCTATGGCACCGATTCCATGCCGCAGACCGGCCAGAACGTGGCCGATGATTACGGCGTCACCCGCGAGGCGCAGGATGCCATGGCGCTTGCCTCGCAACAAAAGGCTGCCGCCGCACAGGCCAACGGGCGCCTGGCGCAAGAGATCGCGCCAGTGGCGATCCCGCAGCGCAAGGGCGATCCGCTGCTGGTGGACAAGGACGAACACCCCCGCGCCGTCACCCCTGAGGCGCTGGCAAAGCTCAAGCCGCTGTTTCCCAACGGTTCGGTCACGGCCGGGAACGCCTCGGGCGTGAATGACGGCGCCGCCGCGCTGATCCTGGCGACCGAGGCTGCCGCCAAGGCCCATGGCCTGACCCCGATCGCGCGGGTTCTGGGCGGGGCCACGGCCGGGGTCGAGCCGCGGATCATGGGCATCGGTCCGGCACCGGCCAGCCAGAAGCTGATGGCGCGGCTGGGACTGGCCGAGTCCGATTTCGACGTGATCGAGCTGAACGAGGCGTTCGCGGCGCAAGGCCTGGCGACGTTGCGCCAGTTGGGCATTGCCGACGACGACCCGCGCCTGAACCGCAACGGTGGCGCGATCGCGCTGGGCCATCCGCTGGGCATGTCGGGTGCTCGCATCACCGGCACTGCGGCGCTGGAACTGCAGCACACCGGCGGACGCCGGTCGCTGTCAACCATGTGCATCGGCGTCGGCCAAGGCATCGCCATCGCGCTGGAGCGCGTCTGAGCCGCCCTGCCCCTGCCTGTGCAAAGGCAGGGGGCCCGTTCAATGCGGATGCAACACATCGGCCTCGGCGGCAAGATCGGGCAGGCGCGGCAGGGGTAGGCCATCGACGGCGACGGGGCTGCAAAGCGCCAGGCTGGCGGCAATGGATGCGATGAACGGCTTCATGGCGAATGCGTCGAAGGTGGCGGACGGCGCTTTTTTGGGCATTGTCAATTCTGGATATGCTGCCTGCGCCAATCCCGCTTCGACCGGGGCGATAAGCCTGATCTTACCAGCCAGGAACGTCCACCCCGAGGCCGTCAGCGCCTTTGCGCTTCGGCTGGGGCCCAGGGCGCGGCTCCGCAAGGAGTCATGGTCTGACTGGCGTGAGCGTGCTTTGGCGTCTGATCCGTCGACACGCCGTTCGCGGGACCGGTTTCAATGGCCGAGTATTTGTCCCAGAAAGTTCCTTGTTCGCTCGTTCTGTGGGGAATGAAAGAACGCTTCCGGCTCGTTCTGTTCAACGATTCGCCCCTCGTCCATGAACACGACGCGGTTCGCGACCTGCCGCGCAAAACCCATCTCATGCGTGACGCAGATCATGGTCATGCCTTCTTCGGCCAGCGCGATCATGGTGTCGAGCACTTCCTTGATCATCTCAGGATCAAGGGCTGAAGTCGGCTCGTCGAACAGCATGACCTTGGGGCGCATGCACAGGCTTCGCGCGATGGCGACGCGCTGTTGCTGGCCGCCGGACAGCTGTCCGGGGTATTTGTCGGCCTGTTCGGGAATTCGCACCTTTTCAAGAAAGTGCGCCGCCATTTCCCGCGCTTCGGCGCGCGGCATCTTGCGCACCCACATCGGCGCCAGCGTGCAGTTTTCCAGAATGGTCAGATGGGGAAACAGGTTGAAATGCTGAAACACCATCCCGACTTCAGAGCGGACCTTGTGAATGTTGCGAAGATTGGCGTTCAGTTCGATGCCGTTGACCAGGATCTGGCCCGACTGGTGGTTCTCCAACCGGTTGATGCAGCGGATCAGCGTCGATTTTCCCGACCCCGAAGGCCCGCAGACAACGATACGCTCGCCCTCACGCACAGTGAGGTCGATGTCGCGCAGAACATGGAATTCACCGAACCACTTGTTCATGCCGGTGACACGGATCGCGTCAGGACAAGGTGCAAGTTCTTCAGGAAGGGGGGATGCAGACATGAGAGTTCCTTTTTGCGCCTTCAGATTGGGCGGTAGCGATGTTCCAGATAGGACACCAGTCGCACGGCAGGCAGCAGGAAGATCAGATACATTAGCGCCGCGGCGATCAGGGGAGAGGGGTTTGCCGCCAGCGCCTGCGCATCGGTTGCCTGCTTGAGCAAATCGGGCATTGCCACGATCGAGGCCAGCGAGGTGTCCTTGGCGATGGCAACCGAGTTCGACGTGTGCGCCGGGATGGCGATGCGAAACGCCTGTGGAAGGATAACCCGCAGGATAATCACCGGGAACGAGAGGCCCAGCGCTTCGGCGGCCTCGATCTGGCCGCGCGGGATGGCCTGAATCCCGGCACGAAAGACCTCTGCGGTGAAAGAGGAAAACGCCAGCCCCAGCGCCAGCGACGCTGCGACGAACGAGCCAAAGCGTATGCCGAAGAAGGGCAGCGCGTAGTAGATCAGCACCAACAGCACCAGGATCGGGATCGCGCGGAAGAGGTCGATATAAGCGATGGCCAGCCAGCGCAGCGGCCATGGGGCATAAAGGCGGATCAGACAGATGAGGACGCCGGCCACGGCACCCAGCGAGAGGGTGACGAAGGCCAGCGCCAGCGTGTTGCCGACGCCGAGCCAGAGCATTGGCAGCACGCGTTGGATCACGGCCATGTTCAGAAATGTGTCTACGAAGTCCATAATTGCCGTGTTTCTGGTTCTGGATTGAGATGGCCGGGGAAGGGGTGGTGAGGCGCGATGCGCCTCACTCCAGGGTCGGGATGTCCAGAACCGTCACGGTCGAAGAGTCTTCATCCGGCGTTTCGCCCAGCCACCGTTCGTAAATTTCGGCCATGGTGCCGTCGCGCTTCATTTCCGAGATCGCGTCGTTGATCGGCTCAAGCAATTCGGATCCTTGGGGAAGCATCATGCCATAGCGGTCGCCGGTCGGGATAACCTCGGCGATCGACATGCTTGGCATATCTTTGGTGGCGAAGATGAAACCGGTGACATCGCCGATCGCACCGGCAATACGCCCCGCGTTCACATCCAGCAGCAAGCCTTGCTGATCGTTGTAGGTGCGCAGGTCGCTGAAGCCGTAGGTGTCCATGTTGTCGTTGACCCAGCCTTCGGCCACGGACGAGGCGAGAACGCCGACGGGCTGATCGCGCATGTCATCCAGACTTTGGGCGCCATCCTCGGTCGATACCAGGGCCATGTCAGCGTCGTAGTAGCCTTGGGTGAACGCCTGGTTTTCCAGCCGCTCGTCGGTGATGGTGATGGTCGAAATCGCCAGGTCGATTCGTCCGGAACTGGTTGCGGCGAAGATTGCCTGGAACCCCATGTCGGTGAGATCCAGCTCCAGGCCGAGCCGTTCGGCAATCTCGGTGACCATGTCCACCTCGAACCCTTCGAATTCGCTTTGCTCGTTCTTGAACTCCCACGGCGGGTTGGTTGGGTAAACGCCGACTGTCAGCGTATCGGCGGCAGCGGTCCCGGCAATCAGGCCGGCGGCTATCGCGAAGGCGACAAACATGCTTGATTTCATTGGGGAATCTCCTCACTGTTGGGGTGTTGGTTGTCGTTTTTCACCGCGCTGACGATCGAGCGATAGACCGTCAGCGTGATTTCGATATGCGTGGCCAGCATTTCCTTGGCCCGCGATGCGTCACGATCCAGCGCCACCTGCATCAACTGCGTATGCGGCTCCATCGCGTGAGCGTGGCGAAGCAAGTCGCGGGTCTTGGGCAGGTGGTGATCGGGGCCTTCAGGATTGATCCGGCGCGGGTGATAGAGCAGCGCCTGATGATGACGTTGCAACTGCTCGGTGACTTGCGTGTAGAAGCCGCGCAGCCAGGTCGAGCGTCCGGCGGCGATCAGCGCAAAGTGAAACCCGTCATGCGCCTCCATCCAGGCCTGGCGCGTCTCGCGGTCGGCTTCGCCAAGCGGGGGGCGAGTCTGGCTCAGGCGGTGATGGGCGGCGACGATACCGCTTTCCCAGTTCAGATCGCCATGGGCGATCGAATCCTCCAGCAGGGCCGCCTCCATGCTCAGGCGCGCGAACTCCAGATCCTGCAATTCAGCCAGGGATACGGGGGCGACCCGCCAGCCGCGATTCGCGCTGGCGACCACAAGGCGCTTTTCCTCCAGCCGTGACAGCGCCTCGCGCAGCGGCGTGGCCGACACGCCATAGAGCGCTGACAGCGAGCTGATGCGCAACGGCTCATCCGGCGCATGAATCCCGTTGAGGATGTCCCTGCGCAAAAGTTCGAACGCCGTATCTGTCTTGGCAGCATAGGTCATATCGTCACCATATTGTATATAATTGTTGTAATCCAGTATAAAATCACAGATTGTATCCAGTAAGAGCGCAAGACTGGAGGCATGGCATGACAAAATCAACAAAAAGGGCGACGGATTCGGGCCGGGTGGCGGTCGTCACCGGCGCCGGCGGGGGCCTTGGGGCCGCAATCGTCGCGCAGCTTGTGGCCGACGGCGTGCGTGTGATGGGGCTAGAGCGCAACAGGGACGGGCTGGATGCGCTGGCATCCCGGCATGGCGAGGCGTTCATTCCCTATCCGCTTGATCTGACCCGTCCTGACGAGATTGCCGCCGCCTTCGGCCAGCTGCGCGAGACGCATGGCGGCGTTGATATTCTGGTGAACAATGCCGGGACCTGTTTCATGTCGGAGTTCCCCGATATCCCAGCTGATGAATTCGAAGCCCAGATGAAGATCAACTTTTCTGCGGCCTTTCACTGTTGCCAGGCGGCAATCCCGATGATGGCGGGCCGCGACGGGGTGCGCAAGATCATCAACATCAGTTCGAACGGCGCCTATAATTTCGACGTGTTCGATCCGCCGCATTACCGCGCCAGCAAGGCCGCGCTGGATACGTTGACCAAGGATCTTGCCCGTCGCTATGCAGCGGACAAGATCGCGGTGAATTCGATCGCGCCGGCGATGACTGAAACACCGCTGTTCAATGTGGTCAGCGAAGACGTTCTGAAAGCCGCGCTTGCCCAGATGCCCCACGGGCGCGCCATGCGCCCCGAAGAAGTGGCGGCCTGGGTCGGGTTCCTGGCCTCGCCCGCGGGGGACATCTGCAGCGGCAACGTCATCATTCTGAATCAGGGCCGCGATGTTCGTTAATTGTAGCTCTCGGGCGCCTTGCGCAGTTCTGGCCATTGTTCGGGCCAGTGGCCGTAAATGATGAAGGCGCTCCGTTCCTTGGCCAGCGCCATCAGGCGTGCCGCGCTTTGCCGCGCGGCCTCCGGATCGGGCGCACCGGCAAAGCCTTCGTCGATCTCGGCGGGGCGTGAGATCGCGTCCGAGGTCAGCAGAACCGGCCCGGTTTCGGGCAACTCGACCAGCAGCGAGATCTGCCCCGCAGCATGCCCCGGTGTCAGCATCACGCGCAACCCCGGTCCGATCTGCGTGTCCTGGTCAATGACACGGTATTGCCGGTCGGGCCAGGCCATCGGCTGCACGGCGCCCCAATACAGCGGTTTGTCGGATTCGTGTTCGGACTGTGACAGCAGGATCGGGGCCTGCGGGAAATCCGCGATGCCGCCGACATGGTCGATATGGCTGTGGGTCAGGATCAGCAGGTCGATGTCATCCGGCGCAACCCCGCATTTTGCCAACTGCGCCGCAGGCAGATTCGCGGGGGTGCATTCCAGAACTTCGCCGAAGTTGCCCAAGTCGTCCTCGGCGCTGGAGGCTGCAATGTCGTAAGCATATTTTGCCGGAAAGCCGGTATCGACAAGGATCTTCTCGTCCGCGTCGGTCCGGATCAGAAAGCCGCAAATCCCGATGATGCGCCCGTTCGAATGGACCCGGAACAGACCGTAGTCCAGAACAACCAGTTCTGTCGGGCGGCCGCTGATGTAACCCTTTGTTTTCATTTGTAAATCCCCTTTCTCAGCCACTAAGGACCACGCCGCGATGAAAGTCAAGATCCACACCCTGTTTCAGTATCTGCTCGACACGACAGAGGCCGAGCCTGAGGCGATCGTCGGGTTCTCATTGTCCCGCTCTCCGCGTCTGGGCGCGTTTCTGGATGCGCTGGACCCCGATCTGCCGCTCGACTGGAACCAGCAATCGTTCCGCGGACTTCCGGCGCTGCGCCAGCATGTCCTCGTTCAGGCGGGGCTTGAGGGGGTCTGCGCGCCCGATGATGTGCTGATCACCGCCGGCGCGGCCGAGGCAAACTACCTGGCGATGATGCAGCTTGTACAACCCGGCGACCAGATCGTGACCGAAACCCCCGGCTGGCCGCAGGCCGAGGTTCTGGGTCGTGCGATCGGGGCGGACATCCGCGTGATCGAGCGACGCGAGGAGGATGGCTGGCCCCTGTCGATCCCGGCGCTGGCCGATGCCGTGACAGACCGCACGAAGCTTATCTTTCTGTCGAACCCGAACAATCCGACCGGTCAGGTTCTGAGCACGGATGAATTGCAAGAGATTGTCGCCATCGCGCGGCGGGTCGGCGCGTGGCTTGTGGTGGACGAAGTCTATGCCGGGCTCGAATGGGACGGCGCCCGCGCGCCCTCGGTCGCGGGGCTTTACGAACGCGGGATCACCACAGGCAGCGTATCCAAGGCGTTGGGTCTGCAGGGGCTGCGCACTGGCTGGATGGTCTGCCGCGATCCGGAACTGATCATGGATGCCGTCATCTTGCGCGAAAACTCCAGCGAGATCATGAACATCATGGGCGAGGTCATCGCCGAGATCGCATTGCGCCCAGAGCGTTTGGGCCCGGCGATGGAGACCGCTCGGGCCGAAGGGCGCGCCAATCTTGACCGGCTCGACCGGTTCGTGGCCGATGAACCGGGGCTGAGCTGGGTCCGCCCGAAGGCCGGGTTGATCGGGCTTGCGCGTCTGCCGGATGGCCTGCATTGCGAAGAGTTCGCGCGCCGCCTTCTCGCCAAGCCCTATCGCACTTTCCTTCTTCCGGGGACGGCCTACGGGCAACCGGCCCATATCCGGCTTGGTGTCGGCGGCGGCGCGGAAGTCAACCTCGACGAAGGACTTTCGCGCCTGTCGCGCTGCCTGCGCGAGATGACCGGCGCCGCGCGCCCGTGACCATTCCCGAAATGAAACTGCTCCCCGAATTGTCGCTTATATATGGAGTGTCGCGATGACAGATGTCTTGAGAAAAGAAAGTTTCGTGTTGCCCGACGGGGTGATTTACCTCGATGGCAATTCGCTTGGCCCGATGCCCGTGGGTGTTCCGGCGCGCGTGGCGGATGTGATGAACGAGGAATGGGCGCAATTGCTTGTCCGGGGCTGGAACAAGGCCGGTTGGATGGCCGCCCCCAGTGCCGTGGGCAATGCCGTGGGCCATTTGATCGGTGCGCCCGAGGGCACGGTCGTGATGGGCGACACGCTGTCCATCAAGGTCTATCAGGCGCTGGCCGCCGGCGTGAAAATGCGACCGGATCGGCGCGTGATCCTCAGCGATACCGGGAATTTCCCATCTGATCTTTATATGGCCGAAGGGCTGGTCGGCCTGCTGGGGCAGGGCTATAGCCTGCGCACGGTGGCGCCCGAGGATGTGGCCGAGGCCATTTCCGATGATGTGGCCGTGGTCATGTTGACGCAGGTGGACTATCGCACCGGGCGGATGCATGACATGCAGGCGCTGACCGCCAAGGCACATGCGGCAGGGGCCGTGATGCTATGGGATCTGGCCCATTCGGCGGGCGCGGTGCCGGTGGATCTGGTTGCATGCAATTGTGAATTTGCCGTTGGCTGTACCTACAAGTATCTCAACGGCGGTCCCGGCGCGCCGGCCTTCATCTATGTGCGCGCCGATCTTGCGGATCTGGCGGAACCCGCTCTTTCGGGCTGGCTCGGGCACCGTGCGCCTTTCGACTTTGACCCCAGTTACGATCCCGGTCGCGGAATCGAGCGGATGCGCGTCGGCACCCCACCGGTGATCCAGATGGCCGCGCTTCAGGAGGCGATGAAGCTTTGGAAAGATGTTGATATGGACAAGCTGCGCGCGGCATCCGTCGCGCTGCAAGAGCAGTTCATCGCGGAGGTGGAGGCGCAGGTGCCGCAGCTTGAGCTTGCCAGCCCTCGGGACGCCAGGATGCGGGGCTCTCAGGTCTCGTTTCGCTTTTCACAGGGATACGCCGCGATGCAAGCCCTGATCGACCGGGGGGTGATCGGCGATTTCCGCGCGCCCGATATCATGCGCTTTGGCTTCACGCCGCTCTATCTGGATGCGGGCGATGTCAGCAATGCGGTCGCCGTGATCAAGGACGTGATGGAAAACCGGCTTTGGGATGATCCGGCTTACCAGACGCGCGGCGCCGTAACGTGAGCCAGAAATCTCAGGTCGCGTTCAAAGGTTGTCCGACATGATCATTGGAAAATGATCCGCCCCGTCGGTTGCAAGGTCCACAGGCGAGCGGTCGACATATAGACGTTTCGTCTTTGGGCTTTGCTTTTGCGGCTTCAGGTTTTCTGACCGCGAACGTCTGAAAACCTGCCACTTCCGGCCCAATCCGATAGACTTGGGTGATCCTGCCCGAAGGCCCGTCGATGCCGCAGGGGACGATGCCGCAGGTCGATTTCCTGAAGAACTGATATGCCCTGAGCGATCCGATGGTGGAAGAGACCTTCTACGACAGCGATCCACAGGCCCGGACTCGACTCTGATGTGCGGGGAAATTATCAAGAACAAATCAGGAACAATCGGAGCCTGACATGTTCGATTGGATGAACAGGCGTATCGTCTGCATGTGGTTTCCCCGGCTGGCAAGCGACCGGGTTCTGCGGGCCTGCCCGGTTGACGGCCCCTTTGCGCTGGTGGCGCGGTGCGGCAATGCCGAGCGGCTCCATTGCCTCAATGCCGCGGCCGAACGTGCCGGCCTGCACCGCGGCATGAGCCTGGCCGATGCCCGCGCCTTCTGTCCCGATCTGGCCAGCCGCCCGGCGCAGCCCGAACACGATGCCCGCTTTCTTGCGGCCCTGCGCCGCTGGGCGCTGCGCTACTGCCCCTGGGTAGGGCATGACGGTGAGGATGGTCTGGTGCTTGACATCACCGGCTCGGCGCATCTGTGGGGCGGCGAGGCGGCGATGCTGACCGATATGCGCGCCCGTGCCGCCCGTGCGGGACTGACGCTGATGCTGGGGGCTGGCGGCACGCGCGGGGCGGCCTGGGCACGGGCGCATTACGGCGCGCAGGATGAGGCGGCGCAACAACGGGGGGTGCCGCTGGCCGGCTTGCCGGTGGCGGCGCTCAGGCTGCCGCCGGACACCTGCACGGCCTTGCAGCGCCTGGGCCTGCGCAACATTGGCGATCTGGCGCTGACGGCGCGCGCGCCGCTTGCGCGTCGCTTTGGCCAAGAGGTTCTCTTGCGGCTCGACCAGGCGCTTGGCGCGGTGCCCGAGGCCGTCTCGCCCCAGGCCGATCCGCCTCATTACGGAGTGCGCCAAAGCTTTGCCGAGCCCATCGGCCTTGTCGATGACGTCATGGCCGCCATCGCGCGGCTTCTGGATACGCTGGGCCGGAAGTTGCAGGCGCAAGAGACCGGCGCCCGACGGCTGATGCTGACCTTGCGCCGGGTGGACCAGGGCAGCCAGCAGATCGAGTTGCGGCTGGCAGCGGCGATGCGTGATCCGGCGCGGATCCTGCCTCTTTTCGAACATGGCGTGTCCGGAGTGGACGCGGGGTTCGGGATCGACCAGATCCGACTTGAGGCGACGCTGGTCGAGCCGTTGCCTGCCCGGCAACACGGGCTTGCCCCGGCGCACCACGGCACCGAGGGGCTGAACGATCTGATCACCCGCATCGGCAGCCGGATCGGGCTGGAGAATGTGCAGCGATTCCTGCCTGCCGACAGCCATATTCCCGAACGCAGCTTTCTGATCGCGCCGGCGGCCCATAGCGAGGCCGAAAGCGGCTGGTCGTGTCTGCGTCCACGGCCGCTGTGGCTGTTTGCGCCCGAGCCCATCGCCGGCAGCGGTCCCCGCCCGCCGGCGCGGTTTCGCTGGCGGCGCATGGCGCTGGAGACCGCGCGCGCCACCGGCCCCGAACGGATCACCCCCGAATGGTGGCTTGACGATGAAAACTGGCGTTCCGGGCTGCGCGACTACTGGCGCATCGAGACATGGCAGGGACGCCGGTTGTGGCTGTTCCATACCCCGCAAAACCCCGGCTGGTTCGTGCAGGGAGAATTCGCATGATCCCGCCAACCCCGCCCGACGGACCCAGCCCGCCGCGGTATGCCGAGCTTTGCGTCACGTCGAATTTCACCTTTCTGACCGGGGCCTCGCACCCCGAGGAACTGGTGCTGCGCGCCGCCGAACTGGGGCTTGAAGCCATCGCCCTTACCGACCGCAATTCGCTGGCGGGCGTGGTGCGCGCATGGTCGGCGCTGAAAACCCTGCGCGAAGCGGCCGGAACGGGCCCGCGCGTGCGATCGGCCACGCAGATCGACGCCTCGTCGCGCCAGGAGGTGGCCGCCCGTGACTTGCCGGCACCGGCGCCGGGGCGCCTGCCAAGGCTGATCGTCGGCGCGCGGCTGGTGCTGCATGATTGCCCGGTGGAATGGCTCGCCCTGCCCACCGACCGCGCGGCATATCACCGGCTGTCCCGGCTGCTGACACGGGGCAAGCGCCGCGTGGGCAAGGGCGACTGCCAACTGGGTTTGAGCGATCTTGAAACCGGCTGTCGGGGCATGATCCTGATCGCGCTGCCGCCGGCTGATCTGCACCAGGCCGAAGCCCCGTTGCGGGCGCTGCGGCAGCATTGGCCGGGGCATGTGTTCCTGGGCGCCGCGCCGCGCTATGACGGCAGCGATCAGGCCTGGTTCAACGCCTGCGCCGCGCGGGCGCTGCGGTGTGGCACGCCCATGGTGGCGGTGGGCGATGTGTTGATGCACCGCGCCGCGCGCCGTCCGCTGGCCGACGTGCTGACCTGCCTGCGCGAGGGGCTGACCATCGACCGGATCGGCACCCGCGCCCTGCCCAATGCCGAACGTCGCCTGAAAGGCGCGACCGATATGGCGCGGCTGTTTCGTGCCCATCCGGCGGCGCTGCGCCGCACGCTGGAAATCGCCACGCGATGCAGCTTTGATCTGGGTGATCTCAGCCATGAATATCCTGACGAGGTCTCGCAAGGCGAGGCGCCGCAAACCCGGCTTGAACGCCTTGCCTGGGACGGTCTGGCAAGGCGCTGCCCGGACGGTATCCCCGATCGCTATCGCGCTCTGGCCGACAAGGAACTGGGGCTTGTGGGCGAATTGGGCTATGCCGCCTATTTCCTGACCGTGCATGACATCGTGGCCGAGGCGCGGCGGCGCGGCATCCTGTGCCAGGGGCGCGGCTCGGCCGCGAATTCGATCATCTGCTGGTCGCTGGGCATTACCGATGTCAGCCCCGACATGATCGGCATGGTGTTCGAACGCTTCATATCGCGCCACCGGGGCGAACCGCCCGATATCGACGTGGATTTCGAACACGAACGCCGCGAAGAGGTGATCCAGTGGATCTATGAAAAATACGGACGCCACCATGCCGGGCTCTGCGCCACGGTGATTCATTTCCGCAGTCGCGCCGCCATCCGCGAGGTGGGCAAGGTCATGGGGCTGAGCGCGGATGTGACGGCCGGCCTTTCGGGCCAGATCTGGGGCATGTCGAACGGTGGCGCCGATCCTGCGCGGCTGCACGAACTGGGGCTGGACCCGCACGACCGCCGCCTGGCGCTGACCTTGCGCCTGATCCACGAGATCATCGGTTTTCCGCGCCACCTGAGCCAGCATGTCGGCGGGTTCGTCATCACCCGCGGGCGGCTGGATGAACTGTGCCCGATCGAGAACGCGGCGATGGAAGACCGCACCGTCATCGAATGGGACAAGGACGATATCGACGCGCTGGGCATCCTCAAGGTCGATGTGTTGAGCCTGGGCATGCTGACCTGCATCCGCAAGGCGCTTGATCTGCTGGCCACGCACGAGAGGGTCCATCACACGCTGGCCAGCGTCCCGCAAGAAGACAGCGCCACCTATGACATGCTCTGCCGCGCCGACGCGGTGGGGGTGTTCCAGGTCGAAAGCCGGGCGCAGATGAATTTCCTGCCCCGGATGCGCCCGCGCACCTTCTACGATCTGGTGATCGAGGTGGCGATCGTCCGCCCCGGCCCCATTCAGGGCGGCATGGTCAAACCGTATATCCGCCGCCGTCAGGGGCTGGAAGCGGCTGAACCCTTTGGCCCGGCTCTGGAGGCCGTCACCCAAAAAACGCTGGGCGTGCCGTTGTTTCAGGAACAGGCGATGCAGATCGCCGTGGTCGGGGCGGGCTATACACCCGAAGAGGCGGATCAGTTGCGCCGCTCGCTGGCCTCGTTCCGGCGCATGGGCACGATTGGCGCCCATCGCGACCGTTTTATAGAGGGCATGCTGGCAAACGGGTATGAGCGCGCACTGGCCGAGGCCTGTTTCGCCCAGATCGAGGGCTTCGCCGATTACGGCTTTCCCGAAAGCCATGCCGCGGCCTTTGCCATGCTGACCTATGTCTCTTCGTGGTTGAAATGCCATCATCCGGCGGTCTTTGCCTGCGCGCTGCTGAACAGCCAGCCCATGGGCTTTTATGCCCCGGCCCAGATCGTGCGCGATGCCCGCGACCATGGCGTCGAGGTGCGGCCGATCTGCGTGAACCGCTCGGAATGGGACAATACGCTGGAACGGCGCGCCGACGGGGCGCTGGCGCTGCGCCTAGGGTTTCGTCAGATCAAGGGATTTCGGCGCGATGAGGCCGAATGGATCACGCACGCGCGCGGCAATGGCTATCCTGACCCCGAAAGCCTCTGGCTGCGTGCCGGGGTGGCGCCGGCGGTGCTGGAACAGCTGGCCGAGGCCGATGCCTTTGCCGACCAGGGCCTGACGCGGCGCGATGCGCTTTGGGCCGTGCGGGCGATTCGTGCGCCGGCCCCCCTGCCGCTTTTTGCCGACCCGATCGACGGCGAAGGGCTGCGCGAACCGACCGTCTCCCTGCCCGCGATGCATCTGGGCGAGGAAATGGTCGAGGATTACATCGCCTTGCGCCTGAGCTTGCGCGCCCATCCGATGGAACTGCTGCGCCCCGCCATCCCCGGCCTGACCGCGCATGACCAGCTTGTCAGCGTGGCGGGCGGACGGGTCAGTGTCTGCGGGCTGGTGATCACCCGCCAGCGCCCCGGCACGGCATCCGGGGTGATCTTCCTGACGCTGGAGGATGAAACCGCTGTCTGCAACGTGGTGGTCTGGCGCCGGGTTTATGAGCGCTTTCGCCGCATCGTCATGGGCGGGCGGCTGTTGCGCGTGACAGGACGGATCGAACGCGAAGGCATCGTCGTGCACCTGATCGCCGACCAGATCGAGGATCTGTCTCACCGGCTGACCGAGTTGGACCATCCGCTGGGCAGGACCATCGCCGCCACCGCCCCGCAGACCGACGACGCGCCCCGTCTGCCGAGTCATCCTTCCCGCGCCCGCCACCCGCGCGAACAAGCTAAACGCCTGTTTCCCAGCCGGGATTTCCATTGATGCGCGGATCGCGATGGTTCCGGTGGGCGGAACCGCCACCGCACGCCCCTTTGGAAAACTGCACCGAATCGAACCAGAAAACGCGCCGAAGGATACCGACATCGCAACGAAATTCAGCCGCTTCGCATAGGGGGCATTCGAAAAGATGTCCGCGGGTCAGCGCGATCCGCACCGCATCGTCGTGAAATTCCTCAGCCCTGCCTGGCCGGCGGTTTGTCTTCTCGGCTGCACAGTATGCTATCACAGGGGCGGCACCAAACCGCGACAGCTCCACCTGTCGCAGGGCTGGTCATTTGCCGGTGGCCGTGAAAGATGGGCGTCGTCGCGCGGTGCGTCTGCCGGTCGTGCCGGGCATGCTGCAAAGAAAGGTCGCGCTTTGCTGTTCTTTGCCATCTGGCCCCTTTTCGCCCTGATCTGTCTTGGCTTTGTCCTGTCGCGCAAGGGGCTGCCCGATCGGGCATTCTGGGCCGCGGCCGAGCGGCTCAATTATTTCATATTGTTCCCGGCGCTTCTGGTGTTCAGCCTGGCCGATGCCCCGGTGCGCGACCCAGAGGTGTTGCGCCTGGGGGGCGCGGCGGTGGCCACCATTGCCATCGCGGCGGGCGCGCTGTTTCTTGGCCGGCGGCTGCGCCCGGCGCCTGCGGCGCGCTTTGGCCCGGTGTTGCAGGGAACGGTAAGGTTCAACACCTATCTGGGGCTGGCGGCCATCGCCGCGCTGGCCGGGCCGACCGGCCTTGAACGCGCGGCGCTCTATCTGGCGGTCGGCGTACCGCTGGTCAATGTGCTGTCGATCATCGCGCTGACCGACGCGGCCAGCCTGCGAAGTCCGCTGGCGCTGTTGGGCATGATCTTGCGCAATCCCCTTATCCTGGCCTGCCTGGCCGGCATTGGCCTGGCGCTGTCGGGGCTGGGCGTGCCCTATGGAACCGGGCGCTTTCTGGATCTTCTGGCGCAGGCCAGCCTGCCGTTGGGCCTGTTGTGTGTCGGCGCCGCATTGCAACCCGCCGCGCTGCGCCTCGACGGCCTGACGTTGGCCGCGACCGGTGCGCTGCGCTTGCTGGCAATGCCTGCGCTGGCCGCCGCGACCGCGCATCTGTTCGGGCTCAGCGGGCTGGAGGCGCTGGTCCTGGTGGTCTTTTCGGCAATCCCCACAGCGCCTACCGCCTATGTCCTGACGCGTCAGCTTGGCGGTGACGGCACCTTGATGGCCGGCATCGTCACGTCGCAGACCGTGGCGGCTGTCGTGACCATCCCGTTCGTTGTCTGGCTCGTCCGTCCATAGCGCCCGTTGCCTCGCGGCAACGCGAACGCGGGCACCCCTGCCATTTCATCGCAAGCGGGTGTAATCTGTCCACCTGGCCGCGCACCGCGGCCCAAGGGGATGCAATCATGGACCGTCTCGCCTGCGACCGGATGTTTGCCGCGGTGATGGAAACCGGCGGCTTCACCGCTGCGGCCGGGCGATTGGGGACGACCTCGGGGCAGGCGTCAAAGCTGGTCTCGCGTCTTGAGGGCGCGCTGGGCGTGCGGCTGTTGAACCGGACCACGCGCGCGGTCGCGCCGACCGAGGCGGGACGCGCCTATTACGAGCGCTTGCGCCCGTTGCTGGACGAGTTCGACAGCCTCGATGCCGCGGTGCGCGATGCCACGCAGGCACCCAGCGGGCGGGTGCGGCTAAGTGCGCCACTGACCTTTGGCGGACTGGAACTCGTGCCAATCCTGAACGATTTTGCGCTGTCCTGGCCCGGTATCGCGCTGGATGTCAGCTTTTCCGACCGGGTAGTCAGCCTGGTGGACGAGGGGTTCGACATGGCCATCCGCATCGGGCGTCCCGACGACAGCAGCATGATCGCCCGCAAGCTGTGCGACATGCGCTTGCTGGTGGTCGCCGCGCCGGGCTGGCTTGCGCGCAATGACGCACCAACCGTGCCACAGGCGTTGAGCGAACAGGACTGCATCATCGACACGAATTACCGCGACCCAGGCCGGTGGCCGTTTCGGCACGAGGGCGCGCAGATCACCGTGCCGGTGCGGGGCCGGTTGCGGTATTCCAATGCGCAAGCCTGCCTGAGCGCGGCCGAGGCCGGTCTTGGCCTGGCCTGTGTGCCGGCCTTTGTCGCGGGCGACGCGCTGCGGGCCGGGCGCGTGCGCCAGGTGCTGCGCGCGCATGAACCGGTCCCCTTTGGTGTGCATGCCGTCTATCCGCACAGCCGCCACCTGGCGGCCAGGGTCCGGGTTCTGGTCGATTTCCTGGCCGAGCGGTTTCGCGGCAGACCGCCATGGGAACAGGGCTGGTGACATTTCTTCCCAAATGGATGCAATGATCTTCCGGGGGGCCAGATTATCTTTCTGACGCGGCTGCTTCATTTAGTGCGCATCGAAACACGCAACCGATGCTGTCGCATCAAGGGAGACCTGACATGACCTATGCCACCCCGACCGAAAACCGCGCCGCGCTGCTGGCCGGTATCAGCAACGCCGATCTCGCCGCCACGCTGTTGCGCGTGACGATGGGCACCTTTTTCCTTGCTCATACCTGGATGAAACTTGTTCTGTTCACCCCCGCCGGCACCGTTGCCTTTTTCGAAAGCCTCGGGTTTCCGGGCTTTCTGGCGTATGTTGTCATCGCCGCCGAAGGACTGGGCGGGATCGCGCTGATCCTTGGATTGTGGTCGCGCTGGGTGTCGCTGGCACTGTTGCCGATTCTGCTGGGCTCGATCTATCCGCATTGGGGCGCCGGGTTCTTCTTTTCCAACGAGGGCGGCGGCTGGGAATTTCCGGCCTTCTGGTCGGTCGCGCTGGTCGTCCAGGCGCTTCTGGGCAACGGGGCATTCGCCCTGGGCCATGACCGCTGATCCCGTGATTGGCCGGCGCCACCCGGTGCCGGCCGCAACACCCCGCCGCCGGAGGCTGCAATGACAGATACCCATTTCAACCATTCCGCCGCACCTTTGCGCATCGGACGGGCGCGCCTGCGGGTGCGCGATCTGGACGCGGTGTCGGCCTTTTACCAGCGCGTGATCGGGTTGATCCCGGTTTCGCAGGATGGCGCGCTGCTGACATTGGGGACCGCGCAGTCGCCGCTGTTGGAATTGCTGGCCGATCCACAGGCCGCCCCGCGCAATCCGCGCGACGCTGGTTTGTTCCATACCGCGTTCCTTATGCCCCGACGCGTCGATCTGGCTCACTGGCTGGCGCATGTCGCCGCGGAACAGGTGCGCCTTGACGGGGCATCCGACCATATCGTCAGCGAGGCGATCTATCTGTCCGACCCCGAAGGCAACGGGATCGAGGTCTATGCCGACCGCCCCGTGGCCGCGTGGCGCGGGCGCGACGGTCAGATCCGCATGGCGACCGAACCGCTGGACATGCCCGCCCTGCTGGATGCCGGGCAAGGAACCTGGCAGGGGTTTCCCGCAGACGGGTTGATCGGCCATGTTCATCTTCAGATCGGTGATCTGGACCGCGCCGATGCCTTCTATCGCGACATCCTGGGGTTTGACATCGCCGCCCGGTATCCGGGGGCGCGGTTTTTTGGCAGCGGCGGCTATCATCATCAGTTGGCGGGAAACGTCTGGAACAGCCGCAATGCCGGGCCGCGTCCGCCTAGGGCGGCGGGGCTGGAGCGGGTCGAGATCATCGCACGAGATGACGCCACGCGCGCGGCAATCCTGGCACGGGCCCGCGCGGCGGACATTGCGATTGCCGATGCGGGCGGGACACCGCAGCTGCAAGACCCCTGGGGCACCGAGATCGAGCTGGCGGTATAGGAATTGGCGGATCTCGACGCCGGCCTCGGAATCCATGAACCCGCACGGCTCGGTGAGGAGCGCTTCGGGACCATAGCTCTCGCGCCACGGCTTCAGCCCGCCGGCGCCGGGGGTCAAGCCATCCCCGGTCTGTGAAGGGACAAGGCAGAAATTTTGCGCTTAAAAGTCATTTTTTGTTACAGATCAGCTTTTCATAAAACATTTTTCTGGTTAGATGAGTGCATCACGAACAGGACGGAGCAGCCAAGATGCGCTATGCACTGGTCACCGGGGCGGCGAGGTGGCATCGGCCGTGTCCTGTCTGGTCTCCGAAGGGGCGGGCCGGGTCACTGGCGCGACCCCGGATGTCAATGGCGGCTACGGGATGCGATGATCATGCCGCGCCCCCGTTCAAGGCTGGTGGGTGCGCACAAGATCGCTGGACTGGTCATAGATTCCGGTCAGAAGATGCATGCGCGTGATCATGTAGCGCAATTCCTCGGGCAGGTTGGCGACGTGTTCCAACAGGGTCAGAAGCGTGTCGCGGCGCTGGCGCAGGAACGATTCCACAATCTTTCGGCCCTTGTCGGTGACATCATAGTTCATCATCTTGCGCGAGGCGCCAAGCTTGGCCACCAGCCCCAGTTGTTGCAGCTTTTTCAGACCGTATTGCAGGTTCGGCAGATCGTCGCGGTGCAGCAGGCGGCTGATCTCCATGATCCCTTTGGGCACGCCGTTCATGTGCACCACATGCAGGATCGCCGCCTCGGTCCCGTTCAGGTTCAGTTCGCTGACAGATGCCAGGCCTTCGCGCCGCCAGCGCGCGAAGGCCCCGCCAAGTTGCCACAACGCATATTCGAATTCGGCCCAGTCGCGTTCGTCCAGCCTGCGGCCGTCCGCGCGGCTGCCTTGGGTTGGGGGCTTGCCGGCATGTTCGGCATCGCTGGGTTCGGACGACATGTTATTGCTCTTTTTCGCTTTCGGGACCGTTCGGGGGGTAAGATAACCATGATCACGCCGCAACAACAATCACCCGGTGCACGCGTGCTGGATGCCGGCTCGCCCGCGGGGCTGATGCAGGCGCAGGCGGATCACTGGCGCGATCAGCCGTTGCTGGTCTTGCCCGCATCCGTCGCTGCGTTGTGGCCCGATGAACGCGCGATCTGGACCTATGAGGCGATGGCGCAAGCGGTCACGGCACTGGCTGCGCGCTATGCCGATGCCGGTTACGGCCCCGGCCATCGGGTGGCGCTGCTGCTGGAAAACCGGCCAAGCCATTTTCTGCACTGGCTGGCCGTGAACCGTTGCGGTGCCAGCGTTGTGCCGGTCAATCCCGACTACCGCGATGATGAGCGGCTTTACCTGCTGACCCACAGCGAGGCTTGCCTGATCGTCGCACTGCCCGAACGCGCGGCGCAAATCGCCACTTCCGCGCAAGAGGCGGATGTGGTGCTGATCACCCCGAACGACGCCCTCCCGCCCGCCCCGACGGTTGCCAAAGCGGCCGGGCGCGGCGACGGCCTCGATGCCGAATGCGCCCTGATCTATACATCGGGCACGACCAGTCGCCCCAAGGGCTGCATCCTGTCCAACCGGTATTTTCTGAACTGGGCCTGGTGGTATGGCGCGCAGCGCGGCGCCATTGCCCTGCGGCCGGGGCAAGAGCGTCTGATGACCCCGTTTCCCACTTTTCATGTCAACGCCATGGGCCACTCCTTCATGGGGATGTTGGGGGCGGGAGGCGCGCAGATCATCCTGGATCGGTTTCATCCGCGCAGCTGGTGGCAGACGGCGGCGGAAACCGGGGCGACGTGTTTCCACTATCTCGGCGTGATACCCGCGATCTTGCTGGAACTGCCCGAAAGCGCCGATGATCGCGCCCACCGGATGCGGTTCGGCCTGGGCGGTGGCGTGCATCCCGAACACCACGCCCGGTTCGAGACGCGCTTTGGTGTGCCCTTGCTGGAAGGCTGGGCCATGACCGAGACCGGCGGCGCCGGCACGTTGTGCGCTTGCGACGACGATCGCCATGTCGGCAGCCGTTGCATCGGCCGGCCCGACCGCCCCGGTCCGGCGATACAGGTGCGCCTGGTCGATGACGCGGGTCGCGCGGTGCCGGCGGGCGAGCCCGGCGAGTTGTTGCTGCGTGCCACCGGCGACGACCCGCGCCGCGGTTTTTTCAGCGGCTACCTGAAAGACGCGCAGGCGACCGATGCCGCATGGCGGGGCGGCTGGCTGCACACGGGCGACGTGATGCGACAAGGGTCGGACGGCGCACTGCATTTTGTGGACCGGCGCAAGAACATCATCCGCCGTTCGGGTGAGAACATCGCCGCGGTCGAGGTGGAAACCGTGATCGCTGGGCTGCCGGGTGTCGGACAGGTGGCAGTCCTGGCCATGCCTGACCCGCTGCGCGAGGAAGAGGTGCTTGCCGTCGTCGAACCTGCCCCCGACTGCGACCGCGCCGCCCTTGCCGAGAGCGTATTCGAGGCCTGTGCCCGCGATCTGGCGTATTACAAGGTGCCGGGGGTTCTGACTTTCGTGGATGCCATGCCCACGACCACCACACAAAAGATCCGCAAGGCGGCGTTGCGCGAGATCGCACAAGCGCCAATAGACCATCCCGGCGCGATCGACTGGCGCGACCGCAAGGCGGCCCTGCGCGGGGGTAAGCCGTGAGCGGGGCTTGGGGCGTCGTGGCCCTGCATCGCGCCGGGCACCGGCCCGTTCGGCCGTAAAGCGCCGATCGCGTCGCACATGGGTAGGGTGCGGCCGAAGGGGCAGTCGGACATCGCTGCAAGCAAGGATCGTCTCTGGCATTGGATACGGGCTCAAAGCCCGTTACCTTGCCCCTTGTCGGGTTGGGGGCGCACGGGAACGGACTACGTATGATGGCCCCCAAAGGTTTGGGAACATCCGCGCACGGGATGCGGGCGGCGTCTCCCGGCGGCAACGACCCGCATGTACCTTGTGCGATGGAAAGCCGGTCAATGACGACGACGGGGAGGACCGCAGATGAGCGATGACCTGAATGAAAACTACGCCCGCGCCTATGACGGGCGCCTGGGCTTTGGCCGCAAGCCGGCGCTGATCCTGATCGATCTTGTGCGCGCCTATTTCGACCCCGACTGCGATCTGTGGGCCGATTGCGACGCTGCGCTGGCCTCGGCCCTCCGGTTGCGCGACGCGGCGCGCGCGGCCGGGGTGCCGGTCATCTATACCAATGTCGTCTATCACCCCAAGGCGCTGGACGGTGGTCGCTTTTTCCAGAAGGCGACGCCGCTGCGCCATTTCATCCGTGGCAGCAAGTGGGGCGACTGGGCACCGGGGATCGACCCTGCCGAGGATGAACTGGTCATATCGAAACAATATGCAAGCGTGTTCTTCGGCACATCGCTGGCCTCGACACTGACAACCTGGGGCGTGGATACGACGATCCTGACCGGGGTCTCCACATCCGGCTGCGTGCGCGCCTCGTGCGTCGATGCCAACAGCCACGGATTTATCCCGATCATCCCGCGCGAGGCGGTGGGCGATCGCCATCCTGCCCCGCACGAGGCCAACCTGTTCGACATGAACGCGAAATACGGCGACGTGGTGTCAGAGGACGAAACGCTTGCCTATCTGAAGGGACTTGAAAGATGACGAAACCCAGTCTTCGTGCCGCGCTGGACGCGGGCCAGTTCGTCGCCGCGCCGGGCCTGCACGACATGATTTCGGCGGTGATCGGCAATAAGGTCGGACTGGATTTCGCCTATGCCTCGGGCTATTGGCTGACGGCGTCGGCGCATGGCATCCCCGATGCCGGGATCGCCACCTATACCCAGATGCTGGAACGCGTCTCGACCCTGTGCCGGGTCAGCAATGCGTCGATCATCGCCGATGCCGATACCGGCTATGGCGGGCTCTTGAACGTGCACCACACCGTGCGTGGATATGAGGCGGCCGGCGTCGTCGGCATCCAGATCGAGGATCAGGAATTTCCCAAGAAATGTGGCCATACGCCGGGCAAGAAGGTCGTCCCGCTGGCCGATATGGTCGACAAGATCAAGGTCGCGCTTGAGGCCCGCCGCAGCCCCGAAACGCTGATCATCGCGCGCACCGACGCCCGGCAGGTCGAAGGGTTCGAGGGGGCGCTGAAGCGCGGGTTGGCCTTTGCCGAGGCCGGCGCCGATGTGGTGTTCATCGAGGCGCTGGAAAGCGAGCAGGAAATGCAAGAGGCATGCCGCCGCATTCGCGCACCGATGATGGCCAACATGGCCAATGGCGGCAAGACGCCCGTGCGCCCGGCCTCTGAGCTCAAGGACATGGGCTATGCCATGGCGATCTATCCCGCAACGACGGCGCTGGCCGCCGCGCAGGCCGCCCAGAATGCGCTGATGGCCTTCAAGGAACACGGCACATCGCAGACGCCGGCGCAGGAGATGTTCGATTTCAACGAGTTCAACGAATTGATCGGCTTTCCCGAGATCTGGGAATTCGAACGCCGCTGGGCGCGCGACTGATCCGTAACGTCCGGCGCATCCGCCGCCGTGCGACGCCTGAGCGCGCCCGAAATTGGCTTTGGCGCGTTTGTCGCCGCAGTCAGCTTTTGCGCCACGCAACGCCAGCCAAGGTGACCGCGCGGGGCATCGGCAATCGTCGTTCGTGTGCATATGTGTTAGGATCGCACGAACCCGCCGCCGACCATGCCTGCGGAGATCGCGCCACGCGGCCGCATCGCATGGTATTGCGGGGCGAAACGGAAGCTTGGAACGAACCGGGGTTGACTCAGACGGCAATCCGGTGAATGCGCAGAAAGATCTGGGAAAGGGGCATTCGTGGTGATGCGCGACGAGAGCAGCGACAAGAACGGGTTCACGTCAGAACGCGCGCAACCCCAGTATCTGCGCATTCTCGATATCCTGCGCGGGCGCATCCAGTCGGGCCTATACGCCGTCGACACGCGCGCCCCCTCCGAGGCCGAGCTCTGCGACGAGTTCGGCGTCAGCCGCCAGACCGTGCGCGAGGCTTTGCGCAAATTGTCGGAGCTGGGCTTCGTCGAACGCCGGCGCGGATCGCGCACGCGCGTGGTGTCCGACAATCCCACGCCGGTCTACACGCAATCCATGTTCTCGCTGTCAGAGCTGTTTCAATACGCCCTCGATACCCATTTCGAGATCGAGCGCGCGGTGCCCGTGCGGCTGGGGCCGGATACCGCGGGGCTGGTCGCGGCGCCTGAAGGCAGCGAATGGTTGTGTATCTCGGGCGTGCGGCGCACCGCCGAGGATGGCAGCATCATCTGCCACACATCGGCCTATATCAACAAACGCTTCGCCTGGCTGCGCGACGAGTTGCTTGCCTATGAGGGGCCGTTCTACGCACTGGTGGAAACACGCGGCAATGAACCGATCGCCGAGGCCACGCAAACCTTCAACGCGGTCGAGATGCCGGCCGCCGTGCGCCAGGCGTTCGGCAATCCCGGCTGGCCGGTGGCATTGCGGCTGGTGCGGCGCTACCACGCCGGGTCGGGAGAGGTGATGGTGGCGTCGGTCAATCACCACCCTGCCGATCGGTTCACCTATACCATTCGCCTGCAACGAGAAGATTTCAGCGGCGAACGCGCTTCGCAAGGTTGAGGGTCAGCCGGTGCTGGCCTTGCCCGATACATCGCGGGCCGAAACCGTTTCCAGTGTTTCGGGATTTCGCCAGGCGGAACGGATGTGAAGCACCATCAAGGCAATTGCCGCTGCCAGGGCTACCAGTTCCACCTGCTTGGCGCCGGCAAAGGCGCTGGATGGCAGCAGCGCCAGGCCCCCGAAGACAACAGCCAGCAGCCGGCCCAGCGGACCGAGCGGGCGCAAGCCATGCCCCAGGATCGCGGCGGTGATCAGCGGCACCGCCACCGTGGTCGCCACCAGCACCAATGCCGTGTCGGCCCAGGTGGTCTGCATCAGCAGTCCGGGCTGATAGACGAACAGGAACGGCAGGCAATAGGCGATCCAGCCATAGCGCAGCGCCGTCAACGCCGTGCCAATGGCCGGCCCGCCCGCCACCGAGGCGGCGGCAAAGGCGGCCAGACCCACGGGCGGCGTGATCATCGACAGCATCCCGAAATAGAGAACGAACAGATGCGCTTCGATCCCGCCGACGCCCAGTTCCACGATCGACGGTGCAGCCAGCGATGCCAGCAACAGGTAAACGCCTGTTGTCGGCAGGCCCATCCCCAGGATGATGCAGATCAGCGCCGTGACGACCAGCAACATGAACAGGCTCGACCGGCCGAAGTCCAGCAGCGCCATCGACAGGGCAAATCCCAGGCCGGTGGTGGCCAGCAAGCCGATGATCATGCCGGCAATCGCGGTGATCAGGATCACCTCGCCGACGATACGGCCGGTGCGCGACAATATCTCGACCCACTGGCGCAGGTTCAGCCGTCCGCCGACGCCGCCAAAGAACACGACCAGCACGACCAACGCCCCGGCACCGTAGAGCGCGGCCAGTTCGGCGGGCTGATTGAGCTGGAACAGCCCGTAAAGCAGGATCGAGAATGGCACGGCGATGATCCAGATATGGCGCAGTACCTGTTTCAGCGTGCGTCCGTCGATATCGCTGAGCGCCTTGAGGCGATATTTGCGCGCGGTGAAATCGATCTGCAGATAAACCGCGAAATAGAACAGGATCGCCGGCAGCAATGCCGCCGCGATGATGTCGTTATAGGGCAGGCGCAGGTTCTCGGCCATCAGGAAGGCCGCGGCCCCCATGACCGGGGGCATCAGTTGCCCCCCGGTCGAGGCTGCGGCCTCGATCGCGCCGGCGGATCGGGCATTGAACCCTGCGCGCCGCATCATCGGAATGGTGACGACGCCCGTCGAGACCACGTTCGACACCGCGCTGCCCGAGATCGAGCCCATGAAGCCCGACGCCAACACCGCGACCTTGGCCGAGTTCCCGTGCCCCTGACCGGCCAGCCGCACGGCGAGGCCCGTGAACACCTCGGTCCCGCCGGTGGACAGCAACAATTGGCCCATCAGCACGAATGTCACCACGATGAAACACGCAATTGCCAGCGCCGGACCCAGCATTGCACCCGAATCGGTACCCAGATACCGGAACAGATCCAGCGGGTTCTGCGTTCTGGCGGACAGTGCGCCGGGGATCACATCGCCGAAGATGGCATAGACAAAGAAAACCAGAAAAACAACGATCAGCGCCAGCCCGATCCGGCGCCGGACCCCCTCAAGCACGATGAGGACTGAAAGGACCCCGACGATCAACGCCTCGGTCGGATGGAAGAACGCTTGTTCGGACAAGATCGGAAACCGCAGGAACAGATGCACCCCGAACCCCAGTGCCGCCACCGCGAACAGGGTATCGCGGACCATTTTCCATGCGCGATCGCATCCCGGAATCTCGCCCAGGAAGACCACGGCCGCCGCCATCCCCAGCATCAGCGCCGCCACCTGTTCGGGATAAAGCAGAAAACCCAGGCGCCCCGGAACGTTCGTGACCCAAATGATGGTGACCAGTGGCACAGCGACGGCCACGATCATCATTGCGGTCCGGGCGATGGTCTGGAACGGGGTCAGCGGCGGTTCGGGCGGGTTCTGGGACGAATCACTGGGCACCTGCACCATCGGCGACGTTCTCCGGGGTCTGTGGCCGCAATTTCGCGGCACCTGTCAGCTTTCTGGCGGCGCGCCGGGCGCGCACCGCCAGAGGTGTCGTGGGGCTCAGTCGATCAGGCCCATATCGCGATAGACGGCCTCAGCCCCTTCGTGCATGGGCATTTCGGTGGTCTTGGCCATGTCGTCGGGGTCGAATTCCTGCCACAGCGGCGAGGTGTCGCGCAAAGCCTCCGCCCCGCTATCCAGTGCGCCGATCACTTCGGCGACGATCTCGTCGCTGACATCGCGATGGGCGAAAAGCATGTAGTCATAGGCGAACAGACGGCTTTCCGCCGACAGGCCGGGCAGCGAATGGAACCCCTCGGGCAGGGTCCGGGTATAGGTGCCGGGCAGGTATTCGGCGATTGTGTCGTCGGCATCCTCCTCGAACGACAGGAAGCGGATGCCATCCAGGCTGGCTTCGAGGTCATAGGTCGGCTGTGCCCCGGCGGTGGCGATCGACACGTCGATCTGGCGCTGACGCATGGCATCATATTGACGCGGGAAGTTGGCGATCGGCACGGTCTCGACGTCGTCATAGGTCAGCCCGCCAGCGGCCAGACCGGCACGGATGATATAGTCGCCCAGCGAATTGTCCGGGTAGCGCGGCACCCGCGCGCCTTCGAGGTCGTCATAGCCCGTCATGCCCGATTCCTCGGTCACGACCAGCCCGGCCGTGAACGGAAACAGCGTGGCAACGATGCGCAGGTCAGGATTCGCCTGCCCCTCGGACATGCCGGTGCCGTTGATCGCATAAAAGGTCTGCGGATAGTTGGCGATGCCGAACTCGACCCGGCCGGCGTTCACCATCGGGACATATTGCGCGGTGTTCGCCGACATCTGCGGGCGGATCTGAAGCTCGGTCTCTTCGGTCACGACCATGGCGATGGCATTGGCGATCTGTTCGGTGGCGCCGCCCTGCGTGGTCGCCAGACCAACGGTTTGCGCCGCCGCGGGCAGACCCACGCCGACGGTTCCCAGCAGTGTCGCGCTCAAGGCGATGGTTCTGATGTTCATATCGTCCTCCTGTTGGTCGGGTCGGCCCAGGATGCACAGACGGGAGGGTGGTTGCCCGGCTCCGGCTGCGGCATCGGCGCACCGCACGACATTCACCTTATTCGACGCAAGTCTTGCGTCATCCGCCGATAAAAGCATACTTGTACGGACAACTCTAGCAGGAAATATAAAAATGTCCGGTTCAACAGGCCCGACCGACGGGGAAACCGCCCTCGCCGCGACGAATTATCTGCGCGCGCTCAAGCATTACGGCGTCGATGCGTTCTACGGGGTGTCGGGAACTGATTTTCCCTCCATCGTCGAGGCGTTTGCCGCGTCCGGGGCCGGTGCGGCCGACATGCCTGAGCCGGTCACCGTTCCGCATGAGAACCTGGCCGCGTCGATGGCGCATGGTCACGCCATGGTGACCGGGCGTGCGCAGGCGGTGATGGTTCACGTCAGCGTCGGCACGGCGAATATCGTTTGCGGTGCGCTGAACGCCGGCCGCGACTATGTGCCGATGCTGCTGAGCGCCGGGCGCACCCCGGTGACGGAACAAGGCCGTCACGGCACCCGAACCCGGCACCCGCATTGGGCGCAGGAACTGTTCGATCAGGCGGGGATGCTGCGCGAGGCCGTGAAATGGGACTACGAGCTGCGTTTTCCCGAACAGGCCGACGATGCCGTGCGCCGGGCTATGGAAGTGGCGCATGCCAGCCCGGCCGGCCCGGTCTACCTGTCGCTTCCGCGTGAGGTTCTGGGGATGCAGGCGCCGGTTCCGGCCGAGCTGCCGCCATTGGGCACGGTATCCCGCCCCGGCGCCGACCCCGCCGCCGTGACCCGGCTGGCAGAGCTGATTCGCAATGCCAGTCATCCGGTCATCGTGACCTCGCATTTCGGCGCCGACCCGGACGCCGTGCCGATCCTGGCCGATTTGGCGCAGCGCTGGGCGCTTCCGGTCGTGGGCAACAGTGCGCGGCGCGCCTTTTTGCCCGGCGATCATCCGATGCACCTGGGGTTCAGCCCCGATGGCCAGTATGCCGAGGCCGATCTCATCATCGCACTGGATTGCGAGGTGCCGTGGATGCCCGCCATCAGCACGCCCCAGGCGGCGCAGTCGCTGGTGCAGATCGGCGCGGACCCGCTGGCCGCAGGGTATCCGATGCGCAGCTACCCCGCGCAACTGACCCTGTCTGCCGACAGCAAGCTTGCGCTTCAGGCACTGGACGCGGAGCTGGGCGCGCCACAGGGCGGTGCCGCCGCCGTGGTCGCATCGCGCCGCGATCGCCTTGCATCGCAGCGTGCGCGCGACCGACAGCGCTGGGCCGCCGACGGCGCGGTCGAGGCCCTGACCCCGGCCAGCGCCAGCGCCGCCTTGCACCGGGCGCTGCCGCGCGATGCGATCATCACCAACGAATACCCGCTGCGCCCGGAACAATGCCCGCCCCCGGCGGCCCGCAGCTATTTCGGGCTCAGCCCCGTTGGCGGGCTTGGCTGGGGGCTGGGCGCGGCGCTTGGCGTCAAGAAGGCGATGCCCGACCGAACCGTGATATCCGTTCTGGGCGATGGCGCATACATGTTCAACAACCCCACCGCCTGCCATTTCGTGGCCGAGGCAAATAGTCTGCCGGTGTTGACGGTGGTGTTCAACAACGGCTGCTGGGGGGCTGTGCGGAACTCGACCCTGGCAATGCACGGGCAGGGCGCGGCGGCGGCCGGGGGTGGCCGCCTGCTGGCCGATCTGCGCCCGCAGCCGGATTACGAAAGGATCATCGAGGCGCATCGCGGACTTGGCCTGCGGGCCGCGACCGTGGCCGAGCTCGACGCGGCGTTGACGCAGGGGCTTGAGGCCGTCGCCAAGGGGCAACAGGCGCTGATCAACGTCTTGTGCGACTACTAGGCTGGCGGCGGAAAGCCGCCCGCCCGGCTCAGGGCCGACGGCACCGGCTTGCCCAGCGGGCCGGCGATCCAGCGCGCGGCTTCGATCACCGCGTCAAGATCGACGCCCGTGTGCAGGCCCATGCGCTCCAGCATATAGACCACATCCTCGGTGGCGACATTGCCGGTGGCCGCCGGGGCAAAGGGGCAACCACCGATTCCGCCGATGCTGGCGTCGATGGCCTGAACCCCGTTCTCGACCGCAGCGGCGACATTGGCGATACCGGTGGCGCGGGTGTCGTGGAAATGGCAGCGCAGCCTCAGATCAGGCGCCAGCGCCCGCGCGCCCCTGAGCAGGGCTTTCACCTGTGTCGGGACGCCGCAACCAATGGTGTCGGCAAAGGCCAGCTCGTCCGGCGCGTGTTCCAAAACCGCCTCGGCGATGCGCAGAACCTTGTTTGCGGGCATCTCGCCCTCGAACGGACAGCCAAAGCTCGCACCGATGGTCACCGATGTGCGCAGCCCCGCCGCGCTGGCCTGTTCGCGGATACTGGCCCAGCTTGCGAGCGTGTCGGCAATTGGCACGCCCTGGTTGCGCTGGTTGAAGGTTTCCGACGCGACGACGACGAAATTGACCTCGTTGCAACCGGCGTCGCGCGCGCGCTCGAACCCGCGCTGGTTCAAGGCAAGGCCGATGAACCCGGCGCCTTGGGGGCGTGACAGCGTTGCCATCAATGCCTCGGCATCGGCCATCTGCGGCACCCGCTTGGGATTGACGAAGCTCGTCACCTCAAGCCGGCGAAGTCCGGCGGCGAGTGCGCGGTTGACCAGTTCGGCCTTGTCTGCCGTCGAGACCAGCGCCTTTTCGTTCTGCAACCCATCCCTGGGCGCGACTTCGACGATTTCGATATCGGGCAGGGTCATGGTGTCCTTTCTCGCGCCAACGGGTTTTCGCCACTTGCATTGTGCAGGCTGTTGCGGTTTTATCAGAAAAAGTTGTCTGGACAAGTTGGGAAATCCTATGAACAACCCTTCCGCTGACACCGCCTTGGCCATCGAAGGGGCTGAAAACGGCCCGCTGACCGGGTTGCGGGTGATCGAGATGGGTCAACTTCTGGCCGGGCCGTTCTGCGGGCAACTGATGGCCGATTTCGGGGCCGAGGTGATCAAGGTCGAACAACCCGGCCTGGGCGACCCGATGCGCCAGTGGGGGCGCGAGAAGGCGCATGGCAAGTCGCTGTGGTGGCCCGTGGTCGCGCGCAACAAGAAGTCGATCGAGGTCAATGCGCGCGAACAGGACGGGGCCGACATCATCCGTGCGCTGGTTGCCAAGGCCGACATCCTGGTCGAGAACTTTCGCCCTGGTACGATGGAACGCTGGGGTCTGAGTTACGAGGAATTGTCGCAAATCAACCCCCGGCTGATCATGGTGCGGGTCTCCGGCTACGGCCAGACCGGCCCCTATGCCAAGCGTGCCGGCTACGGCGCCATCGGCGAGGCCATGGGCGGGCTGCGCTATGTCGTGGGCGACCCGTCGACACCACCCAGTCGGATGGGCATTTCCATCGGTGACACGCTGGCGGCGACCTTTGCCTGTCTGGGCGCGATGATGGCACTGCATGTCGTCAATCGCACCGGGCGCGGGCAGGTTGTGGACAGCGCGATTTACGAAGCCGTGCTCAATGTCATGGAATCGCTGATTACCGAATACGATCAGGCCGATTACATCCGCGAACGGACGGGCGCCATCCTGCCGAATGTGGCGCCGTCGAATGTCTATCCCACGGCGGATGATCGGTTCGTGCTGATCGCGGCCAACCAGGACACGGTTTTTGCCCGGCTGGCCACCTGTATGGGTCGGTCCGAACTGGCCAGCGACGACCGCTATGCCACCCATTCCGCACGCGGGGCGCACCAGCAGGAACTGGACGATCTGATTGCCGAATGGACCCGGACGATGACGGCCGATGCCCTTTGCGAAGTGCTGGAAGCGGGCGGTGTTCCCTTCGGCGACATCTACCGCGCCCCCGAGATGTTGAAGGACGCGCATTTCAAGGCGCGCGAGGCCATCGTCAAGGTCATGCACCCGACCTTTGGCGCCATGCACATGCAAAACGTCGCGCCCAAGCTTTCGGCCACGCCGGGCCGAATCAATCGCCCCGGCCCCGAATTGGGCGAACACAACGACGAGGTCTTTTCCGGTTTGCTGGGCCTGTCGAGCGACAGATTGTCGAACTTGCAAGAGGCGGGCATCATCGGCAAGGTCGGGGGGCGGGCGGCATGAACGCAACGCGACCGAACCTGACCGCGACGGCCAGCGCGGTCCCGGTACCGGGGGCCGAACCATGACCCGCCATCTGTCCAGCTATGGCTACCGCGCGCGGCTGGGCCTGATCGTGCCGCCCACGAATACCGTGAACGAAAGCGAATGGTCGCGCATGATGCCCGAGGGCGTGAGCTTTCACACCACCCGGATGAGGCTACATTCGGACACCACGTCGCCCGAAGGCCGTGCGGGCCTCTGGGATGATCTGGATGGGGCGATCGGGCTGTTGACCCCGGCGCGGGTCGATGTCGTTGCCTATGCCTGCACCGCCGGCTCTATTGCCACCCCCGCCGACAGTATCCCCGAACAGATGACCGCGCGCAGCGGGGTCGACTGCGTGACCACCGCCGCGGCGATCGTGGCGGCCCTTGCGGCGCTGGATGTGCGCCGCGTGGCTGTGGCGACGCCCTATCACCAGGCGCTCAACGATCACGAGACCGCGTTCCTTGAGGCGCACGGCATCGCGGTCACCGCCATCGCGGGCCTGGGCATCGGCGCAAACGGGCCGCAGGAATTTCCGCGTATTGCCGAAACGCCGCTGGAGCGCGTGCGCGAGCATGCGATGGCTGTTCTCGGTGGGGATGAACAGGCGCTTCTGATCACCTGCACCGACTTTCCGTCGCTGCCCCTGATCGCTGCGCTTGAGCGTGAAACCGGCTTGCCAGCGGTCACGTCGAACACGGCGACCCTTTGGCAGGCGCTGCGCCGCGCGGGTATCGGCGATGCGGTGCCCGGTGGCGGAAGACTATTCAAGGCAAACAAGGCGGTGACGGCATGAGCCAATTTCCCTCGTTGCGCGACAGGGTGGTGGTCATCACCGGCGGCGGCCGCGGGCTTGGCCGCGAAATGGCGCTGGAGCTTGCAGCATCCGGCGCGCGTTTGGTCGTCACCGGGGCGCGCGCCGGTGGCGAGCTGGCGGATACCGTGACCGAGGCCGCGGCCCTCTCGGGCGATGGACGGGCGATTGCCGTTCAGGCCGATGTCCGTGATCCGGCCGATTGCGCACGTGTCGTCGCCGAGGCCGAAGCCGCGTTCGGGGCGGTGGATGTGCTGGTCAACAATGCCGGGCGCGGCATGCGGCTGGTGTCCGAGACCTTCAACACCGTACCCACGAAATTCTGGGAAACCGACCCGGCCATCTGGCGCGAGATCATCGACATCAACTTGAACGGCGCGTTCAACATGGCCGCCGCGGTGACGCCGGGAATGATCGCGCGCGGTTTCGGCAAGATCATCAACATCTCGACCAGCGACCAGACCATGGTGCGGCGCGGCTATGCGCCCTATGGTCCGTCAAAGGCGGGTCTGGAAGCCGCATCGCGGGTCTGGGCGCAGGATCTGGAAGGAACCGGGGTTGACGTGATGGTCTATCTGCCCGGCGGTGCGGCCGATACCGCGCTCTTGCCCGACAGCGCGAACAAGCGTGGCGCCGATGGCGGCCTGCTGCCCGCGGCGGTAATGCGCCGTGCCATCGGCTGGCTTTGCGCCGACGAGTCGAACGGGCGCAGCGGCGCGCGCTATATTGCGCGGCTGTGGGATGACAGCCTGCCGCCTGATGAGGCCGCCGGAAAGGCGCAAAGCCCGTCGGTCGACAAGCCGGCGATCATGTGACCGGTGCCGGACACCTGCGCGCCGGCGATTGTATTGGACGTGACAAAGGAGAGCAGACGGTATGAGCGAGGCGCGTGTTCTGATCGTGGGGGCGGGGCCTGTGGGCATGACCGCTGCCGCCTATCTGGCCGACGAGGGCATCCCGGTCACCATCATCGATGCCCATCGGGACGTGCCGACCGATCTGCGCGCCTCGACCTTTCATCCGCCGACGCTGGACATGCTGGACCGGTTCGGGATCGGGCAGAAATGCGTCGAACAGGGCCTGATCTGCCCGCAATGGCAGTTCCGCGACCGGCGCGAGGGGGTGATCGCCACCTTTGACCTGTCGCTTCTGAAAGACGAAACCAACCATCCCTACCGGCTTCAATGCGAACAGTGGAAACTGTCGCTTCTTCTGCGCGACTGGCTCAGGGCGCATCCCAATGCCGATGTGGTCTTTGGCGCGCGGGCGGTGGATGTAACGCAAGACGACGATGGCGTGACCCTGATCGTGGAACGCGAGGACGGAACGCGCGAGCCGATGCGGGGGCGCTACATGGTCAGCGCCGACGGGGCGCGCAGCAACATCCGCAAGGCGCTGGGCGTGACTTTCGAGGGCATGACGATCCCCGAGATCTTTCTGTCGATGTCGACGACCTTCCCGTTTCACGAGGCGATCGACGATCTGGCGAACATCGCCTATATCAGTGATCCGGACGAATGGGTGGTGCTGCTGCGCACGCCCTCGCTGTGGCGGGTGCTGCTGCCCACCGACCCCAGCGAAACCCCCGAGCAGATGAAAGCCCCCGCCCGCGTCGAAGAGCGGCTTCAGGCGGTGTTTCCAAAGGCCGATCCCTATGACGTGGTGCACAGCGTCGATTACCGCGTCCATGAAAAGGTCGCCGAGAACTACGTGGTCGGCCGCGTCTTTCTGGCCGGCGATGCCGCGCATCTGAACAACCCGCTGGGGGGCATGGGCATGAACGGCGGCATCCACGACGCCATGAACCTGGCCGAAAAACTGACGCAGGTCTGGCATGGCGCGCCCTTGTCGCTGATGGGCCGCTATGAGCGCCAGCGCCGCAAGGTCGCGGTGGAAACCGTCCAGGCCCAGGCGCTTCGCAACCGGTCCATCCTGAATGAGCGCAGCCCCGACGCGCGGCGCGCCTATCACGACGAGTTGCGCGCGACCGTGGCCGACCCGGCCCAGCACAAGGCTTATGTGATGCGCTCGTCGCTGATTCAGTCGCTGCGCGATCTGGAAGGTGTGGAATGAGCGAACGCGACATCTATCAGCGCCAGGGGTTTGCCGGGGCCGTTGGCCTTGGCGAACGTCCGGCACTGATCCTTGTCGATTTCGTCGAAGGGTTCGTCGATCCGGCCCATCTCGGGGGCGGCAACATCCCGGACGCGGCCGACGCAACCGTGCCGCTCTTGTCGGCCTTTCGTGAACGCGGCTGGCCGGTGGCGCATACCCGTGTCGTCTATGCCGATGACGGGTCGGATGCCGGGGCATTTGCCCGCAAATGCCCAAAGCTGCTGACACTGACCGAGACTGCGCCGATCAGCCAGATCCTGCCGCCACTCACCCCACGGCAGGATGAACTGGTCGTGCGCAAGCGCCAGGCTTCCGGTTTTTTCGAAACCCGGTTGATGGGCTGGTTGACCTGGCGCGCAATCGACACGCTGGTGGTTACCGGCTGCACCACATCCGGCTGCGTGCGCGCAACCGTGGTGGATGCGGTCAGCAACAATCTGCGCCCGATCGTCATTACCGATTGCGTGGGCGACCGCGCGATGGGGCCGCATGAGGCCAATCTTTTCGACATGGGCCAGAAATACGCTGACCTGATGACGCGCGACGACTTCCTGGCCGCATCCGGCCGGCTTGTCCAACCACGGAGGCAATAATGACCGATTCTCTTGGCTACAGGATGAAATTCGGGGTGATCGCCCCTTCGACCAACACCTCGGTCCAGCCCGAGTTCGACTCGATGCGCCCGGTCGGCGTCACCAACCATTTCTCGCGCATCCTGATCCCCGATAACCCGGTCCACAGCGACGACGATTTCAACAAGCTCATGGATGACATACGCGCAAGCCTGATGGACTCGGTCGATAGCGTCATGACATGCAGCCCGGATTATCTGGTTATGGGGATGTCGGCGGAAACCTTCTGGGACGGGCTGGAAGGCTCGGTCGAGCTGGAAAAGCGGGTCGAGGCGCGCGCCGGTGTCAAGGTGGCGATGGGCTCGGATGCCTGTCAGGCTGCTTTGCGCCAGTTCGGTGACATCAAGCGGATCGCGGTGATCACGCCCTATATGCCGGTGGGCGATGCGCAGGTGAACCGGTTCTTCACCGATTGCGGCTTCGAGGTGGCGGCGATCAAGGGGCTGAAATGCCCAAGCCCGATGCTGATTGCGCATGAATCCGAACAGACCCTGCGCGACGCCATCATCGAGTTGAACGATCCCTCAGTCGAGGCAATCGTTCAGGTGGGCACCAACCTGGCGATGGCGCGGCTTGCCGGGATCGCGGAGTTCTGGCTGGACAAGCCGGTGATCGCGATCAACACCGCCACCTACTGGTGGGCGCTACGCCAGAACGGGATCAACGACAAGATCCAGGGATACGGTTCACTGCTCAGCCATTACTGAGCCGGGTTTTCGCGCTCAGGCGGTCTTTCGGCCAGCGCAGAGCCCTGCCAGCAGCGCGCGTGTGCCCTCGATATCGCGTTCTATGGCGGTGCGGGCGCGGGTGGTGTTGCGGGCACGGATCGCATCGACGATCTCGCGGTGACCCTGCAGGAACGGTTCGTGCGTGCTGCCTTCGATTCGCGGCGCGATGCTTTGCGACAGCAGGCGCATGAACGGCCCATAGCGCAGCCACAGCGATTCGATCAGGTTCAGCAGAACCGGCGATTGCGCGCCGGCGTAGATCGCGAAATGGAAGTCGTGATTGCGTTCCAGCATCTCGTAGACGTCGCGCTGCTGGGCCGTGGCGCTGTGGCGCGCTTCCAGGTCGTCCAGCGCGCGCACCTCTTCCTCGCTCATGCGTTCGACCGCCAGTGCGGTGGCCAGCCCCTCCAGCGCCAGGCGCGCGCGGGTGATGTCATCCAGCGCCTCGGGCGTGACATCCGGGACATGGGCCGAGCCGTTGGCGCGGATCTCGACCGCGCCTTCGGCGCCCAGCCGGCGCAACGCCTCGCGCACGGGCATGTGGCTGGTCTGGAAGCTGTCGGCCAGTGCGCCGATGGTCAGAACCTGCCCCGGATCGAAGCGGCCCAGAACCAGTGCCTGGCGCAGGTTGCGATAGACGCTGTCGGCCACGGTGACCCGCGCCGAAACCGGGCGAAGGGCAGCATCGGCAAGTGGTTTGGACATGTCCGTTTTCCCTTGATCAGGCGCCGATATGAAAGACGCGGGCCGGCAAATCAACCCGCGCGCAGGCTATAGGGCGTTGAAGAAGCCCTGCATCCGGTCCATCGCCTGCGACAGCTGGGCCAGATCGACGGCGCCGAAGCAGATGCGCAGATGGCCCTCGCCCGCCGCGCCGTAAAAGCTGCCGGCCTCGACCACCACGCCGGCCTCGTCCAGAAGGCGCTGGGCCACGACCTGCGCCGGCAACCCGGTGGCACGGATATCGGCAAAGGCATAGATCGTGCCCTGTGGGGCGGCGCAGGTCGCGCCCGGCATCTGGTTCAGCCGCCGTACCGCCAGGTCGCGGCGCTCGCGGTCGCCCGCCACCAGGTCGGCCAGCGCGTCGCCCGGGCCGGTGATCGCCGCCAGCGCGCCGTGCTGGATGAAAGTGTTGACATGCGTCACCTCGTTGGTGGTGATCTTCATCAGCGCGCCGATCATGCGCTGATCGGCCGCCAGCCAGCCCAGACGCCAGCCGTCCATCGCATAGGCCTTGGTAAAGGCGAACATTGTGATCGTGCGCTCGCGCATTCCCGGCAAAGACGCGATCGAGACATGCGCGGCCCCGTCAAAGGTGATGCGCTCATAGACCTCGTCCGATACCACGACCAGGTCGTGTTCGATCGCCAAGTCAGCCAGCACCTGCAATTCGTCGCGGGAATAGACGCGACCGGTGGGATTGCAGGGGTTGATCAGCACGATCATGCGGGTTCGGGGCGTTATCCGGGCCTCGATCAGGTCGCGGCGGATGGCGAAGCCGTTCTCGGCATCGAGATCGGCGATCACGGCCCTGGCGCCGGCCAGTTCGATCTTGCCGATATGCTGGGGGTAATAGGGCGCCAGCAGGATCGCCTCGTCGCCCGCGTCCAGAAACGCCATGAAGGCGGCAAAGGACGCCTGCGTCAGCCCGTTGGTGACGATAACCTCGTCGGCGGAATAGTTGGTGTCATTCTCGCGCGCCATCTTGGCCGCCAGCGCATGGCGCAACTCGGGCAGGCCCTGAAGGTCGGAATAATGCACATGACCCGCGCGCAGGGCGGCGATCGTGGCCTCCTTGATATGGGCGGGCGTGTCCTCGATCGGGCGGCCCAGTTCCAGATGTATCAGATCGCCGGGGCGACCATAGGCGCGGGCGAACATGCCGAAATCCTTGGCCGAGGTCTGGGTGATGCGTCGGGCAAAGCGGGGCATGGAGGCTCCTGTTCCAAAGGGTCGAAGGGATGTGTTCGTGCCAGGAATGTCGTGGCTTGCGCATCGTCAGGTTCCTTCGCGGCGCAGCATGAACCAGCCGCCCAGGGTGGCCGCGCCGCAGCCGGCGATATAGACCGCAAAGCCTGCCACCGAACCGGCTGCGACGGCACTGTACAGCGTGATCGCCAAGGCACCGCCCGCGGTCGTGACCAGCATCGCCAGCCCGGCCGCGGTGCCGGCGAAGGCCGGAAAGGGATCAAGCATCAGGATATGCGCATTGGGTACCATCAGGCCCATGCTGCCGATCAACAGCAGCAGCCCCAGCGCCAGTAACCCGGCCGACGGCATGCCCCAGGCCCCCACCAGCAGCAGCGCCGCCCCCAGAAGCAGGGGCGCAATCGCCCATGAAATCGGCCGCGCCGCCCCAAGCCTTGCCGAAACCCGGCCAGAGACCAGCGCGACAGCGGCAAAGACCGTCAGGATCGTGGCGATCAGTCCGGCGAACATGGCCGGCGACAGGCCGAAGCTTTCGACGAAGACAAACGGCGTGGCCGCCATCATCACGACAAACGAGGCATTGGCGGCAATGCTGATCATCAGCGCGGCGCGAAACTGCGCATTGCGCAGGATCGTGACCTGTGCCCTGCCCGGTCGGTCCTGGGCCATGACCGGCACACCGCGCGGCAGCACCAGGCGCCCGCCCAGTATTCCGGCCAGACCCAGTGCAGCCGCGACGAGAAAGGTCGCGCGCCAGTCGGCCAGTTGCAGGACGCCCGCGCCGATCAGCGGGCTGACGGCGGGCGACAACGAGACCACGGCTGTCAACATCGCCATGGCCTGTATCGAGCGATCGGCCGGCATGGCGATACGAATGGTTGCGCGGGCGGTGACGACGCCCGCGACCGAACCCGCGCCCTGCACCAGCCGCGCTGCCACCAACTGACCGATGCCCTGCGTCATCGCTGCCGCCAGGCTGGCCGCGACAAAGATCGCACCCGCCACCGTGAAGGCACGGCGATGGCCAAACCGGTCAGCCGCCGGCCCGTAAAGCGCGAAACCGATGCAGGACCCCAGCAGGAACGCGGTCAGCGTCGCCTGCGCCGCCGGCTCGCCAACCCCGAAGCCCGCCGCGACCATGGGCAGTGCGGGCAGATACAGGAACGACCCGGCAAGGCCCACGGTCGCGATCAGGCACAGGACCGCCAGCGTCACGCCCTGGGGCATCGGGGCGGAAACGGGTGCTGAATTCGGCGAGGGCTGTGACAAGAGCGGTTCCTTCTCGATTAAATGATCATTGATCAAATTGATCCGCGCTGCAATAGCGGCGACGCGGGAAGCGCAGGATCAGGTCGCGGGCAAGCGGTCAGGGCGCGGCCACGCGCGATGCCGATGCGGCGCCTTGTGCGGGGTGGTCCGTCACGACCCTGCGCCGCCGGTGGCAGCCCGAAACGGTCGCGCCGTTAGCAATACGCACCGAAGATCGCGTAATCCTCGTCGTAGAAATCCTTGAGCCGCGCAATTTCCTGAGCGTTCAACCTGTCGATGCCGAACTTGGGCCCGCCGGTCTGAAGGCGCTTCAATTCGGCCTTGCTGCCCGTCAGCCTCTGGACATCGGCCTGCATGTCGGGCGTGGCCTCGATCTTGTAGAGGTGCGTATAGAACTGCGGATCGCGTCCCAGATATTCGACCATGGGCATGGCGTGATGCCAGATACTGGCCACCGCCGCGCAATAGTCCGGCAGGCGTTGAACAAAGGTCGACAGATCGGGGTCGCAGGGCAGATCTGCCTCGGCAAGGGCCGGTCCGGCCCTTTTCTCGGACAGTTCCTTGTGATGCATCACGCGGTTGGAATAGCACGACAAGAGCCGCCGAACCGGATCGCGCACCACGGCGATGCGGGTATGCTCCTCCATCAGGGCAAGTTTCTGGTCAGCAAACGGGATCGACGGATAGAAGTGATGAATCCACCACGGCCGCCCGCTGGTACGAAAATCACGAAACGGAAAGCCGTTTTCCACCTCGAAGAAGAAAGCCTTGAGCGAGGTGCAGGCGACTTTCGGGACGGGAATGTAGCTCAGTTTCTGCTTGGCCAGAATGACCGTCATCGAGACGCCTCTACCGTCAGTGCAATCGAGCGGTCGAACAGCCACAACCGCGGGGCAATGCGCCCTGGCCAAGGATTATGCCAAGCGGGCCGGCACCGCAATGCTCAACATCCGCAAGGTGCCGGAATCACTGGAACTCCGATCGTCGTGTTGTTAGGCTGATCGCATCAACAGACGGGGTCCGCCCCGTCAACCCTGCCGGACGATACCCATGATCCATCCCTGCCAAAACCTTGCCGAAGAACGCATCGCCGCGTTGCGCAGTGCCGCATTCTCTGAGGAGCACAGCGAAAGCTGCTGCCTTGCCGACGCACTTTTCCTGGATCTGGACCCAGACGAGGGCAAGGCCAGACTGTCCTGTCGTTCCGAGCCGGGAATGATTGCCGCCCTTGATGCGCGGGTCGAAGGGGCGCCGCGCTGGCTTGTGGCGCGCATTGACCTTGGGCCCGGAACGTTTCGGGCGGGCGATGTGCTTGCGCTGACGCTTCAGGCATCGGCCGAACGCGATTGTGCCCTTGAGATCACGTTGCGTACCCTGCAGGCCGAAGGTCCGGCCGATCTGCGTTTTGTCGAGCGTCCGGCGCTGACGTCGCAACAAAACGTGGTGACGGTGATGCACACGATCACGGGAACGGATGCGATTTGCGGCGATGCACAATTTGCATCGCTGCTTCTGAACCTGCCGAAACAGGATTTCCGGATCACGCTGCACGACATGCACTTCTTTGTCCTGCCGGCAGAACGCGGCCTGCGCAGCGAACCGCGGTCCTTGTCGTCCTTTGCCGCCTGAGCCAGGACTTCCGGGCGCGGTTCAGAAATCGACGCCGCTTTGTTCGAACGGACGGTCTTCACGCGCCAGGCGCTGGGCGACATCGCTGAACGAACTCCACGCGCTGCCCAGAAGGCGCCGCCCGGCCGAAAGCATCAGAAGATCGGCCAGCGCATATTGCAACTGCCGGGGCGAACGGTCGTATAGATCGCGCTCAAGCCAGATCAGGCGCGCGCCGTACCGCGCTGACAGGGCGGCATACGTCTCGGGCATGTCGGCGGCCAGAAAGATGCTGTCGGCGCCGCCTTGGGCAACCAGCGCATCAAGCCGTCGGACGAAATTGTCGCGGTGGCTTTTTTCGCGCCAGGCGGTCAGTTCGCGGTGGCGGTGTTCGGGCCAGTTGTCCGAGCTTTCGAACGGCATATGTTCGAACGCGGGGCCGCCGGCCATGCGAATATGCACCGCAACATCGAAGGGCGGGCGAAATCCGGCGATCATGTCCAGCACGGCGTCGCTGGGCCGCAGGCTGCGCAAAAACGCCTGTTCCACATCATAGACCCGATGCGGACTGTTCAACGGATAGGCCGAACGCACATAGACATCCTCGCGCGACGACGCATCGGCGCCGGCCAGGATTGGGGCTTCAAACTGCGATCCGGGCTCGATCTCCATGTAGTTGTAGTCCAGCCCGCAAGCTGCGCGTATCCGATCCGCCTCGTCGCTTTCGATCACCGGGCCGTCATAGCGCAGAAGATCGCTGATCCGGGCCTCGCAATGATGATCGGTGCGCCAGACCACGACAAGCGTTCGGTCGGTCGCCTGCGCCACTGCCGCGGCCGAGGCCATCGCCCGAAGCCGGTTGCAAAGGCCATGCTGAACATCGATGAACAGATATGGAGGCTGAAGAATGGCCAACTATTCCGCGCCTTGTCCGTTCTGCAACTGCCGGGTCAGCGCCGCCACCAGGGGCGCCAGGTCGCGCCCCTTGCTTTCCATGTTCAGGCGCACGACCGGTTCCGTGTTCGAGCTGCGCAGATTGAACCGCCAATCGCCCATATCGAGGCTGATGCCATCGGTTTCATCGACCGAAACTGCCTGCGGCTCAAAATGGGCGCGCACCGATGCGATGGCAGCGCGGGCATCGGCAAGGTGAAAGTTGATTTCGCCTGACGATGGAAAGGCCGCGCGCCGCGCCGCGACCAGATCGGCCAGCGCGCCCTTGCGGCTGACCAGTTCGGCCAGCACCAGCCACGGGATCATGCCGCTGTCGCAATGCACGAAATCGCGGAAATAGTGATGCGCCGACATCTCGCCGCCATAGATCGCACCGTGATCGCGCATTGCCTGCTTGACGAAGGCATGGCCGGTGCGGGCCTGCACCGCCTGACCGCCCGCGCGCGCCACCACGTCCCGCGTGTTCCAGATGACGCGCGGATCGTGGATGATCCGCGCGCCCGGCTCGCGCGTCAGGAACACTTCGGCCAGCAGGCCCACGACATATTCGCCATCGACGAAGTCGCCCCTGTGGTCAAAGAAAAAGCAGCGGTCGAAATCGCCATCCCAGGCGATGCCCATATCAGCGCTTTCGGCGCGCACGCGTTCGGCGGTCGGTGGGCGGTTCTCGGGAAGAAGCGGGTTCGGTATGCCATTCGGAAATCGTCCATCCGGTTCATGGTGCATACGGATGAACGTCAGCGGCGCACCTTTGGCGATCAGCGACTCGGCGATCGCATCAAAGGTCGGCCCGGCGGCGCCATTGCCCGCGTTGACAACGATCCGCAACGGCTTGAGCGCGGCGATATCGACAAAGGACAGAACCCGCGAAACATAAGCCGCGCGCGCCTCTTTCGACACGTCGCGCAGGGCACCACCATTGCGGCGGGGGCCGAAATCATTGGCTTCGGCCAATGCCTTGATGCTGGACAGCCCCGTCGCGGCATCCAGCGGTGCCGAGCCCGTGCGCACCATCTTCATGCCGTTGTAGTCCATCGGATTGTGCGACGCAGTCACGCAGATTCCGCCATCCGCGTCGAAATGGGTGGTGGCGAAATACATCTCTTCGGTGCCGGAGAGGCCCAGATCAAGAACTTCGCAGCCCTCGTCGACCAGTGCGCGGGCGACCTCGGCCGCCAGCGACTGCGACGAGGCGCGAATATCGCGCCCCAGCACCACGCGCCGCGCGCCCAATGCGCGGGCAAAACCGCGTCCGATGCGATGGGCGATGCCCTCATCCAGATCGACACCCAGCCTGCCGCGGATGTCATAGGTCTTGAAGCAGCTCAGGCTCATCCCTTGGCCCCCTGGCCGCGCGCATAGACATCGTCATAGCGGATGATGTCGTCCTCGCCCAGATAGGCCCCGGTCTGCACCTCGATCAGCACCATCGGCACCTTGCCGGGGTTTTCCATCCGGTGGACCGCGCCCAGCGGGATATAGACCGACTGGTTTTCGCTCACCAGCGTGACCGTATCGTCGACCGTTACCTTGGCGGTGCCCTCGACCACGATCCAGTGTTCCGACCGGTGGTGATGCGATTGCAACGACAGCGCCGCACCGGGGTTCACGACAATGCGCTTGACCTGAAAGCGCGAGCCAGTGATCAGGCTTTCGAACATGCCCCAGGGTCGATGGTCGGTCGGAAATTGCGTGGCCTGCGCGGCGTTCTTGGCCTTGAGCGCGGACACCGCCTCCTTGACGCGCTGCGCCTGGGATTTGTGCGCGATCAGCACCGCATCAGTGGTGGCAACCGCCAGAATATCCTCAAGCCCGATGCCCACCAGCTCGATCCGGTCGGTTTCTGACCGCAAGAGCGTGTCGCGGCAATCGATGGCCGTCGCATGATCGGAGGTCACGTTGCCCGCATCATCCGGCCCGCTTTGCTGCCAGACGGCATCCCAGCCGCCCAGGTCCGACCAGCCGGCCGCATAGGGCATGACCGCCAGGTTCCGGGCCTTTTCCATGATCGCATAGTCGATCGAGATATCAGGCACCCCATCCCACGCAACCGGGGCAAGGCGCAGAAACGACAGGTCGGTCTGCGCGTCGGACACGGCCGCCTCGACCGGGGTCAGGACATCGGGTGCAAGCGCGCGGAAGGCGTCGATCAACACGCGGGCCGTGAACAGGAAGATCCCCGCGTTCCAAAGATAATTGCCCGACGCGATCATTTCCTCTGCCCGTGCCGCGTCGGGCTTTTCGACAAAGCGGGCAAGCGGTTGCGGGTCGCCCGCGTCGGCGCGCGCGCCAGGCGCGAGTTCCAGATAGCCATAGCCGGTTTCGGGGTGCGTGGGGGTAATGCCCATTGTCACCAGATCGCCTGCCAGCGCCTGCGGCGCTGCGGCGGACACGGCGGCACGAAAGGCCGCGGCATCGGGGATGACATGATCCGAGGGCGCAACCAGCATCAGCGCGTCCGGGTCCGTCTGCGCCAGCACGAGCGTCGCGGCCAGCGCGGCGGGGGCGGTGTTGCGACCTTCGGGCTCGATCAGGATGGCTTGCGGCGCGATCTCGCTCGCGGCCAGCTGCTCGGTGACGATGAAGCGGAAATCATTGCCGGTGATGACCATCGGGGGCGCAAATCCGTTTCCCGACAACCGCGATGCTGCCTGCTGGAACAGGCTTTCGTCCCCGGTGATCCGGGCGAACTGTTTGGGGAACGCCTTGCGCGACAGCGGCCACAGCCGCGTGCCTGAACCGCCGCAAAGCAGAACGGGGTGGATCAATGGCTGTGGCATGAATGCTCCCGTAATCGTCTAAAAAACCCTGTCCGAACCGGACATGGCGCACAACGGCGTCGTGGCCTGCGGCATCCGACCTGTCGTGAATCGGACCATGTGCGGCACCGTCGAATATCCGCTCAATTCATAAGGATTGAACGGTGGGTATCAATCCCCAATGACAGGCGCTGGGGCACAGAGTCATCGGCACCGATCATGCCGCCTGCGACCTTGACGGATCGGCCGGGCCAAAGGCTGCCTCGACTTGCGCCATGAACAGCGCGGGTTCCCGGGCGATGTGTGCGCGATAGGCGTCGAACTCGCTCGTGCAGGTTTCGAACTGGTCCAGCAGCCTGCGGATTGCCGAAATGGCGCTGCCGGGAAAATCGGCCGCGCGCTCATCGATCCGATAGCGGGATGGGATCGCGACATCCTGCGCGTATCCCGCCGCCCCGCGTCGCCCGGTCAGAATACAACACCCGGCCATCGCCGCCTCGCGCGGAAGGCGGTCCTTGCCGGGATGCGGGCCGAAATCGATATACAGCCTGCTTTGGCGCAACAGTTCCGATACCCCGGCGGGGGTCATGTTCTCGATCGGGACAAACCGTTCGCCAGGCAACAGGCTTTTGAGTGTCGCCACCACATCGGACCCCTTCTTCGGATTGTAGGCGATTTGGCGCAATCGCCGCTCCTCAGCAGGTCGCGCGGTCAGATGCGCCGGGTTGAGGTAGTCGCCCAGCATCTGTGCCGTCAGCCCGTGATCGGACAGAAAGGCCTGCGCGTAGGCGCTCTGGCTGAAATGCCCCAGAGAGCGGAGTGCCACCAGCGGAAGGTGGCGGTCAGTCTTGGCCCCGGTCTGGTAATGATCGACCGACAGCCACCAGATCCAGCAGCGATTGTCGGGGAACAGGCGGGCAAATCCGGTGCGCGCCTCGGGAAGGACGATTTTCGCGGCACAGATTTCGTCGAACCGACACACAGGGACACCATAGGTGGCGAACGCCGAAGGGCAGGCATGAACCCGCTCGAACGGGAAGTAGCACATCGCTGCTGGCACACCAAGGTCCAGCAGTGCGCGCCCCAGCTGGTGCAATGCCTCGGGGCCGCCCGAGACGATTTCGCCGGGACAAATGATAACGACCGATGGCTCCAAGGATAACCCCCTGTCAACAAACACGTTTTTTCACATCCTCCAACGCAATGATTAACCGAACGTTAATTTCTGCTCGCCTAGCTTGCCCGGATCGAAAGAAGGAACGGTGCGCCCCCGGGGGCAGCACGGGCAGGATCAAATGGCAGACATTTCGACAGGGTCGCACGCGGCACGCCATCGCTTGGACGAGCCAAGGAAACCGGCGGCAACGCAGACGCTGCTGCCCCATGCGACGCGGCTCTTTCCAAAGAATCGCGGCGCTGACGGTTATGCCGTCACAGGCGTCGCCGCGCGCTGTGACTGGGTGCTTTTATCGGACCATCACGCGCCGCAAATTCACCTTCACCGAAATCGCGCAACCGCACATCCCCGACATATCTTCCTGTCGCTGCGCGCGCCCTTTCAGGCCATTCGCGCGTTTCATGACCGGATTCTGCCGGGGTTGAGCCGGGATTTCGTTCTGATCACCGGGTCGGAAGACATCACGTTGCCGCGCCAGACCGATGCGCGCTGGCGTCGCTTCACCGACGAAGAACACGCGATGATGGATGCGATCCTGGCGCATCCGAACCTGCTTCACTGGTATGCCGAGAACCTTGATCAGGGCGGGCATGACAAACGCTCACCACTGCCGCTGGGCCTGGTTTTTCCCGGTGGTATGCCCGACCGACTGATCCAGCCCGCGCCGCCGCCGCTGGCTCAGCGCCCGTTGCATGCCTTTTGCGCGCATCGGCACCGCGAAGGGCCGCAGTGGGAGGCACGGCGCCGAGTGTCACAGCTCGCCAATGGCCCGTGGCGTGCATTCTGCACCCAACCGGCATCAGAACTTTCCGAACCCGCGTTCATGGAACAGGTCGAGCGCCACGCCTTCGTTCTTTGTGTCGAAGGGGGCGGCCTGGACCCGTCGCCCAAGGCGTTCTCTGCCCTTTTGCATGGCGCGATCCCGATCATCCGCGACACGGCGCTGACACCGGCCTATGCGCGTTTTCCGGTCGTGGTGGTCAAGGACTGGTCCGCACAGGCGCTCTCGCCACGTCTCCTGCGCCGATGGCACAACGCCTTGCTGCCTTGGTTCGACGAGCCGTCCATGCGACGTGAGGTGCTGCACAGGTTGTCGCTGGACTACTGGTGGCGCTTGATCGAAAGCGGTGCAAGGCTGAAGCGCACCGGGGGCATGGCGATCGGCCCCGCCGGTCAGGGCGAATAGGCAAAACGATTGCAGAGCGCGATATAGCTCGGGCTGTCGTGGCGCTGAGCCTCGATCTCCGCCGGCACATTGCGGCGCGGCCGCGGGCCGATCGGCCCCTCCTTACGCCCGCTGTCACCACTCAGGCGAATCGCACCGATAAGATCGGCGGCCAGAGGCGAAAACGGCAAATCCAGATGTCCGCACATGCGCCGCAAGGCGGCATTGGGGTCGACCGCGAAATCTTCATAGAGGATCACTGGCAATCCCTCGTGCCGATCCAGGAATGCCAGGTAGCGATGTGCATAGGCCTCAAGCGTGCTTGGCGAGAAATGCACCCAGCCGTTCTTGGTCAATGACAGAAACGAATCAAGCGGGTGACGCATGGTGACGACCGCACGCAGATCGAACCGGGTCGAGACCATCTCAAGCAGGGTCGGCCGGGCCGCCGGATCGACGGATTGCAGGCAGAACTGCGAATGCGCATGGTCGCGCAAGACCAGATGGCGCCCGCTCTTTTCAAGGCCTGTCTTGGCGACTTCAAGCCCGGCAAGGAAACTGTCGATGATCACGCGATCTTCGACCGGGCGCACGCTGTGGCGCAGGCCAAAGATCAGATCGGTCGGCGCGAATGGAACCTTTCCCTCGGATGACACCATGATGGTGCTGAGCGGGTCGATCTCGCTCAGAACCACGGTATTTGGCAGGGCAAACAGTGCCTTGGACATGACGGTGCCACCGGTGCAGGCGAAATGGTGAATGCTGCGCAGGGGCTGTGGCGCCGGTGCCGCCGCGCAGGCCGCCTCGCATTGTTCCAGCAGGCTTGGCAACGGCTCGCTGGACGGCTGAAGCTGCGCGTCGGCCCCGACATGCGAGCGCAGCATTTCCAACGCTTCGTCGAGCGTATTCAAAAGCGTGGTTGACGGCAGATCACTTGGCATCGGCGGATTTCTTGCGAGTGGTGCGTTTGCGTGCCGTCGTCCGCGGTTTGGCGCGGGTCGGCTTGGGCGTCAGAAGCTCGGGCTCGGGGGGCTCGGCCATTTGCAACTGCCGCAACTGCTGCGCGGCTTCCTGCAAGCGCGGCGTCAGTTTGCGCAGCAAGTCCTCCTGTTCGCGGCGAACCGCCTCGGATTGGGCAAAACGGTCTCGCAGATCATCCAGATCGGATTGCAGCAAACCCTGCATCCGCATCGCAAGCCCCAGATCCGCCTGCGCCTTGTCGCGTGCGGCAATTGCCAGGCTGCTTTCGTCTTTCGCCTTGTCGCTTGCCGCCATCGCCTGATCACGTGCCTTGGCGATCTCATCGCGCTCTTTCGTGGCGGTGTCGCGATCCTTGCGTGCTGCATCGCGCTCGGTTGTCAGCGAGTCGCGCACGGCCTCAAGCTCCTTGATTCGCGCTTCGAATCGCTGGCCGGTTGCGGATGCCTCCTCTCGGGTTGCGGCGAGTGCGGCCTCCCGTTCGGCGACCTTTGCCGCGTATTTCTCGGCGGTCGCGCGGGCCTCATCGCGTTCTTTGGCCGCGGCGTCATGACCCTTTCGTGCGTCGTCGCGTTCTTTGGTCAGCGAGTCGCGCACGGCCTCAAGCTCCTCGATTCGCGCTTCGAATCGCTCGCCGGTTGTGGTTGCTTCCTCTCGGGTTGCGGCGAGTGCGGCCTCCAGTTCGGCCACCTTTGCCGCGTATTTCTCGGCGGTCGCGCGGGCTTCGTCGCGCTCTTTGGCAGCGGTGTCGCGGCCCTTTCGTGCGTCGTCGCGTTCTTTGTCGACGGCATCGTGGGCCGCCTGCAATCGGGTAAACTCGGATTTCAGGGCGTCCAACTCGCGGCCCGTCTTGTCAGCGCTGAAATGAAGCACCGGCCAGTCCGGATCGTCGTCTTGGGTTTCGGTCAGTTGGAAATGGCGCTGCAAAAGCCAATCCTGCACCGCTGCGCTCGTCCAGGAGTCTTTGAACATCGTGTCGGCACCACATCGCACCGAGACCCGATCCAGTCTGCGCAACAGATCCCCCGTTTCCAGCGCAGCCAAAATCGTCGATTCCGCGCCGGGCAGGTCGATGTGCAAATGCAGCGGTGGCGGCAGTTCGCCAAGTTGCGACACTGCTTCGGCCAAGGGCATCTTGCGCGTGGCCAGCCGGCCACGTGGTTTGAGCCCGGGGAACAATGCTGTCAGGGCTGCCGTCGGTTCGGCCCAGGCGCGCAAACCGGGCAGGTTGTACTCCACGATCTCGACCGCGCCGCGCTCATCGGCCGGGACGGCGTCAACCACGACGATGCCATCCAGATTGGCGAGAGTCTGGGCGAACCTTCCGCCCCGTGTTTCGGAGGGTTCCACCAGGATCATGCGCGTCGGTATGCCACCAAGCGTCTGGATCAGGTCTTGAAACCCGTCCTCGGCGCCGACCCCGGCCACGATCAAGCTTCCTTTGATCCGCTGCGTCTTGGCGTCGGCCATTCCCGTCCTCATGTGTTCGTCCAGTCGTTGCCGCACGCTAGCGAATGCCGGCAACCGGTGCCAGTGGTTTGCGCATCAAAGCTTCCATTTGAGGGTTGGGCGCACGACCCGGAACACACGAAGCCCGCACGCACGGTCCTGATGCGCGCGCGGGCAGGGTTGGTTTCCAGCAGGACTTGGGGGCGCTCAGACCCGGACGTTGACCAGGCAGCGCGCGATCGCGTAGCCCTTGGCCGCGTCATAAGCCTGGGTGATCGTCATGCAACGCAGCCCCGTGCGCTCGGTGGATGTCACGCCAAGTCCACCCACTGCTGCCAGCCGGTCGCCCGGCACCACGTCTGCCGCCACACGGGCGAAGACCTGTCCCAGCAGGCCGACACAGGTCCATTGATCGGGGCGTTGCGACCGGGGGATCTGCGGCAGGTCCGGGTTCCAGTCCGGGTTCTGGCGGCGAACCCGGATCAGGGGCGCGGGGCCGTCGCCGCCGTGATCGGGGTCGGGCAGTTCGTCATGAAGCGCGCGGCCCCATGCGTCGGACAGATAGCGCCCCTGCCAGGCAAAGGGCGTGTCGCCCGCCGTC
>LJSV01000017.1 GCA_001314715.1 Rhodobacteraceae bacterium HLUCCA12 | reverse complement strand
GACGTCGAATGCCTGCGCCAGCTCGATCAACGTCTTCTCGTCCTTGATAGCAGCCACCGCCACTTTCGCCTTGAATGCCGGGCTGTGGTTCCGCCGTGGTCGTCTCGCCATGCTCTTCTCCTCGCTCGCAGCATCATGCCGACGTTGCGCGGAAAATCCACTTGTCCCGGCTGTTCAGTTTTCTGGAGCCAGCTCTTTTTACTAGAAAGGGCCGGGCGTTACCGCCCGGCCCCACTCTGCGATTTGTGTCGGGTCAAAGCCCCAGCATAGCATCCAGCTCCGTCCGCGCCTCGGGCGACAGGTCGCGCCCGTTCGCGGCCTCCAGAAGCGCAGCATTCTCGGTCTCTTGTGCCTCGGCATAGGCGTCGATCACGGCCTCCAGCTCGGCAATATCGGACTCATGCGCCGCTGCGGCGTCCAACTCTGTGGTCAGGGCGTCGTGCTGGGCCTCCAATTCGGCCCGCGCATCGGCATCGGTTTCGCCAAGCGCGTCGATTTCAGCCTCGACCGCCTCGATATCGGCCTCGATCGCGCCGGTCGCGCGGCCGTCGTAGGCTGCTTCCAGGGCGGCGATCTCGGCCTCGGCTTCGGCGGCGGCGTCTTCGGCATCCTCGGCCGCATCGTAATAGGCGGCGATGCGGCCGACCTGACTGTTGGGTGCCGCATTCTCAAAGGCCTGCGGCGCGGCATTCGCCGCGTTCAGCCCCTGTAGTTCAGAGCGCAGGGCGCCCAGCCCGCCCGGCTGCGCGCCATCGGCCATCGCCTGCCCATCGCCGCGTCCCTGCGCGGCCACGCCGCCCGCATTCGCGCCAGCATTCCCGCCAGCGTTTCCACCAGCGTTTCCACCGGCATTGCCGCCAGCGTTCCCGCCGGCATTGCCACCGCCGTTACCGCCGCCGTTTCCACCAGCGCCACCGCCCTGCCCCTGTGCGGCAACGGTATCGGATGAAAGCATCACCACCCCGGCAGACAACGGGACAAGTGCCATGGCCGAAACACTGGCCGTTACAAGCATGGATCTGATGACATGGGTCATTTCGGTTCCTTTCCCTGATTCTTCCGTCCTCAACAAGGCGCGGCATCATTTCGAATGCCACATTGGCAACGCCTGACACCAGCGCCCGTCCCCGCGCGCACCGCCCTGCGGCGGAAACCCGCCAAGCGGCGAGTCTTCGCTATGACAAAATTACCGCAGAAAGATGCCTGAAACACGCCTATCCGCTTGGCACCCTCACAGACGATCACTTTCTTTCGACCTGCCCCGCGCCTGCCGCCCTAGGTTTGCCAAAACACCGATTTGTTCCCGAGAGGTGATTCCGGAAAACTGGATAGCCGGGATAGGTGGATTTTTCTCTCAACAGGAGCTTGATGTTGCGAGCGAAGAGATGGGAACCGAGCCTAGGGCGTTCCATCACACCATCGGCGCGATCTGGCGGATCTCGGCCGTCGCCCGCATCTACCGCCCCGGCGTGAAGGCCGACCCCATGCTGATCCTCGACGTACCGCGCCGCGCAGATGGGGGCGCATGTGACTGAGGACCGGCATGAGGTGGCAACAAGCGCGGCCGAACTGGTTTGCCGAGCGTGCCGCGGTCAAGGCAAATGCCCCGCCGCTTGAAGATCTCGGCCTAGCGGTAGAACGGCAGATGATCGCCGAATTTAGAGACGATGATTCAGGCGATGAACAGTTCGGTGGGTAGCCAGCCGGGCAAGACATGTTCAGAGGCATGCGCCTGGGCGACAACCTGCGAACAGCAGCGGCAGGCGTATTTGGGGCGTCGGTTCGATTGCGGCAACTCTCCCTTCCAACTAAGAAAGGGTAAACTCGCTGCACAACCTAGCCGCACCATTCCCTCGTTCAGCAGGTGAAGGCCTCGCGCCTCAGAGATCTAGGCGCTCATCGCGGGCAGGTTCCTCGTTTTCCTTCGATATCAGGTTCTGATGGGCACGGCGCAGAACACTCAGGCAAAGGTCACGATCAGACTTCGAGATCCCGTTCATCGCCGCGACATTGGCATCGATCGCGGCTTGAAGCGCAGGTTTTTCCAAGGATCGTCCGCGTTCGGTCAGCGAGATGACGTATTTGCGCCGATCTTTTGGATCCACTTTCCGCGACACCAGCCCCATCGAAATCAGCGACCGGATTGCGCTGACCATGGCCGCGCCGGCAATTCCCGAGCGCTGCGCGACCTCGATCTGGGTTATGCCATCCGACACCCAAAGGGTGCGTAGCGCATACCATTGGCCGAGGGTGATCCCCAATGGTGCGATCCGTTCCCCCAGATCGCGCTGTATCAGTCGATTGACGTGACGAACCAGATTACCAAAACTGCTGCCCAAAGGCAGCAGCTTGCTGTCGTTCTCGTCGGTTTCCCGAATATCGAAATCCATCAGACCTCTGCAATCCCGCCACGACTTGTGCCGCGTCGTCTCCTAGCCGGACCTTGGCATCTGTGCAACGACCGCTGTCCATGGGACCATTCTGCAGTCTGTTCAATCGAATCTCAGTTAATAATCTTGCGAATCCATGTTCACAACGATACGATTTATTCGTTCGTAAATAAACGAATTAGATTCGGGCGATTGAACTCATGTCGTTTGACACGCCCGAATGCTTTCCGGAACGCGGAAGCTGACTTTCGCAAGCCGGCCAAACAGGGGGAAGAACGCCATGCTCAGAAGACAATTGCTTGCGACTGCCGCGGTGGCCGCACTTGTGATGACAGCGCCGGCCTCGGCCCAGGAGATCGTCAAGGTCGGGTTCGTCATGTCCTACAGCGGCTGGTTCGAGCCTATCGATGCAAGCACCATCCGTGGAGCAATGCTTGCGATCGACGATATCAATGCGGACGGGGGCGTCCTTGGGCGCCAGGTTGAGGTGGTCAGTTTTGACAACCGCTCCGAGCCGGCGCTCGGCGCCGATGGTGCACTGGAAGCCATCGACCAGGGCGCGGTCGCGATTCTCTTTCCGAGTGATTTCGACTTTGGGGCCCCTGGGGCCTTCATCGCGCAGGAGGCAGGGGTGATATCGCTCTCCGGCGCGTCGGACCCAAACTTCGGCGTGGATGGCATCGGTTCATTTGCCTATTCGATCTCGAACGCGGCCCAGTCGCAGGGCGCGATCCTTGCGGAATGGGCATATAACGAGATGGGCTGGCGCACGGCCTATACGCTTCTGGACACGACGATCGCGTTCACCAACTCGCTCTGCGAAGCTTTCGATCGTCGCTGGAACGAGTTGGCAGGCGACGATGGACTTCTGGGATCGGACACGTTTCGCAATGACGACCCCACCATTTCCTCCCAGGTTACGCGCATCAATGGGCTTGATGAAGCACCCGATGCCATCATGTTGTGTTCCTATGCGCCAGGCGGGCCCAGTGCGATCCGGCAGTTGCGTGCAGAGGGGCTGGACCAGCCGATCATGACAGGTGAGTCATTGGACGGAAACTACTGGATCGGTGCGGTTCCCGAGTTGAGTGACTTTTACGTCGCCAATTATGGCTCCTATGTCGGCGATGACCCCAACCCTGACGTCAATGCCTTCTTCGAGCGCTACGAGGAAACCTATGACCGTCAGCCTGACGTATCCTACGGCATCCGCGGGTATTCGCTTTTCCAGGCATGGGCCCTAGCGGCAGAGCGCGCCGGTTCGTTCGATGCCGAGGCCGTTGCCGCCGAGCTCGACCAGTTCGACAACGAACCCCTTGCGATCGGACCGACAACGTTCACGCCCGAGCTTCACATCGCGACGACGCGGCCGATGACCATCATGCAGGCTCAGGATGGTGAATTCAGCGCGCTGGGGACTTATGCCCCGGAAACTGTCCAACTGGACTGACCCAGATCGCAAGGGCGGCAGCGGCATGGAACTTGAGGCTTCGCAGGTTACGGTCCGGTTTGGCGGGATCCGTGCGGTGGAGGACGTGTCGCTGCGCCTTGGCAGACAAGAGATCATCGGTCTCATCGGGCCGAACGGTGCGGGGAAGACAACACTCGTGAACGCGCTCAGCGGGTTTCAAAAGCCGCGGAGCGGGCAGATCCGATTGGCCGGGGATGATGTGACGGGCTGGAGCCCTGATGCCATGGCCCGCCACGGTGTGGTGCGCACGTTTCAGGCCGTGCGCCTGTTCCAGGGCCTCACGGTCGCGGAAAACGTCGAAACCGCCCTTCTGTCGACCGGAGCAGACAGATCGGCCGCCCGTGCGCATGCGCGCGACATCCTGGCCTATCTGCATTTGTCGGAACGCGCCGATACCCCAGCAAATGGATTGAACTACGGCGACGAGCGCCGCGTCGGGATCGCGCGAGCGCTTGCGATGGAGCCAAAGTTCTTGTTGCTTGACGAACCCGCCGCCGGGCTGAACATCGGCGAGGCCCAGGAATTGGGGCAGACAATTGCCCGAATACCGAACGATTTCGGCTGCGGCATCCTGGTGATCGAACACAACATGGCCCTTGTCAGGGATCTTTGTGAGCGTCTCCATGTGCTGGCGACCGGGATGACGCTTGTCGAAGGCACGCCGGCAGAGGTCATGGCCGAACCTGCCTTCATCAACGCTTACCTAGGGGCCGAAGCATGAGTGCCTTGCTGGAGGTTCGTGGGCTGAAGGTTCGGTATGGCCAAATCACCGCGCTTTCGGAGGTCGGGCTGGATGTCGGCGAAGACGAAATCGTCGCGATCATCGGCCCGAACGGGGCTGGCAAGACGTCCTTTCTCAGCGCGATCGCTGGGGTCGTTCCCGTCACAAGCGGCACGATCACGTTCAGGGGCGATGATATTCTCAGCCTTCCGATGGAAGAGGCCGTGCGCAAGGGCATCGCGCTTGTGCCCGAGGGGCGGCACGTGCTGCCAGGATTGACCGTTCTGGAGAACCTGAAGCTTGGCGCGACGATCCGCAATGATGCCGCTGGTATCCGAAACGATCTCGAACGGTTTCTGGATGCCTTTCCGATTTTGCACGAGCGGCGCGATGAGCCAGCGGGCCGGCTTTCGGGCGGGGAACAGCAGATGCTGGTGATCGCCAGGGCGCTCATGTCCCGGCCGACGTTGCTGATGCTGGACGAGCCGTCGCTGGGCCTGGCGCCGCGCATCGTCGAACAGGTCTATGACATGATCAAGGCCACCCGCGAAAGCGGCGTCACCGTTCTGGTGGTCGAGCAGAACGCCCGAAGGGCGCTTGCCGTGGCCGATCGGACACATGTGCTCAACAGTGGGGTCATTCGCCTGTCGGGAACCGCGGAAACCCTGTCGAACGATCCGGATTTCGAGGTCGCCTATTTCGGTTTGAGGACTGTCCGAAATGAGTAGTTCCGTGATCGCTGTTCTGATCGACGCGTTTAGCGTAGGCGGGCTCTACGCTCTCACCGCGCTTGGTATTGGCCTAATCTTCTCGGTCATGCGGCTTGCCAATTTCGCGCATGCCGAATTCGTCACGATGCCGGCTTACGCGCTTTTCGTGCTGTCCGGACACCCGGTGATCATGGCGATCGCCTTCTCGGTTCTGGTCGCGGTGGTCCTGGCCCTCATGACCGAGCGCGTGGCCTTCCGTCCTCTGCGCGGCATCGATCCTGCGACCATGCTGATTGCCTCGTTCGCTGTCAGCATGTTCTTGCAGCGCCTGCTGGTGTTTGCCTTCGACAGCCGGATAAAGCCGGTCGATCCCCTGGCTTTCCTGGACGGTTCGCTCACTCTTCTCGGAGCCGATCTCAACCTGTTGAAGCTTGCAACCGTGATGACCTGCCTGGTGCTGCTGGTCGCCCTGACCGTGTTTCTTAAATTTACCCGCTTTGGCTTGGAGATGCGCGCCGCGGCAGAGGATTTCACCATGTCGCGCCTGCTGGGGGTTCGTGCCAATCGCGTGATCGCCATGGCGTTTGTCCTTTCAGCCTTGCTGGCTGCGGTCGTCGCATTGCTGTTTTCCGCCCAGACCGGTTTCGTTCACCCGCGTTTTGGTTTGCAGATCGTCATCATTGCCTTCGTGGCCACCGTGATCGGCGGTCTGGGCAATCTGGTTGGTGCGGCGGTTGGCGGCTTCCTGGTTGGCGTGGTCTCGACCCTGTTGCAGACCTTTCTTCCGCCTGACCTGCGCCCGTTCCGCGAGGCGTTTGTGTTCTTCATCGTCATCCTCGTGCTGTTGTTCCGCCCACAGGGCCTGTTCCCGGCGCGCGGCCTGAAGGAGCGGATATGACGCGGCCCTATACGCATTCAGCGCAAACCGCGCGTGCCCGGCCGATGCTGGCGCGGCTTGAGCGCCTTGTGCCGCTGCTGCTACTCGTTGCGGCGGTTGCGGGCATCATGCTGCTGTCCAGCCAGTTCGGCATCGTCCAGCAGCGCCGGGTCACACTGGCGTTCATCAGCCTGATGTCGGTTGTGGGGCTTTATGTTTTCATGGGTAATTCCGGCGTGCTCAACTTTTCGTCGGTCGGGTTCATGGCCATCGGTGCCTATGTCTCGGCACTTCTGACGATGCGTCCACAGGTCAAGGCGACCTTTCTGCAAGATCTGCCCGGCTGGCTGGCAGAAGCCCAGCTCGATCCGGTTCTCGGCGCCCTGGCAGGCGGTGTTGCGGCGGCACTGATCGCACTTGCGGTCGGTCTGCCGATCATGCGGCTTTCCGGAATCGGCGCGGGCATCGCGACGCTGTCGATCCTGATCATATTCTACATCGTGCTCGGAAACTGGTCGGGGGTTACAGGTGGCCAGCGCTCGCTGATGGGACTGCCAACCTATGTCACGATATGGAACGCGGGGCTCGCGGCGATTGGCGCGATCGTGCTGGCCTTTGTCTACCAGGAATCGCGGTCGTGCCTGGCGCTGCGCGCCTCGCGCGAGGACGAGGTGGCTGCGCGGGCAGTCGGGGTCCGCGTCGTTCGAGAGCGGCTGACGGCCTTTGTTCTGGGCGCGTTTATCTGCGGCATCGCCGGGGTGTTCTATGGTCATTTTCTGGGAACATTACGGGTTGAGAACTTCTACCTCGATCCGACCTTTCTCTACATCACGATGCTGGTCGTGGGCGGCATGCGCAGCCTGACCGGGGCGGTGCTAGGTGTCATCGTCATCTCTACCCTGACCGAGTTGCTACGACTGCTTGAGGTCGGCGCGCGCCTGCCCGGACTGGAGATCACGCTCAGGGCGCCCGCCGGCCTCGGCGATGTGGTCCTCGCGGGGCTAATGCTGGGAATTATCCTGTTTCGTTCGCAAGGCATCACGGGTGGACGCGAGATCACGCTGCGCGGCCTGCGCGGTTGAAAACGAAACGCAACTTTTAGGAGAACACGATGACCGAAACCGTTCCCGCACCCATTGTCGATGCAGCAACCCGCCACGAAATCGCATCGGGGGTTTTTGTCATTCCCGATCATCGTGTTCCACTGGTGCCGAATATCGGTATCGTTCTGGGCGAGCACACCGCGCTTGTCGTCGATACCGGAATGGGGCCGCGCAACGGGGCTGCCGTGCTGGATGCCGCGCAGGCGTTGGCCGGCGATCGACGTCTTGTTCTGACACTCACCCATTTCCATCCTGAACACGGCTTTGGCGCGGCTCCGTTCAAGGGCAAGGCGCACATCCTCTACAACCGTGCGCAGGGCGAGGATCTGGCGACCAAGGGCATGGGTTACCTTGAGATGTTTCGCGGGATGGCGCCGGAAATCGCCGAGGCGCTGGACGGCACCGAACTTGTCGCGGCAGACACGCTCTATGACGGCGCCGTGCACGAAATCGACCTTGGTGGCCGCAAGGCCGTGCTGCGAAACTGGGGCATGGCCCATACCCGCGGCGACCAGATCATCTGGCTGCCCGATACCGGAGTGCTGTTCACCGGCGATCTCGCCGAGGAAAGGACCTTCCCGATCTTTCCATGGTTTCCGCCCGACGACACCGACATCAATGCAGCGAACTGGATCAAGGCGCTAACGGATTGCATGGCGCTGAATCCGAAAATCGTGGTGCCCGGTCACGGCGAGATCGGCGGCGTGAAAATCGTCGACGACGTGCGGCGCTACATCGAAACCGTCGGTGCAAAGGTGGCCGCGGCCAAGGCCGCCGGCAAGGACGCCGAGGCGATCGTGGCCGAACTGGAGCCACAGATCCGCGCCGCGCACCCCGACTGGCATTTCCCCGAATGGATCGGCTTTGCCATCCGCTATCATATCGACACGCAGCCATGAAAACCGCGCTGCTCGCCCTGCACTACCAAAACGAGGTGCTTCATCCCGAGGGGCGCATCGCGCTTGGTGTCGCGCGTGATGGCGACGCCTCCGGCAGGGTCGTCACCGCAGCCCGCACACTTCTGGACGGTGCCAGGAACGCGGGCATTCCCGTGATCTCGGTGCGCATTGCGTTCCGGCCCGACCATGCCGAGGTCATTTGCAATGCACCGATCTTTCGCAATGTCGTTGCGGCCGGTGCGATGATCGAGGGAACCTGGGGCACGGAATTCGTCGAAGGGCTGGAACCAGAACCCGGCGAATTCGTGGTCCATCATACCAGGATCAGTGCCTTCACCGGCTCGCCGCTGGCAGAGATCCTGAAGGCACTGGAGGTTGGGCATCTCATCATCGCCGGGGTGGCAACCAACTCGGTGGTCGTGACTACGGCAGCGCATGCGGTGGATCTGGGATGGGAAATCACGATCGCAGCGGATGCTTGTTCCTGCCGTGATCCGCGCTTGCATCAGGCTACGATGGACAACCTCTCCCTTATCGGCGACGTCCGCTCGGTTGATGAGGTCGTTGCCGGTTTGTCCAGCCTGCGGAGCCAGGAGAGACCCGCATGAAACATCGTAAGCAGGCTGTTGTTCGGGCTGGTTCTCGGGACGAAGTGAACCCGCATACTTCTCCTTCCAGTTGAAGTAGGTCGCCTGACTGATCCCAGCCTTGCGGCAGATCTCAGCCACCGGCGTGCCCTCCTCGCCCTGCTTGAACATGAGCGCCTTCTGCGTGTCCGAAAACTTCGATGCCTTTATGTGATTTTACTCCTCTCCCAGCCAGGAAGTCGTAGCGGAAAACTCCAGCTTCAAACGGTCCAGTGTGCGGGGATCGGACCAGTGTTTGCGCCGATTGGCACATAGTGCTGACGCAGATCAGCATAGCTTTTGGCCGGTCCTGCTATTGTCAGTTTCATTCGGGGGACCGCCGGGCATTTGCTTTGTGGGTGCACCCCATGAGAGGACATTCAAGATGGGCAACCGAGGCAAAACGATCGCGGTCGTGGTAACAGCGGCATCGCTGGCGATTGCGGGATGTGCGAATCCTGACGGAACAAGCAATCAGACTGGCACCGGCGCGATCATTGGCGGTTTGACGGGGGCGGCGGCCGGACAGGTGATCGGCGGCGACACGAGGGCAACCTTGATTGGCGGCGCGATCGGGGCGGCCGTCGGCGGCACGATCGGGGCACGGATGGCCGCACAAGAGCGGGAGTTGCGTCAGTCGCTGGCGGGAACGGGCGTCAATGTCACAAATACGGGCTCGCATCTGCTGGTCAACCTGCCGGAATCGGTGACCTTCCGAACCGCATCGTCAGTGGTCGATCCCGGATTCCGCCCCGCGCTGCGCACCGTATCGGAAAGCCTGCGACAATATCCGAACTCGACTGTCCGGGTGATCGGGCACACGGACAATGTCGGCTCGCCGGCCTATAATGACCAACTCAGCCAGCAGCGGGCGATGGCCGTCGCGCGGGAACTGATCGCGACCGGCACGTCCGCCGGCCGGATCACCGTTTCTGGACGCGGCCTGAACGAGCCGATCGCGTCGAACGCGAGCGAGGCCGGACGAGCCGAGAACCGCAGGGTGGAAATCATCATCACACCGACGAACTAAGCGCAGTCGGTGTCACCAAGAGATGCGACGGGCCGGGACCAAACCCCGCGCCCGTCCTTTTCATTGATGCGCCGCTCGGGGCTTGGCGGAAGTATTTCTTGAAATGCCAACTTGCATCAGTCTTTTTCACGGTGATCGCCGATAAGGTTTCCGGGACGGCAACGTATTCCGCCGTCAGTCGTTTGTAACGAGTGATGGCGAAGCTTTCCCGTTCGGCAACCGGGCATCGTTTCGACCCGGCGGGAAGGCTTCGTCAATTCGAACAGACAAAAAAAGGACCAAGCCCATGGAAGCGAAATCCCAGATGCCGACGACCAACGAGAAAATGAAGTCCGTCAAGGCGGCATGGGACAAGGCGCCGGCCGGACCCAAGAAAGATGCAGCGCTGAAGCATTACCAGGCAGCCGAGAAGGCGATGGCCGCAAAGCACGATGGCGAGTGCAGCCGCGAGCTTGACGCTGCGACCAAAGCGCTGGCGTAACCACCTTCTGCGATGAAAATACCCTCTCCGGCAAGACCCGCCGGGGGGGCATCAGGGCAGAAGCGGCCCCTCTTGATCAAGATAGGCCGTGTCGAAAGCGGCGAGTGTCTTGAGGCGCGCGAAATCATCGAAGATGACGTGCCCCTGCCGGAACGTGACGAGCCCCTCTTCGCGCAGATGGCGCAGGACGCGGTTCACATGCACCGCGCTCAAGCCCAACACATCGGCGAGATGATACTGTGTCAGCGGGCAGTCATAGCCCTTGCGATCGCCGAGCCCGACAAGGGTTAGTCGCGCACCCAGTTCCAGCAGGAAATGGGCCATGCGTTCCTCGGCCGAACGCCGCCCCAGATTGACCAGATGTTCCACGACCATCGCTTCATCGCGCGAGGCCGCCCACAAGACAGCGGTGGCCAGCCGCGGAGCCCGCGTGAAAGCATCGAGAATATCGGAGGGGAGCACCTCGGACGCCTCGATCCGGGTGACAGCCTCGATGCTGTGGTCCGAGGTCCGGAACAGGATACTGCGCAATCCCAGGAAGTCGCCCGGAATCTGGAAGTCCACGATCTGCCGTTCACCGTCAGGCAGTAGCTTGTAAGAACAAGCCCAGCCTTTCGACAGAACAAAGGCCGATGAGCCCGTCTGCCCCTCATGGATCATCTCGTGCCCCGGCAGAAAGTTCCGGCGGCGCCGGTCAAAGCGGGCCAGCGTCCCAAGGTCAGCGTCCGACAGGGCGACGAAGGTCGAGAGTTTGCGAGTGAGTGGGCTCGACTCGTTCAGCATGTATATTCCAATCGGGTCTGCAACGGCCCGTTCGAAGACCGAGATACCCTGAAAAGAGCGGTGTAAGGCTACTCTGTATCAGTCAAGAATACCAGATCAGGCCTATAATCGCGAGATGTTCCGGCCGGAGTTGGGCGGGACTCTTGTCCCCAGTATGAAGGCTCAGCTGACCATGACCGCTCCAAATGACATTGCCGGAACCGCAGCGCTCGCCATCTGCGAATCGCTTTTGCTTGCGCTGAACGATCACAAGATCTTGCCGGAACGCGAGATTGTCGGAGTTCTCAAGGACGCCGCAGCGGCACATGAAAATGCGCCGAATGACGGCAAGGAGGCGTTGAACGCCGCGGTTGCGGCGCTGATCAACGGAATCCTTGCAGGCGGGAATTCGGTGCGCCGCCGCTGAAGGCAGGCAAACACGCAGATGGGGTTTGCAGGCTGTTCGGCCGTGCGCACGCGCTTTACAAACGCTCTGTCAGCACAAGAACAACCAGCACCACCAGGATCAGGCCGGCGGTGCCGCTGGGTCCGTAGCCCCAAGACCGGCTGTGCTCCCAGGTCGGCAGGACGCCCAGCAGGAACAGCACGAGAATGACGATCAGAATGGTGCCCAGCATGATGCGGTTCCTGGCTTCGATTGCACTTTAATCGACCCCGCCGCGCGAGGGACGTCGCGGCGGGGCCATCCGGCAGGGGAGTCAGCCCTTTCGGGCCGCATCCTTCGCCTTGCCGGGTGCCTTGTGGAATGCCGCGTCGGTCTGGCTGGTTTTGCCTTCTGCGGCGCGGGACTTGTATTCACTCGGGACCTTGGCGCCCTTGGGCGCCCCGGCGCCGGGTTTCTTCTTCTTGTTCTTTTCCATCGGTTCGTCCTCTTGCTTTTGCTGCATGACGTTGCAGTCAGCTTTTGCGCAGTGAGTCCCTGGCATTGCCGATGGACCTCTGAATTGCCCCCTCGGCTTTCTTGAACTTGCCTTCGGCTTCCAGGGTCGGGTTCCCGGCAAGCTTGCCGACCTGCTCCTTGACGGTTCCTTCGGCCTGCTTGACGGCTCCCTTGATGCGGTTCTTGTCGATCTTCCTCACTCCTTCGGCTGGAGAAAGGCGCCGCTTATGGTCCGCCCACTTGCGCGACCGGACGGCACCGTGAACGTTACTATCGCAGTTCGCCGACCGTGCGGCCCTAACATGCATCAGCAAAACTCACCGGCGCGGATGATATCGTCGGGCACGACCGATGCGTCCGCGCCAGGTGCCTCTACGTGCTGCGAAACTCCAGGCGCGCTCCGATCCGCTCGGGATTGGCCGCCACGGGACAGATGTCTTGTCCGCTGATCGGTTCGCGAAGGCTGCCATTCAACATGCCGGAAGGTCACTCACACATCAAAGCCGCGCCGCCGCGCGCTGCACCATCCCTGGGGTGGTTTTCCACGCTCGATCGCGGCGGGCTGCAGACCGTGTTTCTTGGGGTCATCGCTGGGGTGACCTTCCTTGCGGCCCTGAATGCCGCTAACTTGATCGCGATACCGGTGGTGTTGGCGGTTCTTTGTGCCATCGCCCTAGCGCCGGCCGTCCGTTCGCTGGAACGCACCGGCGCGCCCGCATCGCTCTGCGCCGCACTGGTCGTCGGGGGATTGCTGTTGGGGGCGGCCACCACCGTTTACGCGCTTGCCCCCTCGGCCGAAGCGTGGAACGAACGGGCGCCCCAGATCCTGCGCGAGATGGAACGCCGCACGCGCGAGATCCTGGCGGGAATGTTCAATGCGTTCGAGGCCGGTGTCGACGATCCCCTCGCTGTCGAACGTGGCTCGCAGGTGGACGAACCTGCTACAACTTCGGACGATGATGCTGTGGGCAGGCTGGTGCAGGGGGGACAGCGCCTTTTGGCGGATTGGGTGATCGGCGCCCCGAGGCGGGTCGCGGGGGCGGCGTTCTGGGCGATGTTGACGTTCTTTCTGCTGCGTGACCGCGTGATGCTGGCCCGTTGGGGAATGTCCCTTGTCCCGGGCGCTTCGGCACGTCGCGCGGTCGGACGGGCGATGCGCGATGTGCGCACCGATGTCGCGCGCTACCTGCTTGCGATCACAGCGGTCAATCTGGGGCTCGGGTTCTGCATCGGAGTGGCGTTCCAGTTGCTCGGCGTGGCGAACGCCCCGTTGTGGGGTGTTGTTGCGGCGGTTGCCAACTTCATGCCCTTTATCGGCGTGGCCATCATGGCGCTCGTCGCGCTGAGTGTCGGCATCGTGACATTCGACAGTCCGCTTGTCGCCGCCGCGCCTTTCTTGGTCGTGGTGGCACTGAACATGATCGAAAGTCAGGTGGTCACGCCGATGGTGGTCGGCGCACGCATTCGGATCGCCCCCATCGCCGTCTTTGCTGGCATCGCCTTCGGCGCCTGGCTATGGGGTGCCGCCGGCGCGTTGGTGGCGACGCCGACGCTGATCGTCGCGGTGGCTTTCGCGCGACGGCTCAACGCCGCCGCGCACCTGTCACCGCCGCTGCGCAAGCCAAAACGCAACGATGAGAGCCGCAAACGGCAGTAGCGGTCGAACCTCGGGGAGCATTTTCCGCAGGCAAGACTTGAAGTGTGTGGAGAAACGGCAGCGCCAAGGCGGATCAGCTTTTCCTTGCCATCATTCCGAGCAAAAGCCCGATGCCCGCGGCAATCCCGATCGCCGTGAGGGGGTGGCCGATCACTGCATTGACGGCTGTTTCGCGAGCGTCGCGACCGGTTTGGCCGATCTGATGTCCGGCCTTCTCGATCCCCTCGGATACTTCGCCCGAAACGGTTGCGGCAATCTTCACCAGATCCCCGCGCAACGCTTCGATCTGTTGGCTGAGATCATCCGGTGATGGGTCGGCTTTCGGATTCGACTTAAGAGGGGCGTTCATTCTGAAACTCCAGGAATGTCTCGATTGCCCCGGATCGTGCCGGGGCTCACATCGGCGCCCGCCCGTCAATCCTGGCTGGTGCCGGTCGTTTCGGGTTCCGTGGTTATGCTGCAGGCAACTGCGTGGGTGCCGTTCAGCGCAATCCAAAGTAGCCTAGTACGAACAGGACGATCACGATCAGTCCGACTATCCATATGATCTGGTTCATCGCTTCCTCGTTTTTTCAAGACGTCGACCAAAGGACGTCAATCAACCCCACACTGGCCTTTTGACGAGAACGTGCGACAACATGGATCAGTGCCGGCTCGCGCCTGGACAGGAAGGCCCTTGCTGTCCATGACTGGCCTCAGCCCCTTTGCAAAAGGTCGCGCCGGAACCCAAAAATTAGCCAGGCACACAGGCCCCTCACAATACGTGTGCCCATGACTGATCTGCATTAGCGTGGCCAGGACGGCGTTGGGGCAAGATGAAACCTGGCGAACGAATCCTCGTTCGCGAAAGCGCATGTTCCCGAAATCGGAAAAGTACAGGGCAGGCCCGTTCGTGGTCTGTCTCGGATTTCTGTGCTTCGAGACTCTCGAACACGCCGCCAAAGGATAATGTCATGAACTTTAAGCTCACACTTGGTGCGACTGTCGCGGGTCTGCTTCTTGCCACGACTGCGCAGGCCGAAACGACAGCCACCGCATGGACCGATCTGAATCTTCGCGCCGGGCCAAGCATTTCTTATGATGTGGTCGCGGTGATCCCGGCCGCACAAAGCGTAACCGTTGACGGATGCCTTGACGAATCCAACTGGTGTCGCGTCATGCATGGTGACGTCAGCGGATGGGCCTCTGGCGATTATCTGACCGCCATGGTCGAAGCGCCGATCGCCAGCAATCGCGAACGGCTGGATGTGCAATCCATCACCTATGAACGGAGCCCGAACAGCACGATTGGCGGCGGCGCCGCCGGCGCGATTGCCGGCGCCATTGTCGGAGGTCCGGTCGGTGCACTTATCGGCGCGGCAATCGGCATGGGTGCCGGCGCAGCGATCACACCAGACGAGCGCGTGACGACCTATGTCCGAAGCAACCCTGTCGATCCGGTCTATCTGGACGGCGAAGTCGTGGTTGGCGCGGGTCTCCCCGAGACCGTTCCCCTGGCTGAAGTGCCGGAAAGCGAATATCACTATGCCTACATCAACGGCGTTCGGGTCCTCGTAGAGCGCGACACCCGTCAAGTCGTCTACATCGTGCGCTGAGGTTCCCGCCGAGCGGATTAGACACGCCGATATGTCCCTTGAGAAATGGCGGCCCCGGAATGTTCCGGGGCCGCCATCATATGTGCCGGTGCAGGGGCCATAACCTAGAATGAACAGGCTCCTGCGGGTGCTGCAACCTTTACCCCCGCGGCCAGAAAACTCGTGCTATCGCGCCCCGGTATTCTGGCCTGCCTGGCACCGCCAGGTCGAAAATCCGGGTGGCCAAACCCCATGCGGGGCTGTTCCAAGTTCGCAACGAAAACACCCCTGGTCGCAAGCGTGACCAGGGGTGTTCTCTAAGGATGCGATGATTTCAAGGCTCGATATGGGCGCCCTCGGTATATTCAGTTGGACCGTAGCAGCGGTGTGATCCGGCGCACGGCGACCCGCCGGTTCAGGCGCTCGGCCTCCTGTGTCGCGATCTCGAGATGGCGCTCGCCATATCCCTGCACGACTATGTTTTCCGGCAGAACGCCGAAATACTCTGTGAGCGCCAACGCCACGGACTCAGCCCGGCGATCGGAAAGAATCAGGTTGTCACTGGCAGATCCGACCGCATCGGTATGGCCCTCGATAAGGAACAACTCGGTCGGATCGTCACTGATGAAATCGCGCATCAACAGACCCATCTCACGCAATTGCTCTGCCTGGGATGATTGAATCGCGGCGGAGTTGGTGGCGAAGGTGATGCCTGAAAGGTTGATCACAGGTGTCAATTCTCGGACTTCAATATAATCGCGCACCTGTCGCAGGCTGAAACTGCGGCCGAGATCGCGTCTTTCAGCGGCCAAAAGGGCCTGCCGCAGGCTTTCGCGATCGGTCGCCGCGCGGTAGTCGAAGTCGTCATAGGCGGGCGTCGGCAGGTCGCGCACGATCACTGGCTCGAACCTGCGGGTGTCGTCGATCAACAGATATTCGCGCCCGTCCGGTTCGATGCGCAGGCGGCGCAGCGCGCGGCCGGTGGAGTCGCGGATGGTGATGATCTGGGTGCCATCTTCGCGGGTAACCGTGGTGCGGGTCGATCCGTCATTGAAACGTTCGGCGCGAACCTCTGACCCGGGCTGGCGTAGCAGCGCATCATCGTCCTTGAGAACGCGGTAGTTGCCCTCGTCGTCGACCACGATCACCCGGTCGCCGGTATTGGCTTCTACCTGCTCGCCGCCGGAAAGAATCGCACCGACGACTACCGCGCCCAACGCTATCAGGCCGGCACTTTCGAGATCGCTTAACCCGGTGTCGCGTCGCCTTCTGGTCCGTTCGCCGGTTTCAGGGTCGGGCTGCGCCTCGTCCTCTGGGTCATCGTCCCGGCGCCATTCGCGGAACTCCTCGCTGCTTGAGCGGCGATCGTCTTGCGTAACGGTCTCGGTGGATACATCGGGCTCCGCCTCGGCCTCTGACTCGGCCTGGGCAGCGACGACGGGGGAACCGTCAGAGCTAAGCGTATTGACGCAGGTGAGGACACCCTCGGGACTGACAACTTCGGCCGGGCAGTCTTCGGCGATGGGTCTCGATGGTGAAGATGTTTCGGCTGTGGCGGCAGCGCCGCCCTCGTCTTCGCCTTCGGCGTCGGCGCTGGCCTCGAAGTCGGCTTCAGCTTGGGCGTCGGCTTCAGCTTCAGCATCGGCCTCAGCCTCAGCTTGTGCGGTTGACTCGGCTTCGGCCTCGGCCCGAGCTTGCGCTTCAGTCGCCGCCTGTTCCGCCGCCTCGACCTGCTGTGCGAGGCGGGCGGCGGTTTCAGCCGCTTCCGCAGCCTCCGCTTCGGATTCCGTCGCAACCCGTGCCAGTTCGGCGGCCTCGGCCTCAGCCTCGGCCTTCATCGCGTCATCGGCTTCCAAAGCCGCTTGTTGCGCGGCCTCGGCCTCGATCGCGGCCTGTGCGGCGGCCTCAGCCGCAGCCTCGGCCTGCGCTTCGGATTGAAGCGCCTGAACATGAAGCTCGCAGGCGGCAGCGTCTTGGATCATGGCCTCGGCGCAAATCTCATCGAACGAGCGCGAATCGGCGTTCTCCAAGCGATTGATCTGCCCTGTCGCCGAGGCGTTCGCTCCGCCGCCGACACTCGATTGCGCCAAAGCCGGAAGTGGCTGCAAGAACGATAGCACGGCGACGGCGGCGGTGGTTGCCTTCAGAGATTGGGAGGTCATTGAAATACCTTTCGTGGATTATTGCAGTGGCCCTGAGGAACCATTGTCGCCGACAGAGACCGCCGGGTCTGACGTCTGGTCCGGGAACTACGCCTTTGACAGTTGCGGCGCCGAGGCAAGCGCGCGACAGCTATCGCATCTCATGATACGGTTACTCTGGAACACCGGTTTCGAGACTGATTTAGGTTTGTCTCTCGCAATTCGTTGCCTTCGCTCTCGCGACGGTTGCCCTTGCACGGGACAAGAACGACGTTGCACAGGCAACAATCACGACCGCTTTGCACAAAGCCACGAGGATATGCAGTCGGCGCATCCTCGCGCCCTCGCATCAACGGCACGGCCGGGCGTGCCGACCCCGGCGCACGCAACAATGTCAAGGCGGGCAGACTGATCCATGTAAGTGCCGCACGCCAGGAATTCAGCAAGGTCTGGTGCGCGTCTTGCGGCGGCACAATGTCTGGAGTCCGGAGTATTGCCCGGCGAAAACCTGCCCGCCGGCCCCAATCGAAAGCGAGATTGACCATGACACAGACAAACATCATCGGCCTTGTGGCGCTTGTCCTCGGCGCGGTGCTGCTCTTCTTCGCCTGGCGCGCCTCCCAGGCGCCGATGGACCAGATGTCGGAGGCCCTGACTGGCCGCTTCACTGGCAATACCATGTGGTATCTTCTGGGCGGGATCGTCGCCATCGTAGCCGGCGCTGGGCTGCTCTATCGGGGATCCGTCCGGACCTGACGACTTGCGCTTCCGGGGGCCGCGTCGCGGTTCCCGGATGCCAGTCAGACGGCGGCAGCCGACTTGCCGAGAGTTGCGGCAGTTCGCGGCTAATTGCTGAGCCGCGTGGCCGCACGGTTCATGTCACCGGTGTCTGCTGATGTTACAGGCGCAGCCACCGCCCTGCGTCGTTCAGCCAGGTCAAGGCGCAAAGCGCCTCGTGCTGCGTGTTTCCATTCTACTGTGCCCGGACACGATAGGCAAGGATCGCGACTGCGCCATGACGCACGACCCTTCGGTCATCCATGTCGATCAGATGCCAACCGGTATCCGCCGCCATCGGGTGGGTCCAGATCGTATCGCCGTGCAGAATTCCAGGCGGGTAGGGAAAGATCACGATCGCCCCCGTAGCTGTGGTTGCCCGCGCACTGTCTCGACCGCTGGTCCAGAACGCTTCTTCGAGCCGCCACAGGTCATCGTTGCCAGGCTTGTTCATCAAACGCCACTTTATGCCAAGACATTTCAGTTTCCGTTTTCGTCCGCCCCGAGCAGCAGGGTCTGGACGAGAAATAGAACCAGCAGCACGATGCCGATGATCGGGCCGATGCTCTTCTTGTTGACAGATGACCCTCCATCCATCGCGCTACCGGACCGATGGCAGCCGGCCGCAGGCAAGAGTTCGATCAGTCGATCGGTGATCGCGATATGATCGGCCTTGAGCGCCGGGACATCACTGAAGCGGGCAAGAATGCCACCCAGGCGGCTGCGCGCCTCATCGCGGGTCACGCTGGCCAAATCAGACGCCGCCTCCCAGGGTTCCAGCCCCAGCCGGGCCAGGGTGGACAGCACTGTCACTGAATTGTCGTTCAGATCCTTGCCAACCGTGGCAAAAAGAAACGGATCGAAGGGTGTTCCGCTCTGATGTATGTTGTCCATTGTGGGCATGGCATGGTCCTTTCTTTGTCGCGAGGCAGACACTGGCTGTGGCGCCTTGGGCGCGCTGCTGCGCACGTTTCACCTGGCGCACGGACGGCACCATACCCCGGCAAAGGGTGCCCCCCCGCTGATCCTGATCAGTGTGGTGGTGCGCTTGTGCTGGCGGGCGTTGTTCGGTGCAAGGCTAACACCAATCAGTCCCGACTCGCCCCTGCCGTTGTAGGGTCTTCCCGATATGGCGTAGTGCTTTGGCCACGCGCCGCAAAACCGCCAACGACCCCGCCGCCCAGACGCGCCCAGTGACGATCATGGCAGCTGGCTCGGGCAGGGTCACCTGTGAAACACTGCGCCAGCCTCAATCCGGAATAATCCTGTCGGGACGTTTTCTGGTGCACGGAGATTCGGAAAAGAGGATATGGAACAGTACTCAACACCGCTTACGCCACCGGAAACAACCGATCTCGAACGTCGGGTTCTGGCGCATGAACGCATCCTGAAATCGCTCATCGCGTACATATCGGCAACCGAGCCACGCTTTCTTGATCACATGAGCAAGACTTTTGTCGAACCCTTGGCGATGGTCCGGCGCGAGCACGACTATACCGGCAGCGATGACTATGCCGAGGAATTCATCCGCGCGGTTGTGGCCCAGGGCGACACAGAACCTGGACGCAATCGCGCTGGGCTGGGTCCGCTTTCCCCCAAGATCAATGCTTCGAATGACGCAACGCTTGTTCCTTCACCGGCAGGTTCTGCGGAGCGCGTCCAGACCAGAAGAAGAAACGGGATCTGGACCGTCACTGTCGATGGCGTCTTTCGAGGAGACTATCAGGAGCGCGAACATGCAGAGGCCGCAGCGGCCGTGGTTAGGCTGAGCATCTGTTGAGCGCAGGATCTAAGTTACGTCACTGCACGCGCAGCCCCGAGCGGTGATGTCGAGTTCGGCCTCTCAACGACATCCGTCTGGCCCACCAAAACGACACCGAACTTCGGACACAAGGAAGCAACACCATGCAACCGCCGACAATCAAAACCACGGCTGTCTTCTGTCGACCTTTCGTCATCGCGGGCTTTGACGAAACCCTGCCGGCTGGTGAGTACGATCTTGAAACCGAGATTTCGACGCCTCCTGACCATAAATGCCCGGAGCGTTGGAAGGCCTCGGTTCTGGTGCGATTGCATCCACGCAACTCACATCCAGGTCTCGCGCGCAGTCTCACGATTCCGCTGTCTGACCTCGAGAATGCATTAGCACGAGACAAGTTCACGGGCGGCGCGATCGTGGATTTCTTCGTTGAAGAGATGCTTGCCGATCCCATGGTCCGGCTCGTGATGCGGGCTGATCGGGTCTCGGAGGCGGAGATCCGCACGACCTATGCACGAAACCGGCAACCGGACGCCTCGGATACTGAGCCGGATCAAAGCAGCATTCAGGTCCCGCCGCCCCTGGCCGGACAGGACAGGGCCGCTGTGCAGGTCGCCGAGAATGAAGGGATGCCAACGCGACCTCGTTGAGGATCGTCGAAAGCCCGTCCCGACCGCAACGGCCATTGCGGACACCGCAACCGGGATTCTCAATTGTTGGAGGAAGTCGATGTATCTTGTTACGCTGAGCGCGCTCGCGCCACCGGCCCAAGCGCGGGGGCATGTTTCATGCTGATCCGGGCGGGGTGCCGCATGCAGCTGTACCTGCCCCAGCCGACACCGCTGATCGCAATGCTCAGCGTTCATCAGAGCCGACATCGCGACCTGATGCGGACGGACGCGTTGGTGACATCACCGGTCCTGCCGTTCGCGGGCTACCGCGACGGCTTCGGCAACTGGTGCACGCGGTTGACCGCCCCGGCGGGGGCATTTGTTCTGTCCATGGACGTGGTGGTCCGCGATACTGGACTGCCCGACCCGGTGGTGCCGACCGCCCGGCAGACGGCGGTGCAAGACCTGCCCGACGAGACGCTTGTCTATCTGCTGGGCAGCCGTTATTGCGACACCGATCTTCTTTCCGACGAAGCCTGGCGCCGCTTTGGCCAGACCGAGCCGGGATGGTCGCGCGTTCAGGCGGTGTGCGATTTCGTTCATGCGCATCTGAGCTTCGGCTACCACCATGCATGCGCCACGCGGACCGCCGCGCAGGCGCTGTCCGAAGGCCGCGGTGTCTGCCGCGACTTCGCGCATCTTGCGATCGCGCTTTGCCGCTGCCTGAACATTCCCGCCCGTTACTGCACCGGATATCTCGGCGACATCGGCGAGCCCCTACCCCACGCACCCGGCGACTTCGCCGCCTGGATGGAGGTGTATCTCGAGGGTCGGTGGTGGGTATTCGACCCGCGCAACCACAAGCCGCGTATCGGCAGGATATTGATCGCCCGCGGTCGCGACGCAGCCGATGTGCCGCTGACCCAGTCCTTCGGGGCGCATGTGATGACGGAGTTCGAGGTCTGGACCGACGAAGTTGAAGCAGACGACCTGTCGCGCGACGTTGCGAGATGACGGCGGGAACTTCCTGCGCAACGCGCCTCAGTCGGCGCCATGGGTCTCGCGCGTCGACGCGGTATCGCCATCGGTCCGATCTCGGAAGCCTCGGACGGGGAACCTTTCGTCGGCATGTGCCACGGCGCGATGCCCAGACGAGCGGGTTGTGCCAACAACCCGCAGAGCATCCCAGATGGCTTGAAGTGTCACAGGCGTCGGGAATCCGGTCAGGCATATCGACCCGCGTCCCGCGCTACTGGCGCGCCCGGCCGTCATCTGGACCGAGTCTGCGACCCGGACTCGTTTCTTGCTTGGTCGTTTTACGCAGGCGCCCGAAGGACATGACGAACTGATGCTGAACCTGATCCGGCGTGCGCAATACGGTTTGCTACGCCAGATCCAACGCAAGGAGCGAAATAATGAATGATAGCGATCTGAACCCGTCTATCGTCAAAACTGCGCGCGGCGACGCGCCCGCGGAACGGCGTTGCCTGCGCTGCAGCGCCGTCTTCTGGAGCGAAGGATTCGGCGAGCGGATCTGCAAGCGATGCAAGGCGCAAGCTGCATGGAAAAGCGCGATCCCGTCCGCCAATAGCGGTTCGGGTCGCCGCTCGGCCAGGTAGAAGGGGATGACGGCCATGCGAATTCTGAACATCACCCACCGGACCGAATACCGGTATGCACGTCCTGTCGCACCCGGGCCGCACCGTCTGATGTTGCGCCCGCGCGAGACGCGAGAACTGCGTCTGCTGTCTTTCGATCTCATCGTCTCGCAAGACGCGGTTCTGACGTGGTCCCATGACGTGGCCGGCAACTCGGTCGCGATCGCCAGTTTCGCGGGACTGGCCGACGCCCTGGCATTCGAAAGCCGGATGACCGTCGAGCTCGGCGCGCAGGACTGGCCGGTGTTCGACATCGCGGAAGCGGCGCAGCAGTATCCGTTCCGCTATTCCCACGAAGACTGGATCGACCTTGGCGCGTTGGCCCGCCCACAATATGTCGATGTGGCCGGCAGGCTGTCCGACTGGGTCGAGAACTTTGTGATGGCACGACCGACCGACACCTTGTCGCTGCTTCAGGATGTCGCGAACGGCGTGTCTCTGCAGATCAATTATCAAAGCCGAGAGGTCGAAGGCACCCAGGGCCCGCTTGAGACGCTGGACCGCGGCTGGGGGTCGTGCCGTGACATCGCAGTACTGTTCGCCGAAGCCGCCCGAACGCTTGGTTTTGGCGCGCGCATTGCCTCCGGCTATCTGTTCGACGGCTCCCGTGACCTCGTCGGCTCGGCCGGCACTGGCTCCACCCACGCCTGGGTCGAGGTCTTCGTGCCCGGCGCGGGCTGGATCGCATTCGACCCGACAAACCGCGCCATGGGCTCAGCGAACCTGATCCCCGTCGCGGCTGCTCGCCACATCAGCCAGGTAGCTCCGGTGACGGGCAGCTTTCGGGGCCGACCCGACGACCTACTCGGAATGAATGTGCATGTCGCTGTCGAACTTGCTTGATCCCGACGGGCGGGCGCGTCGACAGCAGTTTGTTTACACGGCATGCATATCTTTCAAAGCGTTCAGGTCTTTCGAGCCTTCGCCTCACGCTCTCGCGCGCCTGAGCCGCCAATCCCAGGCGGCCCCCGCAACGAGCGCCGCGAAGCCGGCGATCTCGACCGCAAGGCTGTAGTCGCCAAACAGTGTCCAGACGATGAGACCGAGGCCGGCCGCCCCCAGCACGGCAGGCCCGACATTGCCGTGACGCCGTATTCCCGGCACCACGGCAGCAACCGCCAGCAGAGCGAACAGCGCGATGGCCGCAGCCCAGATGCCCTTGTCGAGGTTCAGGGCGATCCCTGCCGCCGACAGGGCCATCACCACTGCCAGCGTGCCGTAGCAGCTTGCGAATGCCAGACCGCTCGCAGCGAGGCCGATCCAGTCCGGACCGACGGCCGTTCCGTCCAATCGTTTCATGTGCGTTCCCCCGAGCGACGATGATCAGAAGCTCAGCGCGGCAGCCCCCGCCTTTATGCGCGCGTGCATCGCGCTTGCACCGACGATCTCGACACCGTCTATCAGATCCTCCGTCCCGTATCCCCGCGCCTTGACGCAAGGCGGGCAGGCCCAGAGCGTCCCACCTCGCGACAGGAAGTCGGCGAGCAGGTCCTTCAGCGGCTCCATCGGATGCGCGTGAACCAGATCGGCCGCGCCACGCCGCGCGATGTCCACCGCGTCGGCGGTCAGGAAGACCGAGGCGCTCAGTCCCGCCGTGAGCCCGCCATTGACGATGGTGAACCCCACCGACGCGCGCTCGTCCGTCGGGCCGTGGCTCATGAGTGCAACCAGTTCCTTTGCCATTTGGTCTCTCCTTGTCTGTTCGTTTCACTCCACGCCGAGTGTGTCCGACAGCAGCGCGGCGAAGGCCGGCCTGCCGGTGTCCACGGCCCTTTCGAGGCTCGGCGCATCGGACAGTTCCGACATGAAGGCGAGGTCAAGCATGGACATCTCGGTGCCGCCGTCGTCGGTTTCGTAAAAGGCCATGTTGCCGCAGGGCATCATCGCCATGACATGCAGCCCGGCCTCGACGATATCGGGACCGAGCGGCAGGTAGCAGACCTTCAGCGCCATGACGGCACCGTCCGCAAGTCCGAACTCGGCGAGAAAAAGCCAGTCCTCCTCGGCCGCGACATGGTCACGGATTGCGGCGACGGCCTCGGCGCGGTCCATGTCCAGCTGATGTGTGATGAACATCTCGTCGGCGCTTGCAGCACTGGTCGCAAGCGCCAGGGCCGCGGCCAGACCGGTCAGCATGATCGGGTGTTTCATGGGATCTGGTACTCCGTCGTGCTTGTGGTGCATTCCGAAGGTAGTGAAGCTTATCGAACGGAGCTTGAGGTTTTCCTGAGGATTGGCTGGGCATGTCCTGAGGGTGTCGCGACGCGCAGACATGGCGGCAGTTCGCCGATGTCCGGCGGCTGCCCATCCTCAGGAAATCCCCACAACTCCCCCAAGCACCGCGGCGCGCGGCCGGGATAGAAAGGTGGCACCGCCTCGGGCATCCCGTGACCCGGCGGCTTGAGGTCTTTCAGCAAGGAGAACCGATCATGGGCATGGCCGACACCGCAACCGACGCGCCGCGCGAAGACACTGAATTCGTCCGCTTCTGGAATGACGTTCTGGCACCGAAATTTACCCGCTTTCGCCATGTCCTGGTGGGCGGGCTCACCTATCACAGCGAGGCGGTGTTCCCGAAGCTGCCGGTGAAGGCAGGCGACCGCGTGCTCGACGTGGGCTGCGGCTGGGGCGACACGGCGGTGAAGCTTGCGCGGATCGTCGGACCGGATGGCGAGGTGGTGGGCATCGACTGCTGCGACGCGTTTCTTGCAGATGCAAAGACGGATCTGGCCAGGACGGACCTGACGAACGTGACCTTCCTGCGTGGCGACGCCGAGGTAGCGCTACCCGAGGGTTCGTTCGACTTCGTCTTCTCGCGCTTCGGCACCATGTTCTTTGCCAATCCTGTGGCAGGCTTACGCAACATGCGTCGGGCGCTGCGTCCGGGCGGGCGGATGGTCCATATCGTCTGGCGCGACCGGGCTGACAATCCTTGGCTATCGATGGCCAAGGACATCGTGCTGCGCTATCTGCCGGCGCCAGGTGAGGATGCGCGCACCTGCGGTCCCGGGCCGTTCTCGATGTCCGACGAGGCAACTGTGCGCAAGATGATGGAGGTCGCGGGCTATACGGACATCCAATTCGAGCGTGTTGACGCGCCGGTGCGGGTGGGCGACGATGTCCAGGACGCCATCGCCTTCCAGCTTGCCATCGGCCCGGCTGGCGAGGTTTTCCGCGAGGCGGGCGACCTTGCTGAAGCGAAGCGGCCCGAAATTGAGGCGGCGCTGGCCGAAGCCATCGACGCCCAGGTGCGCGACGCGGACGGCATCGTGATCGACAGTTCCTCCTGGGTGATCAGCGCGCGCAACCCGGGCGACTGAGCGCGCGTGGGACGACAATACGGTGCGGGCGTTGAGCGGCGGCCCCCGATCTGTTAAAATACCGGCCCCAACAGAGATGCGGCGCGGGCGCACCCGGTCGGGCCGCGGAAGCAGAGGAGCGATGGCGTCGCGAGCGGCCGCAGATACGGACATCGTCGGGCGCACACCGGAGGATGCGGCGCGTGCCCCAGGGTCGAACGCGCTGGATGACACCGGCAGACTGCTGCGTTTCGGCCCGTTCGAGCTCGATTTCGACCGCTATGAGCTTCGCGTCCAGGGCATGCCCGTGGCGGTGGAGCCGCGCACCTTCGATCTGCTGGTGCTGCTTGCTCGCAACCGTGGCCGCACCGTGACGCGCGACGAGATCTTCAGCGTGCTCTGGCACGGGCGCTTTGTCTCGGACGCGGCCCTCAGCAGCCAAATCCGCTCGGCCCGCAAGGCGCTGGGCGACGATGGCAAGCGGCAGGCGGTCATCGCCACGGTGCATGGCCGCGGCTTCCGCCTGCGCAACGGCCCCTTTGCCCCCGCCGCGCCTGACCCCGCGCCGGAAACTCCGGACGCGCCGGACGCGCGCGATGACCCGGCCCCCTGCGTTGCCGTGCTGCCCTGTGCCACGCCCGGCGACGACGGACGCGGCGCGGTGATCGCCGGGGGGCTGACCGAGGATCTCATCAACGCGCTTGCACGCAATCGCTGGATGCGCGTGGTCACCCGCAACTCCGCATTTGCATTGGGGCGCTCGGGCGAACCGCTCGACGAGATCCTGAAGCAGCTCGGCGCCGACTATGCCGTCACGGGCAGCGTGCGCCTTGCCGGGGATCGTGTCCGAGTCTCGATCCAGATGACCGACACGCTTGGATTGCGCTGCATCTGGTCAGACCGGTTCGACCGCAGGCTCAGGGACATCTTCGATCTCCAGGACGAGCTTTCGGGCCTTGTCGCCGCCCGCATCGCCAGCCAGCTCGGCATCAGTGAACAGAAGCGCGCCGCGCGGCTCAGGCCCTCCAGCCTGGGCGCCTGGGAACTCTACCAGCTTGGTACGGGAGAGTTCTACCGCTTCACCGGCGAGGGCAACCGGCGCTGCCAGGAACTGATGCGTCAGTCTCTGAGCCTCGCGCCCGACTTCGCGGAACCCTATGCCCGGCTGGCCTATGCGATGGTGCTTGAAAGCGTCTATTTCGACGGGCCGACGGACGAGGCCCACCTCGGCGAGGCGCTGCGGCTGGCTGAATGTGCCACGGCACTCGACGAGCAGGAGGCCAACACCTTCTTCGCATTGGGACGCGTGCAGCTGGCGCGCGGCGAATACGGGCGAGCGATCGACGCACTCGAGACCGCGCTCGACCTCAATCCCTGCCACGCTCTGTCGCACTGTGGCCTGGGAGACTCGCTTGTCTCGGATGGCCGTCCCGAAGTCGCCATCCCCAGTTTCGAGCGAGCGCTCGCGCTCAGTCCGCATGATCCCTTTCGCTGGGCCTTCATGTCCTATCGCTCGCTCGCGCACATTTTCCTCGGCGACCATGTGGAGGCCGTGCGCTGGGCGCGCAGCGCGGCGCTAGTGCCCAACGCGCATTACTGGGCGCGCGCCATGTTGACCGCTTGGCTAGCTCAGTCCGGCAATCTCGACGAAGCGCGCGCAAACGTGCCGGCACTCATGCGGGCACGTCCCGGTTTTTCCTGCGATTTCGCGCGATCCCGGCTATTCTACGTTCGCGACCCCGCGCATTTGAACCTTTTCATCGACGGGCTGCGCCGCGCTGGCGTGCAATAAAAGACCCCGCGCAGCGTCTGGAGAGTTGGATGCCACTCTCCCCTGACGGCGTCGTAATATGCCAAGCGAGGTTACCATAATCCACACCTGTCTCGCAAAGAGCCTGCACCAGGTGCACGGTGCCGCGCCGGACGGGTCAATCCTATTCCGCAAGACGCTGTCACTCCCACAGTTCACCGTTTTCGCTGCCAGTCGCGATTGATTGAGCGCCCGATCCAACTGCATTCTATTTTTATGATAACAACGGCTTGAGAAGTGGAGAACGTGCGATCCCGGTCGCGTCCCCTCCGCCACTTGCCCTTGCGCCAACCCGGAATGTCCAAGTGACCTTCCCTGCCCGCACGCCGCGGTCAGGTCGCCGGGTGTGCGGCGACAAGCCCGCCCAGTTCCTCGATCAGGCTGACGATTTCCTCGACCCCCTGGTGACGGGCCAGATCCGCCAGGACAAAGGGTTTGCGCGCGCGTGCGGTGCGCGCGTCCGCTGCGAGCTGCTGGACGCACACGCCGACATGGGGCGCGAGGTCGATCTTGTTGATCACCAGAATGTCCGAGCGCGCGACGCCGGGGCCGCGCTTGCGCGGAATATCCTGACCGGCCGCCGTGTCGATGAGATAGATGGTCAGATCCGCAAGCTCGGGTGAAAACGTCGCGGCGAGGTTGTCGCCCCCGGATTCGATGAACACGACATCGAGAGCGGGAAAGCTTGCGGTCAGGTCGGCCAGCGCGGCAAGGTTGATGGAGGCGTCCTCGCGAATCGCCGTATGCGGGCAACCGCCGGTCTCGATGCCGCGAATGCGCGCGGCGGGCAAGACCTGCGCGCGTACCAGCGCCTCGGCATCCTCGCGGGTGTAGATATCGTTCGTGATGACCGCGATCTCGTAGCGGTCGCGCATCGCGCGGCAGAGCCTTTCGGTCAATGTCGTCTTGCCCGCGCCGACGGGCCCGCCGATTCCGACGCGCAGGGGGCCGTTGGGGGAGGTCATGTGCGAAATATCCTTGTTTCCTTTGTTTCGTGCCAGGCCGAGGCCATGTCGCCGCGAAAGAACGCGCCGCCCAGATCGTCGCGTGTCGCGTTGCCCGCGAAGGTCGCGGTATCGCGGATGGTCGCATGCAAGGCGGCCAGAACCTGCTGCCCCTCGGTCTGGCCAAGCGGGACAAAGCGCACCGCGATCGTGACCAGATTGCCGGCAAAGGCCTGAAGCAGCAGCGCGATGATCACTGCCGGTGGCAGCGCCATCTCGCGCCCCAGCACCCCAAGCGCGACCGGAACCGCCATCGGGGCAAGCGCGCGCCCGCTCAGCGCGTTCAGCGTGCGGGTAAAGGCCGCCCCCATGGCGCGCACCTCTTCAAGGCGTTCGCGCGTGGGCGCGAGTGCCTCGGCCAATTCGGCAAGTTCGACGGGGTCGTGCCCGCGCATGGCAAGGCTGCACAGGATCGCATCGTTGCGCCCCGCGCCGTGTTGCAGCGCGGCCTCAAGCCAGCGTTGCAAGCTGGCAGCGCAGATTACCTCGCGCTCGGCGATGGCCCATTCCAGCCCGTGCGAATAGGCGAAACCGCCCACCGGGAACGCGGGCGAAAGCCATTGCACCAGGTCGAGAAGATCCCCGCACGGGGGCGGATATGGTGGCGCCTCGCCCCTCATTGTGCGGGTTCAGTGGTCATGGTGGGTGTGGTCGTGACCCATGGTGCGGCCATGGCCATAGGCGCCGCCCTCGGGCGTGAAGGGCGCTTCGATCTCGCGCAGCTCGGCCCCCAGCTTGCGCAGCATGTCGGCAAGCACCGGATCGCGCCGGATCAGCAAGTGGTCGGCCCCGATCTGGCAGGGCGTATGCCGGTTGCCGACATGCCAGGCCAGCCGGGCAAGGGTGTCACCGCGCACCGCCAGTAGGGGCTCGGGCGCGGCCTGCACAGCGACAAGCCGCCCGTCGGTCAGTTCGAAGGCATCGCCCTCGTTCACACTGACGGTTTCGGCCAGATCGACGAAAAAGGCCAGGCCGCAACCGGTCTGAAGGCGCTTGCGGCGCAAAAAGCGCGCCTCGTAATCAAGCGCGATCATCGCCTGCGCGTCGGTCCAGTGTCCGGCGCGGTGCAGGATATGGCTTTTCGGATTGGTCATTGCGCCCCCCGAAAAGCGCCCAAGAACCGCGCCGGCTGCGTCAGAGATGACGGGTTTGTTGGCCGGCTTTCCTGCCATTCAAACTGCGGGAGGCCCGCTTGGATATCGTGCTGCATCGCGGCACCCTTTCTTGCGTCAATACAGGAAATAGCGTTGCGCCAGCGGCAGTTCCGCCGCCGGCTCGCAGGTCAGCACGACACCATCGGCACGCACTTCGTAGGTTTCGGGATCGACCTCGATCCTGGGGCACAGATCGTTGAGCTTCATCGCCGATTTGCCGATTTGTGCGCGCGTTCCCGCGACCGCAAGCGTGGCCTTGGCCAGCCCCAGCCTGCCGCCCACGTCCTCTGCCTGCGCAGCCGCCGAGACGAAACTGACCGAGCTTCGCGCGAGGCTGCCGCCGAATGCGGCAAACATCGGTTGCGAGTGAACGGGCTGAACGGGGATTGAGCCGTTGGGATCGCCCATCTGCGCCACGGCGATGGAGCCGCCCAGCAGCACCATCTCGGGCTTGGCGCCAAAGAAGGCGGGTTTCCAGATCGCCAGATCGGCGCGCTTGCCCACCTCGATCGAGCCGATATGCGCCGCGATTCCGTGCGCGATGGCGGGGTTGATGGTGTATTTCGCGATATAGCGGCGCACGCGGATGTTGTCGTTCTCGCCGGTTTCCTCGGCCAGCCGACCCCGCTGCACCTTCATCTTGTGCGCGGTCTGCCAGGTGCGGATGATGACCTCGCCGACGCGCCCCATCGCCTGGCTGTCCGAGGAGATCACCGAGAACGCGCCCATGTCGTGCAAGATGTCCTCGGCGGCGATGGTCTCGCGGCGGATGCGGCTTTCGGCAAAGGCCACATCCTCGGGGATGCGCTTGTCGAGGTGGTGGCACACCATGAGCATGTCGAGATGCTCTTCGATGGTGTTGACCGTGTAGGGCCGCGTCGGGTTGGTCGATGAGGGGATCACATTGGCCTCGCCGCACAGGCGGATGATGTCGGGGGCATGGCCGCCGCCCGCGCCCTCGGTATGATAGGCGTGGATGGTGCGACCCTTCATCGCGGCGATGGTGTGTTCCACGAAACCGGATTCGTTGAGCGTGTCCGAGTGGATCATCGCCTGCACGTCGAAGGCGTCGCAAACCGACAGGCAGTTGTCGATCACCGCGGGGGTCGTGCCCCAGTCTTCATGCATCTTGAGCGCGCAGGCCCCGGCGCGGATCTGTTCTTCCAGCGCCCTGGGCGTCGCGGCGTTGCCTTTGCCGGCGAAGGCCAGGTTCATGGCGATGCCGTCGGCGGCCTGAAGCATGCGCCCGATATGCCAGGGCCCCGGCGTGCAGGTGGTGGCCAGCGTGCCATGCGCGGGGCCGGTGCCGCCGCCCAGCATGGTCGTCAGCCCGGAATGCAGCGCGTGGTCGCATTGCTGCGGGCAGATGAAATGGATATGGGCATCGAAGCCGCCTGCGGTGACGATGCGGCCCTCGGCGGCGATGATCTCGGTGCCCGGACCGATGACGATATCCACGCCGGGCTGCGTGTCGGGGTTGCCGGCCTTGCCGATGGCGGCGATGTTCCCGTCCTTGAGCCCGATATCGGCCTTGTAGATGCCCGTCCAGTCCAGGATCAGCGCATTGGTGACGACCGTGTCCACCGCCCCTTCGGCGCGGCTGCGCTGCGACTGGCCCATGCCGTCACGGATGACCTTGCCGCCGCCGAACTTGACCTCCTCGCCATAGGTGGTCAGGTCGCGCTCGACCTCGATGATCAGATCGGTGTCGGCCAGGCGCAGACGGTCGCCCGTAGTGGGGCCGAACATGTCGGCATAGACCGCGCGCGGTATGGTCGTGCTCATAGGTCGCCCATCACTTGCTGGTTGAAACCAAAGATCCGCCGCGCTCCGGCATAGGCGATCAGGCGCACCTCGCGGGTTTGGCCGGGTTCAAATCGGACCGCCGTGCCCGCCGCGATATCAAGGCGCAACCCGCGCGCGGCGGCGCGGTCGAAATCCAGCGCGGGGTTGGTTTCGGCGAAATGATAGTGGCTGCCGACCTGCACGGGGCGGTCGCCGGTGTTGGCGACCTCCAGCGTGATCGCGTCGCGGCCCGCGTTCAGGGTGATACTGCCCGCGCGGGGGAATACCTCGCCCGGTATCATGTCAACGCCATCCATGCCCCGGCAATCGCGGTGATGGCGGCGGCGCCGCGCGTGATCACCGGCCGCTGCACATGCATCGCCATGAGGCCGATGACCAGCCCCACCGCGTGCAGCGCCAGCGTGGCAAGCGTGAAGCCCGCCGGATAGCCGGCCCCCGCCAGCCCCTCGACCCCGTGGGCATAGCCATGCGCGGCGCCAAACAGCGCCAGCGCCGCCAGCGCGGCCGCCATCGGCGGGCGCAGCGCCAGCGCCGCCGCCGCGCCGACAACGATCACCGAGGCCAGGATCGCCTGCTCCATGCCCGGTAAGGGTGCCTGCCCCACGCCCGCCAGCCCGGCCAAGACCATCGCGGCCACAAATGCCAGCGGATAGGCCCAGAGCGCCCGCCCGCCCGTGAGCGCGGCCCACAATCCGACCGCAACCATCGCGGCCAGGTGATCCGCGCCGCCAAGCGGATGCAGCAGGCCATCCACGAAACCCGTACCGTGGGCGTGATCATCAGAGTTCGGATGCGCCCATGCGGCGGCGGGCAGCAGCGACAACAGGGCAAGCGGTATGTGGCGCATATGGGGCTCCTTCATCGGATCGGGTCGTGAACGGTGACGAGCTTGGTGCCGTCAGGAAATGTGGCCTCGACCTGGACCTCGGTCACGATCTCGGGGATGCCGTCCATGCATTGCTCGCGCGTGACGACCGTGCCCGCGGCCTGCATCAGATCGGCGACCGAGCGGCCGTCGCGCGCGCCCTCGACGACGAAATCGGTGATCAGCGCGATGGCCTCGGGATGGTTGAGCCGGACACCTCGCGCCAGCCGCCCGCGCGCGACCATGGCAGCGAGGCTGACCAGCAGCTTGTCCTTTTCACGGGGTGACAGGTTCATGCGGTCTCTTCCTGCTGAATGGCCCAGGTGCGTGGCAAGTTGTGCGGGCTGATCGCGTGCAAGCCGCGTGCAAGCGCCCGCCGCAGAAGGTGGGGCGCGGGCGAAAGCAGGCGCGCGACCAGCCGCCCGTCCCAGGCCGACAGCGCAGCCTCGACCCCGTCAGACGACAGCGCGGCGCGCAGCCGCACGGCACGGTCCTCGGCATCCGGGGCCACGACCATCATCGTGGCCAGTGCCGTGCCATCGCCAAGCAGCGCCGGGTCGGCCGGGAGGGGCAAGGTCAGCCGCTGCACGTCATGGGTGATAAGGCGCCCGCCCCGGCGGATCATGCGGCCGTCGTTCACGGCCGCGCTGATCGCGCGCTCGCCCATCGCCGCGCGACCGAGCGTCAGCATCTCGACCAGCACAAGCTTGGCATCCTCGGCCATCTCGACGCGCAGGCGACGCTCGAGCCTGCTTGCGTCGAACAGGATCGTCTCCTGCGGGAGCGAGGCAAGCGTTGCGCCCCTGCCGAGTTCAAGTTCGGTGCTCACGCAGGCCGCGCCGCCCGCGCTGCGATAGATGCGCTCGGCCGCCTGGGTGGTGCAGGCCAGCGCCGCGCCGCTGCCAAGCGCGACCCGCGCGTGCAAGGTATCGCCGCCGGTCAACCCGCCTGCGGTATTGACGAACACGGCCTCGCGCGGTGCCCCGTGGCCACGCAGAAGAAACAGCTTGGAACACCCCGACTGATGCAATTCGATGACCCGCTCGCCCCCATCCAAACGCAGGATCGTGCGGCCGTGGCTGCGTTGTGCGCGTTGTTGGATCGGTGCGTGAAGGGTCATTGGGGGCGTGGGACGACTTGACGTGTTGCGGCGATTCCGATGCTAGGCACGAGGACCGCGCGCGCAATCCGAAGACCGCGATCCGCACGCACCACGCCGCAGCCCTGCTGCAATAATAGCCATGCACTGGCGTTCTGCCCAATTAACAGGCAACTGCCGCTTAAGTTTGCCATCCAGTCGGCGAACGGGTCCTTTGGCACAGCCCGGAAACAGTCTGGCCGCCCGCAAACCTGTCCCATCCGCGCGATGACGGCGGCAAGACCGCACCCACTGGCTGCGCCTCTCGCTGTCGTGTTCCCGGCCCAGGCGCCGGCGGGCTTGCAACGTCGGTCCACCGCACCTGCGACGAACGCTTGACTTTTCCCCGCGCCCTAAAATAGGGAGAGGTCATACAGGGGGGCTCCGTAGTGCCGGGGCTGAGATGAAGGATGCAAATCCTCGCACCCTTGAGCTGATCTGGGTAATGCCAGCGGAGCGAGGTGACCATGTTTTCTGGAGCGCAAGTCTCACTATATCCGATGTCGGACGATTTCGTCGGCATCATTATTGGCGCGCTTGAGGCGCTGGACCCCTGGCGCGACCGGTTGAGGCTTGAGACCGACTCGCTTTCGACGCTGATGGTCGGGCCGCCAGAGGTTCTCTTTCCAGCAATGCGAGATCTGTTTTGCGCCGCTGCGCGAACGGGCGTGCACACCACGATGCATGCCACCGTCTCGCGCGGCTGTCCGGGGGAGCCGGACGATCCCATTTGCACGCCACGTGCCGGGCAGCCGCGGAACCTGCCGCTTGCAGACCGGGTGGCACTGGGTCGCGACGCGGTCGCCGCTGCGCCCCGCCTGAAGCAGGACATCGCGGCGCAACTGTCGCTCTACCCGCTTGGGGTCGGGCACCATATGGACGAGATCTACGGCTGCATCGCGTTCCTCAAGGACTCGGGCACGTTCGATCGGTCCAAGAATTTCTGCACCGCGCTGCGCGGCGATGCCGGCCCGGTGTTCGAGACCCTGAGCCAGGCCTTTACCGGCTTCGGGGCCGAGGCCGGGCACCTCGCCATGGATGTGACCGTATCGGCCAATTCGCCGAGCGCGCGCTGAGCCCTTGGCGGCCGGCCCGCCGTTCCACAAGACACCCTTGCCAATTCAGGAGGCTGACATGCCCAATCCATCCGTCTGGACTCTTCGTGAAACATTGATCGTCGCTGCGTTGGGCGCCGTATTCGGCGTGCTGTATCTGGGCTGGGTGCAGGTCTGGCTGGTGCTGCAAGCGGTCTTCGGGCCTGTGAGCATGGATGTCGTCATGGGCTTTTGGTTCATCGTCTCGATCATCGCTGCGGCCATCATCCGCAAGCCCGGTGTCGCGCTTGTCTCCGAGGTCATGGCCTCGGCCTTGCAGGTCCTGCTTGGCAGCCCGGCGGGGCTTCTTCTGTTGCTGACAGGGCTGGTGCAGGGCGCGGGCGCCGAGGCCGTCTTTGCCGCGACCCGGTGGCGGCGCTATTCCCTGGCGGTGTTGATGGCCGCCGGTATGGGCGCTGCCGTCTTTTCGTTCGTTTATACGTGGATTCGCTTTGATTACGGCAGCCTCGCACCGGGGCTTCTGGTCACGATGTTCGTGCTGCGGCTGGCGTCGGGGGCGATTCTGGGCGGGGTGCTTGGGCACTATATCGTCAAGGCGCTCTATCGCACCGGCGTTCTTTCCGGTCTTGCGATCGACCGCGCCACCCGTGCCTGACGCGCTGTCCTATGACCGAGTGTCGCTGCGCCACGATGCGGCGTCGGTCGATGCCGTCGGGCCCATCTCGTTCAACCTGCGCGTGGGCGAGCGTGTCCTTTTGATGGGGGCGTCGGGTGTGGGGAAATCCACGCTTCTTCACGCCGCGACGGGGCTGTTCCCGCAATCGATCCCGGGCGACCGCCGGGGTGCGATTTCGCTGCACGGATGCCCGGTCGAAAGCCGAACGCCGGCGGACTGGGCCGACACCTGCGGCTATCTGTTTCAAGACGCGGGACAGACGCTGGCGGGCTTTGCGGTGCGCGACGAGATCGCGTTCGGCCCTGAAAACCTGGGCGTCGCGGCCGCGCGCCTTCCTGAGATCGTTGCCAAGGCGATGAGGCGTGCCGGCGTTCCGCAAACCTGGGCGGATCGGCGCATCAACATGCTGTCTGGCGGGGAGCGGCAATGCGTGGCGCTGGCCGCGCTTCTGGCGCAGGCGGCCGCGATCACGCTGGCCGATGAGCCCGCGGCCAGTCTGGCCCCGGAGGCCGCACGCCGGATGACGGCGCGCCTGCTGGCGCCGGGCCGCACCGCGATCGTGGTCGAGCACAAGCCCGGCCCGATCCTTGATCATGTCGATCGTTGCATCGCCTTGGGCCGTGACGGTCGCGTGATGGTCGAGGGCGCACCGCGCGACGTGATGCGGCGGCACGGCCCGATGCTGGCCGAGGCCGGTATCGCCCTGCCGTTGGCAACCCGGCTTCATGCCGCACTTCCGGACCTGATCGACCCGCGCCTGCCCCTGCGCGAGGCCCTGATTGGCGTCGCCCCCAAAGCCCGGCACCGGCTGCAAGATGCGCTCTTGCCCGCCCCGATCCGCACCGGCGAGGTGCTGGCAACGCTGGACGGCGCGGCCTGCGCGCCGCCCTTCGGGCCGGTCGTCCTGCGCGACGTATCGCTGACGCTTCACGCCGGCGAGGTGGTGGCCATTCTCGGGGCCAACGGGGCCGGAAAATCCACGCTTGCGGCCTGCCTTGCGGGCTTGCTGCCGCCCCGCGCGGGACGACGAACGGGTCCAGCCGGTGCGGTGGCGTTTCAAAACCCCGAGGCGCATTTCAGCCGGGACTCCGTTCGCGCGGAACTCGAATGCACGGCGACTGCGCCGGACGGGGTGGCGCAAATCCTCAACCGCTGGTCGCTTGATCGCGTCGCCGATCAGCACCCCTTTACCCTGTCGCAAGGTCAGAAACGGCGCCTCGCGCTGGCACTTCTGGCCGAGAGCGACCGATGGCCCCTGTTGATCCTTGATGAGCCCACGGCCGGGCTGGATGGCGCCAGCGAGGCCGCGCTCGCGCAGCGGATCAGAGCGCTGGCCGGCGAAGGGCGCGGGATCGCCGTCATCACACACGATATGGATTTCGCGCTGTCGGTCGCGGAACGCGCGGTGCTTTTGCACGGCGGAACGGTGCAGTTCGACGGCGCCTGCCGTGCCCTGATGCGCGACCCGGCCCGGCTTGCGGCGGCCGGATTGTTGCCGCCCGAGGCCGCGCCGGTTCTGGACTGGCTGGAGACGGCGGGATGCTGAGAGCGTTTCACCCGTTGCTCAAGCTCGCGCTGTGCCTGGCCTGGATCGTGGCGTCGCTGGCGATCTTTGATCTGTCGTTTCAGATCGCCGTGTTCGCGGGCGCCACGCTCTTGCTGGCATTGGGCGCGCGCGTGCCCTTGCGGCATCTGCTGCTTTTGATGGTGCCCTTCGCGCTGTTCGGCTTTGGCTTCCTGACAACCTCGCTGCTGTTTCGCGCCGAGTCGGGCTTTGCCGTGCAAATGGCGCAGGAACAGGGAGGTGCACCCGATGTCGCGCCGGGCCTCGTGCTCTTTTTCCGGGTTCTGGCCTGCGGCATGACCTCGGCGATGTTCGCCCTGACCACGGATCCGGGGCAATTCGTTCGGGCGCTGATGCAGCATTTGCGGCTGCCTGCATCCGTCGGCTTTGCCTTGATGCAGGCCATGCATATGGTGCCCGATCTGCGCGCCGAGATGTTGCAGCTGCGCATGGCGCGCGCGATCCGGCTGGGCCGTCCGCTGCGGCGCGTTCCTGCGCCCGGCGAGGTGATCGCCCTGGCGATCCCGCTTCTGGCCTATGCGATCCGCCGCGCCAGCCGCGCGGCGCTGTCGTTCGAAGCCCGTGGCCTGGGATCGCATGCAGAGCGGAGCTATTTGCCGCAAGCGCGGGCAGGATGGGCCGATTGGGCCGGGCTGACGCTGGGGCTGGCGGTCCTTGCGGCTGCGCTGGCGATCGGTCGCGGGCCGGCGGGCTAAGGGGTCGTGCCGCGCTGGAACACGCAAAGGACAAGCGCATTGCCGCCGGAGGCCTGGCCGCATCGCCCGCCCGCAGAGGCCGGTTCAGGGAAGGACCAGCAGCCTGCCGCGCGACACCTGACCTTCGGCCAGGCGCCTGTGTGCCAGCGCGGTCTCTGCCAGTGGCAGGCGGCCCGCCACCTGGGGCTGCACGATGCCCCGTGCGGCCAGCGCCAGCACCTCGGCCACGGCCGTGGCGTCGTCTGAGATCATCGCCCGGCTGACCCTGACGCCGAACTCGTCGCCCCGTTCGGTGATCGGCGCGGCGGTCAGCCAGACCAGGTGCCCACCTGGCGCCAGAAGCGGATAGCAGGCATCATGGACCGCGCCGCCCATCAGGTCAAAGACGATATCCTGCGGTGGCAGATCGGTGGGAAACGGCTTGTCATAGGCAATCGCCCGATGCGCCCCAAGCCCGCGGACATACGCCAGATTGCGGCTGTTGCAGGTGGCCGTGACCTCGGCGCCGAAATGCGCGCAAAGCTGCACCAAAAGCCCGCCGACCGCCCCGGCGCCGGCCTGCACCAGCACCCTCTGGCCCGCCGTCACCTGCGCCGTGCGCACCGCTGCGATCCAGGCCGACAGACCGGAATTGACAAGCGCAGCGCTGTCGATCAGATCGACGGCGTCCGGCAGTTTCACGCATAGCGACGCATCGGCCGCGATGTATTCGGCGCATGTGCCCGCAGCGCCGGCGGGCGGCGCCATGACGGCGACCCGGTCACCATCGGCAAAACCGGCAGCATCCGGCCCGCAGGCCAGCACCGTGCCGGTGCCGTCGCGCCCCGGAATCTTGGGAAAGGCGGGGGTGAAATGCTGTGCCAGCATGCCCGCGCGCAATTTCCAGTCCAGCGGCGCAACCCCGGCGGCCGCGAGCTTGACCAGAACCTGACCGGGTCCGGGCACGGGCCGTGGCAAGCTGACGAGGCGCAGCACCTCGGGGTCGCCATAAGTTTCGTAACAGATGGCGCGCATCGTCTCGTTCATGTCTGCATTCCCTTTGTTGTTTCGCGCGACCACGCGCCGAGAGGCGGCGCTTCAGGTCTGAGGTAATTCACCATCCTGCTTTGCCAACGCACACAGGATCGCGGCGAACTGCTGGAGGGTCGGGGCCTCGTTCTCGTGGGCATGGACCAGGGACAGTTCCAGGCTGACCCCCAGATCCTGCACCTCGATGAAACGGACACCATGCGGCGGGCGCCACATCTGCGCGGAATTGGCCAGAGCAATGCCGGCCCCGGTGCTGACCAGCGCCAGAATGTCGGTTTCGGTCATCAGTTCGGCGATATAGCGCGGTGTGAAGGCTGCCGCCCGAAAGCGTGAATGCACGTCATCAAAGAACCGGGGGCTGGCACGACGCTGAAAGCCGATCAAGGGGTGATCCGCAAGATCGAGCAGCGACACCGCGTCCCGCCTGGCCAGCGGGGATTCCGCCGGCACCGCAAGAACCACCGGATGGCGCACCAGCGGCACGGTCGTAAGGTCATCGGCCGGCAACGGGTTGTAGACCAGCGCCGCGTCCAGTTGGCCCTGGCGAAGCGCCGCCAGTTGTTCGGCGGTGGGCATGGCCATCAGCGACAATTCCACCCCCGGAAACCGAGTCCGAAAACTGCGAAGCGCATCCGGCACCAGCCCGTGCCATGCGGCAGCCTCGATGAAGCCCAGGCGCAGCGCGCCATGCTGCCCAGCCGCCGCCGCCTTCGCAGCATCTATGGCTCGGGCGATTTGGGCATGCAGGCCCCTGGTTTCGTTCAGAAAAACCCGGCCCGCCGCCGTCAGCCGAACCCCACGCGGCAGGCGCTCGAACAGGGCGACGCCCATTTCGCGCTCCAGAAGCTTCATCTGACGGCTCAGCGCGGGCTGGGCGATGTGCAGACGCAGCGCGGCACGGCCGAAATGTTCGGCCTCGGCGATGGCGACGAAATAGTGAATTTGTCTCAGTTCCATGACTTTTGATAACGGCGTGATATGGAACCTGCAAGTGTTTTGAATTGGAAACGTCTCGATTCGGACCGTATCGTCTGACCACACGCACGCAAGAGGGCAGATCGGATGCCGCAGGTCACATCGCCATACGAGGCATTTGCGCGCAGTGCGGCGCGTCTTCCGGCGCAGGATTTCGTGCGCGCGCCCGCCTCGGCCGCGCTTCCCTGGGCGCCTTCGGGCTATGCCCTCACCTATGACGCGGCGGCGCGGCAGATCGCGGCCTTGCGTGACGCCTATGTCGCGGCGGGCTATGGCGCCGGATCGCGCCTGGCGCTTTTGTTGCTGAACCGCCCGGAATTTCTGCTGCACTGGCTGGCGCTCAATGCCATCGGTGCCTCGGTCGTGCCGCTCAACGGTGATATGCGCCCCGACGAGTTGCGCCATCAGATGGAAGTCTCGCAGGCCGAGGCGGTGATTGCCGTGCCAGGGTTCGAGGCGTTGTTGGCCACAGGCCTTCCGCCGGGTGTGCCGGTGGCGTCGTTCGATGCGCCGCCGCCGCCCGCCGCCACGCCCCGCCCGCCGCGCGCGGGCCTGCCCGACGACGAGGCGGCGCTTCTGTTCACCTCGGGCAGCACGGGCAAGCCCAAGGCCTGCATCCTGTCGAACCACTACCTGATCAACGTGGCGCAATGGTATGTCTCGATGCCGGGGATCGCGGCGATGCGCCCCGATTGCGAGGTTTCGCTGACGCCCCTGCCGTTTTTCCACATGAACGCGCTGGGATGCACGGCGCTGGGAATGATGCTGATCGGCGGCACCATCGTGCCGCTGGACCGGTTCAGCGCCAGCCGGTGGTGGGCCACCGTGGCCGATTCAGGCGCGACCATCGTGCACGGGCTTGGGGTGATTCCGGCGATCCTGCTGCAACTTCCCGAAAGCCCGGATGAACGCCGTCATCGGGCGCGTTTCATTTTCAGTCCCGGCGTCGAGGACCACCACAAGGCGGCGTTCGAGGCGCGGTTCGGATTGCCGGTTGTCGAAGGCTGGGCGATGACCGAAACCGGCGGCGCCGCCATAACCGATACCGCCGGACTGACCGGGCCGCTGGGGCCGCGTTGCATCGGCCGGCCGCGTGCCGGGATGGAATGGCGCATCGTTGACGAGGCGGGCCGCGATGTCGAACCGGGCGCACCGGGCGAGTTGCTGGTGCGCAGCCAGGGCGACGATCCGCGCCGCGGGTTCTTTTCCGGCTATCTGGGCGATCCGGCGGCGACCGAGGCCGCCTGGGAGGGCGGCTGGTTCCACACCGGCGACGTGGTCAGGGTTGATGCGCAGGGGCTGTTCTATTTCATCGATCGCCGGAAAAGCATCATCCGCCGGGCGGGTGAAAACATCTCGGCGCTTGAGGTCGAGACCGCCTTGCAGGCTGATCCCGCCTTGCGCGCCGCCGCCGTGACGCCGGTCTCCGACCCGATCCGGGGCGAAGAGGTGTTCGCCTTTGTCGTCCCCGGCGACCCTGTTGAAACCGCCAACCCGCAGTTCTCACAGACGCTGATGGCGCGGCTGGCCGAACGCCTGTCCTATCACAAGCTGCCGGGCTGGCTGCTGGTGGTTGATGAACTGCCGCTCGGGGCCACGCAGAAGCTGCAACGCGGCCAGATTCGGCGGAACGCGGAAGCCGCGCTGGCCGACGGACATGCGCTGGATGTTCGCCAGATCAAGGGCGCCGCGCGCGCCGCCACATCCTGAAGGAGGGGAACGATGACGCCTGAAAAGATCCTGTACTCGGCGACCATGACTGCCACTGGCGGGCGTGAGGGAACGGCGAAAAGCCCTGACGGCGCCTTTGCGCTCGATCTGAGCGTGCCGAAGGCGCTGGGCGGCCCGGGCGGCGCGGGAACCAACCCCGAGCAGCTTTTCGCTGCCGGCTATGCCGCCTGTTTTCTGGGCGCCGTCAAGCTGGTGGGACGGCAGCGCAAACTTTCGCTGGGGGACGATGTGACCGTCACCGCAACCGTCGGGCTTGGCCCGGTGGAGCCGGGTTATGCGCTGGCGGTCGACCTGGCCGTCGCGTTGCCGGGCATCGAACCGGCCCAGGCGCAAGAAATCGTCGAGGCCGCGCACCAGCGCTGCCCTTACTCGCATGCCACGCGCGGGAATGTCGACGTCACCTTGAGCGTGGTCTGAGGACGGCATGGCCACTCCGATGGGATATGACGGGGTGGTTCTGGCGGTGCCGGTGACGGTGCCCTATACCCGCTATTCCCCCGAAAGCGCGCAGTGGTGGCTTGGCCGGGCGCTGGCCGGCCTGGCCGCGGGGGCCGGGGTGCCGCACCCTGCGTTCGACGGCCTGTCGGTCGCCAGTTTCTCGATGGCGCCGGACAGTGCCATCGGCCTGACCCAGCATTTCGGCCTGTCGCCCCGGTTCGTGGATTTCGTCCCTCTGGGCGGTGTGGCCGGGATGGTGGCAGTGCGCCGCGCAGCGCGGGCGGTGCAGGCCGGGGATGCCGACATGGTTGCCTGTATCGCGGCTGACACCAACGCGCCGCAGAGCTTTCGCCAGTCGCTGGAAAACTTCTCGCGATTCTCGCAAGACGCGGTTTATCCCTATGGGGCTGGCGGGCCAAATGTCAGCTTTGCGCTGATCGCGCAGGCCTATATGGAGGCCAGCGGCCTTTCGCGCGCGCATTGCGGCAAGATCGCGGTGGCCCAGCGGGACAACGCGCTGAAGAACCCACATGCGCTGATGAAAAAGCCGCTCTCGCTGGATGACTATCTGGGTTCGCGTCCCATTGCCCCGCCAATCCATCTGTTTGACTGCGTCCTGCCCTGCGCCGGGGCCGAGGCGTTTCTGATCCTGCGCGAGGAAACGGCGCGCGCCCAGGGCTTGCCGTTTGTCCGTCTGACCGCCGCGATCGAGCGCCACAACGCCTTTCCCGCCGATCCGGTGATGCTGCGCGGCGGCTGGGCGCGCGATATCGACACGCTGTGGTCGATGGCGGGCATTGGTCCCGACGCGATCGATCTGGTGCAGACATATGATGACTACCCGTTCATCAGCGCGATGCAGTTCGAGGATCTGGGGCTGTGTCCCAAGGGCGGGCTGGCCGAGTTCATCGCCGGACACGATTTCACCGTGACCGGCAGCTTGCCGCACAACACCTCGGGCGGGCAGTTGTCAAGCGGTCAGGCGGGTTGCGCGGGCGGGCATCTTGGAATTGTCGAGGCAATTCGCCAACTGACCGGCGCGGCCGGGCCCCGGCAGGTGGCCGGGGCGCGGCGCGCGCTGGTTTCGGGCTTCGGCATGATCAATTTCGACCGCGGCCTTGGGTCCGGCGCCATGGTGTTGGAGGCTGCATGACGCCCAGGCGCCCGCGCAAGAACCCGCTTCGTCGCACGCGACAGCCGCTGCTGCCCCCCGCCGCGTGCAGCCGCAAGGCGCATCTGTTGACCGCCGCCGCCGCCGAGGGCCGCTTTGCGCTGCCGCGCTGTGGCGCCTGTGGCGCCTATGCCTGGCCGATGCCTGAGGCCTGCCCGAACTGCCTGTCCATCGACATCACGGCTGCTGACGCCCCGTCAGGGGCGGTGCTCATGTCCGAGACCCGCGCCGAGGTGCCCGCCGACCCCTATTTCCGCGAGCGCGCGCCGTGGCGCGTGGGGCTGGTGCAGATGGATGCCGGGCCGATGGCGCTGGTGCATCTGCATCCCGCTCCCGTTCCGCGTGATCGGCTGCGACTGACCCTCATGCTGGATCGCGCCGGGCAGGCCGTGCTGTACGCGGGACCCGAGAACGGAGGCGACATGACCATCGACAGGCAATGGCAGGAAATGGTCGCCGACCCGCGCGGGCGGCGGGTGCTGATAACCGATGCCCGCCACGTCGCAGCCCTGCCGCTGGCGCACAAGCTGGCAGCGGCGGGGGCTGCGGAGATCTTCATGGGTCTGCCCGAAGACTGGAAACCGCTGGAAAACCGCGCCGAGTTCGCGGCCGTGCCGGGGCTGCGCTTCGTGGCGCTCGATCTGAGTTCGGACCGATCGGTCGAGGATCTGGCGCGCGCGATCGGCGGCAAGGTCGAAATCCTGATCAATACCGCCGATCACCCCCGCCCCGGCGGGCTGTCGGCGCCGGCGGCCGCGACGCATGCCCGCATGGCCATGGAGGTCGTGGCCTTTGGCCTCATGCGGCTGGCCCGCGTCTTTGGCCCGGTGCTGGCCGGGCGCGGCGCCGACGGCGATGAAAACGCGCCGGGGGCGGTGGCCTGGGTCAATGTGCTGTCAGTCTTTGCCCGCGCAACAGCGCCCGAAATGGCGGGCTATTGCGCCGCCCATGCCGCCGCGCTTTCGGTGTCGCACAGCCTGCGGGCACAGTTGGCTGGCGGCGGTGTGCGCTTGATGACCGTGCTGACAGCGCCGACCGAGGACGCCTGGTTCCAGCTTGCCCCGCAACCCAAGGTCACCGGCAAGGCACTGGCCGGAGCCGTGGTCGATGGCTTGATGCGGGGTCTTGAAGAGGTGGTCGCGGGAGATGTCGCGCGCGACCTGCTGGCCCGGCTTGCGGACAACCCGAAGGCGGTTGAACGCGATCTTTCCCAGGGCAAGCTGTGAGGGCGCCGCGATGACCGATGTTCTGCAAATGCTGAGTGGCGCGCTGGCTTCGGGTGCGGTGCGAGTGGTCGACCTGACCCACACCCTGACCGAAGATTTCCCCACGATCGTGGTGCCGCCCGAATTCGCGCCGTCGGCCCCGGTGCGGATCGAACGGATCTCGCGCTATGATGCGGCGGGGCCTGCGTGGTACTGGAACAACCTCAGTTTCGGCGAACATACCGGCACTCATTTCGATGCGCCCGCACACTGGTTCACCGGCCGCGACCAGCCGCGCGGCACCGTCGACACCCTGCCGCCCGAGCACATGATCGCGCCGGTCTGCGTGATCGACTGTTCCGCCGAAAGTGCCCGCGACGATGATTTCCTGCTGACCCGCGCGGCGCTCGATGCCTGGGAGAACGCGCATGGCCGCATTCCCGCGGGTGCCTGGGTGCTGATGCGCACCGACTGGTCGCAGCGAAAGGGCGCGGCGTTCGCCAACCTGCGCGCGGACGGCGCGCACACGCCGGGCCCGGATGCCGAGGCGATTCACTGGCTGGTTCATGAGCGCGGCATACTTGGCTTCGGCACGGAAACCATCGGCACCGATGCCGGGCAGTGCGACCATTTCGACCCGCCCTTTCCCGCGCATCACTATCTGCACGGGGCGGGACGCTATGGTCTGCAATGCCTGACCAACCTGCACCTGCTGCCGCCAAAGGGTGCGCTGGTGATGGCAGCACCTCTGAAGGTGCACGCGGGGTCGGGCAGCCCGTTGCGGGTGTTGGCATTGGTGCCGGAACAGGGGGAAAAGCCTTGAAGATCTTTTGGCAAAGCTTCATCGATGCGACGGCGAGCGCGGCCTATATCGCGCGGCTGACCGCGTATCTGAACACCATCGCCAGCCCCGGCACCACTGTCGAGGTCCATGGCATCAGCCCGCCCGACCGCGCGTTCTGTCGCCTGTCGGAATTTCGTTGCGCGATCATTGCCGTCGACAACGGCATCGCGGCCGCCGAGGCGGGATATGACGCCGTCGTCATGGGTCATTTTCAGGATCCGGGACTTTACGAGCTGAAGTCGGCGGTGGACATCCAGGTCGTCGGCACCGGAGAGGCCACGCTGCATCTGGCGGCGCAGATGGGCCGGCGGATCGGGCTGGTGACGCTGGACGATGTGTTTCGCAGCATGCATCTGGAACAGGGCGATCTTTACGGATTGTCGCAGCGCATCTCGCATGTCGCGGGGTTGAACGCCGACCCGTCCGATTTCTCGGCCGCCTTTGCCGGCGACGCGGCCGCCAAGGACCGGATGATCGCGGCGTTCCGGGCGGTGGCCGAGCCGATGGTGACGGGCGGGGCCGATGTGATCGTGCCCGCCGGCGTGCTGCCGGGCCTGCTGGTGGGGGGCGAACACGGCCTGAAAGTGGGCCACGCGCCGGTCGTCAATTGCGCGGCGGTGACGCTGATGCAGGCCGAGATGCAGGTGCGGCTGGCGCGATTGAACGGGTTGGAACCCGCGCGCGGCCCGTTCTGTGCGCGCGCGCCGAAACAGGCGGTCGATGACTTTCGCGCGCTGGTGGCAAAGGGACGCGGGGCATGAACGCGCATCCTGTCTTGCCGGGCGCGCCGCCCTTATTCGTCCTGATCATGTCCGGCTTGCCCTGGGGTTCCGGCGTGCTCGGATTCGTTGACGCCCTGGGTCGAATACTGTATACAGTGTTCAATGACAACAAGGGCCGTCAAACGATTGCCCCCATCCTGAAGGGGGCGCCCGAAGTGGCTTGTTCCACGTCGAAACTGCGCAAACCCCGGCACCGCCAAACGGCTTGCGGTGCAGGGCTTACATCTGACAAGGAGAGGTAAATGCAAAAACTGAAAACCGCGGCTTTCGCCGCTGTCCTTTCGGCGCTCGGCGGTGCCGCCAGTGCCGAGGATGTCATCAACGCGGTGCATTTCGCACCCACGCCAAGCGATTTCACGCAGGAATTCCTGCGCTTTGTCGATGCCGTCAACGAACGCGGCGAAGGCGTGGTGCGCATCGACGTTCGCGGCGGCCCCGAGGTGATCCCCAACCCGCAACTGGGCACGGCGCAGCAAGATGGTCTGGTGGACATGATCCATACGCCGGCGGGCCTTTATCTGGAACTGGTGCCCGAAGGCGAGGTTCTTTCGGCCTCATCGGTGACGCCGATGGAAGCGCGCGAAACCGGCGCCTGGGATTTCATCAATGAAATCTACCAGAGCAAGGGCAATGCCATGCTTCTGGCGCATATGAACGCCTCGGCCGGGTTCCATATCTGGACGGTCGACGAACCAACTCTGCGTGACGACGGCATGCTGGACTTCTCGGATATTCTGATCCGCGCGTCCCCGCTTTACCGCCAGCTGTTCGAGAACCTGGGCGCGACGATGGTGATTCAGCCCGCGCCCGAGGTCTATACCTCGCTGGAGCGCGGCGTGATCAATGCCAATGCCTATCCGGTTCTGGGCTATGCCTCGTTCGGCTGGGACCGGTTCACCCGCTACCGCGTCGATCCGGGCTTTTTCCGCATGGACGTGCTGATCTCGATGAACCTGGACGCATTCAACGCGCTTTCGCCCGAGGCACAGGAGATCGTGCTTGAGGTTTCGGAAGAGTTCGAACGCCGCAGTTTCGAAGAGACCGCAGAACTGAACGACCGTCTGGCGCAAGAGATGATCGACGATGGCCAGACCGTCGTCGAGATGACGGGCGAGGGCCGCGAGCGCTTTCTGGAAATGGCCGCGGACGCCGCCTGGGAGCGGATGGAAGCGCGCGATCCGACCCATATCGAACGCCTGCGCGAACTCTTCGAGTGATCTGGCCGGGGCGGGCCCGCGCAAACCGCGGCCCGCCCCGACACTCTGCGTCATGGCCTGAACCCCGGCTGGGCCAAGGTCCGCCGATCTGAATTGACTGACATTAGGGACGATTCATGAACCTTGTCTTTGACCTTTCCGGCCGGCTTTGCTGGTTTCTGGCCGTGATCGCGCGCTTGCTGATCGGGGCGTTGGTTTTGCTGGTCGTGACGGATGTTGCGGTGCGCAATGCCGGGCTGAGGCCGCTGGCATGGGCGGTCAACACATCGGAATTCTTCCTGCTCTACATCACGTTCCTGGCCATGCCCTGGCTGGTGCGGAAAAAGGGGCATGTGTTCGTGATCTTCCTGCGGGTGGTCCTGCCCGGTGGTGCGCGTCAGGTTCTTTCCAAAATCGTCTATCTCGGTTGTATCGCCCTGTGCCTGTACCTGGGCTGGATTGCCTTGAATTCCCTGATGTTGGCGATTGAGCGCGGCACCTACGAGATGCGCACGTTCGACATTCCCAAATGGGTGGTCTTCGCGCCGATGGTGCTGGCCTTCTTCCTGGCGGCGCTGGAATGGCTGCGATACCTGCTTGGCCATGATGATTTCTATGACAGCGATCCCGCTGAAACCCTGGGGCATTGATCATGGACTGGCTTTTCCCTTTCTCGTTCCTGATCGCCTCCATCCTGTTCCTGATGGGCATCGGGCTGCCCGTCGCATTCGCCTTCTTTGCCACCAATATCGCCGGGGTGTTCCTGTTCTTCGGCGGTGCGCGCGGCATCACGCAGATGGTGTCCAACTTTTCCGAGGCGATCACCACCTATTCGCTGGCCCCGCTGCCGATGTTTCTGGTCATGGGCAGCCTGTTCTTTCGCTCCGGGCTTGGCGAGCGGGTGATCCACGCGCTCGATCTGTCGATCGGCAACCTGCGCGGGCGGCTTTCCTACGTCACGCTGGGATCGGGGTCGATCTTTGCGGCCCTTTCGGGTTCCAGCCTTGCCAATGCCGGGATGATGGGCAGCCTGATGGCGCCCGAGATGCTCAAGCGCAAATACAAGCCGCACATGGCCTATGGCCCGATTCTGGGCGCTGGCAGCCTGGCGGTGATCATCCCGCCGTCGACGCTGGGGGTGCTTTTGGGAAGCCTTGCGCAGATCGATGTCGGCGCGCTTCTGATCGCCGGGTTTCTGCCAGGTTTGGTGCTGGTGGTGCTGTTCGGCCTTCTGATCTTCTTTCAGACCAAGATCGACCCCGACGCCGCACCGCAATACGCCGTGCCCGCGGCCAGCGGCTGGGCAAAGTTCGTCGCCGTGACGTCGAACATCCTGCCGATGAGCTTTCTGATCTTCTGCGTCGTCGGCACCATCATCATGGGCATTGCCACGCCGACGGAAAGCGCGGGGCTTGGCTGCATGGGCGTGCTGTTACTTTTGCTGGTCTATCGCAAGTTCAGCTGGAGCGTGATTTGGAAATCGCTCGATGACGCGATGAAGGTCACGGCGATGACCTTCCTGATAATCACGGCTTCGACCACGTTCAGCCAGATATTCGCCTTCTCGGGCGCGTCGAACGGTTTCATCACCTCGATCACCGGGATGGATATCGGACCCTATGGCATCTTGCTGATGATGATCGTGATCATTCTCGTGCTTGGCATGTTCATGGACCAGGTGTCGATGATGCTCATCACGCTGCCCTTGTTCATGCCGATCGCCCATCTTTATGGGTTCGATCCGGTTTGGTTCGGCCTGATGCTGCTTCTGGCCTTTGAGGTGGGCTTTACCACGCCGCCGTTCGGCCTGTTGCTCTACATCGTGCTGGGGGTGGCGCCAAAGGGCACCAGCTTGCGCACCATGTCCTATGCGGCGATGCCCTATGTGCTGATGACCCTGTTCCTGATCTTCCTGGTGGCGATGGTACCGCAGCTTGCGCTGTATCTGCCCAGCCTGATGGGACGCTGAGATGAGCTTTGCACTTGTGCTGTCGCACGAGGGGCCGGAGGTCGTGCCGGCCGACGAACTGGCGGCGTTGCGGTCGGTGCTGGCAGATGTGCCGGCGCTGGAAGAGGCGCTGATCTTCACGCCGGCCACGGCCACGGATCTCTATGTCGATGACGGCGCCGCACCGCCGCTGGTTGTTCAGCTTCACTTCGGCCGACTGGAAAGGCTCGAAGCCGCCGCCGGGCGCAAAGGCGCGTTGCAGGCGTTGTCTTCAGCCTTGCCATCGCAGGCAGGAGCGCGGGCAACAGCGCAGGCCTTCTGGCGGCGCGAATACCCGGTCGACGATAACGTGCTGCAAACTCCGCCGGGGGCGCTGCCCTGTTCGTATGTGGTGCATTATCCCGGCCCGGCCCGCGATTTGAACGCCTGGCTTGACCATTACATGACCGGCCACCCGCCGCTGTTTCGCCGCTTCCCCGGCATCCGCGGCATCGAGATCCTGACACGGGTGGACTGGGTCAGCCATCTTCCCCATGCCAAGGCCGACCACATGCAGCGTAACCGGGTCATGTTCGACGGCCCCGAGGCCCTGACGGCGGCGCTGCAATCCCCGGTCCGGCATGAATTGCGCGCCGATTTTCACAGCTTTCCCCCGTTCGAAGGGGGGAATGCCCATTACCCGATGTGGACAGAACACTTGCGCCCCTGAGCCTGCGATGCAACCTCTGGGAGGAAGCCGAATTGACAGGTTTCTGCGCACTGTATACAGTATTTTCAGGAGAGTTCCGTGACCCAAACCGATTTCAGCATCCGCCGACAGCCGCCATTGAGCCTTCAGGTCTATGACCGGCTACGGACGATGATGCTCGACAATGTGTTTCAACCCGGCGACCGGATGATCGAGGAAGATCTGGCGCGGCGCCTGTCGGTATCGCGCACCCCGGTTCGCGAGGCGCTGTTCCGGCTGTCGCTGAACGGTCTGGTCGAGCAACAGGACGGGCGCTTTGTCGTGCCCACGCTGACACTGCGCGACATCGAGGAGATCTTCCAGATCCGCCGCCTTCTGGAACCGCAGGCGGTCGCCGACATCGCGCGCAACGTCACCGAGGCCGATCTTGCGCGCTATGTCGCCGGGCGCGATCGCCTGCTGGCCGCCACAAGCCAGCAAGAGTCCGCGGCCGCCAATATCGCCTTTCGCGCGCTCTGGCTGTCGCGCATTCCCAACCGACGTTTGCAGGAAACGCTGGCCAAGTTCGATGATCAGGTGGTTCTGGTGCGCCGGGCCACGCTGGTGGATCCGGATGCCCGCGCGACCGCTGCCAAGGGTGTCTGCGATCTGGTCGCAGCCTTCGAGGCGCGCGATCCGCAATTGGCCCGCAAGATCATGGAAGATTTCATCGATGCCGCGTTTCAGTGGTTCGAGCGGGTGGTCAGTGCCACCGCCGACGACATCGAAGCACGGGACTGACCAACCGACCCTTCGCCGCGCCCCATACCGTCAACACCGAGGCAGCCATGACCCCGCATCCCATGCATTCTTCAAACCGCTTCAAACTCGGGGTCTTTTCCGCCAATGCCGATGGCGGTCTGACGATAACCAAGGTGCCCGAGCGCTGGCCCGCCCGCTGGTCCGAGATCGTGCAGGCCGCGCAGATCGCCGATCGTGCCGGCATCGAATTCTTCCTGCCGATCGCGCGCTGGAAGGGGTATGGCGGCGAGATCAACGCGCGTCAGCATTCCTACGAGACCTTCACCTTCGCCGCCGCGCTTGCCGGAGTGACCGAGCGGATCGCGCTTTTTTCCACCGTGCATGTGCCCATGGTGCATCCTGTCTTCGCCGCCAAGGCGCTGGCGACCATCGATCAGGCCTCGAACGGGCGGGCGGGGGTCAATATCGTCGCGGGCTGGAACCCGGACGAATTCGCCATGTTCGGGGTGAACAAGGCCGATGCGCCCTATGATCAGGCTGGCGAGTGGATCGACATCGTTTCACGACTTTATGCCGAGGCCGAGCCCTTCGACCATGACGGCACGTATTACCAGCTTCGCGGTGCGGCGACGGCGCCCAAGCCGGTGCGCGGCACCCGCCCGCCCGTGCTGAATGCGGCGTTTTCGCCGCCGGGACGGGCCTTTGCCGCGGCGCATGCCGATTTTCTTTTCACCACATTCAAGAGCATCGACGCCGGCCGCGACACCATCGACGATATCGCCGCGCGCAGCGCCCGGACCGGGCGGCAGGTGGGGGTCTATACCACCACGCATGTCGTCTGCCGCCCCAGCCGGGCCGAGGCCGAAGACTATTACGAGCATTACGCCGTCACCATGGCCGACGATGCGGCGCTGGATTACATGATCGGCACCCAGGCCGCGAATTCGCAAAACCATGACGAGGAGACCTATCGCCTGCGCCGGAAATGGTTCGCCGGCGGGGCGGGCACCTATCCGCTGATCGGCACGCCCGAGGATATCGCCGAACAGATGGTGGCGATGTCGCGCGCCGGTTTTGCGGGAACGACCGTGAGCTTTGTCAACTTCCTCAATGAGCTGCCCTATTTCTGCGAGGGTGTTCTGCCGATCCTGACGCGCGCGGGGCTGCGCGGATGAGCGATATTGCCGCGCGACTGACCGCCGCCCTTGGCGCCGATGTGGTCACCACCGACATTCCCGAGCGCAACCACCACGACTGGTCCGGCCTGCCGCCGGTTGCGCCACTGGCGCTGATCCGCCCGCGCGAGACCGAACAGGTCGCAACCGCGCTCAGGCTTTGCCATGAGTCCGGCACGCCCGTGGTGCCGCAGGGTGGTCTGACCGGCATATCGGGCGGCGCGCATCCGGTGGCGGGCGCCGTGGCGCTGTCGCTTGAGCGCATGAACCGTGTGCTGTCGGTCGATCCACAGACCGCCACCCTGACCGCCGAGGCCGGCTGCGTACTGCAAACCGCGCAGGAGGCGGCGCAGGAGGCCGGGCTGTTGCTGGCGGTCGATCTGGGCGCGCGCGGCTCATGCACCATCGGCGGCGTGATCGCCACCAATGCCGGTGGCAACCAGGTCTTGCGCTACGGCATGGCGCGCGATCACGTGCTGGGGCTGGAGGCCGTTCTGGCCGACGGCACCGTGCTGAACTCGATGAACACCATGATCAAGAACAACGCGGGTCTGGATCTGAAGCAACTCTTCATCGGTACCGAGGGGGTGATGGGCGTCGTGACAAAAGCCGTGTTGCGGCTGCAACCGCGCCCGACCCACAGCGCGACCGCCTTTTGCGGCTGTGACGACACGGCGGCGGTGCTGGCGCTGCTGGCGCGCGCGCGCGCCGGGCTTGGCCCGGCGCTGATCTCGTTCGAGGTGATGTGGCCCAGTTTCTACGACTTCATGCGCGCGGGCATCGACGCGACGCATCCGCTGTCGGGTCGGCATGGCGCCTATGTCATCATCGAGGCCGGGGGCTTCGACGACGGGCTGCAAACGCGGCTGGAGACCTGTCTTGCCGACGCGATGGAGGCCGGTGCGCTGAAGGACGCCGTCCTTGCCGCCTCGGCGCGCGAGGAACGCGCGCTTTGGGCGGTGCGCGAGGCGGTGGCGGAATACGGCCGCATCCTGGGGCCGCTGACGGCCTTTGACGTGGGCGTTCCGCTGGCGCGCATGGCCGAGGCCGTTGCGCGGCTGGAAGCGGGCATTGCCGCGCGTTGGCCCGATGCGCGCGCGCTATCCTACGGTCACATGGGCGACAGCAACCTGCATCTGGTGGTCAACGTGCCGAAAGCCGGGCAGGATCAGCCGGCGGCAGCGATCAAGAGTTTCGTCTACGGCGTGATCCGCGATCTCGGCGGCACGATATCGGCCGAACACGGGATCGGCGCGATCAAGCGCGATTATCTTGGCTACAGCCGCACCGAGGCCGAGATCGGCGCCATGCGCCGGCTCAAATCCGCGCTCGACCCGCGCGGCATTCTCAACCCCGGAAAGGGATTCGCGCCATGATCGCGCTTCGCTCGGAAATCGCCCGCGCCCGGCTTGGCGAACGGCCCGCGCTGGTCGGACCGTTCCTGGCGGTGCCATCGCCGATGGTGACAGAAATCGCCTGCGCGGCGCGGCCCGACTTCGTCTGTATCGACATGGAACACGGGCCGATCGCGCCCACCATGGCCGAAGACATGCTCCGCGCCGCCGCGCTTTGGGATGTGCCCGCGCTTGTGCGCGTGCCGGGGCCGGACGCCGCTGCCATCGGGCAGGCGCTGGATTTTGGCGCGGTGGGCGTTCTTGTGCCGCGCGTCTCATCGGCCGACGAAGCGCGCGCGGCGGTCGCGGCCGCACGCTTTCCGCCGGAAGGACGGCGTGGGCTCGGACCCTGCCGCGCCTCGGGCTACGGTCGCAATCTGCCGGACTACCTGGATGCCGCGCGCGCGCAGACGGTCGTCGCCATTCAGATCGAAACGGTCGACGCGCTGGATGCGCTCGACGCCATTCTCGCGGTGCCGGGGATTGATCTGGCTTTCGTCGGTCCGGGGGATCTGGGGGTGGGCCTTGCCGCCGCGGCCCGCGCCATGTCGCTTGAACACGCGATTGACGGCGTACTGGACGCAGCGGCAGACAGGCAATGCGCTGGCGGGATCTTCACCATGACAATGCCTGATCTGGCGCGCTATGATGGTCGGGTGGCCTTGGCAATCTGCGGTTCGGACAGCACGGTTCTCTCGAACGGGTTTTCCGGCGCCTTCGGCTAATCATCTTAAATCAGCCACGGCGCGCGCCACAGGTGGGACGATTTTCCCGCGCCACGCGGACTCGCCAATCAGCCGTATTCGTGAGGGCTAGCAACGTGGTTGATGAACGAATCTCTGATAACGTAAAGAATCTTTCGCACTTTCAGATTTGACGGCTCCTTCTACAGTGACGGAAGGAGCGAAAGGATGGCTGACGAGAAGAAGGACGGTGCGAT
>LJSV01000016.1 GCA_001314715.1 Rhodobacteraceae bacterium HLUCCA12 | reverse complement strand
GGCAATCTCGTCACCCGGCTCGGCCGGGCGCACAGCCCCGCCCGCTTCGGTCACGATGGTGCCGGGCGGGATCTCGGCGCCGGTGGCATTGGCGAACATTTCGGCGAAGTCGTTGAAGTTGTGGCTGCTTGTCAGGCTGCCCGCGATCTGGATGTCGCCTGTCGCCGAGAACATGTGGATCGTGCGATTTGCCGTCGAGATGCCGCGCCGCTGGCTGCATCGCCGATCGCCAGCGAGCGGGTGACGGTGTTGCGCACCCGGCGCGAGCAGACCACCATCGCATCGCCGGCATCGACCTCGCTGGCATAGGCGGCCATGACCGCGGTGCGAAACCCGTCCGCACCGCTTTCCAAGGTCGAAATCAGCGCGCCGTCATAGCCGCCGATCGCCCCGCTCAGCGACGAGGCGGCAAAGGCGCGCGTGCCGGTCAACGTGCTGTCGTCCGAGGCCAGCGCCATGGCCGATGCGCCCGAGGCGACGGCACCGTCGCTGCTGATCACGACGGCGCGCTGGCCACTGGCGCGGCTGTCGGCCGAGGCCAGCACCAGCCGGTCATGGCTGGTTGTGACGACCCCGGTGTCGCTGGCATCGCTGCGCAGGCCCGGCAGATTGCCCGCACCGGCCCCCGCCGTGATCGCGCCGGCAATCTCGGCCCCCATGGGAAGCTGCGCCTGGCCCGAGGCCGGATCGAGTGCCAGCCCCGTGTGCCATGTGTCGCCGTCTTGCGCGACCTTGATCGCGAAGCCATCCCCACCGGATGTGCCCATCTCGGCCCGGCCTGACCAGCCGGTCTGGAACAGCACGCTGGCGGTGTCGGCGCTGGTGGCCTTGTTGATCTTTACCTGATGCCCCGAGCCGTCATGGCTGAGCAGCGTGGCGGGCGCGGAGACGGCCAGCCGGTTCGTGGTGTCGTGCCCGGCATTGATCCCGATACCCGGCAGGTTCGCGGTTTCGGTGATTGGCCGTTGCCAGCCTCCGTCATGCCAGATGCGCCATTCGGCCTGAGTGCGGCCCCAGGCGCGACATCCCTCGACCGGCGGCCAGAACAGCCAGCCGCCCTGAACCCACGCGGCCAGCATTCCGGCATTCTCGGCCCACACGCCCCCTGGGGTTTCGCCGATCGCCCAGACCTGACCGTCCTGTGGCAGCGACGGCGGCAGGGTTGCGTCGAATTCCTCGACGACAAGCTGCACCAGCAGATCCAGTAGCTGGATCGCCTCGTTAACGGTGACATGCTTTTGTGCCTGCGCCGCCTGGATATAGGGAAGGGAAAGCCTGGGGGACTGATCCGACATGGTGAGCCTCGCGCGGGAATGGAAAGCGCGGGATCGTGTGGCGAATGTGGAAATTCCGCGTGACGTCGTCGCGCGGTGGGATGGGTTGCGGCGCAACGCATGGCGTGTCGCCGCGGCGCGCGGTCAGCGGCTCAGACTGCGCCTGACGGCCCGGATCGGGCGCGTGACCTTCCATGAGGTCGAGCTCAGCAATCGCGCGATCTCGTCCAGAGCCCCATGCAGCTCGGCGCTCAATCTGCCACGCTCTTCATGCAGCAGCGCGGACAGGCGCAGGATTTCGGCCCCCAGAACGGCCTCGCGAAGGCGCTGGGAGTCCCGCGCCTCTTCAAGCTGACGCTGCAACGCATCGCTTTGGGCCTTCAGCAGGGGACGATCCGACAGCGCCTTGTTCTCGGAGATCAGGCTCTCGGTATTCTCGACCATCTGGCGCAGCGTTTCGCGCAGAAGGTCACGCTCTTGCGACAGGTTGCCCAGTTTTTCGGCCGCAATGCGTGCCGTGTCCATCTTCGGCGCGCGGGTGCTGACCGGGCCGACCATCATCGCTTCGAGTTCGTCGGCAAGCGCCTGCGCCTTTGTGTCCAGTGCCAAGGCCGTCGCGGCGATGGCGATGAGGATCTCGGTCCGGTTCGAGGACCTGGTGGTGCCGGCATCCGGGCGTGCGCCAAACTGCACACCGAGACGTGCGCCCAGCGCACCGGCCAACGCGGCCGGCTCGGATCGAATGACCTCGGCATCCATCAAGACGACGCGGCGGCGGTGTTTGCGGCACGCGCCGAGAACGTGATCGGCATGGTCGCGCCACCGCGCAAGCGCCTGTTCAACGTCGATGCCGTCGCTCAGCATCGTCGCCACGTGTTGAAGCGGCATCGTGATGGGCACGACAACCGTTCCCGGCAAATCCTGCGCCAGCGCGGTCCCCAGATCCGTCTTTCGCTGCAGGCTGAGTCCGGGCGATGCGGTGCCAAGGAACGACACGATCGCGGCAAGCGCCGAATCATCCTCGCCAACAAGGAAGATGGTCTGGGCCGCGTCGGCGACATGGGGTTCGGGCTGCTGATCGTTCATGAGGAATCCGGATATTGCGCTGTGCGGATGTTGCTCGTGAGAACAAAGCATATCGTTTCGCGAACATCCAGTGTGCTCTCGCCTATTTGCGACTGGTCACGGGGCGAAGATCGGCTGGGCGATCAAGCTTGTCCCGTGGTCAACTAACGTTGTGCAGGTCGGGCGTTTCATTGAGGTGGCTTCCGCCTGGGCGGCTTCCTGATCGTGCGATCAGAGATTGACACTGATCGCGCGATCAGATTATCAATGAACTGATCATGCGATCAGAATCTATCGGGGAGGGATGGGTTTGAAGCGGTCGATCGACAGCCAGGTGCGCAACCATGACCTCGTGTCGCAGCGCCGCGACGACATCGTGCAGGCCGCAATTCGCGTGTTCAGGGCAAATGGGTTTCACGAAGCCACGACGCGAATGATCGCGCGTGAGGCCAATGTGACCCAAAGCAATCTCTACAACTATGTCCGCACCAAGGGCGACATTCTCTATCTGGTCTGCGAGCACCTGGTCGGGCTTTACGAAGAGGGGCTGGCCAAGGTTCTGGAACAGCACGCCGATCCGCACGCGCGCCTGATCGGGGGGCTGCGCGCGATCCTGGCCATCATGCTGCAGCACAAGGACGAGCTTGTGCTGCTGTATAACGAGACCCACGCGCTGGCCAAAGATGATCGGCGCCAGATCCTGAAGTCGGTGTCGCGACTGAATGGCGCCTTTCAACGTCTGATTGCCGAATACGAAGCGGCGGTCGGCCCGTTGGCTGTCAGCAACCGCCGTGTCGCGGCCAATCTGATGACGTTCGTTCCGGCTATCGTGGCTTTGCGGTGGTGGGATCTGTCCACTCATGCCCGTTGGGACGAGATCGAAGATCAGATCTTTGCCTTTGTCCTGAACGGAATCGGCGTCTCTCCGAAAACGGGCTGACGATCGGGTATTATCTGGGAGGAGATATCATGACATTCTGCATCACTACGCTGCGCGCCACACTGGGTGCGGCAGCGATCGGTCTGATCTCGGCGCTGCCGGCACTGGCGCAAGACGACGACATCAGCGAGCGCAGCCTGCGCTTTGCCATGTCGGTCGGGGCGGAATCGCCCTGGACGCAGGGCGCGCAACGTTTTGCCGACAATGTCGCCGAGGCCACGGATGGCCGGATCGAGATCCGGGTCTTTGCTGATGGCGTCCTGTCCAATGGCAATCAGGTGACCGAGTTCGAGCTCTTGCAGAACGGCACCGTGGATTTCACATTCCATTCCAGCATCATCCTCTCGATCATCGACCCGCGGTTCGCGCTCTTTTCACTGCCCTGGGTCGCCCCGTCCGAGGGTGAGTTGTTCGACCTGATCGACGGCCCCGGACAACAGGTGTGGTCGGCCCTCGAAGAGCGCGGCGTGCACCCGCTTGGCGGGTATTCGACCAGCGGGTTCCGGCAGCTGACCAACAGCGTTCGCCCGATCACATCGCCGGACGATCTTGACGGGCTGACGCTGCGCGTGCCGGGCCTGGAACTGTATCAGGCCGTGTTCAACGAGATGGGGGTCAGCCCCGTGCCCACCAGTTTCGGCGAGCTTTACGGCGCGTTGCAGCAGGGCGTGGTTGATGGGCAGGAGAATCCGATCAGCCTGATTTACGTGAGCAACTTCCACGAAGTCCAGGATTACATGACGATCTGGAACTACTCGGCCGATGCCATCGGGATTCTGACCAACGCCGATCTCTGGTCCGAGCTAAGCGAGACCGAGCAAGAGATCTTTGCCGACGCCGCACGCGAAGCGGCCGCCTGGCACCGCGAGGAACAGGCCAATGCCAACGAGGAGATGCTGGCAGAGCTGGAGGGCGAGCTTGAGGTCGTGACCCTGTCGCCCGAACAGATTGCCGTGTTTCGCGAACGGATGGAGCCGATCTACGACGAATGGCGCTCCATCATCGGTGAGGACCTGATGGATTCGGTTTCCGAGTAAGCGCGCGCACGGGCGGTCGCGGGGAACGCGACCGCCCGACCATCCTGCCTTCTCGACATGATGCCCGGAGGTTCCGATGCGCAGACTGGCCGCGATCGAATACCGCTTTCTTGAACTGGCGCTGGCCATGCTTGTCGTCCTGAACGGGATCAGCATCACCTCCCGCTACCTGTTCCGGCATGCGCTGGGCGAGCTTTTCGAGGTGATGATCCTTGGCGGCATCGCCGTCTATTGGGTCGCCATCGCCACGGCCGAGCGTGAAAAGGCGCATCTGGGTGTGGACAGTCTTGTCATGGTCCTGCCGCGGCAGTTGCAGCGCATCACGCGCCATCTGCGCATGGCCGTCATAGCGGCCTTTTATGGTGTCGTGATCTTTTCGGGCATCCTTCTGGTGCTGCGTCAGATGTCCAGTGGCGCCACCGCGGGCTTGCTGGATCTGCCGCTCTGGACGGTTGCGATCTTCATGCCCATTGGCGCGGCGCTCGCCCTATGGCGCAGCCTGACGCAGGTCGACACGGTGCCGGGCCCGACAGGGGTCGGAAAGATATGAGCGCGACAATCGCCCTTTTCCTCCTTCTGGCAATCTTTCTTGCCATCAATGTTCCGGTCGCGATCGCGTTGGGGGCGGCCGCCGTCGCGGGCGGGCTTCTCCTGGAAGGCAGTCTGAGCTTCGTCGGCCCGGTTCTGTTCTCGTCGTTGCAAAAGATCGAGCTTCTGGCGATCCCGTTCTTCATCCTGGCCGGCAATGTCTTTGACCGCAGCGGCATCATGCGGCGGCTGTTCGGACTTGTGGATTCCCTTGTCGGGCGGGTCCGCGGGCGCACCGGGGTCGTGACCAGCGGGGTTGCCGTGCTTTTGGGCGGGCTGTCGGGTTCCGGCCCGGCGGACACCGCCGCGCTGGGCGCGACGGTCGGGCCCATCCTGCGCGATCGGGGCTATTCCGGCGGTTCGGCAGGTGCGCTGATTTCCGCGGGCGGGGCGCTGGGGCTGGTGATGCCGCCCAGTATCGCCTTCATCCTCTATGCTGTCGCCGTGCCTGGGGTCTCGATCGGCGAGATGTTCATAGCCGGGCTGATCCCCGGCATCCTGATGGGCTGCCTGATTGCGATCTGTGCATGGGCGATTGCCGTGCACCAGGGTATCGACCAGGGCGAAGGAAGCGTGACGCTGCGCGGCGTGTCCACAGCCTTTGCCCGATCGATCCTGGGGCTGGGTGCGCCGCTTGTGATCGTCGGCGGCATCTATTTCGGGGTTTTCACCCCGACCGAGGCCGCAGGCGTTGCCGTCTTTTATGGGCTGATCGTCGGGCTTTTCGTCTACCGCGAGATCGGTCTGCGCCATCTGGGCCAGATCGCGCGGCGGACGATGATTGACACCGCCGTCGTCTTTTTCATCGTTGCCAGCGCCTCGCTATTCTCGTGGGTTCTGACGATCGACGGGCAGGTCGTCGGCTGGATCACCGACTTTGCCGTCGCGGTCCACAGCCAGTGGCAGGTCTTTCTACTGGCGGCGGTGGTGCTGTTGTTGGCCGGCCTCTTCATCGACGGGGCCTCGATCTATCTGGTGGTCGTTCCGGTGCTGATCCCGGCTGTGCGCATACAGGATATCGACCTGACATGGTTCGGCGTCTTTGTTGCGATCGCGGTGGCGATCGGTCAGTTCACGCCCCCGGTCGGGGTGAACCTGTTCGTCGCCGCGCGCGTCCTGGACACCCGCATTCAGGATATCCTGCGCAGCATTCTGCCCTTCGTGCTGGTCTCGATGGTGGCGTTGCTGCTGATCTACCTGTTCCCCGCGCTGTCGACATGGCTGCCGTCTACGATGCGCGACTGAAACGAGGCAACGATGCTGCAAGACTGGTACGAAGACTCGCTGACAACATGGCCCGAGCTGCTGGACCGGCAGGCCGAAACCCATGAGCACCGCGTGTTCCTGTCCATGGACAGCCAGACAATCACCTATGGCGCGTTTCGCGAACAGGTCGATCGCGTGGCGCGCGGCCTGCTGGCGCTGGGGGTGCAAAAGGGCGACGTGGCCGCGATCTTCATGACCAATTCCATCGATTGGGTGATCTGCCAATTCGCGATCTACAAGATCGGCGCCATCCTGCTTCCGCTTTACAGCTATTACCGCGAAAGCGAGATGAGCTATGCCCTGACACAGGCCGGGGTTTCGGTTCTGATCATGCAAGACCAGTTCCTTGGCAAGGTCGATGCCCTGGCCATCGCCAGGGCGGCGATCCCCGAACTGGACAGCGCTAAGGCCGAGTCATTTGCAAGCAAATCTATCCCGTCCCTGCGCCATGTCGTTCGCGTCGGCAAGGGTGTCGATCTGCAAAGCCGCCATGATCTGGATACGGTGATCGCGCGGGGCGCCACGGTCGCACCGCAAGAGCTGATCGCGCGACAAAGCCAGATCCTGCCGTTCGATGTCATGAACATCATGTACACATCCGGGACCACGGGCTTTCCCAAGGGTGGCATGTCGATGCATGTCACCAACCTTGTCACCACGCATCAATGGTCAAAGCTGGCGGGTCTGGGGCCCGATGACGTCATCTTGTGCCACGTGCCGCTATTCACGAATTTCGGCGGCCTTTATGGCGCGCCACTGGGTATGCGCAACGGCGCGCGGGTGGTGATAACGGAACAGTTCGACGCCGGGCATTCTTTGCAACTGATCGAGTCCGAGGGCGTCACCTACATTCCCGGCACGCCGTCGATGTTTCAGATGATGCTGGATCACCCCGACATCGCCACACGCGACCTTTCAAGCGTGAGGGGCGGCCATGTCGCCGGTGCCCCGCTGACCGATGCAACCATGCGCGGCATTCTGGATGTTCTGGGCGCGCATCGCATCATGCAGGCCTGGGGGCTCAGCGAATGCGGCGGCCTTTCGACGGTGTCCACCGCCGACGATCCGCGCGAGAAGCGCCTGACAACCGTGGGCAAACCGCTGGAAAGCGTGGTCTTGCGCATCATCGACCCTGAAACCGGCACCGATGTCGAGCCGGGCGCGCAGGGTGAAATCCTGCTGGGTGATACGCAGCCCGGCTCCTGCGTTGGAAAGGGCTATTGGAACATGCCCGAAAAGACGCGCGAGGCGATCGACCGAAAAGGCTTCTTTCATACGGGTGATGTCGGGTTTCTGGACGATGAGGGGTATTTGCACATTACCGGTCGCGTTGATGACATGTTTACGGTCGGCGGTTTCAACATCTATCCCGCCGAGATCGAACGGCATCTGGAAGAAATGCCGGGTGTGTGCGAGGCCCATATCGTGCCGGTCGAAGACCGCCGCATGGGCAATCTGCCGGCGGCCTGGATCGTCGCCGACCCGGTTGGCGGGCCCGGTGCCGAAGCCATTGCCGACCACGTCCGCACGCGGATGACATCGCAGAAAGTGCCGCGCCGGGTATTTTTCTGCGCGGCGCAGGATCTGCCGCGAACGCCGGTCGGCAAGCTCAGGAAAAAGGATCTGATCCGCATGACCCGCGAGAGAATCGATGCGGACCCCGGCGCCGGACTGATCACGAAAGAGGAGGACGCGTCATGACCGCATGGCCGCAACACGAAGTGTATGCCTCACCACGCGGGCGCATCCTGGCCATGGATTCGGTTGGTTATGTGGATGAACGCAACGACGTCAGCGATGTTCTGATCTGCGGATCGCATGGCGCGGCCTGCGCGACGCAGCTTCTGGCCTGGGTGCGCCCGCGCGGGGTGATCGTGCATGACGCCGGGATCGGCCGTGACCGCGGCGGGGTCAGCGGGCTGAAGCTGCTGGATGCCTACATGATCCCCGGTGCCGCCGTGGAGGGCATGTCCGCGCGGATCTCGGACGGACGCAACATGTATGAGGACGGTATCCTTTCGGCCGTCAACGGCTCGGCCGCGCTCATGGGGATCAGCCCCGGCATGCCCGTGCGTGATGCTGCTCGAATCCTGCTTGACCACAACCCGGTGCCGCGCCCGAACGCCCACAGGCAAATCTGCGTCCATCGCGACGCGCTGGGGGCGGTCTTTGCGCTGGATACGGTCAAATATGCCGATGACCGCATCGCCGGGGGCGTTCTGTGCATGGGCTCGCACGCGGCGCGGGCCATGGCGGACTATGTCCGTGAAATGAGCTATCCGCTGGCCGGTGTCATCACCAACGACGCCGGTCGCGCCCGCGATGACAGCGGCATCGAAGGACTTGGCCTGCTGGACGCCAGCGCGATGCCGGCCTGCGCCGTCAGTGTCCAAACCGCACGGATGGGCGATGCGCGCGCAACCTATTTCGATGGTCGCATCAGCGCGCTGAACCGCACGGCCGCCGCCCTCGGCATCAAGGAAGGGGACAGCGCACGCAGCGCCGCCCGCCGAATGCTCGAAAATGCCCGGCACTCAGCAATAGGAGAACCCGAACATGTATGAGCGCAAGTACGAATGGCGCAAGGTGATCGCCGAGATCGACCCCAAGGCGGCCGACATCATCACCCAGTACGTGGTGCACAGCGTCGCCACCGAAGGTGAAATACCACGCAAATACAAGGAACTGATCCTGATGGCCTGCTCGGCGGTCATTCGCTACGGCGCGTCGGTTCGCACCCATGGCTCCGAGGCGATGTATCAGGGCGCAACCGACAAGGAGGTGATCGAGGCCCTGTCGCTGGCGTCGCTTACCGGCGGGTTCACCGCCTTCATCGAAGGGATCGAGGCGCTGGGCGATCAGCTCACGGTCGAACAGCCGGATGACGAGGCGGCTTCGAAATAAGGCAAGTGGATTTTCCGATGACGTTCAAGGCGATTGACTACTGGACCAATATCTTCACGCCCGAGGGGCTGCGCCGGATGTATCTCGAAAACGAGGAGTTGGCCCCGGTCGTCGACTGGTGGCGCATGGACGACAGGATCAAGGGATATACGACCAAGGCGTTCGTCGAACTCATGGACGAGCTGGGCATCGTCAAGACCTTCGTGCCCAGTTTCAAGATGCAAAGCTGGAAACGCCGAGCCCCGATCCTGGATGTCGAGGCCGCCTCGGTGCGCGAGTTGATGGCCGAATGCGGCGGGCGCGTCGGCGGGCTTTTCGGCATCGACATATCCAAGGGGATGCAGGCGGTCAGGGAGCTGGAGATCGCGGTGCGCGACTGGGGGTTCGAGGGTGCCCATATCCATGCCAATGGCTGGGGCATTCCTCTGAACGACCGCGAGCTTTACCCGGTCTATGCCAAATGCACCGAGCTTGGCATTCCGGTCGTCGTCCAGTCGGGCCATTCCGCCGAAAAGATGCCGTCCGAGATGACCCGGCCGATCCATCTGGATGATGTCGCGCTCTATTTCGAAGACCTGCGCATCGTCGCCTCGCACACCGGCTGGCCATGGGTCGAGGAACTGATCGCGATGGCGTGGAAACACCCCAATCTCTATATCGGTTGCGGCGCGCATGCCCCGAAATACTGGGATGCCTCGCTGGTGCGTTTTCTCAACAGCCGCGGCAAGGGCAAGGTTCTTTGGGGCACGGACTTTCCGGTCGTGCGCCACCAGGACAGCCTGCAACAGGTAGCCCGGATCGACCTGAAGCCCGATGCGCGCGAAATGCTGATGTATGGAGCGGCCGAGAAGGTCTTTGGCATCCGCGTCGATGAGGTTGTTTCATGACATCGACGACACGACTTGACCGCGCGTGGCTGCTCAGCGCCTTCGACCTGCCCGCCGAACGACCAAGCGGGAAGGTCATGGCGCTGGATGACGCGATCCGTGCCCATGTCGAACCCGGCATGACGCTGCATTTCGGCTATTCCGAGGGGCGGCCGATGGCGGCAAGCAACGCGCTTGTGCGGGTCTTTGCCGGCACCCGACCGGGCTTCACCGTCATTTCCTCGGGTCTGGTGGCCAATCAGACCGCGCTGGTGACCGAAGAAATCGTTTCAAGGCTGATCGTGTCCTTTGTCGGCGAGAACTATCCGACACCGGCACCCAACCCACTGCTTCAGGCGGCAATCGACAGTGGCGCGGTCGAGATCGAAAGCAACTCGCTTCTGGTGCTGAGCCAGCGCCTGTCCGCCGGTGCGCATGGCTTTCCCTTTGCACTGACGCGCTCGCTGCGCGACAGTTCGATGGCCCGTAACGAAAGCTATCGCCGTATTCCTGATCCCTTCGGTTCGGGCGAAGAAATCGGCGCGGTTTCGGCGCTGGTGCCCGACATCACCATCGTTCACGGCCTTGCGGCCGACGAGGCTGGCAATATCCTGATGTCGCCCCCCTTCGGCGAGGCCGACATCGCGGCCTATGCCGCGCGCAAGGGCGTAATCGCCACGGTCGAGCGCATCGTTCCGGCCAGCCAGTTGCGGCGGCATCCTGCGTTGGTCAAGATCCCCGCCGACCGGGTGTTGAGCCTGTCGGTCGCGCCGATGGGCTGCCATCCCTATGCGATCTACAACCCGACCGATATCGACATCCCGGCCTATGTCGAGGACGCGCGCGCGTTTCACGACATCCGCGCCGCGATCCGCGACGACGCGTTGTTCCGGCAATGGACGCGCGACTGGATTCTGGATGTTCCCGACCACGGCGCCTATCTGGAAAAGCTGGGCGCCGACCGGCTTGACCTGTTGCGCGGTCGCGCCTGGGGTGACGCCTGGGCGGATGGTATCACCCAGGCTGATCTGGACCGCCTTGCCGCGACCAAGGGCCACGATGCGCGCGAGATGATGGTGATTGCCGCCGCGCGCATGGTCGCGCGCAAGGTGCGCGAAGATGGGCGCCGGATCGTTGAGGCGGGTGTCGGCTATGCCAACCTCGCGGCCTGGCTGGCCGTGCATCGCTTGCAGCACGAAGAGGGCATAGATGCCGAACTCGTCGCCGAGATCGGTCTTTATGGCTATATGCCGAAGCCCGGCGAACCCTTCATCTTTTCCAATCGCAATCTGTCGAGCGCAAAGTCGATGGCCGGGGTCGAGGCGATCCTGGGCCTTCAGGTCGGGGGGCGTCACAACAACTGCATCGCGATCATCGGTTCGGGCCAGATCGACCCGGCCGGAAATATCAATTCCACGCGCACCAGCGATGGCCGCTATCTTCTGGGGTCTGGCGGGGCGAATGACATCACCTCGGCCGCCGCCGACGTGATCGCTGTGTCGCAACAGTCACGCCACCGGCTTGTGGCGGAACTGCCGTATATCACCAGCCCCGGCGCAACGGTCTCGACCCTGGTCACGGACCTTGGGGTCTATGAAAAGCAAGATGGCCGCCTGGTCCTGACCGAATATTTCGAACGCGCGGGCGAGGATCGCGACGCCACGATCGCGCATATCCGGTCGCGCTGCGGCTGGGAACTCGAGATCAGCGATACCCTGCGCGTGGCGACGGCCCCGGACCCTGATGACCTGCTGCGGCTGCGCCTTTTCGACATCCGCAACGACTTTCTCGAATACGCCAGACCGGACGCGGAGCCGACGCCATGACCGATCCACAAGAGACCCGAATCAAGAGCAGCATGGCAACGATGACCGCCGACACGATCACCGTGCGCGGGCACGATCTGACCACCGAACTGATGGGCCGGATCGACACGGCGGCCCTGTTCTTTCTTGAGGTCACGGGCCGTTTGCCCAGCCCCGCCGAAAACGCGCTGCTGAACGCGATGATCGTGGCGATTGCCGAGCACGGCATGATGCCGTCGGTGATCGCCAGCCGCCTGACGATCATGGGCGCACCCGAAAGTTTTCAAGGGGCGGTCGCCGCCGGGCTTTTGGGGGCGGGCGATGTGTTTGTCGGGCCGACCAGCAATGTCGCGCATCTGTTGCAGGTCGAGGCCAAGGCGTTTCCCGGCAGCGATGATGAACGCGCAGCGGCGATCGTTGCCGATTACGCGAGCCGGGGCAAACGGATACCGGGCCTTGGCCACCCGCATCACCGCATCGATCCGCGGTCCGAAAAGCTTTTGCAGATGCAGGCCGAGCACGGCCTGGACGACAGCCACACCCGGCTGATGCTGGCGATCCAGCGCGCGGCCATCGCGCGGCGCGGCAAGCATCTGACCTTCAACGCCGTCGCGGCGATCGGATGCATCGCTTCGGATATCGGGCTCGATTGGCGCGCGGTGCGCGGTATCGGGCTGGTGGCGCGAACGGTCGGCCTGATCGGCCATGTCCTTGAGGAAATGAAACAGCCCGCGGCCCCGGCAATCTGGGATCTGGTGCTGGACAACACCGATTACAGCGATCCCGAGCCCGATAACGGGTAGGGACGCGCAAACTGGGAGGAACCAAAATGAGGACGTTCTACACACTCGCCACCGCCGGTCTGGCTTTGGGCTCGATCACCGCCACGCCGGCCTTGGCTCAGGAATTCGAATTGCAGTTCGCCAGCTATATCGGCGAAGCGGCGGCACAGAGCCGGGCCCAGGAATGGTGGGCCGACGAAGTCGAACAGCGCACCGAGGGCCGCGTCAGCGTGGAATTCTTCTATAGCGGGTCGCTGCTGGGCGCGACCGACATCCTGCGCGGCGTCGGCGATGGGCGTGCCAGTCTGGGCTATGTGGCAAACGCCTATCACCCGGCCGAATTGCCGCTGTCCAGCGTCGTCGGCGTGCCGTTCATGACCTCGAACGCCGAGGCGCAGATGCGCACGTTCATGGACCTTTACCAAAACAACGAGGCCTTTCGGCAGGAATGGCGCGCGAACGATGTGCATGTGCTGTTCTTCAACCCGCTGTCCGAGAACATCCTGGGCACGCGTGAGCCCGTTGAGGGGCTCGACGATCTGGAGGGGATGCGCATTCGCGGGCTGGGCTATGTGAACCAGGTGCTTGAGGCGGTGGGCGCCAACCCCGTCGCCATTGCGGCGCCCGAGATTTACGAGGCTTTGCTGCGCAATACGCTTGACGGCTATTCCGGTTTCGCCTTCGAGGTCGTGACCGCGCTCAAGTTGCAGGAGGTCGCGCCGCATACCCTGTCGACGGGCACCGGGAACTACGTCTTTGCGGCGACGCCGATCAACCTGGACCTTTGGGAAAGCATGCCCGAGGATATCCAGTCGATCCTGACCGAGGTCAGCGCCGAGTATCAGGATACGGTGTCCCGCTACCTTGCCGAAACCGAGGACGAAGTCTGCCAGACCATCCTTGATGCCGGCGGAACCGTCAGCGTTCTGCCCGATGACGACATTGCCCGGATTCGCGAGGCTGTCGGCGACAGCATCGTGCAGGACTGGGTTGAAACCGCCGAGGCCCGTGGCGTGGATGCGGCAAGTTTCCTTGAGGAATACACCGAGACACTGGCCATGTACGAGGAAGAGGTCGATTACGTCTCGGGCGTGAACCGCTGCGCCGAGCGCGGCTGATGAAGGATGGGGCCGGCAAACAGCCTGCCGGCCCCGGCCCGCAATGGTGACGCCATGAAACGCCTGATCCGATCCATCGCCACCCTGTTTGCCATCGTCGCGGCGCTGTGCATCGTGGCGATGATGGGCATGACGGTCGCGGATGTCGCCACGCGCGCGCTTACCGGCCGGTCGGTTCCGGGTGCGCAGGAGATCAGCGAACAACTCGTGGTCGCCCTGGTCTTTCTGGGCATGGCCTTCGCCTATCACCGGCACGAGCATGTGGCGGTGACCATTTGCACCCGTGCGCTGCCCGTGCGCCCGCGCGCCAGTGTTCGTCTGCTGGGGCGCGCGATCTTGCTGGCGCTGGTTGGGTGGATGATCTGGGCCACCGGCCAAGGCGCCTGGCACGCGTATGTCCGGGGCGAAATACGGTTCGGTCTGCTTCAGGTGCCGGTCTGGCCTGCGCGCGCCGCGATCCCGATCGGGCTTGCGGCCTTTGCCCTGTCGATCCTGTCCGACATGGCCGACCGCATCCGCGACCTGATCGCGGGTCGCGACGACAGCGCGGAACCGAACGAAGGGTATTTCTGAGGCAGCAATGGGCACCGAACTGATCCTACTCATGGTTCTGCTTGCGCTTGTCGTCCTTCTGGCGATGGAGGTGCCGGTCGCTTTCTGTCTGGCCGGCAGCGGAGTTCTGGGGCTTGTGCTGCTGCGCAGTACCAATGTGGCCGGCGCGACGCTGGCCAGCCTGCCGTTCCAGGCCACGTCGTCCTTTACCCTGACGGTCGTGCCGATGTTCATCCTGATGGGCATGTTTGCCATGCAGGCGAACGTGGCCGAGGATCTGTTTCGCCTGACCAATCGCGCCTTGCACTTTGTGCGCGGCGGCGTGGCGGTGGCCACCATCGTTACCTGTGCCGGCTTTGCGGCCGTGTGCGGCTCAAGCGTGGCAACGGCGGCGACGGTGGGCCGGCTGACCATCGACGAGATGCGACGTTACGGGTTCTCAGGCGGGTTCGCCGGGGCACTTGTGGCCTCGGCCGGGACGCTGGGGGTCATGATCCCGCCGTCGATTGCGCTGGTCCTGTTCGGGATCATCTCGAACGAGTCGATCGGGGCGCTGCTTCTGGCGGGCATCGTCCCCGGCCTTGTGTCGGCGGTGATCATGGCAATCGGCGTGCTGGTTCTGGCACGCCTTGGCTTTGGCTTCGACATTGCCGTGGCCCGCGCCGCTGAGGCCGCGCAACCCGCCGAACGCGCCAGGACCTATGGCGGCATCGTCAAGCTCGCGGTGCTTTTCGTCATCGTGATCGGGGGCATCTATTCGGGCGTCATAACCGCAACCGAGGCGGCGGCGATTGGCGCGATGGCCTCGTTGCTGATGCTGCTGCTGAGCGTCGCGGCACGGAAACTGGCCTTCCTTCCGGCGATCAAGGAGGCGCTGTCAAGCACGGCTTCGCTGTCGTCGATGGTCTTTGCGATTCTGGTCGGCGCCAGCATCTTTTCATATTTCCTGGTTTCGGCCGGAGTGCCCGGCGATTTCGCGGACTGGGTGCTTGGCTTCAATCTGCCACCGGGGCTTCTGGTGCTGCTGATGCTTGCCTCGCTCATCCCGCTGGGAATGATCCTGGATGGCGTGTCGATCCAGTTGATCACGGTGCCGCTGTTCTATCCGGTCGTGGTGACGGAACTGGGTTTCGACGGGCTGTGGTATGCGATCCTGACCGTGAAGATGATCGAGATCGGCCTGATCACGCCGCCGGTGGGGGTCAACGCCTTCATCGTCGCAAACCTCGTCGGGCGCGGCGGCCTGGAGCAGGTGTTTCGCAGCCTCACGATCTTCGTGGCAATCGACCTGATCATATTTGGTGTGCTTTTCGCCTTTCCCGGCATTGTCACCTGGTTGCCGGCGCAAATGAACTGACCCGCTGGAGGAGAAAGAATGGATGAAATCAAGCCGGTGCCCGCGCCACAGGACATCGTGACCCAAAACGAATATGGGCGCATCATCGTGATGGACTCGATCACGTTTGCGGATCATCGCAACAACAGCGGGGATGTTCTGGTCGGGGCATCCTTTTGCGGCATGTTGTCGATCCGCTGGCCGTTGCGCGTCGATCCCAAGGGCGTCATCTGTCATGCCGCCGGGCCGGGCCTGGACCGCGCCGGAGAGAACGGACTTTTCGCGCTTGAGGGCCTTGGCATTCCGGGTGCCACGGCCGAAACGATGTCGTGCCGGATCGCCGATGGACAGGACATGTATGAAAACGGTGTCGTCGATCGCTGTAATGACAGCGCGGCCCTGCTTGGCATCGTGGCGGGTATGCCGATCAGGGATGCCGCGCGGCGCATGCTGGAACGCTGGCGTGTTTTGCCAGAGGTCTTCAAGCCTTGCGAGGTCGCCTATGACGGCCCCGAGGGCAAGGTGATGGCCATGGGTTCCGTGACCTTCATCACCACCGAACATCGTGCCCGCGTCGTTTGCGCGGGGTCGCATTTCGGGCGAACCTCAGCGGCCTATTCATCGCGGTTCGATCTGGCCGGGGTCGTCTGCAATGATGCCGGTCTCTGCAAGGACCGGTCGGGGATTTCCGGTCTGGCCGTTCTGGATGAGACCGGCGTGCCGGGGGCGGCCGTGTCCACCGACAGCGCCCGGATCGGCGACGGCATGAGCACCTATCGCGACGGGATCGTTTCGGCCCACAACGACGCGGCAGCGCGCGCGGGCGTGCATGACGGGATGCCGGCGACCGAGGCGACGCGCCTGATGCTGCTGGCTTACAGCCGCTGAGGGCCCGCCGGCGTTCGGATGCAAAACGGCAGGGGCCGAAAAAAGGGCCGCCTGCCGCTGTGCACAAGGGTCATGGCCCGATCACGGGCGTCGCAACGGACTTATCGGATATGTCAGGCGCAGGCTTGCTCTCATGCAGTGCCGGCAGTCTGCGATGTGCGATGTAGCAAAGCGCCGATAACGCGCCCAGCATCGGCACGAACAGGCCCATCGCCAATACCGCGTCGCCCAAAATCGCGGCAGCCATGCCCGCGACAAGGCCGGATGCCATCTGCAAAAACCCCATCAGCGCCGAGGCGCTGCCCGCAATCGCCGGAAACGGTGCCATGGCCGATGTGGTCATGGCCGGCATCACAAAGGCGATTCCGGGAGCATAGATCGCGACCGGCAGCATGACGCTCAGAAAATCGGGCTCGACCCAGATCAGGCGCAAGGCACCGATGCTGCCCAGCAAGATCAAGCCGACACCGGCGGCGGCCAGCCGATAGGCGTTCATGCGCGCCATCAGCAGGCGCATCACCACCGCCCCGGTCAGAAAGCTGCCCGATTGCAACATCATACCGATCCCGAACTCCATCGGTGTCAGACCAACGCGTTCCATCAGGATGAATGGCAGGATCGCGGCGAGGGCGTAAAAGGTTCCGATCGCCCCGGTGACGACGCCGGTGGCCAGCATGAAATGCCCGCTTCCCAAGAGCGTCCGGTAATTGCGCAGCAGCATCCTTGGCGCAAGCCGGTCAAGGTCGCGTGCCACGGTCTCGCGCATCGCCAGCACCACGGTCAGCATCAGCGCCGCGCCATAAAGGACCATGAGAACGAACACCCAGCGCCACCCTCCTGCCACCAGAACGACGCTGCCGATGGCCGGCGAGATGGCGGGAGCTACAGCCAGGATGATGCCGATCATGTTCAGAATCCGCGACGATTGCTGACCCTGAAACAGATCGCGCACCAGGGCGCGGGCGGTGGTGATCCCGACCGCGGCACCAACCCCCTGAAGCAGCCGGCCCAGGATCAGCACCTCGATACTGGTGGCAAGCATCGCGGTCAGGCTGCCTGCAAGGAACAGCAGCATGAAGCCCAGAACCACGGGCCTGCGACCCAAGGCATCCGACAGCGGCCCGGCCACCAGTTGCGCGATGGCAAAGCCGCCGAAAAAGACCGCCAGCGTCAATTGCACCATGCTTTCGGTCGTGCCCAGTTCGGCAGCTATGCTGGGCATCGACGGGGTATAGAGCGCCATCGCTACCGGGCCCGTGGCAACCAGAAGCCCGCCCAGCGCGCCCACGCGGCGCTCGCTCATCAATGGCGGGGCGGTCATGCGGGGCTCCGTCGGCGCGTCGCAGCCAGCAGATTCTGCCGGGCCTGTCGCGCATGGGCAAGAAAGGAGTCCCACGCCGCCTCATCCATGTCGCCGCGTGCGACGGTGCGCACCTCCTGGCCGATCGCGCGGATCGTGGGAACCAGCGTTTGTGCCGGTGCCGTCAGCGCGACGATGCGCGCGCGCCCGTCCTCGGGGTCGTGGTGGCGTGTCACCAGCCCGGCGCGTTCAAGCCGGGCAAGGACGCCGGTCAGTGTCATGCGCGCCACGCCAAGGCGTTCGGCAAGCTGGTGCTGGCGCAAAGGTCCGGCCATCGCCAGCGTAATCAGGATGCGCCCCTCGATGGGTGTGACGCCAAGTTCCGAACCCGCGATCCGGCGCTCGAATTCGCTGCGCAGCAAGCGGGCAAGGTCGTGCATCAGAAAAGCGGGGGATTCAGTTGCAGGGTCGGGATTGTTGGGCATCATGTTTTGTATTATTGGCATACTAAATGGCCAGATAATTTTAGTGTGCATGTGTGTCAAGTTGCGCGGTCGGCACTGGACCGGGGTTCAGCCGGCTGTAAGGGCCGACTGATCGGCGCGGCTCAGACGCAGGTAGCTTTGTTCGGCCTCCAGCACGAAACGCAGCATCCGCTCACCGGCGCCGACCGCGTCCCCGTGGGCAAAGCGATCCAGCAGCTCCTGCTGCCCGGCAACGATCACGCGATGAGCAACCGGGTCCTGCATCGTGGCGAACCGCACCGATTGCACCTGCGCCAGATACCGCAGGATGGTTTGGCGCAATTCAATGTTCGACACCGCGCCCAGCCATGTATTTCGAAAGATCTCGGACGCACGGTAGAACTGGGTGATGTCGCCGGTTTCCAGGGTCTGAACCGCGTCCGCGACGGCCTCGGACATGGCGTCCATTTGCACGTCGCTGCGCGATTGCGCAGCCAGCGCCGCGGCGTGCGGTTCCAGCAGGCGGCGAAGGGTAAAGATCTGCATAATCCGGGCGTGGCCCAGGCTGGGCAGCGTGAAACCGCGCGTCGTGCCTTCCAGATAGCCTTCGCTGGCCAATTGCATCAGCGCTTCGCGCACCGGCATCCGCGACACCCCAAGTTCGGCTGCGATGACGGTATCGACCAAGCGATCGTCGGGGCCGATTTCGCCACGCTGGATGCGGCTGCGAAACGCCTGATAGATGCGTGTGCGATGGTTCTGACGGGCCACGGGTTCCGGCTCTGTGCTGCAATATCTCCAAGGTATCAGTATACGAATTTTGATCAAGAACAATGGACGGAAGCCGAATTCCGGCGCATTCGTGCCGGAAATGCTTTAAGCCTGAAAAAAATCGCTTGATTATCGTATACGATTTGTCACCCTTGGAGGGAACAATATGCGATTCGACCCGTCATGACACAGACCCCTTCATCGCTTGTCGCCCATCAGGCTGCCGCCCGCGTGGCCGTGCCGGCAAATTTTGCCTTCGAAAAGCTGGCAAATGCCGGCTTCGTCGGCGGCTGGGCGCTGGGGTCGATGGGGTTGCAGGCGGTCGCGGACGGCGTCTTTCGCGGGCAATCACTGTTCGACGGGTCCAGCGCGCATGTCGAAATCCGCCCGCATCCGGATCAGGGCTTGATCGATTTCCATGTCGGCACTGCGCAAAGCCGCAAGCCGCGCATCTTCATTCGCATCACGGACGGTGCCGGGCTGGGGTTCGACTCCGGCGCCTGCCTTGTCACCATGCATGCCCTGCGCGCGAATGATGCGGCCGAGGACACCTGGGCGCGCACCTGCGTGTCGCACGAGGCCGAAATTCTGCTGATCAAGTCGCAACTCGAATCCGCCTGGGCGGCGGCGAGGGGGCGGGCATGAGCGCGGGGCGGTCCATGCGACTGGAGGCGCGCGCGGGGCGTCTGAACGGGCCCACGGGTTCGATGGCGCCGGGGCTTGTGCAGGCCAATCTGGCGATTATCCCTGCCAGCCTTGCCGATGCGTTCGAGGCTTTCTTGCGCGCCAATCCGGCCCCTTTTCCGCTGCTGGCGCGCGGGAATCCGGGCGATCCGTCACTGCCGAAACTGGGCGAAGACATCGACCTGCGCAGCGATCTTCCGCGCTATCGTGTGTTTCGCAACGGCATGACCGTTGATACCCCGACCGACGTCACCGCGCTGTGGCGTGACGATTTCGTGCCTTTTGCCATCGGCTGTTCGCTGACCTTCGAGGCCGATCTGGTGGCGGCGGGGGTGGCGCTGCGCTGCCATGCGCCCGGCGCGACCTGTTCGGCCTTTGACACCAGCATTCCGATGACGTCGGCGGGGCCGTTCGGCGGCAATCTGGTGGTCTCGATGCGGGCCGTGCGCGAAGATCAGGTCAACATGGCCCGCGCGATCACGCAGGCGCATCCGATGGCGCATGGGGCACCGGTGCATGTTGGCGATCCGGCGCGTATCGGCGTGGATCTGTCGCGCCCGATCGACGGGATCGGGTTATGCGACATCGCGCCGGGCGAAGTTCCGGTCTTCTGGGCCTGTGGCGTCTCGCTTGAACGCGCGATCGCCCATGCCGCCCCGGACCTGGCAATCACCCATGCGCCGGGACACATGCTGATTACCGACCTCGCCGCGAAAGCGGCGCAACTTGCTTGACCATCTCAGGGAGAAAGAGACCATGACACTGACTCGCAGAACCCTCGTCGGGGCCGCAGCCGCCCTTGCTCTGGGCCTTTCCGCGCTTCCGGCACTGGCGCAGGACACCTTGCGCGTGGGCGCATATCCGGCGAACCCGCCTTGGCAGAACCGTAACGAAGACGGCGAGTTCGTCGGCTTCGAAGTGGATATCGTCAACGAGATCGCCGATCGGATGGGCACCACCGCCGAGATCGAAGGCTATGATTTCCGGGCCCTGTTCGTGGCCACCGCCTCGGGCCGGGTGGACATGGTGATTTCGTCGCTGACCATTACCGACGAGCGGCTGGAATCGCAAAGCTTCACCCAACCCTATGTCGAGGGGGCCATGGGCATCGGCGTGCGCGAGGGCAGCGACATCCGCAGCCTCGAAGACCTGCGCGGCCGCGAGATCGGAACGATCGCAACCTCGTTCCCCGAACGCTGGATGAACGAACGCGCCGACGAGATCGGGTTCGAATCGAACAACACCTATGACACCACCTCCAACATGTTGACCGACCTGATGGCGGGCCGTGTCGATGCGGTGGTCAACGACGTGGTCGGGCTGCGCTATGCCTTCACGCAGATGGACGGGCTGGAGGTCAGCCACGAAATCGTCACCGGCGAACGGTTTGCCATGATGCTCCCCAAGGACTCGCCGATCCTGGAAGAGGTGAACGAGATCATCAGCGAAATGAAGCGCGATGGCACCATGGCCGAACTCTATGAGCGGTGGCTGGGCGCGCCGCCGTCGGACGATGGCCTGACCGTGACGCCGATGCCCATCCCGACACCGGGCAACTACTGACACAGGGCGCGCGGGGGGCCTGCACCCCCCGTTCCACCCCGCACCAGGCATCGGAGCCCCGATGAACCCGATCGACATCTTTTTCAACATGAGCGTCCTCTCGCGGGCGTTTCCCATGCTTTTGCAAGGGCTGTGGTACACGCTGGCGCTGGGCGCCACCGCGATCGTGCTGGGCACCGTGCTGGGGGTCCTGATCTGTATCATCAGACTCTATGGCCCCAAGCCCCTGCGCCTGCTGGCAATCCTCTATATCGACCTGATCCGCGCGATTCCGGTTCTGGTTCTTCTGATTCTGATCTATTATGCGCTACCGTTCGGCGGGATCACGATGTCGTCCTTCACGGCGGCGGCATCCGCGCTGGTGATGGTTCTGGCTGCCTTTACCGCTGAAGTGGTGCGCGCCGGCATACAGGCGATTCCCAAGGGTCAGTTCGAGGCCGCCGATGCGCTGGGCATGGGCTTCTGGCTGTCCATGCGCAAGGTGATCCTGCCGCAGGCGGTGCGCATCGTCATTCCGCCGCAGGCATCGAACTGCGTGCTGGTGATGAAGGATACCGCGCTGGCGTCGGTCGTTGCCTCGTCGGATCTGCTCAAGCAGGCGACGGACGCGCAGGCACTCTTTGCCAATCCCACACCGCTGATCGGTGCGGCGCTGATCTATATCGCCATTCTCTGGCCGCTTGTGCGGCTAACCAACTGGCTGGAGGTGCGCAGCCAGCGCGCCTATACCCGCTGACCCCTCAACAAGGAGGCACACATGACCCGTTTCCCCAAATCCCTCACCGCGCTGGCGCTGGCTTTCGGCCTTGCCTTGCCCGCCCAGGCACAAGAGATCACCGTCGGCCTGTCGCTGCCCGAGAATGTCGAGGGCTTTGATTTCGTCAACGGCATGTATCGGACGTTCGCCGAGCATGTCGAAGCAAACTCGGACATGACGGTCGATCTGGTCTATGGCGGGGCCTTGGGCAATCCGAACGACCGCCTGGGCCAGATGCGCCGCGGCATCCTTGAAATGACCGATGCGGCCGACGGCAACTACGCGTCGATCCATCCCGACATCCAGATTCTGAACATGCCCTATCTCTTTCCTGACGAAGAGACGGCATGGGCCGTTCTGGACGGCCCGTTCGGCCAGTCGCTGGCCGAGGACATCCGCGAGAATACCGGCATCCGCGTCCTGGGCTGGTGGGAATCGGGCGGGTTCAAGCATTTCAGCGCCAACAGCGCGATCGAGACGCCCGAGGACATGGAGGGCCTGAAACTGCGCGTGCTGGGTCCGCTGGCTACCATTCCGGTCGAAGAAATGGGCGCATCCGCCAGCCCGGTCGCGTTCGGCGAGCTTTACACGGCGCTGCGCACCGGGGTCGTTGACGGGCAGGACAATTCGATCTCGGTCTTCAACATGATCAACCTCTATGAGGTTCAAAGCCATCTGATCCTGTCGGGCCATACCTATGCGTTCGGGCCGCTGGGGATCTCTGATGCGTTTTTCGAAGGGTTGAGCGAAGAGGATCAGCAAGTCATCCTGGACGCCGCCGACGCCGCGATCGAGTTCAACCGCGAAACCTCGCGCGCGGTCGAGGCGTCAGCCATCGACTTCGCACGCGAGGAAGGGGTGAGCGTGGTCGAGCTGTCCGACGAACAGCGCGACGCCTTCCGCGAGGTGATGCAACCCGTGGCGATCGACTGGCTGCGCGAGAATGTCGACACGCCCGACCTGATCGACGACGCCATCGACGCGGTCGAGGCCGCACGCTGACGTGGCTGCGCTGGTCGGACTGATCCGCGCGATCGAGGCGGGGCTGCGCATTGCCGCGGCCCTGTGCCTTGTCGGCATGTTCGCGCTGGTCGTGGCGCAGGTGATCCTGCGCTATACCGGCGGCGGCGTGCCCGTCTTTAACGAGGAAGTGGCACGATATGCCATGATCTGGATGGCGCTTCTGGCGACGGCGGTTGCGGTGCGCGAGGGCAGTCACATCCGGATCGACCTGCTTCCGGTGATGCTGTACGTTCTCGTGCGTCCGCTCGGCCGAATGCTTGAGTTCGTACTGGATACGGTGGCGCTGGGCGTGTTTCTGGTGCTGTTCTGGCAGGGTCTGGACATGGTCGAATTCGCCGCCGCCCAACGCAGTGAGGGGCTGCGGATCAGTCTGGCCTGGCCCTATGCCGCCGTTCCCATCGCCTTTGCGCTTGCCAGCCTGTTCGCGCTGGCCCGGCTTTTCCTGCGGGACCGCCTGACATGACCGAAACGCTTGTGGTGCTGCTGGGGGCCTTTCTGGGGCTGCTGCTGATCGGACTGCCGGTCGCCTGGTCGATGATCGCGTCGATGCTGGTCTGGATCGTCTATGGCGACAACTGGCGTTTTCTGCCCATTGCGGCCGAGCGGGTCTATCAGGGAATGGACTCGTTCGTGCTGATGTCGATTCCGCTGTTTATCCTGGCGGGCGAGCTGATCAACGCAGGGCGCATCACCGATCGGCTGATCCATTTCGCCAATGTCCTGTTCGGATGGATGCGCGGCGGGTTGGCGCAGGTCAATATCGGTGCCTCGATCCTGTTTTCGGGGATCACCGGGGTGGCGCTTGGCGACATTGCCGCGCTTGGGCGTGTGTTCATTCCGGCGATGGTGCAACAGGGCTACACGTCCGCCTATGCGGCGGCCGTCACCGCCTCGTCGTCGATCATCGGGCCGATGGTGCCGCCGTCGCTGGTGGCGGTGATCTATGGGTCGATGACCGGGCTGTCGATCGGCGCGCTGATGGCGGCGACATTGATACCGGGGCTCGTGATCGGCGCGGTGCAGATGGGGCTGGTCGCGGTGCAGGCGCGTATCCACCATTATCCGCGTATCGAGATGGACCGCTCGGCGCCCGTGGTCGTTCGCGCGACGGGGGCGGCGCTGGTGCCGCTGATGATCCCGGTGATCATTCTGGCCGGCCTTCTGGGGGGCATGATGACCCCGACCGAAGCCGGCGGCGTGGCGGCGGCCTATGCGCTGGTCGTGTCGATCGTGGTTTATCGTTCGGTGAGCTTGCGTGATCTGAGCGGCGTATTCCAGCGTTCGGCCCTGTTTTCGGGCCAGCTCCTGATCATTGTCGGCTGCGGTGCGGCGTTTTCCTGGGTGATGGGAATGGAAAACGTCCCGCGCATGGTCGGCGGCTATGTCGGTGGTTGGGAGCTGGGCTATCTGGGCACGTTGCTGGTGTTCAATGCCGTGCTGCTGGTGCTTGGCATGTTCATCGACCCCACGACGGTCATCATCCTGTTCGGCCCGCTTTTGTCGGCGGCGGCGGTGCAGGCGGGGATCGACCCGCTGCATTTCGGCGTGATCGCCATTTTGAACCTCAACATCGGCCTGCTGACACCGCCCTTGGGCGTGTGCCTCTTCGCGGCTGAACGGATCGCGGGCTGCGGGCTTGTGCCGCTGATCCGCGCCACCCTTCCCTTCCTGCTGGTGAACCTGGCGGGGCTGTTCCTGATCGCGGCGGTGCCGGGCTTCAGCCTGTGGCTGCCCGCCGCGCTGGGTTTCTGAGCCAAGGATCTGCAATGCTGAGCAATACCAACCACGGTGGCTATTTCCTCTATCACTCCATCGGGATGTATCCCGGCAAGGAAGAGGGGTTGGCCGCGGCGATGGCCGAATATGCCGCCGCCTGGTCTGCCCCCGATGACGGGCAATGGGGCTACGTGCTGGGCCGCCGGCAGGAGTTCATCGATCTGTGGCGGCGCGTGATCAATGCGCCAAAAGGCACGGTAACGACCTGCGAAAGCGTGACCGACGGGATGCACCGCCTGATCCGATCGTTGCCGGAATCGATGCTGCGCGGCAAGCGCGTTCTGGTGGCCGCCGATTGCTTTCCGTCGCTGCATTTTCTGCTGGCCGGGCTGGCGCCCAAGATCGGTTTCACGCTGCACACCGTGCCGTTGAGTGCGGGCAAGCCATGGGTCGAGACCGAGGATTTCATCGCCCACTGGGACCGCGACGTGGCGCTGGCGTTGCTGACCTATGTCAGCTCGACGGCTTCGGCGCGGGTGGATCTGGCGCCCTTGGTGGCGCATGGGCGCGAGATGGGCAGCCTGATCGGCGTGGACATCACGCAGGCGGCCGGGCTGATACCGTTCGACGCGCAAAACCCCAAGGTCGATTTCGTGCTGTCCACCAGCCTGAAATGGATGTGCGGTACGTCCGGGGCAGGGATCCTCTATATCGACAAGCCCTTGATCGGCACGCTTCAACCCGAAGGGCGCGGATGGTTTTCGCAAAACAACCCGTTCTCGTGGGATCTCGATGCGTTCGAATATGCGCCGGACATTCGCCGCTTTGACGGTGGAACGCCCTCGGCCCTGGCGGCGGTGGCGTCGGTTCCGGCACTGAAATGGCACGCCACGCAGGACCATCGCGAGATGCAGGCCTGGAACAGGCAGCTGCTGTCGCGCATCGTCGCGCGTGCCGATGCGCTGGATCTGCCCCTGCATTCACCGCGTGATCCTGATGCGCGCGGCGGCACAGCGATCTTGCGCCTGCCCGACCCGGCCGAGGCCGCGGCGCTGGTCGGGGCGCTGGGGGTCGAGGGGTTCTCGGTCGATTTTCGTGGCCCGCTTGTCCGTCTGTCGCCCGGCGTCGTCACCCGCGCCGAGGCGATCGAAGGTTTGTTCGATACCGCCGAAGCGGTTCTGGCCCGTCGCCGGCGGCGGTTTGTCGGGCGCGACGATCGCGCCGTCGGGGGCAGTAGCGATTCGTCAGCGTTGCTGGAAAGCCTGGGCGCGCAACTCTTGTCAGGGTCCGTACAGGTGGTTGATTGTTCGGCCCCCCTCGGGCCGGATACCCCGATCCTGCGCCTTCCGCCCGACTTTGCCCGGAACACGCCCAAGATCGAGATTCACAAGATCTCGGAATATGATTCCAATGGGCCGTTCTTTGCCTGGAACTGGCTCAAGCTGGGCGAACATTCGGGCACTCATTTCGATGCACCGCGGCACTGGTTGTCCGGGCGCGATCATCCCGACGGCACGACCGACCGGCTGGACCTGCGCCGCGTGGTTGCCCCGGTCAACGTGATCGATTGCACACGCGAGGCAGCCGAAAATCCCGATTTTCTGCTGACGGCCGAGCACGTCAAGGCATGGGAGGCCGAGCATGGCCTGATCAATCCCGGCGAATGGGTGGTCATGCGCACCGATTGGGACCAGCGCGCCCATGACGAGGCGCTGTTTCTCAACGAGGATCCTGACGGCGAGGGCGCGCACAGCCCCGGCCCGAGCCCCGATTGCATTGATTACCTGCTGGGGCGCGGAATCGTGGGATGGGGCACGCAATGCGTGGGCACCGATGCCGGGATGGCCGCATCGCTGAACCCGCCGTTTCCGGCGCACACGGCCTTGCATCGGGACAATTGCTTTGGGCTGGCCAGTCTTGCCAACCTGGATCAGCTGCCGCCCAAGGGCGCGATCCTGATTGCCGCGCCGCTCAAGATTGCGGGTGGAACGGGCTCGTCGATCCGGGCACTGGCATTGGTATCGGTCTAGGTTCCCGCGACCGGGAAACGGCGCTAGTCTGCGCCCGAATCTGGCAGGAGAACGACATGGCTGACGGCGCGCTGGAAGGGCTTCTGGTGGTGGCACTGGAACAGGCCGTCGCCGCGCCCTATTGCACATCGCGGCTGGCCGATGCCGGCGCACGGGTGATCAAGGTCGAACGGCCAGAGGGCGATTTCGCCCGCAACTACGACCGCGCGGCGGGCGATGTGTCGTCCTATTTCGCCTGGCTCAACCGCGGCAAGGAAAGCCTTGTCGCCGACATCAAGGCACCCGCGGATCTGGCGCTGCTGCGCCGAATACTGGCGCGCGCCGATGTGTTCGTGCAGAACCTGGCGCCCGGCGCGGCTGCGCGTGCGGGGCTTGGGGCGGATGCGCTGCGCGCCATCAACCCGCGGCTGATCACGGTTGATATATCGGGCTATGGTGCCGACAACGCCTATGCGACGATGAAGGCCTATGATCTGCTGGTGCAGGCGGAATCGGGCCTGGCCGCACTGACCGGCCGGCCCGAGGGGCCGGGGCGCGTGGGGGTGTCGGTCTGCGATATCGCCTGTGGCATGAATGCCCATGCCGCCGTGCTTGAGGCATTGATCCGTCGCGGCAACACCGGGCAGGGCAGCCATATCGCCGTCAGCCTGTTCGACAGTGTGGCCGACTGGATGAACGTGCCGCTGCTGTACTGGGAGGGCACGGGCAACACCCCGCGCCGCGCCGGTCTGGCGCATCCCTCGCTTGCACCCTATGGCGCGTTCGAGACCGCCGATGGTGTGGCGGTGGTGATCTCGATCCAGAACGAACGCGAATGGGCGCGGTTCTGCGCCGAGGTGCTGGGCGATCCCGCGCTGGCGACCGCGCCCGGCTTTTCCGGATCGGCAGAGCGCGTGGCCAACCGCGAAACGGTCGATGCAACGGTGGCCGAGGCATTCGCGCGACAGGATTTCGACGCGATCGCCGCGGCGCTGGAACGCGCGGGCACGGCCTGGGGCCGGGTGAACGATCTGCCGGGCCTTGCCAGCCATCCCGCGCTCAGGCGTGTTCCGGTGGCCGTGCCGGGGCGCGATCTGTCGATCATCGCGCCGGCGCCGATCGTCGATGCCCAGGGGCCTGCGCTGGGGCCGGTGCCGGCCCTGGGCGCGCACAGCCAGTCCATTCGTGCCGAGTTCGCGCCCGGTGCCGAAACCGGCTGACGCCGGGCGCGGCCAGATCAGCCCATCCGTTGCCAGAGCGCTGGCGCCAGCGCGCCCAGCCGATCTTCGATTGCGCACATCGCATCGACCACCAGATCCTCGCGCCAGCGGCGGCCCACGATCTGCACGCCGATCGGCACCGGCCCTTGCGGCAGCTCTGCCAGCCGGGCCGGAAGGTTGCCGGCCGGAAGCCCAAGGAAGTTCATCGAATACGACCACAGCGCCGCGCCCAGCACCTCGCGCACGCCCTCGGCCCCCTCGGTGTCGCGGTCGGGGCGGAAGAACGGTTGCGGCAGGAACGGTGTCAGAACCAGCGGATAGGTTTCCTGCAAGCGCGCCCACTCGCGCGCGAAATGGCTGCGCCGGGCAATGGCCTGAAGATAGGCGGTCTCGTCGAAGGGTTCGAACTGACGAAAATACTCGTCGAATATCGCCCGGATCGTGGGGCTGCCGTGGGTGTCGATGTCGGGTTTCATCAGACGCGCGACCTCGGTCTGAAGGGCGCGATAGCCGGTCATCGCGGCCTCGGGCATGCAGGGCGGGGTGATTTCTTCGACGATATAGCCTGCATCGCTCAGTGCATCGCACGCCGCGTCCAATGCCGCGCCGACCTCTGGGTGCAGGTCGAAACCATAGGTTTCGCGCGTGAAGCCCACGCGGATCGGCCGCTGTGGGGTTTCGCCGCGCCAGGGCAGCGGCACATGGAACGGGTCGCGCCAGTCGGCGGCGATCAGGCTGGGCATGGCCGCGTGCAGATCGCGGGCATTGCGCACGATCAGCCCCTGCACCGACATCAGTTGCGCCAGAAGCCCGCGCTCGGCCTTCTGGCTGGGGTTCCAGGCCGGCACCCGGCCCAGACCGGGCTTGACGGTGACGGCGCCATTGGCCGATGCCGGAAAGCGCAGCGACCCGCCGATGTCGTTGCCATGCCCCAGCGCGCCGATCCCGGCCATGACCCCGGCCCCCGCGCCGCCCGACGATCCGCCGGAACTGATGTGACGGCCCCAGGGGTTGTGGGTGCGTCCGTGCAGCGGATTGTCGGTATCGGCGCGAAATGAAAATTCGGGCGTGTTGGTCCGCCCGATCACGACCGCGCCGGCATCCTGAAGGTTCCGGACGACCGGGGCGTCATCCGGCGCGATCACGTCCTTGAGCGCGACGACACCGTTCGACGTGGCCTGCCCGGCCTGATCGACGTTGATCTTGATCGTGACCGGCACGCCGTGCAGCGGCCCCGGTTCGGCGCCAGTCGCGCGGGCGCGGTCAAGGGCGCGGGCGCGTTCCAGCGCATCGTCGCCGGTATCGACCACCACGGCATTGAGCTGCGGGTTCACCGCCCGCATCCGCGCCACCGACGCTTCGACCGCCGCTTCGGCGCTGATATCGCCGGCTCGGGTGTGTGCGGCCAAGTCCGCCGCGCCAAGCTGCCAAAGGGGGGTGTCGGGCATCGGGGTCTCCTGTCGGTTTGTCTCGCCGTCGCGGGCGCGCGGGCGCTGCAACGAAAGGTGTCGGCGCAACCTTTGCCCATCATGCGCGGGGTCGCAAGGGTATTTCCGTTCGGATTCAAGGTGATGCCTGGCCAGATTTTGTTCGACCGAGCACAAACAATTGCATTCCCTCTTTCCTCGCTTGAAAGGGTTGCATAAGGTCTGCGACCAAGGGAAACCAACAGCAGAGGAGGGTGCTATGCTTGGCCGTCTCAAAATCGGGCTTGCGGTGTTGGCGATGGTCGCCACGCCGGCGCTGGCCCAGCGCACGGACATTTCGGTGGGCATGGTCCTTGAACCGCCCAACCTTGACCCCACCAGCGGGGCCGCTGCCGCGATCCGCGAAGTCACCTATTCCAATATCTACGAGGGTCTGACCCGTTTCGGCCCGGACGGTTCGGTCAACCCCGGCCTTGCCGAAAGCTGGGACATTTCCGAGGATGGCACGGTCTATACCTTCCATCTGCGCGACGGCGTCGAGTTCCACGACGGCACGGCCTTCACCGCCGACGATGTGGTGTTCACGCTGGATCGTGCGCGCGACGAAGACAGCACCAACGCCCAGAAGCAGCTGTTCGCGGCCATCGATTCGGTTCGAGCGGTTGACGAGCATACGGTCGAGGTGACGCTCAGCCAGCCGCAGGGCGCGTTCCTGTTCAACATGGCCTGGGGTGATGCGGTCATCATGTCGCCCGAAAGCGTCGAGGACAATGCCACCAACCCGGTGGGCACAGGCGCGTTCCGTTTCGTGCGCTGGGTGCAGGGCGATCGCGTCGAGCTTGAGCGCAACCCAGATTACTGGGGCGAGGCCCCGGCGCTGGAGCGTGCGACCTTCCGCTTCATCTCGGATCCGTCGGCGGCCTTTGCCGCGATGATGGCCGGCGATGTCGATGCCTTCCCCAACTTCCCTGCGCCCGAGACGTTGGAGCAGTTCGAGGCCGATCCGCGCTTCGAGGTGATCGTGGGGTCGACCGAGGGTGAGACCATCCTGTCGATGAATCACGAGAACGAGGCCCTGTCGGATATCCGCGTGCGGCAGGCGATCAGCCATGCGATCAATCGCCAGGACATCATCGACGGCGCCATGTTCGGCTATGGCACGCCGATCGGCACGCATTTTGCGCCGCACAACCCCGACTATCTGGATCTGACCGACAATTCCGCCTACGACCCCGAAGCAGCGCGTGAGTTGCTGGCCGAGGCCGGGCACGAGGATCTGACCCTGCGCCTGATGCTGCCGCCCCCCACCTATGCCCGCCGTGGCGGCGAGATCATCGCCGCGCAGTTGCGCGATGTCGGCATCGAGACCGAGATCACCAACATGGAATGGGCACAATGGCTGGAGCAGGTCTTTTCGGGTGCGGATTTCGATCTGACCATCGTCAGCCATACCGAACCCATGGATATCGGCATCTACGCGCGTCCAGACTATTACTTCCAGTATGACAGCGCCGAGATGCAGGAAATCATGGAAGAACTTGACATGACCTCGGACCCCGAGGCGCGCACCGAGTTGTTGCACGAGGCGCAGCGCCATATCGCCGATGATTCTGTCGTCGCGTTCCTGTTCCAGTTGGCCAAGACCGGCGTCGCCAATGCCGATATCGAGGGCCTATGGGAGAATGCGCCGGTTCCGGCAAATGACCTGACAGGGGTGCGCTGGACCGAATAAACCGCCGTAAACGGCCATCCTCCGGGCGCGGCCATGTCGCGCCCGGAGTGCTTTGGCAAGATGCGCTGCCAATCAAGACCAGGCTTCCATGCTTCGATTTGCCCTTCAACGCCTGACCTCGCTCACGATCAGCCTGATCGTGGCCAGCATGGTGATCTTTTTCGTCATCGAGGTGATTCCGGGCGATCCGGCTGCCTATATGCTGGGCATGAACGCCCAGCCCGAAACCGTTGCCGCCCTGCGTCGTGACCTGGGGCTGGATCAGGGGTTGTTCGTCCGATACCTTGCGTGGGTCGGTGGCATGGTGACGGGCGATTTCGGAACGTCATACACCTATCGCGTGCCGGTCAGTGAACTGATCATGGCGCGCCTGGGCGTGTCGCTGCCGTTGACGGTCTATGCGCTGGTTCTGTCGACACTGATCGCGTTTCCCGTCGGGTTGATTGCCGCGGCGCGCCGGGGTTCGGCGCTGGACGCCGGTATCATGGGCGGTACGCAGTTGGGCATCGCATTGCCGAATTTCTGGTTTGCGATGCTGCTGGTGCTGTTCTTCTCGATCACCTTGCAATGGTTCTCGGCCGGCGGCTTTCCGGGCTGGGACGCGGGGTTCTGGATCAACATCCAGGCCCTGACCCTGCCCGCCGTGGCGCTGGCGCTGCCACAGGCGTCGATCCTGGCGCGGGTGATGCGCTCGGCCGTGATCGAGACCCTGGGCCAGGATTACATCCGCACCGCGCGTGCCAAGGGGCTGACCAGCCGCCAGACGGTGGTGCGCCATGCGCTGCGCAACGCGCTGATCCCGGTTCTGACCATCATCGGTTTGCAATTCTCGTTCCTTCTGGCGGGCGGTATCATCATCGAAAACGTGTTCTTTCTGCCCGGTCTCGGGCGGCTGATCTTTCAGGCCATCACCCAGCGCGACCTGATCGTGGTTGAATCGGTGGTGATGATTCTGGTGTTTGCCGTGATCCTGGTGACGTTTCTGGTCGACCTGACCTATGCCGCCGCTGACCCCCGGTTGCGGAGGCGCGCATGAAACGGCTTCCCATGACGCTTGTCGCCGGGGCGCTGCTGACGGCGGTCTTTGCGGTGGCGGCACTGGTCTCGCTTGCCTGGACGCCCCATGCGGTCGAGGGGATGAACATTGCCACGCGGTTGCAGCCGCCGGGCGCCGATCATTGGTTCGGCACTGACCATTTCGGACGCGATATCCTGTCGATGATCATGGTCGGCGCGCGCACCTCGATCGCCGTTGCGGTGATTGCGGTGGGTATGGGCATGGTGCTGGGCGTGCCGCTGGGCCTGCTGGCCGCGGCCAATCGCGGCGGGCTGATCGACGAAGTGATCATGCGCGGCAACGATCTGGTCTTTGCCTTTCCCGCGCTGGTCATCGCCATTCTGATCACGGCCGTTTTCGGGCCTTCGGCGGTAAACGCGATCATTGCGATCGGCATCTTCAACACGCCGGTCTTTGCCCGTGTCACGCGTGGCGGCGCGCTCAGTCTCTGGACGCTGGACTACATTCGCGCGGCGCGGGTCGCGGGCAAGGGGGCCGGGCGCATCTCGATCGAGCATATCCTGCCCAACATCGCCAACCTGCTGATCGTTCAGGGCACCATCCAGTTCAGCCTTGGCATTCTGGCCGAGGCCGCGCTGTCCTATGTCGGCCTTGGCGCGCAGCCGCCCACGCCCAGCTGGGGCCGGATGCTGGCCGAGGCGCAGACCATGATCGCGATGGCGCCCCATCTGGCGATCATTCCGGGCCTGGCCATCGTGTTGACGGTGCTGGGGCTGAACCTGATGGGCGATGGTCTGCGCGATATTCTGGATCCGAAACTGAGGCGCGCACGATGAGCCTGATCAGCGTCGAAAACCTGTCGCTCGATATCTACGGCACCCCGATCCTGCGCGACGTCTCGTTCGACATCGCCCAAGGCAAGGTCTTTGGCCTGGTTGGCGAGTCGGGCTCGGGCAAGTCGATGACCTCGCTGGCCCTGATGAAGCTGTTGCCCGACGGCGCAAGACGCAGCGGCCGCGCGGTGATCGATGGGAGAGACCTGTTTGCGCTGGACGAGGCCGCGATGTGCGCCATACGCGGCAACCAGATCGGGATGATCTTTCAGGAACCGATGACCGCGCTCAACCCGGTGCAGACCATCGGCGACCAAGTCGCCGAAACGCTGGTGGTGCACGGTGTTGCCAAACGGGCCGAGGCCCTGGCGATTGCCCGCGAGAAGCTGGATCGCGTGGGGCTGGACGGTGCGCGCTTTCCGCTGGACCGGTATCCGCATGAATTGTCAGGCGGTCAGCGCCAGCGCGTCTGTATCGCCATGGCCGTCGCGCTGCGCCCGCGCCTGCTGATCGCGGACGAACCGACGACGGCGCTGGATGTCACCACGCAGGCGCAAATTCTGGACCTGTTGCGCGGGCTGGTCGAGGAAGAGGGCATGTCGCTTCTGATGATCACCCATGATCTGGCCGTCGTGTCGGGTCTGGCCGATCATGTCGCCGTCATGCAAGAGGGCCGCATCGTCGAACAGGGGCCGACCGAAGAGCTGTTTCGCACCCGCGCGCATGACTATACCCAAAGGCTGTTCGCGGCGTCTGCCCATCGGCCTGCGCGTGAACCGACCGTCACCGACGAAATCCTGCTGACGGTCGAGGATGCGCGGCGCAGCTATGCGCTGCCGCGGCGCTCGCTGTTCGGCACCGCGCCGAAACTTGAGGCGGTTCGCGGTGTCAGCTTTACCTTGCGAAAGGGCGAATCGCTGGGGCTGGTGGGCGAGTCGGGTTGCGGCAAGTCCACCCTGACGCGTGCCATCCTGGGGCTGGAGGACTTGCAGGGCGGCAGCATCCGCCTGTTTGACCGAGAACCCGTGAAGCCCGGTATGGCCAACGCGCTGCGCGCCGGATTGCAGGTGGTGTTTCAAGATCCCTATGGCAGCTTCAACCCGCGCTGGAAGGTGTCGCGCCTGGTGGCCGAGCCGTTTCATCTGATGCCGCACCCCCCGGCCGATGCCCGCGACCGCGTCAACGACGCGCTGGTCGAGGTGGGGCTGCGCCCGGACGATGCCGACAAGTACATTCACGAATTTTCCGGCGGCCAGCGTCAGCGTATCGCCATCGCCCGCGCCCTGATCAACCGCCCCGATCTGATCGTTCTGGACGAGGCCGTTTCGGCACTGGATGTCCGGGTGCGTGCGCAGATCCTGGACCTGCTGGCGCGGCTACAGGAAACCCACGGTCTGGGCTATCTGTTCATCAGCCACGACCTGCATGTCGTGCGCGCCATCACCGACCGGGTGATGGTGATGAAGGCCGGTGAGATTGTCGAAACCGGCGAGACCGAGGCGGTTTTCGCCAATCCGCAACATCCCTATACCCGCCAGTTGATCGCGGCGACGCCGACGATCCCGGCACAATGGCAGATGCAGGAGCACGCATGAGCAGCGACAGACTCTGGTTCGATCCATCGCAGGTCTATATCGGCGGCCAGTGGCAGCCCGCCACCGCAACGTTGGCGCTTGAGAATCCGTCAACCGGCGAGGGGATCGGCGAGATCGCGCGCGGCGGAAAGGCCGAGATCGACGCGGCGGTGGCCGCGGCCGAGGCGGCGCTGCATGGCGCGTGGGGCACCCTGACTGCGGCCGAGCGCGGACGGTTTCTGAGCAAGCTGGGGCGCCTGGTCGCCGAGCGCGCCGATGATCTGGCCGCGCTTGAGGCGCTGGATGTGGGCAAACCGCTGCGGCAGGCCAAGGCCGATGCGCTGGCGCTGGCGCGGTATCTGGAATTCTACGGCGGCGCAGCGGACAAGGTGATGGGCGAGACCATTCCCTATCTGAACGGCTATACCGTCTATACGCTGCGCGAGCCCCATGGCGTGACCGGGCACATCGTTCCCTGGAATTATCCCATGCAGATCATCGGTCGTTCGGTGGGGGCGGCGCTGACGATGGGCAATGCCTGCGTTCTCAAACCCGCCGAGGAAGCCTGCCTGACCGCGCTGGCCTTCGCGCATCTGGCGCATGAGGCCGGTTTGCCGGCCGGGGCGCTCAACGTGGTGCCGGGCCTGGGCGAAGAGGCGGGCGCGGCGCTGTCGTCGCATCCCGGCATCAACCATATCTCGTTCACCGGCTCGGTCCATGTCGGCGCGCTCATTCAGGCCGCGGCGGCGCGCAATGTGGTGCCCGTCACGCTGGAGCTGGGCGGCAAATCACCGCAACTGGTCTTTGGCGATGCCGATCTCGATGCGGCGCTGCCGTTTCTGGTGAATGCAGGTATCCAGAACGCCGGGCAGACGTGTTCGGCCTCATCCCGCATCCTGGTCGAGCGCAGCCGCCATGACGAGGTGGTTTCCCGCATGGCCGAATGCTACCGGGCGCTTCAGGTCGGGCCTGCCGATGCCGATCTGGATGTCGGCCCGCTGATCTCGGCGCGGCAAAAGGAAATCGTGCAGGGCTATATCGGGCGCGGCGGTGATCTGGACCTGGCCGCGCAGGGCCGTATCGTCGATCAGGCCCCGGCGGGCGGGCATTATGTGGCGCCGACGCTGTTCGGCGGGGTCGGGCACAACCATGCCCTCGCGCAAGAGGAAATCTTTGGCCCGGTGCAGGTGGTCATTCCCTTCGACGACGAGGCCGAAGCGGTGCGCATCGCCAATGGCACCGATTTCGGGCTGGTCGCGTCGGTCTGGTCGCGCGACGGCGGCCGACAGATGCGCATGGCACGGGCGCTGCGCACAGGCCAGGTGTTCTTGAACAATTACGGGGCAGGTGGCGGGGTCGAGCTGCCCTTTGGCGGTGTCGGCAAATCCGGGCATGGCCGCGAAAAGGGGTTCGAGGCGCTTTACGGCTTCTCGGTGCTGAAAACCGTCGCCGCGCATCACGGCTGATACACTGGAGACAACGACATGAGACTTGAAGGGAAAAGCGCAATCGTCACCGGCGGCGGCTCGGGCTTCGGTGCCGGGATCGCGCGGCGCTTTGCGCAAGAAGGCGCCAAGGTCATGGTGGCCGATATCAACATGGCCGCCGCCGAAGAGATCGCTGCCGAAGTGAGTGGCGTGGCGTGTCAGGTGGACGTGGCTCGCAACGACAGTGTTGCGGCAATGGCGACGGCCGCGATCGAAGCCTTTGGCAAGGTGGACATCCTTGTCAACAACGCGGGCATCACCCACCTGCCGCAACCGATGGAAGAGGTCAGCGAGGACGAATTCGACCGCGTTCTGGCGGTCAACGCCAAGTCGGTCTATCTGACCGCCCGTCATCTGGTCGGCCACATGAAGGCCAATGGCGCGGGCGCGATCCTGAACATCGCATCGACCGCCGGGGTGTCGCCTCGCCCGCGTCTGAACTGGTATAATGCCTCCAAGGGCTGGATGATCACCGCCACCCGCGCGATGGCGGTCGAGCTGGCGCCTGCGGGCATCCGGGTCAATGCGCTCAACCCGGTGGCGGGCGAAACGCCGCTTTTGAAAAGCTTCATGGGCGAGGACACGCCCGAAGTGCGCGCGAAGTTCCTGTCCACGATCCCGCTGGGCCGGTTCTCGACGCCTGAGGACATGGGCAATGCCGCGCTGTTCCTGTGCTCGGACGAGGCGTCGATGGTCACCGGCGTCGCCATGGAAGTTGACGGCGGGCGCTGTATCTGAGGGCAGGCGATGAAACCGGGCGCCAGAAACCTGATCACCGATGTGGCCGGCCTGCGTGTCGGCAATGCCGAGGATCACCGCATCAAGAGCGGCTGCACCGTCCTTTTGGGTGACAAGCCCATCGTGGCGGCGGTCAATGTGATGGGCGGCGCCCCCGGCACGCGGGAGACCGATCTGCTGGCCCCTGACAAGCTGGTGCAGGAGGTGGACGCGCTGGTGCTGTCGGGCGGGTCGGCGTTTGGGCTGGATGCCCCTTCGGGTGTGGCGGATGCCCTGCGCGCGCAGGGGCGCGGGTTCGACGTGGGCGGCCAGCGTGTGCCGATCGTTCCGGGGGCGATCCTGTTCGACCTCATCAACGGTGGCGACAAGGATTGGCCTGTCAACCCTTACAAGGCCCTTGGCCGCGACGCACTGGCCAATGCGGCCGGTAACTTCGCGCTTGGCAGCGCCGGTGCCGGAACGGGCGCGGCAACCTATCGGGTCAAGGGCGGGCTTGGATCGGCCTCGGTCGTGCTGGACAATGGCACCACGGTGGGTGCGCTGGTGGCCGTCAACGCCGTCGGCTCGCCACTGGTCGGCGACACCCGCCATTTCTGGGCCGCGCCCTGGGAAATGAACGACGAATTCGGCGGATTGGGGCTGCCCGCGCGGTTTGACCCCATGCAAGAGCCGTTTTGCGGCAAGCGGCTGGGCGAGGCCACGACCATTGCCATCATCGCCACCGACGCCGCCTTGACGCAGGCGCAGGCCACGCGGATGGCCACCGCGGCCCATGACGGGCTGGCACGGGCGCTCAGCCCGTCGCATACGCCGCTTGACGGCGATCTGGTCTTTGCCGCCGCCACCGGGGCGCGGCCCCTGTCGGACCCTCTGGCCGAGACCTTTGCGCTGGGCCATGCCGCGGCGATTTGCCTGGCACGCGCGGTTGCGCGTGGGGTGTATGCGGCACGCCCGGCGCCGGGCGATCTTCAACCATGCTGGTGCGATCTCTGAAACGGGTGGACAGCTCGGCGACGTGCTGGCACACAGGCAGCGATGGTGTTCGGCCCCAACGGGCCGGCTGAAAAGGGAACGCGGTGCGCCTCAGGGCAAGGCCGCGGCTGCCCCCGCAACTGTAAGCGGCCAGCGATTTCGGGAATGCCACTGGGCCTGCGGGTCCGGGAAGGTCCGGAAAAGCGATGACCCGCAAGCCAGGAGACCTGCCATCGCCGATTAACCCGAAACCGGGCGGGGTGCCCCGGAGGAGCTGCGATGACTGGCCATATGCCACCTGGAACAGACCGCCCTGGCGACCCGCCCCTTGCGCGCGGAGGGCGCCATGACCGACGATACCCGATTGATTTCCACCATCTGTCCGCGGATTGGCCGTGCCTGCCCTGCCGCTGAACGCATGGTTCGCCAGTTGGCGCTGGCGGATCGTTGCGCGCGCGGCGCCGCGCCCGAATTCGAGATGACGGGCAGCACGCGGCTTGATGGGTGCGCGCGCACCTGTCCGGCGCTGTTCGAACTGTCGCAAAGCGGTGTCGCGCTCTATTGCGGGGTTTCGCCTGATGCCGACCCGCAGGCACTGGCGCGATTCGCGCGGGCGCACCTGGCAGGCAAGGCGGTCGCGCTGCGGCCCGGCTCCGGTGCGCTGCCCCTGGCTTTCGTGCTGGCCCGTGCGGCATAGAATGCTTGGTGCGCGCCGCGCACTTGGGCGCCTTGCGCCGGTTGTGCCCCCGGCCAACGACGGCCGGGGGTATTGCGCCGGGGCGATCAGTCCTGGTCCTCGATCAGCCCGTTCTCGCGTGCCTGGTTGTATTCGTCCTCCGAGACTTCGCCATCGGCATCGGCGTCGATCTGGGCGAAGGCTTCGGGCTCGATATCAGGATGGGCCTCGAAGAAGGCTTCCATCGTCATCGGAAACTCATGGTCGTCGCTGTCCTGAGCCAGCGCCGGAACACTCATCAACGCCAGGGCACAGATGGCTACGGCAATCGGTTTCATCGGTTTTCTCCTGTGGTTGCGACAGCCCCGATCGGACTGCAAGACGGGAACACCCCGCGCGCGGTCTCGTTCCAGCCTGTCGCAAGTGGCACCGTACGCTGCGCGGAAAGCCGCGTGGCAGAGTGCCGCCGAGAGGAGGCGCGCGGCGCTCGCGAAGTGGGATTGCATTCGGCGCCGGGCTGGCATTGACTGCGTCCTGCCGCCTGAGGGAGCCCGCGCGTGACCACCATTTCCGAAGCCCCCGACCGCCCGTTCCTGGGCATTCTGCTGATGCTGGGCTTTTGTGTCCTGGCCCCGCTCAGCGACGCCACCGCCAAGATGCTGGGCGATATCGTGCCGCTTGGGCAGTTGCTGGCCGTCCGGTTTGCCCTGCAAGTGGCGATCCTGTTGCCGCTGGTCTGGTGGGCAGGGCAGCGGCTGTGGCCCGGCCGGCGGGTTTTCTGGCTGCTGGCCTTGCGCAGCGTGCTGCATGTCGTGGGGATCGGTGCGATGTTCACGGCGCTGCGCTACATGCCGCTGGCGGATACGCTGGCCATTGCCTTCGTGATGCCGTTCATCCTGCTGGTGCTGGGGCATTGGTTGTTGTCCGAAACGGTGGGTGCGCACCGTCTGGCCGCCTGCGCGGTCGGGTTCGGGGGAACGCTTCTGGTGATCCAGCCCAATTTCGCGACCGTGGGGTTGCCGGCCTTGCTGCCGATCGTCGTGGCCGTGACCTTTGCCCTGTTCATGCTGGTGACGCGCCTTGTGGCCAAGGCAATCGATGCCGTGGCGATGCAGGCGCTGAGCGGTCTTCAGGCGCTGGTGCTGCTGGCGCCCGTGTTGATGCTGGGTCACGGGCTGCACCCGGCGCTGGACATCATCCAGCCGCAGGGGCATGTTCTGTGGCTTTTGCTGGCGCTTGGCGGGTTGGGGACATTGGGGCATCTGCTGATGACCTGGAGCCTGCGCTTCGCGCCCTCGGCGACGCTGGCCCCGATGCAATATCTGGAAATCCCCATTGCCACCGTGATCGGGTGGCTGGTCTTCAGCGAGTTGCCGAACGGGCTGGCAGCGGCCGGGATCGTGGTGATCATGGCTGCGGGGCTCTACATCATCGCCCGTGAGCGACGACTTGCGCGTGGTGGACCTGCGATTCAGTGACGACGCAGAGAAGGGCGGCATGGCAGAGGACGTGACCGAAAGCCGCGAACTGGCCGCGCTGGGCCGGATGGCGCAGGCCGCGCTGACCTTGTGGCCCGTGCCCGATGGCGCCCGCATCCGGCTGATCAACCTGTCCGAGAATGCGACCTATCTGGTGCAGGCACCCTGCGGGTTTCGCGCCGTTTTGCGGGTGCATCGCCATGGCTATCACAGCCGCCGTGCCATCGCCTCGGAACTGGATTGGATGGACGCGCTAGAGCGCGACGCAATCGTGCCGACGCCGCGCCCCATCGCCGGGCGGGACAGGCAGATGATTCAGCTTGGACATGGCGCCGGGCTGGCGGACCCGCGGCACATGGTCCTGTTCGAATTCATCGACGGGCGCGCGCCCGATCCATCGCACCCCCGCACCGCCTTGTTCGAAAGTCTGGGAACATTGGCGGCGCGGATGCATGGCCACGCCCGGACATGGACGCGGCCCGACGGGTTCGTGCGCCTGTCGTGGGACGATACAGCCGTCTTCGGCCCGCATGCCCACTGGGGCGACTGGCGCGCGGCGCCGCGCGTGGATGCGCGCCTGCGCCCGGTTCTGAACGAGGCCGAGCATGCCATCCGTGAGCGGCTGGCGGCGTACGGAAAAGGGGCGGGCCGGTTCGGCCTGATCCATGCCGACATGCGGCTGGCCAATTTGCTGGTGGATGGCGACAAAACCCGGCTGATCGACTTCGACGACTGCGGTTTTGGCTGGTTTCTGTATGATTTCGCTGCCGCAATCAGTTTCATCGAAACCGACCCGGCCGTGCCCGCGCTCAAGGCGGCGTGGCTGCGCGGCTATCGGCAGGTGCACCCATTGGCCGAGACCGATCTGGCCGAGATCGACACATTCGTCATGTTGCGGCGCATGGCGCTTCTGGCCTGGATCGGCAGCCATATGGAGGCCCCCGAACCACAGGCGATGGCACCGCATTTCGCCGCCGGCACCGCGCGGCTTGCGCGCGACTGGCTGGCGCGGATCGGCAACTGAAGGTCAATCACCATGGCCGGCGCCGCGTGTCGCGGCTGCCTGCCACAGATCCAGCGGCTGGCTTTCAGTCTGCGGATCGGCCTGCGCCAGCGTCGAAAGCGTGACACCCAGCAGCCGGATGCCGCGATCGGTTGGAAAGAGCGGGCGCAGAAGCGCCAGCGCCGTTTCCTCGATCGTGCGGGCGGATGCCGGGGCGATCAACGTCCGGCTACGGGTGATCTGGCGGAAATCGGCGTATTTGACTTTCAACGTCACGGTGCGCCCGCGCAGGCCCGTGCCCAGGCAGTGCCGCCAGACCTTTGCCGCCAGGGCGCGCACCTCGGTCGCGGCGCGGTCATGGTCGCGCAGGTCGGTGCCAAAGGTGTCCTCGGTGCCGATCGACTTGCGGTCGCGATCGGGTTGCACCGGCCGGTCGTCGATGGCGCGGGCGATCCGGTAGTACCAGCGCCCCGCCTTGCCGAAATGCGATTGCAGGAACGGCAGCGCGCAGCCGCGCAGATCGGCGCCGGTGTGGAGGCCCAGACGTTCCATCCGGGTGGCGGTGGCCGGGCCGATGCCGTGAAAGCGGCGCACGGGCAGCGCCGCCACGAAAGATGGTCCTTGCGCGGGCGTTATGACGGCCTGGCCATCGGGTTTGTTGAGATCGCTGGCCATCTTGGCCAGGAACTTGTTGTAAGAGATGCCGGCCGAGGCCGTCAGCCCGGTTTCGGTGTGAATCCGGTCGCGGATCATGAATGCGATCCGCGCGCCAAACGGGATGCCGTGGCGGTTCTCGGTCACGTCGAGATAGGCTTCGTCCAGTGACAGCGGCTCGATCAGCGGGGTGTGTTCGGCAAAGATCGCACGGATCTGGGCGGAAACCGCGCGATAGACATCGAACCGTGGCGGCACGAAGATCAGATCGGGGCAGCGCCGCAACGCCGTCACCGATGGCATGGCCGAACGGACGCCAAAGGCGCGCGCCTCATAGCTGGCGGCGGCCACGACACCGCGCGCGGCCGGGCTGCCAACGGCCACGGGCTTGCCCCGCAGATCCGGGTTGTCGCGCTGTTCGACCGAGGCATAGAAGGCGTCCATGTCGATATGCAGGATCTTGCGGATCGCACCCGCGGGCGGCATCAAACCGGTATCGGCGCGATCAGGATCTGGCAGGGGCTCTGGCATGACGACATGTCCGCCGAAAGTGAACGGATAATGAACATACCCCAATCCCGCGCAGGATCAAGGCCGGATCAGGTCGCAATCGCCACGATAAAGCGCAGGCTCACGAGCGCCAGGAAGATCCCGAAGGCGATTTCAAGACTGCGCCGCGACAGGCTGTGGGCAAGGCGCACGCCAAGGCTGGCGGTCAGCACCGTCGTTGGCACGAACAGCGCCAGCCCCAGCAGCGAGACAAAGCCGATGGCATCGGGCGGCAAGTCGCCGCGCCCCCACCCGGCAAAGACATAGCCGATGGCGCCGGGAATGGAGATCAGCACACCGATCCCGGCCGAGGTGGCGACCGCCTGGTGGATGCTGCGCCCGTGCAGCGTCATGATGATATTCGCGATCTGACCGCCGCCGATCCCCATCAGCGACGACAGAAGCCCGATCAGCCAGCCATAGAAGCGCGACAGCCAGCCCTGTGGCAGATCACCGGCGATGTCCCAGCGCCTGGTGCCGCTGATCAGCTTGAGCGCGTTCACACCCGCCACCACCACGAAGACCAGTTGCATCACGATCGGCGAGGCATAGCGCGCGATCACCGCGCCCATCAGCACACCGACAACAATCGGCACGGCCCAACGGCGCAGCAACGCGCTATCGACCGCGCCGCGGGCGTGATGCGCCCGATACGAGCGCAGCGAGGTCGGGATGATCACCGCAAGCGAGGTTCCCACCGCAAGGGGCATCCGCGCGGCCTCGGCCACGCCCAGAAAGCCGAAGGTTTCGAACAGGACCGGCACCATCAGCGCGCCGCCCCCAACCCCGAAAAGCCCGGCCAGAATGCCTGTCAGGCCGCCCGCGACCAGCAGCACACCGGCCAGAACGATCAGGTCAGATGTGATTTCCATGCCCTCGCCATCGCCTTTGGTTGTGCGCAGTCGGGGCGTCGGGCGCGACCGGCCCCCCCCGCGCGAGCCTCAGATAACCTTGGTCGTCAAGGTGCCCACGCCGTCAATTTCGGCGTGCATCAGGTCGCCACGCACCACGGGCCCCACGCCGGCGGGGGTGCCGGTCATGATCAGGTCGCCAGGGGCCAGTTCGAACAGGCGCGACAGTTCGGCGATGATCTCGGCCGTTTTCCAGATCATCTGGTTCAGATCGCCGTCCTGGCGGATGTCACCGTTTACGCTGAGCCGGATCGTGCCGCTTGCCGGATGTCCGGCCCGGCGTGCGGGAACCAGCGCTGAACAGGGCGCGGAATGGTCAAATGCCTTGCCCGCCTCCCATGGGCGCCCGGCCTTTTTCAGCGCGGCTTGCAGGTCGCGGCGCGTCATATCAAGCCCGACGCCGTATCCGTAAACCAGATCCAGCGCCTGTGCAGCCGGCACATCGCGGCCGCCAGCCTTCAGCGCGACAACCAGTTCGACCTCATGATGCACATCGCTGGTCATCGACGGGTAGGGAAAGTCCTGCCCGTCCGGCAGAAGGTTCGAGCTTTGCTTGAGAAAGAAGAACGGCGGTTCCTTGTCGGGGTCGTGGCCCATTTCCACGGCATGGGCCGCATAGTTGCGACCGACGCAATAGACCCGGCGCACGGGGAAACGCGCGCTGTCGCCTTGAACCGGCAAGGTAACGATCTCGGGCGCGGGGATCACCAAACCGGCAGCCTGGTTTTGGGTGCTCATGGTGCGTTCCTTGGTCTGTTTCCGGGGCCGGGGGTAACCCCCGCCTCGCAATTACGCCGCACGACGCCTGGGGGCAATGGGCCTTTGGTCGTTTCCAAGGGTTCACAGACTGCGAAGGGCGATGAGGTTGCCGCCGGTCAGGCCTTGATCGCGTCAGGTTCTTCCGGCGCGGGCGACAGATCCTTGCGCGAGATCAGGACATAGACGGCAGGCACCACGATCAGCGTGAAGACCGTGCCCACCGTGATCCCCGAAAAGATCACCAGACCCATCGCGAACCGCGCCGCGGCGCCCGCCCCGTCGGCGATCATCAGCGGCACGACGCCAAGTGCCGTCGCCGCCGTGGTCATCAGGATCGGCCTGAGCCGCAGTCGCGCGGCGGCGATCATGCCAGCGGCCCGGTCCAGCCCCTGTTCGCGGCGCAACTGGTTGGCGAATTCCACCAGCAGGATACCATGCTTGGTGATCAGCCCGATCAGCGTGATCAGTCCCACCTGAGTGTAGATGTTGAGCGTTCCAAGCCCGAGGTTCAACGGCACCATCACGCCAAAGATCGACAGCGGCACCGACATCAGGATGATGAGCGGGTCGCGCAGGCTTTCGAATTGCGCGGCCAGAACCAGATAGATCACGACGAGCGCCAGCACGAAGGCCACGGCAATGGTGTTGCCCTCGGATTTTTCCAGCCGCGACTGGCCGCCATAGTCGATGAAGAATCCATCGGGCAGAAGCGGGCGCGCGATTTCCTCCAGTGTGGCCAGCCCGTCACCGGTGGATGTGCCGATCATCGGCAGTGCCGTGATCGTGGCCGAGTTCAACTGGTTGAACTGCTCGATCGCTTGCGGGGCCACGCGCGTCTCCACGTCGATTACCGCCGACAGTGGCACCATCTCGCCCGTCAACGAGCGGACATGGAATTCGCCCAGCCTTTCGGGATTGTCGCGATATTCACGCGGCACCTGGACGATTACGTCATAGCTGTTCGAATCGCGGTCGAACCGCGACACCGCGCCGTCACCGACAAACAGGCTCAGGGTGCTGCCGACCTGCGCGGCCGGCAGGTTCAGCGCCGCCGCCCGGTCGCGGTCGATCGACACGCGAACCTGCGTCGTGTCATAGGCCAGCGAGTTCTGCACGACGATGAACCGGCCCGACTCCTCGGCCTCGCGGCGGATCTGGTCGGCCACTTCGAACACCTGCGTCGGATCCCCGGTGGACTGGATCACCATGCTGATCGGCAGACCCCCGCCCGCGCCCGGAAGCGAGGGTGGCGAGAACACGAACGCCTGCACCCCGGCCAGCGGGGCAAGCCGTTCCTGAAGATCGGCCTGGATTTCGGCCTGGCTGCGCTCGCGCTCGGCCCAGTCGTCGAAGGTCCAGAGCATGATGCCCGAATTGGTCTGCCCGCCGAACCCGACGATCGAGAAACCGGTATCCAGCTCGGGCAGGTCGGACGTGAGGTCGGCCATCTGATCGACGTAATGACTGGTGTATTCGGTCGTCGCATATGACGGCGCATTGACGAAGGAAAACAGCGCTCCGGCATCCTCTTCGGGGGCGAGTTCGGATGTCGTCTTGAGAAACAGGAACCCGGTGAGTGCCACCAGAACCACCAGCATCACGATCGTGACGGGGGCAAACCGGATCGTGTTGGTCACCCGGCGCTCATACCAGCCCTCGAACCGGCCGAAGCCGCGATCGAGCGCAGTCTGAAACCGGTTGCCGCCCCCTTTCCTGAGAACCCGCGCCGCCATCATCGGCGAGATGGTCAGGGCCACGACGCCGGATATGAACACCGCCCCCGCCAGCGTGACCGCGAACTCGCGAAACAGCGCCCCTGTCAGCCCGCCGGTGAAGAACAGCGGCAGGAACACCGCGATCAGCGTCAGCATCATGGCGATGATCGCCGTGGACAACTCGCGCATCGAGGTGAAGGCCGCCTGCATCGGCGATTTGCCCTCGTCGATATGGCGCTGGACGTTTTCGACCACGATGATGGCGTCGTCGACCACAAGTCCGATTGCCAGAACCATGGCCAGAAGGGTCAGCAGGTTGATGGAATAGCCCATCAGGAACAGCACGAACAACACGCCCACCAGCGACAGCGGAATTGCCACCAGCGGAATCGACACCGACCGGAACGACCCCAGGAACAGCAGGATGATCACGCCGACGATGAGCGTGGCTTCGATGATGGTGCGCAACACCTCGTCGATCGAGGCCTCGATCTGTTCGGTCGCATCGAACATCAGCGTCAGCGTCATGCCGTCCGGCAGGCTTTCCTGGATCGCCGGCAGCTCGGCCATTACGGCTGCCGACATGTCCAGCGGATTGGCGGATGGGGTGGGGAATATCCCAAGGAATGTGCCGGGTTCGCCATTGAACGACACCACCATGTCCTCGCTTTCGGCGGCGAGTTCCACCTGCGCGACATCGCCCAGCCGCACGACATCGTTGCCACTGCCCGAGATCGGCAACTGACCGAAGGCTTCCGGCGTGCGCAGTGTCGATTCCATGGTGATGGAATAGGTGACAAGCTCGTTTTGCGTGCTGCCGGGCGCGGCCAGGAAGTTGGCGTTGTTGATCGCCTCCATCACCTCGGACGCGGTCAGCCCCTGGCCGGCAAGGCGGATCGGGTCAAGCCAGACGCGCATCGAATAATTGGCCGCGCCCATGACCTGGCTTTCGGCAACCCCTTCGATGGTGGACATCCGCGGAACGATCACCCGTTCGATGTATTCGGTGACCTGTTCGGCGGTCATGTCGGGGTTCTGCACTGCCAGATACATCGTGGCAAAGGTCATGCCCGTGCCCTTGACGATGGACGGGTCCCTCGCGTCCTCGGGCAACTGGTCGCGCACCTGCTGAACCTTCGAGATGACCTCGGTCAGGGCCGCGTCGGGGTCTTCGCCCAGTTGCATCTGCACCGTCACCACCGAGGCCGAAGGCCGCGACTGGCTGGTGACGTAATCCACCCCCTCGGTCGTGGCGACGGCGGCCGAGATGGGCGCGGTGACGAACCCCTGGATCAACTCGGCCGATGCGCCGGGGTAGACGGTGGTCACGGTAATCACCGTCTCGTCAACCTGCGGATATTGCCGGGTTTGGAGGCTGAACGCACCCATCAACCCCAGAAGGATGATCATCAGCCCCAGCACGGTCGAGGCGACGGGGCGTTTGATAAAGGGTGCCGCAAGGTTCATTGCGCGGGCTCCGTCGCGGGGGCCTGCGTTTCCGCGATCGTGACCGGGGCGCGGTTCGACAGCCGGTTCTGACCCGATGCGACGACCCGATCACCGGGCGCCAGCCCCTCGGCGATTTCGATCAGCCCCTCTGAGCGTCGGCCAGGCGTGACGAATATCTGACGTGCGATCTGCCCGTCATCGCGATCTTCGACGACATAGACGAAATCGCCGTAAAGACTGCTGGTCACGGCGGTTTGCGGCAGCGCAATCACGCCGGTTTCCAGGGGCAGGTCGATCTCGACGCGGGCGAACTGGCCCGGCGTCAGGGCAAAGTCGGGGTTGTCCACTGTGCCGCGCAGGGCAACCATGCGCGAACCGGGATCGACGCGCGGGTCGATCCCGGTGATCGCGCCGTCAAAGCGCCGGGTGTCGCCCTCGATGCGGACATGCAGGCGTTGACCGATGGTCAGATACGGCAGCGTCCGTTCGGGCAGGCTGAAGTCCACGCGCATCGTTTCAAGGTCTTGCAGCGTAGTGACAATGGTCCCCGGCGAAACATATTCGCCCAGATCGACCCGCGCCAGGCCGATGGTGCCCGAAAACGGCGCGCGCAGGGCGCGCTGGGCGATCACGGCCTCGGCGCGGGCAAGCTGCGCCTCGGCGGCGGCATAACCGGCGCGGGTCTGGTCCAGCGTCACGTCGGACGCGACGCCCCGGCTTTGCAACTGGCGTTGGCGGGCGAGGTTGGCGCGCTCCAGCTCCATCTGGGCGCGTGCGGCGGTCAGGTCTGCGCCCTGAACCTCGCTGTCCAGGCGCAGCAGGGTTTGTCCTTCGGTGACGTCGGTATTCGGCTCGAAGGCGATCTCGCGGACGATGCCCGCCGCTTCGACTGTCAGGTCCACGCCCTGTGCGGCATGAACCGTGCCGATGGCCGCCAGCGTGGGCTGCCACTCGCGTTCGCGCGCCTCGATCACCTCGACCGGCAGGGGCTGCACCGGCATGTCGGCAAAGAAATCGGCGATCATGCGATCGCGAAACAGGTTGAACCCGATCAGCCCGCCGACCACCAGGACCAGAAGAACGATGACTATCACCAGACGCTTGATCATCGCGGGGCCCTTTGCATGCACTTGCTTTTCCGGCTAGCCAGCTATACCGTCTGGACGGTAAAGTCAATGAGGTTGCCATGTCTGCCGGAACGACGCCCAAGAACAAGGGGACAACCCGCCGCAAGCTTCTGGATGCCGCCGAACGCATTGCCCGCAGCGAGGGGCCGGCGGCAATGTCGCTTGATGCCGTCGCGGCGGCCGCAGGGGTGTCAAAGGGCGGGTTGCTGTATCATTTTCCCAGCAAATCCCGGTTGCTGGAGGCGTTGGTCGATGACTATCTGGCGCGGTTCGACAGCACGTTGCAGGACCACGAACGCACAGGCCGACCCAATGCCGTTATCCGCGCCTATATCCAGCATTTTCTGAGTGAGCGTCAGGTTCACACGCCGCCGCCTTCGGGGTTGCTGGCCGTCTTTGCCCAGGATCCGCAGATGCTGGAACCGGTGCAGCGGCATGAGCGCAATTTCCTGAACCGGATCAGGGCCAATGCCTCTGACCCGGACTTTGCCACGGTGGCGTTCCTGTCGATCCAGGCAATCCGCAGCGCCGAGCTGCTGAATACTTCGGTTGTCGATGAGGACCGGATTCATCACCTGACCGATTGGCTGATGGCGCGCCTGCCCTGAAGCCGCGCGCGTATTCGCAGCATCGGAATGACCCGGATCATCTGGATATGAATGAAATTCACTTTCTTCTTTGAAATTATGAATTTCACTTCCGGGCGCTACTCGGATACCCCTGCACCAGCTTTGGCAAGGACTCCGGCATATGCATCACTTCACCATCCCCCAACATCCGCGACAGGCCGAGATCGCGGCGCTGGTACGCGAGCGTATTCTGATCCTTGACGGGGCGATGGGCACGATGATCCAGTCACTGGGCCTGAGCGAGGACGACTATTCCGGCAAGGGCGGATGCGGCTGCGCGCATCACAGCGAGCACCCGCAAAAGGGCAACAACGACCTGCTGACGCTGACCCAGCCCAAGGCGATCGAGGATATTCATTTCGACTTTGCCATGGCCGGGGCCGATATCGTCGAGACCAACACCTTTTCGTCGACCACGATCGCGCAGGCCGATTACGGGCTGGAGACCGCCGTGGCCGATCTCAACCGCGAGGCCGTGCGCGTGGCCCGGCGCGCCCTCGATCGGGCGACGGACATCGACGGCAGGCCACGTTTTGTTGCCGGTGCCGTCGGCCCGACGAACCGGACCGCGTCGATCAGCCCGGATGTGAACAATCCCGGATACCGCGCGGTGACGTTCGATGATCTGCGACGCGCATACGGTGAACAGATCCGCGCCCTGATCGAAGGCGGCGCCGATCTGATCCTGATCGAGACGATCTTTGACACGCTCAACGCCAAGGCCGCGATCTTCGCCGCGTTCGAGGCGTTTGCCGAGCGGGGCCAGCGCCTGCCGGTAATGATCTCGGGCACGATCACCGATGCCTCGGGGCGCACCCTGTCGGGGCAGACGCCGACCGCCTTTTGGCATTCAGTGGCGCATGCACGGCCCTTCAGCATCGGGTTGAATTGTGCGCTGGGGGCGGCGGCGATGCGCCCGCACCTGGCCGAACTGTCCGCCGTCGCCGACACGTTCACTTGCGCCTATCCCAATGCCGGGCTGCCCAATGCTTTTGGCCAGTATGACGAGACCCCCGAACAGACCGCCGCCCAGATCGCCGATTTCGCGCGCGAGGGCCTGGTCAACCTGACCGGCGGATGCTGCGGCACCACGCCCGAACATATCCGCGCCATTGCCGAGGCTGTCGCGCCCTTCACCCCGCGCGAGGTATCCGCATGACCCCCCTTTTGCGTCTGTCCGGGCTGGAGCCCTTTGTCCTGAGCGCCGACATCCCGTTCGTGAACGTCGGCGAACGCACCAATGTCACCGGCTCGGCCCGGTTTCGCAAACTGATCACCAACGGCGACTTTGCCGCCGCGCTGGACGTTGCGCGCGATCAGGTCGAGAACGGCGCCCAGATCATCGACGTGAACATGGACGAGGGGTTGATCGACTCGAAGGCCGCGATGGTCGAGTTCCTGAACCTGATCGCGTCCGAGCCTGACATCGCCCGCGTGCCGGTCATGATCGACAGTTCCAAATGGGAGGTGATCGAGGCCGGGTTGCAATGCGTGCAGGGCAAGTCGGTGGTCAACTCGATCTCGCTCAAAGAGGGCGAGGCCGCCTTTCGCGAACAGGCCGGGTTGTGTCTGGCCTATGGCGCGGCGGTTGTCGTCATGGCCTTCGACGAACAGGGGCAGGCCGACACGTTCGCGCGCAAGACCGAGATCTGCGCGCGCGCTTACCGGATCCTGGTCGACGAAGTGGGCTTTCCGCCCCAAGACATCATCTTTGACCCCAATGTCTTTGCCGTCGCCACCGGGATCGACGAGCACAACAATTACGGTGTCGATTTCATCGAGGCCACGCGCTGGATCAGGAAAAACCTGCCGCATGCGCATGTATCGGGTGGCGTATCGAACCTGTCGTTCAGTTTTCGCGGCAACGAACCCGTGCGCGAGGCCATGCACGCGGTCTTTCTGTATCACGCCATTGCGGCCGGAATGGACATGGGGATCGTCAATGCGGGCCAACTGATCGTGTATGACCAGATCGACCCGGACCTGCGCGATGCCTGCGAGGATGTGGTGCTCAACCGCAGTGCCGATGCGACCGAACGGCTTTTGGAACTGGCGCAGAGGTTTCGTGGCGAGGGCGGTGCCCAGCGCCGCGAAAAGGATATGTCATGGCGTGAATGGCCCGTGGACAAGCGCATCGAACATGCGCTGGTCAACGGCATAACCGAGTTCATCGAGGCCGACACGGAAGAGGCGCGCCTGGCGGCTGAGCGCCCGCTGGACGTGATCGAGGGGCCGTTGATGGCGGGCATGAACGTGGTCGGCGACCTGTTCGGCGCCGGCAAGATGTTTCTGCCGCAGGTCGTGAAATCGGCGCGGGTGATGAAGCAGTCGGTGGCCATCCTTCTGCCCTATATGGAGGCGGAAAAGGACGGCTCGCAAAAGGCGGCGGGCAAGGTTCTGATGGCCACGGTCAAGGGCGATGTCCATGACATCGGCAAGAACATCGTCGGCGTCGTGCTGGCATGCAACAATTACCAGATCATCGACCTGGGTGTGATGGTGCCCCCGCAAAAGATCCTGGAGATCGCGCGCGAGGAAAATGTCGATGCGATCGGACTGTCCGGCCTGATCACACCATCGCTGGACGAGATGGCGCATCTGGCCGCCGAGATGGAGCGCGAGGGCTTCGACATTCCGCTGCTGATCGGTGGGGCGACCACGTCCAAGATTCACACCGCGGTCAAGATCGCACCGCGCTACAGCCGTGGCGCGGCGATCCATGTCACCGACGCCAGCCGCGCCGTCGGCGTGGTCAGCCAATTGCTGAGCCCGGCGCAACGCGCGCCCTATATCGACGGTGTGCGCGCCGATTACGCGCAGGTTGCCGCCCGTCATCATCGCAACGAATCCACCAAGTCGCGCGTACCGCTGGACCGGGCGCGCGCCAATGCGTTCCGGATCGACTGGTCGGGCTATAGCGTTCCCGCGCCCCGCTTCACCGGCGCCCGCCCGGTCGAAGACTGGGATCTGGCAGAGATTGCGCGCTATATCGACTGGACGCCGTTCTTCCAGACCTGGGAAATGAAGGGCATGTATCCACGGATTCTGGACGACGAGAAACAGGGCGATGCCGCGCGGGCCCTGTTTGACGACGCCCAGGCGATGCTGCGGCGCATTATCGACGAGAGATGGTTTGGCCCGCGTGCCGTGGTGGGGTTCTGGCCGGCAAATGCAGTTGGCGACGACATTCGCCTGTTCACCGATGACAGTCGCAGTACTGAGCTGGCAACGCTGCATACCCTGCGCCAGCAGACCCAAAAGCGCGATGGCCGCCCCAACCTGGCGCTGGCCGATTTCGTCGCGCCCAAGGGGGCAGCCCCGGATTGGGTCGGCGGCTTCGCGGTCACGGCCGGGCCCGAGGAGTCGGGCCTGGCCGACAAGTTCGAGCGTGCGAACGACAACTATTCGGCGATCATGGTCAAGGCACTGGCGGATCGCTTCGCCGAGGCGATGGCCGAGCTGCTGCACCAACGGGTGCGCCGGAATTACTGGGGCTATGCCCCGGATGAGGTTTTCACGCCACAAGAGCTGATCGGCGAGCCCTATCGCGGCATCCGCCCGGCACCGGGCTATCCGGCACAACCCGATCATACCGAGAAACGCACCCTGTTCGACCTTCTGGATGCCACGGCCCAGACCGGGGTCGAGCTGACCGAGAGCATGGCAATGTGGCCGGGGTCGTCGGTTTCAGGGATCTATCTGGGTAATCCGGATGCCTATTACTTCGGTGTCGCCAAGATCGAGCGCGATCAGGTCGCCGATTATGCCCGCCGCAAGGGCATGAGCGTGGACGAGGTCGAACGCTGGCTCGCGCCGATCCTCAACTACACGCCGCGCGATACAGACAGCGCAGCCGCCTGATCCGGGCGCCGGGCAGGGGCGGGCGACATTGCGGGTTGCCTGCAACGGCGTGGCGCGGCTACGATCTTGCGAAACGAATGGACTGCCTGCGTGCGAAGCAATCGCAACCGCATCGTGCTGATCACCGCGATCCTGTTGCTGGAGATCGTGGCCATTGCGCTTGTCTATCAGTTCGCCGCGACGGTCGATTGCCATGAAACCGGGGCGCAGGGCACCTGCCGGTTTCTGCGCAACATGGTGGCGCGCGCGATCGTGGCCATTCCGGCTTTCGGTTTGTTCTTCTGGGCCCGGCCGGACGCGTGGGCGCGGCTCCTGGCCATCGCCGCGCCGAAAGGTCGAACGCGCTGGATCTGGGCGGCGCATCTGGCCGGGGTCGGGCTTGTCTTGCTTCCCGCCATCATCGGCGGCGCGCGCAATCTGACCGATGTGTTCCATCTTGCGCTGGTTACCTGGACCGCCGGGCTGCTGCTGGCCGGGATCAGCGGGATGGCACTGTTCGCGCGGCTTCCTGCGCTGGGCAACTGGCTGCGCGGCGAGCGGTATGTGCCCCTGATCGTTCTGGCCGTGGCGGCGCTGGTTCCGGACGTGGCCGAGCTGCTTTGGCCCGTGTGGGACTGGCAGGCGTTGACCGCGCTGACCTTTGCCGCCGTCTCCATGACCTTGATGGCCTTTGCCCCCGACGCCCAGTCATTTCCCGAAACCTATATCCTGGGGGCCGAGGGCTTTTTCGTGCATATCGCGCGCCAATGCTCGGGTGTCGAGGGCATCGCGCTGATGTCTGTTTTCGTGGTGATCTATGGCGTCTTGTTCCGCCGCGATCTTCGGTTTCCGCAGTACTGGCTGATCGTGCTGCCGCTGGGCCTGGTCTTGAGCTGGGTATTGAACGTGTTGCGCATCGCGCTTCTGGTGCTGATCGGCGCGCGGATCTCGCCGGAACTGGCGGTGAACGGGTTTCACAGTTTCGCGGGGTGGTTCTTTTTTACCGCGCTGGCGCTCTTGCTGCTGATCTTTGTTCAGTGGCTGCCCTGGGTCTCGCGGCGAAAGCCGGGCGGAACCGGCACGAGGCTTCGCGACGACTGGCTTGCCGCACGGATCCTGCCCTTTGTCGCGTTCATGGTGGTCGGTGTCGTGACATCGGCGCTGTGGGCTGTTCCCGACATGGGCTATCCGCTCAAGGCGGTGGCGATCCTGGCTGCGCTGATGTTCTTTCGCAGGCAGCTTTCCAATATCCGGCTGGGGCTGGACCCAATCGCGCTGGCCGCGGGGCTCTTGGTCGGCTTGGCCTGGATCTGGCGCCAACCTCCGCCCGGCGAGGCCGAGGCGGCCCTGGTGCAGGGCCTGTCCTCGCTTGGCGCAAGCGGCCTGGTTTTCTGGCTGGTGGCCCGCCTTTTGGGAACGATGCTGCTGGTTCCGATCGTGGAAGAGCTGTTCTTTCGCGGCTACCTGCTGGCCCGCCTTGATTTCGGGGGCTGGGCAGGACGGATGTTCGCCATCGTCGCATCAAGCGGGGCTTTTGCCCTGCTGCACGGGCGCCTGCTTGATGCCTTCGTGGCCGGTGTTGTCTTTGCGCTGGTCATGCTGCGCCGCGACCGGCTGGGCGATGCGATATTGGCGCATGTCATCGCGAATTCGGCAATTGCCGTGTGGGCGATGACCGGCGGTGATCTGTCAAGGCTTTGACCGTGGCGACGGAACGGACCGCTCAGCCTGCGCGGCGGCGCCGTTCCCAGACGAACAGGGTCGCGGCGACCACGGCGGCCAGTGCCAAAAGCCCGGCCGAGGCGTCGATTTCCGGCACCGAAACGGGACGCCCGCCGCCTGCGCGCCCGCCCGAAGCCTCGATCCCGCGCTGGGATTGGGCCAGAACCGGCGAGAGGGTAAGCACCAGCGCACAGCCAGAGGCGAACAGGGTCGATAACGTAAAGAATCTTTCGCACTTTCAGATTTGACGGCTCCTTCTACAGTGACGGAAGGAGCGAAAGGATGGCTGACGAGAAGAAGGACGGTGCGAT
>LJSV01000015.1 GCA_001314715.1 Rhodobacteraceae bacterium HLUCCA12 | reverse complement strand
CGCCGGGGGCTCGATGCCCCCGGCGCCGCCGCCCCCTGTTTCCGGGTGCCCGGCATGATCGATCTTGACGACACCGACCGCGCCATCCTGCGCGCACTGGGGCAGGATGCGCGGCAGGGGGCCGGCGCGCTGGGACGGGCGCTGGGGCTCAGCCAGTCCGCGACCTGGCGCCGCATCCGGCGTCTGCACGAGGCCGGGGTGATCGCCGGGCAGCGGCTGGTGCTCGATCAGGCGGCGCTGGGGTTTGGGGTGACGGTGTTTCTGGGCGTCACGCTGGCGACCAAGGGCCGCGTCAGCCTCGAGGATTTCGAGCGCGCGGTTGCCGCCATCCCCGAGGTTCAGACGGTTCAGCATGTTCTGGGTCTCTACGACTATCGCCTGCGCGTCGTCGCGCGCGATCTGTCCGATTTCGAACGGGTTCTGCGCCGCCGCATCATGACCCTGCCCGGCGTCGGCCAGGTCGATGCCAATGTCCTGCTCAGCGAAGAGCGGCGCCCCGGCCCGCTGTGACCCCCGGCCCATTGTGACGATGCGCACGCCTTGTCGCGCAACCGGCCGGGCGGCCCGGTTGAATGCCTGTCGCGGGCAGGCTATTGCATCGGGAAAGCATGTTTCGATCGACACCATTCGGGGGGCGGTATTTGGACATTCTCATTCATGGCCTGACCACATGCGACACCTGCCGCAAGGCGCGCAAGGCCCTGCCCTCGGCCCGGTTTCGGGACATTCGCGCCGATCCGCTGACCCATGCCGAGATCGCGGCATTTCTGGACCAGTTCGGCGAACGCCTGGTCAACCGGGCCTCGACGACCTGGCGCGGCCTGTCGGAAAGCGAGCGTCAGAAACCGCCCCGCGACTTGCTGGCCGCCCATCCGGCGCTGTTGAAGCGGCCACTGATCCAGGCGGGCGGTGTGCTCTATCTTGGCTGGGGGCCGGATGTGCGCAGGGCCCTGGGCGCCGACTGAGGGGCCGGCGCCTGGTGCGTCACCCGCTGCCTGGGCCCGTTCGCGATCGGGCCGGGCCGCGGTCCCGTTCCGATCAGAGCAGTTTCAGATCGCCGGCCGACGAGCGCCCGTCGCGCCCGGCCTGCATTTCGAAGCTGATCTTCTGGTTGTCGGCCAACCCGGTCAAACCGGCGCGTTCCACCGCCGAGATATGGACGAAAACGTCCTTGCCGCCATCATCGGGCGCGATGAATCCATAACCCTTGGTCGCGTTGAACCACTTGACGGTACCGGTGGGCATATCCGTTCCCCCTTCTCAGTTTTCCCGGGGCGAGATTGCCCACGGGCCGTGCAGCCAGGTCTTTCGGTCGTGCGGGCTGCCTGAGATAGGCGGTCGCGGGAAAGTCTGTTGTCACGCCGAAAGTGTGCCATGTTTTCGGCGTAAATCAAGCATTCGCTGCGCGAGGTTGCGGGTTTCGCTTGACTTTGGCGGCGCGGTTGCCCATCTGGCAGTCAGTCATTGCCCGCTGCCGCGTGAGCAGCTTGCGGCCCTCGGGCCGGTATCGGGGCGATGCGGGGCCACAGGCCCGAGACCGTTCCCAGGATCACGCGTGGGGGCTCGTGCGGCAAGGTCCGCACGCCCGAAACCGCAACGCCCGCCGCAGGTGGGCGGGGGCCAGTGGGCCCGTCAAGACAAGCACGGCCTTGCCGTGCCACCAAGGACAAGACTGAATGACCGAATTTTCCATGCTCGGGTTGAACCCGGGTCTTCTGGCCGCCGTCGAACGTATGGGCATTTCCAGCCCGACCCCGATTCAGGCGCGCGCCATACCATCGGTGCTGGAAGGGCGCGACCTGATGGGTCTGGCCCAGACCGGGACCGGCAAGACACTGGCCTTTGGCCTGCCATTGTTGCAGCGCCTGTCGGGGCAGGGGCGGCCGGCGCCGAAAACCGTGCGCTCGCTGATCCTGGCGCCAACGCGCGAGTTGGTAAACCAGATCTCAGAAACCCTCGCCGCCCTGGCCCATGGCGGCCCGCTCAAGGTGGTGACCGTGGTCGGCGGCGCCTCGCTCAATCGCCAGGCCGACAAGCTGGGCCGCGGGACCGATGTGCTGGTGGCGACGCCGGGCCGGCTGATCGACCTTCTCGATCGGCGCGCGCTGACCTTGCAAGAGGTCCAGGTGCTGATCCTGGACGAGGCCGACCAGATGCTGGACATGGGCTTCATCCATGCCCTGCGCCAGATCGCGCGCCACCTGCCGCAGGAACGCCAGACGCTGCTGTTCTCGGCGACCATGCCCAAGGACATGTCCGAGATCGCCGAAACCTACCTGACCCGGCCGGTTCGGGTGCAGGTCTCGCCACCGGGCAAGGCCGCCGACAAGATCGACCAGGCGGTCCATTTCGTGGCCCAGAACGACAAGGCCAAGCTGCTGGAACACTACCTGGACCAGCACCGCGACGAACTGGCGCTGGTCTTCGCGCGCACCAAGCATGGCGCGGAAAAGCTGATGAAGCTCTTGGTCAGTTGGGGTTTCGCCGCCGGCTCGATCCACGGCAACAAGAGCCAGGGCCAGCGCGAGCGCACGCTTGCGGCGTTCCGGGCGGGCGAGTTGAAGGTGCTGGTGGCCACGGATGTCGCCGCGCGCGGCATCGACATTCCGCTGGTGCGTCACGTCTATAACTATGATCTGCCGAACGTGCCGGAAAACTACATCCACCGTATCGGCCGCACGGCCCGTGCGGGCCGCGATGGCCGGGCGATGGCTTTCTGTGCGCCGGCGGAAATGGCCGATCTGCGCGCGATCGAAAAGCTGACGCGGGTTGCGATCACCGTCGAAGGCGGCACGCCCTGGCCCGAGGCCGTGGCCGATGCCGCCCGCAGCGAGGCGCGCAAGGCCAACGGGCGCGGCCGTGGCGGGCAAGGCCAGGGCCAGGGCCGTTCGGCCAAGGGCAATTCGGGCGGCAAGGCCGCGGGCGCCAAGAGCGGCGAGAAACCGCGCCAGCACCCGGCCTATGGTGCGCCGTCAGGCGGCAAACCCCGGCATCGCGGAGCGCGCGGCGGCCGCAAGGCGCATCAAGCGGCCTGACCGGGGCCGCGCTGCGGCACATCTTTGCCCCGGCTGCCCTTGCGGGTGGCCGGGGCGTTTTTTCAGGTCTCGACATCCTGGATCAAAACCAGCGCCCGGCCTTCACAGATCAGCGTGCCATCCGCGCTGCGGCAGGTCGTCGCCAGGTCGGCCAGGTGCTTTTCCGGCCGCAGTCGGGTGATTTCCACCCGTGCCGTCAAGGCGGTGTCCAGCGGGGCCGGAGCCAGAAAACGCATGTCCTGCTTGAGGTAGTTGGTGCCGAAACCCGGCAGCTCGACCCCCAGCAGATAGGAAAACATCGCCCCGATCAACGGCTCTGGCACGGTGTCTGCGCCGATCCTGCTGCCGGCCAGCGCCGCGAAGGCATCGAGATCGGCCTGGTTGAAACTGCGCGTGGTTTCCGCGTGATCCCCGATCTGCATCATTCTGTCTCCGCCTGTCCCTGAAGCACGATCATGGCATCGGCCTTGCGCGTGGCCAGAACGGCCAGATGCCCGTCGGGCGTTTCCTTGATTTCCAGAACCACCGGCTCGCCCGCATAGGTCGGGTTGGGAAACATCAGCGATTGAAACCGGTGCCGGCGGCCGGGTCGCGCGCGGTTCACCAGCGCCCAGAGCTTGGAATAGATCAGCATACCGTGGCTGACCGTGCGCCCGAACCGGGTTCGCGATGAAAAGCCGGGATCGACATGGATGGGGTTATCGTCGCCCGATACGCGGGCAAAGGCGTCGAATTCGTCCTGGGTGGGCACCCATTCCTCGCGGATCAGCGTGTTCATGGCAGCATGCCTCGCAGCAGGGGTTTGCGCACCTTGCCGGCGGCGGTGCGCGGGAAATCGTCCACCAGGTGGAACGCGCGGGGCACCTTGTAACCCGCAAGGCGTTCCCGGCACCAGCCCGGCAGGGCGTCCAGATCGGGCGTCTGGCCGGGGCGCGCAATGACGAAGGCCGCGCCCACCTCGCCCCATTTGTCGTCGGGCACGCCGATCACCGCGGCTTCAAGGATCGCCGGATGGGTGATCAGGACGCGCTCCACCTCGGCGGGATACACGTTCTCGCCGCCGGAAATATACATGTCCTTGATGCGATCGACGATGGTATAATACCCGTCCGCATCGCGGCGCGCCACGTCGCCCGATTTCAGCCAGCCATCGGCGGTAAAGCTGTCGGATGTGGCTTGCGGATTGCCGAAATAGCCCGGCGTGACCGTGGCGCCACGCATTTCCAGCTCGCCCTCGCCGGCCTGGCCATCGGGCACGCCCGCCAGCCGCGCCTGCGTCATCATCTGTGGCTTGCCGATCGAGCCGATCTTTTCGATCGCGGCGCCGGGATCGATCAGAAAGCCGGTCGGTCCGGTTTCGGTCATGCCATAGCCGTTGCAGATCAGGGCCCCGCGCGCGGCGAAAAACCGGATCAGGTCGACCGGCAGGGCCGCACCGCCGCAGGCATAACCGCGCAGGCGCGCCAGATCGACCCGGTCGATCCCCGGATGAAGCTGGAACGCCTGATAGATCGCGGGAACGCCGAAGAATTGCGTGATCTTTCCCTCGGCGATCAGGGCGAACAGGTCGTCAGGTTGAAATTTTGACAGGATATGGCTGTGCGCGCCCCAAAAATACATCGGCAATGTATAAAGATTGATACCCGCCGTATGAAAGAGCGGCAGAAAGCACACCGAATGGTCATCCGCGCTCAGGCCCAGATGCTGGGCTATGTTGGTGGCATTTCCCAGCGCCATGCGCGGCGTCTGGATCACGGCCTTGGGCAGGCCCGTCGTGCCCGACGTGAACAGAAGATACCATGGCGCGTCTTCGTCGATCGTGCGTGGCGCGGGTGCCGGGCCGCGCAGCGAAAAGCCGCCCTCGGGGGCGAAGGCAATGCAGGGCCGCGCGCCGGCCAGCGCCTGCGCCAGATCCGCGTGCGCGTCATCGTGGATCATCGCGCTGCAATCGACACTGTCCATCACCGGGCGCAACTCGGCCTCGGGCTGGCGCCAGTTGAGCGGGCACAGGATCAGGCCGGATTTCAGGCAGGCGAACAGCGCAATGAAGAATTCGGCCCGGTTCAGGCACAGGATCGCCACCCGCGCGCCGGGTTCCAGGCCCAGCGCCAGCATTCCCCCGGCCAGTGCACCGGCCTCGGCGTCGATCTCGGCAAAGGTCCAAACCCTGTCAGTGGTATGGTCGGTAAAGGCCGGGGCGTCGGGCGAAAGCTCGGCGCGGCGGGCGGCCATATCCGGGGCAAGGCCCATGTCAGCCTCCTTTCAGCGAGGCGAGAAAGCGCGCCATGCCGTCGCGCACCTCGTCGGTTTCGATCCGGTCCACGAAGGCCGCGCGCTCGGCCTCAAGCCCGGCTTTCAGCGCGGGCAGATCGGTCGTCAGGCGCCGGGTCAGCGCCAATGCGCCGGGCACATGGCCGCCAAGCACCGCCAGCCATTCGTCCGTAACGGCGGCGGGGTCGTCGGACACCGCCTGCGCCAGGCCAAGCGCCTGCGCCTGATCGGCCGGAATGCGCTGGTTCAGAAGTTGAATCGCCCGCGCCCGGTGTGCGCCGATCCGGTCCGGCAACATCGCGGTCCAGCCGCCATCGGGGGCAAAGCCCACCACCGTATAGAACGGCTGGACAAAGGCGCGCGGGTCCATGACGACCAGATCGGCGGCCAGCACAAGCCCCAGCGCCCCGCCGGTCAGGGCGCCCTGGACCTGCGCGATGACCGGGCAGGGCAACGCCGCCAACCGCTCGATTGCCCGGTTGAGTGTGCCGACCACCGTTTGCGCATAGGCGGCGCCCTGCCCGGATGCCACCGCCTTCGCGAACCGCGCGACATCGCCGCCGGTCGAAAAGTGCCGCCCGGCCGCGCGCAAGACCAGCGCGTGCGGGGCATCCAGCCGGTCCAGCGCGGCGACCAGATCGCTCAGCAATGCATCGTCAAGGGCATTGCAGCGATCGGGCCGGTTCAGCGTCAGCCAGGCAACGCCGCCGGTTTCATGCAGCGTGACCGCGCTCATGGCTTCAGGCCCCGTTCCAGCATGTCGAACACCTCATCCACGACCGCATCGGTGTCGGCGCCGGTCATCCCGAAACGCTCGCCCAGCGTGACCGCCATGCCCATCAGCGCCCAGGCGCGGATCTCGGCGTTGCCGGGGCGGATTTCGCCCTCGCGGGCGGCGGCGGCAAGGTTGCGGGCATAGCCGCGCGCGAATGACGTGAAATAGGCGTTGTAGCTGTCAGGATCGACGAACCGCGCCTCTTCGACGATGTTGTAAAGCGTGGGGCGGGTGGCGGCGATCTCAAGAAAGGCGCGCAGGCCCAGACGCTCGGCGGTCAGGCGGTCGGGGGCGCCCGCGACGGCGTCGGACAGGGTCTTTCGCGTCAGTCGGCCCATTTCGATCACCAGTTCGCGAAACACGTCCTCCTTGCCATCGAAATAGATGTAGAAGGTGCCCTGGGCAATGCCGGCGGCGCGGGTGATGTCACTGATCGACGCGGCCGCATAGCCCTGCGCGCCGATCACGGCCTCGGCCGCGCGCAGGATCGCGGCGCGGGTTTCGCGGCCGCGGCGGGTGCGCGGTTTGCGGGTGGCGGTCTTTTCCATCAGGGTGTGGTCCAGGGTTCGGTGGCGAAACCGGCGATGGCCTGGCAGCAATCGCGTGGCTGTTCCAGGATCGGCGCGTGACCGGCATTCGGCAAGATCAGCGCTGCCCCCCGTGGCGCGGTTCGCGCCAGCCAGTCGGCCACGGGCGGCGGGTAGACCCGGCTTTGCGCGCCGTGGATCGCCAGCAGCGGCACCGCGAGGGTGCCGATCGTGGCGCGGTGATCGCTGGCCACCAGCGAATCCCACATATCGGCCATGACCGGAGCGGGTTGTGACAGGATGCGCGCCTCGGCCTGCGCGACCGACAGGCCCGGCGCCCCCTCGGGGCCCGCGAACATGGTGCGGGCGATTGCGCGCGCCGAACCCGGCCAGTCGGCGCGGAACCTTTGCGATTTGGCGCGCGCCTGTTCCTCGGTCTGGCCGCTCAGACCCAGGGTCCAGCCGGGACCGTTCAGGGGCCGCGGGCTCATGTCGATGCTGATCATCGCGCGAAGCCGCGCAGTGCCATAGCAGCTTATGTATTCCCAGCCGATCAGTGCCCCCAGCGACCAGCCGACAAGGGTGACCTCTTCAAGATCATGACCGCAAAGCAGATCATCCAGCATCGCCGCCGCACCGCCAATCGAGGGGGCGAATCCCGCGCTGCGACCGTGACCCGGCAGATCCGGCGCCAGGCAGGTAAAGCGGTCGGACAGGCGGTCGAAGGCATCGGCAAAGATGTCGCCGGTCATCGTCCAGCCGTGCAAGAACACCAATGCCGGTCCCGCGCCCTGTCGGTGTATATGGATCTGTCCGGACACGATCAGGTCTTGCCCCGCAGCCGTCCGACGATTCCGCTGGGAAAGAAATAGACCGACAGGATGAACAGGATCCCCAGCCACATCAGCCAGCGGTCCGGGTCCAAGAGATCGGGCACCAGCGGCAGGAACGCGGTGGCATCGGATGCGCCACCCATCCAGTCCTTGAGGTAGTTCTGCGCCAGAATGAACACCGCCGTTCCCACCACCGCGCCATACATCGTGCCCATGCCGCCGATCACGACGATCAACAGGATGTCGAGCATGATCTCGACACCCAGCGTTGTCGTCGGGCCGACATAGCGCAACCAGATCGCAAAGACCGCCCCGGCCAGCGCCGCCATCGCCGCCGACAGCATCGTCGCCATGGCCCGGTAATAGACCACCCGATAGCCGATCGCCTCGGCGCGAAAGGCGTTTTCGCGGATGGCTTGCAGAACCCGCCCGAAGGGCGAATTCACGACCCGCAGCATCAGCAGAAACATGATCAGGCAAGAAAAGAACACGAGGTAGTAGTTCACGTGCCGGCCCGACAGGTTGATGCCCAGAACCGGCTCGTCGAAGGGGCGAAAGGCCGGGCCAAGCTCGCGCGGGATGCGGATGTTCATTCCGTCTTCGCCGCCAGTAATGGCCGACAGCTGGCTGACCAGAACCGCCACGGCCGAGGCGATCGCAAGCGTGATCATGGCAAAGAAGATCGCCCGAACCCTGAGCGAGAAAAGCGCGATCACCAGCGCAAAGACCGCCGAGACCACGGTGCCGGCCAGCGTGCCCAGAATAAGCGCGTCATACCCGGTGCCCATCTGGCGCGTGGCCAGCGCGACGCCGTAAGCCCCCATGCCAAAGAACATCGTATGCGCAAAGCTGACGATGCCGGCATATCCCAGCAGCAGGTCGTAGCTGGCCACCACCACGATGAAGATGCAGATGCGCGCCGCGGTCTCAAGGCTGCGGGTGCCGGGAAACAGGAACGGCGCAAACGCCAGCGCGAACAGGATGATCAGCAGGATCGCGGCCAGGATGCGGCTTTGCGGATCATCGCCCGAAAGGAAAAGTCGTACCATCTGCCTGCCCTCACTTGGCCTTGATCACGGGTATCATGCCCTGCGGGCGCCACATCAGGATCGCCACCATCAGCGCGATATTGGAAATCAGCGCCAGCTTGGGTTCCAGAAAGGCGGTGTAGTTTTGCAGCAGCCCGACCATGAGCGCACCGATGAAGCACCCCTCGACCGAGCCCAGCCCACCGATGATCACCACGATGAACACCAGGATCATGATCTCCATGCCCATCTGGGCGGTGATCACCTCCTGATAGAGGCCCCACATGACCCCGCCCAGCCCGGCCAGCGCCGACCCTGCCACGAACACCATGACAAAGACGCGCCGGATCTGGTATCCCATGGCCATCACCATCTCGGGGTTCTCGACGCCGGCGCGCACGATCAGGCCCAGCTTGGTGCCGCGCAATACCGCCCGCATGGCCAGGAACAGGATCAGCCCCAGCCCCACCGCGATCAAACGATATTTCTCAAGCGTCGCGCCGAAAAGCGTGATCGAGCCCTTCAGCATCTCGGGCCGGCCGATGAAGATCTCCTCGCCGCCCCAGATCACGTGGATCAGCTGTTCGGCGACGATCAGCCCACCCATGGTGACAAGGATCTGTTTCAGGTGGCTGCCATAGACCGGGCGCACGATCACCCGTTCAAAGGCAAACCCCATGGCGCCGGTCACGGCCATCGCCGCCAGCATCGCCATCCCCAGGGCCAGCAGGTTGAGCGCCAGCGACGATGCCCCGGTCATGCCCCCAAGCACGACCAGCACGCTGACCCCGACAAAGGCCCCGAACGACACGAATGCGCCATGACCGAAATTGATCACGTCCATCAGGCCGAAAACTAGGGTCATGCCGCTGGCGATGACAAAGATCATCATGCCCATCGCCAGCCCCGACACCGTCAGTGTCAACCATGAGCCGGGCGAGTCGATCAGGACGAAGCCGAACACGACAATCGCGGGCACCAGCAGTATCGGCAGCCAGGGTTCCAGCCGGTCCGACAGCGAAAGGCGCGCCATCTTCGGCGCATGTTCGGGCGCGTGTGTCATGCGACCTCCATCTTCAGGCCCATAAGCCGTTCCTGCAGGGCCGGGTCGGCGGCCAGTTCGGCCATGCCCCCGGTCCAGACGATGCGGCCGTCATCCATCACCGCGGCGCGGTCGCCCAGGGCGCGCGCCAGCGAAAAATTCTGTTCGACCATGAGAATGCTGGCGCCGTCGGCCTTCAGATCCCTGAGTGCGCGCGCCATGGTGGCGATGATCGCCGGCGCAAGACCCTTTGACGGCTCGTCGATCAGGTAGAGGCCGCGCTTTTCGATCATCGCCCGCGCGATCGCCAGCATCTGTTTCTGGCCGCCCGACAGGTTTCCCGCCGGCATCTTCCAGAACGTGGACAGGGCCGGAAAGGCGCTGAACACCCAGTCCAGCCGGTCGCGCCGGATCGGTCCGGAAATCGCAGCGAGGATCAGGTTCTCCTCGACCGTCAGGTCGGCAAAGATGCCCATGTCCTCGGGCACGAAGCCCAGGCCGCGCCGGGCGATCTGCGGCGGTGCCAGGCCCGCGATCTCGGCCCCGTCGAACCGGATCGAACCCGTGCGCGGCCGCCAGAGGCCCATGATCGAGCGCAAGGTGGTGGTCTTGCCGGCGCCGTTTCGGCCCAGAAGCATGGTCACCTGGCCGCGCGGCACCTCCAGATCGACCCCATGCAGGATGTGATACTGGCCGATGTCGGTCTTGACGCCCGACAGGCTGAGGATCGGATCAGACATCGCTCAACTCCTTGCCCATGTAGGCCTCCTGCACCACGTCCGATGCCATGACCTCGGTCGGGGGGCCATCGGCCACCAGTGCGCCGTTGTGCAGCACCACGATCCGGTCGGCCAGGGTGCGGATCACGTCCATCTTGTGTTCGACCAGCAAGACCGTGGCGCCCGAATCGCGCTTGATCTCGGCGATCAGGTCCAGGATGACCGGGGCCTCGTCCACCGACATGCCGGCGGTCGGTTCATCGAACATGAAGACCCGCGGTTCCATCGCGATCAGCGTCGCCACCTCGAGCTTGCGTTGATCGCCATGCGACAGGGCCGCAACGGTCTGTTGCGCCAGATGCGACAGGCGCACGCGTTCCAGCACGGTTTCGGCAGCCTCGATCAGGTCGCGATGGCTCAGCGCCATGGTCCAGATGTTGAAGCCGCGCCGCATCCGGGCCTGGACCACCAGTCGAACATTCTCCAGCACCGTCAGTTTCGGAAACAGGTTCGTCAGCTGAAAGGCGCGGCCCAGGCCGCGTTCGGTCCGGGCCGGGACCGACAGGCGCGTGATGTTTTCGCCGCCAAGGGTGACCGTGCCCGCGCTGGCAGGAATCTGACCCGAGATGAGATTGAAATAGGTGGTCTTGCCCGCACCGTTCGGCCCGACAATGGCGGTCAGTTCGCCGGGGCGAAAGGCACAGGTCACGTGATCGACCGCGACATGGCCGCCAAAGCGCACCGTCAGATCGCGGGTTTCAAGCGAGGGTTGGATCATTGGGGCGGACCGTGTGTTGAAGCGAACAGGGCACATCCCGGGCCAGCCCGCGCGTCTGCGCGGCATGGCCGGAACAAGATGGCGATGCGGGAAGGGGCAGATGGGGCGCGGGGCGCGCCGTGTTCGGCGGCGCCCCGGCAGGTTCGTCAGCGGTCGTTGCGGATCGGAATGTCCATGTCGTCGATGCCAAGCACCCGGACCAGTTCCGGGATGCCCCAGTCGACGTCATCCTCGACGCGGATACGGAAGTGATACATTTCCTGCAATGCCTGGTGATCCTCGGCGCGGAACCGCATGGTGCCCTTGGGCGTGTCCCATTCCATGCCTTCCATGACCGAGATCAGATCCTCGGCATCGGTCGATCCTTCCGAGCGGCGCAGCGCCTCGACCACGGCCATTCCCGCGGCCATCCCGCCTGCGGTGAAGAAGTCGGGCGGGCTGTCATAGCGCTCGAAATGCTGTTCGACCAGCCAGTCGTTGACCGGATTCTCCGGGATTTCATAATAGTAATAGGTCGCGCCTTCCATGCCGGGCATGTCGCGATACGCCCCCATCGCGGCCAGGATGTTGCCGCCCGAGGCCAGCTCGATCCCGTGGCGCGACGGGTCCATCGCCTGGATGCGGTTCATCGGGTTGTTGCCGCCCGCCCAGATCACGAAGAGCCGCTTTTCGCCCTCGACATCGTCCATGGCATTGAAGATGCGCTCTGCCGCGGCGGTGAAATCGGTGGTGTCGGTGGGCACGTATTCCTCGTGCACCAGCGTCGCCCCGGTGCCATCAAGGGCTTCGCTAAAGGCGGCGACACCGTCGCGGCCAAAGGCATAATCCTGCGCCAGCGTGGCGATATGCACATCCTCGCGGCCCAATGCGACCGCGTTCGAGATCGCGTCCTGGCTGGAGTTGCGCCCGGTCCGGAAGATGTAGCGGTTCCAGTCCGAGCCGGTGATGGAATCGGCCACGGCGGGTTCGACGATCAGGATGCGCTCGTATTCCTCGGCGACCGGCAGCATCGCCAGCGCCACGCCCGAACTGGTCGGGCCGACGGCGATATCGGCGCCATCGTCGCCAAAGGCCTCGGCCAGCAGGGCGCGGCCCAGGTCCGGGCGCAGCTGGCTGTCCTTTTCGATGACGACCAGCGGCTCGCCATTGACCTCCATCGTGCCGTCGGTGGCGTACTCCAGCCCCATCATCAGGCCGACATGGCTTTGCGCGGCATAGGCTTCCAGCGCGCCGGTACGGTCATAGACATGGGCGATACGGATCTCGGCAAGTGCCGGTGCGGCCAAGCCGACAAGGGCCGTCGCAAGGACGGCGGATTTCAGTTTCATGTAAACCTCCCTGACAAAACATGACATATGGTTCATGTTTCACTTATGGCTAGGCGCCAGGGTGATTCGTGTCAAGGGCGCAGTTGGCGGCGCTTTGATGGCCGGTCGCCGTCCCTGGACAGGCGTTCTTTGGTTGGGCGGCGGGGCCAGGGGGCTGCGCCGCAAAGCCAGGGCGATGATCGTTCCCGGCTGCGCGCGCCCGGTTTGGCGGGCAGGGCGCCGCTGCGTGCGCCCTGCCGATCACAAGAACCCGAGTCTGCACCCGATCAGAAATCGCGCCAGGGGTTGGACCCCGATCCCACGGCCTTGGCAGGTTGCGCCGCGGCCCAGTTTGCCGTTGGCGTTGGTGTGGCGCGCGCCGACTGGGCCTTGGTCGGCGTCAGGGCCGCCGATCCCGGCAGCGTCAGAAGCGCGTTCGCGCCGCCGGCGGTCTGAAAGCCCGCAAGCTCATGCGTCAGTTCCTCGGCCTTTTGCAGCAGCGACGTGGCGGCGGCGGTCGTTTCTTCGGCGACGGCGGCGTTTTGCTGGGTCACCTGGTCAAGTTGGTTGACGCCGGTGTTGATCTCATCCAGACCCGCGGCCTGTTCGGACGCGGCGACGGCGATTTCGGCCACCAGCCCGGAGACGTCTGCCGCGCGTCGCAAGATCTCTTCCAGGCTTTCGCCGGTGCGATTGACCAGTTCGGAACCCGCTTCCACCTGGGTGGCGCTTTCGCGGATCAGGGTCTTGATCTCGCGCGCCGATTCCGATGCGCGTTGCGCCAGTCCCCGCACCTCCGAGGCGACCACCGCGAAGCCGCGCCCGGCATCACCGGCGCGCGCGGCTTCGACCCCTGCATTCAGTGCCAGAAGATTGGTCTGAAAGGCGATGTCGTCGATCACGCCAATGATGCGGGTGATCTGTTCGGAACTGCGCTCGATCCCCTTCATCGCGTTCATGGCCTCGCCCACGATCTGCGCACCGGATTCGGCATGGGCGCGGTTGTCCTGGCTGGACTGTTCCGCCGCTGACGCCCGCTGCGCGGTGGAACGGACGCTTTCGGTTAGCTGGTTCAGGGCAGCGGCCGATTCCTCCAGTGTCGCGGCCTGGGTTTCGGCGCGCGCCGACAGATCCTGCGACGCGGCATTGATCTCGCCCGAGCCCGCACGCACCGAATCCGCCACCGCTCCGATCCGCGCGACGATCCCCGAAAGCTGATCGACGACATCGTTGTAGGACTTGCGCAAGCCGTCGTATTCGGTCGGGAAGGGGTCGTTGGCCGGGCTGTCGATATGGCGTGTCAGATCGCCCGCCGCCAGCCGGTTCAACCCCGCGCCGATGTCATTGACCACGCGCTGCTGCCTGGCCATCTCGCGTTCTTGTCGGGCGTCATCCTCGGCGCGGCGGGCGTCGGATTCGGCCGTCAGGCGGCGCGTTTCCTCGGCGTTCTGCTTGAAGACTTCGAGTGCGCGCGACAGATCGCCCAGTTCGCTGCGGTTTTCCGCCCCGGTGACGGCAACACCCAGATCGCCCTCGGCAAGACGACGGGTCTGATCGACCGTCCGGCGCAGGGCACGGCTGATATCGACCGACAGGAGCACGGCGATCGCGGCGCCAAGGGCAAAGATCGCGACGGCACCGACAAGCAAGCTGGTAATGGTCGATCGGACGGTTTCACCGCTGCTTTGTGCAAGATCGCTGATATAGGCGTCGGAGTCGTGCAGCATGCCGTCGAGCGCCGCCATCAGCGGTTCGACCACGCTCTGGCGGTCGGCGGCGCGCTGGCGATAGTCCAGCTCGGCCTGTTCGACCACCGCCATCTCATCAACGAAGGCAGCGACCCCGTCGCGCGATGATGCCAGCAAACCGCGCTCATCGCCCCTCAGCGAGGCGGGCGGGATCGATTGCAGAAGGGTTTGCGCATTGTGAAGCTGGTCTTGCGCGCGTTCGAGTTCCGAGGCGTCCCCGCCCGCAAGAAAGCGATCCAGCCGAACCTGCATGACCAGGAAGGATTCGGAGGCATGGAGCGCGGAAAAGGCCAGCTCGGTCGCGGCGCGCGATTCGAGAATGCGCGCCAGTTCGCCGATGTCGCAACGGTGTTCGAGCCCCAGTTCCTGTATGCGGTGCGCGGCGGACGTACGCGCGTCACTGGCTGCGATGGCGGCCGTGGTTCGGGCGCTGTAGTCGTCCAGAAACTCGGCAAACCGACGCGCAGAGTCGAAACCCGAATTTTCGAATTCCGCCGCCTTGGCCTTGGCGCGTTCGATCCATTCACCGTATTCCTGGCGCGAGTCCTCGGACGGGGTGGCGAGATAGGCATTGGCGGCCAAGCGCGCGCGGATCGTGGAATACCGGGCATCCGCTGCCGTGAAGGCGACGTCCGAGCTGTTGTTGAAGCGGTCCAGATACCCGCCCAGCCGGTCGGTCGAGACATAGGCAAAGATGGCCAGCGCCGTCAGAAGCCCCAAGATCACGAGGAACCCCCCCGAGATCCGTGTGGCGATGCGAATATTGCGTAACATGGTCGTCCCCCAGTGCTGCTTTGGCGGCAGTGTGGGGGCAGGGGGTTAAACAATGACTGAACGGCGTCGTCATATTCGACGAAGAAAACCGAGAAATTTCGCGAATTTCGAAAGTCGGCCAGCCGCGTCAGGCACCGCCGCGGGTTTCGACCATGCGTGCCATCAACGCAACCCCGACCGGCAAGGCCGCGTCATCAAAGATGAAACCGGGGTTGTGCAGCGGCACGGACCCCGCGTGCCCGATGGTGCAATAGGCGCCGGGCACGGCTTGCAGCATGTCGGCAAAATCCTCGGATCCCATGACCTGTTCGGCCTTGACGACCGCCTTGTCGCCGACCAGATCACGCGCCGCCTCGACCATCGCCTGTGATAGTGCGGGGTCGTTTTCCAGCACGTCAAAAACGTTGCGCATGTCCATCGTGACCTCGACGCCATAGCCTGCCGCGACCCCGTCGCACAGGGCTTGCATCCGTTGCGTGACCATGTCGGCGGTGGCGCGGTCGAAATAGCGCACGGTGCCCGCCAGATGCGCGCTTTCGGGGATGACGTTATAGGCCGCGCCGGCATGGATTTGCGTTACCGAAAGCACGAGTTGCCGAGACGGCGGCACGTTTCTGGCGACAATGCTTTGCAATTGCTGCACCAGAGACGTTGCGATCACGATCGTGTCGATACCGGATTCGGGCATGGCGGCATGGCAACCACGCCCGGTGATGCGGATGTCAAAGAAATTGGCACCCGCCATCGCCGCGCCGGGCTTGACGCCGATCACGCCGGGCTCGTGATAGGGGGAATTGTGGATGCCGTAGACCTCGTCACAGGGAAAGCGGTCGAACAGCCCGTCGGCCAGCATGGCGCGGGCCCCGCCCAGGCCTTCTTCGGCCGGTTGAAAGATGAACACCGCGGTGCCGGCGAAATCGCGGTTCTCGGACAGATAGCGCGCGGCACCCAGAATCATCGTGGTGTGCGCGTCATGGCCGCAGGCATGCATCACCCCCGGCGTTTTCGAGGCATAGGGCAGGTTCGTCTGCTCGTCGATGGGCAGGGCGTCCATATCGGCGCGCAGGCCGATGGCGCGGCCTGGCCGATTTCCCTTGAGAACGCCGACCACCCCCGTCTTGCCAATGCCCGTCGTCACGTCGATGCCCCATTCGCGCAATCTGTCGGCAACGATCCCGGCCGTGCGGACCTCTTCGAAGCCCAGTTCCGGATGGGCGTGGATGTCGCGCCGGATCGCGGTCAGATCCTGGGCAAAGGCGTCGATACGGTCCTGAATGCTCATCGCGGTCCTCCTGCTGGGTCATACGTCGGCGGTGCGCGTCGCACGGCACGCCGCACGTGCACAATGCCCCGGTTCGCCGGCGCATTCCAGAGAGGAAACGGATGCGTCAGGCGCCGTCGTCGTCGGGCGGCGGCGTGACGGGTTCGACCTCGACCGGCTCGACCGGCTGGCGGGTGAAGCCCGACAGCCCGGCCACGGTCTGACGGTCGCGCGGAATTTCAACCGGGCTCAGCGCATAGATCGCCAGCAACTCGGCCAGCGACACCAGCGCGTGGATATGGATGCGCTCATACCCGTGCGAGGCATCGACGCCGAATGTCACCAGCGCAGTGCGCACATCGGCCCCCGCCTCGATGGCCGAGGCGCTGTCAGAACGGTAATGGCGAAAGAGATCCTTTTGCATGGGGATGGCGTAATCGCGGCACAGCGATGCCAGCTTGCGCGTCAGGTGATAATCGAACGGGCCGGTCTGATCGGCCATGGCGACGGTGACACCGAACTCGCGCGAATTCTGCTCGGGCGCGGTGGTGCCGTTGTCCACGGCCACCATCGAGGCGATATCCGGCAACAGGATCGAGGCGGCGCCATGGCCGACCTCCTCGGCGATGGTGAACAGCCAGAAGGTATCGACCGGGGGGCGCTCGGGGGCGTTTATCAACGCTTTCAACGCCGCCAGCATCACCGCCACGCCGGCCTTGTTGTCCAGATGCCGCGAGACGATGAACCCCGACTCCAGAAATTCGGGATGCGGGTCGATGGCGACCATGTCGCCCGGCTCGATGCCCAGCTCGTGCAGGTCGGGCAGCGAAAAGGCCTGCGCGTCAATGCGCAGCTCGACATGATCCCAGCCCACGGGCTGGGTATCGATCTCGTCGTTATAGGTATGCCCCGAGGCCTTGAGCGGAAGGATCGTGCCGCGATAGCTGCCGTGATCGGTGAACAGCGTCACCCGCGCCCCTTCCGCGAACCGGGCCGACCAGGTGCCGATCGGGGCCAGCGATACCCGGCCGTTGGGTTTGAGCGCGCGCACCTGTGCGCCCAGCGTGTCCAGATGCGAGACGATGGCGCGGGCGCCGGCTGCGTCCCGGCCCGGCACCCGCGCCCGGATCGCACCGCGCCGCGTCAGGTCATACTCCACGCCCCAGCCGTCGAGTACCCGGCACATATGGCGGACCACGGTATCGGTGTATCCGGTCGGGCTGGCGATCGCCAGCAGCGCGGCCAGCTGATCCATGAGATCGGCCGCGTCGATCGCGGGCCGCGCGGGCAGGGGGGTGTCACTCATGGCTGTCCGGGCTCCTTTTCGCCTGCAGCCGGTGCGACGGTCAGCGGAAACAGCAGGTCGATGAATCGCTCGGCCGTGGGTTGGGGTTCGTGGTTGGCCAGTCCGGGGCGCTCGTTGGCCTCGATGAACACATAGTCGGGCTGGTCGGGGGCCTTGACCATCAGGTCGATCCCGGTCACCGGGATCTCGATGGCGCGGGCAGCGTCGATGGCGGCGCGCGCCAGAACCGGGTGGACCGTGTCGGTAACATCGTGAATGGTGCCGCCGGTATGCAGGTTCGCCGCCTTGCGCACCGGAATCTCGGCACCCTGCGGCGGCACGTCGTCAAGCCCGAACCCGGCATCGGCCACGCAGCGTTCGGTTTCCTGATCCAGCGGAATCCGGCTTTCGCCGTCGGTGGCGGCCGCGCGGCGCCGGCTTTGCGTTTCGATCAGATCGCGCACCGTGGCGCGACCATCGCCGACCACCCGCGCCGGGCGCCGGATCGCGGCCGCCACAAGCGCGTAGTCGATCACCAGAAGACGAAGATCCTGCCCGGCAAAGCATTCCTCGACGACCACATCGGGGCACAGGGTTCGCGCGTCCTCGATCGCGTCCTCGACCTCGTCGGGGCGGGTCAGGCCGACTGCCACGCCGCGCCCCTGTTCGCCGCGCGCGGGCTTCACCACGACCGTTCCGTACCGTTCCAGAAAGGCGGCGCGCGCCTCGGGTGTGTCGTCGGTCAGTTGCGCGGGCACGCGGACCCCGGCGCGTTCGACCACGCGGCGGGTGGCCCGCTTGTCGTCGCAAATCGACAGCGACACCGCCGATGTCAGATCGCTCAGCGCCTCGCGGCAGCGCAGGCTGCGCCCGCCGTGTGTCAAGCGGAAGAAGCCGCCTTCGGCGTCGGTGACCTCGACATGGATGCCGCGGCGGCGCGCCTCGTCGACGATGATGCGGGCATAGGGGTTCAGCCCCTCGGCCGGATCGGGCCCGGAATAGAGCGGCTCGTTGATCACGTTGCGGCGCTTGACGGCAAAGACCGGTACGCGGCGAAAGCCCAGTTTTTCATAAAGCGCGATGGCCTGGTGGTTGTCATGCATCACCGACAGATCCATGAAGGCCGCACCGCGCGCCTTGAAATGTTCTGCCAGGCGCCGGACCAGCGACTCGCCCAGCCCGGCATGCGGCGCCTGCGGTGATACCGCAAGGCACCACAGCGACGCGCCGTGTTCGGGGTCGTCGAAGGCGCGCGCGTGATCGACCCCCATGACCGACCCAAGCACCGCGCCGGTCTCGCTGTCCTCGGCCACCAGCACCGTCAGCGTGCGGCTGTCATGCAGGTTCCAAAAGAAGTCCGGCGGGATCGGGACCATCTTGCGTTCGGCATAGATGGCATTCACCGCCTCGGCATCCCGGCGCGTATTCAGGCGCCGGATGTCGAAGCCCTTGCGCGGCCGTCGCGCCCCCCGATAGGTCGCCAGATCCAGCCGAAAGGTATGCGACGGGTCCAGAAACAGCTCTTGCGGCGCCAGGGCCAGCAGGACGTGGGGATCGCGCACGTACAGCGCGATGTCGCGCCGGTCCGGGCCCTCGGCGCGCAGGGCTTCGGCCAGGGCCTCGGCGCTGTCGAACGTGTGGCCAAAGATCAACCGGCCCCAGCCGCAATCCACCATCGCGTTGGCGCGCGCACCCTGGGCTGGGTGAACCGTTTCGCTGCGAAACCGCTTGAGCCGGTAGGCCTGGGCGCCGCGCCGCTTGGGCTGGTCGGACTCGGACATGAGACTCGCCTCCCTTGCCTGTCGTTTCAGATGCCGTGCGCCTGCAACCACATCTCCAGCAACGCCACCTGCCAGAGTTCGGATCCGCGCAGGCGGGTAACATGGTCGGCAGGGGCATCGAACAGGTCATCCAGATAGTCCTGCCGGAACAGGCCCCGGCCGCGCGCGGCCGGCGCGGTCAGCGCGTCGCGACACATGTCAAGATACGGGCCATCGACATATTTCAGCGCCGGAACCGGGAAATAGCCTTTCTTTCGGTCGATCACCTCGGCCGGAAGGATCTGGCGCGCGGCCTCTTTCAGCACGCCCTTGCCGCCATGCGCAAGCTTGTGGCGGGCCGGGATGCGCCCGGCCAGTTCCACCAGTTCATGGTCAAGGAACGGCACGCGCGCCTCAAGCCCCCAGGCCATGGTCTGGTTGTCCACCCGCTTGACCGGGTCGTCCACCAGCATGACGTTGGTATCCAGCCGCAAGGCCTTGTCCACCGGATCGTCGGCGCCGGGGCGTGCGAAATGCGCCTCGACAAAGGCGCGGGATTCATCGCGTTCGGCCAGCCATTCGGGCGACAGATGACCCGCCAGACGTGCATGGCTGCGATCAAAGAACGCCTCGGAATAGGTGGCCACCGGATCGTTGGCATCCTGCATCGGCGGATACCAGTGATAGCCGCCAAAGACTTCGTCGGCGCCCTGTCCGGACTGCACCACCTTGATGGTTTTCGACACTTCGCGCGACAGCAGGTAAAAGCCGATGTTGTCGTAGCTGACCATCGGTTCGGACATGGCGGCGATCGCATCGGGCAGGTGCGCGCGCATCTCCTCGGACGGAATGAAGATCTTGTGGTGATCGGTGCCATATTGCCGCGCGATCAGGTCGGAGTAGTCGAATTCGTCGCCTTTTTCGCCCTTCGCCTCTTCGAAGCCGATGGAATAGGTGGCCAGCCCGGCCTGCCCCTGTTCGGCCAGAAGCCCGACGATCAGCGAACTGTCCACGCCGCCCGACAGCAACACGCCCACCGGCACATCCGCCACCATGCGCCGCCGTACCGCCCTGCGCAGGCTGTCCAGCACCAGATCCTGCCATTCCTCGGCCGATCGCTGGGCATCTGCGGTCGAGCGGGTGAAATCAGGCTCCCAGAACCGGGTGTCGCTGGTGCGACCGTCGACCTCGATCACGCGGATGGTCGCCGCCGGTAGCTTGCGCACGCCCGACAAGATCGTGCGCGGTGCCGGGACGACCGCGTGCCAGGTCATGTAGTGATGCAGGGCGATCCGGTCGATGGTGGTATCGACCCCGCCTGCCGCCAGCAGCGCGGGCAGGGTCGAGGCAAAGCGCAGCCGGTCGCCGCTTTCGCTGTAATAGAGCGGCTTGATGCCGAAACGGTCGCGGACCATGACGACCCGGCCGCTGTCACGCTCATGCAGGACAAAGGCGAACATGCCGTGAAACCGTTTCGGCGCCTCGGTGCCCCATTCCGCCCAGGCCTTGAGAATGATCTCGGTGTCGCCACTTGAGGCAAAACGATGCCCCTTGCCCTCAAGCTCGGCGCGGAGTTCGGGATAGTTGTAGATGCACCCGTTGAAGGCGATCGTCATCCCCAGAAACGTATCGATAAAGGGCTGCGCCGAGGCTTCGGACAGGTCGATAATCTTGAGCCGACGATGGCCGAAGCCCACGCGGCCACGCAGAAAGATTCCGGCCCCGTCTGGCCCGCGCGGGGCCATCGCATCGACCATGCGTTCCAGCGTTGCACCCGAGGCCATGGCCCCGTTCTTGAACCGGATCTCGCCGCAGATACCGCACATCGGGGTTTGAGCCTCCCTGTCGAACGTCGCATGAATTTGTTTGACCGGCAATAATTAGTGTCATAATGATTAGACTTCAACCATTTGAGGCTGCGAATGCAGGAAGCCGAGGAATATCTGATCCTTCTCAGGCAGATACGGCGGTTGGCACGGGCCCTGGACGTGCAGTCGCGGCAGATCGACCGCGATATCGGCCTGACCTTGCCGCAATACGTCGTCCTCAGCGCGCTGGGCGAGATGGGCGAGGTCACAAGCCGCGCGCTGTCGGCGCGCGCCGGGAGCAGCCCGCCGACGGTGGTCGGCATACTGGACAAGCTGGAAGCCAAGGGCCTCATACAGCGATACCGGTCGGACAAGGATCGCCGGATCGTGCACGCGCGCCTGACCGCGCAAGGCCGCGCGACGCTGGACGCCGCGCCGGATCCGCTGGGCGCGCAGATCGGCGGCGGGTTCAAGGCGCTCCCCCCCGAGGAACGGCGCGCCATCCTGGACAGCCTCAACCGCCTTGGTGCCATGGTCGGGCCCGACGAGGGCAGTGCCATCTAATCTGGCGCCATGGCGACGGAAAGCGGCGCGGGTTGCGTAAAAGGCAGACGGAATTCCGCGAAAGGCGGCCGAATTCAGGCCGGCTTGCAGGGCTTTTCGTAAATTTGGGGCGTTGAATGGTGGCCTTTGCCCCGAAGGGCGATATGTTAACGCAGGTTCGGGCCTTTGGCCGGCGCGGGTATTGAGGGTTCGCGGGAATGCGCATGATTGTTCGACTGATCGGGCAGGGGCTGGTGGTCGTCGCCATTGTCGTGATGGCTCTCATTGGCTGGGCCGTCTTTCTGCCGTCGTCGCATCCGGTTCTTGACCGGCTGGGGCTGTTGCAGCCGTTGCAGGAACTGGGTGTCCCGCTGGCCGAGGACGACAGCGGCGCCCGGCAGGGTGGCGGCGGCTTTGGCAGCGGGGCGGTGCAGGTGATGACCGCGGTCATCGAAGAGGCCGAGATGCGCGACCGGATCGCCGCGATCGGCACCGGCGAGGCGCTGAGCTCGGTCGAATTGCGCCCCGAGGTCTCGGGCCGGCTGGCCGAGGTCCGTGTATCGGCGGGCGAGGTGGTCGAGCGCGGCACGGTCGTCGCCCGGCTTGATGCCGCCGCCGAACAGATCGCGCGCGACCGGGCCGAACTGATGCTGGACGAGGCACTGGCAACGCAGGACCGGCTGGAGCGTCTTCGCGAGTCGGGCACCGCCACGGATGTCCAGATCCGCGAGGCCGCGCTGGGGGTGCGCACGGCGGAACTGGCCGTGCGACAGGCCGAGTTCGACCTGTCCCGGCGCGAGATCGTGGCACCGATCACGGGTTGGCTGGGCCTGATCGAGACCGAGGTCGGCACCCAGGTCGGGCCGGACACGACCATTGCGCGGGTTGACGATCGTTCGATGATCCTTGTCGATTTTCGTGTGCCTGAACGACTGGTCGGGCGTATCGCCGCCGGTGACGCACTGAGCGTGACGTTGCTGTCCCGGCCCGATGTCGATCTTGACGGTCAGGTCCGCGCCGTGGACACGCGCGTCGACGAGGCCAGCCGCACGTTGCGTGTTCTCGCCCAGGTGGCCAATGATGATGACCGCCTGCGCGCGGGCATGGCCTTCAGCATCTCTCTTGACCTTCCGGGCGAGCATTATCCCGCCGTCGATCCGCTGGCGATCCAGTGGGGCAACGACGGCGCCTTTGTCTGGGTGATCCGCGACGATACCGCGCACCGGGTTCCGGTGCGCGTGGTGCAACGCAGCGGCGGTCTGGTGCTGGTGCGCGGCGACCTGGAGCCGGACGAGCGGGTGGTGCGCGAGGGGGTGCAATCGCTGCGCGAAGGCACCGAGGTCGAGGACCGCGCGCGCACGCCGACCGGCGACGGCGCCGAAAGCGCCAATGCCGAGCGCGACGCCTCGGAAACCTGAAAGGCCGCGCCGCATGATTAGGAACAAGAGCCCGCACGACGCCGGTTCGCCGCGAGAACCATCGCAGGACGATGCCGGCGGGCACGACCCGGCGCCGCAGGTGAACCCCGCCGCGATCGAGGCGCAGCGCTCGGGCACGGCGCTGTTCGTGCGCCGGCCGATCCTGGCATTCGTGCTGAGTGCGTTGATCGTGATCGCCGGTCTGGCCGGGCTTTGGGGTGTCGAGGTCCGCGAATTGCCTGATGTCGATCGCCCCGTGGTCACGGTCACCACCGGGTTCAGCGGTGCCGGACCCGAGACCATCGACCGCGAGATCACCGCCGCCGTCGAGGGGGCGGTGGGGCGCGTAAGCGGGGTCAAGGCGATCTCGTCCTCGTCGCGCTTCGGCCGCAGCCGGATCGTGATCGAGTTCGACGACAACGTCGATCTGGACACCGCCGCCACCGACATCCGCGATGCCATCGGGCGCATCCGCAGCACCCTGCCCGACGATGTCGACGAGCCGCGCATCGTCAAGGCCGACGCCAATGCCGACGCGGTCATGCGCATCAGCGTCACCTCGTCAACCCGCTCGGTCCAGGAGTTGACGCGCCTTGTCGAAGAACAGGTCGAGGACCGGCTGATCTCGGCCCCCGGCGTGGCTGATCTACAAGTCTACGGCAATCGCGAGCAGGTTTTCCGCGTCGATGTGGACATGATGCAGCTTGCCAGTCGCGGCCTGTCGCTGGCCGATGTGCGCACGACCCTGCGCAATGTGTCCTTCGACGTGCCGGCCGGCGCGCTCTCCAGCGACAGCCAGAGCATTCTGGTGCGCACCACGGCCTCGGTCACCACGCCCGAGGCGTTCGAGGCGCTTGTGGTGCGCGACGACACGGCGCTGGGCGATGTCGCGCAGGTCACGCTGGGGCCGGCCCCGGGCGAAAGCGTGCTGCGCGCCAACCGGCAGAACGGCATCGGTATCGGCATCATCCGCCAGGCGACGTCGAACACGCTGGAGATTTCCGACACCGTGACCGAGGTGGTCGAGGAGTTGCAGCAGATCCTGCCGGACGATGTCAGCATCTTCATCACCTCGGACGAGGCCACATTCGTGCGCGGTGCGATCTCGGAAGTGGTAATGACACTGATCCTTGCGATCCTGATCGTCGTCGGCATCATCTACCTGTTCCTGCGCGACGCCCGGGCCACGCTGATCCCGGCGCTGACCTTGCCGGTGGCACTGATCGGCACCATCGCGGCAATCTATATCGTCGGTTTCTCGGTCAACATCCTGACGCTTCTGGCGCTGGTTCTGGCCACCGGCATGGTGGTCGACGACGCGATCGTGGTGCTGGAAAACATCGTGCGCCGGCGCGCGCAGGGGATGGGGCCGCGCGCGGCCGCCGTTCTGGGCACGCAAGAGGTGTTCTTTGCCGTCGTCACCACGACCGCCACGCTGGCGGCGGTGTTCGTGCCGCTGTCGTTCCTGCCGGGGCAGACCGGCGGGTTGTTCCGCGAATTCGGCTTTACGCTGGCGATGGCGGTGCTGCTGTCCTCGATCGTGGCGCTGAGCCTGTGCCCGGTGCTGGCCAGCCGCCTGTTGCGCGCCGAAACCGCAGGACGGCGCGGGCCGGTCGCCTGGCTGGGTGCCAGGCTTGCCGGTCTTTATGCGGTGCTGCTGAAGGGGGCGCTGGCCGCGCCGATGGCCGTGGTCGCCGCCGCGGTCGTCTTTGGCGTCACGGCGATCCTGGTATCCGGCCAGATCCGGCAGGAACTGGTGCCATCCGAGGATCGCGCGATCGCCCTTCTCAGCGTGTCGGCGCCGCAGGGCGTGTCGCTGGATTATACCAACGGCAAGATGCTGGAGCTTGAAGCCCTGGTCGCACCCTTTCGCGAAACCGGCGAGGTGCGCAACATCTTCTCGCTGGCGGGGATGTGGGGGCGCGAGAACCGGGGCTTCATGGTCCTGACCCTCGCGTCCTGGGACGAGCGCGAACGCTCGCAGCAAGAGATCGTGGCCGACATCAACAGCGCGATCCGCCCGGTTCTTGGCGTGCGGGCCTTTGCGATCCAGCCCAATTCGCTGGGCATCCGCGGGGCCGGGCAGGGCCTGCGCTTCGCGATCGTCGGCAACAGCTATGACGAGTTGTCCGAGCGCGCCGAGGCGATGGTGGCACGGCTTCAGGAAGACCCGGCCTTCGGTCAGGTGCGCCTGAGCTATGAAACAAACCAGCCACAACTGTTCATCGAGGTCGACAGGCGCCGGGCTTCGGACCTTGGCGTCAATATCGACGGGCTGGGCGAGGCCTTGCAGGCGGTGCTGGACGGGCGGTCCATCGGGACGGTGTTCATCGAGGATCGAAGCTTCGACATCACGATGCTGTCCACCTCAACCCCGGTGCGCGATCCGGGCGATCTTGAGCGGGTCTTCATCCAGTCCGACAGCGGGCAGATCCTGCCGCTGTCCAGTTTCGTCACGCTGGAGGAACGCGCCGTCGCGCCCGAGCTGACCCGCGAGACGCAGATGCGCGCGGTCGAGGTCACGGCCGGGCTGACACCCGATCTGGCGCTGGGCGATGCCTATGCGCAGGTGCAGGAGATCGGCAACGAGCTTCTGGCCGAGGACATGCGGATCGTGCCCATGGCCGAAGCCGCGACCCTGGAAGAGACATCATCGGGCCTGCTTCTGACCTTCGGTTTCGCGATCGCCGTGGTGTTTCTGGTGCTGGCGGCGCAGTTCGAAAGCTTTGTCTCGGCGGTGGTCGTCATGGCCACGGTGCCGCTGGGTCTGGCCTGCGCGATCTTTGCGCTGTTGCTGACCGGGGGCAGTTTGAACGTCTATTCGCAGATCGGGCTGGTGATGCTGGTGGGCATCATGGCCAAGAACGGCATCCTGATCGTGGAGTTCGCCAACCAGTTGCGTGATCGTGGCGCCAGCGTGGCCGAGGCGATCTTCGAGGCCTCGACGATCCGCCTGCGTCCGGTGATGATGACCATGGCCTCGACGGTGCTGGGCGGCGTGCCACTGATCTTTGCCTTCGGCGCCGGGGCCGAGGCGCGCGAGGCATTGGGCTGGATCATCGTGGGCGGGCTGGGGCCGGCCGCGATCTCGACCCTGTTCCTGACGCCCGTGGCCTATCTGCTGCTGGCGCGGTTCACGACCCCGAAGGCGGCCGAGACCGCGCGCCTGTCACGGGAACTCGACGAGGCGACGGCACCGGCGCAGGGCTGATCGACCGGCGATCAGCCCTGAACGCCGCCCAGGAACGATGTGAGGTTTGCACCCAGATCGTCAGACAGATACCCCCCCTCCTGCACCAGGACCAGCGGCAGGCCCGTGGCCGCGATCGCCGCGCCGATTCGGCCGAAACCCGGTGTCGTCACGGCAAGACCCCTGAGCGGGTCGTTTTCATGCGCGTCCAGCCCCAGCGCGACAACGATCAGGTCGGCGCCGAAATCCGCGATCCGGTCCAGCCCGGCCTCCAGCGCGCGCAGATAGTCGTCATCGCCCGTGCCGCGCGCCATGGGCAGGTTCAGGTTGTAACCCAGCCCGGCGCCGTCGCCGCGTTCATGCGCATGACCCCAGAAGAAGGGGTAGAACCGGATCGGGTCGGCATGCAGCGAGACCGTCAGCACATCGGCGCGGGAATAAAAGATGCCCTGGGTGCCGTTGCCGTGATGGACATCCACATCCAGGATCGCCGGGCGCTTGCCGTGGCGCAGCAGCCATTCGGCGGCGATGCCGGAGTTGTTCAAAAAGCAAAAGCCCCCTGCCAGATCGCCAAAGGCATGATGTCCGGGCGGGCGCGACAGGGCATAGGCCGCGCGCGTGCCGCCCAGCACCGCATCGCTGGCGCTAAGCGCGCTTTGGGCCGACCAATAGGCGGCCTCCCACGTGCCGTCCGAGATCGGGCAGGCGGTATCGGCCTGGTGGAAACCGGCCTGTCCGACGGCCGAGCGCGGATACGAGGCCGTGCGCCGGTCGGGGTGGATATTGGGGATCACCTCGTCGGCGGCGTCGGGGATGCGCGACCATCGGGTGTGGATCGTGCGCAGAAAGGTCAGGTATTCGGGGCTGTGCAGCGCGGCGATCGGCCCCGCGCCATGATCCGTTGGGGCGGCAAAGGTGCAGCCCGCGGCCTCGGCCCCGGCTTTCAGGACCGCGATGCGCTGGGGCTGTTCGGGGTTTTGCAGGCGCTGGCCGTTGGCCAAGAAGTGCTTGGGGTCGTGCCGCTGCTGGCGCTCGTCGAGAAAGGCTTTCATGGCTCTCCTTTCAGCGCGGCCAGCGCCGCGCCGTCCAAGGTCAGGGTATGTTCATCCGTGGCCGGGGCAAAGCCCAGCCGGTCATAAAAGGCGCGGGCGCGCGGGTTCGAGGCATAGACCGACAGCCGCAGGAAATCTGCCCGCCAGTCGCGCGCCGCCACATCGCGCACCGCCGCCAGCAGGGTCTGACCCAGCCCCCCGCCGCGCAACTCCGCATCGATCCAAAGATCGGACACATACGCGCCGGCGCTGCCCCGCGCGGTCGAAAAGAGCGGCGAGAACAGCGCGGCCCCGATCAGCCGGTCACCCTGCTGCGCCAGAATGGCGCGGCACGGGCCGCCGGGGGCCAGCGCGGCGGCCATCCGGGTGTCGGTGGCCCGATGCGGATCGCCCAGATCCCGAGACAGCGCGCGCAGCGCCGTGTTCAGGGCGACGGCGTCGTCAGGGCCGGCAAGGCGCAAGGTGATCGTGCTCATGGCTTAGACCTCGGGTTCAGAATGCCACCGCATCCGCACCTTTCAACCCCAGCATGGTGCGCGCCTCGTCCGGCGTGGCGACGGTGCGGCCCAGAGCCTCGACAATGCCGCGGACCTTATCGACCTGTTCGGCGTTGGACTTGGCCAGCACCCCGCGCGACAGGAACAGGTTGTCCTCAAGCCCGACGCGGACATGCCCGCCCATGCCCGCCGAAATCGCCGCCATCGGCATCTGCATGCGGCCGGCGGCCAGAACCGAGAACTGGTAATCGGTGCCGAACAGCCGATCTGCGGTCGCCTTCATATGCGCCAGATGTTCGGGCTCGGCCGCGACGCCGCCCAGAACCCCCATCACGAACTGGATGAAGATCGGCGCCTTGACCAGGCCACGATCACGAAAATGAGCCAGCATGTGCAGATGGCTGAGGTCATAGCATTCGAACTCGAACCGCGCACCGCGTTCCGCGCCCATCCGGCGCAGGATGCCCTCGATGTCGCGCGGGGTGTTGCGAAACACCAGATCGTCGGAATTGCGCAGGAACGGCTCTTCCCAGTCATGTTTCCAGCTGCGCGGCTTGCCCAGCATCGGATAGAGCGCGAAATTCATCGTTCCCATGTTGAGCGAGGCCATCTCGGGCTCGGCGGCCAGGGGGCCGGCCAGCCGTTCGTCAAGGCTCATCACCGCGCTGCCACCGGTGGACAGGTTGACCACCGCATCGCAGCCGGCCTTGATCGCGGGCAGAAAGCCCATGAAATGCGCGGGATCGGCCGACGGGCGGCCATCGGCGGGGTCGCGCGCGTGCAGATGCAGGATCGCCGCCCCCGCCCGGGCCGCGCCGATCGCATGGGCCGCGATTTCTTCGCCGGTGACGGGCAGGTAGGGTGACATCGACGGCGTGTGAATCGAGCCGGTGATGGCGCAGGAAATAATGACTTTGGACATGATGTTCCTTTCGGCCCGCGCCGCTCAGGCGGCGTTGGCGATGGCATCGCGCACGCGCGGGGCAAATCGTTCCAGCGCGGTGGCGAGCTTTTCAATGATCTCGCCGACATGCCCCTCGTTGGAAATCATCGGCGGGCATACCAGGAAGTGATCGCCCCGGCGCCCGCCACGGGTGCGGCGCGAATAGATGATCAGCCCCTCCGCATAGGCCAGCTCGACCAGTTCCAGATAGGCGTTCAGCGAGGGTGGCAGGGGCTCCATGCTGGTGCGGTCGGCCACCAGTTCGAACGCCAGCAGCAACCCTTCGCCGCGCACGTCGCCGATGAAGTCGAAGCGTTGCATCAAGCCCTGCAATCCCTGTTTCAGGGCCGCGCCGGTTTTCGCGGCCTGCGCCACAAGGCCCTCGGACTCGATCACCTCCAGCACCGCCAGACCGGCGGCGCAGGCCAGCGGGTTGCCCGCCGATGTAAAGCCGTGCACGAATCCGCCCGCCGCCTGCACCGGGCCGACGATGCGATCATGCGCCACCATCGCGCCCAGCGGTGCATAGCCTGCGCCAAAGCCCTTGGACAAGGCCAGGATATCTGGCGCAATGCCCCAGTGTTCGGCGCCGAAAAAGCGCCCGGTGCGCCCGCCACCGCACATGACCTCGTCATGGATCAGCAGGACACCGTGGCGGGTGCAGATGTCGCGCACCGCCTGCATGTAGCCCGCAGGCGGCACAAGCGCGCCGGTGGCCGCGCCGCCGATGGGTTCGACGATGAAGGCCAGCACCGAGTCCGGCCCCTCGGCCAGGATCTGCGCCTCAAGCATGGCGGCGTAATGCGCGCCCGTGGCGGGATCGGCGGGGTCGAGCCCGTCCAGATAGGCCGTGGGCGCGGGCACCTTGGGCATGGCCTGCATCATCGGCGCAAAGGGGCCAGCCAGCGGGTCATAGCCGGTCAACGCCAGCGCGCCCAGCGTACAGCCGTGATAGGACGGATAGCGCGAGATGATCTTCCACCGGCTCTCCTGTCCGGTGACGACGGCCCATTGCCGCGCCAGCTTGATCGCGCTTTCGACCGCCTCGGACCCGCCCGAGACGAAGAACACCTTTTCCATCCCCTCCGGCGCCAGCGCGGCGGTTTTCGCGGCCAGCGCCTCGGATGCTTCGGTCTGGAAATGCAGCCGGTAGCCAAAGGTATACTTGTCGATCTGACGGCGCAGGGCGTCCTGCACATGGGGATGCGAATGACCGATGTTGGACACCATCGCGCCGGATGAGCCGTCAAGATACCGCTTGCCGTCCACATCCCACATATAGACGCCGCGCGCCTCGGCCAGGTGCGGCCGTCGGGCCGAGGACAGATAGAAAAGGTGGCTTTCCGAATGGGCGGTCATGGGAACGAAACCTGTCGGTAAGAGGGATCAATCGTCTTGCTGCAAGAAGGCGCGGGTGCGGGCCTGAACCGGGTCGCGCAGAACCTGTTGCGGCGGCCCCTCCTCGACGATCAGGCCATCTGCCATGAACACGACATGGCTGGCGGTATCGGCTGCGAACTTCAGCTCATGCGTGACGATGAGCATGGTCATGTTCTCTTGCGCCAGCTGTTTCATGGTGCGGTTCACCTCGCCCACCAGTTCGGGGTCGAGGGCCGATGTCACCTCGTCGAACAGCATCATCTTGGGCTCCATCGCCAGTGCGCGAGCGATTGCCACGCGCTGCTTCTGCCCGCCCGACAGTCGCGCGGGGTAGTAGTTCGCCCGGTCGCCCAGCCCGACCTTGTCCAGCAGACGCAGCGCCTTTTCGCGGGCCTCGTCCTTGGTTTGCAGACCCAGAAGAACCGGCGCCATGGTCACGTTTTCCAGCGCCGTCATATGCGGGAACAGGTTGAAGTGCTGAAATACCATGCCGATGTTTCGGCGCAGCGCGTTCAGGTGCTTTTCGCGGGCGCGATGCGACAGCGGGGCGTTGACCAGCGTGCCATCGAACCAAATCTCGCCTGATGTGACCTCTTCAAGCTGGTTGATCGTGCGCAAAAGCGTCGATTTGCCCGAACCCGACGGTCCGATCAGAGCCATGATCTGACCCTCGTGGACATCCATGTCGATGCCCTTGAGAACTTCGAGCGTGCCGAAGTTCTTTTTCAGGTTGCGGATGCGAACCAGCGGTTCGCGTCGGGGATCGCTCATGGGCCACCTATCGGGTCAGGGTGGTGCGGCGTTCGATCAGGCGCAGGGCCTGTTGCAGCACGAGATTGAGAAGGTAGTAAAGCGCGGCTGCGGCCAGATAGAACTCGAACGGACGGAAGGTCTGGCTGATCGCGCGTTGCGCCGACAGGGTCAGCTCCATCACGCCGATGGCCGAGACCAGCGCGCTTTCCTTCAGAAGGGCGATCATCATGTTGCCCAGTGCCGGTGCGACATTGGCCATCGCCTGCGGCACCACGACCTTGCGCATCGCCTGAACATGGCTGACGCCAAGGCTGCGCGCGGCCTGATACTGGCCGCTGTCGATCGCCTGGATGCCGGCGCGGATGATATCGGCGTTGTAGACCGCGAAATGCAGGCTCAGCGCGATGACCCCCGCGCTGAAGGCGTTGAGGTTCAAGCCCAGTTCGGCCAGACCGAAATAGACGACGTAAAGTTGCAGCAGCAGCGGCGTGCCCATGAACACCCAGCTCAGGCCCTGCACCGGCCAGCGCAACAGCCGGATCGACGAGACCCGCACCACCGCGAAAACCGCGCCCAGGATCAGGCTGAGAACCATGGAAAGGACCGACAGGACGATGGTCCAGGCCACACCCCAGAGCAAGAGATCGGTCATGCGCGGGACGACTGAGAAATCCAGGTTCATCGGCTCAGTCCTCCAGCGCCACGCGCGCGTCGATCCAGCCGATCAGGCGCATGAACAGGGTGATGATGACCAGATAGAAGATGGCCGCCAGGATGAACATTTCGAACGGCTTGTAGGTCGACGAGATGAAGCGATGCGCCGTATAGGTCAGTTCGGTGACCGAGATGGTGGATACGATCGCCGATCCCTTGATCAGCGCGACCGAGTTCACGCCCAGGGGCCGGACCATCAGCCGCGCGGCCTGCGGCAGGATGATCCGGCGCATGGTCTGGGCGTGGCTCAGCCCCAGGCAGCGCCCGGCTTCCATTTGCCCGCGTTCGACCGCGACGATGGCGCCGCGGATGGATTCGGTCATGTAGGCGCCGATATTGATACCCAGCGCGATGATCCCGGCCTGAATCGGCGTCAGTTCGAGACCCAGTTGCAACCCGCCGAAAAACAGCAGGAACAACTGGATCAGGGCCGGCGTCCCGCGAAAGACCGAGACATAGGCCCGCGCCGGCCAGCGCACCACCGCAAGCCGCGACAACGAGGCCAGCGCGGCGGTGAACCCCAGGCACAGGCCCAGCACGATGGCCAGGGCCGAGATGTAGATCGTGGCGACCGAGGCCTCGGCAAAAAACCACCAGACCCGCTGCATGAGGTCGAAATCCATCGTGCCCGTCCCCCTGTCAGTGGTGATCCTTGCGCGGCAGGATGGGCAGGGCACGCATTTCGCGCACCAGGCCCAGAACCTCCTCGACCGCGGCATCGAAGAAACGCTTGCCGTTCTCGGCAGTGGCCACCGTGGGGTCGCCCATCGTGCCGTCCGGCGAATGTTCCGACCACCAGCGCATCAGCATGGCCCGCGCCCCGCCCGAGGCCAGGTCGAGGTTGAAATACCGGCTGCCGGGGTCGTGCACCACCTGCTTGGCGGCACGTTCGGGATAGATGTGATCGGGGTCCAGATGCATGTACATCGCCGCCTCGAACTCGCAGGCATGGGCGATACCGCCGGTTTCCGAGGTGCGCATGGCGTTGATGCGATCCGACATCAGGTTCCAGTAGGACGCCGAGACGCAGATCACCTCATTCTCGATCACGGTCTTGCGGGCGGCCAGATCCAGCACCGAATGGTTCGAGCCGTGGCTGTTCAGCAGCAGGATGCGCCGAAACCCGTGATGCGCAAGCGAACGGGTCACATCGGTGATGAAGGCGATCAGGGTTTCCGGACCGATCCAGATCACGCCCGGAAAGTCCTTGTGGTGCTCGTTGAAGCCATAGGGGATGGGCGGCATGATGAACACTTCGTCCGGGGCCGCCGTTGCCACGCCATCGGCGATCGAGGTGCCCAGAAGCGTGTCGGTGTCCAGCGCCATGTGCGGCCCGTGATCCTCGGTGGCCGAAACCGACAGGATGACCACGCGGTCCTTGTCGGCGTCGCGCACCTCTTCCCATGTCAGCTTGCCGTAATAGGGTGTCATGCCTGTCCTCTTGTCGTTATGGCGCCGCCCTGCGCGCGCGGGGCAGGGCGGCGATCGTGCGTCAGCGAATGTCCGAACCGATCCATTCGTTGGCGATGTCCATGTAGGTGCCGTCTTCCATCATCTCGTCCAGCGCGGTCTGCATGGCGTCGGCCAGTTCGGGGTTTTCCTTGCGGATGGCGATGCCGACATCGACCGAGGCGCCGTCTTCGCCCGGCAGTTCGATCGCGCGCAGATCGGTGTCGCTTTCGCGGGCAGCCAGCGCACCGGCGACGCTGTCGGCGACAAAGGCGTCGATGCGGCCGTTGCGGGTTTCCAGGACCAGTTCGTTCAGCCCGCGATAGGTGCGCAGGGTCCAGTCGCGGTCGGTCTGGCTGCGGGCCCATTCCTCGTGGGTTTCACCCAGCGTGACGCCGATGGTCTGGCCGTTCAGATCGTCGATCGACTCGAACTCGGAGTCCTCGGCGACAAAGACGGTGCGCCCGGCGCTGTAGTAGGGGCCGACGAAATCGACGACTTCCTCGCGCTCGGGGGTGATCGACATCGAGGCGATGATGGTATCATAGCGCCCGGTCACCAGGCCGGCGATGATCCCGTCCCATGCGGTGGTGATGATCTCGGCTTCGACGCCGATACGGCTGGCGATTTCCTTGGCGATGTCCACGTCAAAGCCGACCACCTCGTTCTGGTCGTTGGTCATCGAGAACGGCGGGTAAACGCCGCTCAGCGCGACGCGCAGGACGCCGCGTTCGCGCACATCGTCCAGATCGTCGGCGGCAGCGGGGTTGGGGGCGGCGACGGCGAAAAGGCCGAAGGCCAGAACGGCCGATGCGCCAAGAAGGGATTTCAGCATGTCTTGTTCCTCTGATTCAAGCCTGTTGGATGGGTGCGGCGGAGGATTGCAAGAAGCCGGGCATTCTGCAAATATATAATCAAAATAATGAAAATAGGTTTGAAGAATGACCGATCCGCGCCCCGACCGCACCGCGCGGCTGCCGTTCGACCTGGACTGGAACCTGCTGCGGACCTTTCTGGTCATCGTCGAGGAACGCGGCATCACCGCCGCCGCAGAGCGTCTGAATCTGAAGCAGCCGACCGTATCGAACGCGCTGCGCCGCCTTGAGGAGCGATTGGGACGCAAGCTGATCGTGCGCAAGCCCGGCCGGTTCGAGGTCACGCCCGAGGGCGAGTTGCTGCACGAAGAGGCGGTCGAGATCTTTGGCACCGTTTCCCGCCTGCCGGTCCTGCTCAGGCGCAAGGGCGAAGAGGTGGTCGGCCATGTCAATATCGCCGTGGCAAGCCATGTCGTGTCGCCGCATTTCGATTCGGTGCTGTCGCAGTTCCATCAGGATCACCCGCGCGCGACCTTCACCATCGACGTGGCAACCAGTCTGAATGTCGCCACCGCGGTGATGCAAAAGCGCGCCAGCTTCGGCCTGTGCCTGGTGCACCAGATGCTGCCGCAACTGGAATATGCGCGCCTGTTCCGCGAGTATTTCGGCCTCTATTGCGGCCCGCGCCATCGGCTTTTCGGAAAGACCGGATTGGAAATGTCGGATCTGCGCGGCGAAACCTTCGTCTCGTTCCAGACCGACCGGTTGACCGATGCGCTGCGCCCGGTGGCGATGATGCGCGCCTCGGCGCAGATTGACGGGCGCCGGGTGGCAACCTCCAGCAATCTTGAAGAGGTGCGGCGCATGATCGTCTGTGGGCTGGGCATCGGCAGTCTGCCCTTGCACATCGCACGCACGGATGAGCGCAATGACCTGTTGTGGCGCCTGCCGCCCTATGATGACCCGCCGGCCATCGACATCTACCTGGTGTGGAACCCGCGCGCGCATTTCAACCGCGCCGAAGAGGGCATGCTGACCCTGATGCGCCAGAGTATCGACCAGACCCCGATGGACGAGCGCGACTATCGCTGACCCGCGCGCGGGGTGCGGCGTTGGCGGACAAGGGGGATCGCGCGGGATTGGGGGAACTTCACCTTCGCTTGAAAGACGACATCGCTGTTTGCAGTTGGTGCAATTCTACTTATCTTCACCCTATCCGCGCCAAGGGCGGCATGCCCCTGGCAGACGACAGGAGGAAAAGATTGATGCAGCTTGAAACGAATCGCGTCTCCCGCGCTGCGGTGATCGCGCCGCGGCCGATGGCCGCGCAGGCGCAGGTCTGGGCCGCGCTGCTGGCGTTGCTGGCGCTTCTGGCCGCCGCGACCGCATGGCCGGTCAATGCCCAGGATCGCCCCGGCAGCTTTGCCGATCTGGCCGAGGAAGTCAGCCCGGCGGTGGTCAATATCACCACATCCACCACCGTATCGGCCGAAATGGAACGGGAAATGCCGCGACTGCCCGATGGCAGCCCGTTTCAGGATTTCTTCAACGAGTTCTTCGACCGCGATGGCCAGATGCAGCCACGCCCCCGCCAGAGCCAGTCGCTTGGCTCGGGTTTCGTGATCTCGGAAGACGGCTATATCGTGACCAACAATCACGTGATCGAAGGCGCCGACGAGATCGATGTCGAGTTCTTCTCGGGCCTCACGCTGTCAGCCGAGATCGTGGGCACCGACCCGGCCACCGACCTGGCGCTGCTGAAGGTCGAGCATGACGAGGGGTTGCCCTTTGTCGAATTTGGCGACAGCGAAGCCATGCGCGTGGGCGACTGGGTCATTGCCGTGGGCAACCCGCTGGGTCAGGGCTTTTCGGTCAGCGCCGGGATCGTGTCGGCGCGCGGGCGCGCGTTGCAGGGCAATTACGATGACTACATCCAGACCGATGCGGCGATCAACCGCGGCAATTCGGGCGGGCCGCTGTTCAACATGGATGGCGACGTGATCGGGGTGAACACCGCGATCCTGTCGCCCACCGGCGGCTCGATCGGGATCGGTTTCGCGATGTCCGCGACCGTTGCCGAGCAGGTGATCGGCCAGTTGCAGGAATACGGCACCACCCGTCGTGGCTGGCTCGGCGTGCGCATCCAGGATGTCACCGCCGATGTCGCCGATGCCCTGGGCCTTGAGGACGCCCGCGGCGCACTGGTCACCGAGGTGATGGACGGACCCGCGCGCGAGGGGGGCGTCCTGTCGGGCGACGTGATCCTGCGCTTTGACGGCGGCGAGGTCAGCGATACCCGCGATCTGGTGCGGCGCGTCGCCGATGCCGGTGTGGGCCGCGATGTCGATGTTGTCGTCTTTCGCGATGGCGACCGCGAGACGGTCAGCGTGACCCTGGGCCTGCGCGAGGAGGCCACGGAAAGCGCCGACAATGGCGAGCCCGAAACCCCTGCGCAACCCGAGGACGTGCTGGGCATGGAACTGGCGGAGCTGACCGACGTGATGCGCGAGGAAATGGCGCTTCCGCCGGGCACGAACGGGCTGGTGGTCCGCGCGATCGAACCCGGATCGGATGCCGATGAGAAGGGCATGCGCGCGGGTGACGTGATCACCGAAGCCGGGCAGACCCCGGTTGCCACGCTCGACGAGTTCCGCGACCGCGTCGAAGCGGCGCGTGATGCCGGGCGTCGCACCGTCCTGCTGATGGTGCGCCGCGGCGATGATCCGCGTTTCGTGGCGCTGTCGCTGGAAGAGAACGACGAAGAATAGGCGCGCACCGACTGTGCGTCTTGCGGGCGGTCCTGGCGGGCCGCCCGTTTCGTTTTGGAACTGTGGATTTCCTGACCCGTTCGGCCCCGATGGGGTGCCTTGCGCGCCTAGTCTGTCACGATGCGGACACCAAGTCGCGCCAGATGCGCGTCAACCAGCGCGCGTTCGTCATCGTCCAGGATCTGGTGGCGCGGATAGCAGGGCTTTGCCCGATCATCCAGCACCGGGGCGGACCAGTTGTCGGTCGTGGCAAAGAAACGCGCGGCACCTTCAGGCCCGAATTCGCGCAGATAGCCCTGGATGACCACATCCACATAGGACAGCAGGATCGGCGGCTTTTTCGGCGGGTCCACCGCAGCGTCGGCGGGCACGGCATAAATCTGGGTGGCGGCGCCGGCAAGCCCCTCGACCGTCAGTTCCGGCCCCAGCGGCAGCCTGTCATAGCCCATCTCGCGCTCGTCGAGGGCCCGCCAGTCTGCGCCCGGAACCAGCGCTACCAGCCCGTCGATTTCCGACTCAGGGCACGGCACGGCGGTCAGGAACGGCCCGGTGCGAAACCCGGTATAGCGCCACGCCCGGCGCCAGCCGCGCAGGCGCGCGCGCCGGGCCGTGCCATAGACATGGGTGGCGCGATTGACCAGACTGCCGTAGCCAAAGAAACAGGGATCGCTCATTTCCGCGCCTGTATTGCCGTGTGGTGTCGCATTCTCTGCCGAATGTGTCGCCGCCATGCAAGGGTGCACGCGGGGGCTTGCCTTGGCGCCCGCCCGGCTGATATTCGAAAAGGGTCGGATACGGGAGAATCCGGCGGGTCCGCTGGGCCGCGCCGGTGCCGAAGGAGCAACCGCCCCGGTAAACTCTCAGGCGCAAGGGACCGTTTCCGGCAAGAAAGCTCTGGAGAGTGGCGCATCCGCGCCCGCCGAAGGGATAACGATCTCAGGCGCCCGAACGCCGACAGGCCAGCCGGGTAGGGACAGAGGGGGCACCAGGAGGGGGCGCGGCGCGCGCCCGAAACCGGTGCCGGGCATTTCCGGCCAGATCAGGAGGACGGGCAGCATGACCGACCTGAAGCGGACCTGCCTTTACGCCCTGCATGAGTCGCTGGGGGCGAAAATGGTGCCCTTCGCCGGCTACGAAATGCCGGTGCAATATCCGATGGGGGTCTTGGGCGAGCATCTTCACACGCGCGCGCAGGCGGGGCTTTTTGACGTCAGCCATATGGGCCAGATCATCCTCGGCGCGCGCAGCGCCGCCGAGGCGCTGGAGGCACTGGTGCCGGTCGATGTGCTGGGGCTGGGCGAAGGACGCCAGCGATACGGGTTCTTCACCAATGACACCGGCGGCATCCTTGACGATCTGATGATCGCCAACCGGGGCGATCACCTGTTCCTGGTGGTCAATGCCGCTTGCAAGGCTGCAGACCTTGCGCATCTGGAGGCCCATGTCGCCGGGGTCGAAGCCGTGACCGACCGCGCGCTTCTGGCCTTGCAGGGGCCGGCCGCCGCCGAGGTTTTGGGCCGGCTGGTTCCGGACGTCGGCGGGATGCGGTTCATGGATGTCGCGACCTGGGCATGGGAGGATGTGGATCTGTGGGTCTCGCGCTCGGGCTATACCGGGGAGGACGGTTTCGAGATTTCCCTGCCCGAACACCGCGCCGAGGATTTCGCGCGCGCGCTGCTGGACATGGACGAGGTCGCGCCGATCGGGCTGGGCGCGCGCGACAGCCTGCGGCTGGAGGCCGGTTTGTGCCTTTATGGCCACGACATCGACACCGAGACCTCGCCGGTCGAGGCCGGCCTTGCCTGGGCGATCCAGAAGATCCGGCGCCGCGGCGGCGCGCGCGCGGGCGGGTTTCCGGGCGATGACCGTATCCTGGACGAATTGGCGAACGGGCCGTCGCGTCGCCGCGTCGGCCTGCGCCCCGAAGGCCGCGCGCCCATGCGCGAGGGCGTGGCGCTCTTTGCCGCCGAGGACGACGCGACGCCCGTGGGCGCCGTGACCTCGGGCGCGTTCGGCCCGTCGGTGGGCGCGCCCGTCGCGATGGGGTATCTGCCGACCGACCTGACTGCGCCCGGAACCCGCGTCTGGGGCGCCTTGCGCGGCAAGCGCCTGCCGGTGCAGGTTGTGCCGCTTCCGTTTAGACCTGCCACCTACCACAAATGAGGTTCCGCAATGAAGTTCACAGAAGAGCATGAATGGCTGCGCATCGACGGCGATCTGGTCGTCGTCGGCATTACCGAACATGCCGCCGAACAACTAGGCGATGTCGTGTTCGTCGAATTGCCCGAGATCGAAACGCAGGTCGCCAAGGGCGACGAGGTCTGCGTGATTGAATCGGTCAAGGCGGCATCCGACATCCTGGCCCCGATCGAGGGCGAGATCGTCGCCGTGAACGATGCCCTGGTCGACAACCCCGGCCTGATCAACGAAGACCCGCTGGGCGATGCCTGGTTCTTCAAGCTGAAGGTCGATGACCTGAGCGTGCTGGACGACTTCATGTCCGAGGACGAATACAAGGATTTCATCGCCTGATTTCGGCCAAGAATGGCCCGGCCTCATCCCTTGCGGAGCCCGTCATGCCCTATACGCCCTCGACCTATGATCCTTATGATTTCGCGAATCGCCGACATATCGGCCCCTCGCCGGCGGAAATGGCCGAGATGCTGGCCGCGATCGGGGCGCCAAGCCTGGACGCGCTGATCGACGAGACCATACCGCCCGCGATCCGGCAGGCGAAACCGCTGGATTGGGCGCCGCTGTCCGAGGGTGGCCTGTTAAAGCGCATGCGCGAGGTCGGGGCGAAGAACACGGTGATGACCTCGCTGATCGGGCAGGGGTATTACGGCACCATCACCCCGCCCGCGATCCAGCGCAACATTCTGGAAAATCCGGCGTGGTATACCGCCTATACCCCGTATCAGCCCGAGATCGCGCAGGGACGGCTTGAGGCGCTTCTGAACTTCCAGACCATGGTTGCCGACCTGACCGGGTTGCCGGTGGCCAATGCCTCGCTGCTGGATGAGGCGACGGCCTGCGCCGAGGCGATGGTCATGGCCCAGCGCGTGGCGAAATCCAAGGCGCGCGGGTTCTTCATCGACGCCAATTGCCATCCGCAGACCATCGAGGTGATGAAAACCCGCGCAGCCCCCCTGGGGATCGAGGTGATCGTGGGCGCGCCCGATGTGGTGGAACCGTCGGTCGTCTTCGGCGCGATCTTCCAGTATCCGGGCACCTTTGGCGATCTGCGCGATTTCAGCGACCTGATCGCGGCGCTGCATGACGCCAAGGCGGTCGCGGTCATGGCAACCGACCTTCTGGCGCTGACCATGATCCGCGAGCCGGGAGCGATGGGGGCAGATATCGCGGTGGGATCGGCGCAGCGCTTTGGCGTGCCGATGGGCTATGGCGGGCCGCATGCGGCCTTCATGGCGTGTCGCGATACGCACAAGCGGTCGATGCCGGGGCGTATCGTCGGCGTGTCGATCGACGCGCGCGGCAATCCCGCCTATCGGCTGGCCTTGCAGACCCGCGAACAGCATATCCGCCGTGAAAAGGCCACGTCGAACGTGTGTACCGCGCAGGCGTTGCTGGCGGTCATGGCGTCGATGTATGCCGTGTTTCACGGGCCGCAGGGGCTGCGCGCGATTGCCGAGCGCATTCATTTCCTGACCGAGCGGCTGGCACGCGCGCTGCGCGCGGCCGGGGCGCGGGTTGAGACCGATGCATTCTTTGACACGCTGCGCGTCGAAGTCGGGGTCGGGCAGGCCGGCATCCTGGCTGCGGCCCGGCAGGAAGGGCTGAACCTGCGCAAGATCGGCACCACCCATGTCGGCATCGCACTGGACGAAACCACGGACGAGGCGGTGCTGGTGCGGGTGCTCAAGGCATTCGGCATCGACGGGGTGCCGCCGCATCGGGCCCAACTGGGTATCCCCGAGGGGCTGATCCGGCAATCCGACTACCTGACCCATCCGATCTTTCACATGAACCGTGCCGAAAGCGAGATGATGCGCTACATGCGTCGGCTTTCGGATCGCGATCTGGCACTGGACCGGGCGATGATCCCGCTGGGATCGTGCACGATGAAGCTGAACGCCGCGGCCGAGATGATGCCGATCACCTGGCCCGAATTCGCCAGCCTTCATCCCTTTTGCCCGCCGGATCAGGCCCAGGGCTATGCCGAGGTGATCGCCGACCTGTCGGCGCGCCTGTGCGAGATCACGGGCTATGACGCGATGTCGATGCAGCCCAATTCGGGCGCGCAGGGCGAATATGCGGGGCTTCTGACGATCCAGGCCTGGCATCGCTCGCGCAATGAGGGCGCGCGCGACATCTGCCTGATCCCGATGTCGGCGCATGGCACGAACCCGGCCTCGGCACAGATGGCCGGGATGAAGGTCGTGGTGGTGAAATCGGCCCCCAACGGCGATATCGACCTTGACGATTTCCGCGACAAGGCCGCCGAGGCGGGTGACAGGTTGGCGGCCTGCATGATCACCTATCCCTCGACCCATGGCGTGTTCGAGGACACGGTGCGCGAGGTCTGCGCGATCACGCATGAACACGGCGGCCAGGTCTATATCGACGGGGCCAACCTGAATGCCATGGTCGGGCTGGTGAAGCCGGGCGAGATCGGCGGCGATGTCAGCCACCTGAACCTGCACAAGACCTTTGCCATTCCGCACGGTGGCGGCGGGCCGGGCATGGGGCCGATCGGCGTCAAGGCGCATCTGGCGCCGTTTCTGCCGGGCCACCCCGAATCCGGCGCGGCCACCGGGGAGGGGCCGCAGATCGAGGGCGGCGCCGGGCCCGTCAGCGCCGCGCCCTATGGATCGGCCTCGATCCTGCTGATTTCATGGGCCTATTGCCTGATGATGGGGGGCGAGGGCCTGACCCAGGCGACCCGCGTGGCCATCCTGAACGCCAATTACATCGCCGCCCGCCTGCGGGGCGAGTATGCGGTTCTGTTCATGGGCAACCGGGGTCGTGTCGCGCATGAGTGCATCCTCGATACCCGGCCCTTTGCCGAACATGGCGTAACCGTTGAAGACATAGCGAAAAGGCTGATCGACAACGGCTTCCACGCGCCCACGATGTCATGGCCGGTCGCGGGAACCTTGATGGTCGAGCCCACCGAAAGCGAGACCAAGGCCGAGATCGACCGCTTTGTCACCGCGCTGAAGGCGATCCGCGACGAAATCCGCCAGATCGAGCGGGGCGACATCGACGTCGCGCAAAGCCCGCTGCGCCATGCGCCGCACACGGTCGAGGATCTGGTGGCCGACTGGGACCGGCCCTATGGCCGCGAGCAGGGGTGTTTCCCGCCCGGAAGCTTTCGCGTCGACAAATACTGGCCGCCGGTCGGGCGGGTCGACAACGTCCATGGCGACCGCAACCTGATCTGCACCTGTCCGCCCCTGGCCGATTACGCCGACGCGGCAGAATAGGGTTTGGCAAGGGGGGCGTTCTGCCCCCCCTTACAATCCAAGATAGCGTTGCTCGACCTCGGGGCTCAGGTCGGTCGGCGTGCCGTGCCAGACCGATTGCCCGCGCTCAAGGATCACGCAGGAATCGGCCAGCGGCAGCAGTTCGGACAGGGTCTTGTCAACCACCAGCAGCGACAGGCCCGCGCGCTTGAGTTCGCCGATCGCCGTCCAGATTTCGCGGCGGATGACCGGGGCCAGCCCCTCGGTCGCCTCATCCAGGACAAGCAGGCGCGGGTTGGTCATCAGCGCGCGCCCGATCGCTAGCATCTGTTGCTCGCCGCCCGACAGGGTGGCGGCGGTCTGGTCGGCCCGCTCGGCCAGGCGCGGAAAGAAATCCTGCACCCGCGCCAGCGTCCAGGGGCCGGGGCGCGCGGCGGCGATCAGGTTCTCGGTCACGGTCAGGGATGCAAAGCAGCGCCGCCCCTCGGGCACCAGGCCGATGCCCAGCCGCGCCGCCCGGAACGAGGGCAGGGCGGTGATGTCGCGTCCGTCGAACCAGACCTTGCCACGATAAAGCGGTTGCATCCGGCACAGCGTGCGGATGGTCGTGGTCTTGCCCATGCCGTTGCGCCCCAAAAGCGCCACGGCCTGACCCGGACCGATCTCCAGATCCACACCGAACAATGCCTGGCTGGCGCCATAGAAGACTTCGAGTCCTTCGAGACGGGCAAGTGCGGTGGTCATGCCGACACCTCGTCGCCCAGATAGGCGCGCCGCACCTCGGGGTCGTTGCGGACCTCGTCGACATTACCGGAGGCGATGACCCGGCCGTAAACCAGCACCGTGATCCGGTCGGCAAGGCGAAAGACTGCGTCCATGTCGTGTTCGACCAGCAGGATCGGCGCCTCCTGTTTCAGATCCTTGAGGAACGTGACCAGCCGGCCCACCCCTTCGGTGCCCATGCCGGCCATCGGTTCGTCCAGCAGAAAGCAGGCCGGGCGCAGCGCCAGGGCCACGGCGATTTCAAGCAGGCGGCGCTCACCATGGCTAAGCTCGGCCGAGGGAACGCTGGCGCGCCCTTCCAGCCCCACCCGCGTCAGAATCTCGATGGCAGGTTCGGTCAGCCGGCGGTCATGGCGCACCGGCATCACGAAGCGATAGGCATGGCCCTGACGGGCCTGCAAGGCCAGCATCACGTTGCGGCGCGCCGAATATTCCGGGATCAGCGACGAAATCTGAAAGCTGCGCCCCAGCCCCATCCGGGCGCGCTGGGCGACGCTCAGCCGCGTGATGTCCTGCCCGCGAAAGCGGATGGTGCCGCTGTCAGGGGGCAGGCGTCCGCTGATCTGGCCCATCAGCGTGGTCTTGCCCGCCCCGTTCGGCCCGATCAGGGCGTGGATTTCGCCGGGCATCAGCGTCAGCGACACATCGTCTGTGGCCTTGAGCGCGCCAAAGGCCTTGTCGAGATGCGACAGTTCCAGAACCGGGTCAGCCATGACGCTCCTTTCCCGCCAGCAGTCCGATGAACCCGCCACGTGCGAACAGGACCACCGACAGCAGGACCAGGCCCAGCCAGAATTTCCAGTGTTCGGTCAGCCCGCCGAATATGACCTCGAAGCCCACCAGGATCGCCGCGCCCACGACCGGGCCGAACAGCCGCCCGGTCCCGCCCAGGATGATGATCACGATCAGCTCGCCCGACATCTGCCAGGCCATCATCGACGGGCTGACGAAGCGTGTCAGATCGGCCATCATCGCGCCCGCAAGCCCGGTGATCATGCCCGAAATGACAAAGCCCGCAAGCTTGACCCCAAAGGGCGAGATGCCCACCGCGGCCACGCGATCGGCGTTCTGCCGGATCGCCATGAGCGCCGCCCCGAAACGCGAAGCCCTAATCATCGCGAACAGCGCCAGCACCAGCATCAGCATGACGAAGGCGATCACGAACATGTTCCAGGGCCGCATGGTGTTGAGGCCGGGAAACACGTTGCGCACATAGATCGGCAAGCCGTCCTCGCCGCCGTAGGCCGGCCACGAGAGCGCGAAATAGAAGAACATCTGCGCAAAGGCCAGCGTGATCATGATGAAGAAGATGCCCGAGGTGCGCAGGCTCAGCGCCCCGATCATCGCCGCCAGAAGCCCCGAAAGCGCCATCGCCACCAGCCAGATCACCAGCATCTGGTTGGTGCCATCGAGTCCCATCAGAACCGGCGTCGCATTGAATGCGTGATGCGCCAGAACGCCCGCGCAGTAGCCGCCAAGCCCGAAATAGACCGCATGCCCGAACGACACCATGCCGCCCAGTCCCAGGGCCAGGTTCAGGCCGACCCCGGCCATGGCCAGGATGGCGACGCGCGTCGCCAGGGTGATCAGGAACGGCTCATCCACCAGATAGGCCCACAGCGGCACGGCGAAAAGCGCGGCCGCCAGAAGGGCATTGAGCATATGTTCGCGGCGCAACTCACGCATGGGCGGGGAACAGTCCTTTCGGGCGCAGGACTAGAACCAGCGCCATGAGCACATAGATCAGCATCGAGGCCAGCGCCGCGCCGACGCCCATGGCCTGGCTCGGGTCCAGGAAGGTGGCGAAGAACCGTGGCAGCAGGAACCGGCCCATCGTGTCGATCACGCCGACCAGCAGCGCGCCCACCATCGCCCCCTTGATCGAGCCGATGCCGCCGATCACGATGACCACGAACGCCAGGATCAACACCGGCTCGCCCATGCCGACCTGCACCGACTGGATCGCGCCCACCAGCGCCCCCGCCAACCCGGCGAGTGCGGCGCCCAGCGCAAAGACGACCGTATAGAGCGCCCGGATATTGACGCCCAGTGCCGCGATCATTTCGCGGTCGTTCTCGCCCGCGCGGATCTGGATCCCCAGCCGCGTGCGGGCGATCAGCGCCCAGAGCCCGATCGCGACCGCAACGCCCAGGACAATCAGGGTCAGCCGATACAGCGAATACTGGGTGATGCCCAGATCGACCGTCCCGCGCAGGATTGCCGGCGCATCGAGATAGAGGGGGAAGGGGCCGAACAGCATCCGCACCCCCTCGGACAGGATCAGGATCAGCGCAAAGGTCGCCAGAACCTGGTCCAGGTGATCGCGGTTGTAAAGCCGCCGGATCACCGTGACCTCGATCAGCGCGCCGGCTGCGGCCGCTGCGATCAGGCCGGCCATCAGGCCCAGCCAGAAATTGCCCGTGGCAGCGGCGGCGGCCGCGCAGAAGAAGGCACCGATCATGTAAAGCGAGCCATGCGCCAGGTTGATCAGGCCCATCACACCGAAAACCAGTGTCAGCCCCGCCGACATCAGAAACAGCATCAGGCCGAACTGAACCCCGTTCAGGAGTTGTTCGATAAGCAGCGCTAGGCTCATTGTGGGGACAATCCGTCATGGCGGGCCGGGGGCATGGTCGCGCCCCCGGCCGGGGCCAGGTTACATATCGCAGTTGGCGCCGTGGACGTCGCGGTAATCGTCCTCGAAAGCGGTCCCAATGATGCGGTTGGTCAGGGTGCCGTCGACCTCGACCACCTCGCGCACATAGATGCGGTGGATCGGATGGTGGTTGTCGGCAAAGGCGAACGAGCCGCGCACCGAGTCGAAATCGGCCGCGCGCAGCGCCTCGCGGAATGCGTCCTTGTCGCTGACATCGGCGGTTTCCAGCGCCGAAAGGATCAGGTTCGCCGTGTCGTAGCCCTGGCTGGCGTAGATCGAGGGCAGGCGGTCATATTCTTCTTCGAAGGCTTCGACAAAGGCCTCGTTGGCCTCGTTATCGAGGTCGGGCGACCACTGGCCGGTGTTGATCACGCCCAGCGCGGTTGATCCCATGGCCGGCAGAACGTCCTGGTCAAAGCTGAACCCGGCCGAGACGATCGGCAGATCCAGCCCAGACTGCGCATATTGGCGCATGAAGGAAATCCCCATGCCGCCGGGCAGGAAGATGAAGATGCTGTCGGCATCGGAATCGCGGATCTGCGCGATCTCGGCGGCATAATCGGTCTGGCCGACCTGTGTGAACAGCTCGCCCGCCAGTTCGCCATCGTAATAGCGTTTAAACCCGTTCAGCGCATCGGTGCCGGCCGGGTAGTTCGGGGCCATGATGAAGGTGTTTTCATAGCCCAGTTCGTTCGCGGTCTGACCCGCGGCCTCGTGCAGGGTGTCGTTCTGCCAGGCGGCATTGAAATAGTTCTCATGGCAGTTCGCGCCGGCCAGCGGCGACGGGCCGGCATTCGGCGAGATATAGAAAATGTCCTGTTCCACGACCGACGGCACGACCGCCATGGCCAGGTTCGACCAGATGATGCCGGTCAGGATGTCGGCGCGCTCGGACTGGATCATGCGTTCCGCGATCTGGACCGCCGTTTCCGGCCGCTGGGCGTCATCCTCGACGACGAGTTCGATATCGGAGTTGTCGGCCTGTTCCAGCGCAAGAAGGAAACCGTCGCGCACGTCCACGCCCAACCCGGCGCCACCGCCCGAAAGCGTGGTGATCATGCCGATGGTCACGGACTCGGCCTGTGCCGCACCGGCACCGAGCGACAGGGCGACCAGCCCCGTAGCAAGGGTCGCTTTCACGTTCATCTCATTCTCCCTGTTAGTTCCCGTCTTTGCGGGGAATCGGGATGAGGCTAGCAGAGCCGGCGGAAGATGCAATACTTTTGAGCTTGAAACAAAAATCGGCGCCCGGCTGCACCGCGACCTGGCGCGGGCAGATCAGGCTGATGCGCGCCCGCACCGCGGGCGATGCCAACCGCTTCAGTGTGCGTGGGGGTTGCCGCCCGTTGCCAGCGCAAGGTGATGGGCCTGGTGGTGCATTCCGACGGTCATCACCCCGATAAACCCAAGGGCCCTGATGCGAACGGCGTCATTGCCGGTGACGGTCAGGGCAGCGCCGTCCGGGATTTCCTCGGCGTGCATTGTCCAACCCTCTGCGCCATTCATGGTTTCGGCATGGGCCAGGACCATGGCACGGATCGAGGTGGTGACGGCCGGGTCGTCGGAGGTCGCCGCGAAGCGGGCGCCGCCTTCGATGTCGTGCGGGGCGATCTTGGCCCGCATCGTGACATTGTCCATGTCGATCAGGTGCTGACGCAGCGCCTCGATATCGACGCGGTCCCAATCGGTCTCGGGGTCCGCCATCAACTGCGCGACGATCTCCTGGATCGCAGCGAAGGCTGACTGCCCGGGCTCCCGGACACCGTCGGGTAGCGCGTCGTCATGCCCGGCATGGTCCGCGTGGGACATGCCGGGCCTATGTTGCTCGTGCTGGGCTGATCCGTGTTCGCCACTCATGTCCTGAGCCTGAGCGAGGCCGGGCGCAGCAATCAGGGCAAGGAGAAACAGGAATCGCGTCATGTGCCATCCGGTTTAAGGGGTTTTCGGCTTCTTGCAGATGTTCCGGCTCGTCCATATGATTGCGATCATGCGAGTGTTGATTTCGACGCTTTTTTCCGATGCGCGCGAAGTCCATCTGGCTTCGGGTGAGACGCTGTTCCGGTCGGGAGCGCCGGTTGCGGACATGTACATGGTCCGTCTGGGTCGGGTGCATCTTCAGCGGTATACGACGCAGGGCGCCCGCATGATTTTGCAAAACACGGGACCGGGCGCGGTGATTGCCGAAGCCTCGGCCTATTCGGAACGGTATCACTGCGATTGTGTCGCCGCAGAGCAAAGCACGGTTGCCCCCTTGCCGAAAGCGCGTTTCCTGTCTGCGCTTGCCGGCGACCCCGAAATGGCGGCGCATTGGTCGGCCCTGCTGGCGCGCAGTGTTCAGGCAGCGCGGCTCAGGTCCGAGATCCGCTCATTGCCCAAGGTTGCAGACCGTCTCGACGCATGGCTCGATGAAGGGAACGCCCTGCCGGAAAAGGGCCGCTGGCAGGCGGTGGCCGCAGAACTGGGGGTTACCCGCGAGGCCCTGTATCGCGAGCTTTCGCGCCGCCGCGCGGCAGGCGTCATCTGCTGACAGGCCTGTTGAATCTTTGTGGTTTGTCATCTTTCGGCAATCACCGGCGCGATTTGTTGTACCTGTCTTCGGCGACCTGACGGCGCCCCCCTGTCGCGCTGTCCCTGCGCCAGATCTCATGTCCGCTTGAGTGCGAGAAGCGCCATGAGAGACGCGATGCCGATGCCCGCGGTAAGCCAGATCGCCGATACCCCCCAGGCCGTCAGCGCAATGCCAAAGATCAGGGGTGCGGCGGCCTGCAAGATACGCGCCGGGGCATTGAGCCAGCCGACGCGCTGCCCATATCCCGCCGCACCGAACAGCGCCAGCGGCAGCGTACCCTTGGCGATGGTCAGGATGCCGTTGCCCGCCCCGTGAAGCGCGGCAAACGCATAGGCGGCGGGGCCCCCGAATGCCACCAGCCCCACGGCGGCGACCGGATGCGCCGCAGCGGCCGCCCGCGCCGAGACCAGCGGATGGACGCGGCGCATGAGGCCGAACTCGAACACCCGGGCGGCGACCTGCGCCGGGCCGATCAGGGCGCCGGCGGCAATGGCGACGGCTGTGCTGGCGCCGGCGGCTTGCAGCAGTCCCGGCAGATGCGCGGCCATGGCGGTCGAGTTGAACCAGGTTGCGGCAAAGACAAAGGCCAGCAGCCAGAGCGCCCGGCGCGATGGCGGCGGGCCGTCCTCGATCGCGGGGGGCGGTCTTGTCACGGCCGCGGCCCCTTTGGGCAGACAGGCATTGAGCGGCAGCGCAATGAACAGGTGAATCAGCGCCCAGCCGATGCAGGCCTCGCGCCAGCCCCAGGTGGCCAGCATCAGCCCCGACAGCGGCCAGCCGACCGTGCTGGCAAACCCTGCGATCAGCGTGATCCCGGTGATCGGCCCGCGCGCGTCCTTGCCGTAGATGCCTGCCAGCGTTGCGAACCCGGCCTCGTAAAGCCCAAGCCCCATGCCAAGCCCGATCACCGCCCAACCGGCAAACAGCACGACCGGCGACGAAGCGGCGGCAAGCAGGCCCAGCCCCGAGGCGAAGATCAGGTTCGACAGCATCAGCACACCGCGCCCGCCGGAACCGTCGATCCGCGCCCCGGCCCATGGACCGACGATCGCAGACACCACCATCGCCATGGAAAAGGCGCCAAAGACCCAGACCGACGACAGGCCCATGCCCTCGGCCATGGGCACCGCCAGAACTGCGGGAATGTAATAGCTCGATGCCCAGCTGACCGTAAGCGATGTGCCCAGGGCCGCGACGATCGCGCCGCGCCGCTGCGGGGGAAGTCTTGGAATCATGCGCGTGTCTCGGGCAAGCGGGCGACGGAACAGCCGTCGCCCGCATCACTCATGCCATGGTCCAGAGCTGGAACACCAGACCTGACAGGAAGGCCCCCGTCAGCGACAACCCGAGATAGAGCGCAAAGACCGGCGGCCGTGCCAGCGCCCAGACCGCCATCGCCGCCGGGATCGAGGTGACGCCGCCCGCCACGAGGAAGGCCATTCCGGCACCCGGCGCCATGCCCTGCTCGATCAGCCCGCCGACCAGCGGCAGCGCCGCGTAGCCGTTGAGATAGGCAGGAACCCCGACCAGCGTCGCGGTCACGATGGGCAGCAGGCCCTCGCCGCCAAGCGCCGCGGTCACCGTTTCCGCCGGAATCCATGCCAGCATCAGGCTTTCAAGGACAAAGGCCAGCGTCAGCCACTTGGCGAGAAACAGCGTCGTGCCAAGCGCCGTCTTGCCAAACTTCGCCCGACGCTCGGGTTCGGTCCAGAACCGCCAGACAACCGGCTTGGGCGCGCGGATCTTCGCCCCGCCGCAACCGCCGTTGCCGATGCCCTCGCGCAGCGGATCGGCAAAGGCGCCGTCGCGCATCGCAAGATGCACCACGAACCCGCCGAAAAGACCCAGCCCGATGGCGGCCACGGTCTTGGCCACCGCGAATTCCAGATCCAGAACGCCGGCCGTCAGCAGGAACATCGAGGGGTCCATGATCGGCGAGGCCAGCCAGAACGCCATCACCGCCGACAGCGGCACGCCCATTGCCAGCAGCGCCGCGATCAGCGGGATCACCCCGCACGAGCAGAAAGGCGAAAGGCCCCCCGCCAGGGCGCCCAGCCCGATCATCAAGATCGGCACGCCGGTAAACGCCTTTGCGATCATGTTGTCCGCCCCGGTCGCACCCGCCCAAGCGGCAATGGCGACCGACAGGATCAGGTAGGGCGCGGTGTTCAGGATCGCGCTGGCGGCAAACAGCGTGCTGTCAGCGGCCTGCGGTGGGTCGAATACCGCCAGCAAGCCCAGGATTGCGGCCGAGGCCAGCCACACCCGCTGGTCTTGCCATAGATGGCGCAGCGCAAGCCGGAGGCCGGGCCTCGGAAAGGTTGCATCGCTCATCACCAAATCGCCGGAATTGTCGGTGTGTCAGGGCAAGAAAAATCGCGCTCTCGTATCATGCTGCATCCTCCGCAGGTCGCACGGTGACCCCGGAACAGCATTCCGAGGTCAGAAAACCGATCACCCGCCGCATCGCCGGATAATCGACCCGGTTGAACACCTCGCGGCCCTGCTTTTCCTGCAAGACCAGCCCAGCATCGACGAGTGTCGAAAGGTGGTGCGCAAGTGTCGAGGGCGCGAGGCCCAGATGCTCGCCAATGTCGCCGACCCGCAAGCCGTCGTCCCCGGCCTTCACCAGAAGGCGAAAGATCGACAGGCGGGCATCATGGCCAAGCGCGGCAAGGGCGCGGGCATTGGGACTGGTGGTGCTCATGCCGTCAATATAACCATAAATCCGGTTTTGTAAATGATTCTTGTCCTGGCAGGCGATTGTCCTGTAAGGCGGCCTCGGGCGCGCCTTGCCGGTCATCATCCACCCGTGGCCGGAAATCCCTGAGCCGGTTCCCGACGCAGACTTCGTATCTGAACGTCGCGCCCGACCCGGTGGCGATCTCGCAACCCGACGGCGACCGTCGCGACCGCAGTGTCGCGCTCAAGCGCCGGTATGATCGCGACAACTTGTACCATGACAACCACGCGATCGCGCCGGAGTGACCGGGGTGCAAACAGCCGGGCCATGCCAGCCACGCGCAGGCGCCGGGCAACCGCAGCCGCGGTCGTGCCGGGCGCCGGGAACGGCGATGATGGATCGGGACAGGCCTGCGGTCAGCTTGCCAGCTTTTCCTGCACCGCGAACGGGCTGAGACCCAGCCATTGCTGCATCGAGTTCCCGACATCCCTGCGCCCGGTCATCAGCAGCGTGCCGTTTGCCACCGCGCTGCGGACATCGCTGAGCCCGATCCAGATCGCGGTCATCGTGCGCAGGTTCGTGTTGAGGTAAAGATCCACGTCGAAGCCGGGATCGATATGGCACAGATCCACGGTGCCGTCGCTCTCGACGATCAGCCACCATTTGCGCTGCGCTGGGGGTAGGTCGGAATACAGGAACTCGATCACCGTCCTTGCCTGGGGCAAGGGATCGGTGTTCAGGTTCCGGCGCATGTCCCACATCAGAAGCTCGGGATCGAGGTTTTCCAGCGTGGGTTCGGTCTCGACCCATTTCTGGCCCCACATGCCGATCGCCTCGATCACCGGTTGCAGGTCGCGCCCGGCGTCGGTCAGGCGATAGGCCTCGATCTCTGGCGCGTCGGTCAGGCGCTGACGCTCGATCACGCCGGCCGCCTCCAGTTCGCGCAGCCGCTTGGACAACAGTGCCGGCGACATCCGCGGCACGCCCCGACGCAGTTCGTTGAACCGCGTCGACCCCGCGACCAGCTCGCGCAGCAGCACGACGGTCCAGCGGGTGCACAGGATTTCCGCTGCCATCGCGACGGGGCAGAACTGCTTGTAGCTCGCGTTCGTCATCGTGACCTCCCTGGTCTGAGGCACCGATCCTAACAGCGCGGCCCGGTATCCGGCCAGTTCAGACTCTGTATCGGGGCCGATTCACTTCGTGAACTGGCAGGCGGCCCGGCGTGGCTGGCACTCTGGTTCGGGATCGGATCGCGCCGATCGCACAACGCAACCGACAGATGCAAGGAGACCGACATGCCACTTGTGGACATCCAACTGATCGAGGGCGTCTTCGACGCCGGCCAGAAACGTCGCATGATCGAGGACGTGACTGAGACGATGGTCCGCATCGAGGGTGAGGCGATGCGCAGCGTCACCTGGGTGCGGATTCAGGAAATCGCCAGCGGTGAATGGGCGATCGGTGGCAACCCGATGACTGCGGCCGATGTCAAGGCATTGGCGACGCAGGACGCCTGAGTGTGCCGGGGCCGGTCGGCGTGGCCGGCGCGCGGCCGGACCACCCGCCGCCGACAACCCAAAATTTCCCAAAGGAGGCCCGCATGACGACATCCGTGGCGGAACAACTCGGTACAGTCACGCTCTATGAACGGCTGGGTGGCGCGGCCGGGATCAGGAAGATCGTCGACGCGATGGTGGATGCGCATCTGCGAAACCCCGTCATCAAAATGCGTTTTCTGCCCTATCTCGACCAGCCCGAGCGCGTTGCCGAGATCAAGCAACACACCTGCGATTTCTTCGCAGCCCATACCGACGGCCCCGGTGCCTATCACGGGCGCAGCATGGTCGAGGCGCATCGCGGGATGAACATCGCCGAGGCGGAATACATGGCCGCGATGGACGACATCCTTGGCACCCTGAAGGGGCTGGGCCATTCCCGCGATACGCGAGACGAGGTCACAGCCATGCTGTATGCCCTCAAGGACGATATCATCGGGGTTTGAAGGAGAACGCCCCCAAAGGAGGGATGAACATGGAAAAGGCAATCGAGATCAGACGATTCGACAACCCCGACGAGGCGCTGGACATGAAGGCGAAGGGCGGCATCGACATCGTTCGGATGCCGGACGGTACCACCGGGATGCACGCCGTCTTCGAACCCGGATGGACCTGGGAAACGGACGAGAAGCCCTTGCTTGGCTCGCCCGAATCATGCCCCATGCGGCATGTGGGCTACTGCCTGTCGGGCAGGCTTGTGGTGCGCATGATCGAAACCGGCGTCGAAACGGCGATTACCAGCGGCGATTTCTTCGAGATCCCGCCGGGTCATGACGCCTATGTCGACGGATCCGAACGTGTCGAGATGATCCTCTTCGAACCGCCGTCGCACACACACGGGAGGCCGGCTGCCTGACGCCCGGTTCGAGAGGCATGTCGTCTGTGTTAAAAGGGAACAAGCGGTCCCGATCACCGGGCGTCGAACCTGGCCCGATCGGTGCCGCCTTTGCAAGGCTGCTACCTTGCGCCACACGCCCGACACCCGGCCCCCGCCACGGACGCAAATGACATTCCCGGCCCCAGACGGAGGAGCCGATGGCCACCAGAACCGAGTATCTCGAAGCGGATTATGTCATCGTCGGTGTAGGCGCGATGGGTATGGCCTTTGCCGATGAATTACTGAGTGCAAGCGACGCGACCATGATCATCGTCGATCAAAGGCCCCAGCCTGGCGGGCATTGGAACGATGGATATCCGTTCTTGCGTCTTCACGGTGCACGCTCTCGCTATGGCGTAGGTTCGCGGTTTCTGGGCGCGTGTGAGATCGACACGGTCAGTCTCAATGCCGGAATGGGGCGGTTGCCGTCACCTGCGGAAATCTGCGGGTATTACGACACGGTGATGCCCCAGCGCCTGCTGCCATCGGGCCGGGTGACCTATCTGCGGCTGTGCGAGCATATCGAGGGTGGCAGGGTCACGTCTCGCCTTTCGCGGCGCTCTTTTCGGGTGGATGCGTGCAAGACCGTGGTTGATGGCACCTATACCAACACCAAACTGGCCGCGACCCATCCGCCAAGCGTCGACCGGGACTGGGCACGGATGCTGATCATCAATGCGGAAAACCAGCGCCGATGGACGAAGAACCCCGACCTGGCGGCCTGGATGACCGAATCGCGGCTTGACGGAACCGCGGGCATTGTCCCGTCGACCGAGGCGGTGGCAGCGCAAATGACTTCTGCCCGGCAACGCTTCAAGCAAGAGATCGGCCGCGCCCATTGCAATACACCCTCTCGGTCGGCACCATGCGCTTGACCGCCCACCCAGAAAAGGAGGCAATCATGAACGTCCAGCCATCCTGCCGCGAACCTGTGGCAAGCGGCGCGGGCGCCACGCCGGCAGGCGACCCCGCCTATACGCATCACGCGATCAAGACACCGGACGGCGTCACGCTGGCGGTGCAGGAATGGGGCAAGGCCGACGCGCCGGCCATCGTCTTCATCCATGGCTTTTCGGCCGCGCATCTGGTCTGGCGAAAGCAGGTGGAGGACCCCGAGCTTGCCAGCGCCTTTCGCCTGATCACCTTCGACACCCGAGGCAGCGGGCTGTCCGGCAAGCCGGCCGCGTCGGACGCCTATGACGGTGCGCGCCTGGCAGACGACATCGCAACCGTGATCGACACGCTTTCGCTGGAACGGCCCGTCCTGGTGGCGTGGTCGGCGGGCGGGTTGGTCGCCGGCGATTATGTCGCGCGCCACGGGGATGCGGCGATCGGCGGACTGGTGTTCGTCGGCGGCATATTCGTCCGGGACCCCGACCTCTATGGGCCCGCCACGGTCGATCTGCCGGCGATGGCCTCGCCCGATCTTGCGACCAGCATTGGCGCGTCCATCCGCTTCGTGGCCGCCCAGTTCGAACGCGATCCGGGTGGCGAGGCGGATCGCGAATTGCTCGCGACCATGATGATGACACCGCCGCATGTGCGCCGCGCCCTTCTGGCACGATCGGCCGCCGGCGCGGACGCCTGGTCGGGCGTGCGCGTTCCCATGCTGATCATCCATGGTAGGCGGGACAGGGTGATCCGCCCCGCCATGGCCGAGGAGGGGCGCCGACTGGTCCCCCATGCCACGATCGCGATGCAGGAGGGTATCGGCCACGCGCCCTTTCTTGAAGATCCCGCCACATTCAACCGGCAACTGGCTGAATTCGTCCGCGACGCCACCGCCTAAGCGGTCGCCCGCAACGCGTGGTTCACGGTCATCGCGGATCGCCGTGGTCCCGATGCAAAGACCAAGATGGCGCAAGGCAACCCTGTTTCGCGGCTTCGCGCCGCGGATCTCCACGTGTCGATCGTGGTGGCAAGGGTCGACCGGCCGACCCGTCGGATCAGATCGTTCCACTTTGCAGGGCATGGTTGATGCCCCCCATCAGATGGGCCGCCAGGATCGAGTTGGCGCCTTGCCCGCCCCTTCGGGCTTCCGCGCCACTCGACGGATCGCGCGAACGCTCGCGCAAGGACAGGTGGTGCAGGGGACAGGATCGCGATTCGACTAGTTGCGCGAACAGCGATCCGCATCCGGGTCGCGTCATTCCGACACGGGGCTGTGCACGCGCAGGAACAATACGTTCGTTGGACGCGCATGTCTTTGCGCAATCCGGGCTCTGGCTGCCTCGAATTCCGCGCGCGCGGCGTGCAATCTCAGCAAGGCGCGATCACGGTTTTCGCACAGGCGGCGTATCGGAGAGTCGGGCGCGCCGATCGTGCCGCGATGGGGCTTGCGGTCGGGCGGGAAAACGGCGCGCAGCGCGTCCAGCCGTGACGCAAGTGCGCGATCGGCCTCCAGATACCGGCGATAGGTGATGATCAGAAGACGTTGGTAAGCTGCGAGTTCTCGGTGCATGTCGTCCTCCCTGGCAGGGGTGAATGCGCTGCGATGCGCATGCGGCGCGTGGTTTCGCGTCTCAAGGCGGGTCACTGGTGCCGCGCGCCTGCATGCGCGCGATGACCGCGCGGCGGATGTCTTCGGGCTGGTCGCCCAGGGCTTCCATAAGCAGGCGCAGCCCGCGCCGGGTCTCGTGCAACCGGTCGATCAGCGTCAGGACGACTGGCAGCGCATCCGGCGGCAGGGCCATATCCTTGCGCAGATCACACAGAAGCCGCAGGCGCGCCACATCGATCTCGTCAAAGACCGGCCCGGTCTGGCCCATCGCCGGGCGCACCCAGCCCGCCTGGACCCAGTGCCGCAGGTCGCGCCGGGTCAGCCGCCGGACGCGCGCGAGAACCATCTGTTCGGTCAAGCTCATGTCATCCTCCACAGGTCTGCCCGCGGGTCAAATCCGGCGGTATCCCGCCAGCGCCGCGCCAGATCCTCCATCCCGGCGTCGATCCGTTTTGGCAAAACGATTTTCAGCCGCACGATCTGGTCGCCCGCCCTGCCGTCGGGATGGCGGATGCCCTTGCCGCGCAGCCGCAACCGCTGGCCCGAGGATGCCCCTTTCGGAATGGTGGCCGAGACCGAGCCCGACACTGTCGGCACCTCGACCTTTGCGCCCAGAACGGCCTCGTCAAAGGTGATCGGCAACTCCATCGCGATATCGTCGCCCTCGCGGGTAAAGACCGGATGCGGCTTGATCGATACGGTGATAAGGGCATCGCCGGGCGCGCCCTGACCCATACCGGGTGCGCCCTTGCCGCGCAGCCGCAGCGTCTGCCCATCCCTGAGGGCAGGGGGAACGGCAATCTCGAGCGTGCGCCCATCGGGCATGGTGACAGTGTTCCGGGCGCCATTGACCGCGTCAAGGAAATCGATGTCGAGGTGATAGCGCAGATCCTGGCCGCGGGCGTGAAACTCATGGCGAAAGCCGGTCCGTCCCGGTCCGCGCGTGCGGCCGCCGAAGACCTGTGCAAAGATGTCGGACAGATCGTCGTCATCCATCGCGGCCCCGAAACCCGGACCGGGATCATAGCGGCGCCCGTCCTCGTGACCTGCGTAGTGGTGGTAATACCGGCGTTCCGCCCGCTCCTGTCCGCTGGCGTCGATCTCGCCCGCGTCGAAACGGCGACGTGTTTCGGGATCGCCCAGCAGGCCATAGGCCACCGAGACCGCCTTGAACCGCTCGTGCTTGTCGGTGTCGTCCGGGTGCAGATCGGGGTGCAGGTCTTTCACAAGCTTGCGATAGGCCTTCTTGATCTCATCCTGCGTTGCGGTCCGGGGAACGCCGAGTATCTGGTATGGATCGTTGTTCATCTGCTTCTGTCTTTCGCTTTGCACGCGCGCCGCGCTCGCGGTCAGGCCAACGACCGGGTTGACTGTCTTGTCGCCGGTATCACGGCCCCGGCACCATCAGCCTTGTGCGACGTTCGCGCTGGATGATGTGCCCGACCGCGTCCCGGCGGGAACGTCCAGCATCAGCAAGAAAGTGAACGCCGCGCGCAGCAACATGGCAGTTCTCCCTTCGGCAGTCGTGCCGCGAGCGTGCGGGCCCGCGGCGTTGCGCAAGGCATCAGGCTGGTTTCACCTCGATGCGCTTGACCTTTGCCTGCGCCTCGGGCGTTTGCGGCAGCTTGATCGTCAGAACGCCGTTCCTGAAGCTGGCTTCGGCCTTCTCGCCGTCCACGCCCGGAGGCAGCGGGATCGTGCGGTAGATCGCACCATAGCTGCGTTCGGACAGGTAATACCCCTTTTTCTCTTCCTGCCGTTCGATCTTTTTCTCGCCCTTGATGGTCAGCATATCGTCGCTTACCGACACGTCGATATCCTTCATGTCCATGCCGGGCAGTTCCACCGAGATTTCGACATGGTTATCGGTCTCGACCACGTCGGACTTGGCCTCGCCGCTGCCCCAGGGCCAGTCGAGATCGCCGAAACGGTTCCAGAAACCGTCGAATACCCGGTTCATGTCGCGCTGAAGCGTTGCGATCGGGTTCTGGTCGTCGGTTTTTGAATCGGGCGCAGGGTCCTTGCGCGCCCAGGGGATCATATCCTTGATCTGCATGGTCCTTTCTCCTTTCTCGGTCAAAGGCCAGGCGTCCAGTCACGACGCCTTGACCGCGATTTTCCTGGGTTTGGCTTCGGCCGCGCGGGGCAGCGTCACACGCAGCACACCATTCGCGACCGCGGCGTCGATCTTGTCGGGGTCGAAGTCGTCGGACAATGTAAAGGCGCGCTCATAGTCGCCCTCGCCATATTCGGCATAGGTGGGTTGAAGCTTTTCAGGCCGGGTCGGGTGGACCTTGCCGCGGATCGTCAGGACCCGCTGTTCCAGAATCAGGTCCACGTCCTCGGCGGCGACGCCCGGCATTTCCAGCATCAGCGTCACGCCATCTGAGGTTTCCACGATATCGGTCAGCGGGCGGTAGATGCGCGTGCCCGTGGTGGTTTCCGGTTCTTTCGCCGGGGTCTTGTCGGCGGTTTCGGTCACATCATTGGTCATGTCGATCATCCTTCTCTCAGGCAGCCTTGATCTCGATCTTCTTCGGCTTGTCCTCGTCGGGCCGGCCGATCACGATGCGCAGGACGCCGTTGGCCATGCGCGCTTCGACCTTGTCGTCGCTGGCGGCGAACGGCAGATGCAGGGCACGGGTGAACTTGCCATAGCGGCGCTCGTTGCGATGCCAGCGCGACCCCTCGGGAACATCGGGCACCTTGCTTTCACCCGAAAGCGTCAGCACGTTGTCCTTGACGGAAATGTCGATATCGCCCGGATCGACACCGGGAAGCTCGGCCGTGATGGCGACGGCATCGTCGCCTTGCCAGACATTGATGGCGGGAAACGATGGCTGGGCCGTGCGCGTCGGGGTGGCCCTGTTAAGATCGCCCAGCAAGGACTGCATCAGGGCGAAGGGATCCCTGCGGCCGGTATGGAATGGATAGAGCATGCTAAACCTCCGATCTTCAGCATCCTGTGCGGCACAGCGCCGCATCTTGCCGAAACGCCCTCGGAGGACGGATATGCATCTGAATTCACCGACTTCGGGCGTCGATCCGGTTCGCTTTGGCAAACGCTCCCATCGCGGCGAACGATCGGCGGTCCGCTTTGTCAGCCGAACCCCTGTTGCGTATCCGTGAAACCCCGAATGGGCGTTTCATCAAAGATGAAGTGTTGCCAATCGGCAACTTCAAGACCCCGCCCGAAGAATTTTTCGCCCGCGAGTGCGCGCAGCGGGTCCGAAAGCGGGCGGCGGTCCTGACAGGGGATGCGGGGTGCCAGGTGGGGCGGTCTTGCGTCAACAATGTCGCCGGAGGGGCGCAAAACGCTTGATCCGCGGGCCTGATCAGGTGACTTTGCTCTCGCAAGGCATCCCATCCGGGGAATGTCGGCACAAAAGGGGGACCCTTGGCGAAACCGCAAAGCACCAACACCCAGATTATCGAACCCATGACGCCACGCGAACGTCAGGACCGTCTGACCCGTGCCGTCGAGTCCGTGACACCGGACTTCTTTGTCCCTCTGCCCGAGGGCTTACGAAAGCTGCCGGTCGCGCAGGTTCCCGCTGATCTGCCGGTCTATCGCCTGGACAACGGCCGCCTGATCGCCGAGCTGCATGAGCATCTTCGTCAGACCGGCGGATCGCTGGACACCCTGCGCAAGACTGCTGACTCTGCCGAGACCCAGGCGCTGCTGCATCGATTGTTGATTGCCCACGCCGCTGACAGCCGCGGCCCTATCGAGCAGGAATTGCGCCGCCTGCGCCAGCAAACCGAGCCCTTGCTGGTCACCGCCGATGGCGTTGTCTTGAATGGCAACCGGCGGTTGGCGGCCATGCGCAAGCTTCTGGCCGAAGATCCGGATGCCTTCGCCTGCTATGAACAGGTTGCGGTGGCGGTGCTGCCGGCCTCCTGCACGCCGGCGGACATGGAATTCATCGAAGCGGCGCTGCAAATGGCACCGGAAACCAAGCTGCGCTATGGCTGGGTCAACCGCCGCCTCAAGCTGCGCCGCCAGGTCGAGGACTTGCACCTGCCGCGCGACTGGGTGTTGAACGCCTATCAGATCACCGATTCAGAACAGCTTGATCGCGAACTGGCCGAACTGAAACTGGCCGAAACCTTCCTGACCGATCGCCTTGGCCAGCCCGAACACTACGCGGCCATTGCCGATGCCGAGGAGTTTTTTGTCGCGCTGAACACGCAGCTTGACGCCATCACCCCCCGGCTGCGGCCGGTCTGGCAAAGCATCGGGTTTGCGATGATCGCCGCGCGCAGCCGGCTTGGAAACCTGCTGAACGGGGTCTTTCCCTTCGAAGCGCCGCAGCCAAAGCAACTTCCGTCACTGGCCCTGCGCCGGTTCGCGCAGGACAAGCTGCATGTCGAGGATGCCGCGACCGAGGATGATCAGGCGACAGGCCCAGCGCTGCTTGACGATCTGCGCAGCTTCTTTGACGGTTGCGGCGACGACGACGACGGTGCCTTGCACGACCTGATCGAGGTGATGCGGGTCTTGCGTGAAGAGCAGCGCGAAGCCGAGAGGCCGGCCGTAATGCTGCAACGCATACGTCGCGCGCGCCAACAGATGGACCGCCTCAGCCCCGAGCGCCTGACGCCGGAACAGCGCAACATCCTGCGCAGCGAAGTTGCCGCAATACAGGCGCAGGCCAACCACCTTCTGGGCGAGCATCCCGACAACCGGTTCGAGCAGCGCAAGACAACCATGGTCAAGGCCGTGTCAGGTTATCTGAAGCGCTGGCGCGCAAGGTCGGGCGGATCGTAAGACCCTGATCATGCGTCGACGCTACGATCAGCGAAACGCCTTGATTTGGCGCGCGCGTACGCGGCCCGGCTGCAAGAAGGCGTTTTTGCAAGGGAATCCCGGCGCCACGGCGCGCCAAGCGCGCGGCGGCCTGCGCTGCCACCGGGCAAAGCGCCGCCCGATCTGCCGGTTCTGTCGCGCGGGTGGCGCCAAGGCGGGAAGCAGATGCAAATCAGCTAAGCACTTGAAATAAGTGGCGGAGGGGATGGGCCTGATATCCAACCTTCTCCACCTTAAGTTATTGATTTCCTTAAGACGGTGGGGCGTCCTCAAGCATAGGTCAATGCATCGATGTGCTATGACGGCGGTTGGTTCAATCAGCCCTTGACCTTCCAGTGACAGGAAGGAGCACATTGATCCTGAAGGCCCGAACATCGGCCTTCACGCGGCTGAGACCGCGAAAGGAGAACACCATGTCCACCGTCAATCCTCACGCAGGCCACGTCCACTCAGACGCCGAAATGCCGAAGGTCCACGAAGTGCCTGCGGCCGGCCCGACGGCCATCGACCCGGTGTGTGGCATGACGGTGAGCCTGAAGCCGGACACCCGGACGGAGAGCTACGGTGGCGAGAACTTCCACTTTTGCTCGGGCAAGTGCCAGACAAAGTTCCAGGCGGATCCCTGGTTCTATGCCTCCGGCCGCGCCGCGGGGCGGAAGACGGCGGCCCCGGCCAACGTCCAGTACACCTGCCCGATGCACCCCGAGATCGTTCGCGACGCACCGGGAGCCTGCCCGATCTGCGGCATGGCACTGGAGCCGATGCTGCCCTCGGATGAGCCCAGCGATGAACTAACCGACTTCACACGCCGGATGTGGATCTCGGCCGCCGCGGCAGTGCCGCTGATCATCCTGACGATGGGCGAGCTCGTCGCCTTGCCGGTGCGCGACTGGATCGGGCACCAGACGGCAAGCTATCTCGAGTTCGTGCTGGCGACGCCGATCATTCTATGGGCCGCCCTGCCATTCTTCAGACGCGGCTGGGACTCGGTCTTGAACCGATCGCCGAACATGTGGACGCTGATCAGCCTCGGCGTTGGAGCGGCCTATCTCTATTCGTTGGTCGCCACGTTCCTGCCAGGCGTGTTTCCGGAACAGTACCGGATGGGCCACGGCGTCGGTACCTATTTCGAGGCGGCGGTGGTGATCGTGGCGCTGGTCTTCGTCGGCCAGGTTCTGGAACTGCGGGCGCGTGAGCGCACCGGCGACGCGATCCGGGCGCTTCTCGATCTCGCGCCCAAGACCGCTCGACGCATCCTGCCGGACGGCACCGAATACGACGCGCCGCTCGAGAACATCATGGAGGGCGACCGGCTGCGGGTGCGCCCAGGCGATGCGGTCCCGGTAGACGGGACGGTGATGGAGGGCCGCTCGTCGCTGGACGAAAGCATGCTGACCGGCGAGTCCATGCCTGTCGAAAAAGGTCCGGGGGATGCGGTGACCGGGGCCACGATCAACAAGAACGGCTCTCTGGTTATCGAAGCGGGCAAGGTCGGCGCCGATACCGTGCTGGCCCAGATCGTCGCCATGGTTTCGAACGCGCGCCGGTCACGCGCCCCGATCCAGGGGCTGGCC
>LJSV01000014.1 GCA_001314715.1 Rhodobacteraceae bacterium HLUCCA12 | reverse complement strand
CTGCCAAAGCCAGCCTGATAGCGCTCCTGTTGTAACATTTCCGGCCATTCGGCCTGAATGAAATCAAACGCTTATCGATTTTGTTGATGAACTTGGGAGATACGGCACTTCGCAGCGCTTACGATAAAGAAGTGTGGCGGCGAAATTGTCTCCTTCGGGAATGCTCCAGCGCTGCCCTATCGACAAACAGAGGGTGCGGCACCGGGGACAATCCCGGCATCAGGTCCGGCTCCACGTCTTGGCTTTTGTCGCCCCAGCCCTCTGCCCCAGCGTAGAGAGGAGCAGCGGGTGAAAGATTCTCCGGTCGTAGTCGACGATCTCATGCACCGCATTGCCTCGTTTGCAAAAAACCCTCGCACCGCGCCCTTGCGGTTGGCGTTCGTCCGGCGCAGCGTAAGGCTGTCAGGTGTGAATGATCGTTCCGGAAACGCGGCACTACAGTAGCGATTCTCTTCCGGTCAGCAGCTCTGTGCCGTTCGCGTTGATCAAGATCAACATCCTCACCGGGAGCGGAAGGTTCAGGCGCCCCAGACTGGCTGGCACCGGATGCACCCCCATACACCAAGCGCAGATTCCCTAGGACTTTGGTCCCACCAAAGACCCCTAACACAAGCGCGAACTCCCCACCCGACCGCGCTGATGCGACACGGTAGGTAAGTGCTGTGACCAATCACAGCAGCGAGACCAACATGAATCCCTACGAGAACACACCGACCGCGCGTCTGATCGCCGATCGCATTCGCGACTTGTCGCACCGTAAGACACAGGCCGAGATCGCCAGCGAAGCGGGCTTTGCCAATGCGAACATGATGTCGATGCTGAAATCCGGCAAGAACAAGCTTCCGCTTGATCGCGTGCCCTCTTTGGCGAAGGCGCTGGAAGTCGATCCCGCCATGCTGATGCGCCTGGCACTCGATCAGGCGGTGGGCGCAACGGCGTCGAAGGCGATCACCGATATCTTCGGCACGCCCGTCACCGAAAATGAGCGCGGTTGGCTGGCCGAGATCCGCGACGCATCTGACAACAGTGATCCACGGCTGACCGGACGCTCGCGTGCAGTGTTGCGGTCGATCTTCGGAAAATGATCACGATCATCACCGTGGGGACCGTGGGACCGTGGGACCAGGTTGCGACCGCTAAGAACTCGCTGATCGAATGCTGTAGTGTTCTTCAGGGCACTCCGGTCTCTCAATCAGAACCGACGGAAGCTGAACATCAAAGGAGCAGAAATCGATGAGCGACATGGTCCTCACCCTTCCCACGGCACCTTCCGGGTCGCGGGAAGAACTGACACCGAACGAACAGGCGTGGATCGAGTTCATCAGGATCATCTCCTGCGGGAGTGATCCGACGATCACCCCGTCCCGCGTGCGCGCTCTGTGTAACTTTCTGGACGCGGGACGGGGCGGCGGATGAGGAAAAGTCAGCCGGTTCCAAGGGACGGCGAGGCGATGTCAATTCCAACAAGATACCTACGCATTCACCCGGCATCCTTGATAGGGCTTATGGGGGCTTAGAGACTTCCTTCATCGCCAGTATGATCTAATCCCTCGCTTCGTGAATGACCCCAAAAACCGCACGACCCCACGACCCCAAATTTTCCTTCAAGTCATTGATTTATATAGCGCCATGCAGGGTTCGAGTCCCTCCGGGCCTACCATCTCACCCGTTGAAACGAAAGAAACCCCTGCGCAGCAAGGGTTTCCCACGTTTCGCGACCCCACATTCGACCCCGAGACGGACGCGGGTTCACGGCGCGAGCATCGAAGGATCTCCACTACAAGCGCGGGTGGTTCCTCTCATGCCATGATCGACGTCGTCATGCTGGAACCGGCCCCAGTAGCTTCAGAATGCGCTTGCGGATCAACTTTTCTCGCTCGCGAACAAACGCGGGTGGCGCAGACCTTGTCCTTGGCCTTGTGCTTTTCCCGTCACCCTCCGCATCAGCCCCGTCGGGCTAACATTGCGCGGCGGCGGACGGGCGCGGCCGTGACCGTGACCGTGACCGTGACCGTGACCGTGACCGTGACCGTGACCGTGACCCGATGATGCGGCTTTTCGGCCATTGGCAAGCCGGACGGCAACCAGGGCGACATCAGGTCAGGACACGGCTGTCAGTTCAGAAGATCATCGCGCGGATCAGCAAGGCAACCACGGCCAGCGTGCCGACACCTACAAACCACAGAGCGATGAACCACAGGGCTTTCCGCAGAACGTCCGGCATCAGTGATATCCCGTCGCAGGATCGACCTTGCCGCGGAATACCCAGTAAGCATAGCCGGTATAGGCAAGGATCATCGGCACCAACACCAGCGCGCCGGCCAGCAGGAACCACAGGCTTTCATCCGGGGCTGCCACTTCCCAGATCGTGAGGGAGGGGGGAACCATATAGGGATAGAAGCTGATCCCCAGTCCGACGAAGCTGAGCACGAAGAGTGCCAGCGCCGACAGGAACGGCCAGGCGTCGCGCCCTTCGCGCAGACCCTTGTGGAAAACAAAGGCCGCGATCAGGATCAGCGCGGGCACAAAGGCCGAGAACAGCGCATTCGGAAAGCTGAACCAGCGCTCCAGATAGAGCGGGTTGAGGAAGGGTGTGATGAGGCTGACCAGCCCCACCAGCGCCAGCGTCGCACCACCGAGCCAAAGCGAGAGGCGATGCGCTGTCGCCCGCACCGGACCCTCGGTCTTCATCACCAGCCATGTCGCCCCCAGCAAGGCATAGCCCGCGACCAGCGCCACCCCGGTCAGCATCGAAAACGGCGTCAGCCAGTCCCAGTTGCCGCCGGCATAGGCCCGCCCCTCGACGGCGATGCCTTGCACCAATGCGCCCAGTGCCACACCCTGCGCCAGGGTCGCCACAAGGCTGCCGCCGAAGAAGGACAGGTCCCACAGGACCTTCGCCCGTTTCGTGCGCCAGCGGAATTCGAACGCGACGCCGCGGAACACCAGCGCCAGCAGCATCACGATGATCGGCACATAAAGCGCGGGCATGACCACCGCATAGGCCAGCGGAAACACGGCAAAAAGCCCGCCGCCACCCAGCACCAGCCATGTCTCGTTGCCGTCCCAGACCGGGGCCACGGTGTTCATCGCCAGATCCTTCTCGGCCTCGGTCCGCATCAGGGGAAACAGGATACCGACACCAAGGTCGAAACCGTCAAGGATTACGTAGGCCAGCACCGCGAAAGCGATAAGTCCGGCCCAGATAAATGCAAGATCGAACACCATGTCAGCTCACTCCGTCGGGATGAAGTCGTTGTCGGCCGCCGGTGCGGGCGTCACACCCGCCGTCCGCGTCGGGCCAAGATCGCCCATCGGCGGCGCGCTGCCGGGTCCCTTGCCCATCAGCCGCAAAATGTAGAACGTCCCTGCCCCGAACAGCATGAAATAGATCACGATGAAGGCAAGAAGCGACGATCCCACCGCCGCGGCTTCGACAGGGGCCACGCTGTCGTTGGTGGACAACAGACCATAGACTGTCCATGGCTGGCGTCCCACCTCTGTCGTGATCCAGCCTGCCAGCACCGCGACAAAGCCCGCAGGTCCCATCGCGATGGCCGTGCGGTGTAACCAGCGGTGGTCATACATTTTGCCGCGCAGGCGCAGCACCAGCGCCCAGAGGCCAAGCCCCAGCATCGCAAATCCCAGTGCCACCATGATACGGAAAGACCAGAAGACGATGCCGACCGGCGGGCGTTCATCCACCGGAAAATCGGTCAGGCCCGGCAGCGGCGATGTCAGGTCATGGGTCAGGATCAGCGACGAGAGATACGGGATCTCGACCTGGTATCTGACCGTTTCATTGGCCGCATCAGGGATGCCGAACAGGATCAGGGGGGCGCCGCCCTCGGGATGCGGTTCGAAGTGTCCCTCCATCGCGGCCAGTTTCGCAGGTTGATATTCCAGCGTGTTCAGCCCGTGCAGGTCGCCCGCGAAAATCTGTAAGGGCGCCACCACGATCAGCATCCCCATCGCCATCGAGAACATGGTGCGTGCGCCGGCAATGGTGCGGTCGCGCAACAGGTGCCATCCGCCCACGGCGCCCACGACCAGCGCCGTGGTCAGATAAGCCGCCAACACCATATGCACCAGACGGTAGGGGAAGGAGGGGTTGAACACGATCGCCCACCAATCGGCCGGCACGAACTGGCCCACATCGTTGATGGCATGCCCCTGCGGCGTCTGCATCCAGCTGTTGACCGACAGGATCCAGAAGGCCGATCCAAGCGTGCCGATCGCCACCATCAGCGTGGCCACGAAATGCGCCCGCGCGCCGACCTTTTCGCGCCCGAACAGCATCACGCCCAGAAACCCGGCCTCAAGGAAGAAGGCCGACAGCACCTCATAGCCCATCAAGGGTCCGATCACCGGCCCTGCCCTGTCGGAAAACACCGACCAGTTCGTTCCGAACTGGTAGGACATGACGATCCCCGACACGACACCCATGCCAAAGGCCACGGCGAAGATCTTTTTCCAGTAGTTGAACAGCGTCAGGTAGACCTCGCGCCCCGTCCACAGGTGCGACCCGTTCAACACCGCCAGATAGCTGGCAAGGCCAATGGAAAAGGCCGGAAAGATGATGTGGAACGAGACAGTGAAGGCGAACTGGATCCGCGCCAGTTCGATGGCATCGAAGCCGAACATGGGCTTGCCCTTATATTGATATAGTTTCAATGAATGAATATACCCTTCCCGAGATACATTCAAGTTTCAATATAAGACGAGTTGTCACACCTGCCGCGGAGAGCGACTTGAAACTGACCAGCTATACCAACTATGCCCTGCGGATCCTTCAGATGGCAGCGATCTGCGCGCCGCATCTGGTGCGGATTGACGAGGTGGCGCAGGCGCACGGTATCAACCGCGCCCATCTGACCAAGATCGTCCACCAACTCGGGCAGGCCGGCTATCTGGAAACCGTGCGCGGTCCGCGCGGCGGTCTGCGTCTGGCGCGTCCGGCCGACGAGATTCTGGTGGGCGACGTGGTTCGACTGACCGAAGGGCCACTGGATGTGGTCGAATGCTTCAGCGCCGATCGCAACAGCTGCAAATTGCGTGGCATCTGTCAGCTGTCGACCAAGCTGCAAGAGGCGACACTCGCCTTTATGGCGGTTCTGGACGGTCTGTCCGTGGCCGAGATCGCTTCGAACCGAACAGATCTCCTGGCGCGAATGGGCCTGTCTGAGTTGGCGACCTGACGGCTGAGTACCAGCCGCGCCTGGGTAAGGGTCCTCAGGTGCGGCCCGGTGATCACAGCGGCGCGCCCTATCCCGGCGTTGCGGCCGATCTCGGGAACTGGCGTGCCTTCCTCGCCCGGCTTCAAAGTGAACGCCTTCGGCGCGTCGGTGAATTCTGATGCCGTCATCGTTCACAGCGCCTTTCCCAGCCAGGAAAGCCTTGCACCCCAGGAATGCCCGCTGTGGGCCGTTCCCGTCGATCATGATTACCATCTCATCGAACCCGGAAGGTTCAGACGCCCCCAACCGGCTGGGACAAGCTGGACCCCCTGCACCAAGCACGGATTCGCATGGTGGCCGTGATGCGCGTTTCAGTCGATCGATGCCTTGATCCCGATCCCGCGCGCCTTGGCACGATCCAGGCAGTGCATGGCGCAAGCCAGATCCTGCGCAGCGATGCCAAGCGAGCGATAGAGCGTGATCTCGTCACCCCCGCCGCGCCCCGGCCGCGTTCCAGAGAGAACTTCACCGATCTCGGCGCGGACATGATCCGGCGTGATGCATCCGCTGTCGATCGCCGCGATGATCTCACCGGCCTGGGCAAAGGTCGAGGGGCGATAGTCAACGAACAGCGCCGCGCGCACCACCAGGGCCACGTCAATCTCGCGCTTGGACGGGACCGATGCGCCGACCACGTTCAGATGCGTGCCCGCATCGACCCAGTCGCCGCACAGAATGGGCGTGGCCGCTGCCGTGACCGTGCAGACGATATCCGCACCGGCCACCCCCTGGCGAATCTCGGTGCCAGGCTCGAACGCGACGGCCGGATAGGCCGCGCGCGCGCCGGCCACGAAATCGCGCGCAGCCTCGGGCCGGCGCCCGATCACGCGCACCGTATCAATGGGGCGCACGGAAAGCATGGCATCAAGATGGTGGCGCGCCTGTTCGCCCGTGCCGATGATCGTCAGGACCCGCGCATCCGGGCGGGCCAGCGCCTGCGTCGCCACGCCGCTGGCCGCCGCGGTGCGCAGTGCCGTCAGGAGACCCGCATTCATGACCGCCACCGCTTCGCCGTGTTCGGAATCGAACAGGACCATCGCCCCCTGATGCGATGAGCGCCCGCTGGCCGGGTTGCCCGGAAACAGGCTGACAAGCTTGATCCCGTAGCAGGCCGGGTCGGCCATGGCGCCCGGCATCATCCCCATGCGGTTCTCGCCCCCGACGTCGATGATCGTGCGCAGAGGCAGGGTTGCGCCCCCTTGCGACACCGTCTGCATGGCGCGGGCAACGACCGCGATCGCCTCTGTCATCGGCAACAGTGCCGCGACATCCGCCTGAGAGAGGACGATCATCGCACACGCACCTCGCCTTGGCCCCAGTCCGCCCCGTCGGCTACGAGGCCAAGCTGTTCTTCCAGCAGCGCCGTATACAGCCGGGGACGCACCACATAGGGGAAATGCCCGCCCCAGGCGAAACGATAGGCAACTGACGGGGCCAGACGCGCGCGCACTGCCGCGCGCATCGGCGGCGGGATCAAGGGATCGTCGTCGCCCTCGACCGTGACGACCCGTGCGCGCGGCAATGACAGCGCCGGCAGTTCCGGTCCCTCCTTCAAGGCCTTCAGGCGCATGCGCAGCTCGGACTCGGGAATGCGCCCGCCCACCTCGGCCAGAAGCAGCGCGACCAGATCGGCCTGGTCGGGATGCGTCTCGGCCCAGGCCTTGAGCCCGTTTCCGAAACCCGCGCGCAACTCGTCGATCGGGCCATTGTCGAGATCGGAACTATAGGGCGGGCGATCGCGGATCTCAGCCACCGAGTGCAGCGTGTTCGCGGCGATCATCCGATCAACACGCCCCGGATGGATGGCAGCAAAGTACTGCACCACATACCCACCCAACGAAGAGCCCAGCAAGGTTGCCTGTTCGATCCCGCGCTCATCCAGAAGTTGCGCGATGTCATCAGCCCATTGCGCGACACCGCCTTCGGCCGGATAGGCCACGGCAAGAACGCGCGCACGGTCTGTCAGGGCCTCGATCTGCTGCCAGAAAATGTCTGCGCGCCCCAACGTGCCGGGAATCAGCACCAGCACCGGGCCTTCGCTGCCCGCCTCGATCAGGCCCCATTCGTGCCCGCCAAGGCGGATGCGGCTTTCGGGGTGGTATTGGGCGAAACGGTTTCGGTCGGCGATCAATGCATTGCTCATGAAAACGGATTCTCCACTTTCGGCCAATAGTTTGGCGCGCGCCTGGTATAGGGTATGTTGGCATAATCGGGTGCGATCGTTCCGGGCGTGGCCACATGAATGATCTTGGACGCCATCGGTGCAAAGCCCGCGTGAAAATGCTGCGAGGATTTCACGCAGACAATGGCCTTGTCCGCCAGTTCGATGCCCAGCCCGGTGAAGGCCTCGGGGTGAAAGGTCTGTGTGCGCTGGTCGTTGATGACGATGTCGATGCCGCCGGTCCGCAGCCAGGCCGCGCCGCCCAACGGGACCGACAGATCGCCAAATCGCTGCGTCAGCCCATCGGCCAAACGCATCACCGTAACTTGCAGGTCCAGCGGCCGGCCCGACATGGGGCCACATTTGCCCCCAAGCCTGAGATCAAGCGTGGCCCCCTCGCCCGCCTCGCGGCAGATGCGCAGCGCCATCGGATCCCAGTAAAGGCCAGTCACGACCCGGTCCATCCCCCGCTCAAGAATCGCCGCCAGAAGAAAGGTCGCGTCCCCCGGCGCGCCGCCGCCGGCATTGTCGGACACATCGGCCAGCACAACCGGCCCGTCGCCTTGGGCCTGCGCCTGATCGAGCGCCGTTTCGATATCGGGATGCGGGCGCAGAAGACCATGGCGCATCGAAAACAGATGCCGTCCCAGTTCGCGCGCCTGCCGATCCGCCAGTTCCGGATCGTCATCGGTAATTGCCAGCATCCTTGCCCCGGTGCGCGGATGGTCGCCCCAGGGGAAACCATGCGCCAGCGACAGCGACAGGATTCCCGGCACTGCCTCGCGTTCGATCAACAGATCCACGAAGCCGCGCATCGGCGGATAGGGCGTATGCATCGCGCAGATCATGCGGCAATCGAATGTTCGCATGACCGGGTTCGTCAGGCCCACGGCTGCATCGGCGGCCAGCTTGAACAGCTCTTCGGCGCGCGGGGCGACATCGACATGCGGATATTCCTTGTACGCGACCAGCGCCGTGGCGTTGTCGAGCATGGCATCGGTCAAGTGGCAATGCGGGTCCAGAAGGCCGCCGATCACCGCCTTTGGCGCGATCTGGCGGATATGTGCAATAAGATCGCCTTCGCAATCGTCGCAACCATCAGCGATCATTGCGCCGTGCAGGCCAAGCAGAACGATATCGACCGGCATCGCCCGCCGCAGATCGTTGAGGATTTCGTCGCGCAACGCCTCATACACCGGTTGCACGGTAGGCCCGGCCGGTTGCGCAAAGGCTGCAAGGCTTTCGGCCACCTGCCAGCCATTGGTTTCCGCGCGCTTGCGCCAGATGTGCAAGGGGCCGGTCCAATAGGTCGGCGGTGACTGTGTTGCGGTGCCGTGGTGAATGACCGATTCGTCAAACGCCTGCCAGCCGGTCGGCATCGGCGAGAACGAATTGGTTTCGGTGACAAGGGCGGCGATAAAGATTTTCATGGGGGTCCGTCTGTCGTTGCTGCCGCAGGCTCATTGATGTTCGGTCGGATCGGCGTCGCGCGCGCGCATCGCCTCGATCGTCATCGCAAGGGCATGAAACAGGATCAGCGCCGACATGACCGCAAGGGCCGCGGCGATCAGGCTCATGGGCACGCCCAGCGCCTCGGAGCTGCGCCGCGCGCTTCGGGCGATGTGACCGCGACTGGCATCCATCCCAGGCCCGAAGATCCCGTACCACAAGAGCGGGCCAAGGAATGCACCAGACGCAATCAGCGACAGGAATGCCCCGGCGGCCCGGATGCCGCGACCGGCGGTTGTCGGCAATTCGACCAGCCGGGGATCGACCAGCCGGCGAAACGCCACGCTGGCGCCAAGGCATCCGGCCCAGATCATGGCATAGCGCGCCAGTTCTTCGGTCCAGAACGGCGGCTGCGCAAAGACGTAGCGGCCGATGATCTGGATGACGACCGCCGCAACCATGACCACAATGCCCAGGATGGCACCGCCGAGCGCAAGGCGCTCGGCGGTGTAACTGGCACGGGTGATGGCCGTGTCGGTCATTGGCGGGTCGCCTCGGAAACCGCCTCGAACGTGTCGATATGTTCCTCTGGCATCAACTCGCCCCAAACGGTGCGGGCACGCTGGCGGAACTCTTCAAGCGCCTCGTCCGACAATTCGGTCACGGTTACGTCCCGTTCGCGCAGTTGCGGCACCTCCGTGCGCGAGATTTCCAGCGTCCAGTCGCGGTTGCGCTCGGTCGCATAGGCCAGCGCGTCATCGACCGCGGCGCGGGTCTCGTCGTCAAGACCTTCATACCAGTCGCGCGACATCAGAGCCGAGCGAACGCCATAGCCCGCGCCGACATCCGAATAGTGGTCCAGAAAATCGGTATGCTGGAAGATCAGCGCGACAAGCGCGGGGTTCAGATAGCCGTCGACCACCCCGCTTTGAACCGAGGTGGCGAATTCGGCCATATCCACCACGACGCCCTGGGTGCCCCATGCCTCGAACAGGGCAACCTGGCTCTGGTCGATCGCGCGCAGACGCAAGCCCTCAAGGTCATCGACGCTTTCGACCGGGCGTTCGGCATTGAAGATCCCGATCGGGCCGCCGACACCGGTCAACGTTGCCAGGATCAGCCTTTCGTCAGCCAGAGTCTCGTTGATGCTGGCAACGATGCTGCCTTCGTCGATGGCGCGGAACATGTGTTCCTGATCCTCGAACATGTAGGGAGTCATGAAGCCCAGCACCATCGGCTCGAACTGGCGCACCATCACGAAGTTGGTCAGCCCGACCTCGATCAGCCCTTGCGACATCTGGTCCACCACATCCGGGTCAGGCCCAAGCGCGCCACCGACGGCAACCTCGGCCTCGATGTCGTGCTCGGCCAGCCGTTCCTTGAAATCCTCGGCGAAATGCCAGTCGGCGCAGGCATCGACCGGGGGGCACCCCACCGCGACACGCAGGTCGGCGGCGTCTGCCGCACGGGCAAGGCCGCAGGCGGCGGCCAGGCCCAGAACGGCGGGAATCACGAAATTCGGAATGTGTTTCATTGTCATTTTTCCTTCCTGTTGGTTGTCGTCTAGTCCCAGAGATCGAGCGCGCGCGGCAAGGCAAGGACGATGTCCGGAAATGCCGTCAACACCCCCAGCACCACGACCTCGACGGCGATGAACGGCATCACGGCGACGGCCAGTGTGGCATAGGGAACCCGCGCCACCGTCGCCACGATCATCAGGCATGCGCCGAAAGGCGGCGTGATCAGACCCAGTGTCAGCGTGAAACAGATCAGAATCCCCAGATGCAGCGGATCGGCCCCAAGCGCCACGGCCGCCGGGGCGACCAGTGGCACGAACAGCACCAGGGCCATCGTGACATCGATGATCATGCCCATCACCAGCAGCAGAACCAGAAGCGCGACCAGGTATCCGGTGGCCGAAAGCTCCATCGCCGCCACAACGCCGGTGATCGCGGCCGGTGCCCCTTCGATCGCCAGCAGATACCCCGCTGCCGACGATGCGAAGAGGATCGCAAAGATCGCACCCGTCAGGATCGCCGTGCGCTCCAGCGCACTGAACACGATCGCCTGGACCCTGCGCCACAGCATCCGCCCGGTCAGCCCTTCGTCCTGGTTCAGATACAAGGCCGACAGACCGGCCGCGGCCAGAACCGCGATCACGGCGGATTCGGTCGGCGTGGCGACACCGAACACGATCCCCGACACGATCACCACGGGCAGGATCAGCGCTGGAAGGGCGCGCAGGATCACCTGCCGGCCGGCGGGCGCGTCCTCGGGCACACCGCGCGGATGCCCGTCACGCCAGGCGAAAAAGACATTCGCCGCGATCAGCGCGGCACCAAGCAACAGTCCCGGCAAAATGCCGCCCGCAAACAGCGCGGCGACCGACACGTTCATGAACGCACCGTAGATGATCAGGATGATGCTGGGCGGGATGATCGGGCCAATCATGGCCGATGCCGCGGTGATCGCGGCGGCATAGCGGCGGGTATAGCCCCGCTCCTCCATCGCCGGCACAAGCGTTGTCGACAACGCAGCCGCATCGGCCACGGCCGAGCCTGATATGCCGGCAAAGAAGACCGATGTGCCGACATTGACATTGCCCAGTCCACCGCGCGTGTTGCGAAAAATGTGACCGGCCAGATCAATCAGGGCCCGCGTGACCCCTGATCGGGTCATCATTTCAGCCGCCAGGATGAAAAGCGGCATGGCAAGGAATGTGAAACTGTCCACCTGACTGATCAGGCGCTGCGGCAGCGCCGCCAGATAGCGTTCCTGCCCCATGACCACGAAGGCGCCGGTAGCCGCCGCACCGAAAACATAGGCCAGGGCCGCGCCCAGACCCAGCGCGATCGCGGCAAATGCTGCTAGTCCCCAGGCCATGCGTCACTCGTTCAGGTCGATAGGTGCTTCCATCATCGAGCATTGCTTCCTATAAGAAGCATGTCAACCGTCTCGGCGGCGGTCCGTCGAACAAGATGCAGCGAGCGACATGACGATGAAGCGAGCGACATGACGATGAAGCGATCAGAGCCGGGCGGCGCCGATACCGAAAGCCAGAAAACAACTTTCTCCAGCAACTTGCTGGAGGTGCGGCTGGCGGCCGGAATGTCGCAACGCGCGCTTGCCCGACGCGCCGGTCTGGCACCGTCGAGCATTTCCAAGATCGAGAATGTCCAGGTTTCGCCAACCTATGACGTCATGTTGCGACTCAGCGAGGCGCTTGACGTCGATCTGGCACGACTTTTGCACGAGGCGCCGGGCGGCGCGTCCGCTCCCGAAGCCACCGCACGCCTGGTGGTCGAGCGCAAATCCGAACAGACGCGCCATCCAGCCGGCCATTACGATTATACCCCGCTGACCATGGCCCTTGTCCGCCGGATCATGGACCCGACCCTGATCCATGTGCGTGAAACCAGTATCGACGCCTTCGACGACTGGATACGCCATCCCGGCGAAGAATTCGCGCTGGTGCTTTCAGGGTGCGTTGTCTTGCATACCGAACACTATGCCCCGGTCACGCTGACGCAGGGCGATGCTGTCCACTATGACGCCTCGATGGGGCATCTGTTCACAAGCCCCACCCCGGTCGCGACAATCCTCAACATCACCGCACATGCTGACGACAAGGCCCAGCGCTGGCGTTGAAACGCGGGCGCAAGCGTTTGTCGGTGCGGCTTATGCGGTGCCGCCGACCGATACCAGGATCAGGAACAGCAACGCCGACAGCAGCGCCGCCGCCGGAACCGTGATCACCCAGGCGGCCAGGATCGTCAGCAGATGGACCCTCCGCACGACCTTGCGGCGCGTGCGCTCCTCGATCGGCAGCGCAAGCATCTCGCGGTTCTCCTTGAGAACCTTCTGGTGATACCATTCGCGATAGAAACCGACGCCAAAAATGCCACCGATGGCAATATGCGTCGAACTGACCGGAAGCCCCAGCCACGAGGCGATGATCACCACGACCGCGGCAGCCAGCGCGACACAATAGGCGCGCATCGCATTCAGGCGGGTGATTTCGGAGCCAACGATATTGATCAGCTTGGGCCCGAACAGGATCAGCCCCACCGACAGTCCGACCGCGCCGATCACCATGACCCAGATCGGAATTTCCACGCTTTCGGCGGCGCCCCCTTCCTGCACGCCATGAACGATCGCGGCCAGCGGCCCGACGGCATTCGCCACGTCATTGGCACCATGCGCAAATGACAACAGCCCGGCCGAGAACACCAAAGGGATGGCAAACAGGGTCTTGAGCGACTTGTTGCGGTTTTCCAGACCCCGCGCCTGTCGGCGGATCACGGGGCGCATGACCAGCGCCAGCGGAATGCCGAGGGCGACCCCGATCAGCGCGGCCTCGGCCAGGTTGAAATCGACGATCTTCGAGACGCCCTTGAGCGCCATGTAGGTCGCAAAGACGCCCCCCATCACGCCGATCAGCACCGGAACCCAGGTGCGCGCCGCCGCGATCTTGTCGTCGCGATAGATGATGCGATTGTTGATGATGGCCAGAAACAGCGCCGCGATCGCCCCGCCCAGAACCGGCGAGATCACCCAGCTTGCGGCGATCTTGCCCATGGTCGCCCAATTGACCGCCGCGAACCCGGCCGCCGCAATGCCCGAGCCCATCACCCCGCCGACGATGGAATGCGTGGTCGAGACCGGCGCGCCCAGCCAGGTCGCCAGGTTGATCCACAGCGCGCCGGCCAGAAGGGCCGCCATCATCGCCCAGATGAATACGCGTGGCGCCGCCACGCTTTCGGGCGCGATGATCCCGCGCGACACGGTGCCGATCACGTCGCCCCCGGCCAGTAACGCACCGGCGGTTTCACATATCGCGGCAATGATCAGCGCGGCGCCCAGGGTGACGGCGTTCGAGCCGACAGCGGGTCCCATGTTGTTGGCCACGTCGTTTGCGCCGATGTTCAATGCCATGTAACCGCCGATGACAGCCGCCGCGATGACGATAAGCGCGCCCGGCTGCGCACCCAGAAAGGCTGTCGCCACGACCGCCACCAGAACCAGGAACGCCAGCGCCAGACCGGGTGCGATCAACGGGCGGGCGGTAAAGACCAGGGCCTGTTCCAGCAGGCTGATACGGCCAAGATCCTTGTCGAGGGTCTTTATGCCCCTGGCATTGGGGTCGGCTGGCGTGGGCATCGGCGGGCTCCGCGGCTGTCATGGAACTGTTACAATCGCGGCCCTAAAGGCTTTCCCCAAGACATTCAACGAAACAATGGAAACATTTGCGCTGGTCAGCGGGTCTTCGCGCTGCACAAAGGCGTCAGAGCGACAGCAGAAGCGTCTTCAAATCGGGCTCTTTCACGCGCCTTGCGGCGTCGTCCAGCAGCATCCATCTGCGCTTGCGGCGGTCGCGTTCGGGCCAGTCCTTTGCCAGATCGGCCACGGCGATGCGAAACACCTCGACCCGACATGCCACGGGCAGACCGCCCGCGCGCTTTTTTTCATAGGTAAAGAAGCCGATCGGGCTTTCTTCGGCCTTGCCGATCACGCCCGCCTCTTCCCAGGCTTCCTGTTGCGCGGCACCCGCCAGCGAGCGGTTCCGCATCGGCCAGCCCTTTGGCAGGATCCAGCGCCCGGTATCCAGGCTGGACACCAGCAACACCTCGCGCCCGCGCCGCCCCTCGCGCAGGCACAGCGCCGCTGCCTGAATGAACTCGGGCCGCTTGAACACCGGCTCGATCAACGACACCAGCGTCTGAAAGGGGGTCTGTTTCATGGCCTGCTCGTTTCTTGATTTGCCCGTTTCGGGCTTATTCCGCGCTTGTCCCACGCTAACATTCATATTGCGCCTAGTCTTCGGCCGGATCAACCCTGCCGCGCAACGCCTTGACCGTGCCGCGCCGGTTCTTGGTGTCGATCCGGCGGCGCTTGCTGGAAAGGGTCGGGCGTGTGGCGATCCGCCGCTTCGGCGCCACCATCGCGCGTTCGATCAGTGCAACCAACCTTTCGCGCGCGATCTCGCGGTTTCGGGTCTGGCTGCGGGTCTCCTCGACCCGGATGACCACGGCCCCGTCCAGGGTCCAGCGCCGCCCCGCCAGTTTTTTCAGGCGGGACTTGACGGCGGGCGGTAATCCCGGGCTGCGCGCTGCCTCGAAGCGCAGATCAACTGCGGTGGACACCTTGTTGACGTTCTGCCCACCCGGCCCTGACGAGCGGGTGAAGTTTTCTGTCAGTTCCCAATCGTGAATGATGATCTGATCACCGATGCGCAACATCGCAAGCATTCCGAACATGACAAAACGGGAAATTCGAAAGGGCCGCCCGGATATGGACGGCCCTCACGAGCTTTCAGGAGATGGCCCGGTTAGAGACCAGGCTCAACCAGAGGATTCGCAGCCAAGGGCTGCCTTCAGCTGACGCCCCCTCTGACTGTTCCGGCACCTCTCTCCAACATCACTCTCGACACTGGACCACCTCCTTTCATTGGGTTGCTGTTAGGAGTATCGTGGCACATATTTTGTGTTTGTCAAAAGCTTTTATGCGACTGGTAGCATCAATTTTCGCACGATCACGCGAAACGGCGCCAGGGCCAGCATCGCCAAGGCCAGTTTGACCAGCCAGTCCGCCACCGCCATGCTGACCCAGAACGGCGCAACAGCGCCCCAGCCCAGCAGCGGCGAAGGCTCGGCCGCCCAGGACACGTCGTTGCCGGGTTCAAGAAAGGTCAGGCTGGCGGCGAAGGCGATAGAGAAAAACAAGGCCGTGTCCACGCTGGATCCGACCAGCGTCGAGGCCAGAGGCGCCTTCCACCAGCGCCGATCGCGCAAGCAGTCGAAGATCGCAATGTCCAGCATCTGCGCAACCAGGAACGCAAGGCCCGAGGCCAGGGCAATACGCAGAGTCACGAGCGGGCCGAACTCGCCCACGATCTGGGTGCCGACCAGCGAACAGGCGACCCCGGTGACAAATCCCGCCCAGACAACGCGGCGGGCGGCTTGGGGGCCATAGACCCGGTTCATGACGTCGTTGACAAGAAAGGCCAGCGGATACGTCAGCGCACCCCAGGTCAGGTAATCGCCCAGAAGGAACTGGACCAGGATATTCGAGGCCACGACGATCGCGGCCATGGCAATAATGCCGGGCAGATAAGTTCGGGACATGATGTGTTCCGTTTTGACAAGGTGGTCGGAGACTTGATCCGGCCCGAATGCCGGATGCGGCCTCAATAAGCGTTGCCATTGTGCTGCGCAAGCGAACACTTCGCCACAAGTCCGCGATTGCCGCTTGGCCCCCACAACCCTTCATGGCAGGGGTTGGCCAAACGCAATCGGAACGTGCTGTCACAGATAGATGCCGGAATCGCACTGAAAATGTGATGAACACACGTATTGTTGCGAAATTTCGCCCAAAAATAACCGTATTTTCCCGGCTGAGTCCGACTATGTGAACCTAGGCAGGCAGCGTCGGTGGGCAAGAGAACTAGTCATCACGGATCGGACCGATCCCGGCACATCGCGGCGACGCATATGGCCGGGCGGGTCAGAGCAGGACAACGGAATGCGCTCAGGTAAGGCCAGAAAGAAACCGGCAGTACAAAACCGGCCCGATGCAAAGGGCCGGGTCGGTCTGGCACGGCTTGACCAGCGCGGGCGCATTCTTTCGGCCGATCCGACGCTGGGGGCGCTCTTGGGCTTTTCGGACGACGCGTTCAAGCACATGGCGCTGGGCGATATTGTGCATCCTGACGACCGCACCCAGATCAATCGCCTGCTGCGCCAGATCGTCAGCGGCAAGAAGCGGGGCTTCGCGGTCGAGGTTCAGGTTCTGCCCAATGCGGGAAACCCGATCTGGGCCGTTTGCCAGGTCCTCGCCATCTGCGACGGCAACGAGGCCAGCAAAAACCCGACCCTGATCATCAGCGAATTGCCCGGCTATGCCGAGACCGTGTCGGCCTTGCGCGCAAGCGAGGCGCGGCACAAGACGCTCTTGTCCAATCTTGCCGGTGTCGCCTATCGGTCGGTGCCGAAGGGTGATGACGATTTCGAACTTGACTACGTCAGCGATGGCACGCGCGACCTGTTCGGTGTGGACCCCGAGGACATGATGAGCGGCAAGGTCAAGCCCGCCGACGTTGTCCACCCCGAAGATTTCGGCCCCATGCGCGATGCCACGATCCGGGCGATCCGCGAGGGCCGTATGGCCCGCAACGTGTTCCGGGTGCGCGCCGCCGACAACAGCTATCGCTGGGCGCTGGAGACCGTGCGCGCCACGCATGACAGCGAAGGCCGGCTTGAGGCCATCGAAGGCTTCATCACCGATATTCACGAACAGAAACTGATCGAGGAACGGCTTCTCCATAGCGAGCGCGCGCTGATCGAAAGCGAGCGCCAGCACAAGGCACTGTTGTCAAACCTGGTCGGTGTCGCCTTTCGCATTGGCATTCATGGCGAGGATACGTGGCTTGAATACGTCAGCGACGGCGCGCGCGATGTGTTCGGTGTGGAACCCGCGGACCTGATGAGCGGGCGGGTCACGATGGAGGAGTTGCTGGACGAGGCGGATCGCGATGCGCTGGAAACCAGCATCGATGCGGCGATCAGCGCAAGTTCCGCCTCGCGCAACCTGGTGCGCGGCCGACAGCCCGACGGCAGTTTCCGCTGGATGGTCATCACCATGCGCGGAATTCTGGATGATGACGGCGAGGTCGAGGCCATCGAGGGCCTGATCACCGACATACATGAGCAAAAGGAGATCGAAGAGCGTCTCTTTCGCAGCGAACGGCAGTTGCGCGAGGCGCATGAACTGGTCGGCCTGGGGCGCTGGGAACTGGATTTTGTCACCGGCGAATTGACCTGGTCGGATGAGACCTATCGCATTTTCGGGCAGGATCCGGCCAGTTTCACGCCCAGTCTGGACGCCTTCAAGGACTCGGTCCACCCCGAGGATCGTATGGCCGAAGATGGCGAGCGCGTCATCGCACTGACCGAGCAGAAGCCCTATGACTCGGTCCATCGCATCATCCGCCCGGATGGCGAGATCCGTTATATCGCCGAGCGCGGCGAGACCATCTTTGATGATGAGGGCAATCCGCTGCGCACCATCGGCACCACGCTGGACGTGACGGACCTCAAGCGCGTCGAACAGGCCCTGGTGGAGGAACAGGCCTTCAAGAACGCGCTGCTGGAGACATCGGATTTCGCCGTCATCGCCTGCGATGAGAACGGAAACCTGAAGATGTTCAACCGCGCTGCCCGCGAATGGCACGGCATGGACGCCTTCACCGTCCCGCCCGAGGAATGGACCAAGCACTATTCGCTGTATTCGGCCGATGGCACCCGACCGCTCAAGACCGGGGCAATCCCGTTGATGCGGGCGTTGCGCGGCGAAACGGTGCGTGATGCGGAAATGGCGATCATGCGGCCCAACAAGCCGCCACGGTTCATCGTCTGCAATGGCGCCCCCCTTTATGACGGCGAGGGGCGCAAGCTGGGCGCGATGGTGATCATGCGCGACATTACGCGCCAGCGCCTGACCGAGGCCAATCTGCGCCAACGCGACGCGATCCTGAGCGCGGTCGCCTTTGCCGCCGAGCGGCTTTTGACCACCTGGGACTGGGAGCAGGAGATCGACACGATCCTGTCGACGCTGGGGCAGGCCATGAACGCCGGCCGGGCGTATGTCATGCGCGCGCAGCTCGACAACCACGATCACATCATCGCCAAGATGCTGTACGAATGGTGCGCCCCCGACGTCGCCCCGACCTATGTCTGGACCATGCCCAAGGGCTTCGACATGATGGAGTCGGGCCTGGGCCACTGGGCCGAGAGGATGCAACTGGGCGGCGTGATGCAGACGCGCTCGCGCGATTTCCTGCCCACCGAGCAGGCGATGATGGAGCCCGACAATATCAAGGCGATCATCACCATTCCCATTTTCGTGCATGGCGCCTGGTGGGGCTTTCTGGGCTTCGACGATTGCGCGAACGACCGTCACTGGTCGCTGGCCGAACAGGAGGCGCTTCGCGCCGCGGCGAACACCGTCGCCTCGGCCATCGAGCGCCGACGCCAGCAGGAAGACCGTATGGCGCGGGTCGTCGCCGAAGAGGCGAACCATGCGAAATCGGCATTCCTGGCCACGATGAGCCATGAAATCCGCACCCCGATGAACGCGATCCTGGGCCTTTCCGAGGTTCTGGATCAAAGCCCCCTGTCCGACGAGCAGTCAGACCTTCTCAACGGTATGCACGAGGCCGGGCGCCACCTGCTGAACCTGATCGACGACATTCTGGACATCTCGAAGATCGAGGCCGGGCAGGTCAGGATGCTGCCATCGGATGTCAGGATCGGCGAAACGGTGGATGCGGTGGTCAGCAGCCTTGTCAGCACCGCGATCGACAAGGATGTCATGCTGCATGCCTTTGTCGATCCCGACATGCCCGCCCTGATCCACACCGACGGGCTACGGCTGCGGCAGGTGATCTACAACCTGCTGGGCAACGCCATCAAGTTTTCGGCCGACCTGCCCGACCGGCGTGGCCGGGTCGAGCTGCGCGTCGATATGGACGAGGGTGCCAGCCGCGAATTGCGCATCACCGTGCGCGACAACGGCATCGGCATGAGCGAGCAGTTGCTGGAACAGGTGTTCGAACCCTTCGCGCAAGGCGATTCGCAATCCACGCGACGCTATGGCGGCACGGGCCTGGGGCTGGCGATCACGCGCCGGATCGTCGACCTGATGGGAGGGCGGGTGCTGGTGTTCAGTACGCCGGGCGAAGGCTCGACCTTTACCATCAACCTGCCGATGGAGACCGTACCCGAAGCTGACGTCGAGACGCCGGACACCCCGCTGACGGGGCTGCGCTGCCTGATCGAGGAAAGCGCCGTTTTCATTGCGTATGACGTTGCCGCGTATTTGCAGCATGCCGGGGCCGATGCCTATGTCGCGGGCAGCGACACGCCGCCAGAGTCGGGAATTTCGCTTGTCGTCTGCGGGCCTGAGCATGTCCAGAACCAGTGGACGCTGCCGAATGTCCCGCATCTGATGATCGAGCCGGGGCGCGGGCGCCGGCCGCGCCAGTTGTCAGAGTTGATCACGGCCGTCGACGGCACCGGGCTGCCGCAACACCGCCTGATCGAGGCCGCGGCCCTTGCCGCCGGACTGAAAGCCATGGACGATCCGGCCGCGCAGACCGCCGCGCCGAGCGATCACGGTTACGGCAACTATACCGCCGCGCGCCCGATCCTGGTGGCCGAGGACGACCCGATGAATCAGAAGGTGATCCAGCGCCAGCTTGCGCTTCTGGGCTTGCGCGCCGAGATCGCGGATGATGGCCATGACGCGTTGGACATGATGCGCAGCGGCGCGTACTCGCTGCTGCTGACCGACCTGCACATGCCCGACATGGACGGCTATTCGCTGGCGCGCAAGGTCCGCGCTGAGGGGATCGAAGCAGCACGCCATGACGGCGATTCAGCTGCGCTGCCGATCCTGGCCCTGACCGCCGATGCCCGCCAACAGGTCCTGGAATCGGTGCGCGAAGCCGGGATCGACGGCCTGCTGATCAAACCCGTTACGCTGAAGGCGCTGGATGCCGCCCTGCGCCCCTGGCTAAGCGATTCGCCTGCTTCCCCAACCGACGAGGCATCGGACAGAATGGACGCCCTGGCTGACACCACAAACCCCAGCGCCGCCGGGACCACGGGCAGGACCCGTGCACAAGGCGACGCGCCGGTTCTCGACCTGTCGGAACTTGCGGCGCGTATCGGCGATGACCCCGATATGCAGACCGAGTTCCTGACCGAATTCCAGGCCCAGATGACCCCTCTGGCACAGGAACTTAACGACGCCGCCCGTGTTCAGGATCTGCATAAGGTCGGCATCCTGGCGCATCGTTTGAAATCAACCTCACGCGCTGTCGGCGCAATGGACCTTGGGGCTGTCTGCGCCCGTATCGAAGACGCCTGCCGAAAGGAGGACCCTGATGAACTCAGCCCCTTACTCGCCCGATTCGGGCTCTCATCAGAGGCCGTTGGACATGCCATCGCCCGCACGATCGGAACCGAGGGTCATGCCCACCATTGATCGCCAACTCAGGATCATGGCGATCGACGACGACCCGTTCGAATTGAAACTGATGACGCACCAGCTGTCGATGCTGGGCCAGGACGATGTTGTCGTCTTTTCCGACCCGGTCGCGGCGCTGGACCGGATCGAGGAAGTCGGCGAGGACGCCTTCGAACTGGTTTTCTGCGATCTGCAAATGCCCGGCATCGACGGAATCACCTTTCAACGCCGCCTGGTCCGTTCGCATTTCGGTGGCCAGCTGGTCTTGTTCAGCGGCGAGGATGATCGCACGGTGCAGGCTGCGGCCAACCTTGCGAGGCGGCAGAACCTGCGGCTTCTGGGCATTCTGAAAAAGCCGATCGACCTGAAGGCGCTGGGCGACATTCTGGTCGCCGCGGCCCCCGCAGCCGGGACCGACGCGCGCCCCAGCCGCAAGCGATACAGCCACGAGGAATTGCGCCGCGCGATCGACCAGAAAGAGCTGATCAACTACTACCAGCCCAAGGTGCTGATCGCGACGGGACAGCCGATCGAGGTCGAATGCCTGGTGCGCTGGCAGCACCCGGACGACGGGCTTGTCTTTCCGGACCAGTTCATTCCGGTGGCCGAGGAACACGGCCTGATCGACGATCTGACGCAACTGGTCCTGACCAATGCCCTGCATCAGGCCGCGCACTGGCGCGAACACGGGCTGTCGCTGCGCGTTGCGGTCAACATCTCCATGGACAATCTGGGGTCGCTGGACTTTCCGGAACAGGTCATGGCAGCACTCGAGGCAGCGGGGGTGCCGGCGGAAAGCCTGATCCTGGAAGTGACCGAAAGCCGGCTGATGCAGGACCCGGTCGCGGTTCTCGACATCCTGACCCGGCTGCGTTTGCGTCGCGTCCGGCTGTCCATCGACGATTTCGGTATCGGCCATTCGTCACTGGCGCAGTTGCGCGATCTGCCTTTCGACGAACTCAAGATCGATCGCAGCTTCGTGCATGGCGCCCATGCCAACCCGCAAAAGCGTGCCATCCTGCACGGCAGCATCGACATGGGGCGGCAGTTGGGCATGCAGACCATCGCCGAAGGGGTCGAGGATATAGAGGACTGGCGCGTACTCAAGGATCTCGGATGCGATCTGGCACAGGGCTATTTCTGCGCCCGCCCGATGCCCGGCGAAGCCATGCCCGCATGGGTCACGGAATGGAAGCAGCGCTTCATCGTGCTGGAACGCGAGGGGGTGTTGCTGTCCTGATTACCGGACAGCGGGCAGGCACGACTCAATCGTTTCGCAGCAACATGACCAGCGCCACCGCGATCAGCGCGATGCCCGGCAGCACCAGCAGGCCGGGGCCGCCGTGGCCCAGTGCCAGTTCCCACAAGATGATCCAGGCCGGGGTCAGATAGGTGTAGGCCATCACCTTGGACGAGGGCAGCCGCTGCCCGGCGAATTGCAACAACACAACGGTCAGCGCATTGGCCGCGAGGGCAAGATACGCCAGCGCAATCCAGACCAGCGGCGGCAAGGATGCCCAGTCGATCGCGTCGAGGTCACGCCAGCCATAGATCACCAGCACGACACAGCCTGCGGCCATCAGCAGCGATGTCATCACCAATGCCGGCTCGCCCCGGTTCAGCCGGCGCAGAAGCGGCGTGAACGCGGCATGAAACACGCAGCCGACGAAATAGATCGCCTCGCCGCGGCCCAGTTGAAATGACATCAACGCCCCCAGATCACCATCGAAGATCACCCAGACGGCACCACCCGCGCCGATCGCCAGAGCCAGTGCCATCCAGCCGTTCAGCACCTGCCGCAACAGCAGCCAGCCAAAGCCCGCGGTCATGAGCGGGGTCAGCGTGAACACCGCACCCGCCGAGACTGGCGATGCGGTTTTCAGGGCCTCGAACATCAGCACGAAATACCCCGCAAAGATCGTACCCAGCAGCAGATACCGCCACGGCGCGCGAAAGTCGGCGCGCCGATACCCCCGCGAGCCCAGAACCGTGGTCAGCCCGGCCAGAATCACGGCGGTGATCAGAAAGCGCAGCGCATTGAGGGCGGCCGGCTCGATGTCGTTGGCCACCATCGCCCCAAGGCTGAACGACCCCGCAACGGATGCCGAAAACAGCAGCATTGCCGCATGGCCCTTCAGCGCCTCGGCGCGGAGGGCACTGCCCGAATGTGCCAGTGTCATTCCGGCGCCCCTGCCTTGAGCGCGTCCAACGCCGCCTGAACCTTCGGCGTGCGATGCAGATCGACATGGGTCACCAGCCAGAGCGGCACATCCCAATCCGGTCGCGGCGCCATCACCTGCACCAGATCCCCGCGCGCATAGCCTTCGAACAGAAAGCCAAGGCCCAGACCGGCCTCGATCGCCACGCGCTGCGCCGCCGGCTCGTTGCTGCGAAAGATCTGGGGAAACCCGCGCTTGGCCAGCCAGCGGAAAAACGGGGCGCGCGTATCCTCGGTATCGTCGCCGACAAAGACGTGGTGCTCCAGATCGGCATCGTCGCGGGGTGTGCCGTGGCGCTCCAGGTACCCGGCGCTTGCATAAAGCCCGACCCGGCAGCGATGCCAGAGCTGGACGACATTGTCAGGCTCGGATGGTTGCGCGCCGGCCCGCACCGCGACATGCGCCTCGCCATATTCCAGTCGCAGGACCCGGCGTTCGGTGCGCAGGCGCGGGCGGAGATCAGGGTGACGTGCCACCAGCGTCACCAGCGCGGGCAATATCATCTCGCACAATTCCGGCAGGGCGGTGATCACCAGCTCGCCGGAAATGCCGCGCCCCAGGCCCGACAGGCGGGCCTCAAGTTGGGCAAACTGATCTTCGGTGGAACGGCCGACCTGGGCCAGGGCCTGACCCGCCTCGGTCGGGGTGTATCCCTTGGGATGGCGCTGGAACAGCTTCACGCCAAGCCGCCCCTCAAGTGCGTCGACATGGCGGATCACCGTGGCGTGGTGCACGCCCAGTGCCTCGGCGGCGCCGCTGACGGTGCCCACCCGCGCCACATGCCAGGCGGTGCGAATTTCATCCCAGGTGTCGATGGCCATGCCTGCGCCTTCTTGGTATCTTGTCCGCAGTCTGGCGAATTGCCCGACACTCCACAAGGCGCAAAGGCCCGGTGGCGGCGCCATATCGCCCCGTCCGCCCTTGCCCGACCACACGGCGAGACCCGATGATGCGCGATCCCTCCGAAGCCCTTCTGGTCATAGATGTGCAGAACGATTTCTGCCCGGGCGGCGCGCTGGCTGTCCCCGACGGCGATGCGGTGGTGCCCGCGATCAACACCATGATGGAGACCTTTGCCACCACGATCCTGACGCAGGACTGGCACCCGGCCGACCACCGCTCTTTCGCCTCGCAACATCCCGGCGCCGCGCCCTTCGAAACGGTCGATATGCCCTATGGCCCGCAGGTGCTCTGGCCCGATCATTGCGTGATCGGCTCGCACGGAGGCGCGTTTCATCCGGACCTGCGGACAGATCGCGCCGCGCTCATCCTGCGCAAGGGCAGCAACCCCGCGATCGACAGTTACTCGGCCTTTTTCGAGAACGACCGAATGACCGCGACCGGGCTGGAGGGGTATCTGCGCACCCTCGGCATTCGGACACTCACGCTGGTCGGGCTGGCAACCGATTTCTGCGTGGCCTATTCGGCCATCGATGCCGCGCGGCTGGGTTTCGGTGTGCATCTCCGGCTCGAAGCCTGTCGTGGTATAGACCTGAACGGTTCGCTGGAACACGCGATGCAGGGGATGCGCGACGCCGGTGTGGAGATCGATTGACCACGTCCGGCGAGGCTCCCGCCCGATGTCGCGCGCCGGCGTTGCCTGCACGCTCCAGCGGTTGGGCCGGGCCGCGCCCCTGCGGGGCGCGGCGGGTCAGGGGCTTCGCCCCTCTGGTCGCTGACGCGACCATTCACCCCGCGTATTTCAGGCAAGATGAACGACAAAGGCGCATGAACCGATGACCGCCCTTGCGTTCGATGGGTGTCGGGCGGCATAAGACATCTACCGCAATCAAGCGCATCGCCCAAACGAAGGAGATACCGATGGCCGTGACCCTGGAACAGGCCCGCACCATGATTGCCGCGACCCGCGCCAAGGGCCGGGCGATGGGGCTCAAGCCGTTATCGGTGGTCGTTCTGGATGCCGGCGGTCATGTTCTGGCATTCGAACGCGAGGACGGCGCGTCGCCGGGGCGGTTCGCCATTGCGCATGGCAAGGCTTACGGGGCGGTCATGCTGGGCATGGCCGGCCGGGCGCAGATGGCGCGCGCCGAAACCCAGGCCTATTTCATGGCCGCCGTGAACGGGGTCTACGGTGGGCAGGTGGTGCCGGTACCGGGCGGCGTTCTGTTGCGCAACGCCAGCGGCGCGATCGTGGGTGCGATGGGCGTGACCGGCGACACCTCGGACAACGATGCCGAGGCGGCGATCGCAGGGGCCGAGGCTGCCGGCCTTGCGGGCGAGGCCTGAGGGGGCCTTCACCTTGGGCGGACAGCGGGCTAGATAGTGCCTGTCGGCGAAACGCCATCGAGGAACGACATGTCGCGCACACGCCCTGTTGTCGGAATCATCGGCAATAGCCATCTGATCAACGATCAATATTCCGTCCACGCGGGCGGCACGATGAACAGCCAGGCCGTGTCCGAAGTGGCGGGTGCGCTGCCTTTGCTGATCCCGGCCGACCCCCGCTATGTCTCGGTCGGCGAGCTGCTGGAGGTGTGCGACGGGATCCTGCTCACGGGCGGGCGCCCCAACGTGCATCCGTGCGAATACGGCGAGGAACCGACCCCGGCGCATGGCGACTTCGATCGGGGACGCGACGCCATCTCCTTGCCGCTGGTTCGGGCCTGCATCGAACGCGGCCAGCCGTTTCTGGGCGTATGTCGCGGCTTTCAGGAGGTCAACGTCGCCATGGGTGGCACCCTGCACCCCGAGATCCGGGACCTGCCGGGACGCATGAACCACCGCATGCCGCCAGACGGCACGCTGGAGGAAAAGTTCGCCCTGCGCCACCCGGTCCGGTTTGTCGTGGGCGGGGTCTTTCATCGCCTGCTCGGCGCCGAAGAGGTGATGACCAACACGCTGCATGGCCAAGGGATCAAGTCCCCCGGCAAGCGGATCGTCATCGAGGGCCACGCGCCCGACGGCACACCCGAGGCGATCCATGTCAAGGACGCGCCCGGCTTCGCCCTTGCCGTTCAGTGGCACCCGGAATGGAATGCCGCGAACGACCCGGTCTCGCGGCCGCTCTTCACCGCATTTGGCGAGGCCGTGCGCGGCTGGGCTGCCGGCAAGGCCTGAGACGGGGCTCAGCCCTGTTACTTCATCTTGCCGAAAATACGCCGGGGGGTGAGCCGCGCAGCGGCGAGGGGGGGCTGGCCCCCCTGCCCCCCCTCGCTCTCCCGTGCCGTCAGTGACTTTCGGGAACCAGCACCTCGCGCTTGCCGACGTGGTTTGCGCCGCTGACAACCCCTTCGGCTTCCATCTGCTCGACCAGCCGCGCGGCCTTGTTGTAGCCGATCCCCAGCTTGCGCTGGATATAGCTGGTCGAACACTTGCGGTCGCGCGCCACGATCGCCACCGCCTGATCATAGAGCGCATCCTCACCACCCGAGTCGCCCAGCCCGAGAACCGCATCAATATCGGCCTCGCGGTCGTTGTCCGGGCCGTCCAGAACCCCGGATTGATAGGCCGGCGGGCCAAAGGACTTTAGGTGGTTGACCACCTCTTCGACCTCTTCGTCCGAAACGAACGGGCCGTGGATGCGCGTGATCCGCGCGCCGCCGGCCATGTACAGCATATCGCCCATGCCCAGCAATTGCTCGGCCCCCTGTTCGCCCAGGATCGTGCGGCTGTCGATCTTGGAGGTGACCTGGAAACTGATCCGGGTCGGGAAGTTTGCCTTGATCGTGCCGGTGATGACATCGACCGAGGGGCGCTGGGTGGCCATGATCAGGTGAATCCCCGACGCCCGCGCCATTTGCGCCAGGCGCTGGATGCAGGCTTCGATCTCCTTGCCCGCGACCATCATCAGATCGGCCATCTCATCGACGATCACCACGATGAAGGGCAGAAGCTCGGGCGCGAATTCCTCGGTCTCGAACACCGGGTCGCCGGTCTCGTCGTCAAAGCCCGTCTGCACCGTGCGCTTGAACATCTCGCCTTTCGACAGCGCCTCGCGCACCCGGCCATTGTAGCCGTCGATGTTGCGAACCCCCATCTTGGACATCTTGCGATACCGCTCCTCCATCTCGCCGACGACCCATTTCAGGGCGACGACGGCCTTCTTGGGATCGGTCACCACCGGCGACAGCAGATGCGGGATGCCGTCATAGACGCTCAGTTCCAGCATCTTGGGATCAATCATGATCAACCGGCATTCCTGCGGTGTCATCTTGTAAAGCAGCGACAGGATCATGGTGTTGATCGCCACGGATTTGCCCGACCCGGTGGTCCCGGCGATCAACAGGTGCGGCATCTTGGCCAGGTTGGCCACAACCGCCTCGCCGCCGATATCCTTGCCCAGCGCCAGGGGCAGGCGCATCTGCGTATCGCCAAAATCACGCGCCCCCAGGATCTCGCGCAGCACCACCTTTTCACGGCGCGCATTCGGCAGTTCGATCCCGATGACCGACCGGCCCGGAACCGTGGAGACCCGCGCCGACAGCGCCGACATCGACCGCGCGATGTCATCGGCCAGCCCGATCACCCGGCTGGCCTTGAGGCCGGGTGCCGGTTCCAGTTCATACATCGTGACCACCGGGCCGGGCCTGACCGAGACGATCTCACCGCGCACGCCGTAGTCGTCGAGCACCGATTCCAGCATCCGCGCGTTTTCTTCCAGCGCATCGTCCGAGAGGGTGTAACGCTCCACGTTTGTGGGATCGGTCAGCAAGGACAACGGCGGCAGTTCATAGACGGCCTGCGCCTGGTCAAACGCAAGCCGCGGCTCGGCCTCGGCCTGGGCTCGGCGCGACGGGGTGGGCATCCTGCGCGCCGCGGGCTGAACCACGCGGCGGTTGAGCACGTTCGCCGGGCGCACCGTCTGTGCATCGGTCGCCATGGCGTCATCGAGAACGTCGTCCTCGGCGGGTTCGAACCACGGCGCGGCGGGTGCCGCCGAAACAGCAGGGGCCGGGCGCGGCGCGGCGGACTGCGGGGCGGTTGGTTCACCCGCGCCGGCCAGGGCGGAACGTGTGGCCGCCAGTGACGCGGGGATCGGCGCTGTGCCCGTGCCTGGCGGCAGGCCAAGCTGCGGTCGGGCGGAGTCGATCCGCAAGGTGGGCACCTGCCGCTGACGGGCGCGTATCAGGTCGCTGATCCGGTTGCGAATGCGCTCGTCGCCGGTGGCGTCCGAACCGGCATCATGACCTGCCTGCGATCGCGCGGCCGCGTCCGGATTGTCGCCATTGCGCAGCCCAAGAACACGCGCCAGCAGGCCGGGCCGCGAGGTTGTGTCGGCGGCATCCGGGGCGGGAGGGCGATGATCGGCCACGATGGCCCCCGATTGAACCTGATGGTGGAATGCCGGCGGCGGTCCGGCCGGCGCCGGTTGCTGCGGTGCGGCCTGACCGGCGCGCGCAGGCGTGGCGCGCAAGACGCGCGCGCCCCCGCGCGACAGCGGCGGCTCGGCATGCGGGGCGGGAATATGGGGGGCGAAAGCCTGCGGCTGATACGCCGGCGCCGCTGCCTGTCCCTCATGCACGCTGCCTTGCGGGGCCGGTGCCGCGCGCTTCGGTGCGGGTTCCTCGGCGCGCTGGTGGCGCTGGTTCTGCCAACGCCCATGTGCGCGCCGGGCCATCCCGCCCATGCCCCGCGCGCCAACGCCCAGCATGGCCAGAACACCCATGTAGCTCAGGATCAGTCCGTTGATCAGGAACCGGCCAAAGCTGCGCAACTCATGCCAGGACGTGCCCAGCACATAGGACCAAAGCGCAAGCATCGTCAGAAAGCTGAGCAGGGTCAGCATGTTCAGCCCGGCGGTCGAGGTCAGGGGCAACGCTGTCAGGACCGCGCCCAGAACCGTATCCCCGAACATCCCGCCCAGCCCGAAATCCAGCGCCCAGCCGTCACCGGGCACCAGCGTTGCCAGCCATACCGCGCTGAGCGCGACCGCGATCGGCACAAAGACCGATCGACCCAGGATGTTCTCTTCGCCGCGATGCGTCATCAGCCGCAGACCCCAGGCGACCAGCGCGACCACGACGCCCCAGCCCGCCTGTCCCATGATGATCATCGCCGGTGCCGCGATCGCGGCACCCACGCGCCCCAGCGCGTTGTGCACCGGGCCGTCGCTGGTGGCCATCCATGACGGATCCTGCGGCGAATACGATCCCAGCATGAGCGCCAGCACCGCACCGGCACAGATCAGCCCGATCCCCAGCAATTCCTTGCCGCGCTGGCTCAGGGCCTGCTGCAAGCGCTGATCGAGAAGGGGCTGGCGCTGTGGGCTGTGGTAAGTGGCCATGGGAATCCTCGTTCAGGAATAGAGACAATCGCGGATAAGCGTCAGGCCGCGCCGCGTTTCCGCCTCGGGGGCGACAAGGGCAACGCGAATATGGCCTGCGCCGGGGTTCACACCGTCAACCTCACGCGACAGATAGGCACCGGGCAACACCCGCACCCCGGTTTCCTGCCACAGGCGGATGGCGGCTTCCTCGCCATCCGCGACCGGCAACCAGAGAAAGAAACCGGCCCGCGGTGGATGATAGCCAGGCAGATCGCCCAGAATGTCATCGGCAAGCGCGTATTTGGCGCGGTAGAGCGCACGGTTTTCCACGACATGGGCTTCGTCGGCCCAGACCGCGGTGGCGACGGCCTGCAAGGGTTCGGGCAAGGGCGCACCGGCATAGGCGCGCAACTGCCGGATCGCCTTGATCGACTGTGGGCCCGCGGCCACGAAACCCGATCGCAGGCCGGGCAGGTTCGACCGCTTCGACAGGGAATGAAAGCTCAGAACCCTTTCGGGGTCGGCGCCAACCTCCTCGGCGACCGACAGGATGCCGGGCGGCGGATCGTCGCGATAGATCTCGGCATAGCATTCATCGGCGAAGATGCGGAAATCGTGCCGCTCGGCCAGTTGCAGGAGCGCCGCCCAGTCCGCTCGGCTGGCCACCGCGCCCTGCGGATTGGCCGGCGAGCACAGATAGGCGATCGCCGCCCGATCCAGAATCGCCGTGGGCAATGCGCCGAAATCCGGCAGATACCCGGTCTCGGCCAGCGCAGGCACATAGACCGGCTCGGCCCCGACCGCGAGCGCCGCCACGGCATAGACCTGGTAGAACGGGTTCGGCATCAGCACCACGGGTTTCTGCCCGTTCTTCGTCTCGGGACAAAGGGCCAGCGCCGCGTTGAAGAGCCCCTCGCGCGTGCCGTGCAGCGCCATCAGGCGTTCAGGCGCCAGCGCGACGCCATATCGGCGCCCCACCCAGCCCGAAATGGCATCGAGCAATGCGGACGTCCCCTCGTTGGCCGGATAGCGCGCAAACCCGGCAGTGGCGCGCGCCAGAACCTCGGGCACGAAATCCGGCATCGGGTGGCGCGGCTCACCAATGGTCATGGCAATGGGTTCGCCACCGGCGGGCCGGTGATCGAGGAGCGCGCGCAGGCGCGGGAATGCGTATTCCGGCAGGTTCGCGAACCGCTCAGGAAATGCCATGACTGCCTCTCGTATCGGGGTCGTTGCGCCCCGTTTGATGGCAAGAATATCGTCAATCCTTCGGCACGTCCAGAAAAACGCCGCCGATACGGTCGGTTATCGCGGGTTCCTGTGTCATTTGCGCCCCTGTTGCCCGACGAAGCGCAACCACCGCAGCCCGCCTATAGGGACGATCCGCGCTTCATCTTGCCAAAAATACGCACGATCCCGCAGCCGGGGCGGGCGCAACGCCAGGTCGTCGCACCACCGCCCCGTGCGGTTCAGTCCGCCGTGGCCTTCAATTCCAGGCGGCGGGCATGCAGCACGGGCTCGGTATAGCCCGAAGGCTGCGCGCGGCCCTTGAACACCAGATCGCATGCGGCCTTGAAGGCAAAACCGTCGAAACCGGGCGCCATGGGCCGATAGGCCGGATCGCCAGCATTCTGGCGGTCCACGACCGCGGCCATCTTTTTCAGGCCGGCCATGACCTGCGCCTCGCTGACGACGCCATGATGCAACCAGTTCGCCAGTGCCTGGCTCGAAATGCGGCAGGTTGCGCGGTCCTCCATCAGGCCGACATCGTTGATATCAGGCACTTTTGAACATCCGACCCCGTGATCGACCCAGCGCACGACATACCCCAGGATTCCCTGCGCGTTGTTCTCGATCTCGCGGGTCAGGTCCTCATCGGTCCAGTTGCGCCCGTCGGCCACCGGGATCGTCAGCAGATCCGACAAAGTGCCGCGTGCGCCGCCTGCCCGCAATTCGGCCTGCCGGGCCAGAACGTCAACGGCGTGATAATGCGTGGCATGCAGTGTGGCGGCGGTGGGGCTGGGCACCCAGGCGCAGTTCGCCCCCGCCAGTGGGTGGGCGATCTTCTGTTCCAGCATGTCCGCCATCAGATCGGGCATTGCCCACATGCCCTTGCCGATCTGGGCCTTGCCCTGCAATCCGCAGGCCAGACCGATATCGACATTGCGGTCCTCATAGGCCTTGATCCAGGCGGCATTCTTCATCTCGCCCTTGGGGATCATCGGCCCGGCTTCCATGCTGGTGTGAATCTCGTCGCCGGTGCGATCGAGGAAGCCGGTGTTGATGAAGGCGACCCGGTGCATCGCCGCGCGGATGCACTCCTTGAGATTGGCGCTGGTGCGGCGCTCTTCGTCCATGATGCCCAGCTTGACGGTGTATTGCGGCAAGCCCAGCGCGGCCTCGACCTGGGTAAAGATCGCGTCGGCGAAAGCCACTTCCTCGGGGCCATGCATCTTGGGCTTGACCACATAGACCGACCCGGCGTGCGAATTGCGGATGCCTTCGGTCTTTTTCAGATCGTGCATGGCACACAATGTGGTGACCATCGCATCCAGAATCCCCTCGAACGCCTCGTTCCCGTCGCGGTCCAGCACGGCGGGATTGGTCATCAGATGGCCGACATTGCGCACCAGCATCAGTGCCCGGCCCTTGAGCGCAAGGGTGCCGCCATTGGGTGCGGTAAAGGTCAGGTCGGGGTTCAGGCGGCGGGTCACGGTCCGCCCACCCTTTTCAAGCGTCTCTTCCAGATCGCCCGTCATCAAGCCCAGCCAGTTGCCCCAGGCCAGCACCTTGTCTTCGGCGTCGACAGCGGCAATGGAATCCTCGCAATCCATGATCGACGACAACGCGGCTTCCAGCCGGATATCGGCGACATGGGCGGGATCGGTCTTTCCGATGGGATGCGCGGCGTCGATATCCACGACGATATGCAACCCGTTGTTGCGCAGAACGATCGCGTCGGGCGCATCCGGCGCGCCGGCATAGCCCGCGAACTGTGCCGGGTTCTTCAGCGCCGGCACAAGGGCCCCGCCCTCGACCCGATACCCTGCGCAATCAGCATGAAGGCCCCGCGCCAGCGGCGCGGCGTCATCCAGAAACGCCTTGGCGCGCGCCACGACCCGTGCGCCGCGCGCCGCGTCATACCCACCGCCGGGCGGCAGATCGCCCAGGGCATCGGTGCCATAGAGGGCGTCGTACAGGCTACCCCAGCGCGCATTCGCGGCATTGAGCGCATAGCGCGCGTTCATCACCGGAACCACCAGTTGCGGCCCCGGCACGGTGGCGATCTCGGGATCGACCTGCGTCGTCTGGATCGTGAAATCCGGCCCCTCGGGCAGCAGATAGCCGATCTCGCGCAGAAATTCGGCATATTCCTCGGCATCGTGGGACTGGCCACGACGGGCAATATGCCAATCGTCGATCGCTTTCTGGATGGTTTCGCGCCGATCCAGCAAGGCACGGTTCTTCGGCCCCAGATCGTGGACCAATGCCGAAAGGCCGGCCCAGAAGCGATCGGCCTCGACGCCGGTGCCGGGAAGGGCACGGTCTTCGATGAACCCGACCATCCGTGCATCGACCTGAAGCCCTTGCCTGTTGATGCGCTTTGCCATCCTTTTCCTCCTCTGGTGCGGTCGTCCGCGCACAGGACTAGGGAAAAAGTTTCCGATAGGCAACAGGATTGGTAAGCTTGCCTTACCAGATTGGGCCGTCATTGCGCGCGATCCGGCGCGGCGGAGCGCCGCCCGCGACAGGCCTGCGAGCAATGGCGCACCTCATCCCAGACCCGCGCCCATTTTCGTCGCCATGCAAAGGGCCGACCGCAGACCGCGCAGACCTTTTTCGGCAAATCACCCTTGCGCCGCATCCGGGCCATGTCACAGATCCAGCGACAATTGCGCGCGATCCGCGGGGCGGCGGTCGCGGCTGCCCGGCCTGCCGCGTCCCTTGCGGCTGGCATGTCGCTGCGCAATGCGCGCCGCCTGATCGGCAAACCCGGCCACCCCCCGCTGCGCGGCGATCCGGGCGCGCGCCTCGCGGGCAGCCGCGGCGGGGTCGACCACCGGCTCGGGATAGCGTTTGCCCAACACCCTGCGCGCATCCGGCCAGCGCCAGGGTTCGTGCACAAACGCATCGGGCACAAGAGCCAGTTCCGGCACCCACGACCGGACAAAGTTCCCGTCGGGGTCCTGGTCCAGCCCCTGTTTCACCGGATTGTACATGCGAATGGCATTGATCCCGGTCGTGCCCGACTGCATCTGGACCTGGCTCCAGTGGATGCCCGGTTCATAATCGGTGAAGAGCCTTGCCAGAACCGGGCCGAACGCGCGCCAATCCAGCCACAGTTGATACGCGGCCACCGAAACCAGCATCGCCCGCATGCGAAAGTTCAGCCATCCGGTCGCGCGCAGATACCGCATGCAGGCATCGACAAAGGGCAGGCCGGTCTCGCCCCTTTCCCATGCCGCCAGCAGGGCGCGGTCGGGCTGGCGCGGGCGTAGGTCATTCATGGCGGGGTGAAGCGTACGATACTCCAGCGTTGGCTCATCCTCGAGCTTCTGGATGAAATGATCACGCCAGGCCAGACGCGACTCGAAACTTCCAAGCGAGGCGCTCCAGCCGCATGCGCCACGCCGGTGATGCCGGGCCGCTGCCGTGGCATGAACGACCTCGCGCGGCGACAACACGCCATGGGCCAGATACGGCGAAAGCCGGGAACAGGCGCGCTCGGCGCTCAAGGGCGAGGACATCGCGGTGCGATAGTTCTGCCCGCGCTGCGCCAGAAAACTCTCCATCAGGTCCAGCGCCTGCGCCCGCCCGCCGATCTGGCGAAAGCCGCATCTGTCGTCCGCCAGGTTCAGGGCACGCGCGCTCGGCACACCCCCCGACGCCTCGATCACGGGTTCCAGCGCCGGCAACCTGGCCAGCGGTCCGGCCATGAAGGCGTTGCGCCGCGCCGCCCAGCCATCGCGGTCGCGCGCGCCGCGCGCGACGCCAGATTGCGGCAGTTCCACCCACTCGACCCCATGCGCCCGCGCCCATTGTGCAACGTGCCGGTCGCGTGCGAAGGTCCAGTCGTTTCCGGTTTCCTGGTGCGAGACGATCCGCACGAAGCCGGTCAAGGCCTTCAGCCGCGCCAGAACCTCGACCGCCTCACCGGTTCGAATCAGCAGCGGCTGCCCCAGCGCGACCAGCTCGCGCCGAAGATCGGTCAGACATTCGGCCACGAAGGCCCATTGCCGGCCCGAGGCGTCGGGTTGGGCCCAAAGATCGGGTTCGACGATATAAAGCGGTATCACGGCGCCCCGCTCGGCGGCGGCGGCCAGGGCCGGATGATCGACCACGCGCAAATCGCGTTTGAACCAGACCAGGGATAGCATCGGCACCAGTTATGGCGGCGGACGGGCAAGTCAAACACGCCCAATGTTCGCCTTTTATTCCAGGCCCTCGAAACCGTCAACCGCCCGGCAGAATTGCCAAAAAGGCACCTGCATCGCCACATTTTCGCCGCATGGGCCGGGCAATTTACATGTGTCCGGCGAGTCCGGGCAAGGAATGGAGACGACGATGAAACATGTGCCTGAGTCGCTGACGAAAATGGGGCAAACGGGTAAATTTCCGTTCAACCTGTTTGCCACGCAGGAACCCGACCGCTTTACCGAGCGGCTGGAGGATCTGCACAAATCGGTTCCGAACACGCTTCCTGAAAAGCGTTTCTTCAAACACTGACCGTCACGCCCGGAAGCTTCAGAGCCGACAACAGGTCGCGCAGCTCTTGCCGCGCGGCTATATTTGACATGTTCAACTGCTCGATCCCGATATCCTTGAGATCCATCAGCGTCAGGCCGCGCGGGAACAGCTCGCGAAAGATCACCCGCTCGGTGAACCCAGGTGCCACGCGAAACCCGATCCGCTTGGAAAGCTGGGTCAGCGCCTCGCCGACCTTGCGCTTATTGTGCATCTGCTGCGCCCCCATCCGGTTGCGCAAGACGATCCAGTCAATCGGCTTCAGCCCCGCTTGCGCGCGCAGTTGGCGCGCCTGCCAGACCATTTCCGAATAGATCGACGGGCCCAGCACCTTGTTGGTTGACGGGTCGATCCGCGCCAACAGGTCGAAATCGATGAAACTGTCATTGAGCGGCGTGATCAGCGTGTCGGCCAGCGAATGCGCGACCTGGCTCAACCGGGTATGCGCGCCGGGGCAGTCGATGACGATGAAATCGCATTCTTCATCCAGCCCGGCCATGGCAACCGAAAGCCGGTGATCGCTGATGTTTTCCTCCGGGCCCAGGCTGGCCGGATCGACCTCGGGCAGATCGCGGTATTCCGGCGTCGGCAGGGCCAGCGCCTCGGCCTTGCAATAGGCGATGCGGTTCTCGATGTAGCGTCCGAAACTTCGCTGGCGCAGGTCCAGATCCAGCGCGCCCACCTTGTGCCCCATCCGCGCAAGCGCGGTGGCAATATGCATTGCGGTGGTGGATTTGCCCGATCCGCCCTTTTCGTTGCCGGTGACAATGATATGCGCCATGCGTGCTGCGTTCCTGAACCCGAGTGCGTGATGATACTACCGGGCTTAGTCAAACATGCGTGAATGCGCAAGCAATCGCACCACGCCGCCGCGCCAAAAGCAAAAGGGCGCAGCCAGCGCCGCGCCCCTTGCCATCGGTCGTTCCGGCGGCTCAGAAGCCGAGGCCGGAATACTTGCTCTTGAACTTCGACACGCGGCCGCCGGTATCCATCAGGCGCGTCGAACCACCGGTCCAGGCCGGGTGCACCGAGGGGTCGATATCCAGCGACAGCGTGTCGCCCTCGGCGCCCCAGGTCGAACGCATCTGAACGACAGTACCGTCGACCAGCTTCACGTTGATCGTGTGATATTCGGGATGGATTGCATCTTTCATGGCGCTGCTCCTCAGCCTTCGCTGCCGCGAAGGGCGCGGTAGTTGGTCTTTTCGGCGATCCGGGCCGACTTGCCGCGGCGGTCGCGCAGGTAATACAGCTTGGCCCGGCGCACCTTGCCGCGACGCACCACGGCGATGGAATCGATATTGGTCGAATAGAGCGGGAACATCCGCTCGACACCTTCGCCAAAGGAAATCTTGCGCACGGTGAACGAGGCACCGATGCCGTTGCCGCCGCGCCGGCTGATGCAGACGCCCTCGAAGTTCTGCACCCGCGAGCGCGTCCCTTCGGTCACTTTATAGCCGACACGCACGGTGTCGCCCGGCTTGAAATCGGGAATGTCCTTGCCGAGCGCCGCAATCTGCTCGGCTTCGATCTGCGCAATCAGGTTCATCGCAGTCATCCTTGTCAATGGCGCGGGTGCTTCCCGCGACGTGTGATGCCCCCTCAGAGCTCTTGGTCTCTATCCGGGTCCCCACCGTGACGCTCACGGTAAGCCCGCCAGAGATCAGGGCGGCGTTCCTTGGTCAGCCTCTCGGCCTGTTCCCTCCGCCAGTCGACGATTTTCGCGTGGTGCCCGGACAAGAGAACTTCCGGTATCGCGCGGCCTTCCCAGACGGGGGGTTTGGTATAGTGCGGGTGCTCCAGCAACCCGTCAGAAAAGGATTCCTCTTCCGTGGATGCCTGATTCCCAAGCACGCGCGGTATAAGCCTGACCGTCGCATCAATCAAGGCCATTGCCGCAATCTCGCCACCTGTCAGGACGAAATCGCCCAAAGACACCTCTTCGATGTCGAAATGCTCGATCACGCGCTCGTCCAGCCCCTCGAATCGGCCGCAGATCAGAGTCAGCCCATCCCCTGCCGCAAAGCGGCGCGCCATGGCCTGGTCGAATCGCCGCCCCCGCGGCGACACGTAGACCAGTGGCCGGCGCGGATCAGCCCCGCCGGGGGCGACCCCGGCCGCGGCCAGGGCCCGCGCCATGACATCGGCCCGCAAGACCATGCCGGCGCCGCCCCCGGCGGGCGTGTCGTCGACATTGCGATGCCGCCCCTCGCCAAAGGGGCGCAGATCGACCGGCTCCAGCGCCCACAATCCCTGCGTCAGTGCCTTGCCGGTCAGCGACAGGCCCAGGACACCGGGGAATGCCTCTGGAAACAGGGTAATGACGCGCGCAGTCCAGCAACCCGGCGCGCGCCCGGTCTCGGACATCAGATCGCGCGGCTGCAAGGTCGGCCGGGCCGACAGCCGCCCGTGCGAGCGTGGTCCTGGCGGATCGTCAGCCATGGCGCTCCCTCCTCAACCGTGACAGCACACGTTCCAAGGGCGCGCGCAATGGATCGTTCGGCGACAGTGCCGCAAGGCGCACGTCAAGCCCAGCTTGCAAGGCGGCAGCTTCGGTCAGATCAGCGCCGGGCTCCGAGAGCCGGGCATCGGCGACCGCGCAGGCCTGCGCCGCGGTTTCCGCATCCAGGTCGAGCGCCCGCCCCAGCAGAGACACCGCCGTAGGGGCGTCATCCCACCCGGGCATCACCTCGCGCCGGGCCATCAGCGCCAGTTGCACCCGCACGGCGCCCGCGCCGCTCAGTTCGGACAGATCGCGCATCGCCTCTCGATAGAACCCGCGGTCCAGATCGGGGGCGAGCGTGGCGGCAAGCTGGCGTGCCCGCGCCGGGCTCAGCGCGGGTTCAACCTGTGAAACGACTGCCGACAATCGGCTCCAGCGCAGGTCATCGTCGGCTGTGGCCAGTTGCACGCCGTTCGCTGCGGCGGGTTCCTGAACACCCTGCAATTGCCATAGCGCCTCATCCAGGAACGCATCCATTTGCGCTTCCTTCCTTGCACTCCAGACGCCGCGCGCAAGCACCATGCCCGCCCCGGCCAGTGCAACCCCCGGCCAGACCGGTACGGTTTCTGCCATCAACGACAGCCCCATCCCCGCCAACCACAAAATACCCGACAAGGCCGCCGTTCCCGCAAGCGTCGACACAAGGCGTATCGCGCCTTCCAGCCCCCGGCCCGACCATTGCGAGGCCGGGCGCATCAATACGGTGTATAGCAGCAAAAGGGCCCAGATCGCGGCAAGACCAAGCCAACCCTGCGCGGACATCCCGATCATGATCGACCCGGCATAGATCAACGCCGCCGCAGCCAGCAGCGCCGCCCGCCGGTTCATTCCAGCAACCCGTCGGGCGGATCGGCGATGATCCGGCCAGCCGCCAGATCGACGGTCGGCACCGACGCGCGGGTGAAGGGCAGCAACACGCTCTGCGCGCCCTTGCGCTGGATCTCCAGCAGATCCCCGGCACCGTGATCAAGCACCGCCGTCACCGTTCCCAGAACCGTGCCGCCGGTATCCAGAACCTCCAGCCCGATCAGGTCGGCATGATAGAATTCGTCATCGGGCAATGATGGCAGGCGGCTGCGATCGGCGTAAAGCCTAGTGCCGCGCAGGGCCTCGGCCTCTTCGCGGGTATTCACGCCCGACAGCCGGACAGACAGCCCGTTGGCAACCGCCCCCAACACGGTAACGTCAAAGCTGCGGCTGCCGTCCTCGGTCTGAAGCGGCGCATAGGCCGCGATCGCCTCGGGCTCGGCGCAAAAGCTTTTCAGGCGCACATCGCCACGCACGCCGAACGCCCCGGCGACTGCCCCCACGCAAACCCTGTCCTTGCCCATTCCGCCCTCTTCATCTTGCTGGAAATACGCTCGGGGGGTGAATTTGGCGAAGCCAAAGAGGGGGGCAGACAGCCCCCCTCGCCCGGCCTCACGCTTCGGCGCCGGCCTCGGCCTTGTCGGCCTTTTCCTTGGCGCGCTCGACGGCCTTCTTGCCGGGTTGGGCCTTCTTGGGGTTGCTCCGCTCGGCCTTCGTGCGCAGGCCCGCGACCTCAAGGAAGCGCGCGATGCGGTCGGTGGGCTGGGCGCCCTTGTCGAGCCAGAACTGGACCCGCTCGACATCCATTTTTACGCGCTCCTCGTGATCCTTGGCCAACAGCGGGTTATAGGTGCCGACCTTTTCCAGGAACCGGCCGTCGCGCGGCATGCGGCTGTCCGAGATGACGATCGAATAGAACGGGCGCTTTTTCGAGCCCCCGCGGGCGAGACGGATTTTGGTAGCCATGAGTTTCTCCTTTGAATGGCTGTTGGGGCGCCTTGGCGCCGATCCGGGTTATTTCTGCAACCTCTCGTGGTGACGGATCACCTCAGAGATGATGAAGGTCAGGAATTTCTTGGCGAATTCGGGGTCCAGGTCGGCTTCCTTGGCCAACCATTCCAACCGTTCGATCTGCTGGGCCTCGCGCGCCGGGTCCGACGGGGGCAGGGTATGCGTGGCCTTCAGCTTGCCCACGGCCTGCGTATGCTTGAACCGTTCGGCCAGCGTATAGACCAGGATCGCATCCAGCCGGTCGATCGATTCGCGATGTTCGCGCAGCAATTGCGCGGCGCGCTGGGTGGTGTCGTTCATGCTGGCCTCCTGTGCGCATGGCGCCAGATTTCCGAAGCGTCAGGATCGAAGCGATCGCCGATCGTTCCATCGAGTCGCGCGCCCAACCGCGCCGCAAGCTGCCGCGAGTCGGTATTGCCCGGCGCAAGGGTCGGATGCGGCGCGTTCATGCATAGGCCTCCAAACCGCCATCGGCCTGCGTCTCGGCCGCGGGATGACGCCAGATCGTGCAGGCACTGCCCATGACCGCGCCCTCGCCCTCGGGCGCGCAACCCAGCCGCCGGGCCAGCGCCTGGCTGCGGTGGTTGTCCGCATCGATCAGGCTGATCGCGGTCTGCCAGCCCAGAATATCATAGGCATAGGCACGCGCGGCCCCGGCCGCCTCGAAGGCATAGCCCCGGCCCTCGTCCCTGGGTGACCACAGGGTCCAGCCGATTTCGGGCTCAGGCCAGCCTTCGGGAAAGAACGGACCCGCAGACCCCAACGCGCGGCCGTCGTCCCTGGCCTCGATCACGAACAGCCCATAGCCGCGATGGATCCAGTGCCCGGTCAGATGACAGAACGAGCGCCAGGCCGATGCACGATCCAGCGGGCCGCCGGTGAAGCGTGCGCGCGCCGAGGCGGAATAGGTCGCGAACGGCTCGAAATCGCGCGTCTCGGGCGCACGCAGGATCAGCCGCGCGGTTTCCAGCACGGGCACACCGGTCAACAAGGGGCGCGGCGCGGTCGTCATCTGCGTTTCTTGCCCGTGCCAAGGCCCGACAGCCCGCCAGGCAATCCGCCGCCGCCCAGACCGGGCAGCCCGCCGCCGCCGCGCTGCATGGCCATCTGCGCGGCTTTCATCGCCTCGGGGTCGGCCAGTTGCTTCTGGACATCGGCCATGTCGGGGCTCTTGCCGAACATCGACTTCATCGCCTGTTTCAGCATGCCGCCCTTGCCCATCTTCTTCATGACGTCGCCCATCTGCTTTTGCATCTTCAAAAGCTTGTTGAGCTCGGACACTTCCAGCCCGGCACCGGCGGCGATGCGCTTCTTGCGACTGGCCTGCAAGACCTCGGGCCGGACCCGTTCCTGTTTCGTCATCGACTGGATCAGGGCGATCTGGCGCTTGAGCATGCGATCATCGAACCCGGCGGCCTCGGCCTGTTTCTGCATCTTGCCCATGCCGGGCATCATGCCCATGACGCCCTGCATACCGCCCATCTTGAGCATCTGTTCCAGCTGGGTCCGCAGGTCGTTCATGTTGAACTGACCCTTCTGGAACCGCTTCATCATGCGCTCGGCCTGCTCGACCTCAAGCGTCGCCTGCGCCTTTTCCACCAGCGCGACGATATCGCCCATGCCCAGAATGCGGCCGGCGATGCGCTCGGGCTCAAAGGTTTCCAGCGCGTCGGTCTTTTCGCCCAGACCGACAAAGCGGATGGGCTTGCCGGTGATCGCGCGCATCGACAGCGCCGCGCCGCCACGGCCATCGCCATCCATCCGCGTCAGGACGACACCGGAAATGCCCACCTTCGCGTCGAACTCGGTCGCCACGTTGACCGCGTCCTGACCGGTCAGGCCATCGACCACCAGAAGCGTCTCGCGCGGGCTGGCGACATCGCGGACGGCCTGCACCTCGTCCATAAGGGCGTTGTCGATATGGAGGCGACCGGCAGTATCCAGGATAAAGACGTCATATCCGCCCAGCATCGCCTGCTGTTTCGCGCGGCGGGCGATCTGCACGGCGGTTTCACCCTTGACGATCGGCAGGGTATCGACCCCGATCTGACCGCCCAGAATGGCCAGCTGTTCCATCGCGGCGGGGCGGTTGGTATCCAGCGACGCCATCAGCACGCGCTTGTGCTCGCGCTCGTTCAGGCGTCGGGCCAGCTTGGCGGTGGTGGTGGTCTTGCCCGAGCCCTGCAAACCCACCATCAGGATCGGCGCGGGCGGGTTGTCGATCTTCAGCTTGCCGGGATCCTCGTCGCCGCGCAGGGTGGCGATCAGCTCGTCATGGACGATCTTGACAACCTGCTGACCCGGCGTGACCGATTTCGTCACCGCCGCGCCCGTGGCCTTGCCCTGCACGCGCTTGATGAAATCGCGCGCCACCGGCAGCGACACATCGGCCTCCAGCAGCGCGACGCGCACCTCGCGCAGGGCGGCGGTCACGTCATCGACCGACAGCGCGCCCTGCTTGGTCAGGCGATCAAAGACACCCCCAAGGCGTTCCGACAGATTCTCGAACATGCGCTCGTCCTTTGTGACCGTGGCCCGTGCGAATACGACCCGTGCGAACCCGCCAATGCAAAGTGGCACCCGTGGGCGCAACGCGCTGACGGATGGCGATCCCCGCAAAAGCGATGGGACCGGAAGCGACAAGCCTCCGGGGAATTGACCGGGCGATATGGCAGCGCGCGCTTGGAGTCAAGCAAAAGCCGCGTGAATGGCGGGCGTCGGGCGGGTTGCACATGACCGGTGCGAGGCGCTGCGGCCAATCTCGTCGCAGGGCGCGTTGGCTCAACACCTCTTGCCCGATCCACCCAAGCCGTGCAACAGGGCGCCATGCTGATCGTGGCCGCGCTCTATCACTTCACCCGGTTCCCCGACCCTGCCGCGCATCGCGCGCCGCTGGCCCGGCAGGCCTGTGCGCTGAGCGTGAAAGGATCGCTCTTGCTGGCGCCCGAAGGGATCAATGGCACCATTGCTGGCACCCGCGCCGCGATCGACGCGATGCTGGACACAATCCGTGCCCTGCCCGGCTGCACCGATCTGGACTGGAAGGAAAGTCCGGCCGAAACCATGCCCTTCGGCCGCATGAAAGTGCGCCTGAAGCGCGAGATCGTCACAATGGGCCAGCCCGACGTGGACCCGCGCGCGGGCGTCGGCCACTATGTGACCCCGGCCGAGTGGAATGAGCTGATCACCGCGCCTGACGTGGCCGTGATCGACACCCGCAACGACTACGAGGTCGCCATCGGCACGTTCGACGGTGCCATCGACCCCGGAACACGCAGCTTTCGCGATTTCCCGGCATGGTGGCAGGCCAACCGCCATCGCTTTCACAACAAGCGGATCGCGATGTTCTGCACCGGCGGCATTCGCTGCGAGAAATCGACCAACTACCTTCTGGGTCAGGGCGTCGAGGAGGTGTTTCATCTGAAGGGCGGTATCCTGAAATACCTCGAGGAGGTGCCACAGGACGAAAGCCTGTGGCGCGGCGGGTGTTTCGTTTTCGATCAGCGCGTGTCGGTCGGTCACGGACTGGTGCCGGGCGATCACACGATGTGTCACGCCTGCCGGCGCCCCCTGGACCCCGCCGACCGCGCGCGCCCGGAGTATGAAGAGGGCGTGAGTTGTCACCATTGCCTGACCGAGTTCGACGATGCGCGCCGCGCAAGGTTTCGCGAACGCCAGCGCCAGATCGCCCTGGCCACGGCGCGCGGAACCCGGCATCTGGGGCAATAGCCCGGTTACCGGCCGCGCGGCTTGGCACGAAGGGTCGGATCGGCCTGGCGCGGGTCTTCGGGCCAGGGGTGGCGCGGGTAACGCCCGCGCATGTCCTTGCGCACATCGGTATAGCTGCTGTCCCAGAAACCCGGCAGATCGGTGGTGGTCTGCACAGGCCGTCGGGCCGGTGACAGCAGCGTGACCTTCAGCGGCAACTGGCGCGGACCGACGACCGGATGCTCGGTCACGCCGAACATTTCCTGAAGACGCACGGCGATCTCGGGCGCGCCGGCGGCATAGTCGATCGCCACCTTGCGCCCCAGCGGCGTGACGAAATGCGCCGGGGCCAGACGGTCAAGGCGTTGGGCCTGTTCCCATGTCAGCCGCTGTTTCAGCGCCTCGGTCAGATCCAGTGCGCGCAGGTCGTCGGCGGTGCGGATCTTGCCGAGCCAAGGCAGCAACCAGTCCTCGGCACTGGCAAGGATCGCCTCATCCGACAGATCGGGCAGATCGTCGCCCTGATCGCGCAGCAAGGCCACGCGCGCCTGAAACCGCCGCGCGGCATCGGTCATCCCGCATTGCGAAAGACCCAGATCGCGCAGGCCGTCCAGCGCGGCACGGGCGCGGGCATCGGCCGGGGCTTCCCATTTGCGTTCGGCCAGAACCAGGGCGCCCAGGCGCTCTTGCTCGCGCGCGACCACGCGGCGCGCGCGAGCCGACCATTCGCAGACATCGCACCATGCGATCTGCGCGCCGAACAATGCGCGCAGGGCCGATTCGGTGATCGGTATGGCCTGCCTGATCCGGGCCTCGCGGGGATCACCGTCAAGGTCGGTTGCCACCAGCAAGCGGGCCTGTGCCAGCGGGTCCGCCGGATCGAGCATCGCGCCCTTGCCACCCGAGAGCAGATAGCGCGGCGCTTCGCCCTTGCGGCGCAGGGCGATCCGGTCGGGGTAGGCCAGCGCCGCCATCTCGGCCGGCGAAAGCCCGCCCGATTCGGGCGCCAGCCGTGCCAGCCTGCGGGCCTCGGTGCGGATGCGGTCCAAAAGGTCGTGGCGCAGCGGCCAGGGATGGTGCGCGGCGTACCCGCGTGCATCCGAAACGGCACCCAGCCGCAAGGTCAGATCCACCGGCGCACCGTTCAGCGGATCGCGCGATTCCAGCAACGCCGCCAGCACCGCCGCATCGCGCCCCCCGACCAGCAGCATATGTGCCAGCCGCGGATGCAGCGGCGTTGCGGCCATGGCCCGGCCATGGTCGGTGACCCGGCCGTCGCGGTCCAGCGCGCCCAGATCCCGCAACAGCGCACGCGCCTCGGCCAGCGCGCCGGATGGTGGCGGCGTCAGAAAGGCCAGCCCGGCGCCGCTGCCCGCGCCCCAGACCGCCAGTTCCAGCGCCAGCGACGACAGGTCCGCGGTCTCGATCTCGGGCGGGGCGAAAGCGGGCAAGGCCCCCTCCTGCCCGCGTGTCCACATCCGGTAACAGATGCCCTCGGCGACCCGGCCGGCGCGCCCGCGCCGTTGCTCGGCCTCGGCCCGGCTGACCGATTCGGTCACCAGACGCGACATACCCGAACCCGGATCATAGCGCGCCCGGCGCGCGCGCCCGGCATCGACGACCACGCGAATATCGGCCAGCGTCAACGAAGTCTCGGCGATGGCCGTGGCCAGAACCAGCTTGCGCCCCGAGGACGCGGGGGCAATCGCGGCGCGCTGATCGGCAAAGGGCATCGCCCCGAAAAGGCTGTGCATCCGCACCTCGGGCGACAGGCGCCCGTTGAGCAGCCCGGCGACCTGGCGGATCTCGCGCTCGCCCGGCAGGAAGACTAGCATGCCGCCGGTCGTTTCCGACAGCGCCGCCACCACCTGATCGGCCACCGCCTGTGCCAGCCGCGTTCCCCGCGCGATCGGCTTTGGCAACCAGCGCGTTTCGACCGGAAAGGCGCGCCCCCGCGCCGTCAGAACCGGCGCATCGCCCATCAGTGCGGCGACCGGCTCGGCATCCAGCGTGGCGGACATCACCATCAATGCCAGATCGGGCCGCAGCGCGTCGCGCAGTTCCAGCACCAGCGCCAGCCCCAGATCGGCGTTCAGCGAGCGTTCGTGGAATTCATCGAACAGAACCGCGCCGACCCCCTCCAGTGAGGGGTCGGATTGCACCATGCGCGTCAAGATCCCCTCGGTCACGACCTCGATCCGGGTTTGGCGGCTGACCTTGGCCTCGCCCCGAATGCGGTAGCCCACGCGCTGGCCCACCGGCTCGCCCAGGCTCTCGGCCATGCGCTCGGCCGCCGCGCGTGCGGCAAGGCGGCGCGGCTCCAGCATCACGATCCGGCCCGGCACATGGTCCAGCAACGCCAGTGGAACACGCGTGGTCTTGCCCGCACCGGGCGGCGCCTGAAGCACACACCGCCCGTGCGCCGCCAGCGTGGCGCGGATTTCTGGCAACAGCGGATCGATGGGCAGGTCCATGACACCGGGTTATGCGCCAGCGCCGATCAGACTTCCAGTGGCCGCGCAGCCACTGGACAGCTTTGCCCCGGCAAGGCAAGAGGGGCAGGCACAAGCGATGAGAGGGGATCATGGCCGAACTCGCCGAGCGGCTCCTAGCGGCCGACAGACGCGCCCTGGCACGGGCAATCACGCTGGTGGAAAGCACGCGCCACGACCATCGCGAAAAGGCCGCCGCGTTGCTGGAAAATCTGGCCGGTCACGGGCGCGAGGCCTTGCGCATCGGCCTGTCGGGCACGCCGGGCGTGGGCAAATCGACTTTCATCGAGGCCTTCGGCATGGCTCTTTGCGACAAGGGCCTGCGGGTGGCGGTTCTGGCCGTGGACCCGTCGAGTGCGCGCACCGGAGGCTCGATCCTGGGCGACAAGACCCGCATGGAACGCCTGACACGCCACCCCAATGCCTTCATCCGCCCGTCACCCAGCCAGTCGCATTTGGGCGGCGTCGCCCGGCGCACGCGCGAGGCGGTCGCATTATGCGAGGCGGCGGGGTTCGACGTGGTCCTGATCGAAACGGTGGGCGTGGGTCAGTCGGAAACCGTCGTTGCCGAGCTTTGCGATGTCTTCCTGTTGTTGCTGGCCCCGGCCGGTGGCGATGAATTGCAAGGCGTCAAGCGCGGCATCATGGAGGCGGCGGACATCATCGTCGTGAACAAGGCCGATGGCGATCTGAAGGCCACGGCAACGCGCACCTGCGCTGATTACGCCGGCGCGCTGCGGCTGCTGCGCCGGCGCCCGCAAGACCCGCCCGGCTTTCCCAAGGCGATGACGGCATCGGCGCTGGAGGAAAGCGGTCTGGACCATGTCTGGGACGAAATCCGCGCCCTGAGCGACTGGCGGCGCGAACATGGTCACTGGGCCGAGCGGCGCGCGGCGCAGGCACGCCATTGGTTCGCCGAAGAGGTGCGAAACGCCCTGCTGGCCCGGCTGGAGACACCCTGGGCCCGCGCACGAATGGACGCGCTGGCCAGGCAGGTCGCCGATGGCGCCGCCAGCGCAGGCGCCGCCGCGCGCGCCTTTCTCGACGAGTTGTCGACCAGGAATCAGGCCAATGCGAAGCAAGACGAGGCACCGGACCCTCTTGACGGCACGCGGCAATCGCCATAAGAGCGGCGCATGAGATTCTGGGCGCTGCCGCAGCGGCGCCCCTTTGTATTGACGGGCGAAGCTTGCCCAGCCGAACAAGACGAGGACAAAAACATGTCGCGCCGTTGCGAACTGACCGGTAAGGGGCCGATGACTGGCAACAATGTCAGCCATGCCAACAACAAGACGCGCCGCCGTTTCCTGCCGAATCTGGTGGATGTGACGCTGGCCTCGGAAACGCTGGGCAAAAGCTATGCGCTGCGCATCTCGGCGTCGGCGCTGCGCACGGTCGATCACCGTGGTGGGCTGGACGCCTTTCTGGCGAAGGCCCGCGACGAAGATCTGTCGCCGCGCGCGCTGAAGATCAAGAAAGACCTGGCCAAGGCCGCGCAGACCGCCGCTGCCGTAGCCTGACTCGGCTTCCAGCATTGCTGACGCAAAAGCCCCGCTGCATGCGGGGTTTTTTGTTGCGCGGATGTCAGGCCCGGTCGATCAGCCGTTGTCGCGCAGGATCGCCCCGGCCAGATACAGTGATCCACAGATCAAGACCCGCGCCTGCGGATCCCGCTCGGCGATCCGCGCCAGGGCTGCGGCCACCGATTCGGCCTCTTCGGCGGGCAGGCCCGAGGCCGTAGCCGCCGACGCGGTTTCGGACGCGCTGAGGGTGTTGATCTCGTTCGGGATCGACACCGCCACCAGGCCCCGCGCCTGACTGGCCAGCGGTGCCATGAACCCCCGAACATCCTTGGTGTTCAGCATGCCGCAAACAAGCCAGGTCGGGCGCCTGGGCAATCGTGCCAACGTGTCCGCTATCGCCTGCCCCGCCGCCGGGTTGTGGCCGCCGTCCAGCCACAGCTCCAGCCCCGGCGCCTGTTCGATCAGCGGCCCTTGGCGCAACCGCTGCATACGCGCCGGCCATTCGGCCGCCGTCACGGCACCGTCAAAGGCACGCTCGCCGGCGCCCAGCAGCCGCAGCGCGGCCAGTGCCGCCCCGGCATTTTCGATCTGATGACCACCGGGCAGGTTGGGCAAGGGCAGGTCCAGCAAGCCGGTCTCATCCTGATACACCAGTCGCCCGGCCTCTTCGGTGCTGTGCCAGTGCTGGCCATGCGCAAAAAGGGACGACCCGGTCCGGGCTGCGCGATCCTCGATCGCGTGCAGTCCGGCCTCGGCCTGGGGGCCGACCACGCAACGGACCCCACGCTTGAGGATGCCCGCCTTCTCGCCCGCGATTTGCCCCAGTGTCTCACCCAGGTATTGCTGATGATCCAGCGAGACCGGCGTAATGACACACAGCGCCGGCTTGTCGATGACATTGGTCGCATCGAGCCGGCCGCCCAGACCGACCTCCAGCAAGGTAAAATCGGCTGGCGTGCGGGCAAAGGCCAGAAAGGCCGCGCAGGTGGTGATCTCGAAATAGGTGATGGGCGCACCGGCGTTCGCGGCATAGCACTCATCCAGAACCGCGCCGAGCGCGGGTTCGGAAATCAATGTGCCGGCCAGACGGATGCGTTCATGAAACCGCGCCAGATGCGGCGAGGTATAGGCATGAACGCGCTTCCCCTCGGCTTCCAGTCCGGCGCGGAGCATGGCAAGGGTCGAACCCTTGCCGTTCGTGCCCGCAATATGGACGACCGGGGGCAGATCGCGCTCGGGGTGGCCCAGCGCGGCCAGCAGACGCCAGACCCGGTCCAGCGTCAGGTCGATGATCTTGGGATGCAACGCCATCATCCGGGACAGGATGGCGTCCGAGGGCGCCGCGCTCACGGCTTGGCGTCAGGCGCGGCAACGGGCTCTGGCGCAAGGTCCGCCGGGGCCTCGGGCTCGGGCGCGGGCAAATCACCCGCCACCGCGGGCGGCTGGCTGGTCAGCATGCGCAGGATGGTGATCAACTCACGCCGCATGTCCTTGCGGTGGGTGACACGGTCCAGCATCCCGTGATCCAGCAGGTATTCGGCCCGCTGAAACCCTTCGGGCAGCTTTTCGCGGATGGTCTGTTCGATCACCCTGGGCCCGGCGAAACAGATCAGGGCATTCGGCTCGGCGATCTGGACATCGCCCAGCATGGCATAGCTGGCGGTCACGCCACCGGTCGTGGGATGGGTCAGAACGCAGATATAGGGCAATCCCGCCTCACGCAGCATCTGCACGGCGACCGTGGTGCGCGGCATCTGCATCAGCGACAGAATCCCCTCCTGCATACGCGCCCCCCCGGCGGCGGAAAACAGCAGCAGCGGGCACCGGCGTTCGACCGCGCGTTCGCAGGCGGCGATGATCGCATTGCCGACATACATGCCCATCGATCCGCCCATGAACGAAAAATCCTGCGCCGCCGCGACGACCGGCGCGCGCCCGATCTCGCCCTCGGCGACCAGCATCGCCTCGCGCTCGCCGGTGGCTTTCTGCGCCGCCTTCATACGGTCGGGATAACGTTTCTGATCGCGAAAATGCAGCGGATCGACCACCGGCTCGGGCACCGACACCTCGGAAAACGTGCCGGCGTCGAACAGGCGTTCGAACCGCTCGCGCGGGGTGATCGCCATATGGTGATTGCAGTTCGTGCAGACCTGAAGATTGTCCTTCAGTTCCCGGTGGAACAGCATGGTTCCGCATTCGGGGCACTTCGTCCAGAGGTTCTCGGGCATCTCGCGGCGCGAGAAGAGCGAGTTGATGGTCGGTCGGACGTAGTTGGTGATCCAGTTCATGCCGTTTGCCCCTGTCTGGCTGCGTGTTCAGATAAAGGCGCCGGGCGTGAATTGCAATCCGGTGCCGCGTCAGCGCCGCATCAGAAGCAGCCGGCACACCGCCCAAACCGCAACCATGAGCGCCATGTCAGCCAGCAGTATGGGGCGCAGGTTGGCCGATTGCACCGTTCCCCGTGGCAGTTCGAACAGTGCCAGACCGTCAAGCCCGCCCATGGCCGAGACGACCAGGATCGCCAGAAAATTGTTGGCGAAATGCAGCCCCCAGGCCAGGCCCAGCGCCCCGGTACGCGCGGTCAGATCCGCCGCGATAAGCCCGAAGAGCCCGGTTGCGGCCACGACAAGCCAGGCATTGTCGCCCAGTTCGCCGGGCGCGAAATGGGCCAGGCCGAACAGAATCGATGGCACGCCCATCCAGACCAGCGGCGCGGCAAAGCGCGCCGCCAGCTGCTGTTGCAGATAGCCGCGAAAGACCAGTTCCTCGGCCCCGGTCTGCAAGGCGATCCCCATCAGTGCCAGCGGCAGGAACGCCAGCCATGTCGGCAGCGGCGTCGCGACCGAAAGTGTCGGAAGGAAAGGCAGCGAAAGCAGGCCGAGGCCGCCACCGACCACCACCATGACCCCAAGACCCAGCACGAAGTCCCGAAGGACCGTCGGCGGCGGGCCGAACAGGCTGCGCCAACCCCGCCCGTGCAGCAGCCGCGCCGCCGCCCAGGCCCCCAGTGCCATACCCAGGAAGGTGCACAACAGCAGCAGCAGTGAAACCGGGTCCGCCCCCTGCGCGATGGTCTGAAGCCGCGCCTCCAGCCCGTCGAGACCTGAGGCAAGCCACAGCAGCCCGCCCATGACCGCCATCCACAGGAAATAGATACCTGCGATCAGCCCAAGCCCCAGAACAAGCCGCCAGATCTGCGGATACGCGCGGGCGGGGGCGACAAAGTTGTCAAAGGTCGTTGGAAACACGGCAACTCTTTCGGTCAGTCCCATCGGCGCGGCATCATGGCGCAGCGGGCCGCCGGGGGCAATGCGGTGCGCGCCCTTGCCGGCCCTGCGCCGTCAACGGTAGGATTCGGCAATCACGGAGGCGCGGCATGGGCGGTTGGCTGGAATTCATCGCGGCATTGGCAGTCTTCTTCCTGTCGCATGCGGTGCCGGTGCGGCCCGCCGTCAAGGGCGCCATCGTCACACGGTTCGGGGCACCGGCGTTCACCATCGGATACAGCCTGTTGTCGCTGGCGATCCTGGCATGGCTGATCGTGGCGGCCGGACGCGCGCCTTTCGTCGCGCTCTGGTTCTATGCGCCGTGGCAGGCCTGGCTGGCATTGGGCGGCATGGCGCTGGCCTGTGTGCTGGCGGCGGTCGCGCTGGTGTCGGTCAATCCGTTCTCGTTCGGTGGGCGCGCGGGGCAGTTCGACCCCGATGCGCCCGGCATCGCCGGCGTCGTGCGCCACCCGCTTCTGCTGGCGATCCTGCTTTGGGCCGGAGTTCATCTGCTGGCCAACGGCACGCTGGCGCATGTGATCCTGTTCGCGCTGTTTGCTGGCTTCGCGCTGGTGGGCATGGTGATGCTGGACCGCCGGCGTCAACGCGAGATGGGGCGGCGGCAATGGCGCGAACAGGCGCGGGCGACATCGCTCTTGCCGTTGGCCGCGCTGTTCACCGGCCGTTGGCGGCCGCGTCGCGGACCGCCCTGGGGTGCGGTGGCCGTGGGGTTGTTGGCCTGGGCCGCGCTGATCACGCTGCACCCCTGGGTGATCGGCCCGTCGCCGTTGCCGTGATCGCGATGCCTAGTCGGACCCCAGCATCCGCTTGAACCAGCCTTTTTTCGCACCGGTCTTGTCATCGACTTCGGCCGACTCGGCCTCATCGTCCGGTCCCTCGACCGCGGCCTGAAACCGGGTGAAGAACTCGTCGGCCATCTTGCGGGCGAACCCGTCGATGATCCGGCTGCCCAGTTGCGCAAGCTTGCCGCCGACCTTGGCATCGACCTCGTATTGCAGGCTGGTGCCGCCCTCGGCCGGTTGCAGCCGCACACGGGCCTCGCCCCGCGCGAAGCCGGCCGCGCCGCCCTTGCCCTCGCCCGAAAGGGTCAGGCTTTCGCCCTCGACCCGGTCAGAGATCGTCACCAGCCCGGTGAAGCGCGCCTTGACCGGGCCGACCTTCTGCACCACCACGGCCTCGAACCCGTCCTCGGGCGTGCCGGTCAGCGACTCGCAGCCGGGGACCGCCGCCTTCAACACCTCCGGATTCAGGAGGGCCGCCCAGACGATGGCCGGGTCGGCGTCGATCTGGCGCGTGTCACTCATCTGCATGGCGTGTCCTCCCTCATCGCGTTTATCGCTGGCAGCATAGGCACAAGCGCCGCGCGGGGAAAGGCGGCTTTCGTCTGTCAGACCATTGTCGCATCCCCCCGGCCACCATCACTGTTTGAGGTCGCGCGCGCCGGTGCTATCGTTTGCGGATGCAGGGAAGCCAGAACATGACCGCCACCCCGCCCGATCCCGATCACCATCCGCCCGGCGCTTTTGTCGCCAGGGCACTGATTGTCGATGACCACCCGCTTTTTTGCGACGCGCTTGCGCTGACGCTGCGGGCCTTGGGAGGCGTGGGCGAGGTGGAAACGGCGCATACGCTGGCCGCCGCCATCGCCTGGATCGAGGCCGGCACCGTGCCTGACCTGGTGCTGCTGGATCTGGATCTGCCCGATGTCGAAGGACTGGAGGGGCTGTTGCGCCTGCGTGCGGCAGAGCCCGCCATGCCGGTGATCGTTGTGTCCTCGATGGCGGATGCGCGCTTGATCGAGGCCGCGCTGTCAGCCGGGGCTGCGGGCTTCGTGCCCAAGCATTCCGGGCGCGAGGCCATTCGCGCCGCACTCGATGCACTGACACGCGGCGAAAGCTATTTGCCTGACGGGTTCGTGCCCAGCGGCGAAAACAGCGAAACGCAGGACGCCGTCACCCGGCTGGCACAACTGACGCGCCAGCAGGCCCGGATTCTGGAGCTTCTGTGCCAGGGCCGGTTGAACAAGCAGATCGCCTGGGAACTGTCGATTGCCGAAACCACGGTCAAGGCGCATGTGACGGCGATCATGCGCAAGCTTGGCGTGCAAAGCCGCACACAGGCGGTGCTGATGGCCCAGCAGGCGCGTTTCGCGGCCTTCGTGCCCGAGGGTTAAACCGACGGCAGGTTATCGCTGACGCGAAACCCCTCGGGGATCGCATCCTGCCCGTCCAGCACCAGATCGGCGATCACCTGCGCCAGTCGCGGCGCCATGCCGAAGCCGATCTTGAACCCGCCGTTCATCACGAAATGCCCGTCCCGTCCGGGCCATGGCCCCAGCATCGGCGCGCGCGACGGGCTGCGCGGGCGCAGGCCCGCCCAGCGTTCCAGAACGGGCGCGTCACGCAGATCAGGCGCGATTGCGCGCGCCCGCGCGATCAGCCGGTCGAGGCCATCGTCGGTGGCGGCGGGGTCGTCGAAGCTGCGTTCCGAGGTCGAGCCGATCGCCACCGTCGCGTCGGCATGCGGGACCAGGTGCAGCCCTTCGGAAAACACCTGCGGCGCATCGCGCCAATCGGCGGCCAGAAGCGCGGCCTGGCCCTTGACGGCACCGCCCATCGCAACGCCCAGATCATCGCCCAATGCTGTCAGTCCCGGCATCCCGGTTGCCCAGATCACGCGGGCCGCAGCAGGCGGCGGCGCATCGCCGAGCCGGACCTCGGCGCCCAGCGCGGCCAGCGCCGCGACCAGCGCCACCCCGGCCCGGCGCGGCGACAAACGGGCGGTCAATGTGTCCGCCACCACCAGGCCGGTGGGGCTGTGCAGACGCAAGCCGGCCATGTCAGTGGCGTCAACGACCCGCCATTCCGCCAGCCCGCGCCACAGCTTTCGCGCATTCTCGGCCCGTGCCCGCGCAAGGGCGACGGCGGCCGCATCCGCCAGGGGCTGAACCCGGCCCAGACGCGCATAGCCCGGATCCCTGCCGCCGGTTCGTGCGACTTCCGACCAGAAGGATTCGGCCTGGATCAGACTTTCGAACTGAAAGGCCTTCTTGGCATTCCACTGCTCGGGCACATGCGGGGCCAAGGCCCCCACCACGCCGCCCGACGCCCCGGCGCCGACGCGATCGCGTTCGATCACCACGACTCGCGCCCCCCGGCGCGCCAGTTCGAATGCCGCGCTCAGGCCGAAAATGCCCGCCCCCATCACCGCGATCTCGGCCATTGCAAAACCCTTTGCTGCGCGCCATGGTCCCGCCAGCCCTAGCCCAGACGGACCTCATGCGCCAGCCTGCCCCCTTGCTATGGACCGAGAACGGCACGCCCGTCAGCACGCGCTTTGACGACCCCTATTTCACCATCGGCGCCGGTCTGGACGAAGCGCGCCACGTCTTTCTGGACGGAAACGGGCTGCCTGACCGCTTTGCCCCCGGTTTTCACATCGCCGAGCTGGGCTTTGGCACCGGCCTGAACCTGCTGGCGGCCATGGCGTGTTGGACCGGACCGGGACAGCTGCGCTTCACCTCGTTCGAGGCATTCCCGCTGCCGCCCGATGACATGGCCCGCGCGCTGTCTGCATTCGACCTGCCGGGGGCGGATGTGATGGTTGCGGCCTGGGCGGCAGCATCGGGGCCGGTGCGGATGCTGGAGCTTCCCGCTGTTACGGCCGAAATCCATATCGGCGATGCGCGCGATACGCTGCCACGCTGGCAGAGCCGCGCGGATGCATGGTTTCTGGACGGCTTTTCGCCAGCCCGAAACCCCGAACTTTGGGGCGAAACCCTGATGGCCGAGGTTGCGCGCCACACGGTGCCGGGTGGAACCTTTGCCACCTATACCGCCGCCGGCCACGTTCGCCGCGCATTGGAGGGGGCGGGTTTTGCCGTCACCCGCAAGGCCGGGTTCGGCCGCAAGAAACATATGACGGCAGGACGGCTGAACGGGGGCAGTGCATGACCGATCAGAACACCAGGCTCGGCATCTGGCTGATGGTCTCCACAGCTTTCGTCTTTGCGATGCAGGACGGTATCTCGCGCCATCTGGCTGGGGAATACAACGTCTTCATGGTCATCATGATCCGCTACTGGTTTTTCGCGGCCTTCGTCATCGCCATCGCCAAGCACAAGGCAGGCGGCATCCGCCAAGCCGTGCGAAGCCGACGGCCGTTGACGCAGATCTTTCGCGGTCTTCTGCTGGCAGCCGAGGTCTGCGTCATGGTCGCCGGTTTCGTGGCACTGGGGCTGGTCGAAAGCCACGCGGTCTTTGCCGTCTATCCGCTTCTGGTTGCCGCGCTTTCCGGCCCCGTTCTGGGCGAGAAGGTGGGATGGCGGCGCTGGAGCGCCATCGGCATCGGCTTTGTCGGCGTTATCATCATCCTGGAACCAGGGTATGGCGTGTTCCATCCGGCAGCGCTGATCCCGCTTCTGGCGGCGCTGATGTTCGCCCTCTACGGGTTGCTGACGCGCTTTGTCTCGCGCAATGACAGCGCGGCGGTCAGCTTCTTTTGGACCGGTGTCGCCGGCGCGGTGTTCACCACCGTGGTCGGCGTCTGGTTCTGGGAACCGATGACCCCGTCCGACTGGGCCTGGATGGGCCTCTTGTGCCTGACCGCAGCGCTCAGCCATTATCTGCTGATCCGCGCCTATGAAGTGGCCGAGGCCAGCGCGATTCAGCCATTTGCGTATCTTCAACTGGTCTTCGTCAGCTTCATCGGCATCGGTGTGTTTGGCGAAACCCTGCGCCCGAATGTGGCGGTCGGCGCCGTGATTGTTGTTTGCGCCGGGTTGTTCACGCTTTGGCGCGCCAGGCAGAAAGAGATGCAATGAACGTGCTGTTGCTGTGTCTGGGCAATATCTGCCGCTCGCCGACAGCGCACGGGGTCATGCGCAGCATGGCCGCGCACAGGGAACTGTCGCTGCGCTTCGACAGCGCAGGCACCGGCGGCTGGCATGTCGGCGCGCCACCCGATCCGCGCGCACTGAGCGCAGCCTACAAGCGCGGCTACGATCTTTCGGACCTGCGCGCGCGCCAGCTTTCGTGGGCGGATTTCACCCGGTTTGAGCTGATCCTGGCGATGGATGCGCGCAACCTGGCCGACGCGCGGGCATCCTCGCCGCCCGACGCCACCGCGGCAACGGCGCGTTTTCTGGATTTCGCGGGGATCGGCGGCGACGTGCCCGATCCTTATCTCGTCGGCGGGTTCGATGAGGTCGTCACGCTGATCGAGCGCGCCAGCACCGCAGCCCTTGATCGACTGTCCAACGGTGATCTGCGCTGACGCGCTTAGCGCGTGCAACTGCGCTCTGCGGTCTCGCCAAACGCGCGATAGCGCCCCCAGAACGCATTGTCGGTGGCGCTGCGCGACATGCGCACCCGCTGCGCTTCGTCCGGGTCCGTGAAAAACAGCGCCGCGCGACCCTGTTCGTAATGGGTCAGCGTTTGTTGCGCGACGGCATCGATGCAGCGGCACAGCGCCCGGTTCGCGCCCGGCCGGTCCGACCGGTTGCATGCGGCTTCCACAGGTCCGGCCAACGCAGCCGGCGGGCCGAGCATCGCCAGCAACCAGACCGCTGCGAATACGGAATATCTCATCTGTGGCCCTGTCCTGGGGAGGGATGCGCGGCTTTCGCAACCAGCACGCGGACCCTGTGTCAACCAACCGAAAAAATAGCAAAACGGCCCCTGTTCCACAATCGCTACCCCTTGGGGCCAGGCCGCGCAAAGGCGCTACAGCTGTGATCGGCGCCGTTGCATCGCCGGGGCGACATGCTAGTGTGCGCGCGCATCCGTTGGGGCAGGTTGCGGGGGAAGAATGGCGGACTGGGATTACATCATCGTCGGGGCAGGCACGGCCGGCTCGCTTCTGGCCAACAGGCTCAGCGCCAGCGGCAAGGTCCTGCTGCTGGAGGCAGGTGGCCGCGACAACTATCTGTGGGTCCATGTTCCGATCGGCTACCTGTATTGCATCGACAACCCCCGCACCGACTGGCGGCTGCGCACCCGTGCCGAACCCGGCCTGGGTGGGCGCAGCCTGCTGTATCCGCGCGGCAAGGTTCTGGGCGGGTGTTCGTCGATCAACGGGATGCTGTATCTGCGTGGCCAGGCGGCCGATTACGACCACTGGCGCCAGATGGGCAACACCGGATGGGGCTGGGACGACGTGCTGCCCTATTTTCGCAAGCACGAGGATTATGCGGCGGGCCACGCCGACCCGGCGTTCCACGGAACCGGTGGCGAATGGCGGGTCGAGAACCAGCGCCTGCGCTGGGAGATCCTTGACGACTGGGCGCGGGCCGCGGTGGCTTGCGGCATTCCGGCAAGCGACGACTTCAACACAGGCGACAACGAAGGCGTGGGATATTTCAAGGTCAATCAACGCTCTGGCTGGCGCTGGAACGCCGCGCGCGCGTTTTTGCGACCGGTGCGCGGGCGCGATACGCTGAAGATCGAAACCCATGCCCATGCGCAGGGGCTGATCTTTGACGGCAATCGCTGCACCGGCGTTCGTTACCGGCGTGGGGACACCCTGCACGAGGCACGCGCCGGAGGCGGGGTGATCCTGTGTTCCGGCGCGATCGGATCGGCGCAACTGCTGCAGTTGTCCGGCATCGGTCCGGCGACGTTCCTGCGTTCGATGGGGATCGAGATGCGCCACGATTGCGATGCGGGCGAGAAGCTTCAGGACCATCTGCAGCTTCGCATGGCCTATCGGGTGACGGGTGCGAAAACCCTCAACACCATGACCCAAAGCCTGTGGGGCAAGGGAAAGATCGCGCTGGAATACGCGCTGCGCCGGACCGGACCGATGTCGATGGCGCCCAGCCAGATGGGCGCCTTTGCCCGCTCGGGTCCCGATGTCGATCGCGCGGATCTGGAGTATCACGTACAACCACTGAGCCTTGATGCCTTTGGCGAGGATCTGCACCCGTTTCCTGCCATTACCGCCAGCGTGTGCCATTTGCGGCCGCAAAGCCGGGGCCATGTGCGACTGACTGCCCCGGATGCCATGACGCCGCCCGAGATTGCCCCCAACTATCTGTCCGACGAGGCCGACCGCCGCGTGGCCGCACGGGCGATCCGGCTGACGCGGCGCATCATGGCGGCCGAACCGCTTGCGCGCTATCATCCGGAGGAGTTTCGCCCCGGCCCCGATCCGCGGACGGACGAGGAACTGGCCCAAGCGGCCGGACAGATCGGGACGACGATCTTTCACCCCGTCGGAACGGCGCGGATGGGCTGCGACCCGCATGCCGTGGTCGGGCCGGACCTGCGCGTGCATGGGGTCGAGGGGTTGCGGGTCGCCGATGCCTCGATCATGCCTACCATCACCAGCGGCAACACCAATTCGCCCACGCTGATGATCGCCGAGAAAGCCGCCGATCTGATCCTGGGCGATCGCACCGCGCATGGATAGGCCAACAGGGCGCGTCATCGCACGATCAGTTCGGCGTGCAGGGCGCCGGCGGCACTGATCGTGTTGAGGATGTCGATCATGTCATGGGGGCCTACCCCCAGCGCGTTCATCCCCTCGATCACGCCAGCCAGGGTCGTGCCGCCGTCAACCTCGGCCAGGCCGGTGCCCGGCTCGTGGGCGATCTCTGCCTCGGTGCGCGGCACGACGACCACGTCGCCAGGCGTGAAAGGATTTGGCTGAACGGCGATCGGCGTTTCGTCGACCCGCAGGGTCAGCCCGCCCTGCGCCACCGCCACACGGCTGATGCGCACGTCCTCGCCCATGACGATGGTGCCCGACCGCTGGTCGATCACGACCCGCGCACGCGCTGCCGGCGACACGACAAGGTTCTCGACCGCGCTCAGCGCATGCGCAGCCGATGGCTGTCGCGTCGCGGCCACGTCCAGAACGACGGTGCCTGCGTCCTGCATGGCCGCGGCGCTGCGCCCGAAATGCGTGTTGATCGCCTGTTCGATCCGCAGCGCCGTGGTGAAATCGGCCTCGCGCAGGGCCAGCCGGACCCGCGTGAGCGAAGCGAGTTCGAAATCCACTTCCCGCTCGACCCGGGCGCCACCGGGAATCGCGCCTGCCGTCGGCACGCCCTCGACAACCTCGGCGGCATCACCACGCGCGGCGACCCCGCCGGCAATCACCGTGCCCTGGGCCACGGCATAGATCTGCCCGTCGGCACCGTTGAGCGGCGTCATGACCAGCGTTCCGCCGTAAAGGCTTTCGGCGTCGCCGATCGCAGAAACGGTCACGTCCACCCGCGACCCCGCCCGTGAAAAGGGCGGCAGCGCCGCTGTGACAAGCACCGCCGCAACATTGCGCGGGCGAAACTGCTCACCCGTGACATTCACACCCAGACGTTCAAGGATATTGGCCATCATGTCTTCGGTGAAGGGCGCGTTGCGCAACCCGTCGCCAGACCCGTCGAGGCCCACGACAAGCCCGTAGCCGATCAGATCATTGCCGCGCACACCGTCGAATTCGACCAGATCCTTGAGCCGGATCCCCGCCGAGGCCGCCTGCCCCAGAAGAAGTGCGAGGATCAGGATCGCCCGGGCGATCACCGCAAGTACTCCAGCAACGAAAGCCGCGATATCCTGGACGTGAGCGCGTAAAGCGATTCAAGGCGATGGCGGGTTTCTTCCAGCACGCTGGCCGATTCGAACGGATCGGTTCCGATCAGGCCCTGGCGCGCCCGAACCAGCGAGTCACGCTCATGCGAGAGGCGTTGCAGGCGCTGTTCCAGCAGTTCCTGGTCAAACCCGATTCCCGCCTGCAGGCCCGTGACCGCGCCCCCGTTGGATTCAATCTCTTCCATCGTCTTGAAGGCCAGGTTGCGGGTTTCGGCGCGGCTGAGGCCGAGATCCGGATCCTCCATCAATGCGGCCATCGTCACGGCCATCAGATGCCGCCGGATGGCTGGATCAGCGGCATCGGGAAGCGGCGATGCGACCTGTGCATCGTCAAGGGCGCCGCCTGGCGACTGGCCAGTACCCTGATAGATCGCGGTCTCGAACACCCCGCCGGGGTCAAGGAAGAAGCTTTCGAGCGTTGCGTGTATTTCATCGGCGGTTTGCAGGCCGCTCACGGCGGTTTCCACTTCGGCAAGGATCTGGTCGGCGGAAACGAGCGGGCCGCGATCAACGGCCGCGCCGGAAAAAAGCGTGCGGCCCGCAACGCTGACCGATAGAACCGACACCATGTCGCCCAGCGCGGTGCGCGCGGCGGAACCGACGGATTCATAGCTTTGATCGCCGGAATCGGCGAAAGCCGCGGTCAGAACCTGGTTTGACAGCAGGGCCCCGAGAGACGCGAAGCGTTGCAACGAGGTTTGGGCGGTTTCCAGCACGGTTTCATTCTGCCCGATGACCGTCTCATAGGTCTGAATCCGGCCCAGCCGCGATTCGATGACCGCGAGTTCGCCCAGATCGCCCCGCAAGTGTTGCTGCGGGGCCGCGACCCGGCCGGTGGTCAGTTCGGCACTATGTTGCGCCACGGAATCGCGCAACTGGACGCCATTGCGTTGCATCTGGAACGGAAGGGCCAGGCTGCCCAGCGAAACCCAGGACATGATCAGATCTCCAGTATCTGGCGCATCAGGTCGTCCGCGACCTGAAGCAGACGGGCGTTGGCGGCGTGCGCCTTTTCGACCTGGAGAAGGCGTTGCATCTCGGAATCCACATCGACGCCCATCGACAGCGCCTGGTGCTGCAACTCGGCATGATAGGCTTGAGCGTGCGTTGCCCGTTCCTCGGTGGCGTGGCGGGCCTGGCTTATGCCCGAAATCGTCTGTCCCACGTTGTCGGCAAAGCTGCGTGTCGCGCTGCCGGTCTCGCCGGGAAGCGGGCGCTGCAACGCCTCCACCCAGCGCTGCAACTGGCGATCATCGCCCACCGCGCCGGGAACAGCGGCACCAAGACCTGTGCGCAATTTCCAGAGATCGCCGCCGGCTTCGGGTAGCACGGTGTCGCTGAGGGCCAGGCGCCCGGCCAGACCGTCGATCTGTGCCGGATCGAGCGCCAAGCCGAAATCGGTGAACAGGCCCGGCTGGCCCGGCGCGGTTGTCGGATCGGTGGCCGGATCCTGAAACCGTTCGACAAGGCTTCGGGCGATCCGATCGAGCGCGGTTTGCGCGGAGGGGGCATCGACATCGCGAATGGCAAAATTCGCCGCCAACCGCCCCCCGGCCAACGGCCCGGTCTGCGCGGTCGAGAGCGCCTGACCGTTCACGCGCAGGCCCGACAGTGTGCCATCCTCCAGTGCCATAGACGCATCCATGGCCGGGCTGGTCGCAAACGAAAGCTCGGCCGGCCTGGTATCGAGCAGGAGGTGCCCGCCCTCGGAATAGAGGGCGATCCGGCCGTCAGGGTGTTGAAATTCGCGTATCGGCACGATCTCGGACAGCGACGCGATGAGCTTCTGGCGTTCGTCCGCAAGGCCCAGGGCCTGATGGCCCTGCGCCTGTAGCCTGACGATATTGCGGTTGAGAACGGCGATGCGCTCCAGCCCCAGATTGAGCGCGTCGACATCGGCACCGATTGCTGCATCGGCACCCTGGCGCTGGGACTGGACCTGCTTTTCCAGCGCGTTGAGATGGCCGGCAAGATCGTTTCCGGCATCGGCCACGGCCGACAGCCGATGGTCCAGATCCGGCCGTGCGGCGGCCGACACCAGCGCGTTTTCCAGCGTCGCGACCTTGCCGGTCAGGCCGTGAGGATCGCCGGGCAGGCCGATCGCCTGCTCGATCCGGTTCCAGAAGTCCAGCTGGGTGTCGCTTCCGGCGGTGGCACCGCCGGATTGGCGCAACAGCCCGTCGAGGATGGGATCGGTCTGCCGTTCGACATCGACGACGCGCACACCGCCCCCGACAACCGACGACGCGACATTCAGTCGCCGCGTGGCGTAGCCTTCGGTCATCGAGTTGGCCACATTGGCGGAAATCACATGAATCGCGCGCGATTGGGCGGTCAGGCCGGACATCGCGGCGGAAATGGCGCTGTTGATACTCATCCGTCACCCTCCGTCGTTCTGGGTCAGCGCTTGATGTTGGTGGTTTCCTGCAACATCTCGTCAACGGTCTGGATGACCTTGGCGTTCGACGAATAGGCACGCTGGGTCTGGATCATGTTGGTGAGTTCATTGGCGATGTCGGTTGCCGATTCCTCGCGCGTGAAGCCCATCAGATCGCCCGTGGGGCCATCACCGGCATCCCACAGGAACATGGGTCCGCTGGCCTCGGACACGCGATAGGCTTGGTTGTCCAGCGATATCAGTCCATTGGGATTGGGAACATCGACAAGCGGAACCTGGGCGATCGCCCGCACCAGCCCCGAGTCGTAGACGCCGCGCAGCATGCCGTCGGGGTCCACCTGGACACTGAGAAGCGACTGAACCGGCGAGCCGTTCTTGGTGATGGAAACCGGCGTGAAGCTTGAGGCCATCTGCGTGATGCTGTCGCTGTCGCCAAGCTCGCCGATATTCAGGCTGATCGACTGGCTGCCCACCGTGACGGCCAATTCGCCGGTCGTCGGATCATAGGGGGCGCCGGCCCCGCCCGCAGGTTGCGTGACCGAAACCATGCGCCCGGCATTTGGCGGCGCGTCGTCAAATTCCATGACGTATTCACCGACGACCGAGCCACTGGCCGAGTCAGTGATCGTGACGTTCCATTCGTTCGAAGTTCCCGCGCCCGGAACGACCGGCGTGAAGCGCATGTTCAGCGATTCCGGCGATCCGACCGGGTCATAATATTCCAGCGTCACGTCATGTGATTCACCGCTGGCACCTTCGCGCGTGGCAGAGGCCGGCAGGTTGAGGCGCAGATCGATCTGCGATGTGGGGTCGGAATCGAACTGGGTGCGGTTGATCTGGATCGGCTGCAACCCGCCCGGCGTGTCGCGCGAATATGTGCCCACGGATCCATCCGGATTGGCGGGCCAGCCCAGCAGCGCAAGGCCGTGTTCGTTGCGCAACACGCCCTGCGCATCCGGGCGGAACGCGCCGGTGGTGGTCAGCATCATCGGCGTATTCCCCTGATCGCTGCTGGTGACGGGCAGAAACCCGCGCCCGTTCACCGCCAGATCGGTTGGATTGGCGCTGGAACTGAGCGCGCCGCGTTCGTCGATCATGCGCATGGTCGAGCTGCGCACCCCGCCGGCCATATAGGCTGCATCGCCACCTGCCGACAGGATCATGGACTGGAACGAAACGCTTTGACGCTTGTATCCTGCCGTCGCCGAGTTCGCGATATTGTCGGAAATTACCGAAAGCCGGGTCGAATTGGCATTGAGCCCCGAGATTCCTGCATTGAACGAAGAGTAGAGGGTCGACATTGACAAACCTTTCAAGCCTGTGCCGGTTTCGTCCGACACTGCATGAACGGTCTTAATGCGCCCCTAACACGCGCAGGTTTTTCACGCTCTAACCCGATTGCCGCAGCAAGATCAGCTCAAGGCGGTTGTTGCGCACGGACATCGGGTTTCGCATTACCTGCCGCCGGTCGGCGTGACCTGTCACCCGCGCGGTGCGCGAGGGGTCGAAAGACTGGCTTTCCAGCAGCAGACGCATGCGCGCCGCACGCGACAGTGACAACGTCCAGCGCGGATCATTCAGCTGCACCATCGTATAGGTCCGAGTATGCCCCTCGATCGCCAGGGAGTTTTGCGCCATGCCAAACACCTCAGCCAGGATCGAGGCGAGAACCGACAAGATCGGCTCTGGCTCGTCGGTATCGCCGTGAAACAGCGGCGCACCGGGCAGATCGAAAAGCTCGATCACCAGTCCCTCGTCGGTGACGCGCGTGACCACATGGCGCAGGGCCTCGGTCATCGTCGCACTTTCGGCGCCAAGCCCTTGCAGCCGATCCTCGATGGCCTCGAAAGAATCGGCTTCGGAGCGGTCTTCCGAGGCGTCCATCGTGTTGCCCTGATTGGTTTCGGGGCCCAGATCGTCGGCGGAATGGATATCATTGCCGCCGAACATGCCGCTGCCCCCGGACGAGCTGCGATTGATCGGGATCGAGGGCGTGAAATAGTCCGCCAGCCCTCGGCGTTGCGTTTCCGTCGTTGCGCCCAGAAGCCACATCATCAGAAAGAAGGCCATCATGGCCGTGACGAAGTCGGCATAAGCAACCTTCCACGCGCCACCATGGTGCCCCTGCGCGGCCACCACCTTCTTTCGTTTGATGAGGATCGGCGCGGCATTGGTTTGCCGGCTCATCCCACCACCTGTTTCACTTCACCCGCATTCAGCGATAGCGAACAGGTATGAAACCCGGGTTAACAGGGGCGGGGCGCGAAGCGAGCACCGGCCCACTCCGCAAACCTGTCAATCGGCGACATCGAACTGCATCGGTCGCACCTGCCGGAACATCCCGGTGTTGCGAAGGGTTTCCACGACCTTGGGATCGAGCGCCTGATCGAGATACAAAAGCGCGATCGCATCCTTGCCGACACCGGACCGGCCAAGCGTGAAGTTGGCGATGTTGACGCCGCTCTTGCCCATGGTGTTGCCCAGCAGGCCGATGATGCCGGGCACGTCCTCGTTGGTCGTATACAGCATGTGCGCGCCGATCTCGGCGTCGATATTGATGCCCTTGATCTGGATGAACCGCGGCTTTCCGTCCGAGAACACGGTGCCCGCGACCGAACGCTCGCGCTTGTCGGTCACGACCGTCAGCTTGATGAACGCGTCGAACACGCCGGTCTTTTCCTGCCGCGTGGTCGACAGCTGGATGCCGCGTTCCTTGGCCATGATGGGGGCCGACACCATGTTCACATCGGGGTTCGATGCCTTCATCACGCCCGCGACCACCGCACAGTTCAGCGCGTTGAGGTTCATCTCGGTAACGGCGCCATCGTAAAGGACGTTGATGGCGCGGATCGGCTCGTCGGTCAGTTGCCCGGCGAAATCGCCCAGATGGGCGGCCAGTTTCAGCCATGGCCCCATCACGGCGGCCTCTTCGGCGCTCACCGACGGCATGTTGAGGGCGTTCTGCACCGCACCGGTCAGCAGGAAATCCGACATCTGTTCGGCCACCTGGATGGCAACGTTTTCCTGCGCCTCCTTGGTGCTGGCGCCCAGATGCGGCGTGACGACGACGTTGGGCAGGTTGAACAGCGCCGAGTCGGTCGCAGGCTCCACGGCGAAAACGTCAAAACCCGCACCGGCGACATGGCCGGACTTAATCGCCTCGGCCAACGCGGCCTCATCGACCAGCCCGCCGCGCGCGCAGTTGATGATCCGCACGCCCTTCTTGGTCCTGGCGATCGCCTCGGCCGACAGGATGTTGCGGGTCTTGTCGGTCAGCGGCACATGCAAGGTGATGAAATCGGCGCGCGCCAGCAGCTCGTCCAGCTCGACCTTGGTGACGCCCATGGCCTTTGCGCGTTCTTCCGACAGGAAGGGGTCATAGGCCACGACCTTCATCTTCAGCCCCAGCGCGCGATCGCAAACGATGCCGCCGATATTGCCGGCACCGATCACGCCCAATGTCTTGTTGAACAGCTCCACCCCCATGAAGCGGTTCTTTTCCCATTTGCCGGCATGGGTGCTGGCGCTGGCCTCGGGCAACTGGCGCGCGACCGCGAACATCAGCGCAATGGCATGTTCGGCGGTCGTGACCGAGTTGCCGAAGGGCGTGTTCATCACGATCACCCCGCGCTTCGAGGCAGCGGGAATATCGACATTGTCCACACCGATCCCGGCGCGGCCGATCACCTTCAGGTTCGGGGCCTTGTCCAGGATCTTTTCCGTGACCTTGGTGGCCGAACGGATGGCAAGGCCGTCATACTGGCCGATGACCTCGGCCAGCTTGTCCTTGTCCTTGCCCAGATCGGGCAGATAGTCGACATCGACGCCACGGTCGCGAAAGACCTGGACGGCGGTTTCAGAGAGTTTATCGGATACGAGAACGCGGGGCGCCATGATGCGACCTCCTTTGCAAGGGTTGGCACCCCCCGCGGCAAACGCGGGGGAGGGATCAGGGGATCAGGCCGCTTTCTGCGCGGCGATTTCAGCGTGATAGGCCCATTCGATCCAGGGCAGCAGCGCCTGAACATCGGCGGTTTCCACCGTCGATCCGCACCAGATCCGCAGACCCGGCGGTGCATCGCGATAGGCACCGATATCCAGGGCGACGCCCTCGGCCTCAAGCCGTTTGGCAACGCCTCTGGCAAAAGCCGCGCCGTCCGCGATGCGCGGGTCGGTGAACTTCAGGCAGACCGAGGTGGTCGAGGCCAGAGCCGCATCCTCGGCCAGATTGGCGATCCAGTCGTGCCGGGCCACGAAATCCCATACCGCCTGCGCATTGGCATCGGCGCGGGCAACCATCGCGGGCAAGCCGCCGATGGATTGTGCCCATTTCAGCGCGACCAGATAATCCTCGACAGCCAGCATCGAGGGCGTGTTGATCGTCTCGCCCTTGAAGATGCCCTCGTTTAGCTTGCCGCCCTTGGTCAGGCGGAAAATCTTGGGCAGCGGCCAGGCCGGCGTGTGGCTTTCCAGCCTTTCGACCGCGCGCGGCGACAGGATCAGGACGCCATGCGCACCCTCGCCGCCCAGAACCTTCTGCCAGCTGAAGGTCACGACATCCAACTTGTCCCAGGGCAGGTCCATGGCAAAGGCGGCCGATGTGGCGTCGCAGATCGTCAGCCCGCTGCGATCGGCAGGGATCGCGGCGCCATCAGGCACACGAACGCCCGAGGTCGTACCGTTCCAGGTAAAGACCACGTCCTTGTCGAAGTCGACCTCGGCGAAATCCACGATCTGCCCATAGGGCGCCTTGCGGACCGTGGCATCGAGCTTGAGCTGTTTGACGGCATCCGTCACCCAGCCCTCGCCAAAGCTTTCCCATGCCAGCATCTCGACCCCGCGCGCGCCCAGAAGCGACCACATCGCCATCTCGACGGCGCCGGTGTCCGAGCCGGGGACGATGCCGATGCGGTAGTCGGCCGGTACGCCCAACACAGTGCGCGTCAGGTCGATGGCCTCGGCCAGCTTGGCCTTGCCGATGGCAGCACGATGCGACCGGCCCAGGGGTGCGTCGGCAAGCATGTCCAGTCTGAAATCGGGGATCTTGGCACAGGGGCCAGAAGAGAAACGCGGATTGGCCGGCCGCGTAGCCGGGGTCTTGGCGTCAGTCATGCTATCCTTCCAGATAAACGCCCCTCGTTGGGGAGGGGTGTCCCACGGACGCAGATACGGGGGGGCGGCCTCTGGCACAAGGGGGAAAAGTGCACTAAGGCGGCGCTTGAATGCTGAAAAGCGACACCCCGTGTTCACGATCGGAAACAGCCAGATGTTCGTCGTCACCCTGCTGAGCAACCCCGCCCGCCCCGCACTGGAGCCCGCCCTTGTCGAATCCCTGCGCAACGCCTGGGGCGGCGGCGAGGCGCGCTGGCTCAATCCCGGCGTTGCCGCCGAGTTCGATCTGGCCGCGGTACCGGACAATCGCTGGCAGGTCTGGGACGAGATGCAGGCGCTGGGAATCGATCTGGCGGTGCAGCCATCCGATGGACGACGCAAGAGGATGCTGCTGGCCGACATGGACAGCACCATGATCGAACAGGAATGCATCGACGAATTGGCCGATATGGCCGGTTTCGGCCCTCAGGTCGCGGCAATCACGGCGCGGGCGATGAATGGCGAACTGGCTTTTGAGCCCGCGCTGCGCGAGCGCGTGGCGCTGCTCAAGGGGCTGCCGGAGACCGTCATCGATCGGGTCCTGGCCGAGCGCATCACCTTCACGCCCGGTGGGCGCGAACTGATCGCGACGATGAAGGCGCATGGCGGCTATAGCGTGCTGGTTTCGGGCGGGTTCACGGCCTTTACCGAAAGTGTCGCGGCGCATCTGGGCTTTGACGAGCACCGCGCCAACCGGCTGCTGGCGCAAGGCGGCATCCTGACCGGAACCGTGGCCGAGCCCGTCCTGGGCCGGCAGGCCAAGATCGACGCGCTGGCGCAGGTTTCCGCCCGACTGGGCATTGCCGAATCCGACGTGATCGCGGTGGGCGACGGGGCGAACGATTTGGGCATGTTGCACCGCGCCGGGGCAGGCGTCGCGCTGCATGCCAAGCCGATCGTGGCGGCCGAATGCGATCTGCGCATCAACCACGGCGATCTGACCGCGCTGCTGTATCTTCAGGGCTATCCGGCCAGCGCCTTCGTATGACGCTCAGATCATGCGGATCACGTCCTTGTCGATGGTCAGCATGTATCCCTGCCGCGCAATGTTGCGCACCAGCAATTCGCTGACGATCTGGTTGCCCAGGCTGTCGCGCAACCGCTTGATGCGGGTCGCACCTGCGGCCTCGTCGCAATCGGGTTCGCGCCGTCCGGTGATCACCGATTCCAGACGCGCGCCGGTCAGCATCTCGCCGTCCATGCGCGCCTCGGCCAGCGCGGCAAGGGTTTCGACGGCCGCTTCGGTCAGATTGAACTCCATATCGTTCAGATAGACCTTGCGCTCGGCCCGGCTGATGATCAGCGACGAGACCTGGATGCCGGCCTTTTGCACCTGCGCCAGTCGCCGGTTCAGCGCGATCAGCGCCAGAACCAGCACCAGCGCCGTGACCAGCAACAGGCTGGCGAATACCATCAAGACAAAGATCACCGCGCGATAGCTGACCAGAACCTCGGTAAAGGTGGTGCCCGATTGCGCGAGGATCTCAAGAAGGCGCAGTTCCGCCTGTTCGGTCAGGTTCGTGTTCTCGGCAAACAGTCTTTCGACACGGGCATTGAACGCGTTGGTGTCGGGCAGGTTCTGAAACAGAAGAAAGGCCGCCAGCCCCAGGATGGCAACGATGGCGGCCAGGCCGATGACGATCGCGCGCGATCCCGCGCGCGTCAGGTCAGAAACGGAGGTGGTATTGTCCGGCACGCTCTCTCCTTGAGGCGAGTCCCTCTGGACCGAATGTGGACAAAACATCCACCAGAATCCAGCCATGTTGTCGCAGACGCGGCCTCAGATGGCTGGCCGCCGCCTGCGCATCGCCACAGGCCGAAGACGGGATCTCGGCCACGCCGTAGTGAAAGCGTGTCGGATCGCTTTGTTGGGCCCTGTAATCGGCATAGCACTGCGCCGAAGCGGGCAAGGCCAAAATCAGGGTGGCGACAATCGCCTGAAGAAATATGCGCATCGATTCGCGTCCCGTGAACGACAAGGTTTGCAGCAGATCGGTCGGATCGAAAGCTGGCCCGATCCTGGCGGATATGCAATATCGGCGCGATCGTCGCCGATTTTTTCGCGCGGTTATCCGATAACGGGATCGCGCTATTGCCTGTCAGCCGGTTTCGGCGCGACACTGGATCGCGACGCGGGGTCAGGACCACGCCCCATTTTACGGCCATGACCGAAACCCGCCCGCATCGTCCGAATCGCCCCGGCGCTTCGGGCTGCGAGCCTGCTGAAGGAAAGGAACGACAATGATTGTCCATGCATCCGGCTTCGGCGCCGTTACGCAGAAAACCTCAAGGCGCCTGTTCGGCCTGCTCGCCGCGGCCGTCATTGCATTGGCCGGGCTGAGCGCGACCACCGCCCCTGCGCGTTCCGACACCACCGATGACCTGTTGCGGCTTTTTCTGGGAATCGCCGCCGTGGCCGTGATCGTCAACGCCATCGACGACGATCACACCCCCCGTTACATCGGCGAATGGACGCTGCCAAGCGGTTGCCAGGAAACGGTGCGCGTGCGCGGGCGGCTGGTGCAGACCTATAACGCCCGCTGCCTTGAGCGCGCGGGCTACTACCGCCTGCCGCAACGTTGTCGTCTGTCCATGCGTACAAATCGCGGGCACCGGCCAAGCTATCTGGCGCAGTGCCTGTATGATGCCGGTTACAGGGCCGAACGCCATGTCCGCCCGGTCCGCCCGGAACCCGGCCCCGTTCGCGGCGCCGTTCTGCCGCGCGGCTGCGAAATGATCTATCGTCAAAGCGGCCGCCGGGTCGAAGGCTATGACGGTCAGTGCCTGGAGAATCGCGGCTTCTACCGGCTTCCGCGTCAGTGCCGGGTCAGCGACCGGCAGGGGAATCATTATTACAACGCCCGGTGTCTGCTTGACTCCGGCTATCGCCGCGCCCGCTGAACGCGCGGCACGGCGAACGAGATGACGCCGAACCGGGGCAGGCCGACGCCTGCCCCGTTTTTGCTTGCCCGGCGGAGGCGGCGATGCCACATCGACCGGCATGAAAGCCGCCCCGATCCAGCCTGATTTCACCCACGAGGATGCCGCCCTTGCCCGCGGTGCGCTGATCGTGGCCGGTGTCGACGAGGTTGGGCGCGGCCCGCTTGCCGGGCCGGTCACGGCCGCCGCGGTGGTCCTGAACCCCAATCGCATCCCCGAAGGTCTGCGCGATTCAAAACGCCTGACCGCACGCGCGCGCACAACCCTTGCCGCGACCATCGAAGACATGGCGATCGCATCGTCGGTGGCCCATGCCAGCGTCGATGAAATCGACGCACTGAACATCCTTCAGGCCAGCCACCTGGCGATGCGCCGGGCGCTGGTCGGGTTGAGCCCGCCGGCCGATCACGCCCTGATCGACGGAAACCGTTTGCCCGGCGATCTGCCCTGCCCGGCAGAAACCCTGGTCAAGGGCGATGCGCGCTGCCTTTCCATCGCCGCCGCCTCGATCCTGGCCAAGGTGGCGCGCGACCGGATCATGGCCGAACTCGCGCGCGACTGGCCGGGCTATGGCTGGGAACGCAACGCCGGATACCCTGCGCCGACACACCTGGCCGCGCTCAAACGCTTGGGTGTTACCCCACATCATAGGCGTAGCTTCGCCCCAGTGCGCAATATATTGTGTGAAGAAAATTAAATAACACACTGATTCAAAAAGAAATTGACGCCGAATCAGCTTTGACTCATCATAGGGTCACAACAAGCGCCCACCCCAAACAACAAGGGCGCGGAACGAGGCAGACATGGCAGTGAAAACCCGGACGCAGGAGGCCCCAGTGCTTCCGGTGAACCAGATTATTGCAGGCGACTGCATCGAGGTAATGAACACCTTGCCCGAAGGCAGCGTGGATCTGATCTTTGCCGACCCGCCCTACAACTTGCAGCTCAAGGGTTCGCTGCACCGTCCCGATAACAGCCTGGTCGATGCCGTCGATGACGACTGGGATCGTTTTTCAAGCTTCACCGCCTATGATCGCTTCACGCGCGACTGGCTCAGGGCCGCGCGCCGGTTGTTGAAACCCGATGGGGCACTTTGGGTCATCGGCAGCTATCATAACATCTTTCGCGTCGGCGCCGCGTTGCAGGATGCGGGATACTGGGTGCTGAACGATGTCGTCTGGCGCAAATCGAACCCGATGCCCAATTTCAAGGGAAAACGCCTGACCAATGCGCATGAGACGTTGATCTGGGCCTCCAGGTCCGAGGCGGCGAAATACACCTTCAACTATGAGGCGCTCAAGGCCCTCAACGAAGGGAGTCAAATGCGCTCGGACTGGGTCTTGCCGATCTGCACCGGGCATGAACGGCTCAAGGATGAGAACGGCGAGAAGGCCCATCCAACCCAGAAGCCCGAGGCATTGTTGCATCGCATCCTCGTCGGCACGACCAATCCGGGCGACGTGGTGCTGGATCCGTTCTTCGGCACCGGCACCACCGGCGCGGTGGCAAAGATGCTGGGACGCGATTTCATCGGCATCGAGCGCGATGAGGGCTATCGCAAGGCCGCGGCGGCAAGGCTGGAGAACGTTCGCCGCCTCGACGCTTCGGCGCTGGAAACCTCGACCTCGAAACGCGCCGAGCCACGCATACCCTTCGGGCAGCTTGTGGAACGCGGGCTGCTTCGGCCGGGCGAGGTGTTGACCAGTCCGCGCGGTCAGGTCGCCAAGGTGCGCGCCGACGGTTCACTGGTGACGGCCGAACACCGCGGATCGATCCATCAGGTGGGTGCGGCGCTTGAGGGCGCGCCCTCGTGCAACGGCTGGACCTACTGGCAGTTCAAGCGCGACGGGAAACTGATCCCGATCGACCTGTTGCGCCAGCAGATCCGCGCAGAGCTGACCCCGACACCCTGATTGCAAACGGTTTACCGCCCGCGCCCGTGTTCCCAAGACCATGGGCGCCACTTTACCCCGCCGGTTTCGGCGGGGTTCTTTTTTACTCGCGCGACAATTCGTGCTGATATCGCAGCCGCGCGATTTCCTCGTTCCGCTGGGCCTTGCGCAGATCGCTCAGGCTGTTCTCGACATAGGACATATGCGATTCCGCCGCTTGCCGGGCGCGTTGCGGATCGCGCGCCTGGATCGCATCATTGATGTCGCGATGCTGCGACAGCAGATCGTCACGCGTGGTGCGCTGGCGAAACATCGCCTGGCGATTGTAGAACACACCCGCGCGCAACAGGTCGAACATGGCGCGCATCATGTGCAGCATGACGATGTTGTGGCTGGCCTCGATGATCGCCAGATGAAACTCGGCATCGAGTTCGGCCTCATCCGAAGGATTGCGCTTGGTATGCGCTGTTTCCATCTTGCGGAAAACTGTGTCGATGACCTTCAGATCGGTATCCGAACCAAACCGCGCCGCCCGCTCGGCGGCCATGCCTTCAAGATCGCGGCGAAAGCTGACATAGTCGAACACCGCGTCCTCGTGATTGGCGAACAACTGCACCAGCGCCTCGGAAAAGGCCGAGCCCAGCATGTCCGCCACAAAGATGCCCGCGCCGGCCTTGGTGACCAGAAGCCCGCGTTCCTGCAACTCGGCGATGGCCTCGCGCAGCGAGGGGCGCGAAACGCCCATCCGCTCGGCCAGTTCGCGTTCGGATGGCAAACGCTCGCCCGGACGCAGCAGGCCACGAAGGATCAGAAGCTCGATCTGGCGGACCACTCCACGCGACAGTTTTTCGGTCTGGACGGGCTGAAACGGCATTATCTTCCCCTGATTGGTCAAAAGATATGACCGCGCAGGGGAAGAAACAACTGCCGTTTTCAGCCTCTTACCCGGTCGGGCGAATGACGATTTCCACGCGCCGGTTCTGCGCTCGGCCCACAGCGGTGTCGTTGGTCGCCACCGGCTGGGTCTCGCCGGCGCCCCGCGCCACGACCCGGCGCGAGCTGACGCCGGATTCGATCAAGACCGCCGACACGGAATCGGCGCGGCGCTCGGACAGACGCTGGTTGTATGCCGCTTCACCGGTGCTGTCGGTGTGCCCCGTCACGATGATCGCGCTTTCGGGGTAACGCTGAAGATTGGTCGAGATCGCGCGCAGATCGCTGCGCAGGTCCGGGCGCAGGGTGGCACTGTCGGTGGCGAACAAAATGTCTTGCGCCATGGTCACAACGATCTCATCGCCGGTGTTGCGCACGTCGATGTCGCTATCCAGCTCGGCCCGCAGTTCGGCCGCCTGACGATCCAGCGCCGCACCGATGGCACCACCTGCCAGCGCGCCGATACCGGCACCCAGCAATGCCTCGGGCATGCGGTTGCCCGACCCGGTCGCCGCCCCCAGAACGCCACCCGCGATCGCACCGGTGACGGCCCCCCGCTGGGTGCGGTTGGTGTTGGAATAAGGATCGGCGCAGCCAGCGACCAGAACGGCCGCCGCAGAAAACGCAAGTAAGGGTTTGAATGACATAACAGGGATCCCGTTGTTGAGTTCACATTTGCGACAGAGTAGCGCCAAGGCACAACGCACAACAAGCGGGCTGGTTGCAACTGACGGTCACGTTTCAATGATTTCCGTCATCCGCGCGTCGGCGCGCACGGTTTCCCAGGCCAGCATCGCGCGCTTGACCGGCAGGCCCCAGTGATACCCTCCCAGGCCGCCCGACTTGGCGATTGCGCGATGACACGGGATCAGCCAACTGACCGGGTTGCGGCCCACCGCGGTTCCAACCGCGCGCACCGCGCGCGGGTTGCCCACCGCGCGCGCGATCTCGGAATAGGTAGTCACGCGCCCCGATGGAATCGCCAGCAACGCCTCCCACACCTTGATCTGGAAGGGTGCGCCGATCATGTGCAGCGCAGCCTCGCCCCGCCCGTCGAAGGCGGCATGCACCCAGGGTTCGATCAGGGCGCGATCCTCAACAAAGGTTGCGCGTGGCCATCGGCGGGCCAGATCGTCAAAGGCTTCGGGCTCGCCGGTCTCGGCGGCAAAACCCAGACCGCACAAGCCCCGTTGTGTGCCCATGGCAATCGCCGGGCCAAACGGGCTGTCGAACCAGCCCCAGGCGATTTCGAGCCCGGCACCGCCCTGTGCGTATTCGCCCGGCGTCATCGCCTCCCAGCGCAGGAACAGGTCGTGCAGCCGCCCCGACCCCGAAAGCCCCGATGCCAGCGCCACCTCCAGCACCGTGAACCGTTGCGACAACAGGTGCCGGGCATGACCCAGTGCCAGGTATTGCTGATACCGCTTGGGCGACACGCCGACCCATTGGGTGAACACCCTCTGAAAATGCGCCGCGCTCATCCCCAGCCGGCCCGCAAGATCGTCCAGCCCGATCCGTTCGCCGCCGGCCGCGTCGATCTCGGCGATGGCGCGGGCAATCACCCGGTAATGATACGCATCCTCGCGTGTGTCTGTTGTCATCATGAACCCGCTGGCTTTCGTTTCTCTGATCATCCCCGGTGGCAACCGCTGGTGCAAGATGCGCCAAGACAATCGTCAAGCCCGACCGGACCGCAAATCCTTACTGCCTGGCCGTTGCAAGCTCGACCCGAAAATTGCGTATTCGGCGTGATCGAGGCTGGACCTTGCGCGCGGTTTGCCGTCAGTGTCGGCACAACCCGTGCCCGCTGGTCCGTCGCCGATGCGTCTGCTGATTTCCTTCGCCGCCCTGTTCGTGTCTGTCGCGCTCTTGCAGCTTGGGCTGGGCGGGGTTGTGCCGCTCGATGCGCTGTCCGGGGCCGTTCTGGGGTTCTCGGCCTCGGAAATCGGGATCTTGGGTTCGGCGCATTTCGTGGGCTTTTTCATCGGTTGCTGGTGGGCACCACGGCTGATGGGCGAGGTTGGGCACTCGCGCGCCTTCGCGGCCTTCACCGCCGCCGGCACGATCGGAATTCTGGCGCATATGATGGTGACTGACCCCTATGCCTGGGCGCTGATGCGCGTGGCCTCGGGGCTGGCGGTGGCCGGGTGTTACACGATCATCGAAGCCTGGCTTCAGGCCAAGGTGACGAATGCCACGCGCGGACGCGCGATGGGGGTTTACCGCGTGGTGGACATTCTGGGATCGCTGGGCGCGCAGCTTCTGATCGGCGTGCTGGAACCTGCGGCCTATATTTCCTACAACCTTCTTGCCCTGATCTGTTGTGCGGCGCTGTTCCCGCTTGTGCTGTCGCGCGCCGAAGCGCCCGAAACCGGCCCGGCACCGCGGCTGCGCCCCGGCATGGCGTGGCAGCATTCGCCGCTGGCCGTCGCGGGGGTGCTGGTCTCGGGCGTGACGGGGGCAGCCTTTCGCATGATCGGCCCGCTTTACGGGCTTGCGGTGGGTCTGGCCGCCGACCGGATCGCGCTGTTTCTTGCTGCCTATGTTCTGGGCGGGGCCGTCGCGCAGGTGCCGGTGGGCTGGCTGGCCGACAAATTCGACCGCCGCCTGGTGCTGATCTGGCTGTCGGTGGCCTCGGTTCTGGCATGTGCGTTGACAGTGGCCAGCGCAGGCGGCGGGATCGTCGTGATCTTTCTGGCGGCCGGGTTTTTTGGCTTCACGACCTTTCCGATCTATTCGGTTTCGGCAGCCCATGCGCATGATTTCGCCCAGCAACACGAGCGGGTCGAGCTTTCTGCCGCGCTCATATTCCTTTACGCGGTCGGGGCCATTGCCAGCCCGATCATCGCCTCGCTGCTCATCGAACTGTTCGGCCCGCCCGGCATGTTCGCCTTCATCGCGGCGGCGCATGTGCTGCTGGTCATCTTTGGCATTATCCGCATGCGTTCCCGCCCGAGCCCGGGCGCGCGCACGCGCTATGTCTATGTGCCGCGCACATCCTTCCTGATCGGGCGGCTGTTGCGGCGAAACCACCACGACTAGGCTTGCGCCCCGCCTGTGCCCCGGTGCAAGAGAAGACCATGGCCCGCCAACTCGATTATCTGACCATCCGCGAGGTATTTCGCCGCTTTCACGCGGCCGAGCCCGAACCCAAGGGCGAGCTGGAACATGTCAACGCCTTTACCCTGCTGGTCGCGGTGGCGCTGTCTGCACAAGCGACCGATGTCGGCGTCAACCGTGCCACGCGCAAGTTGTTCGCGGTGGCGGATTCACCTGAAAAGATGCTTGCCCTTGGCGAAGAGGGCCTGATCGAACATATCCGCACGATCGGCCTTTACCGCAACAAGGCCAGAAACGTCATCAAGCTCAGCCAGATCCTGGTCGACCAGTTCGACGGCGAGGTGCCATCCAGCCGCGCGGCGCTGCAATCGCTGCCAGGGGTGGGCCGCAAGACCGCGAACGTGGTTCTGAACATGTGGTGGCGGCTGCCGGCGCAGGCGGTGGATACACATATCTTTCGCGTCGGCAACCGGACCGGCATCTGCCCGGGCAAGGATGTCGCTGCCGTCGAGCGCGCCATCGAAGACAATGTGCCCGCCGAATACCAGCTGCACGCGCATCACTGGCTGATCTTGCATGGCCGCTATGTCTGCAAGGCCCGCAAACCGGCCTGCGCAGCCTGTCTCATCCGCGATCTCTGCCCATTTGAGGAAAAGACCCTATGAAGAAATATCAGGTTGCCGGCATCGGCAATGCCGTTGTCGATGTCATCTCGACCGTTGACGATCACTTTCTGGAACGGATGGACATACATAAGGGTATCATGCAGCTTATCGAACGCGACCGCGCCGAGACGTTGTATGACGCGATGACCGCGCATGAGCAGGCGTCCGGCGGCTCGGTTGCCAATACCATCGCCGGGATCGGCGCCTTGGGGTTGCGAACGGCATTCGTCGGCCGCGTCAGCGACGACGCGCTGGGCCGCTTTTATGCCGATGATACCGAGAAGGCCGGAACCGCCTTTGTCAACGCACCCGTGAAGGGGGGCGAGTTGCCCACCTCGCGTTCGATGATCCTTGTCACGCCCGATGGCGAACGGTCGATGAACACCTATCTGGGCATCTCGGCCGAACTGGGCCCGGACGATGTCGACGAGTCGGTCATGGCCGATACCGAGCTTCTGTTCCTCGAAGGATATCTGTTCGACAAGGACAAGGGCAAGGACGCCTTCCTGAAGGCCGCGCGGGCATGCCGCGGCGCGGGCGGGCGCGTGGGGATCGCGCTTTCCGATCCGTTCTGCGTTGACCGCCATCGCGCCGACTTCCGCCGACTTGTCGCCGACGAGATGGATTTCGTGATCGGCAATCAGCAGGAATGGGTATCGCTCTACCAGGCAAACGATCTTCAGGATGCGCTGGATCAGGCCACCGCCGATTGCCGCACCATTGTCTGTACGCGTTCGGGCGAGTCCGTCTTGCTGATCCATGACGGCCACAGGGTCGAAGCACCTGTCAACCGCATCACGCCGGTCGACGCCACCGGGGCAGGCGACCAGTTCGCGGCGGGGTTCCTCTATGGGCTGGTGATGGATCATTCGCTCGAAACCGCCGGGCGCATGGGCTGTATTGCCGCGGCCGAGGTGATCGGCCATCTGGGCGCCCGCCCCCAAAGCAGCGTCAAGGCCATGTTCAGGGCCGAAGCGCTGGCCTGACGCTCTGCCGACATGCTCTTGCGGCGCAGCCCCCGCACACACATATTCACGGCGCATGTCGGAAACGGAGGGCGTGATGACCGGCTACCTCAAGACGGCGATCCTGCTGGCGGCAATGACCGCGCTTTTCCTGGGCGCCGGCTACGCGATCGGCGGATCGGCTGGCGCGTTGATCGCCTTGGTGATCGCGGCGGTGATGAACGCGATGGCATGGTGGAACTCGGACAAGATGGTGCTGCGCATGCACAATGCGCGGCCTGTCGATGCACATACCGCCCCGGAACTGCAAGAGATGGTTATCCGGCTGGCCCGCGATGCCGACATGCCCGCGCCGGCCGTCTATATCATTGACGAAGATCAGCCCAACGCCTTTGCGACCGGGCGCAACCCCGACAAGGCAGCCGTCGCCGCGACCACCGGCCTGTTGCAGCGTTTGTCACACGAAGAGGTTGCGGCGGTGATGGCGCATGAACTGGCCCATATCCGCAATTACGACACCCTGATCATGACGATCACGGCCACCTTCGCGGGTGCCATTTCGATGCTGGCCAATTTTGCGCTTCTGTTCGGACGCGGGCGCAACGGCGGCAACGTGGTCGCGCTGATTGCGATGATGATCCTCGCCCCGCTTGCCGCGGCGCTGGTTCAGATGGCGATCTCGCGCTCGCGCGAATACGAGGCCGATCGCGTTGGCGCGGAGATCTGCGGCAACCCGATGTGGCTGGCATCAGCGCTGCGGCGCATTCAGGGCGCTGCCAGTCGCATCGACAACGAATCCGCCGAACGCAATCCCGCGACGGCACATATGTTCATCATCAACCCGCTGCACGCCTTCAAGCGCGACAAGCTGTTCTCGACACACCCGGCGACCGAGAACCGTATCGCCGCGCTGGAAAAACTCGCCGAGGAGATGGGCACGATGCAGCCGACCAGCATTCCGCGCGCCGGGCGGTCTCGGCACACGGGCCCCTGGGCCTGACCCCGACGCGTCACGGTTGCGAGAACCGTTGCAGCACCGCAGCACTGTCGCTCACCCAGCCCAGAACGTTCTCGAAGTTCCAAAGCGTGGCTTGGCGCGTGAAATCCGGTCCCGCGTGGTTCATGGCGTCGGCGATCAGGATTGGCCAGAACTCGTTGAAAAAGGCACTGCGTGCGGTGCTTTCGACGCAGATATTCGTGGCAATCCCGCAAAACAGCAGATGCCGAATGCCACGCGCCGTCAGCGTCTTGGCCAGATCGGATCCGGTAAAGCCGTTGTAGCGTGATTTGCGAATGACAAGATCCCCGGTCTTTGGGGCGACCCGGTCCACGAATTGCCAGTCCCAACTGCCCTCGACCAGCAACTTGCCCGACAGTTCAGGGCGCTCGCGCATCATGCGCAGTGCCAGTTCCTTGTGATAGGCAGGCGAGTCCGGCCCGCCCGCGTCACTGAGATCGGGCTTGAAGGCCATCTGAAGGTAGATGATCGGCACCTGGGCGGCACGCAGCGCCGGCAAGAGCCGCTCAAGTTGCTCCACCACCGGTCCGGCGCCTGAAATGTCATGCCCCGCCAGGTCGAACATGCCGCCGGGGCTGGCAAACGCGTTCTGCATGTCCACCACGATCAGCGCGGTATCCTGCGCCGAAAGCGTGACAGGTTCTGGGCGCGCGCGAAGCTGGGACATGGGTTTGCTCCTTTCGGGTGACGGGGTGGTCGGACAGAAAGACGGGGGCAGCCGCGCTGCCCCCGCTTCATGCAGATCATGCAATCAGTTTATTCCAGTTCCTCGCGCGAGATCAGCTCCCACGCGCCATCGTTCACGACCGAAATGGTAACGATATTCCCGCCCTGATGATTGTCGGCGGAATAGTTGATCTCGACGTCCAGAAGCTCGTCGACATAGTCGATCGTGTACATGCCTTCGACGAAGCCTTCGGTGGTCAGGTCCGGCCCCGCTGCCTCAAGCGCCATGTGAAGCTGGCGCGCGGCTGTGTAGCCCAGCATGGCGAACCCGCCGGCGGTCTGGTCATAGGCTTCCTCGTAGGCCTCCATGAACTCGGCCGCCGCCTCCTGATCGGCACGCGATGCCAGATCGACCCAGCCCGCCGCGGCATAGAGGCCGTCGGTCACGCCGCCTGGAACCTCGGCAACCGCCTCGAGAAAGCCCGCCGAAGAGGTCAGGAACATCACGTCATCCCAGCCCAGACGCTTGGCCGTACCGACGATGGTGATGCCCGCGCGCACGCCCACGGCCTGGGTGATGATTTCGCAGCCTTCCGACCGCAACCGGCTGAGCGCGCCGACAAAGTCCTGCTCGTCCGGGCGATGGGTCGTCTCGGCGACATAGTCCAGATCCAGCATCTCGGCCGCGTCGCGCGTGCCCTGCATGATCTCTTCGCCGAATTCGGTCGGCAAATACATCGAACACACCTTCGTCGCGCCGCTTTCCTCGTGCAGATACCGCACGCCCGCGATCATCTGGTCGTAATAGCTGGAAAACGCCGAAAAGTTCATGCCCGGCGGATCGGGCAGGATGTCGCGCGCGGCAGTCAGTGGGTTGACGTTGGGCACGCCACGCCGCTCCATCAGCGAATAATGCGCCAGATTGTGCGGCGTCCCCAGGTTCAGCAACATGGCAAAGACCTCGTCGCGCTCGATCAGCTTGTTGAACGCCTGGGTCGCGCGCGGCAACTGATAGCCGTGGTCCTCGACGATGTAGCGAATGCTGCGCCCATGCACGCCGCCATCCTCGTTGATCTGGTCGAAATACAGGTTCGCCCCATTGACCGCCGGCGTGCTGACAGCGGCGAACACGCCCGACAGGTCGTGCGCGCCCCCGATCACGATTTCATCGTCGCTGACGCCCCGGGTCTGGGCATGGGCGCCGGCCGCCAGCGCGGCGGCGGCGGTTGCGGCAAGAAGGGTCTTCAGATGTTTCATGGTTTCCTCCCCATCATGGGCCACATGGCCCTGTTCAATACATATCATCAATCAACGCCTTGTGGCGTTCTTCAACCGTCGCACGCTTGAGCTTCATTGTCGCGGTAAGCTCCTCATCCTCGGCGGTCAGAAGGACATCAATCAGCCGGAAATCCTTGATCTGCTCGACCCGCGCGAATTCGCGGTTCACGGCGTCGATCTCGTTCTGGATCAGCTCCAGAACCTCGGGCGCGCGGCAGAGCGAGCGGAAATCCGAAAACGGCACCTTTCTGTCCTGCGCGTATTTCTCGACATTCTCCTGGTCGATCATCACCAGGCAGGTCAGGTATTTGCGCCGATCGCCGATGACCACGGCGTCCGAGATGTAATGACTGAACTTCAGCCGGCTTTCGATCTCGGCCGGGGTGATGTTCTTGCCGCCGGCGGTGATGATGATGTCCTTCATCCGGCCCGTGATCACCAGATAGCCATCGTCGATGCGGCCGATGTCTCCGGTGCGCAGCCAGCCATCCTCGGTAAAGGCTTCGGCGGTCTTGTCGGGCTTGTTCAGATAGCCCTTGAACACGTTCAGCCCCTTGATCTGGATTTCGTCGCTCGCGCCGATCCGCACCGCGACACCCGGCACCGGGCGACCGACCGAGCCGGTCATGTTGGCTTCGGGCAGATTGATCGTGGCCACGCCCGCCGTTTCCGACATGCCAAACCCTTCATAGAGCGGCACGCCAATGGCGTGATACCATTTCAGCAATTCCGGCGAGATCGGCGCGGCCCCGGTCAGCCCCTGGATCAGCCGGTCCATCCCCAGCATGCGGCGCAGGTTGCGCAACACCAGAATATCCCAAAGATTGTACCAGGCCCGCGTGCCGAAGGGCACGGGCTTGCCCGCCAGGGTATAGGCCGCGCGCGCCTGCCCGGCCCTGACGGCCAGGCCGAATGCCTTGCGCCCCAGCCAGGTCGCCTCTTGCGCCATGACCAGCACGCGCGAATAGACCTTTTCCCAGACGCGGGGCACGGCGACAAAGCCATGCGGCGAGGCTTCGCGGATGTTGTCGAAAACGGTTTCCGGGCTTTCGGCGAAATTGACCGTCGATGACACCACCAGCGGCGTGTAAAGCGACACGATCCGTTCCAGGATATGGCAAAGCGGCAGAAAGCAAAGCTGCTCGGCCCCCTTTGAGAACGGCAAACCGTAGAGACTCGCCTCCATTCCGGCGAGGATGTTTTCCTGCGTCAGCATGGTGCCCTTGGGCATACCCGTGGTGCCCGAGGTATAGACCAGGATCGCCACATCGCCGGGCTGGGTCGCGTCGATCTCGGCATCGAACACGGCCGCATCGTCATTCTCGCGGCCCAGTGCGTAAAGGTCGTCCAGGAACATGCACTTGGGATGCGAGAAGTCGTGCAGCCCCTCGCTGTCGAAGATGATGACCTTGCTCAGCGAAGGCATCTGCGCCTCGGCTTCCAGGAACTTGTCCAGTTGCTCGTCGTTCTCGACAAACAGGAACCGGGTCTGCGAGTCATCGACCAGATAGGCCAGCTGGCTTGCCGAATCCGTCGTATACACCCCTGATGAGACCGCGCCCATGCATTGCGCCGCCATGTCGCAATACATCCATTCCTTGTTGTCCTCGGACAGGATCGAAACGACATCGCCGCGCCTGAGGCCCAGGGCCCGCAGCCCCATGCCGATCAGCCGCGCGTGGTCCAGGTAATCCGACCAGCTGTAGGCCTGCCAGATTCCAAGATCCTTCTCACGGTGCGCGGTCGCGTCGCCGTTTTCGCGGCAGCGGGCCCGAAAAAGCGTTGCGATCGTGGCGTGGCCGTCGATCCTGAGCGGGCGCTGCCCCGGCTCGGCGTTGACGCGCACGCCCTTGAGGGTCTGTTCCTGTGGCATGGCTGTTCCTCCGGTCACCGCCATGTCTTCCTCTTTTTCCAGCGCCGCTCGCCGCGCGCGCCTTCATTGGCATGGCCAAGATAGAAGTTCTGGATATCTTCGGACGCCGCCAGCGTCTCGGCACGGTCCGACATGACGATGCGACCCAGTTCCATCACATAGCCATGATCGGCCAGGTCCAGCGCCACGGCGGCGTTCTGCTCGACCAGCATCATGGTCACGCCGACATCCTTGTTCAGCCGCCTGAGAATGGCGAATATCTCTTGCGTCAACAGCGGCGACAGGCCCAGACTGGGCTCATCCAGCAGCATGATCTTGGGCCGCAGCATCAGGCCACGCCCGATCGCCAGCATCTGCTGCTGCCCGCCGGACAGTGTGCCGGCCTCCTGGTCGCGCCGCTCGGCCAGGATCGGGAAATACTCGAACACCAGATCGCGGTCGCGCGCGATCTCGCTTCGATCCGAACGCGTATAGGCCCCAAGCGCCAGGTTCTCCGCGACCGTCAGCAGGGGAAACACCTCGCGCCCTTCCGGCACCTGCACGATCCCCTGGCGCACGATCTGGTGGGGCTCCTTGCCCTGGATCTCGCGCCCCTCGAACAGGATCTTGCCCTTCTCGGGGTCCATGATGCCCGAGATCGTCTTCAGCAGCGTCGTCTTGCCCGCGCCATTGGCGCCCAGCACAGTCACCACCTGGCCCTCGCGGACCTCAAGGCTCACGCCGCGGATCGCCATGATCGGTCCGTAAAAGGTTTCGAGGTTGCGAACTTCCAGCAGCGCGCTCATGCCCGCCTCCCTGACTTGCGCCGCCGGGCCGGATGCGGCGCCGCGCCGGCCCCTTCATCTTGCCGAAAATACGCCGGGGGGTGAGGCCGCAGGCCGAGGGGGGCAGCGCCCCCCTTCCCCCGGTTGCGCGGCATCGCGCCGCTCGTCGCGCACCTTACCGTCATACCCGGCCTCCGGTGGCATTGGCGGTCTTTGAAACCGCAGCGGTGCCCAGATAGGCCTCGATCACGGCAGGATGCGACTGCACTTCGGCCGGGGTGCCCTCGGCCAGCTTTCGGCCCCCGTCCAGCGCCAGCACCCGGTCGCAGACATTGCTGACCAGTCCCATGTCATGCTCGACCATCAACACCGTGATCCCCATCTGCCGGCGGATGTCATCGATCCACCAGCGCATGTCCTGGGTCTCCTCGACCGACAGGCCCGAGGCGGGTTCATCCAGCAACAAAAGGCGCGGCCGCGTCGACAGCGCCCGCGCCAGTTCCACGACCTTGCGCACGCCATAGGGAAGACCCGCGATCATCTGGTTGCGGTATGGCTGCAGATCCAGGAAATCGATCACCTCCTCGACGGCGTGCCGGTGCGCGCGCTCCTGCGCACGCGCGCGACCGACGAAAAACATCTCTTCGACAAGCGTCGTCTTGCGCAGCCGGTGGCGGCCCACCAGAAGGTTTTGCAGGACCGTGGCACGGTCGAACAGCTCGATGTTCTGAAAGGTGCGCGCGATTCCCAGTTGCGGAACCTCGTGCGGCTTCAGTGTCAGCAGGTCGCGGCCGTCAAAGACGATCGAGCCGGTCACCGGGGTATAGAAGCGCGAGATCATGTTGAACACGGTCGATTTGCCGGCGCCGTTGGGACCGACCAGCGCAAAGACCTGCCCCTCCTCGACCGACAGACTCAACTCGTTGACCGCGGTGACACCGCCGAACTTCAGGGTGACGTTCTTCAGCTCCAGCAGGCTCATCTCAGCCGCTCCGTCTTGAGATAGCTTTTCTGGCGGCGGAACATGTCGCGGCGGGCAAACGGAAACAGCTCAAGCCAGATGCGGATCTTCATCCACCGCCCGTAAAGCCCCATTGGCTCAAGGATGATGAACGCGATCAGGATCATGCCGAACACGCCCATCTCCAGCCCCGGAATGCTCATGGCGCGGCCGAACTGGTCGCTGAGGATCGACAGGGCCTGCGGCAGAAAGGCAATGACGATCGCCCCCAGAAACGCCCCGTGGATGAACCCCAGACCACCGATGACGATCATCATCAGCAACTGGATCGCAAGGAGGAAGTTGAAGGTCTCGTTGTTGAACGCCCCGGCATAAAGGCCCATCAGCGCGCCACCCAGCCCGGTGAAGGCGCAGGACAGGCCGAATGCCACGGCCTTGGTGTGCGCGACGTCCACGCCCATTGCCTGCGCCGAAATCTCGCTGTCGCGGATCGCCGCAAAGGCGCGACCCAGCGGCGAGCGCAGCAGGTTGCGATAGATCAGCGCAACCAGCACCGCGACGATCAGCACCAGGTAATACCAAGACGCGGGATTGGCCCATCGGTTGATCTCGAACCCCAGGATCGTCATCTCTGGTGTGAACTTGCCCGCGACACCGCCGGTCCAGGGCGTCAGGATGACAATCAGGTCGTCGGCCAGAATGGCCAGCGCAAGAGTCGCGATCGCCAGATAGACGCCGTGCAGCCTCAAGGCCGGAAGCGCGATGATCGCCCCAAGGACGCCGGTCAAGATTCCGCACAGCACGAACGCCGCCACGAAGGGCACGCCCGCCTCCATCAGGATCACGCAGAGATAGCAGCCCAGCGCCATGAAGGCCGAATGCCCCAGGCTGACCTGACCGGTCTGCCCGGTCAGCAGCATCAGCCCCAACCCGGCGACCGCCCAGATCAGGACATTGGTCACTTCGCCCAGGAAGAACCCGTCGATCAGCCACGGCAGGATCAGCATGACCGCCAGAAGCGCGGCATAGAGGCCAAAGGTCCACCAATCGGGAAAGAGTCGGATATCCTGGTCGTATGTCGTCTTGAAATGAAATCGCATGACTCAGACCTTTTTGGTGCGCACCTGCGCGAACAGGCCGTGCGGGCGAAAGATCAGCACCAGGATCAGCAGCACATAGGGCGCGATCTGGCTGTAGCCCGGCGGCAGATAGCGCGAGGCGAAGGGTTCGATCACACCCACGATCAGCCCGCCCATCAGCGCGCCGGGCAGGCTGCCAAACCCCCCGATCACGGCCGCGGCAAAGGCCTTGATGCCGATGAAGCCCGCGGAAATGTCCAGCGACCCCTTGGACGCATAAAGGATTCCCGCGACGCAGGCCACGATCGCCGCCAGCGCCCAGATCGCCCCCTGAACCCGCTTGACCGGAATCCCCATGTAATAGGCCGCCATCTGGTTCTGGCTTGAGGCCTGCATGGCCAGCCCCAGCTTGGTGCGCTGAAAGAACTGCCACAACAGCATGGTCAGGATCACCGTCACCACGATCACCGCGATATCCGCCAGGCTGAGAACCACACCGAAGGCGCGCATGTCGCCCAGTGCCAGCGGCGAATGCAGGTTCACGGGTTCATGCCCCCAGATCACCCCGGCAATGAACCGGATCACGAAACCCAGCGCGATCGTGAGGATCACGATGGCGGTCTGGCTTTGCCCGAACATGTGCCGCAGCACGGTGATATCCAGCAGATAGCCCAGCGCCCCCATGATCAGCAGCGCCAGCGGCACCGCCAGCCAGAAGTTGATCCCCATGTATTGCGGATTGACCAGGCCCAGCATGACAAAGGCCCCCAGCATCATGAAATCGCCCTGCGCGAAGTTCACGGCCTCGGTCGCCTTGTAGATCAGCACAAAGCCCAGGGCCACCAGGCCATAGACGCAGCCGTTGGCCAGACCGCTTACCAGCAGTTGCAGAAATTCCATGCATGTCCTCCCAGACCGGCACCCGACCTGCCCGCCGAATCTGTCGCCGGACGGCCTGTTTTTCTGGGTGCGCCCGAAAAGGATTGCCGCAAGTGTGCCACGTTTCAACAGTTTTCGCACGACAACTGCCATAATGGACGCAACGGAAAGCCCGGAATCGTGGCGATTCCGGCGAAAGCATGGCAAAAAAATGGCCTGATCTGCCAATTTCTCTTCTGAATCGTGAGGTTGAGAGGTATTCTTAACAGGAATCGGTCGTCGCCCTCGGATTTGCGGGGCGGCGAATCTTTATTGAGGCAATGCGGAAGCACGGGGCAACGACGATGACAAAGCACTCTGCCGACATGATCAACCCTGACTTGCTTGACGAGTTCGATGAATCAACTTTGGGTCTTTATCTTGATGACGATGCGCCGGCGGCATTCGCGCTGGGTCGGGTTCGCAACCTTGCGCCAGGCGAGGCACTGGATGACCCCAACCCCTTTGCGCTCCATGTCGTTCTGGACGGACGGCTGGCCGGGCCGCGCAACTGGTACGGGCCCGGCAACCACTTCACCGGCGGCGAACAAGGGCTTCAGGCTGTCGATCTGTCGGCGCGGGTCTGGACGCTGGACATGGGCGGCGGCACATGGTCAGCAGCGGCCAATCGCCCGGTGCGGCGGGCCATGACCCACGCGCTGATCGCCGCCGACGCGGCCGAGGCCGCAGCCACGCCGCCGGTGGTCCTGCCCGATGTGGAAACGCTGTGCGACATCGACCACCCCGAGATCCGGCGCAACGCGGTTCGCCTGCGCCGCACCACCGAGGCGGGCACCGCCGAGGCCATTTTGAAGTTCATTCAGCCGATGCCCTATCGGTTCGGCACCTGGCAGGAACGCGCCTCGGATACACTGGCGCGCGGAACGGGCATGTGCACGACCAAGGCAAACCTTCAGGTCGCGCTGATGCGCGCGGTCGGGCTCGAAGCCGGTTTCGTCGAGATCCCGATGCCGATTTCGCGCCTTGGCATGCTGATGCCCAAAGCGTGGTTGTCCATGATGCGCCCAACCGTGAAGCACTATTTCGCCGCCGTGAAACTGGGGGGGCGCTGGCACGCCGCCGATGCGTCCTATGACGACGAGGCCTTTGGCGTCTATCTCAAGGTCGCGCCCGAATTGTCCTACATGATCCCGGCTTATCTGGGTGAGGGGCGACCCTATTCCCCGGCCATGGAATCACAGGGCATGGATATGTTCGGCATTGAGGTTCAGCCACATCTTCACGAAGAGATGGGCAAGCGCAGCCGGTTTCTGCCGCGTCACTTCGAAGCGCTGAATACCCGCCTGGACCGGGTGCGCGGCACCCATCGGCATTGGGCCAAGGTCGCGCTTGAACAGGCCGCGCGCGAAGGAACCGAGGTCCGTGCATGAAGCCATACGACTGGGACTTCAAGGCCCCGACCCCCTCGGGTATGGGCGATCACGATGTGCCGATGGCCTCGCAACGGCTGGCCGGTCGGCGCATCGCCCTTCTGGTCACGGGCGGCATCGCGGCGATGAAGACGCCGCAGATCGCCCGAGGGCTCAGGCGCCACGGCGCCACGGTGGTCGCGTTCGCCAGCGATGACGCCCTGCGATATGTCGCGCGCGAGGCACTGGAATGGGCGACGCTGGGGCCGGTTGTCACGGGGCTGACCTGGGCCGCCGAACACCTGTCTGACAATGCGCCTTTTGACGCCTACCTGGTTGCGCCCGCCACCCATTCGACCATTGCCAAGATGGCGCATGGTATCGGCGATACGGTGGTCACATCGGCACTGATTTCGGCGCTTGGGCGGATGGAACAGGGCCGCACCAAGGTTCTGGTCGCGCCGACCATGCACGGCACCATGCATAATGCCCAACTGGTGGACAACGCGCGCCGACTGTCGGCGCAAGGGGTGTGGTTCATCGCCCCGCGCGATGCCTACGGCAAGCACAACCTGCCCGACACCGAGTCGCTCTGCATTTCCGTGGGACGCGCGCTTAGCGGATCGCCCCTGATCGGCAAGAAAATCATGGTCACCGCCGGCCCGACCCCGGTGCCGATCGACGGGGTGCGCCGGATCGTCAACCGATTTCGCGGCCGGCTGGGCGCACGCATCGCCGAGGAACTGGTCTGGCGCGGCGCCGATGCCGAACTGGTTCTGGGCGATGGCGCCTGGCGTCCCTCGACCCCGTTGCCGCTGACCGTCGTTCGCACCTATGACGAATACCGCGACACAGTCGTTGCCCGCGCGCGCGATGGGCTGTTCGCGGGGATCTTTTCGGCAGGCGTCGCAGACTATCGGCCCAAGCAGGCGGTGCAGGGCAAGATCGCCTCGGGGCAAAGCAGCCTGCGACTGGATCTTGAACCCACCGAAAAGGTGATCGACTTGGCCTGCAAGGCCGACCCTTTCATGCATTGCGTGGCCTTCAAGTATCTTGAGGACGTCAGCGAACAGGAACTGATCGAGGTCGCGTCCAAGCGGCTGAACCATGCCGGCCTTGTTGTCGCCACCCGCGGCGAAGACACGCGCGGAACCGAGCAACGCGCCCTGCTGGTGCGCCGCGACGGCGTCACCCCGGTCGAGGACAAGCGCGCCATTGCCGCGGCGATCGCGGCGCATCTGGAAGACGTTGCGCGCGACGGAAATCCGGTGCGTTCCGCCGCCGAATAGACTGCGCCACCGCCTTCGCGGCGATCAGTGCTGATTCGCAGCCTTGCGGTTCGCACCGAACCGAAGGCGGGGCCAAGCGCCCTTTTAACACCCGTCGTGGAAACGATCATGGCAAATAGCGCAGGTTTGTTGCGCGCTTCCGGCGGCAGAGCAAATTCTTTTGGCCAACCGGTTTATTTATTGCATGATCGGTAATGGATTGTCTGCCGGCAGCGCGTCGGTTTCGAAACTAGTGACGGGTGTAGCATGAACAGGTTTCTTCTGGGTCTGAGTGTCAGTATCGTTTCCACTCTGGCGATGGCCGGGCCGATGGCCGCGCAATCCCATTCCGGCCACTGGTTCTGGCGCTGGTTGCGGGGCGGTTCGGGTGGCGATACGGGCGGCTCGCCCTCGAACCCGGCATCGGTGCCGGAAATCGACGCCTCGGCCGGGCTGCTGGCGCTGGCTGCTGTTGCCGCAGCCATGCTGTTCGTCTGGGAACGTCGCCGCCGCGCCGGATGACCCCTGACAGCAGCGCGGTTGAAACCGCGCGTTCATGTCACGATATTCATGAAAGGGGTCGGCTCACGGCCCTTACGCATGTTTCGAGGATGCAATGACCCGATTGACTCAGACCCTGTGGTAGTGTCAAAGATCTTTCGCACATTTTCTCAGGCGACGGCTCCGTGGGTTGAGGTTTGCTCCGCGTAGAGCGGATCCATGTTCATGTATTTGCGTG
>LJSV01000010.1:78926-133012 GCA_001314715.1 Rhodobacteraceae bacterium HLUCCA12 | reverse complement strand
GCTTTCGTTTCGACATCTTCGATCTCCTTCGTGGTGAAGATCAGCAGACAGCAAATCCGAGCTTGCGTCATTGTCCAGTTTTCGGGGGGCACCTCAGGGGTAATGCGCATGATCCAGTGTTCACCCTGCTTACTGATGTCCTCTTTCCGAAGTTGAGTGATCTCGGAGATACGCGCGCCAGAGAACGCGCATAGCAGCGGTGCCCATCGTTTCGCAGCCGTCATGTGCGTGGTCTCACGCACAAAGCCGACTTGATTCGCCTTTGGCACATGCGATTGACAGGCGCGCAGGACTGCCAGAGCCTCAGCATCGGTGTAACCACGTTCCCGCGACTGCACCTTGCGAGGCTTCGGTTGCCTGACCGTCGCTGCGACGTTCTCGGTTAAACGTTCGTTTTCATGTGCCCATGCAAACAGTGAGCGTATGGTCGAAAGGTATATGTCGTTGATCGTTTTCGCGCTGAGCTTGGCCACATTCAGCAGATGGTCCCGCCAAGACAAGAGGTCTTTCTTCGTCACGCGTTGTGCGTCGTTGTGCTTGAGAAAAGCCCTCAAGCTCTTGATAACGGGTTCCTGTCGCTTTCCGCCGTCTTTGATGAATCCGGCTTGCATCCGGGAAGCGAGGTAGTCGGTCCAGAGCTTTGTCAGGCTGACAGGCTCGGGTGCGTCCTGAGCTGGTAGCGCGTTGATGATCAGCGGATGCGAAGGCTTGCCGTCAAACTCACCTTCATCGCGCTCGACCACACGCGAGAGTGCTTCATACTCAGCGACACAAAGCGCGCGCGCGATCTGCCGCCACTCGTCGCTGCCCGGTTCAGCCGTCACATTACCGAGGTAACGGAAGCGCTCGATCCTCGGTCCGACCAGTTCAGCGAGCTGTTCATTGGCTAGCCTGCCTGCCATTCCGTCCCGGAGGCGCTGAACATACTGATCGTCGAATCCGATCGTCGCATACCGTCCATAGCTTGGATCGCTCCGAATTTGGTCGTCAAGCGTGAGGCGTTGAAGATAGTGGCTGGCAGCGATCGCAGCCGGAGCCATCGGAAAGCGCGCTTCGGCAGGAACCGCGCTACTCGCGTTTAGCTTGCGCTCAGCGAGCGCAAGTTCGTGCATCATCATGGCGACTGCGCCGGGCAGATGTTTTTCAGCGCTGCGACGATCGGCACCTAGCGCCTTTGTCAGTTCCCTCTTCCCGACCAGTGCTTGCAGCTCTCTCGGGACCACGATTCTCGCGAAGAACCGCCCGCGCTTGTAGTGGAGATACTTCGGTGTTCGCGCCATGATCCCGCGTCCGTTTTGGGGTCGGATTTGGGGTCAGGTAATGGGGGAAGCCCTTGCTGTGCAAGGGGTTTCTTAGAATTCAACGGGTTGTATGGTAGGCCCGGAGGGACTCGAACCCCCAACCAAGGCGTTATGAGCGCCCTGCTCTGACCATTGAGCTACAGGCCCGGCTGCCTCGTGCTAGCAGATTGCGGCCCGGCGTCAAGAATATGTGCGCGTGCGCGCAAGCCGCGTTGCCTGTGTGCAGGGCTTGGGGTATGGCGGGCGCCAACGGGGCAACGGAGATCGCGGCCATGAGCGAGCGCAGGAACGCAATGACCTATGCCGGGGCCGGTGTCGACATCGACGCGGGCAATGCATTGGTCGAACGGATCAAGCCGGCGGCCAAAAGGACCGCGCGACCGGGCACCCTTGCCGGGCTGGGCGGGTTCGGTGCCTTGTTCGATCTCAAGGCGGCCGGCTATTCCGACCCGGTCCTGGTGGCGGCCACCGATGGCGTCGGCACCAAGCTTCGAATTGCCATCGACACCGGAAATGTCGACACGATCGGGATCGACCTGGTTGCGATGTGCGTGAACGACCTGGTTTGCCAGGGCGCCGAGCCGCTGTTTTTCCTGGATTATTTCGCCACCGGCAAGCTGGAGGTGGATCAGGCCGCGCGGATCATCGAGGGCATTGCCGAGGGCTGCGCGGCATCCGGCTGCGCGCTGATCGGGGGTGAAACCGCCGAGATGCCGGGCATGTATCATCGCGGTGATTTCGACCTTGCCGGCTTTGCCGTCGGCGCGATGGAGCGTGGCGCGGATCTGCCGCGCGGTGTGTCCGAGGGGGACGTGCTGCTGGGGCTGGAATCCGACGGGGTGCATTCCAACGGCTATTCGCTGGTGCGCAAGGTGGTCGAAGGGGCAGGGCTTGACTGGTCCGATGCCAGCCCGTTTTCCGAGGGCACGCTGGGCGAAGCCCTTCTGGCGCCGACCCGGCTCTATGTGAAACCGGCGCTGGCAATGATCCGCGCGGGCGGGGTTCACGCGCTGGCGCATATCACCGGCGGTGGGCTGACCGAGAACCTGCCGCGCGTCCTGCCCGAGGGGCTGGGCGCCGAAATCGACCTGTCGGCCTGGGCGCTGCCGCCGATCTTCGGCTGGCTGGCCAATGAGGCTGGTATTGAGACCGCTGAACTTCTCAAGACATTCAACTGTGGTATCGGCATGGTTGCCGTGGTCGCGGCCGAACGCGCCGAGATGCTGGCGAGCGACCTGGCCGAGGCGGGCGAACGCGTTCATGTGATCGGGCAGATCGTGCCGGGCACCACCATTCGCTATCGCGGTGCGCTGGCGTGAGAAAACGGGTCGCCATCCTGATTTCCGGTGGCGGATCGAACATGGTGGCGCTGGCGCAAAGCATGACCGGTGATCACCCGGCCCGGCCCTGTCTGGTGCTGTCGAACCAGCCGCAGGCACGCGGGCTTGAGCGCGCGGCGGCGATGGGCATAGCGACCGCCGTGATCGACCATCGCCCGTTTGGCCAGGACCGGGCCGCGTTCGAGGCGGCGCTGTTGCCTGTGCTTGAGGATGCACGGCCCGATATCATCGCGCTGGCCGGGTTCATGCGCGTCTTGACGACAGGGTTCGTGCAGCGGTTCGCCGGGCGGATGATGAACATTCACCCGTCGCTGCTGCCGCTGTATCCCGGGCTCAATACGCATGCGCGCGCGCTGGAGGCGGGCGATGCCGAGGCCGGATGCACGGTGCACGAGGTCACGCCGGTTCTGGATGACGGGCCGATCCTGGGTCAGGCGCGAGTGCCGATCCTGGCAAACGATACCCCGCAAACCCTTGCCGCGCGGGTTCTGGTGCAGGAGCATCGCCTGTATCCGGCCGTACTGCGCCGGTTTGCCGCGGGCGATCGCCGACCGATCTTTCTGTGACCTGATCTGCCGGCGTCGCGCTGTCGCGCCGGTTCTGCACCTGCATACGCCGTTCGTGCAGACAGTTCGCCGTTCGTGCAAAAGCCGTCGAATTCTGTGTGCGTCGATTCGGCCCGGCCAGAGATGCATCCTATCCCTCGCCCAGCAAGGCCACTCGGCCCAGCGAGGGAGGAAAACGTGATACCAGCGGCTTTCGAGTATCATCGCCCGGCGGATATTGAATCCGCGGTCGGGCTTTTGCAGCGCCTTGGGGATGAGGCGCGCGTTCTTGCAGGCGGGCACAGCCTGATCCCGATGATGAAACTGCGCATGGCGGCCATCGAACATCTGGTCGATCTGCAGGACATCGGCGCGCTGAAAAGCGTCACCATTGATGGCGATGCTGTCACCATCGGCGCGATGGTGACCCAGCAAGAGTTGATCGCGCATGCCGGGCTGGCCCAGTCCGCGCCGATCCTGCGCGAGGCGGCGTTGCAGATCGCCGACCCGCAGGTGCGCGCGATGGGCACCATCGGCGGCAATATCGCCAATGGCGATCCGGGGAATGACATGCCGGGGTTGATGCAGGCGCTGGATGCGACCTTCCTGCTGTCCGGGCCGGATGGCGAGCGCGAGGTCGAGGCACGCGCGTTCTACGAGGCGGCCTATATGACCGACCGTGAGGACGACGAGATCCTGACGGCGGTGCAGTTCACCGCGCGGCCCGGCGGCTATGCCTATGAAAAGCAAAAGCGCAAGATCGGCGACTACGCCACGGCGGCGGCGGCCGTCTTGGTGGGCAAGGAGGGCGGCAAGGTCGCCTGGGCGTCCATCGCCATGACCAACCTGAGCGACACGCCGATCTGGTCGCAGGCCGCGGCGGATGCGTTGACCGGCACCGACTGCGGCGCCGAGGCGGTGAAAGCTGCGAGCGCGGCTGCGCTGGCCGACATCGACCCGACCGAGGACAATCGCGGCCCGGTCGAGTTCAAGCGCCATGTCGCCGGCATCATCATCACGCGCGCCATTCAGCGCGCCTGGTCGCGCGCCTGAGGGGGGAACCATGTCAAAGATCCACGTTAAACTGACCGTCAACGGCAAGGCCGAGGAACTTCTGGCCGAGCCGCGTGAATTGCTTATCCACGTCCTGCGCGAGCGTCTGAACCTGACCGGCCCGCATATCGGGTGCGAAACCAGCCATTGCGGCGCCTGCACGGTCGAGATGAACGGCAAGTCGGTCAAGTCCTGCACCGTCTTTGCCGCGCAGGCCAATGGTGCCGAGATCACCACCATCGAAGGGCTGGGCACGCCCGACGCGCTGCATGTCCTGCAACAGGCCTTCCGTGAGCATCACGGGCTGCAATGCGGCTTCTGTACGCCGGGCATGATCACCCGCGCGCACCGCCTGCTTGAGGAAAACCCGAACCCGACCGAAGAGGAGGTTCGCTTTGGCATGGCGGGGAACCTGTGCCGCTGCACCGGGTATCAGAACATCGTCAAGTCGATCCTTGCCGCCGCAAGTGAGATCAATGCCGCGAAGGAGGCCGCGCAATGAACGATCTGTCGCCAAGCCGTGAAGACCGCATTGCGAACCTCAAGGGTCTGGGCAGCTCGCGCAAGCGCGTCGAGGATGCGCGTTTTACCCAAGGTAAGGGCAACTACGTCGATGATGTGAAATTGCCAGGAATGCTGCACGGCGATTTCGTGCGCTCGCCCTATGCCCATGCGCGCGTCAAGTCGGTAAACAAGGAGGCCGCGCTGGCGCTGCCCGGTGTGATCGCCGTGCTGACCGCCGAGGATCTGGCGCCGCTGAACCTGCATTGGATGCCGACGCTGGCCGGGGACAAGCAGATGGTGCTGGCCGATGGCAAGGTTCTGTTCCAGGGGCAGGAGGTTGCCTTTGTCGTCGCCGAGGACCGATACATCGCCGCCGATGCGGTCGAACTGGTCGAGGTCGAATATGAAGAGCTTCCGGTCCTGACCGACCCCTTCGCCGCCTTGGAAAGCGACGTTGTCCTGCGCGAGGATCTGGCCGGGCAGACCGAGGGCGCACACGGCCCGCGACGCCATCACAACCATATCTTTTTATGGGAAGAGGGTGACAAGACCGCCACCGAACAGGTGATCGACAGCGCCGATGTCGTCGCCGAAGAGATGGTCTATTACCACCGCACCCATCCGTGCCCGCTGGAAACCTGCGGCGCCGTGGCGTCGATGGACAAGGTCAATGGCAAGCTGACCGTCTGGGGCACGTTCCAGGCGCCACATGTGGTGCGCACCGTCGCCAGCCTGCTGTCGGGGATCGAGGAGCACAACATTCGCGTGATCTCGCCCGATATCGGCGGCGGGTTCGGCAACAAGGTGGGGGTTTATCCTGGCTACGTCTGTTCCATCGTGGCCTCGATCGTGACCGGGAAGCCGGTAAAATGGGTCGAGGACCGGATGGAAAACCTCATGTCCACCGCCTTTGCCCGCGATTACTGGATGAAGGGCAAGATCGCCGCGACGAAAGACGGCAAGATCACCGGTCTGTGGTGCCATACCACCGCCGATCACGGTGCCTTTGATGCCTGTGCCGATCCAACCAGATTTCCGGCCGGGTTCTTTCATATCTGCACCGGCAGCTATGACATACCCGTGGCCTGGGTCGGTGTGGACGGGGTCTATACCAACAAGGCTCCGGGCGGTGTGGCCTATCGTTGTTCCTTCCGTGTGACCGAGGCGGCCTATTTCATCGAACGGATGATCGAGGTTCTGGCGATCGAGCTTGGCATGGACGCCGCCGAACTCAGGCGCAAGAACTTCATCCGCGCCGATCAGTTTCCCTATCATTCGGCGCTGGGCTGGGAATACGATTCGGGCGATTACCACACAGCTTGGGACAAGGCGCTGAAAGCGGTCGATTATGAGGGGTTGCGCCGCGAACAGGCCGAGCGCGTCGGAGCCTTCAAGCGCGGTGAAACCCGCAAGCTTCTGGGGATCGGGTTGACCCATTTCACCGAGATCGTCGGGGCCGGGCCGGTCAAGAATTGCGACATCCTGGGTATGGGGATGTTCGACAGCTGCGAAATCCGCATTCATCCGACCGGCAGCGCGATTGCCCGGCTGGGAACGATCAGCCAGGGGCAGGGGCATGCGACGACATTCGCGCAGATCCTGGCATCCGAAATCGGCCTGCCCGCCGACAGCATCACGATCGAAGAGGGCGATACCGATACTGCGCCCTATGGCCTGGGCACCTATGGCTCGCGTTCGACCCCGGTTGCCGGGGCGGCCACGGCCATGGCCGGGCGCAAGATCCGCGCAAAGGCGCAGATGATTGCCGCGTGGTTGCTGGAGGTGCACGAAGGCGATCTGGAATGGGATGTGGATCGCTTCGCGGTCAAGGGCGCGCCCGAGCGTTTCAAGACCATGAAGGACATCGCCTATGCCGCCTATAATCAGGCAATCCCGGGTATCGAGCCGGGGCTTGAAGCCGTCAGCTATTACGATCCGCCGAACATGACCTATCCGTTCGGGGCCTATGTCTGCGTGATGGAAATCGACGTGGACACCGGCGAGCATGAGATCCGCCAGTTCTATGCGCTTGACGATTGCGGCACGCGGATCAACCCGATGGTTATCGAAGGGCAGGTGCACGGCGGCCTGACCGAGGCGCTGGCAATCGCCATGGGCCAGGAGATTGCCTATGACGAGATCGGCAACGTCAAGACCGGGACGCTGATGGACTTCTTCCTGCCGACGGCGTGGGAGACCCCGAATTATACCACCGATTTCACCGAAACCCCGAGCCCGCATCACCCGATCGGGGCCAAGGGTGTGGGGGAAAGCCCGAATGTGGGCGGGGTGCCTGCGTTTTCGAACGCGGTGCATGATGCCTTCCGCGCGTTCGGGTTGCGCCAGTCGCACATGCCGCACGACCACTGGCGCATCTGGAAGACTGCCAACCAGCTTGGCCTGCATGGATAAGGAGGGCGGGGCGCCCCTTGGGCGCGCCCCGCATCACCGCATGGATACCTGGCAAACCCTTCAGGATCGACTGGCGGCGCAGGGCTATGTCGCCGCCCCCGACTTGGCGATGGCGCTGCATCTGGCGTTGTCGCTGGATCGCCCGCTGCTGTTGGAGGGGGCGGCGGGCGTCGGCAAGACCGAGGTCGCGCGCGCCCTGTCCTCCATGCTTGAGACCGAATTGATCCGCCTGCAATGCTATGAAGGGCTCGATTCGGCGCAGGCGATCTATGAATGGAACTACCAGCGCCAGCTTTTGGCGATCCGTGCCGCCGCGGAGGACGGAGAAAGCGCGCGCGCGGCCGAACAACGCCTTTTTTCCGAGGATTTCCTGCTGGAACGCCCGCTTCTGGCCGCGATCCGGCGCGCCACCCCGCCGGTCCTGCTGATCGACGAGATCGACCGTGCCGACGAGGAATTCGAGGCCTATCTGCTTGAGGTGCTTTCCGACTTCCAGATCACCGTGCCTGAACTGGGCACGATCCGCGCCACCAGCCGCCCGCATGTCATCCTGACGGCGAACGGCACGCGCGATCTGTCGGACGCGCTGCGCCGGCGATGCCTCTATGCCTGGGTCGAATACCCCGATCGCGAGACCGAGCTGGCAATCTTGCGGGCGCGCTGCCCGCAGGTCGAGGCAGCCCTGGGCGCGCAGATCGTCGCGTTCGTGCAGGCCTTGCGCGGCGAGGATCTGGAAAAGAAGCCGGGCGTGGCCGAAATGCTGGATTTCGCGGCGGCGCTGGCAGGGCTGGGCGTGAACGATCTGACCGACGATCCCGCCGCGCTGGTTGCGGCACTGGCCACGTTGCTGAAGACACAGGCTGATCGCGCGGCAATCCCGCTTGAGGTTGCGGCGCGGCTGGCCGGAAAGGCCGCGTGATGCAGGCCACCGTTGCCCCCCGCAAGGCGCGTGACCTGACGCTTGCGCGCCCATCGCGCGCCACCCGGTTTGCCGCCCGCGATCCGGGGCCGGCGGCGCGACTGTCGGGCTTTGTCGGCCATCTGCGCGAGAATGGATTTCGTCTCGGCGTGGCCGAGGCCGAGGTCGCGCTGACCGCGCTTGCTTGCGTGGCCGATTACGCGCCGGACACGGTGCGCCTGGCGCTGAAGACCGTTCTTGCCAGCTCCAGCGACGAGGCGCGGCGGTTCGACGCGCTCTTCGACGCGTATTGGCTGAATGCGGGGCGGGTGCGCCCCAGTGCATCCACGACAAAACGCACGCAGGGCCAGAATAGCCGTCGCGCGCATGGTGACGACAGCACCGGCAGCGGCCAGACCGACAGCCCGGATGAGGGTGACGCGAAGGGCGAGGCCAATGCCGACGGGACCGGCAAGCTCGTCGCAAGCGAGGCCGCGAACCTGATGCGCAAGGATTTGCGCAAGTTGGTCGCACCGCAAGACATACGCGAGGCCGAGGCGATCGCTGCGGCGCTGGGCCGAGCGATCAGGGACCGGCGATCGCGCAGGCGTCGGGCGGCAAGGCGGGGGCAGTCCATCGACTTGCGGCGCACGATGCGCGCATCGCTCGCAACCGGCGGCGAACCGTTCCGGCTGGTGCGCCGACGCCGGCCCGATCGCCCGGTGCGAATCGTGACGTTGTGCGATGTATCGGGGTCCATGACGGCCTATGCGCGGCCCTATCTGGCGTTTGTCGCCGGGCTGATGCGGGCCGACCCCGATTGCGATGCCTGGCTCTTTCACACCCGACTTGTGCGGATATCCGAGGCCCTGCGCGATGACGATCCATTGCGCGTTCTGAACCGACTGACCCTGCTGGCCGAGGGGTTCGGGGGCGGCTCGATGATCGGGGCCAATCTTGATCGCTTTGCGCGCGGCCCGGCGCGCCACCTCGTCAATGGCCGCACGGTGGTTCTGATTCTGTCGGATGGCTATGACACCGGCGATCCCGCGCAGTTGGGCGCGGCGCTGGCAAGGTTGCGCAAACGCGGCTGCCGGGTGATCTGGCTGAACCCGTTGAAGGGCTGGAAAGACTATTCGCCCGTTGCCCGTGGCATGGCCGCGGCCCTGCCTTCGCTGGACCTGTTCGCCCCCGCCGCAACGCTGGCCGATTTCGCTGCACTGGAACCGGAGCTTGCCCGCCTATGACCCTGTCCATGAAAAGTCAGACTCGTTTGTCGCAGGAAATCGAACGCTTGCGCCATGACGGCCGGACCTTTGCGGTCGCCACGATCGTTCGGACGGTCGATGCGACCTCGGCCAAGCCCGGCGCAAAGGCGCTGATCCTGGCCGATGGAACGCTTGCCGAGGGCTGGGTTGGCGGCGGCTGCGCGCGCGCGGCTGTCAGCAAGGCGGCGCTTGAGGCAATGAATAGCGGCGCGCCGCAATTCGTCTCGCTCCGCCCCGAGGATTTGCTGGATGCCGAGGGCGTGCGCCCCGGCGAAGAACGCGACGGCATCCGTTTTGCGCGCAATGGATGCCCATCCCGTGGGTCGATGGACATTTTCATCGAGCCGGTCCTGCCATTGCCGCGCTTGGTGATCTGCGGTGGTGGGCCCGTCGCGCTGGCACTGGCCGATCTGGGCGGGCGGTTCGATTTTCACCGCATGCTTTGCATCCCCGGCCCCGCCCCGGAACCCATGCCCGAAGTCGAAACCCTCAGCGACAGTTTCGCGCTGGATACCGCACCCGGCGCGCAGCGGTTTGTTGTTGTCGCCACACAGGGCAAGGGTGACGAGGCCGCGTTGCGCGCCGCACTGGCAAGTGGCGCGGATTTCATCGCCTTTGTCGGCAGCCGCCGAAAGTTCGCGGCGCTGGCCGCCAAGTTACGCAACGGCAGGATCGACCCCGCGGCGCTGGAGCGCGTTCGCGCGCCGGCCGGGCTGCATATCCACGCCATCACCCCGGACGAGATCGCCTTGTCGATCCTTGCCCAGATCGTCGCCGAGCGCCGCGCGGGTCGGCGCGAATGACGATACACATTCGCGTAGTCTCGCGGCTTTTCGCCCGGATCTGGCCGCGGCTGACGCCGGAACAGGCGGAACTTGTCGCGCGGATCAAATTTCCCTGCTGCTGAAAGGACAATCATGGAACTGAACGACGAAATCCTGATCAAGGCCCCCCGCGATGTCGTTTATGCCGCGCTGAACGATCCCGAAATCCTCAAACACTGCATTCCCGGATGCGAAGAGCTGATCAAGCATTCCGACACCGAGCTTGAGGCCAAGGTCGTGCTCAAGATCGGGCCGGTCAAGGCGCGTTTTGGCGGCAATGTCACGTTGAACCCGGAAAACCCGCCCGAGCGGTTTTCGCTGCGGGGCGAGGGTTCGGGCGGCGCGGCCGGATTTGCGAAGGGGGGCGCCACAGTCGAGCTTGAGGATCGCGGCGCGGAAACCCTGCTGCGCTATGACGCGAAGGCCGAGATCGGCGGCAAGCTGGCGCAACTGGGCAGCCGGCTGGTTCAGAGCACCGCGAAGAAGCTGGCAGCCAAGTTCTTTGCGGCCTTCGCCGAAGAGGTCGAATCCCGCGATACCATCACGGCCTGATAGCCGGCCCCGAACGGGATGCGCCGCCGCGGAGGGGTTCCGCGGCGGCGCTTGCTTGACAATCGGCCGTGTTGCGTCAGGGGCCCATGAACCGGCGCAAGGCGATATTCGTGTTGTCCGACGTGCCCGAGTCGGGCGTTGTCCAGACCACGAAGAAGTGGCGCGTGTCCCCGACCGTTCCGACCGCGGGTTGGCGCTGATCGCCCTGGGTGGTGGTGTTGATCATCTCGGGCGCGCCGATGGGGTCGCCGTCACGCCCGATCGTCTGCCCCCAGATGCCGCCCTGGTTGCCGTCGGGCGCATTCCAGACCGTGACCAGACTCATGCGACGCAGTCCGCTGATGGCTGGCAGCAACTGGTCGCCCGAGCGCAGGCGTTCCATCCGCTCAGGATCGCCCCAGGGGCCGCCGAGCCGGCGATTGCGCTGCACGACGACGCTGTAGGGGCCATCGCGGCGCAGCCGGTCGCTGGCCTCGAAGGCCACGGCAAAGTTGCCGTTGTCCAGCGCCGCGGTGCGCACATGCGGCACGCTGGCGCGGCCGGCCTGCCCGACCACGGTTTCGCCGTCGACCATGTTGCCTTGCGCATCGACCCGCCGCGAGAACGCGCCATTGCCCCGGTTGGTCGGGCCGGCCCAGGTCACGACGATGTCGCCACCTTCCTGCACCGTCACATCCGGACCCACCTGGTCGCCCTGGGTCGTCTCGTTGACAACGATATCGCCCGTGCGCGGATTGCCGGAGGCTTCGAAAATGCGCATGACGATCCCTTCGCCGTTGCCGTCGGCACGGCTGGATTGCCAGACCACGACATAGCCGCCGTCTTCAAGTGCTGCGACCCGCGGCACTGTCTGCTGGCCCCGGCCCGAGTCGTTGACCGTGCGGGGCTGGCGATCCATCGCGCGGCCATTGACGCGGAAGCGGCGCATGAAGATGTCGGGTCTTCCGCCACGCCCCTGCGCCTGCCAGACAACGACCCAGGCGTTCTGCACCAGTTCGGCAACAGCCGGATAGCCCGTGCCCTCGGCCGGGCGCGCCACCGTGATCGGTGAGCCGTTTCGGTCGCCGCGCCAGTTGACGCGCTGCGCGGTGACGCCGAAGGGGCCATTGTTGACGTGCTGATCCTCGAACACCACGACTGCCGATCTGCGCAGCGGCGAGATCGCCGGACGCTGCTGGATCAGCGCGGTGCGCTGGTTGACGATCACCTCATCGCCCAGACCGGCGCTGACAATCACGGTCAGCGGCGACGAATCACCCGCGCGATACCCCGTTGTGCCCTGATACTCGGCCACGACGGTGTTGGTGCCCAATGGCAGCTCGGTCGACAGGGTTGCCGTGGCCCCGCTCAGGCTGGCGCTGCCCAGCGTGTTGCCATTGGCGGTGAACCGCACGGTGCCCGTGGGAGTGCCGCCACCGGGCGAGTCGACATTGACGCGCGCGGTCAGCTCGGCCCTTTCGCCGGGACGATAGGTGTCGTCGTGCCTGTCGGACCAGAGCCAGACGGTAACATCGGCTTGCGACACCGTGTGCGAACGTGGCGACGAGGTCGAGCCCGCATGCGTGGCCGAGCCGTTGTATTCGGCCGTGATCTGGTGGCTGCCGACCGGCAGCGAAGATGTCGTCAAGTCGGTGGCGCCCGCCGACAGGCTGGCGCTGCCGAGCGTGGTGGTGCCACGGCGGAACGTGACACTGCCCGCCGGTATTCCGGAATCGGCCGACACGGTCGTGTTGAACGTGACCGACTGGCCGAACACCGACGAGCTTGGCCCGCTCAGTGACGTGGTGGTTGGCGTCGGCCCGCCACCGCCGCCACCGCCGACAACGTTGAGGACGATGTCCCCATCGGCGCCGCCATAACCGGCAACAGCAATTGCATAGCTGGTGCCGGCGGTTGCGTTGAACACGACCCTTGATTGCAAACCGATTGCGTCATCGTTCGAAGCAACTTCCGACAGGGCGTTCACGGCAGACCCGGTGTAGACCGCCAGGACCGTGTCGAAATCGCTGCCGTCCGTGTCGATCGTGACCTCGCCACTGGAGGAAGGCGTGTAGCGCCACCAGACACTGTTGTCGGCGCTCGTTCTACCTGCGTGAGTCGGCTCGCCGGTCTCGTTTGTCGCCCCGACATTCGAACCCGTGTAACGACCCGGCCCTGACATCGGGGAGCGATCCGCGAAATCGTCATTGACCGGATGCGCACCGTTCGTTCCCGTCACCGTATGCGCAAAGTTCGGCGATGTGGACGCGGCATGCGTGGCCGACCCGCTATAGACCACGCTGATCTGGTTGGTGCCCACCGGAAGCGACGCGGTGCTGAAGCTGGCGGTGCCCGAGGACAGCGTGCGCGTGCCCATGGCCGTGCCGTTGTTGCGGAAGGTCACGGTGCCCGAAGGCGTGCCGCCCGCCGTGGCGGAAACGGTGGCAGTGAATGTCACCGATGTGCCCTCGGTCGACGTGGCCGGGCCGGTCACCGCACTCGTTGTCGGGTTGAGCCCGCCGCCGCCGCGCAACCGGGCCAATGCCAGATCGACGTTGATCCGGGGCAATGACACGCTGCCAGAGGAGATGGGCGTGCCCGTGGCCTCAAGCGCCTCTTCGATGTCGCTGACACTTGCCGATGGAACTGCCGAGCGCAGCGCGGCGAATGCTCCGGTGACATGCGGCGTGGCCATCGAGGTGCCGCTGAGCAGTGCATAGGAATTGTTGCTGGTGCCGTTCACGATAGACGCATTGATGTCCGAGCCGGGTGCCACGACATCCAGCAGCGAATTCCAGTTCGAGAATGAGCTGCGAATATCGCTGTTCGTCGAACTGGCGACGGAAACGGATGAGGAAATGCAGGCAGGTGCGCCGATATAGGTTGCGCCATTGTTGCCAGCGGCAATCACCGTGGCGATCCCGGCCGAACGCAACTGGTCGATGATGGATTTGCGGCTATCGGTATCACAGTGTGAGAAATGCACACCGCCGCCCAGGCTCATGTTGACCGCAGCGATGTCCATGGAGTTGCGAAGCGCATAAACGCGTTCGAGGCCCGAGATCTGGTCCGAGGTATAGGCAAGGACGCAGCCGCCGGTATATTGCGACGGAATCGACCCGCACTGCGAACGCGGGAACTGGGTGAAGACGTTGATCGAGATGATGCGGGCATCGCGTGCGACACCAAAATCGGGGTTCACCCCGTTCGGGTTCAGGTTGAACCCGGCTGCGGTGCCGGCAACATGTGTGCCGTGACCGCAACCAAAGATGGTTCCACGATCGCAGTCGTTTGCCGAGTCAATATTTATCGACGATGGCACGCCGCCGGGGCATAGGCTTGTCATGCCGCCCGCACCGCCGGAATTGCTGTAACACGCCGCCGAAACGATCTGCCGATTGAGAAATTCATGCGAGCGCCGACCGCCGGTGTCCAGCACGGCGACGCGCCAGTCCTCGCCGGTCGCACCGGCGTCATAGGCGTCAGGCATGCCGATCACAGGCAGGCTGCTGCGCAGATACGGCTCATCTGCACCGTTGTGATGAATGCGCACCACGTCAGGATCGGCTGCCAGGCTTTCCAGCATTGACGCATCCGCGCTGATCGCGAACATCGGCGTGAAGTTCATTCGCACCAGCCCGATCGAGCGGTCGGACAAAGCGGCGTTCAGCCCCTCGGCATCGTCCTGATCCATGACCCGGCCCAGGATCGAATTCTGGGCACTGTGCACGGCCGCCGTCAGGGCCGCGTCAGCCTCGGCAGCCGTTTCCGCCGTGCTGGACGCGCTTTGCGCTGCAAGCCCCGCCAGGTCGGGGGCCTCGAATTCAACAATGACCGAAACGCGGCCATTCTCGCTTTCCTCAAGCGCCGATGTGATGGCGCTGGCATCGGGCATCCGCGCCATGGCGGTGCTGGACAGCAGATCCTGTGCAAAGGAAGGGGTGGAGAGGCCGGTGGCAAGTGCCAACACGGCAACCCCCAGCGCGCCGCGCAGGCGGCTGGTGAACGGTCTACGCATACTTTTTACTCCGAATGGCAGCGAGAGAAGCGGAACAAGGCTGAACTGGGTCGCTCGACAAAAAGGTTAACGCCCTTTTTCACGTTTTTCAACGAATTCGTGAACGCGCCGCCCGCCGGGCAGCCCACACATCACACAAGAACGGCGCAGGGAATGACGAAAATCAAGCCCAAAGTTGCCAGCGCAGGGCGCAGCGCACCAAAAAAGTTAAGAAAATAATAACGGCCGGGGCGACAGCGCCCCGGCCGTTATTGTATATGGTGAGCCCGGAAGGGATCGAACCTTCGACCCACTGATTAAAAGTCAGTTGCTCTACCGCTGAGCTACGGGCCCACAATGCGAGGCTAACTAGAAAGAACTGCCGTCCGGGTCAAGGGCGAAAAACGAAGTTTCCCCTAGCCATTGCCACCGGCTGCTATCGCAGCCCGTCATTGATCGCGCTCAGTGCCCCGGTGCCGGGACAAAGGGTCTTTTCGTCCAACCGATTCAACGGCGTCGCCGTGGTGTTCAGCCGACCGTGAAGATCGCGCCGCGCCGGATCGTAATACAGAAGACCGGTTGCCACCATGCCGGCCTCTTCGCGCGACTGGATATAGGACAGCGCCGCGCCCTTGTCCGATGGGTCGTAATTGGCTGCGGCCTTGTGCAGCTCAAGCCGTTCGCCGTTGGGCTGCTCGATCACGACGCTGCTGCCGGGGGCATAGTCGGCACTCATGGGCGCGGCACCGGTGATCACGTCGAGCCGGTTCAGCGTGGCATTGTGTTCGCGCACATAGTCATAGCTGCGCGTCGATCCGGCGTGGTTGTTGAAGGCCACGCAGGGCGAGATGACATCCAGGATCGCCGGGCCGGGGTGGCTGATCGCGGCCTTGATCAGCGGAACAAGCTGTTCCTTGTCGCCCGAGAACGACCGCGCCACGAAACTGGCACCCATCAAGATCGCCATCGACGCAAGGTCGATGCCGGAATCGGTGTTGACCGCGCCCTTCTTGGCCTTGGACCCCTTGTCGGCGGTGGCCGAGAACTGGCCCTTGGTCAGCCCGTAGACGCCGTTGTTCATGACGATATAGGTCATGTTCACGCCGCGCCGCATGATATGCGCGAATTGCCCCAGCCCGATCGATGCGCTGTCGCCGTCACCCGATACGCCCATATAGATCAGGTCGCGGTTGGCCAGATAGGCCCCTGTCAGCACCGATGGCATGCGCCCGTGCACAGTGTTGAACCCGTGGCTTGCGCCCAGGAAATAGGTCGGTGTCTTGGATGAACAGCCGATCCCCGACAGCTTCGCCACGCGATGCGGTTCGATCGACAGGTCGAAACAGGCCTGCACGATCGCCGCCGAGATCGAGTCATGTCCGCAGCCGGCGCACAGGGTGGACACCGCTCCCTCATAGTCGCGGCGGGTGAAGCCCACGTCGTTGCGCGGCAGCGAGGGGTGATGCAGCTTGGGCTTTGCGATATAGGTCATGATACGGCCCTTTCGAGCGGCGCAACAGCATCGTGCGACAGGTGATCGCGAATGGCATCGCGGATGAACCGGGCGGTGATCGGCGTTCCGTCGTAATGCAGCACCGGCACCAACCGTGCCGGGTCTACCCCCAGTTCATTGACCAGAAGGCTGCGCATCTGGCCGTCGCGGTTCTGTTCGACGACAAAGACCTGCTCATGCGCCTCGATGAAGGCGCGCACCGAGTCCGGAAAGGGAAAGGCCCGCAGGCGCAGCGCGTCGATCGGCTGGCCATCGGTGGCAAGACGGTCCAGCGCCTCGTCCATCGCGGGCGCGGTCGAGCCGAAGTAAAGCGCGCCCAGGCTGGCGGGCGTGTCAGCCGGACGAAATACCGGCTGCGGCACCAGCGCTTTCGCGGTGTCGAACTTGCGTTGCAGGCGTTCCATGTTCTCGACGTAGTCCGCGCCCTCTTCCGAGTATCTCGCATAGGCGTTCTTGGTCGTGCCGCGCGTAAAATAGGCCCCCCTGGACGGATGCGTGCCTGGCAGGGTGCGCCAGGGGATGCCGTCGCCATCGGTATCGAGGTATCGGCCAAAGGCCATGCCGGCCTCAAGCTCATCGGCGCTCATGACCTTTCCCCGGTCAAAGCGGCGGTCGTCATTCCATTCGAAGGGGCGGCAAAGCCGGTTGTTCATGCCGATGTCGAGGTCGGACATCAGGAAAACCGGTGTTTGCAGATGGTCCGCCAGATCCAGCGCATCGGCGGCGAAATCAAAGCATTCGCGCGGGTCTTCGGGGAACAGCAGCACATGCTTGGTGTCGCCGTTCGACGCATAGGCGCAAGAGATCATGTCCGATTGCTGGGTGCGCGTGGGCATCCCGGTGGACGGCCCGCCGCGCTGGATATTCATGATCACGGCCGGGATCTCGGCAAAATAGGCCAGGCCGATGAACTCGGTCATCAGGCTGATCCCCGGCCCCGAGGTCGAGGTGAAGGCCCGCGCCCCGTTCCAGCCCGCACCGATCACCATGCCGATCGAGGCAAGTTCATCCTCGGATTGGATGATCGCATACCGCGCCTCGCCGGTAACGGGGTCGGTGCGCAAGGTCTTGCAATAGCGTTCGAAGGCCTCGGCCACCGACGACGACGGGGTGATCGGATACCAGGCGCAGACGGTGGCCCCGCCATAGACGGCGCCCAGTGCCGCCGCCGCGTTGCCCTCGGCAAAGATCAGATCGCCCACGGCGTTGCGCCGCGCAATCGTCAGGCCGCAAAGATCGGCGGGCAGGTTGTCGCGCGCCCAGTCGCGTCCCAGATGCAGCGCTTTGCGGTTTGATTCTATCAGCGGCTCCTTGCCCTTGTATTGCTGGGCAAACAGCGCCTCGATCACGTCGGCCTCAATCCCCAGAAGATGCGACAGGGCGCCGACATAGATGATGTTCTTGAACAGCTGGCGCTGGCGCGGTTCCGAATAGGTGGCATTGCAGATCGCGGTCAGCGGCACGCCGATGGCGGTGACGTCCTCGCGAAAGGCGGTGGGCGGCAGGGGGCGGGTGCTGTCGTAGAACAGATACCCGCCCGGCGTGATCTCGGCGACATCCTGTTTCCAGGTCTCGGGGTTCATGGCGACCGCGATATCGACGCCGCCGCGGCGGCCGAGATACCCCGCCTCGCTGACGCGGACCTCGTACCAGGTGGGTAGGCCCTGGATATTGGACGGAAAGATGTTGCGCGGGCTGACCGGCACACCCATCCGCAGGATCGATCGCGCGAACAGCTCGTTCGCGCTGGCCGAGCCCGAGCCATTCACATTGGCGAACTTGACGACGAAATCGTTGATCGCGCTCAGTTTCTGCACCATGCCTTACCCTGCCTGCGCCGTTTCGATCAAATACTTGCGCATGTCCCACGCGCCCGTCGGGCACCGTTCGGCGCATAGCCCGCAGTGCAGGCAGACATCCTCGTCCTTGGCCATGACGCGCCCGGTTTCCAGACCGTCGGCAACATAGATGGGCTGATCGGCATTCAGCGCCGGCGCCTTCAGGCGCGCGCGCAGATCGTCCTCGTCGCCATCGGCGGTAAAGGTGATGCAGTCCATCGGGCAAATATCGACGCAGGCGTCACACTCGATGCACAAGGGCGCGGTGAAAACCGTCTGCACATCGCAGTTGAGGCATCTCTGCGCCTCTTGCCAGGCAAGTTCAGGGTCAAAACCCAGTTCGACCTCGGCATTCAGATCGCCAAGCGCACGATCCTTCACCAGATGCGGAACCGAATATCGGGCATCCAGCGCGACATCGTTGTCATAGCTCCATTCATGGATGCCCATCTTCTGGCTGACGATGTTCACGCCCGGCTCTGGCCGGTCCGCCGGATCCTCGCCTTGCAGATGCTTGTGGATCGAGATCGCGGCCGCGTGCCCATGCGCAACCGCCCAGATGATGTTCTTGGGGCCAAAGGCCGCGTCGCCGCCAAAGAACACGTCCGGCAACGAGGATTGCATGGTCACCGGATCTACCCTGGGCATGTTCCAGCGCGGATCGAAGTCGAGGCCGATGTCGCGCTCAACCCAGGGAAAGGCGTTTTCCTGGCCCACCGCGACCAGAACGTCATCGCAGGGAAAGAACGGGTCGGGCTCGCCGGTGGGCACAAGCTTGCGGCGGCCATCGTCATCATATTCGGCGCGCACGATCTCGAACGTCATCCCGACCAGCTTGCCACCCTCGGTGACAAAAGCCTTGGGAACATGCCAGTTGATGATCGGAATGTCCTCGGCGATGGCGTCGTCCTTTTCCCAGGGCGAGGCCTTCATCTCATCGAAGCCCGAGCGCACAATGACTTTCACATCCTCGCCGCCCATCCGCCGCGCGGTGCGGCAGCAATCCATGGCCGTGTTGCCGCCGCCCAGAACCAACACCCGCTTGCCGATCCGGCTGACATGGCCAAACGACACCGACGAGAGCCACTCGATACCGACATGGATATTGTCGCTGCCCTCGTCGCGGCCAGGGATGTCGAGATCGCGGCCCTTGGGGGCGCCGGACCCCACGAAAATCGCATCCCACCCTTCGGACCTGAGTGCCGCAAGGCTGTCGATCCAGCGGTTTTCGATCGTCACGTTCCCGATGCCGGTGATGTTCGCAACCTCTTCGTCGATCACCGCCTCGGGCAGGCGGAAACGGGGGATCTGAGTGCGGATCAGCCCGCCCGCCTTTGGGTTGTGATCGAACAGCGTGACCTCATAGCCCAGAACCGACAGATCGCGCGCGACCGTCAGCGCGGCCGGTCCCGCACCGACGCAGGCGATGCGGCGGCCATTGGGGGCGGGGGCCCTGGGCAGGCGGGGGGTGATGTCGTCCTTGTAGTCGGCCGCGACGCGCTTGAGCCGGCAGATCGCGACCGGTTCCTTGCGCTTGCCGGTCAGCGATTCATCCTCGACCCGGCCGCGGCGGCACGCCGGCTCGCAGGGGCGGTCGCAGGTGCGGCCCAGGATTCCGGGAAAGACGTTCGATTGCCAGTTGATCATGTAGGCATCGCTGTATCGCCCGTGGGCGATCAGCCTGATGTATTCCGGCACTGGCGTATGCGCCGGACAGGCCCACTGACAATCCACCACTTTCAGGAAATAGTTCGGATCCGCGATATCCGTCTTTTGCAAAAGGACCTCCTCTGCCCTTTCCCGACGGCATCGGCCTTGCGGGGCTTATGCCGTGTGGCGCAAGGCGACCGCTCCGCACCATCCTTGGAGACAAGGATCAAAGATCATTCTGCAAATTGCAAGCCATTGCTGAATACCGCTGTGTACAGGCGGCCGATCAGAACGCGATTTCGGCACTGGTGAGGCGAACCGGACCCAGATAGGGGCCCGAATGCAGCAGGACCAGCCAGAACGCGGCGGCCGCGGCGACCGTAAAGATCTTCAGCGCCGTGCGTCCGGCGCGGGGCTTGTCGCGATGAACAAAGGCGATCGCCACCATCGACATCAGGGTCAGGATGATCACAAGCATCCATTTCAGGATCTGGGCGTCACCCGCGCCGATCGCCAGGCGTTTTGTGCGGGCGTCCTGCAACTCGTCGAAATCCGTGATCATTTTGCCCAGCAGGACCGAGGGCACGCCATCCTCCTGCGCGGCCAGAAGCGCTAGCCGAATCGCCTGTAATGCGGTTTCGGCCTCGGGGGCGGACTCGCTGTTTCCGGCGCCGTCCCATTCGTTGCGGGCGACGATGCCGACATATCTGTGCAGGGCGTTTTCAAGCTCGGGCAGATCAAGTGCCTCGGCTTCGGCCATGCCGTTGAGCCGGATCAGGGCTGCGCGCTCTTGCACGGCGGCCTCGGCGGCGTTTGAATTGGCCTGCCAGACATCGGCCGCGACAAAGCCGAATACCAGCGCCCAGATCGTCGTGACCGCGCCGAAAAAGGAATTGACCGGCACGGCGGTGATCTCGCCATTGAAGCGGCGATGAAACAGCCGCAACAGCGCGAACGCGGCAACAAGCGCGGCGATACTTGCCGCGATGATCCATCCAAGCAACGTGAATGCGCCCAGAATGTCGTTCAGATGCACCATGGTTCGAGACATGCCTTGCTGCCGTCAATGGACCGTCCGCGTCTGAATAGAACGGCTCGGCCCGCGAACCGCAAGCCGAAACCAACCCGTTGCGAAAGGCATGGGACACGAGCAGTGGCGCGCTTGGTCTTGGCACGGGCAAGATGATGTGGCAGCGTGTCAAGATACACCCTGCGATCCGCGGCAGCGCCGCCCGTCGCGCCCGTCTGTTCAAGCTCAGGGGATATGCCGTGCCAGCCTCGCGCCCTCAGGACCGTTCGCGCGCGGGGATCGTTTCGGCGCTGGCCTTCGCGTCGGCCTTGATGGGGTGTGCGGCGACCGATACCGGCCCGATCAACAGCTTTTCCGCAGTGCCGACGCGCGAGTCGACGCATTTCATGAACGATTTCGGTGACGACGGCGCGTTGGTGGTCGGGGTGTCGTTTTCAGGGGGCGGCACGCGCGCCGCGGCCTTTGGGTACGGAGTGCTGCGCGAACTTGATGCCATGGTGATCGACGAAGCCCCGCGCGAACGTTCGGTGACAGACAGCATCCACATGGTTTCTGGCACCTCGGGCGGGGCCGTGACCGCCGCCTATTTCGGCCTGCGCGGCCCCGACCGGTTCCACGATTTCCGCGAGCGGTTCCTGGTGCAGGATGTCGAGGCCAGCATGCGCACCTCGGTCGTGTCGCCGGTCAACCTGATCCGGGCCTGGACGGGCGGCGTGAACGACCGCAGCCATCTGGCCGACTGGCTGAACGACAACCTGTTCGACGACGCCACCTTTGCCGCGCTTGATTATACCGACGCGCCGACGATCTGGCTCACCGCATCCGACATCTTCAACGGTGTTCCGTTCCTCTTTACCGACGACACCTTTGCCGCGTTATGCAGCGAACTGGATCAGGTGCGCGTCGCCGATGCGGTGGCGGCCTCGGCCGCGGTGCCGGTGGTGTTCGCGCCGATCGATGTTGCCGCCGACGCGCCCGATTGCGGCTATGAGCGCCCCGCCTGGCTGGAGCGCGCCTTGACCGATCGCGAGGTTTCGGCGCGGCTGAGCGCGCATGCCCAGGCGCTGGACAGCTATCGCCGTGACGACAGGTTGACCACGATTCGCCTGCTGGATGGGGGGCTGACCGACAATATCGGCGTGTCCGGCCTGGCGCTTGAACGGGCCTCCGCCGATACGCCGCACGGGCCGTTGACGGCCGAACAGGCGGTGCGTCTGCAAAGGCTTTTGTTCATCGTCACCGATGCGGGACGTCAAACCGTGCCGGACTGGGGCCACCGTGACAGCCGGCCCCGCCTGAGCGAGCTGATCCCGGCGATTTCCCATACCAGCATCACGTCATCGGTGCGAAAGGGCGTCGATGCACTGAGCCTTGCCGCGCGAGACTGGCAGCGCGATATCGTCCAATACCGGTGTTCGCTTTCCGATGCGCAGGTCAGACGGTATCGCGGCACACTGGAGGGGTGGAATTGCCGGGATGTGCGCATCACGCTGGAATTGCTTTCGTTTCGCGATTTCGACCAGGAAACGCAGGATGCCTTGAACGATATTCCGACCCGGCTCACCCTGCCTGATGCGCAGGTCGATACGCTGATTGCTGCAGGCCGGTCGGCGGTGCGCCACAATCCGGCCATTCGCGACGCCATAGCCGCGATCCGCCGCCATGCCGGCGTCCGAAACCGGCCGCAACCCGACTCTTGACCCGGTCGGGCGCCCAGCACATGCGAAAGGCCCGCCAAGGCGATCCGGTCAAGTCGTTGATCTGACTAGGTTAATTTGGTGGAGCCAAGGGGAGTCGAACCCCTGACCTCTTGAATGCCATTCAAGCGCTCTCCCAACTGAGCTATGGCCCCACCGGAGGTACGATCCTTGCGGAACGCCCGGGCTGTTTATGCAAGCTGAGCAACCAGTGCAAGGGGGAAAATGCACAGCGCCAAGCAGTCGTCAGACGTCTTCGTCGTCCTTGGCGACATCCGACAGCTCGTCGAACGAGACGGTGTCGTCATCCTCGTCTTCCAGCAGGTCGTCGTCGGTTTCCACCGTGACATCGTCGTCGAGCAGGACATCATCGGTTTCGGTTTCTTCGGTCCGTGCCTTGCTCTTGGTCTTGGCGCTTTCGGACTGCAGCGCTGCGGCGCCCTTGCGGCTGGACTGTTCGGCGTCGATGACCTCACCCGTAAAGGGGCTGACCACGGGCGACTTGTTCAGGTCGTAAAAGCGCTTCCCGGTCGTCGGGCAAATACGCTTTACACCCCATTCTTCCTTGGGCATGAAATCCCCTTCCTGATGCTTGGATCGCCGCCCGTTGCCACAACAGCGAGTGCTTGTCAAAGCCTTTGTCGCGGTGTTCTGCTATCAACAGCCGTTCCGCCAACCGGACCAGCCGGTGCGGGACCAACGAAAGGCGCACAAGCGCGATGAGCAACGACAGCGAAACCACGCATTTGCCCGGCGATCCGCCGATTATCGTGCATTGGCGGCGCTCTGCGCGGGCGCGGCGCATCTCGCTGCGGGTTTCGGGGCTGGATGGCAAGATCACGCTGACCCTGCCCAGCCGGACGGACAGACGCCATGGTCACGAATTTCTGAACGAACGGGTTGCCTGGCTGCGGGCGGCCCTTTCGGGGTTGCCGGGGCGGTGCCCGGTCGGACCCGGTGCGGTGATTCCGATGGAAGGGGCGATGCTGACCGTGACGCCGTCGCCGGTGCGCGCCGCGCGTGCTGACGGCGATCGCCTTCTCGTGCCCGAGCGTGGCGATGTCGGGCCAAGGGTCACGGCGTATCTGAAGCTGCGAGCACGCCAAAAGCTGAATGCCCGTGTGCACCACCATGCCACCGCCTTGGGCCGAATACCCGGCCGGATCACGTTACGCGATCCGCGCTCGCGCTGGGGGTCGTGTTCGGCGGCGGGCGATCTGATGTTCTCGTGGCGCCTGATCCTGGCGCCGCCCGAGGTTCTGGATTATGTCGCCGCCCACGAAGTGGCGCATCTGGCACAGATGAACCATTCGCCCGCCTTCTGGGCCGAGGTCGAACGCCTGATGCCGGGTTACGCCGAGCCGCGCCTTTGGCTGCGAATCCACGGCGCGGGGTTGCACCGATATCGATTCGGGCCAGCTTGACGGCGCGGGGCGGTTGTGGTGACGCTGCCTGATGCTGCGCGTCAATCGCCCCACCACGGATCTTTCGCAACTTTCGGCCCATGACCGGGTCTATCGGACATTGCGCATGCGGGTGATGCATGGTGAATATGCGCCCGGTCGGGCCTTGACGCTGCGCGGGATCGGGCGTGAATTCGGCGTCAGCATGACCCCCGCGCGCGAGGCCATCCAGCGGCTGGTCGCCGAAGGGGCGCTGACACTGTCGGCATCGGGGCGCGTGGCCACGCCGGAACTGGGCAACGACCGGATCGAGGAACTGGCCTCGATCCGCGCGCTTCTGGAACCCGAACTGGGCAGCCGGGCCTTGCCGCGCGCGCATCCCGCGCTGATCGACCGGATGGAGGCCATCAACGCGGCGATCACGGATGCCGTGGGGCAGGGCGATGCGGTGACCTATGTCCGCACCAATCTGGAGTTTCATCGCACGCTCTATCTGCGCGCGCAAAGCCCGGCGATGCTGGCGCTGGTGGAAACCCTGTGGCTGCAACTGGGCCCGACCATGCGCGCGCTGTATGGTCGGTTGCGGCGCAATACCCCGCCACCGCATCACCGTATGATTCTGTCCGCATTAAAGGCGGGCGACGAACCGGGATTGCGGCTGGCGCTGCGCACAGATGTCACGCAAGGCTTGCGGCACTTGACCGGCTAGCGTCCGCTCAGCCGTTCCAGCGCACCGCACCCAGCCGCGTCACGTCATAGCCGCCAAGGTGATGAACGCGACGGGCAAACATGTCCGAACGCGCGAAAGCAAGCAGCGTCTGCATTGGCGGTTCGAAATAGTCGCGGCGTGCCACGACCAGGTCAAATTGCTCATCGTCGACCAGGGGAATGAACCCCAGCGATCCGGTTGCCGCCATCAGCCCAAGTCCGCAATCGGCCTCGCCGGTTTCGATCAGTGCGGCGAGGTCGGCATGGGTTTCCGCCGGCCGTTCCGTGACACGCAGATCGGCTGCTGTAAGCCCCTCGCGCGATAGCATAAGATCCAGCAATCGTTGCGATCCGGCCCCCTCGGCGCGGGTGGCAAAGCGCAGTCCACGCGCGGCGGCATCGTGCAAGCCGCTGATGCCCTTTGGGTTTCCGGGCGGGGTGATCAGGCCTTGTGTGCGTCGTGCCCAGTGTATGACGACATGGCGACCGCCGCTCAGATGCGCGCGGATCGCAGGCAGGTTCCAGGTGCCGCTGTCGGGATCCAGCAAATGGCATCCGGCAAGGGCCGCGCGGCCGGCCGCGAGTTCCTCCAACCCCTGCATCGACCCCGAGGCCAGCACCGCCAGCCCGGCGCCCGATTGCCGCAACGCCCATTCCAGCAACGGATCGTTCGATCCGGCATAGATCGGTGGTGGTGGCGCGATGCCGGCTGCGGGCAATTCGGTCTGAGCCTCAAGCCAGGCATCGACCAGACGGCGCGGAAACAAGAGCTTGCCGGTCGCGCGTGTGAACGGAATCGTTTGACGGGCGACCATCTCATAGACGGTGCGTTCCTTCACGCGCAGATAATCGGCGACCTCGGCCGTGGTCAGCAAAGACGGCATCGCGGCGCTGCCATGGCCGCTTGCGGGATCGGCAGTCGAGGGTGTTTCGTCATGCATTATAGTGCAAAACCATGAAGAATATCCGTCATTGCACCTTAGTTTGTTTTTTGCTCTCATTCCAGAGAAATATGCGAGGATTCCCTTGGAAAGTCCGTTTGCGACCGCATTCCGGCTGATCGCCGCAGGCGACGCCGCATTGATGCAGATCATTGGCCTGTCGCTGAGCGTCACGCTGTCGGCGGTGCTGATCGCCTGCCTGCTGGGCTTGCCGCTTGGCGCCGGTCTTGCGCTGGCGCGGTTTCCGGGGCGCAGCGGCGTGATCGTTCTGTTCAACGCGTTCATGGGCCTGCCGCCCGTCGTCGCCGGGCTGGCGGTCTACCTGCTCTTGTCACGCGCCGGTCCGCTGGGCGACTGGGCGCTTTTGTTCACGCCCACGGCGATGGTTATCGCGCAGACCGTTCTGATCTTGCCAATCGTCGTGTCGCTGACCCGCTCGGTGGTCGAGGATCTTTGGGCCGAATACCGCGAACAGTTGCGCAGCCTCGGCGCCAGCCGACTGCGCGCGATGCCGACCTTGTTGTGGGACGGACGCGCCAGTTTGCTGACCGGCGTTCTGGCCGGCTTTGGCCGGGCCTCGGCCGAGGTCGGGGCAGTGCTGATCGTGGGCGGCAACATCGCCGGACATACCCGGACCATGACCACCACCATCACGCTTGAAACCAATCGCGGCAACCTGGGACTGGCGGTCGCTTTGGGGATCGTGCTCATGGCCCTGACACTGACGCTGAACGCCGTGGCCTGGGGCGCCGGGCAATGGTCGCGCGAGAAGTTGGGATGAGTGCGCCCGATTCCCGGCAACGCCCGATCCTGCCGTTGCGATTGTCGAATATGGGATATTCGGTTGGCGGAACCCGGCTTCTGTCAGGCATCACCCTGGATATTCAAGCGGGGCGGCGCCTGGTCGTGATGGGTGCGAACGGCGCCGGAAAAAGCCTGTTTCTGCGGCTGTGTCACGGCCTTATCGACCCGACCGAAGGGGCACGCGACTGGGCCAGCGGCGACGTTCGGCCCGAACACCAGGCAATGGTCTTTCAGCGCCCGGTTCTGCTGCGCCGTTCGGTTGCGGCAAATCTGGCCTATCCGCTGCGTTTGCGCGGGATGGACCGGACCGCGCGGCACGAGATGGTGCGCCGCACGCTTGACCGGTTTGGCCTTGCCGCACTGTCGGATCGCCCCGCGCGCCTTTTGTCGGGGGGCGAACAGCAGCGGCTGGCCCTGGCGCGCGCCTGGGCGATGCAGCCCCAGATCCTGTTTCTGGATGAACCCACCTCGGCGCTTGATCCCTCGGCGACACGGACCATCGAAGACATGATCGAAAGCTTTTCGCATGACGGCATCACCATCGTGATGACCACCCACGACCTGGGTCAGGCCCGACGCCTGGGCCAGGACGTCGTCTTTCTGCATCGCGGCAAGATGATCGAGCAAGCCCCGGCCGAGGCATTCTTTGCCCGGCCCACCACCGCCGAAGCCCGCGCATTCCTTGCGGGAGATCTGATCTGGTAATCGACAGGAGACTGACATGAGTTGCTATCACCGTTCCGCCCTCTTCGGCCTGGCCTCGGGCCTGGCGCTGCTGACGGCTGTGCCCGCCGCCGCGCAGAATTTCATCACCGTCGCCTCGACCACCTCGACCGAGAATTCGGGGTTGTTCGATCACATCCTGCCGATCTTCACCGATGAAACGGGGATCGAGGTGCGGGTGGTGTCGCAAGGCACGGGCCAGGCGTTGGAAACCGGACGCAGGGGCGATGCCGATGTCGTCTTCGTCCATGCGCGCGCGCAGGAGGACGAATTCGTCGCCGATGGCTACGGGGTCCAGCGCTTTGACGTGATGTATAATGACTTCGTCATCGTCGGCCCGGACGACGATCCGGCGGATGCCGGCGCGGCGGATGACGCGGCGGCGGCGATGGCAGCCATTGCGGACTCCGGTGCGTCCTTTGCCTCGCGCGGGGACGACAGCGGCACCCATGTCGCCGAAATGAACCTGTGGAGCGCGGCCGGCATCGAACCCGAAGGCGACTGGTATCTGTCGACGGGTTCGGGAATGGGCGCGACGCTTAACACCGCCGCCCAGGCCCCGGCCTATGCGCTGGCCGACCGTGGCACATGGTTGTCGTTCCAGAACCGTGGCCCGCTTGAGATCGTGTTCGAGGGCGACTCGGTTCTGTTCAACCCGTATGGGATCATTCTGGTCGATCCGGAACGTCATCCGTATGTGAAAGCCGACGAAGGTCAGGCCTTCATCGACTGGATCGTCTCTGATGCCGGGCAGGCGGCCATTGCCAGCTATACGGTGGGAGGTGAACAACTGTTCTTTCCGGCGCACGATTGATCGCAGGCCGGGTCAATCGATCCGGCCGGTCCCCACATCCTCGGGCGCGACGGCCACCGACTTCAGAACGGCGTGGCACGGTTGGCCGGGTTCCAGCCCCATGTCCCGCACCGATCGCTGGGTGATGCGCGCGGTCAGCCGCTCGTCACCGATCGTCAACGTGACCAGTGCGCCGGGGCCATGCCCGGTTCGGATGTCGGCGATAACGCCCGGCAGGATATTGAGGGCAGACAGGCCGTGCGGACGTTCGCGCGACAGGATGACGTCGCGCGCGGCGATGCGGACGCGGATGGTCGCCCCCGGAACTTCGTGAATATGCGGCAAGAACAGCGGACCGGCGCCGGTGGCAAGCTCGCTCAGGCCATCGCCATGGTGCGCAACGACGCGTGCATTCAACACCGAGGCCGCATGGCGCGCGCCGACGACCGCGACATCGCCCAGTATGGCGTCCGGCGAACCCACGGCGGCAACCTGCCCGTCCTTCATTGCGACCACGGTTGTCGCCAGCCGTGCCACCTCGGACAATGAATGGCTGACATAGAGGATCGGAACCGACACCTCGTCGCGCAACCGTTCGAAATAGGGCAGGATCTCGGCCTTGCGGGCCTCGTCGAGCGCGGTAAGCGGCTCATCGGCCAGGATAAGGCGCGGCGAAGCCAGCAGCGCCCGGCCGATGGCCACGCGCTGGCGTTCGCCACCTGACAAGGCACCGGGACGACGCGCCAGCAGATGGGCGATACCCAGCAGGTCGACGACCCTGTCAAGCGACTCGCCGCGCGCTGTGCGGGGGGCGAACCAGCGGCCGTAGAGCAGGTTCTGGCGCACGCTCATATGGGGAAACAGGCGCGCCCCCTGAAAGACATAGCCAAGGCGGCGCTTGTGCGGGGGCAGCACACGTCCGGCCTGCGTGTCCAGCAGGACCCAGTCATCGACGACGATGCGGCCCTGTCTGGGATGCAAAAGCCCGGCGACCGTGTTCACCAGCGTGGTCTTGCCGGCGCCCGAAGGGCCGATCAGAACCGTGACGCCGGCCGGGGCCTCGAACCTCGCATCGAGCGTGAAATCGCCAAGCTGGTGCTGGACCGAAACCGTCAGGGTCATGCGCCCGAGACCCGTCTGGCCACGCGGCGCGACACCAGTTCGGCCAGCACCAGCGCGGCCATGGCGATCACAAGGGCCACGATGACCAGACGCGCCGCGGCCGAATCGCCCCCCGGCGCCTGCAAGAGCGCGTGGATGGCCGAGGGGATGGTGCGGGTTTCGCCGGGGATGTTCGAAACGAAGGTGATCGTCGCGCCGAACTCACCCATTGCCTTGGCAAAGGCGAGAATGGCGCCGGCTATGATGCCCGGCAGGATCAGGGGCAGGGTTACGGTGACGAACACCCAGGCCCGTCCGGCGCCCAGCGTGCTGGCGGCGGCTTCAAGCCTTGGGTCGACCGCCTCGATCGACAGGCGAATTGCGCGCACCATCAGCGGAAACGCCATGACGGCGGCGGCCAGCGCCGCGCCGGTCCAGCGAAAGGACAGAACGATTCCGAACCATGTGTCCAGAAACTGGCCCACCGGGCCGCGGCGGCCAAAGGTGACAAGCAGCAGGTAGCCCGTGACGACCGGCGGCAGGACCAGCGGCAGATGGACCAGCCCGTTCAGGACCTGCTTGCCGGGAAATGACCACCGTGCCAGTGCATGCGCAACCAGAATGCCCAGCGGCAGGCTGACGAGAACCGCCCAGAACGACACCCGCAACGACAGCAGGACGGCCAGCCACGCATCGGGTCCAAGGAAATCTGCCATCGCCATCAGTCCAGCACGGAAAAGCCGGCCGCGTTCCAGATCCCGGCGGCGGTCCTGGACCCCAGGAAATCAAGAAATGCATGCGCCGCCCGCGACCGGCTTTGCGCGGTGATGGCCGCAGGGTAGACGATCGGCGCATGGCTTTCAGCAGGAAAGGTACCGATCACGGTCACATCGTCCTCGATCCGGGCGTCGGTTGCATAGACGATGCCAAGCGGGGCCTCGCCCTGGGCAACGAAGGCCAGCGCCGCGCGCACGTTGTCGGACTGTGCGACGCGGGGCGTGACCGCATCCCACTGGCCAAGGGTCCGCAGGGCCTGCTGTCCATAGATCCCCGCGGGAACGGAATCGGTCATCGCCATCGCCAGACGACCGTCGCCGAGCAGGGCCGCAAGATCCAGGCCGGAATCGATGGTCAACTGTGGCGCATCGCTGTCATGGGCGATCAGGACCAGGCGGTTGCCCAGGATGTCGCGTCGCGTGTCGGCTTGCAGATCGCCTGACTGTTCGACAGCGTCCATCCATTCGGTGCTGGCGGATATGAACAGATCCGCCGGCGCGCCGTGCTGGATCTGTCGGGCCAGGGCCGCCGACCCGGCGAAGGACAGCGTGACCGACACGCCACTTTCGGCGCTCCAGGCATCGGCCACGGCGTCCAGCGCGCTGCCCAGGCTTGCAGCTGCGAAAACTGTCAGGGTCTCGTTGGCCCGGACGCGGTGCGACGGGGCGATCGCCAACAGAACCGCAACCGCGGTGGCAAGGGCGCGATATGCGGCGGCGGTGCGCAAGTCATTCCCGTCCCGAAATGGTTTCCGGAACATATCGCCAGAACCACACGCGGCATGCAAGCGCTATTTTCCGGTGGACATATCCGGGCGCCGGTGCAAGGCATGAAAACGTCCGCCCCGACATGCAGGGGCGGGCGTTCAGCGGGCGTGGCGCCGATCAGGCATGGATCGCCCCGTCGCCGCAGGCCAATGCGGCCTCGCGCACCGCTTCCGAGAAGGTGGGATGCGCATGGCAGGTGCGCGCGACATCCTCGGCGGCGGCGCCGAATTCCATGGCGACGCAAATCTCATGGATCAGATCGCCCGCCATCGGGCCGATGATATGCGCCCCCAAAAGGCGGTCGGTCTCGGCATCGGCCAGAAGCTTGACGAAGCCCTCGCCCTGGAACACGGCCTTGGCGCGGCCGTTGCCCATGAAGCTGAACTTGCCCACCTTGTAGGCGCGACCGGCATCCTTGAGCGTCTCTTCCGTTTCCCCGACCGAGGCAACTTCGGGCGTGGTGTAGATGACGCCGGGGATCACGCCGTAATTCACATGCCCGGCCTGCCCGGCCAGAATCTCGGCCACGGCCATGCCTTCGTCCTCGGCCTTGTGGGCCAGCATCGGGCCGGCGATGGCATCGCCGATCGCGTAGATGCCGGCCACGCTGGTTGCATATTGCGAATCGGTTTCGATCTGGCCGCCCTTGGTCAGCGTGACGCCCAGATCCTCCAGCCCGAGGCCATCTGTATAGGGCTTGCGTCCGGTGGCCAGAAGAACGCAATCGGCCTCGATCGTCTGTTCGCTGTCGTCCTTGCGCAGCGTGTAGGTCACGGTAGCCTTGTTCCGCTTCACCTCGGCCTTCTGGACCGCGGCGCCGAGGACAAAGTTTATGCCCTGTTTCTTGAGGATGCGCTGAAAGGTCTTGGCGACCTCGCCGTCATTGCCGGGAATGAGCCGGTCAAGGTATTCGATCACCGTCACCTCGGCGCCGAGGCGGGCATAGACCGACCCCATTTCGAGCCCGATCACGCCACCGCCGATGACCACCATCTTCTTTGGCAGCTTTTCCAGGGCCAGCGCCCCGGTCGAGGTCACGACGACCTTTTCGTCGACCTCGACACCCGGCAGCGATGCCGCGACCGAGCCCGAGGCAATCACGATCTTGTCGGCCTCGTGCACCTCGTCGCCGACCTTGACCTTGCCTGCCTCGGGGATCGCGGCCCAACCCTTGAGCCAGGTCACCTTGTTCTTCTTGAACAGGAACTCGATGCCCTTGGTGTTCTGGCCGATCACGTCATCCTTGTAGGACAGCATCTTTGACCAATCGACCTTTGGCTTGGCCGTGATGCCCATGGTCTCGAAGTTCTCTTGGGCCTCGTGCAGCTGATGGGTGGCGTGCAGCAGCGCTTTCGAGGGGATGCAGCCCACGTTCAGGCATGTCCCCCCCAGCGTTTCGCGCCCCTCGACGCAGGCCACGTTCAGGCCCAGCTGGGCCGCGCGGATCGCGCAGACATAGCCGCCGGGGCCGGCGCCGATGACGATAAGGTCGAATTTGGCCATGATCGGTCTCCTTGAAGGCGGGGGAAGGGGGGCTTTCCGCCCCCCTCGGGCCTGCGGCCCTCACCCCCCGAGCGTATTTGGGGCAAGATGAAACGGCATCAGAACAACACCGCGAGCAGCATCAGGATACTGGCGAACCAGCCGATGGCCCAGATCAGCGATCGCCAGGGGGTCCAGCCCAAGAGATAGGCCGGAACATAGAGCACCCGTGCGCCAAGATAGAGCCAGGCGCAGGCCGCCGTGAAGCCCGACCCCCGGTCGGAAAGCGTGACCACGACCACCGCGATGGTGAAAAGGATCAACCCTTCGAAATGGTTGTTCAGCGCGCGCTGGGCGCGGCCGGCAGTGCCGGTGAGCTGCCGCGGTTCGTCGCGGGGCGAGGCGGCGTATCTCGGGCCGACCTGTTTCTGGGCCAGCACCGAGTAGAGGATGAACTGCGCGGCTTGCAGCAGGGCGGCGAGGGCGAGGGTGAGGAGTTCGGGGGTCATGGGGGTGCTGTTTTCCAAGCTTCCAAAGCGGTCCAGAGCAATTTGGGAGCGTGTCTGATTGCCTCTTTGACGCCGTCCTTCGCGGCGTCGCGAAAAGCTTCGGAGATCAGATCACCGAGCGCCTTTATTTCTCCGTGCGACTTGTATCTGAGAAGGCTCTCACCCTTCGCCGTAAGCGATGCGTTCGAGAAAGATCCCGGCGAATTGACAGGCGAATGGCACCTACCCAAGCGCACAAGTCCTTCGGCCTCTAACCAGCGCGCAGAGTCTACCAAATAGCTGCCATATTCCGGCACACTTAAGTCACTCGCCCTGAGCACACCTGGCGCATCGCCACGTTTCCAGAGTATCCTGAGGATATCCGCTCGAACGATTTCCGAAACGTCGCGATTACTCATCATCGTTGGTGAACTTTCTCTGGCAGGGCACCTATTTCTGAAGCGGTATGTAAGCGCGCAACTTTGGAAAAAGTAGTAGGTGCGCGCCTATGCCATTCCATCACAAATCCAGCAACAACCGCTGCGGATCCTCAAGCGCCTCTTTCACGCGCACGAGGAAGGTCACCGCGCCCTTGCCGTCGACGATCCGGTGATCGTAGCTGAGCGCCAGATACATCATCGGCCGGATGACGATTTCGCCGTTCACGACCATCGGACGCTCCTGGATCTTGTGCATGCCCAGGATGCCCGATTGCGGCGGGTTCAGGATCGGCGAGGACATCAGCGAGCCATAGACCCCGCCGTTCGAGATGGTGAACGAGCCGCCCTGCATCTCGGCCATCGAAAGCTTACCGTCCCGCGCGCGCAGTCCCAACTCACCAATCTTCTTTTCGATCGCGGCAAAGCCCATCTGGTCGGCGTCGCGCACCACCGGCACCACGAGGCCCGAGGGCGTGCCCACCGCCACGCCCATATGGACGTAGTTCTTGTAGACCACATCCTGCCCGTCGATCTCGGCATTGACCTCGGGCACTTCCTTGAGGGCATGGCAGCAGGCCTTCACGAAGAAGGACATGAAGCCCATCTTGACGCCGTGCTTTTTCTCGAAGGCGGCCTTGTACTCGTTGCGCAGGGCCATCACGGCCGACATGTCCACCTCGTTATAGGTGGTCAGCATCGCGGCCGTGTTCTGCGCGTCCTTCAGGCGGCGGGCGATGGTGGCCCGCAGGCGGGTCATGCGCACCCGCTCTTCGCGCGCGGCATCCTCGGCCGGAACGGGGGCGCGGGGCGGCGTGTTGGGGGCCGTCGCCGGCGTGGGCGCCGAGGGCGTGGGGGCCGAGGCGGCGGCCGTGGCGCCGACGGCCATCGCCTTCTGGACGTCCTCTTTCATGATGCGCCCGTCGCGGCCCGTTCCCGTGACCGAGTCGCGGGCGATATCGTTCTCGGCCATCATCTTGCGTGCCGATGGTGCATCCTCGACGTCCCTGGCGCCGGCATCAGCCTTTTCAGCCTTTTCAGCCTTGTCGGGCGTTGCCTTGGTCTCGACGTCACCGGCAGTCTTGCCCGGCGCGCCGCCGATCACGGCCAGTTTGGCACCTGCCGCGACGGTGGTGCCAGCGGCGGCCACGATTTCGTTGAGGACGCCCGCGGATGGGGCGGGAACCTCGACCGATACCTTGTCGGTTTCCAGCTCACAGAGCATCTCGTCCTGCGCGACGGTATCGCCAACCTTCTTGAACCAGGTGGCAACGGTCGCCTCGGACACGCTTTCGCCAAGGGCGGGAACCATCACCGGGACCGCCTCGGTCTTTTTGGGCAGATCATCCTCGTCGCCGGTGTCGGTCTTGGCGCCGGCGGGGCGCAGTGTCGGGGTTTCGGGCCCGGCCTCGCCCGCCTCGGCGATCACGGCCAGCAGCGCATCGACGCCGACGGTCTCGCCCTCGGCGGCGATGATCTCGGACAGAACGCCCGAGGCAGGTGCCGGAACCTCGACCGTGACCTTGTCGGTTTCCAGCTCGCACAGCATCTCGTCGGCCGCGACAGAGTCGCCCGGTTTCTTGAACCAGGTGGCGATCGTCGCCTCGGAAACGCTTTCACCCAGCGTGGGCACGCGGACTTCGGTGCTCATGGTCATTCCCCTTCGAAAGACAGCGCCTCGTTCACGAGCGCCTCTTGTTGTGCCTTGTGTCGTGACGCCAGCCCGGTCGCGGGCGAGGCGGATGCCGAACGCCCGACATAGCGCGGGCGGGTCTGGCGGGCGCCGATCTGGGTCAGCACCCATTCAAGACTGGGTTCGATGAAAGTCCAGGCGCCCTGGTTCTTGGGCTCTTCCTGGCACCAGATCATCTCTGCGTCCTTGAAGCGCGCAAGCTCGGCGCGCAGCGATTGCGACGGAACCGGATAGAGCTGTTCGATGCGCAACAGATAGACATCGTCCAGGCTGCGCGCATCACGTTCGGCCAGCAGGTCGAAATAGACCTTGCCCGAACACATCACCACGCGCCGGATCTGGTCGTCCGGTTTCAGAACCTGCTTGGAAATGCCCTTTTCGGCATCGTCCCACAGCACCCGGTGAAAGGTCGATCCGTCGGTAAAATCCTCAGCCCGCGAGACGCACATCGGATGACGCAGCAAGGACTTAGGCGTCATCAGCACCAACGGCTTGCGGAAGTCGCGATGCATCTGGCGGCGCAGGATGTGGAAATAGTTGGCCGGCGTCGAGCAGTTGGCGATGATCCAGTTTTCCTCGGCCGACATCTGCAGGAACCGTTCGAGCCGCGCCGACGAATGCTCGGGCCCCTGACCCTCGAAGCCGTGGGGCAGCAGCAGCACCAGCCCTGACATGCGCAGCCATTTCGATTCGCCCGAATTGATGAACTGGTCGAACATGATCTGCGCGCCGTTGGCAAAATCGCCGAACTGCGCCTCCCACAACACCAGTGCATTGGGTTCCGACAGCGAGTAGCCGTATTCGAACCCAAGCACCGCGTATTCCGAAAGCATCGAGTCGATCACCTCATAGCGCGCCTGGCCCGACCGGATATGGTTGAGCGGGTAGTAGCGTTCCTCGGTGGTCTGATCGACCAGCGCGGAATGGCGCTGGCTGAAGGTGCCGCGGCTGCAATCCTGGCCGGACAGCCGCACCGGATACCCCTCGATCAGCAGCGAGCCAAAGGCCACCGCCTCTGCCGTGGCCCAATCGAAGCCCGTGCCGCTGTCGAACATCTTTTTCTTGGCGTCGAGCTGGCGCACCACGGTCTTGTGAATGCCGAAGTCGGACGGATAGCGCGTCAATGCCGTCCCGATCTCGGCCAGGGTCTCTGGCTTGATCGAGGTCTGGCCGCGCTGGTAATTCTCCTGGTCCTTGGGCTTCATCATCTTCCAGCGCCCATCCAGCCAGTCGGCCTTGTTGGGGCGATATTCCTTGCCCGCTTCGAACTCCTCGTTCAGATGCGCCTGGAAAGCGGCCTTCAGATCCTCGATCTCGCCCTCGGGGATCAGCCCGTCGGCGACCAGCCGTTCGGTATAGAGCTGCAAGGTGGTCTTGTGCCGCTTGATGTTGGTATACATCTGAGGGTTGGTGAACATCGGTTCATCGCCCTCGTTATGCCCGAAGCGGCGATAGCAGAAGATGTCGATCACCACGTCCTTGCCGAACTGCTGGCGGTACTCGATGGCCACGCGCGCGGCATGAACCACGGCCTCGGGGTCGTCGCCGTTGACGTGAAAGATCGGCGCCTCGACCATCAGCGCGATATCGGTCGGATAGGGGGAACTGCGGCTGAAATGCGGTGCCGTGGTAAACCCGATCTGGTTGTTGACAACGATATGGATCGTGCCCCCGGTCCGGTGCCCGCGGATGCCCGACAGTTGCAGGCACTCGGCCACCACGCCCTGACCGGCAAAGGCGGCGTCCCCATGCAGCAGCACCGGCAGCACCTGATGGCGTTCGCTATCGCCAAGCTGGTCCTGCTTGGCGCGGACCTTGCCCAGAACCACCGGGTTCACCGCTTCCAGATGCGAGGGGTTCGCGGTCAGCGACAGGTGCACGACATTGCCGTCGAAATCGCGGTCGGAACTGGCGCCCAGGTGATATTTCACATCGCCCGATCCATCGACATCCTCGGGCTTGAAGCTTCCGCCCTGAAACTCGTCGAAGATCGCGCGATAAGGCTTGCCCATGACATTCGCCAGGATGTTCAGGCGTCCGCGATGGGGCATGCCGAACACGATCTCTTTCAGTCCCAGCTGGCCGCCGCGCTTGATGATCTGTTCCATCGCCGGGATCAGCGCCTCGCCGCCATCCAGGCCAAAGCGTTTTGTCCCCATGTATTTGACATGCAGGAACTTCTCAAAGCCCTCGGCCTCGACCAGCTTGTTGAGAATGGCCTTGCGCCCGCGCCGGGTGAACTGGATTTCCTTGCCGTATCCTTCGATCCGCTCTTTCAGCCATGCTGCCTGTTCGGGATCCGAGATATGCATGAACTGCATCGCGAACGTGCCGCAATAGGTCCGCCGCAGGATCTCAAGGATCTGGCGCAAGGAGGCGACCTGTAGCCCCAGCACGTTGTCGATGAAGATGGGCCGGTCCAAGTCGTCTTCGGTAAAACCGTAGGATGAGGGTTCCAGCTCGGGATGCACCGTTTCCTGGCGCATGCCCAACGGGTCCAGTTGGGCAATCAGGTGGCCACGGATGCGATAGGCGCGAATGATCATCAGCGCGCGCAGGCTGTCCAGAACCGCGCGCTGAACCTGCGCATCGCCCAGCTCGATGCCCTTCTCCTCGGCTTTTGCGGCAATCTTGTCGCCGGCCGCGCGGGCCTCGGTGGCCGGCCATTCGCCGGTCAGGGCCGCGGTCAACTCGTCAGTGGGGTGCAACGGCCAGTCGGCGCGCGCCCAGCTGGGGCCACTGGCCTGGCGCGTGGCCTCGGCCGGGTCGTCGTCAAGCGCGCGAAAGAACTCGGCCCATTGCGCATCGACACTGTCGGGGTTCTGGGAATAGCGCGCGTGCATCTGGTCGATGTATGCGGCGTTGGCGCCCTGAAGAAAGCTGAAGGCGCGGTATGCGTCATTGGGGCTGTGGTCATTCATGGCATTCACTCGGGGTGAGAGGGGAATATCGAGGTCACGATCAACGCATTCTCGGACAGCAGGGGCGGATCGGGCACATAGGGCAGCATCAGCCGCATGGCGGACAATTTGACCTGATCCGCGCCCGGCTGTCCGTCCAGCACGGTTTCCTGCCGATGAAAGCCCGCATCGGGCGGGGTTTCGGGCATGTTCAGATGGGCGTCGGTCAAGGCGGGATCGGACGAGACCGCCCAGCATTGCACGGCCTCTTGCCCCGCGTCGTTGACGTATCCGGCGATCAGCAGCAAGACGTCGTCGCGCAGGAACAGCGGGCGGTCGGCGACGTACCGGGTCCAGACCGACGCGGCATCCTTGCGAAACCCGGACAGGGCGGCATTGTCGGCGGGGATGGCTGCTGACAGGTCGGGCAGAAAGCCATCGGCCAGACGCTCCATCAGGGGCGCGCGATCGGATCGCGCCGCGATCCGCCATCCTGCTTCGGCCAGCGCGGCGTGATAGGCGCCCGCGTCATCGTGCCGGGTTTGGCAGGGGGCGAATGCCTGATCGAGCGCAAGCGCCGGACTGACCGCGGCCACAAGCAGGCAGATGCTGCCTGCTGCGGCCCTGGCCAAGTGATGTCCTTTCCGGCGCATGTTCGACCCATTGTTGAACGCAGGCCCTGATGCCGGGCCTGGCGCTTTAGCCCTTGATGGCCTTCATCACCGCCTCGCCCAAGGTGGCGGGGCTGTCGGCCACCACGATCCCGGCCGCCTTCATGGCCTCGATCTTGCTTTCGGCATCGCCCTTGCCGCCGGCGACGATGGCCCCGGCATGACCCATGCGCCGACCCGGAGGGGCGGTGCGCCCGGCGATGAAACCGGCCACGGGCTTCCAGCGGCCCTTCTTCTTCTGTTCCTTCAGGAACTCGGCCGCTTCTTCCTCGGCCGAGCCGCCGATTTCGCCGATCATGATGATGGATTGGGTCTCGTCATCGTCAAGGAACATGTCGAGCACGTCGATATGTTCGGTCCCCTTGATCGGGTCGCCGCCAATGCCCACGGCGGTGGACTGGCCCAGACCCATGTCCGAGGTCTGCTTGACGGCCTCATAGGTCAGCGTGCCCGAACGGCTGACAACCCCGACCGAGCCACGCTTGTGAATATGGCCCGGCATGATGCCGATCTTGCAGGCATCGGGTGTGATGACGCCGGGGCAGTTGGGGCCGATCAGGCGGCTGGCGCTGCCTTCAAGCGCGCGCTTGACCTTCATCATGTCCAGCACCGGAATGCCCTCGGTGATGCAGACGATCAACTCCATCCCCGCGTCGATCGCCTCCAGGATTGAATCGGCGGCAAAGGGCGGCGGGACATAGATCACGCTGGCATTGGCGTCGGTCTTGGCCTTCGCCTCGTGCACACTGTTGAACACGGGCAGGCCCAGATGTTCGCTGCCGCCCTTTCCAGGCGTCACGCCGCCGACCATCCTTGTGCCGTATTCGATGGCCTGTTCGGAATGAAAGGTGCCTTGCGAGCCGGTGAAGCCCTGGCAGATGACGCGGGTCTTTTCGTTGACGAGAATTGCCATTCTTCTTATCCCTTCACCGCCTTGACGATCTTCTGCGCGGCGTCCGACAGGTTGTCGGCGGCGATCACGTTCAGGCCGGATTCGTTGATGATCTTCTTGCCCAGGTCCACGTTCGTGCCTTCAAGCCGGACCACAAGCGGCACTTTTAGACCCATCTCCTTGACTGCGGCGATCACGCCTTCGGCGATGATGTCGCAGCGCATGATGCCGCCGAAGATGTTGACCAGGATGCCCTTCACATTGGGGTCCGAGGTGATGATCTTGAACGCCTCGGTGACCTTTTCCTTGGTCGCGCCGCCGCCCACGTCCAGAAAGTTCGCGGGTTCCGCGCCGTAAAGCTTGATGATGTCCATGGTGGCCATCGCCAGCCCGGCGCCGTTGACCATGCAACCGATCTCGCCATCCAGCGCGATATAGTTGAGATCGAATTTCGACGCCGCCAGTTCCTTGGGGTCTTCCTCGGTCTCGTCGCGCAGCGCCAGGATATCGGCCTGACGATAGAGCGCGTTCGAATCGAACCCAACCTTGGCGTCGAGGCATTTCAGATCGCCCCCGGTCGTGACGATCAACGGATTGATCTCGACCATCTCGGCGTCTTTCTCGACGAACATCTTGTAGAGCTTGTTCACCAGATCGACGCATTGCTTGACCTGCTTGCCCTCAAGCCCCAGCGCAAAGGCCACGCGGCGGCCGTGGAAACCCTGAATGCCGGTGGCGGGATCGACGGTGAACGACAGGATCTTTTCCGGGGTCGAGGCCGCGACCTCTTCGATGTCCATGCCGCCTTCGGTCGAGACCACGAACGAAATGCGGCTGCTGACGCGATCGACCAGCAATGCCAGATACAGCTCACGCTCGATATCCGAGCCGTCTTCGATATAAATGCGGTTGACGACGCGACCGGCGGGGCCGGTCTGGTGCGTCACCAGCGTGCGCCCCAGCATTGACGCGGCGTGATCGGCCGCTTCCTCGACCGATTTGGCCAGCCGCACGCCGCCTTTTTCACCGGCCGATGCCTCCTTGAACGTGCCCTTGCCGCGCCCGCCGGCATGGATCTGGGCCTTCACCACCCAAAGCGGCCCGTCCATTTCGCCCGCCGCGCTCTTGGCCTCTTCGGCGCGAAAGACCACTCGACCGTCCGAAACCGGAACGCCATAGCTGCGAAGAAGCGACTTCGCCTGGTATTCATGAATGTTCACGGATCTGTCCCCGTCTGCTGCGATTTGCGCTGCTCATGCCACGAAACCAGCGTGGCACAAATGACTATTTGGTGTAAATTCCCATACGAGAGGTATTTTCTTTGCTTTGTGATCACAGCATGAAAATGCGTGATCACAAATTTGCCGACAAGTCCGTGCCGGGAATCACTTGGGCATCTAGCAGTACGGGGCCAGTGACCGAATGACGCAGCAAGGGGCCCGTGACGACGACGACCGGCATCCCGTGTGGGATGTCGTCCTGCTGGCGGATGAGCCATCGGTTCTGGTTCTGGCAAATCTGTGCTGGCATCTTGAGCAAGGCGCGCAAGAGGTGCACCTGTATCTCGATGCCCCCCAGTCACCGTCTGCCCGGACCATCACGGCGATGGTGCAGGCCTTGCCGGGTGTCCGGGTGACGGAATGCGACGATCGTTTCTGGCAGGGGCTGAACGGTGGCCGGCCAGTGCTGCAAACACGCCGGCAGACCCTTGTCGCGACGCACGCCTATCGCCGCAGCCGCGCCGACTGGATGCTGAATCTGGATGCCGACGAATTCCTGTGGATGCCAGCGGGTCAGCGCTTTGGCGACGAACTTGCCGATGCGGCCGGGCACGGGGCCTATCTGGCGCTGCCGACGCGTGAGCGCGCCTATGTCCGCGGGCCGGTGCGCGCCCTGTTCGAAGGGGTCTTTCGAGGACCCTTGCCGCGGCGCGACCCGGTGCCGCCGGATCTGGCGAACCAGGAACCCTTCATCGCCCGAGGCGTGTCGGGCCATGCGGCGGGCAAGGCCTGCACGCGCACGGGTCTGAGGGCCGTGCTGCGACCCCACGCCCCGCGCGTGGATGGCGCCTTGCCGCCATCGCGTCCTGCCCGCAATGCCGTGATGCTGCATTTCGACGGCCTGACCCCATTGCACTGGATGCTGAAGTTGCGCCGCTACGGCGCGCATGACCCGGCGCACTGGTCGCGCTTTCTGGCCGAACACCGCCGCGCGCAGGTGGCGTTTGCACGCGATCATGGCAACGACGCGCGGGCCTTGCGCGAACTGCATGACCGGCTCAAATCGGTGGCCGACCCGGCCGCGATGCAAGCCGCCGGGCTGGTCCGTGCGTATGAATTCGATCCCGCACCCGCCCTGGCACGATGGCTGGGTAAGCCGCTGGACCTGTCGGCGGACGCATTCGACGACGCCTTGCGCCTGGCTTACCCGGACCTTGCGCACGATCTTTGAACCGGGTTCGACTGCGTTATAGGCCCAGAACCTCGCGCACATCGGCCAGGCGTGCCCGGCTCACGGGGACCTTGCCCAAGGCCGGAACCGCGTCAAAGAAACAGATGCCGGTATCCTTCTTGCGTTCAAAACCGCTGACATGCTGGCGGTTGACCAGGTAGCTGCGATGGGTCCGCACGAACTCGCCGTTGGGCACGCGCGATTCGGCCTCGGTGATGGACCAGGGGCAAAAGAACTTGTCGCGCCCGACATACAACAATGTGTAATGCCCCTCGGCCCGGATTGCCGCGACGGCATCGGCGGCGACGAACTGGGTGCGCCCGTCCTTTTCATAGGGAATGGTCGTGCGCAGCGGCGATGGGCGTGGCGGTGCCGGTTCGGAAAGCTGGACCAATGGCGTTTCCGCTGCCAGCGGCCCCGCCGCCGGCACCCCGGCGGCCTGTGGCTGCGGTCCGAAGGTGACGCCGGTCAGCAGGAACGCCCCGGACAGAACGAAGACCGACAATGTCACGCCAAAGGCCAGCACCTCGTTGCTGATCAACGGCCCGGCGCCGGCAGGGTCATCTTGCACCACGAAGCCGGTTCCGGCCATCGCGGTGAAATGCACCGCAAAGACCGCCAGACCAAAGCCCAAAGTGCCAAGAACGATATTGCGCGGCGCACGCTTGTCATAGGCAATCAGAAACGCCCCGACGCTGAGCGTGGCCGAAACCGCCAGCGCGATCGCGATGCCGCCGAAACTGTAGACAGGGCGGCAGATCTGCATCCCCGACATGCCGATGAAATGCATCACCGGGATACCCAGGCCCACGATCAGCCCGGCCAGAACGACCCGGTTTCGCGTGCGGCGCCCGAAATGCACGACCAAAAGCGCAAGTCCGGCGATCAGGATCGCCACCAGCGCCGAGATCAGCGTGATCAGTGAATCGTAATAGAACTGGATCGGCAATTGCAGCCCCAGCATGGCGACGAAGTGCATCGACCAGATGCCGCCTCCCAAGGCTATGGCGGACATCGATACCACCAGCTTGCGCTGACCCGTCGGCAATGCCGACGCGCCGCGTGTCAGCGACAGCCCCGTGAAGCCCGCCATCAGCGCCACCGCCAGCGAGGCGGCGACCAAAAGCCCGTCATGCGTGTAATCGAGCACCCTTGAGTCCCTCCCCGACCCAAAGCCCTGCCAATGCAACGCTACCAAAGCGCCTCGACCCCTGCAAGAAAGCCTGCGTGGGGGGCGACTATTTCAGTGGTGCAGGTATGCGCCATCCGGCCGCGTCAAGCCGGTTGCGAAGGTCCGTTTCCTTGTCGGCGGGCAAGGGGGTCAGCGGCGGGCGCAACGGTGCAAGCCGAGGATCGTCCAGTTCGGCCGACAGCACCGCCTTGCATCCCTGGATCAGCGGGTAATCCGACAGGATCGCCCGGATTGTCGCCGCCTGCTGCTGAAGCTCATCGGCCTGCGCCGTCTCGCGGCCATCATAGAGCGCGCGGATGCCATGGGGGTTGATATTGCCGGTTGCGGTGATGCAACCCGCCGCCCCCAACCCCGTGGCCTTCAGCAGCACGGATTCGGACGACGGGAACACACGAAACCCCGGAAACGCCTTCAACATGGCCTCGGTGTTGGCCCAGTCGCCCGACGAATCCTTGATGCCCGGAACGGTTTGCGGAAATTCGGCGATCAACCGTTCGATCAGCGACAGCGGAATGCCGACACCTGACATCTGCGGAATGTGATAGAGCCAGAGCCCAAGCGCGGCGCTGCCCACCCGTTCGATGACACCTGCATACCAAGCATAGAGGCCGTCTTCGCTGGCCGGTTTGTAATAATAGGGCGGCAGCGACAATACCCCGCCACAGCCCAGGGCCACCGCATGGCGCGTCAGCGCGACCGTGTCGCCCATGGCCGGGCTGCCGACGCCCGGCATCAGGACCGAGGGCGGAATGCCGCCCTCGACCAGCGCATCCAGCAGTGTCATGCGTTCCGCCACGGTCAGCGATGTGCCCTCGGATGTGGTGCCGAACACCGCCAGCCCGTGCGCGCCCTGCGCCAGCAACCAACGGCAGAACCCGACGAAGGCTGGTGTGTCAGCGTCGCCGTCAGCAGTAAACGGCGTAATCGCGGGGACCAGAAGGCCAGAAAATTGGGTCGGCATGAAACGGTCGATCCTTGGCTTGAACAGTTGCGCGAGTATGGCCCGGCTTTCATGGCAGGCACAATGCCCGTGCGATCCGGTTCAGACCCCGACCGCGCGCCAGAACCGCATCAGCAGGGCGATCGCTGCGGCAGACAAACCCGCAATCATGCCCAGCCACAGCCCCACGCCCTGGAACCCGGCCAGAAACGCCAAGGCATACCCGGCGGGAATACCGATGAGCCAATAGCTGATCGCGGCGATGATCAGCGGCATCCGCGTATCCTGTATCCCGCGCAAAAGGCCCATGGCCATGGCCTGGCAGCCATCGGCCAGTTGAAAGAACGCGGCAACCATCACGAAAGTCGTTCCCAACGGAACGATGATCGCGCGCTCGGGATCATCCGGGCTCAGAAACGCACCCACCAAAAACGCGCCCCCCAGGAAGTAGATCATCATGGTCGCGCTGGCCACGAGGATGGACAGGGTCAGCGCCGTGCGCGCCGCTGTGCGCAAACCCGCGATATCACCGCGTCCGCGCGCGCGCCCGACCAGCACGGTCGCCGCGTTGGACAGACCCAGATGGATCATGAAGAACATCGCCGTGATCTCCAGCGCGATGGAATGCGCTGCCAGAGACTGCGCACCCAGCCACCCCATCATGATGGCCGAGGCCGCGAACATGCCGGATTCCGCCAGCATCGCCAGCCCGATCGGCAGGCCCAGCGCATTGACCTGGCGCAACGCCTGCCAGTCCGGCCGCCAGAACCGGGCCAAGAGCGTGTAGCGCCGCAGGGCGGGCAACCACTGGGCATAGGCCAGCAGCGCGCCCAGCGTGACCAGCTGCACCAGAACCGAGGCAATCGCCGCGCCGCGTGCGCCCATCGCCGGAACGCCCAGGTTGCCGAAGATCAACACCCAGTTCAGCCCGATGTTGACGAAGACCGCAACCACCGTGACCCAAAGCACGACTTGCGTGCGTCCCAGCGCGGCAAGATAGCTTTTCAATACCATCACCAGCAGCGCGGGGCCGACACCCAGCCCGATCAGCGCCAGATAGGCGCCGCCCAGGGCGGCGATGACCGGGTCTTGCCCGCTTGCCAGCAAAAGCGGTTGCGAGAATACGAAGAATGGCAGCACCGCGAGGGCATAGAGAATTGACAACCACATGCCCATGCGGGTGGCGCGGCGGACTTCGGTATCGTCTTCGGCGGCGGCCGAGGTGGCGACCATCGGCATGACGGCATTCGCATAGCCTGTGCCGAGCGTGAAGAACGAGAAAAAGACAGACGCGCCCAATGCGCCCGCGGCGAGGTCGGTGATCCCGTACCAGCCCAGCATGATCGTATCGGTCACATGAAGCGCGAATTGCGCCATGTGACTGCCGATCAGCGGTAAGCCGAGCGCCAGGACGGCACGCGCGTTCGAACGAAAGCCCTGGGGGAAAGGCGCTGGCATGACGAAAGCTCGGAAGGTGTGGGCGCGAGCGGAAATTTCACCCGGCGGGGTTTGTTATGCACCAGTATAATTCAAGAGGGAACCCCAGGGTTGTGCCGGGACGCCGGTTTTCACCAGGCAATGCCGACTCCCGCCCACCGGGTCTGCAAGACTGCCAAGGCCACTCTTCATGGCCCGCGTCTTGCGTTGGCACGGGATGTGGCGCGGTTTGTTCGGTGGTCAGCGCCGATACGGGTCGGGCAGGGCAGGTTGGACCGTGCCGCTGCACGCGCCGAACCCCAAGGTGTATCCGTCGCCGTGGCACTGCCCGCGCAGCGTCAGCCGGTCGTGGTCGTGCAGAAAGCTGCGCTGCGTTCCGTCAGGTAGCTCAAGCGGTTCCCTGCCGCCCCAGCTCAGTTCCAGAAGGCTGCCGCGGCTGTCCTTGTCCGGCCCCGAGATCGTGCCCGACCCCAGCAGATCGCCAACCCGCATCGGACAGCCCGATGTCGTGTGATGCGCCAGTTGCTGGGCGGATGAGTAATACATCTCGCGATAGTTGGTCTGTGCGATAATCGTCGGGGCGCCGTCGCGCGGGGTCAGTTCGACCTCAAGCGCGATGTCGTAAAGCATAGGCCCCGGTTCTTGCAGATAGGGCAAAAGCGGCTTTTCCCGTTCGGGTGTGGCACAGCGGAACGGTTCCAGCGCCGCGCGCGTGACGATCCAAGGGCTGATCGTGGTCGCCGTCGCCTTGGCCTGGAACGGGCCCAGCGGCTGATATTCCCAGGCCTGGATGTCGCGTGCCGACCAGTCGTTGAGCAGGACATAGCCAAAGATCATCGCATCGGCCTCGGCCACGGTGACCGGCTGGCCGTTGCCGGAGGGCTGGCCGACAATGGCGCCCAGCTCCAGTTCGAAATCGAACCGCTCGCAGGGCGCAAGGCGCGGTGCGTCTGCATCGGGCGCCTTCAACTGCCCCCAGGGCCGGCGCACATCGGTCCCCGAGACCACCACCGACGATGCCCGGCCATTGTAGCCGATGGGAATATGCAGCCAGTTGGGCGGCAAAGCGTTTTCGGCGCCCCGAAACATGGTGCCGACATTGGTGGCGTGGTGCCGGCCGGCGTAGAAATCCGTATACTCGGCCACCGTGAAGGGCATGTGCATCGTCGCCCCGTCGAGCGGATGGAGGTATGCCGACACCTGCGATTTCAGCGCCGCCCCTTCGACCAGAAAGCCCAGAAGCAGGGTGCGCAGACGCTGCCAGTCGTCGGGCCCAAGCGCCATGACCGCATTCCATTCCGGCCGGTCGAACACCGGCTTGTCGGCCAGGGTCAGCAGCCCGGCCGCCTCAAGTGCGGCAACATCAAGGATCTGGTCGCCGATCGCCACGCCGCAACGCGGTTGCGTGCCGGGATGTGAAAACACGCCATACGGCAGGTTGTTCAGCGGAAAGGGGCAATCCGGGTCATTGGCACTTTCGAGCCAGGATTTGATCAGCGGCATGTCGGTTCCTTTGTCAGCCGGTGGCGTCTGGCTGCGCCTCGGGCGCGGCCTCGGCAAAGGCGGGCAGGGCAAGGCAGGCGGCCTCGACCGCGGTGAGTTTGGGCCAGGGCGCAAGGTCAAGGTCCCAGCGCCTGGCATTGTAAAGTTGCGGGATCAGGCACAGATCCGCAAGCCCCGGCGCATTGCCAAAGGCAAAGCGCGGCGCCGGCATGACGGCTTCGAGCGCATCGAAGCCCAGGCGCATCCAGTGATGCATCCACTCGCGCCGGTCCTGATCGGTCGCGTCGAAACGCGCGCCCAGCGCCTTGAGAACGCGCAGGTTGTTGACCGGGTGAATGTCCATCGCGATGGTATGCGCGGCAGACAGAACCTGCGCGCGCGCAATCGGATCGGCGGGCATCAGTGGCGGCTCGGGAAAGGCGGTATCAAGCCAGTCGATGATTGCCAGGGACTGCGTCAGCACGGTTCCGTCGTCCAGTTCCATCGCCGGGACAAGTTGCTGCGGGTTCAGCGTGCCATAGGGCGGGGCAGACTGTTCGCCCGCCACCAGAGAGACGAACACGTCCTGCCGCGCCACCCGTTTGAGGTTGAGCGCGATGCGAACGCGGTATGCCGCGGTCGAGCGCCAATAGGTATAGAGCTTCAACAATCCCTCCTTTCCGCGTCAGCCGGGCGAGGCCCGCCTGTTCCAGCCCGTGTGCCCGCGTTGCGGTTTCGCTGTCAATCCTGCCAGGGCCGGTGCCGCGCGTTCCATGGGTATGGCACTCAGCGCATGCCGAACGTGTCGCCTAGGATTCCCGCAAGGGCATTGGCATCGTCTTGCGTGAATGCGCCGGGTTGATCGCTGTCGATGTCAAGAACGCCGATCAGGGCATCGTCACCGTCAATGACCGGCAGCACCAGTTCCGAACGTGTCGCGCTTGAACAGGCGATATGGCCGGGGAAGGCATCGACATCGGCGACGATCTGGGCCTGCCGCATGCGCGCCGCGGCGCCACAGACACCGCGTTCGAACGGGATCACCAGGCAGCCATGTCCGCCCTGATAAGGGCCGATCTTCAGCAATCCCGGTTCGGTGACGCGGTAAAACCCTGTCCAGTCGAACCGATCATCGGCGTGATGGATCTCGCAGGCGAGGGTCGCCATCAACGCGACCGTGTCGGTCTCGCCCTCGGTCAGGGCGCGAATGCGGGCGGCAAGCGCGGGGTAGTCAGGCATGGCGTGGTTCCGTTCCTTGCAATCGTGGCTGTGACCATCCGGGGGCCATTCGGGTCAGCGCTTCTTCATCGCGTCCAGCAAAGCCTGGCCAAGCCCGCCCGGTGCGCCCGTTTCCTTTTGCGTATCTTGCCGGGGCTTGGCGCGGCTTTGTGCATCGGCTGTCGGCTTGTCGCGACCTTTGGCCGCGCGTTCGGCGGGCGCGCCGGCGTTATCCTTGCGCATGCTCAGGCCGATGCGCTTGCGCCCGATATCCACCTCCAGCACGCGGACGCGGACCACATCGCCTGCCTTGACCACGTCATGCGGGTCTTTCACGAACCGATCGGCAAGCTGGCTGACATGGACCAATCCGTCCTGGTGCACGCCGATATCGACGAAGGCACCGAAGGCCGCGACATTGGTGACCGTGCCTTCAAGCGACATCCCCGGCTTCAGATCGCGGATGTCGTTCACGCCCTCGGCAAAGGTTGCGGTCCTGAATGCCGGGCGCGGGTCGCGGCCGGGCTTTTCCAGTTCGGCAAGAATATCGCGCACGGTCGGCAGGCCGAAACTGTCATCCATGAAATCCGACGGTTCAAGCTGACGGAGTGGTGCGGGGTCGGTCATCAGTGCGGTCACATCGCGCCCGGTCGCCGCAACGATCCTGCGAGCCAGGCCATAGGCCTCGGGGTGGACGGCGCTGGCATCCAGCGGCTCGGACCCGCCGCGTATGCGCAGAAAGCCGGCGGCCTGTTCAAAGGCCTTGGGCCCCAGCCGCGGCACTTTCAGCAGGGCCTTGCGCTCAGGGAAGGGGCCATTGGCATCGCGGTGGGCGACAATTCCGTCGGCCAGCACCGGGCCAAGGCCCGACACCCGCGCCAGCAACGGCGCCGATGCAGTGTTCAGTTCCACGCCGACCGCATTCACCGCATCCTCGACCACGGCATCAAGCGATTTGCCCAGAAGGCTTTGGTTCACGTCATGCTGATACTGGCCGACGCCGATCGACCTGGGCTCGATCTTGACCAGTTCGGCCAGGGGATCCTGAAGGCGCCGGGCGATGGACACGGCGCCGCGCAGCGACACGTCGAGCCCCGGAAATTCGCGCGCGGCCAGTTCCGAGGCCGAATAGACAGACGCGCCCGCCTCGGACACGACAACCCTGGTCGGACGCGGCGCCGGCAGACGGTTCAACAGTTCAGCCGCGAGGGCGTCGGTTTCGCGGCTGTATGTGCCATTGCCGATCGCGATCAGTTCGACACCGTGACGGCGCACCAGGGATGCGAGCGTCGACAATGCGCCCTCGACATCGCGGCGCGGCTCGAACGGATAGACGGTGGCGGTCTCGACCAGCTTGCCCGTTGCATCGACCACCGCGACCTTGATCCCGGTGCGCACACCCGGATCCAGCCCCATCGTCGCCCGCGCGCCCGCCGGTGCCGCCAGCAACAGATCCTTCAGGTTGCGGGCGAAAACGCGAATCGCCTCGGCCTCGGCGCGTTCGCGCAAGTCGGTCATCAATTCTATGCTCAACGACAGCTTCAGCTTGACGCGCCAGACCCAGCCCGCGACCTGCGCCAGCCACTGATCGCCGGCCCCATGGCCATGCGCGCCCAGCACGTCCTTTACCATGCGCTCGGCGGGGCTGTCACCGGGCGCGGCATCGGCATCGAGCACCAGATCGAGGGTCAGGAACCCCTCGTTGCGCCCGCGCATCATGGCAAGCGCGCGGTGGCTGGGAACGGTGGCCAGCTTTTCCGAATGCGCATGATAATCGGCGAATTTGGTGCCCTGGGCTTCCTTGCCGGGAAGGACCGATGATGCCAGGAACCCGTGATCGTGCAGCCGTGCGCGCAGCCGTGCCTTGAGCGCGGCATTCTCGGACAGGCGTTCGGCGATAATCTCGCGCGCGCCGTCCAAGGCGCCCTTCGGGTCGGGAACCGCATCCGATATGAAACCCGCGGCCAGCACCTTCGGATCGGCGGCGCGATCGGTCAGGATCGCGTCCGCAAGCGGTTCAAGCCCGTTTTCGCGCGCGATCATCGCCTTGGTGCGACGTTTGGGCTTGAAGGGCAGATACAGGTCTTCAAGCGTTGCCTTGGTGTCGGCGGCTGCAATCGCCCTTGCCAGATCGTCGTCAAGCTTGCCTTGCTCGCGGATCGAATCGACGATGGTCGCGCGCCGCGCTTCGAGTTCGCGCAAATAGGCCAGCCTCTCGGACAGGGTGCGCAACTGGCTATCGTCCAGCCCGCCTGTCGCCTCCTTGCGGTAGCGCGCCACGAACGGGACGGTGGCGCCCCCGTCCAGCAATGAAATGGCGGCTGTCACCTGCGCGGGTGTTGCGCGGATTTCCGCGGCGATCCGGCGCGGAATGCCTGCGGCGAGGTCGGGTTGGGTCACGTCGGGCTGGCCTTTCAGGTCGAAACGGGGGGCGACAGTATCGCCTCGCCCCATTGGCGCCAAGGGGTGCCGGACAGGGTGGCGTCCGAACCCCATATCACGTTACACACCGGCCATGATTACCCGCGAACACACCAAGGGCGATGCCGCCAGCACGGCCGTCTATTCGCCCTGCATGAACTATCGCTACATACTGACCCGCGTCTGGAACCCCCAGGGGCCAAGGGCGCTGTTCATCATGCTCAACCCCTCGACCGCGACCGAGGTGCAAAACGACCCCACGGTTGAACGCTGCGAGCGGCGCGCGCGCGCCCTGGGGTTCGGCGCATTCCGGGTCTGCAACATCTTTGCCTGGCGCGCGACCGATCCGCGGGCGATGCGCGGCCAGCCCGATCCGGTCGGTCCCCGAAACGACGACGCGATCCTGGAGAGCGCGCAATGGGCCGATCGGATTGTCTGTGCCTGGGGCACCCATGGTGCCCATTACCGCCGTGGCGCGGCGGTCGAGTCGCTGTTGCGTGCCGGTGGACACCGGTTGTTCCACCTGGGCCTCAGCAAGGGCGGGCACCCGAAGCATCCGCTTTATATCGGGTATCACCAGCAACCCGAACCCTGGGAGCCGGTCAACACGCGCAGCGATTGAGCCGGTTGACCGTGTTCAGTGAGCGCTGACAGGGTTCAGGTCGTTTTGCCGCGCCAGCATGAACGCCAGCTTGCGGTCCCGCGCCAGGGCGACGCATTCGCCGGTCTCGGTATGAATGCCATAGACCGGTTGCGCGCCATCCAGCTTGGCGCGGATCGCATCGGGCAGCGAGTCGACCGACACTTCGCGAATATAGGCGATGTTGCCTTCGGGCAGATCGGGATAGTGGGTTTTCATTCCGCCCTCCTTTCGCCTCGGTTGATCGGGATCGTGTGCACCGTCGGTTCCGGGTCGCGGCGCTGCAATGTTATGGTCAGAAGACCGTTTTCGAGTGCGGCGCGCATGACCTCGACCCCTTCGGCCAGGGCGAATACCCTCCGAAACTGGCGCGTGGCGATGCCGCGGTGCAAGAACACGCGATCGGGCTCGGGGTCGGCCTGCTGGCCGCGGATCACCAGTTGACGATCCTCAAGCGTGATTGCGATCTCGTCGTCTCGGAACCCGGCCACGGCCAGCGTGATCGTGTAGATACCGCTTTCCGACACCTCGATGTTGAATGGCGGATAGCCATCGGCACCGGCGCGAGCGGTGCGTTCGACCAAACGCTCCAGCGGTTCGAAACCCAGCAGAAGCGGATGCGAAGGAAAGGCGAACTTGGTCATGTAATTGCCCTGTAGCAGCGACACCGTGCCCGGCCCCCGCAACGGCAGCTAGCCGGGCATCATCTGAATATGGGTCGGCACGCACCCGCCCGCAAGAGGCGCCACGGTCTTTGCCAAGCGGGCCAAACCGGGTATTATGGCAGCCGGTATCCCGACAGGCGAGCGACACCATGAACCCTCCGCAGGAACTGAACCACGAACAGGTGTTGCGGGTCAGGCTTGAAGTGCTCAGGCGCGAACACCGCGATCTGGACGAGGCGATCGCGGCAATGACGGCGCGTGCGGGGTCGGACCAATTGGCCATGAGCCGGTTGAAAAAGCGCAAGCTCGTGCTGAAGGATCAGATCGCCCGGATCGAGGACGAACTCACGCCCGATATCATCGCCTGACGACGGCGCAGCTGCAGGCGGGCAATTCCGCGGGCCACCGGTTCGCGGCCACGGGCGGGGTCACGAATCGGGGCCGTCGGACATGAAGCGGACGCTGTATGCCGGCTCGCCCACCCGCTCGATCAGGTCGAGTTGCAACTCAAGCCAGCTCTTGTGGCCTTCTTCATCCATCACGATCTGTTCGAACAGCTTGCGCGAGCCGATGTCGCCGACCTCGTCGGCCTGCTTGGCGGCCTTGGTGTAAAAGGCGATCGCCTCTTCCTCGTCGGCAAGATCGGCCTTGAACATCTCGACCAGTGTCGCGGCGCGCTGCGGAGTCTTGGCGAATTCCAGCTTGGGATCGCCCTTCAGAAACAGGATGCGTTCGGCGAAACTGTCGGAATGGCCGATCTCTTCGTCCATTTCCTCGCGCATCTGCGCGGCCAGTTTGGAAAGCCCCCAATCCTCAAGGACATGTGCGTGCAGTTGATACTGGTGCGCCGCGCTCAGCTCCATTTGCAGGGCCTTGTTGAGATTTTTCACGGTAACGTCGTTGGTCATGTCAAACTCCCTTGGGTTTCATTCATCAAGGTGAATATGGGGATCGTACCCGGCCATGTCCAACGTCGCGGCGGAAAAAATGTTCCCCGGCCCGTAACCGGGCGGGTCAGGCAAGGCGCATTGCGCCCAACCCCGTGCCCGGTATAGTGACGCGCGGAAAACACGATGCGGGGGCAGCATGTCGGCGGTCAAAGTCGGGATCATCATGGGCAGTCAGTCCGACTGGCCGACGATGCGCGAGGCAGCGATGATTCTGGACGAACTGGGGATCGGCCACGAGGACCGGATCGTTTCGGCCCATCGCACGCCGGACAGGCTGTGGGACTATGGCCGCACCGCCGTCGAGCGCGGCTTGCAGGTGATCATCGCCGGGGCCGGCGGCGCGGCGCATCTGCCGGGCATGATGGCGTCCAAGACCCGCGTGCCGGTGATCGGTGTGCCGGTGCAGACGCGGGCGCTGTCGGGCGTCGATTCGCTGTATTCCATTGTGCAGATGCCCAAGGGCTATCCGGTGGCAACCATGGCCATCGGTGCCGCGGGCGCGGCCAATGCCGGGCTCATGGCGGCGCAGATCCTGGCGCTGGGCGATGCGGCGCTGGCTGCGCGACTGGACCAATGGCGCGCCGATCTGTCAGCCTCGATCCCGCTGGAGCCGCGCGATGAGTGAGCGGCTGGAGCCCGGCGCGGTCATCGGCATTCTGGGGGGCGGACAACTGGGGCGCATGCTGTCGGTCGCGGCCAGCCGTCTTGGGTTTCGCACCCATGTCTACGAACCTGCCCCGGAACCGCCTGCCGCCGATGTGGTGCACTGCGTGACAACTGCGCCCTGGGGCGACGCGGCGGCTTTGCGAGCCTTCGCACAGTCGGTGGATGTCGTGACCTATGAATTCGAGAACATTCCGGCCACGGCGCTGGATCTGCTGGAAGGGCTGCGCCCGGTGCGGCCGGGCCGCCGGGCGCTGACGGTGTCGCAAGATCGGCTGAACGAAAAGCGCTTTCTGTCGGGCCTGGGTCTGTCGGTGGCCCCGTTTGCGCCCGTGACCGACGCGATGTCGCTGGATGCGGCCGTGCAGCAGATCGGAATGCCCGCGATTCTGAAGACCGCGCGGCTGGGCTATGATGGCAAGGGCCAGGCCCGGATCAACGCGCCCGATCAGGCCGCAGCGGCACTGGACGCGATGCAGGGCGCCCCCGCCGTTCTGGAGGGTTTTGTCACGTTCGAGCGTGAGGTCTCGGTCATCGCCGCGCGCGGCCTTTCGGGCGAGGTGGCCTGTTTCGATCCGGGTGAGAACCTGCACGAGGCGGGCATTCTGCGCCGGACCACGGTGCCGGCCACGCTGAGCCAAGCGCAACGGATGGATGCGGTGCTTCTGGCCGGTAAGATCTTGAACGCGCTGGACTATGTCGGCGTGATGGGGGTCGAATTGTTCATCACACCCGGCGGGCTGATCGTCAACGAGATTGCGCCAAGGGTGCATAATTCGGGCCACTGGACCCAGGCGGGCTGTGCCGTGGATCAGTTCGAACAGCATATCCGCGCAGTCGCGGGCTGGCCCCTGGGCAATGGCGGGCGCCACGCCGATGTGATCATGGAAAACCTGATCGGCGACGATATTGCCCGCATTCCTGAGCTTGCCGCCGAGGCCGATGTGCAGATCCACCTTTACGGCAAGGACGAGGTGCGACCGGGACGCAAGATGGGGCATGTGAACCGGATCGTTCGGTAGCGTCACCGAAAGGGGGGGGGGGCG
>LJSV01000010.1:0-78918 GCA_001314715.1 Rhodobacteraceae bacterium HLUCCA12 | reverse complement strand
GGGGCCGTCGAGGCCCCTCGCGCCGCTCGGGGGCTCTGCCCCCGCCGGCCTGCGGCCGCCCCCGGCGTATTGATCGGCAAGATGAAGGCAGGATCGGGCGTCGGCGCAACCGAGCCGGGCAGAAAACGGTTGTTTGACGGGGGGGATGACGCTATCAGCCGCGCGCGAGCGACTCGCTCCTCTGACCCCTTGACCCCCCGGGAGGGCCCGAGATGCTGCAGACCCCCTATTACCTGATCGACAAGTCCCGGCTGTTGCCGAACATGGAGAAGATCGCCTGGCTGCGCGCGCATTCGGGCGCAAAGTCGCTTCTGGCGCTGAAATGCTTCGCGACCTGGTCGGTTTTTGATTTCATGGCGCAGTACATGAATGGCACGACCTCGTCCTCGCTTTACGAGGTGCGGCTGGGGCATGAGAAATTCGGCGGCGAGACGCATGCCTATTCGGTTGCCTATGCCGATCACGAGATCGATGAGGTTCTGTCGCATTCCGACAAGATCATCTTCAACACGATCGGGCAACTGGAGCGGTTCGCGGGGCAGAGCGCCGGGCATGTGCGGGGATTGCGCGTCAATCCCGGTGTCAGCACCTCGGATTTCGACTTGGCCGACCCGGCGCGCCCGTTTTCGCGCCTGGGCGAGAACGACCCCGAACTGATCGCGACAGCGGTCGAGCGCGTGTCCGGGTTCATGTTCCACAACAACTGCGAGAATGCCGATTTCGACCGGTTCGACCGGATGCTGAGCCATATCGAGCAGCGCTTCGGCCATCTGATCCGGCAGATGGACTGGATCAGCCTGGGCGGCGGCATCCATTTCACCGGCGAGGGGTATCCGCTGGATCGCCTGGCCGAGCGACTGAAACGGTTTGCCGGCGAGAACGAGGTTCAGGTCTATCTGGAGCCGGGTGAGGCCGCCATCACCAATGCCGCCACCCTGGAAGTGACGGTTCTGGACACGTTGTTCAACGGCAAGCACCTGGCGATCGTCGATGCCTCGATCGAAGCGCATATGCTGGATCTGCTGATCTATCGCACCAGTGCAAAGATCGCGCCGGACCTGGGGCCGCATGAATGGATGATCTGCGGAAAGTCCTGCCTTGCCGGGGATGTCTTTGGCGAGTTCCGGTTCCCGAAACCGCTTGGCGCCGGGGACAGGTTGTCGATCCAGGATGCCGCGGGCTACACGATGGTCAAGAAGAACTGGTTCAACGGCGTCAGAATGCCATCCATCGCGATCCGCGAACTGGATGGAACCGTGCGGCTGGTGCGCGACTTCGGCTATGACGATTTCGCTGCGGCGCTGTCTTGAAACGACCAACCCAACGCATGGAGGCTCATGGGTGATATGAAACAGAACGTGCTCATCATCGGCGCCGGGGGTGTGGCTCAGGTCACAGCGCACAAATGTGCGCAGAACAACGACATTCTGGGCGAGATTCACATTGCAAGCCGCACCCTGTCGAAATGCGAGGCGATCCTGGAGTCGGTCCGCGACAAGGGGTCGATGAAGGTCGAGGGCGTCTTGCGGGCCCATGCCGTCAATGCCCGTGACAGCGCGGCGGTGGCGGCGCTGATCCGTGAGACCGGGGCGCAGATCGTGATCAACGTGGCGCAGGCCTTCGTCAACATGCCGGTGCTGGAGGCCTGTCTGGAAACCGGCGCGGCCTATATGGACACCGCCATTCACGAGGAACCCGACAAGATCTGTGAAACGCCGCCCTGGTATGCGAATTACGAATGGAAGCGGCGCGAGGCCTGCGCCAAGGCCGGTGTCACCGCGATTCTGGGCGTAGGCTTCGACCCTGGCGTGGTGAATGCCTATGCCCGTTTCGGGATCGATGAATTCGTGCCGGAGGTCGAATCGATCGATATCGTCGATATCAATGCCGGCGCGCACGGCCGCTGGTTCAGCACGAATTTCGACCCCGAGATCAATTTCCGCGAGTTCACGGGCACGGTCTATAGCTGGCAGAATGGCCAGTGGCAGGCGAACAAGATGTTCGAGATCGGCAAGGAGTGGGATCTTCCGGTGGTTGGCAAGCAACAGGCCTACATGACCGGCCATGACGAGGTGCACTCGCTTGCGACCAACTATCCGCAGGCCGATGTGCGCTTCTGGATGGGATTTTCGGATCACTACATCAACGTCTTCACCGTGCTGAAGAACCTGGGCCTGCTGTCCGAGCAGCCGGTGACGACGGCCGAGGGTGTCGAGGTCGTGCCGCTGAAGGTGGTCAAGGCGGTGCTACCCGACCCGTCGTCGCTGGCGCCCGACTACACCGGCAAGACCTGTATCGGCACGCTGGTGAAGGGCAGGAAGGATGGCCAGCCGGCTGAGGCGTTTGTCTATAACGTGGCCGATCACAAGGACGCCTATCTTGAGGTCGGAAGCCAGGGCATTTCCTATACCGCCGGGGTGCCGCCCGTTGCGGCGGCGATGCTGATTGCCGATGGCACCTGGGATACCGGCACCATGGTGAATGTGGAAGAACTCGATCCCAAGCCGTTTTTCGAGATCCTGGACCGGATCGGCTTGCCCACGCGGGTGAAGGATGCCCAGGGCGATCGCCCCTGGAACGCGTGAATCATCGACAGAAGGGGGCGCGCGGGAACTCCGGGCGCCCCGATCAGCTTTCCAGCAGTTTTCGCAAGCGGGCAAAGCTGTCTGCCGGATCGGGGGCCCCCTTGCCGGTCAGGAAGGTATCAAGCTTTGGCCAGAGCTTGATCGCGCGATCGATCAACGGGTCCGAACCCGGCGCGTATAGCCCTGCCTGCACCATCATCTCGCTGCGTTCATAGGCACCGATCAGCCGGCGAACCTCGGCGATATGGGCATTTTCGCCCGGGCTTGCCGCCGCCGGAAGGCTGCGCGAGACCGAGCGCAGAAGGTCGATTGCCGGAAAGCGGCCGCGTTCGGCGATGGCACGGTCCAGGACGATGTGACCGTCAAGCACGCCGCGCAAGGTGTCGGCGACCGGCTCGTCCATGTCCGATCCCGCGACCAGAACCGTGAAGATCGCAGTGATGTCGCCTGTTCCCTCCTCGCCGGGGCCGGCGCGCTCGGCCAGCGTCATGATCTGATGCGCGGTCGAGGGGGGAAACCCGCGCAGGCTTGGCGCCTCGCCCCCGGCCAGCGCGATTTCTCGATGTGCCTCGGCAAAGCGGGTGATCGAATCGCACAGCAGCAGAACATGCTGACCGTTGTCGCGAAAATGCTCTGCCACCGTCATCGCGGTGAGCGCGGCACGCCGGCGTGCCAGCGGAGAAAGATCCGAGGTGGCGGTTACGACGATCGCCCGGGCAAGGCCCTCGGCGCCCAGGACCTCCTCGATGAATTCGCGTAACTCGCGTCCGCGTTCGCCGACAAGGGCCAGCACGACGACATCGGCCTCGACCCCGCGTGTCACTTCACCCAAAAGCGCGGTCTTGCCCACACCGGACCCCGCGAACAGGCCGATCCGCTGCCCGCGCACCAGCGGCAGCAGCGTGTTCAGCGCGTCCAGCCCCGTGCCCAGCCGCGCGCCCAGCCGCTTGCGCTGGGCCGGCGGGGGCGGCGGCGCACGCAGCGGTCGCGGCACCGATCCGCGCGCCAGTGGGCGACCATCGAGCGGGGTTCCATATGGGTCAATCACGCGGCCGATCCAGCGATCGTCGGGGGAAATGTGATTGCGCCCCAGATGTTCGACCCGGTCGCCGATCGCCACCCCCTCGACCGAGCCTTCGCACAGGATATGCGCCTTGTCGCGTGTCAGCGACAGGATCTCCCCGGCCAGGGCGCCGCCGTCGCGCCCGGTGATCATGACCCGGTCACCCAGGCGCGAATGCAGCGACAGCCCTTCGCCCAGGACGATGCCGCCGCGGGTTTCGCACACCCGCCCGAAATGCCGGATCGGCCGGATCTCGGACAGTTCCGCAAGCAGCGAATCGAACACGCTCATGCCTTGCCTCCATGATCGAGCGTCGGGGTAACGCCCGATTACGGTTTCTAAACGAATCAGCCTTAAAGCTTCGTGTAAGCCAGCCGAGGGAGAAGCCCCATGTTCGACAGTCTGGAACTCCTGCGCATGGCGCAGGCCTATGCCACCCATGCCGGCACGCGCCAGCAGGCCATCGCGCAGAACGTCGCCAATGCCGACACGCCCGGATACCGCGCGCGCGATGCCATCGCCTTCGATCAGTATTACCAGCGCCTGTCGAACCCCGTTGCGGGCGGGCGCCAGGACACGGACGCCTTTGTCCGGGTCATTGCCAATCCGGCCAGCCAGTCGCCCAACGGCAACACCGTTTCCGTCGAACAGGAAATGATGCGCGGAGCCCAGGTGCGGCATCAGCACGAACTGGCGCTGGGTGTCTATTCGATGGCGCGCGATGTCTTGCGCGCCTCCATCGGCCGGTAAGGGGGGCGGGCGATGACCGATCTTTCCCGATCCCTTGCACTGTCGGCCTCGGGCATGCAGGCACAATCGACGCGTCTGCGCCATGTTGCCGAGAACATCGCCAATGCAGATACACCGGGCTATCGCCGCAAGACCATTCCGTTTGAGCCGTCCCGCGTGAGCGGCGATAGCTGGGGGCATGCCTCGGGCGTCCGGGCCGGGGCGATGGCGCTCGATCAGCGCGAATTGCCGCGGGTCTATGATCCGGGGCACATTCTGGCCGATGAGACGGGCCATTATGACGGGTCCAATGTCGATCTGATGATCGAAATGGCCGACGCCCGCGAGGCGCAGCGTTCCTATGAGGCGAATCTGCGGATGTTCGACCAGTCGCGGCAAATGTCGCAAAGCCTGATCGGCCTGCTGCGCCGTTGATCCCGACCAGCACATTGAAGATGGAGCAATCGCAATGGAACTGACCGCCACTCTCGCCGCCCGCTCCTATGGCGCGGCCCGGCCCATGACCGCGCCCGACCCGACCGCGGGGCAGGCCCGGCAGGGAAATACGGACTTTGGCCGACTGGCCGGAGATTTTGCCGATGTCCTGGTGCAGGCCGAGACGGCAGCACGCGACACGATGATGGGGAATGCCGACCCGCATGCCATGGTCAGCGCCCTGTCCGAAGCCAGAATGGCGGTCGAAACCACGGTCGCGGTACGCGACAAGGTGGTCGAGGCTTATCTGGAAATCCTGCGGATGCCGGTCTGAGCCATGAGCGAGATCGCCTTCTTCGACGTTCTGCGCCAGGGTCTGTGGATATCGGTCGTGATCTCGGCGCCGATGCTGGGCGCGGCGCTTGTCGCCGGGCTGAGCGTGGGGCTGGTCCAGGCGCTGACCTCGGTGCAGGAAATGACGCTTACGTTCGTGCCCAAGATCATCGCCATGCTGGTCGTGTTCTGGGTGTCGATGAGCTTCATGTCCGCCATGCTGGTCGAGTTCTTCCAGGCCGGTATCCTGCCACTTGTCGTGGGGCGCTGATCGATGGGAAACAGCGGCTACACCACATTGACGCGTCAGTCCGGATTGATGCGGGAAATGCAGGCCCTGGCGCATAATGTCGCCAATCTTTCGACAACGGGATACCGCCGTGAAAGCCTGGTTTTCACCGAATACCTGCGCAGGCTCGACGGGGCCGAGGAACCGTTGTCGATGGCCTCGGCAAACGCACGCCAGACCGACGAGACCCAGGGCACCCTCAGCCAGACCGGCGGCAGCCTCGATCTGGCGATCGAAGGCGACGGCTATTTCGTGATCGAGACGCCGGCGGGCGAACGGCTGACGCGCAACGGACATTTCATGACCAATGCCGACGGGGAAATGGTGAACGCCGACGGCTTTCGCCTGCTGGATGCGGGCGGCGCTGCGCTGTTCATCCCCCCCGACGCGCGCGCCATCACCATCGGACGCGACGGCACCGTCGCCTCGGACGATCAGCCACTGGGTCGGATCGGCCTTGCCCGCCCGGCCGACCCGGCGCAGATGCGCCGGGCGGGCGGCACGCTTCTGGATCCCGGCGGCGAACTGGTTCCGGCCGATACCAGCATCCTGCATCAGGGCTTTCTTGAGGACAGCAACGTCAATCCAGTCGCCGAAATGGCGCGCATGATCCAGATTCAGCGCGCCTATGAGATGGGCCAGAAATTTCTGGACCGTGAAGACGAACGCGTGCGCGGCGTCATCCAGACGCTGGGGAAATGAAAGGACATCGTGATGCGAGCCCTGCAGATCGCGGCAACCGGCATGAGCACCCAGCAGATGCGGGTCGATACGGTCGCCAACAACCTCGCGAACATGAGCACGAGCGCCTATGATGCGCGGCGCGCCGAATTCGCCGACCTTCACTATCAGCAGCTGACCCGTGCCGGTACGATCTCGTCGTCGGACGGCACGGTCGTTCCGACCGGGGTGCAGATCGGCCTGGGCGCGCGCCCCGCTTCGGTGGCGATGCAGCCGGCGCAGGGCGCGCTGGTTCAGACTGGTGGCGACCTGGATATCGCGATCGAAGGGCGCGGCTGGCTTGAGGTCACGCTGCCCGATGGCCGCCCGGCCTTCTCGCGCGACGGCAGCCTCAAGCGCAACGGCGACGGGCTGATCGTGACCTCGGACGGGTTCGAGGTCGCGCCCGGCATCGCCATCCCGCCCGAAGCCCGCAGCGTGACCATCAACCCCGAGGGCGAGGTCTGGGGATATTTCGACGATCGTGTCGAGCCCGAACAGCTGGGGCAACTGACGCTGGCCGGGTTCACCAACGAACGCGGCCTTGAGGCGATGGGCTCGAACCTCTTTCTTGAAACCGAGGCATCCGGCCCGGCGATCATGGGCAATCCCGGCCAGGATGGGCTGGGGGCGCTGCGGCAAGGCTACCTGGAGGAAAGCTCGGTCGATCCGGTGCGCGAACTGACGGAGATGATCAAGGCCCAACGCGGCTATGAGTTGAACGCCAAGGTCATCACCGCATCCGACCAGATGCTGGCGGCAACGGCGCAGGTGCGCTGATGCGCTGGCTGATGCTGTGCGCCGCGATGGCCCCGTCCGCCGCGGCTGCCGATGTGCTGGTGACCACCCGAACGCTGCGGGCCGGCACACCCATCACCGAAGCCGATGTGGCGCTGGTTGGCGGAACGGCGCCGCCGGGGGCGGTGGCGCGCCCCGATGAGGTGATCGGCATGGAGGCACGGGTCACACTCTATTCCGGTCGGCCCATCCCGCGGGGAAGCATCGCCGAACCCGCGCTGGTCGAGCGTAACCAGATGGTGGCGCTTCTGTTTCAGCATGGCGGACTCGAGATCCGGGCCGAGGGCCGGGCGCTGGGACGCGGCAGTGCCGGCGAGAGCATACGGATCATGAACCTGTCCTCGCGCAATATGGTCAGCGGGCGCGTCGTCGGCGCAGGGTTGGTCGCCGTGCAGCCGTGACCGGCCCTCCAGCCTGACCCCGAAACGGAGCACGTTATGCATCTCTCACCTCATATTCTCCCGGCACTGGTGGCGATCGTGCTGCTGTCCGCCTGCGAGCCGTTGGAGCATATGGGCCGGGCGCCCGATTTCTCGCCGCTTGAGCCGCGGCGCGAACATGCCGCGCTTTATGGCGTTCCGCTGCCCGATCGCGCCAATTCGCAGCGCGCGACCGATGGCGCCTCGCTCTGGAGCGCAAGCCAGCGCTCGCTTCTGGGCGACCGCCGCGCCAGCCGGCAGGGCGACATTCTGACCGTCGTCATCGAGATCAATGACCGTGCCGAGATTTCGAACTCGTCCGAACGCGGCCGCACCGGGGCGCTGGGCGCCGGGGCGCCGGAATTCTTCGGTCTGCCGGATGCGGTCGACCGGCGGCTGCCGGGACGGCTATCGCTGGCGCGCGGGGTCGAGCTGGAAGGCAGCAGCAGCTTCCAGGGATCGGGCTCGGTCAGCCGCAACGAACGGCTGACCCTGCGCGTCGCCACGACCATCGTCGAGCGCTTGCCCAACGGCGTGATGCGCCTGGAAGGCAGCCAGGAGGTGCGCGTGAACAACGAACTGCGCGAGCTTCTGGTCAGCGGCTATATCCGCCCGGAGGATATCTCGCGGCGCAACGAGATTCCCTATGACCGGATTGCTGGCGCCCGCATCTCGTACGGGGGGCGCGGCCATATCTCGCAGATGCAGCAACCTCGATACGGTCAACAGATCGCCGACATGATTCTACCTTTCTGAGAGGTGCAGATGAAGAAATTCCTGCCTGTCATCCTGGCGATCATCGGCCTTCTGGCCGGGGTGGGCGCCGGTTGGGCGCTTCGGCCCGGTACCGCCCGCACCGCGCCCGAGGATCAGCCGCATTACAGCCCGCCACCCGCCCATACCGAGACCTTGCGCCTGCCCGGTCAGTTCGTGGTACCCATTCTTGCCGAGGGTCGCGTGCAATCGATGGTGGTTCTGAGCCTGGCGCTGGAACTGGCCGAAGGCCATGGGGTGTCATTGCAGCAGCAGGAGGCCCGGCTGCGCGCGGTCTTGCTGCAGGTGATGTTCGATCATGCCAATACCGGCGGCTTCGAGGGGGTGTTCACCAGCGGCGAGGCACTTCTGGCCTTGCGCCGGACGCTGCGCGAAGCCGCCCGCGCCGAGGTCGGCGACGCGCTTCATGATGTCCTGATCACGGAATTGCTGCGACAGGAGGCCTAACGAGACGCCAGGCGACAACCGCTTGCCATCGCACAGCCGGCCCCGTGCCACGCCCACCTCGCAGGCGGGGCACCCGATGCGGAACAGACGCCAGGCGACAGCCCTACGCCCTTGCGCGCTTGCACGCGTCGTCACCTTGGCTTCGCTGGTCGCGTTTTCGCGCCGATCAGCCCTGAAGCGTGCGCACGCCGAACCCTTCGTTGCGCGCCTGCATCGCGGCGACGGCCGCAAGCGCCCCGGCCGCGGTGGTGAAATACGGGATCTTGTCCATCAGTGCGACCGAACGGATCTCGCGGCTGTCGGCAATGGCTTGCGCGCCTTCGGTGGTGTTGAGGACCAGCGCGATATCGCCGTTCTTCAGCCGGTCGACGATATTGGGGCGTCCCTCATAGACCTTGGCCACCGGTGTCGCAGCCAGACCTTGCGCATCAAGCCATTTGGCGGTGCCGCTGGTGGCGACGATCTCGAACCCCATGTCCAGAAGCGCGCTGGCGGCCGCGGCCATCGGCGCGGTCTTGTCCTCGTCCTTGATCGACACGAAAACCCGTCCGCTTTCCGGCAGCATGGTTCCGGCCCCAAGCTGCGCCTTGAGAAAGGCCAGCGGGAAGTTCCGGTCCCATCCCATCACCTCGCCGGTCGAGCGCATCTCGGGTCCCAGCAGGGTATCGACGCCCGGAAAGCGCGCGAAGGGCAGAACCGCCTCCTTGACCGAATACCAGGGCGTGATCGGATCGGCCAGCGTCAGGGGGTCCGCCAGCGGCAGGTCGGTGTCGGGGCCAACCCCCTGGGCATAGGGTTCGCGCAGCGGGAAATGCGCCATCGGCTCGCCGGCCATCAGGCGCGCCGCGATCGAGGCGATGGCGCTGTCGGTGGCCTTGGCCACGAACGGCACGGTCCGCGAAGCGCGCGGATTGACCTCAAGCACATAGATCTCGCCGTCCTTGATGGCGAATTGAACATTCATCAGGCCAACGACGTTGAGCGCGCGTGCCATCAGTTCGGTCTGCCGTTTCAGTTCGGCCACCGTATCGACCGACAGCGAATGCGGCGGCAGGCAGCAGGCGCTGTCACCCGAATGCACGCCCGCCTCTTCGATATGTTCCATGATGCCGGCAACATGCACGGTCTCGCCATCGCTGAGCGCGTCGACATCGACCTCGATGGCGCCGGTCAGATAGCTGTCCAGCAAGACCGGGTTCTTGCCCGAAACATCCACTGCCGAGGTGATGTAGCGCTTGAGCCCGTCCATGTCGCGCACGATCTCCATGGCCCTGCCACCCAGAACATAAGAGGGGCGAATGACCAGCGGGAAGCCCACACGCCCGGCGATGTCGATCGCCTGCGCATCTGAGGAGGCGATACCGTTCACCGGCTGTTTCAGCCCCAGCTCGTTCAACAGCTTCTGGAACCGCTCGCGATCCTCGGCCAGGTCGATCGCGTCGGGCGACGTTCCCAGAATCGGAATGCCTTCGTCATGCAGGGCATTCGCCAGCTTGAGCGGTGTCTGCCCCCCGAACTGGACAATGACGCCATGCAGCGTGCCGTTCGACTGTTCGACGCGCAGGATCTCCATCACATGCTCGAATGTGAGCGGCTCGAAATACAGCCGGTCCGAGGTGTCGTAATCGGTCGACACGGTTTCGGGGTTGCAGTTGACCATGATGGTCTCATAGCCCGCGTCGGTCAGCGCGAAACAGGCATGACAGCAGCAATAGTCGAACTCGATCCCCTGGCCGATCCGGTTCGGGCCGCCGCCCAGGATGACCACCTTCTTGCGGTCGGACGGACGCGCCTCGCACTCCACCTCGTCCATTACGGGCGCCTCATAGGTGGAATACATGTAGGGTGTCTGCGCCTCGAATTCGGCCGCACAGGTGTCGATGCGCTTGAAGACGGCATTCACCCCCAGCGTCCGGCGCGCGCGGCGGACTGCGGACTCGTCCTGCCCGGTCAGGCTCGCCAGCCGGGCATCGCTGAAGCCCATCATCTTGAGCCTGCGCATCCCCTGGGCGTCGGCGGGCAGGCCGGTTTCGCGAATGCGCGCCTCGGTGTCGACGATCTCGCGGATGCGCGACAGAAACCACGGGTCGAAGGATGTCGCTTGCTGGATCTCGTCGTCGCCAAGCCCTTCACGCATGGCCTGGGCGATCAGGCGCAGGCGGTCGGGGGTTTGGGCGCTGATCGCCTTGACCACCGCGGCCTTGTCGGGCGCGCCGGGAATGGCGATCTCGTCAAAACCGCTCAGCCCGGTTTCCATCGACGAGAGCGCCTTTTGCACCGATTCGTGAAAACTGCGGCCAATCGCCATGGCCTCGCCCACCGATTTCATCGCGGTCGTCAGATCGGGCCGTGCGCCGGGAAACTTCTCGAAGGCAAAGCGCGGTATCTTTGTGACAACATAGTCGATCGACGGCTCGAAGCTTGCCGGGGTGACCTTTGTGATGTCGTTGTCCAGCTCATCAAGCGTGTATCCGACCGCAAGCTTGGCCGCGATCTTGGCAATCGGAAAACCCGTAGCCTTTGACGCCAGCGCGGACGAGCGGCTGACACGCGGGTTCATCTCGATCACCACCATGCGGCCGTCGTCGGGGTTGATCGCCCATTGCACGTTCGACCCGCCGGTTTCCACGCCGATCTCGCGCAAGACGGCGATCGAGCCGTTGCGCATGATCTGGTATTCCTTGTCGGTCAGGGTCAGCGCCGGCGCCACGGTGATGGAATCGCCGGTATGCACACCCATCGGGTCGACATTCTCGATCGAACAGACGATGATCGCGTTGTCGGCCTTGTCGCGCACCACCTCCATCTCGAATTCCTTCCAGCCCAAAAGCGATTCGTCGATCAGGATCTGCGCCACCGGCGAGGCATCCAGCCCCGAGCGGCAAATGCGTTCGTAATCGTCGCGGTTATAGGCCACGCCGCCGCCGGTCCCGCCCAGCGTGAAGGCCGGACGGATGATCGCGGGCAGGCCGACGAATTCGATCGCCGCCATCGCCTCGGCCACGCCCGCGTTGATGTCATAGCGGCCATTGGGCAGTTTGGGCGCGGCTACGATGGTTGCGCGCGGGTTTTCCAGCCCGATTCGGTCCATCGCCTCGCGAAACAGCTTGCGGTCCTCGGCCATCTCGATGGCCTGGCGGTTTGCGCCGATCAGTTCCACGCCGTACTTTTCCAGAACCCCCATGTCGGCCAGTGCCAGACTGGTGTTCAGCCCGGTCTGCCCGCCCATTGTCGGCAGCAGGGCATCGGGGCGTTCCTTCTCGATGATCTTGGCCACGATTTCAGGTGTGATCGGCTCGATATAGGTGGCATCGGCAAGGCCCGGATCCGTCATGATGGTCGCCGGGTTCGAGTTCACCAGGATCACGCGAAAGCCTTCTTCGCGCAGCGCCTTACAGGCCTGGGCACCGGAATAGTCGAACTCGCAGGCCTGACCGATGACGATGGGCCCGGCACCGATGATCATGATGGACTTGATATCGGTTCTTTTCGGCATAACGGCCCCCGTGCATGCTGACAGGCGCTCGTCCGAATTCCGGACAGCGCCCAAATTGAGGCGGGTTATATCCGGCATGAAGGGCGGTGCAAGCCCCGATCGGCGGGTCCCGGCAAGTTCCGCGCGCCTTTCATCTTGCCGGAAAATACGCCGGGGGGAGCCCGCAGGGCGGGGGGCAGCGCCCCCCTCCACGCCGGGTTTCAGGCACCGGTTCCGAAATTTGGGGGGCAATCGGCAATCGATGCTTGCCAGCGCCGGGCCCATCGGGCTTGATCGGGGCAGAGCAGGGGGCAGGACATGGCCGAGAAACGCATATCGCGGCGCATCTGGGGCTGGTGGTGGTTCGACTGGGCCAGCCAGCCCTACAATACGCTGCTGATCACCTTCATTTTCGGCCCCTATGTCGTCTCGGTCGTGGGCGACGGCAGTCGGGCGCAGGCGATCTGGGGCTACGGCATCGGCTTTGCCGGATTGCTGATCGCGCTGACTTCGCCGTTTCTGGGCGCGATCGCGGACCGCTCGGGCGCGCGGATGAAATTCATCTGGTTCTTCTCGGCGCTTTATGTCGTCGGGGCCTGGGGTGTCTGGTGGTCGGCGCCGGACAGTTTCAATGTCTGGCAGGTGATGCTTTTGTTCTGCATCGGCCTGATCGGGATGGAATACGCCACGACCTTTACCAATGCCATGCTGCCCGATCTTGCCCCGCGCGAGGAACTGGGCCGGATCTCGGGCTCGGGCTGGGCCTGGGGATATGCCGGCGGAGTTCTGTCGCTGATCATCATGCTGACGCTGCTGGCCGAGAATGGCGGGGGAACCACGCTGATCGGCATCGCGCCGATCCTCGGGCTCGATCCGGACCTGCGCGAGGGCACGCGCGCGGTCGGGCCGTTCACGGCCTTGTGGTATGCGCTGTTCATGGTTCCGTTCTTTCTATGGGTGCGCGAGCCGCGAAAACCCGGTGCGCTGAGCGTGATCGAGGCCACGCGGCAGGCCTGGCCCGACCTCAAGGCAACGCTCGTCGCCCTGCCAGGCCAGCGCAGCCTCTTTGCGTTTCTGGGCTCGTCGATGTTCTTTCGCGATGCCCTCAACGGGATCTACACGTTCGGCGGAATCTATGCCGCTGGCGTGCTGCAATGGAGTGTGATCGACGTGGGCGTCTTTGGTATCCTTGCGGCGGTGACCGGGGCGATCTTTGCCTGGCTGGGCGGCAAGGCCGACAGCCGTTTCGGCCCCAAGCCCGTGATCCTGTTCAACATCGTCGCACTGACCTCGGTTGCGTTGTGCATCGTCTTCGTATCGCGCAGCTCGGTCTTTGGGTTCGCGGTCGCACCTGACAGCGGCGCGCCCGACATCGCCTTCTACCTTCTCGGTGCGATGATCGGCGCGGGCGGCGGCTCGTTGCAGGCGGCCAGCCGCACGATGATGGTCCGACAGGCCGACCCCGCGCGCATGACCGAGGGCTTCGGGCTTTATGCGCTTTCGGGCAAGGCGATGTCGTTCATGGCGCCGCTGTCGATCGGTGTCGCCACGGATCTGACGGGAAGCCAGCAACTGGGCATCCTGCCCGTGATCGTGCTTTTCCTGATTGGCCTTGTGCTGCTAGTCTGGGTCAAACCCGAGGGCGAGACAGAAACCGCATGGCACCCCGTTCGCTTGGATCACTGATCGCGTCATTGTCGGCGCTGGCTGCGGCGCCCGCCGCCGCCGAGGCATTGGCGAACCAGTTGTTCGGTGCGCATGCCTTGCCATCCCTGGCGACCCCGGAGGTGTTCGGTTTCTATGCGCGGGGCTGTGCCCATGGGCTGGTCGCCCTGCCCGAGACCGGGCCGACATGGCAGGCCATGCGCCTGAGCCGGAACCGCAACTGGGGTCATCCCGAAACCATCGCCTATTTGCAGGATCTCTCGCGCGAGGCGGTGCGGATCGGCTGGCGCGGGCTCTACATTGGCGATATCAGCCAGCCGCGCGGCGGGCCAATGACATCGGGTCATGCCAGCCATCAGCTGGGGCTCGATGCCGATATCTGGATGCTGCCGCCGCCCCGGCTGAACCTGACGCGGGCTGAACGTGAAAACATCAGTTCGATCTCTGTTCGTACCGAGGACCAGCGCAGCGTCAATGCGAACTGGACCCCGGCGCATCATGCCTTGCTGCGCGCCGCGGCCAGCGATCCGCGCGTCGATCGGGTCTTTGTCTCGGCTGCGGTCAAGATCGAGATGTGCCGCACCGCAACCGCTGCCGATACGCCGTGGTTGCAGCGTATCCGGCCCGTGGCGGGGCACAATTACCATTTCCACGTCCGGCTGCGCTGCCCCGCGGATTCGCGTGAATGCGAGACCCAGACGCCAACGGTCGCAGAGCTTTCGGATGGGGGCAATGGCTGCGACGACACGCTGATATGGTGGGTCACCGATTATCTGGACCCGCCGCCCCAGACCGAACCGGTCGAGCCGCCACCGCGTCGCCGGCATCCACGCGAATTCACGCTTGCCGACCTGCCGCAGCAATGCACGAATGTCGTTCAGGCGCCATGAAAGGGGTTCGGGCCGCGCTTGCGTGTGTGATGATCGGCTCTGCGTGGCCTGCCGCTCCGTCATTCGCGCAGGTGTCCGTTGCCCCGTCCGCGCCGCTGGTCCAGACGGAATCGCGCTTCGCCTGGCAGCCCGCCGATGATCGCCTGCGCCGCTTTACCGCGCTCGACACGACCGACGGTATGATCGTCACGCTGCTGACCGATCGCGGCGTGGTGGCGCGTGTGCGGCTTCGGCGACGGCAGGACGGCCGTATCACGGGGGCCGAGCCGCGCTCGATCCACTATCTGCGCGACCCCGATGGCGTGCCGCTGACCGGCCCCTGGCGCAATGCGCAGGGACTGGGGCTGCGCGACGACGGGGTCATGTTCGTGGCGTTCGAAGGTTATGGCCGGGTCTGGGCCTATGACGCGCCTGACGCCGCGGCACAGGCGCTGCCGCCGCACCGCGATTTCGACCGCCTCAGTGTCGGTGCCGGGCTTTCGGGCGTGGCGGTCGGCCAGTCGGGCGTGGTCTTTGCCATCCCCCAGCGTCCGGCGCGCATGACCTTTGGCACCCCGTCGTATCATTTCTGGGATGGTGCTTGGGAGGGCAGCTTTCGGCTGCCCCCCGACGGGCAGTTTCACCCGGTTGGCGCCGATATCGGGCCGGACGGGCGGCTTTATGTTCTGGAACGTGAGACCGGCGCTGCCGGTCATCGCATTCAGGTGCGCCGCTTTGTTCTGCAAGGCAGCCGGATCGACGGCGGGACCCTGGTCATGCGCGGCGACCCTGGCCAGTTCGGGGCGCTGTCGGGGCTGTCCGTCTGGCGGGGGCGGGAAGGAAAGATACGGCTTTTGATGGTGGAATATGCCACCGAGCCTGCCCCTGTCAGCAATATTGTGGAAATCCTACTTCCGGGCTGAGCCGTCAGCCGTGTTCCTTGAGCAGGCGGCGCTTTTGCCGGTCCCAATCGCGCTTGGCCGAGGTCGCGCGCTTGTCGGCCAGCTTCTTGCCCTTGGCCACCCCGATCTTCAGCTTCACCAGCCCGCGATGGTTGAAATACATCACCAGCGGCACCAGCGTCATGCCATCCTTGGCTGTGGCGGCCCAGAGCCGCGAGAGTTCCCGCTTGCTGACCAGAAGCTTGCGCTTGCGGCGCTCTTCGTGGCCCCAGGTCTTGGCCTGTTTGTAGGGCGCAATATAGCCATTGATGAGCCAGAGTTCGCCATCCTCGACGCTGGCATAGCTTTCGGCAATGTTCGCCTGACCCTCGCGCAGCGATTTCACCTCAGACCCCATCAGCACGATCCCGCATTCGACATCGCTTTCGATGAAGTAATCGAAACGCGCGCGGCGGTTTTCCGCGATAACCTTGTAGTTGGTGTCTGATTTCTCGGCCATTGCAGCCAGATAGGGGTTCGTCGATTGCCTGTCCAGTGCTTGCGCCATGCGCGGGGTTCGGTCATCGTACCAGAACACATCGCGCAAGGAAGGATCGGTCTATGCGTTTCATTGCATTGATTGCGGCGGGCATCCTGTTGGCGGGTTGCGTGGCGCCCATGCCCGGACCCACGCCATATCCGATCGTGGAGCCGGTACCCGAGCGTGAACCGCGAGACCCCCGCCGACCGAGGCGCGACCAGGACGGCGGCTGCGTGGCGGCGCGGCTGCAACATCTGGTCGGTCAGCCGCTGCCGGACCCGTTACCGGCACGCGGCAACATACGGGTCTACCGGTCGGACATGTCGGTCACGATGGAATACGACCCCACCCGCACCAATATCGAGGTCGATCCCGTGACCGATCGGGTCGTTTCTGTCACCTGCGGCTAGGGGGTGACAATCCGGATGCCCCGCCGAGGGGCATCCGAACTGGTAGCGTGCCGCACCCTGACCGGGTGGGGGCCCGGTTCAGGACACAGCGTCCTCGTTACGGTAGTTGTTTATCCGGGCTTGAGGGCATGGGTTTGACGCGAATCCGACGCGGCGGCGGCGGTTTCGTGTTTTTCAGCCCGATGTTTCTGCGTTGCGCTTGATTTGTATCCCTGTCGGCGGCAACATCGGCACATGAATATCCAGCCTATTGCGCCTGCCTCGCCCTCCGTTCCGGATTGCGTCAGCTTCGACCGGCGAGAGTTGGGCATGATCCTGTCGATCTATGGCCGGTTCGTGGCTGCGGGCATCTGGCGCGACTATGGCATTTCATGCCTGCGCGAACGTGCGGTCTTCAGCGTCTTCCGCCGCGCCGCCGAGAACCCGCTTTACCGCATCGAAAAGATCCCCCGGCAGCGTTTGCGGCAAGGTCTCTATGCCCTTTATGGCCCCGAGGGCCAGGTCCTCAAGCGCGGCACCGCCCTTGCACAGGTGCTGGCACCGTTGGAACGCAAGTTGATCCGCGCGCTGGACTGATCCGTGCCCTGCGCGGTATGGGGCGGGCATGAACGATTTCACCTATGCCCCGCCGCAGGCGCCGCTGACGATCCTGCATGCCGATGACGATATCGTGGTGGCCGACAAGCCCGCCGGGCTGTTGTCGGTGCCGGGGCGTGGGCCGGAGCGGGCGGATTGCCTGATCGCGCGGTTGCGCGACGTGTTTCCCTCGGTCCTGTTGGTGCACCGGCTGGACCAGGACACGTCTGGCGTGATCGTCTTTGCGCTGACACCGCAGGCGCAGGCGCATCTGGGGCGCCAGTTCGAGAACCGGCGCACGCAGAAACGCTATGTCGCGCTGGTCAGCGGCCATCCGAAGGCGGAACAGGGGCGCGTCGATCTTCCGTTGGTCGTGGACTGGCCCAACCGTCCGCGTCAGAAGGTCTGCCATGAAACGGGACGCCCCGCGCAGACCGATTGGCGGCTGATGCGCCGCGAAGGGGCGAATGCACGGCTTCGGCTGGTGCCGATCACGGGGCGAAGCCACCAGTTGCGGGTGCATATGCAGGCGATCGGGCATCCGATCCTGGGTGACACGCTGTATGCGACGGGAGCGGCCGCCGATTGGCCCCGGCTGATGCTGCACGCCGCCGAGTTGCGCCTGACCCACCCCGCCACGGGCGAGACGCGGACGTTTCGCGCGCCGGTTCCGTTCTGAACACGGCCTCAGGCGGCCTTGCTGTCAGGATGCGTGGTCAGGATCGCATAAAGCTTGTCAGGCTCGAAATTGGCGCGCAGCTTGGTGCAGACCGAGGCCTCGCGCAGGGTGCGCGACACCAGCGCCAGGGCTTTCAGATGCTCGACCCCGGCTTCGCGCGGGGCGAAAAGCGCAAACACCAGATCAACCGGCGCCCGATCGACCGAGCCGTAATCCAGCGGGCGTTCGAGCCGCAGGAACACGCCGCGAACGCGGTCGATCCCGTCGATTCGGGCATGCGGCAGCGCGACGCCATGGCCCACACCGGTCGGGCCAAGGCTTTCGCGTTCCTGAAGCGCATCCACGGCCGGCGATTCCTCGATGCCATAGGCCTCGGCCGCGATCTGGGCGAGATCGAGGAACAGGCGCTTCTTGCTTTTCATGTTGCTGGAGATCCGAACCGCCTCGGGCTTCAACAAATCGGCCAGCTCCATTCGCTGCTCCTGTTCTTATATTCCCGTCGACCTTGGACAGTGCCGTTTCTTACTCTGGATCCACCCAGCCGATGTTTCCGTCGTCGCGCCGATATACCACGTTCAGGCCGCCATGACGCTCGTTGCGAAACACCAGCACGTTCGAACTGGTCAACTCCATCTGCATGACGGCCTCTCCTGCCGACAACGACGGAATGCGGGCTTCCATCTCGGCGATGATGATCGGCTGAAGTGACTCCGGCTCGTCGCCATTGGCCCCCTTGTCAGCGGCGAGGATATACGACGGTGCCTCGGCAAAGGCAACCGGCTCGGCCCTGGTGCGGTGATGGTCTTTCAGGCGACGCTTGTAACGGCGCAACTGCTTGTCCATCTTTTCGGCGCAGGCGTCGAAAGCGGCATAGATTTCGTTCGCATGCGCCTTGGCCTGCGCGGTCAGCCCCGAGGAGAGATGCACCGTCGCCTCGCAAACATAGGCATGGGCATCGCGCGAAAACACGACCAGGGCGTCGGTGGGGCGCTGCGAATATTTTTCCATCACCTCGCCCAGTTCGCTTTTCACGTGCGATTGCAGCGCGTCGCCCACATCGATCTGTTTTCCGCTGATCTGGTACCGCATTGGCCTCTCCTTCTACGGCGGCGGACGGGCCAGGGCCGACATGGCCAAGGTGTTTCCGCCAAGTGAACCTGTCGTTTCTCCTCAGCTTCAGCGCTGGGCGTTCGCGTGACGACGCCGTGACGAAGCTGTCGGAATGCGCAGGTCTTGCCTGTATTTGGCGACAGTTCGCCGTGCGATGTCAACGCCTTCCGATTGCAGTTTTTGTGTCAAAGCCGCGTCGGTCATCGGGCTTTGCGCGGTTTCGTCGGCGATCAGGGCCAAGATGCGCGCCCGCACCTGCCGCGACGAAATCGCGCCATCCCCGACCGGAAGAGCGGACGAAAAGAACACCGAAAGCGGCCACAGACGACCATCGACATCGATCGATTTTCCGGCCACGGCCCGGCCGATGGTCGACGGATGCAGACCCAGTGACCCGGCCATGTGCGCGCGGGTCAGCGGGCGAAGTTCGCCGGGCCCGGACTGAAAGAAACCGGGTTGGTTCTCAAGCAGCCATGAACCGATTGTCAAAAGGGTCTGGCCCCGGTTCTGGACGGCGGCGACCAGCGCCCGCGCCCGCGCCAGCAGTTCGGGCGCGAATCCGTCCCTTTCGGCCCTTCGCACCAGCGATTCGTCCAGCGCGGCATCCGGGCGCTGGCGGGCCAACGACACGGACAAGGCGCCGCCCGGATCGCGCTCGACTCGCAGATCGGCACTGGTCAGCACATCGCCGGCCGGGCTGGCGGGGGCGACGGGCCGCGTGGTCAGGCTGCGAACCAGATCCGTGCGGTGATTGATCTCATCCGGTGACAGACCCAGCCGGGTCAGCGCCGCTCGGTCGCGGGCGATGAAATGGCGCAGATGCTGGATCGTCTGGTGCGCGTCTGGCCGGCTCAGCCCCTTGTCGACGAGTTGCAGGACCAGCGATTCCGACAGATCGCGCGCGCCCACCCCGGGCGGTTCGCAACGTTGTAATGCCGCCAGCGCGTCGTCGAGCAGCGCGGGCTCAAGTCCAAGTTCGCCGGACAGTTCCCTGATGTCGCGGTCCAGGATGCCGTCGTCGCGCAACTCTGCAACCAGCAGATGCGCGGCCACGGCGACCTGCGGCGGCAAGGTCATCAGTGCCAGTTGTCGCGCCAGCGACACCTGCATCGAGGTCTCGCGCGCGACGAGATCATCAGAGGCCACCGGGCCGGGCGCTGCCTGCGCCGGGCGGTGTCGCAGGAACGGGTTGCGCGCGGCTTCGCGGGCCAGTTCCTCGGACAGTTCGGGCTGCGACATGCGCAGCACCGACAAGGCCGTGCGCATCTGCTGCGACAGGGCGAGCCGCTGGGACTGGCGCAGGTCGAGCCGGGTTCTCAGCGCCATGGCCCCCTCGGATCAGCGAAAGGTGTCGCCCAGATAGACGCGCCGCACATTGTCATCCTGCACCACTTCGTCGGGCGTGCCGCTCATCATCACGACCCCATCATGCAGGATATAGGCACGGTCCACGATCTCAAGCGTTTCGCGCACATTGTGATCGGTGATCAGAACGCCGATCCCGCGCGAGCGCAGATCGCCGACAAGGTGGCGGATATCACCCACCGCGATCGGATCGACGCCGGCGAAGGGTTCGTCGAGCAGCACGAACCCCGGATTCGAGGCCAGGCAACGCGCGATTTCGGTGCGTCGGCGTTCACCGCCCGAAAGCGCCAGTGCGGGCGAATCGCGCAGATGCGTGATCGAGAATTCGGCCAGCAGCTCTTCCAGCCGCGTTTGCCGCGTGTGGCGGTCGGATTCGGCGATTTCCAGGATGGCCATGATGTTCTCGGCCACCGTGAGGCCGCGAAAGATCGACATCTCTTGCGGCAGATATCCGATGCCAAGGCGCGCCCGGCGATACATCGGCCATCCCGTCACTTCGGTGCCGTCGATCACGACACGTCCGCCGTCCGCCGGAACCAGCCCGGCCACGCAATAGAAACAGGTGGTCTTGCCAGACCCGTTCGGCCCCAACAGGGCCACCACCTCACCGCGGTGTAGTGACAAGCTGACATCGCGCAGGACCGGGCGCCGCTTGTAGCTTTTGCGCAGGTGTTCGACCCGCAATCCGGTTGCGGCGGGTTCGGGGTCAGCCATAAGGCATCACTCCAGATCGATCAGGGTGCGCACCTGTCCCGACATCCGGCCGGTGCCGGCGCGCAAATCGGCAAAGAAGCGCTCGCCGGCCAGCACGTTCGCCCCCTGGACCATGACCACATCGCCGGTCATTTCCAGCGTCTGTTCGGCCAGCGAATAAACGGCCTGGCGCGCTTCGACGGCTTCGTGATCGGTGACCATCGTCACGCCCCCGTCCGCCACCAGTCGGTCGATTCGCTGGCGCCCGTCCTCGGGGTTCTCGCTGTATTCGATGCGCAGGTTCTCGGCCGTCAGGCGCATGCCCCCCTGCGAGGCCACCACGCCGCCGCCAAAGGTGGACACCCCGGTTTCCTGGTCAACGTCAAGCGAATCCGAGGTAATTTCCAGCTGGCTTTGCGACAGGTTCAACGAGTCGCCCAGCCGCAACTGCATGTCCTGTGCCCCGGCCACGCCGGCAAGCGCCAGCGTGGCAATCGTGCAGACCAGTATCTTGCGCAGCATCGGGCACTCCTCACTCTAGGGCTGGTATATCAAACGCACACCGTCGCCGAAAACAAGGGAATATCCCTCGTCGCCGCCCTCTTTGGCCGATATCAGAAGGTGCCCGGCATGGATTTCACCGACCGGCGCGGTGCCGCTCAACGGTCCTTCGACCTCGATCCGCGTGATGTCGAGCATGCCCGAGATTCGGCGGGTGCTGAGGCTGTAGCCGGGTGACGCCGTGACCTGAACCCCGCCATCCATGGAAAACACGCCTTGGCCCCGGTCAATCGCGCCGGCATCGGCCTGCGCCAGAACGGATTCGCCTTGCGGTCCATCCAGATGCAGGGACAGGCCCGAGACATCAAAGCGCAGCATCGCGTCGGGATCGGTGCGCGCCGTTTCGGCCTCGATCCTGAGCGCGGCGCCATCGTCGGTGACGCCGGCAAACCGTGCGCCCGATACGCGCGGATCGCGGGCGCGATCCTCGACATCGATCTCGGCGGTTTCGATTGCGCGGCGCGGGTCGACCGGGCTTGCCAGCAAAAACACCATCGACAGCAGCGCCAGAGCACTGAGCGGGAGCACGAGCTTGAGCCAGCCGATAACCCGCGAATAGCGTTCGCCACTGGTGCGCGCGCGTCTCATGGCCTGGCTCCCACGCCGGTCAATGGGCAAAGATGTCTGTTTCGGGCCAGCCCGCCAGGTCAAGCCGGGCCCGCGCCGGAAGGAAGTCAAAGCATTGGCGCGCCAGATCGCTGCGGCCCTCGCGCTCAAGAACCGGTTCCAGCGCGGCCTTCAGCCGGTGCAGATACAGAACATCCGACGCCGCATACTCCATCTGCGCCGCGCTCAGGGTCGGGGCGCCCCAGTCCGAGCTTTGTTGCTGCTTCGAAATGTCCACGCCCAGCATCTCGGCCAACAAGTATTTCAGCCCATGCCGGTCCGTATAGGTGCGCACCAGCTTCGACGCGATCTTCGTGCACCAGACAGGTGCCGTCAGAACACCGAACCGATGCAGAAGAACGGCAATGTCGAACCGGCCAAAATGAAAGAGTTTCAGAACCCCGGGATCGGCCAGCATGCGCTTCAGATTCGGCGCGTCGGTCTGGTCGGGCGTGATCCGAACCAGATGCGCATCGCCATCGCCGCCCGAAAGCTGCACCAGGCACAGCCGGTCGCGGTGGGGAACCAGCCCCATGGTCTCGCAATCGATGGCCACGACAGACCCCAAGTCGAGTCCGTCCGGCAGATCGTTCTGGTAGATGTGGATGGTCATGGTCATATCCCCTTTGCCTGCTGCGGCGGGATATGGTGCCCAGGAGAGGACTCGAACCTCCACGCCCGTACGGGCACTAGCACCTGAAGCTAGCGCGTCTACCAGTTCCGCCACCTGGGCAGGTTGCGTGCAGGGTGATTATCGCTGGCCTTGGGGACTGTCAACGGGGGAAGCGCGCGAAAAGCCGCCCTCCAGCAAAAAGTTTGGACGGGTTGAGGCGGGGTATCGCGCGCGGCCCCAGTCAGGGTTTTCTGGTTTTGGCTTGTCCGGGCAGGGGCGCACAGGTATTGAGCGGGATAAAGCGGCGCATGCGCGGAGGCGAGAATGACGAAACTGGTCACCATCATCGGCGGTTCGGGCTTTCTGGGACGCTACATCGCGCGGCGCATGGCGCAGGCTGGGTGGCGCGTGCGCGTCGGCACGCGCAGGCCCCACCAGAACATTCAGGTGCGCACCTATGGCGTTGTCGGCCAGGTCGAGCCCGTGTTGTGCAATATCCGCGACGATGCATCCGTGCGCGCGGCGCTGGCCGGGGCGGATGCCGTCGTCAATTGCGTGGGCGTACTGGCCGAGACCGGCAAGAACGGGTTCGAAGCCGTTCAGGCCCAGGGTGCCGCCCGCGTGGCGCGACTGGCGGCCGAGTCCGGTGTGTCGCGGCTGGTGCAGATTTCGGCGATCGGTGCCGATACCCAGTCCGACAGCGAATACGCGCGCTCGAAAGCCGAGGGCGAGGCCGCGGTCAAGGCCGCATTTCCCGGTGCCGTGATCTTGCGCCCGTCGATCATGTTCGGCCCCGAGGACAATTTCTTCAACCGCTTCGCCGGGATGACGCGGCTCAGCCCGTTTTTGCCCGTGGCCGAAGCCGACACGCTGTTTCAGCCCGTCTATGTCGACGATGTGGCCAAGGTCGCCGCCATGGCGGTCCAGGGTCATGTGCCGGCAGGAACCTATGAACTGGGCGGCCCGGACGTGAAGAGCTTTCGCGAACTGATGCAGATGATGCTGGCGGAGATCCGGCGCAAGCGGGTCATCATCAACATGCCCGGCTTCCTTGCCGGTCTGGTGGCGCGGCTTCTGGGGTTTGCGCAGTTCATCACGGGCGGGCTGTTCACGAACACGGTTCTTACCCGCGATCAGCTGCGCAATCTGGCGCACGATAATGTCGTGGCCGAGGATGCGCAGGGTTTCGAGGCGCTGGGCATCGAGCCCGTTCCGATGGAACTGGTCCTGCCGTCCTATCTGTGGCGGTTCCGTCCGACCGGGCAATATGACGCGATCCGCGAATCGGCCAAGGGTTTGCGGCGTTCGGGCTAGGACCGGGCGGCGCCGTGCTCAGCCATAGGCCAGCGCCAGCAAGACCGCGCCAAGCAGCATGCGATAGATCACATAGGGTGTGAAGCTGACGCGGTCCAACAGCCTCATCATCGCCGCCAGGGCCAGATAGGCCGCGACGAACGCCAACACCGCCGCCAAGGCGGCATTGTACAGCAAGGCATCGCTGACCGGGCTGCGCCCCACCTGCAGCATCAGGTATCCGCCCGATGCAAGCGTGATGGGGACCGACATCAGCACCGCGATGCGCGCGGCCTCGTGGCGCTTGAATCCGATCAGGCGCGCCGCCGTCATGGTGATGCCCGACCGCGACACGCCGGGAATCAGGGCCAGCGCCTGCCAGAGGCCCATGATCACGGCATCGCGCCAGCGCCAGTCTTCGACCTTTCGGCGTTCGGGGCAGAAGCGATGCGCGGCCCAAAGCAGAGCGCCAAAGACGATCATCGTCCAGCCGATCACCGTGGCATTGCGCAGCAGGTCCACCCAGCCCGTCAGTGCCAGCACCGCCCCGACCAGGACCGCCGGGATGGTCGCAATGATCAGGCCAAGTGCCAGCCGTGCCTCGAACCCGTCGCGTGACCCGCGTGCCAGATGGCAAAGACCCGTCAGCGCGGCGCGCACATCGGCCCAGAAATAGATCACAACCGCACCGATGGAGCCCAGATGCACCGCGACATCCAGCGCGATCGCATCGGCCCGTGGCCCGCCCATTTCATGCAGCAGCACCAGATGCGCCGAGGACGAGATCGGCAGAAATTCGGTGATTCCCTGCACGACGGCAAGGACAAGAAGGTGCAGCAAGGTCATCGGCCGATCCGTTTGTTTTGGACACCATAGCGTGTTGGCATGCGGGCGAAAGAGAGGTGAAAGGTATTACATACTGACCTAATATCAGCCAAATTTTCGCATTTGCTGGCGCCAGCATGAAAATTTCTGCAATATAGGTAAACCATACTGACTTTTCTTTTTGATCGGGGCAGGGTAATTCGTCATCCGTACCTTTGGGAGATGCTCCATGGCAACGCAGCGTATGCTTAAATTCGTGACGACACCCCGGCAGATGCCCGAAAAGCGCGACGCTCAGGATCGGCGCCGGGATTTCGCCGAGATCTACAGCGAATACGCTGCCGATAAGGCCGCCGAGCAGGCTGGCCGCTGCAGCCAGTGCGGCGTGCCGTATTGCCAGACGCATTGCCCCTTGCACAACAACATCCCCGACTGGCTGATGCTGACCGCCCAGGGCCGCCTGCAAGAGGCCTATGAGATGAGCCAGGCCACAAACACCTTCCCCGAGATTTGCGGCCGGATCTGCCCGCAGGATCGGCTGTGCGAGGGCAACTGCGTCATCGAGCAGTCGGGCCACGGCACCGTGACCATCGGCGCGGTCGAGAAATACATCACCGATACCGCCTGGGAACAAGGCTGGGTCAAACCCGCGACCCCGGCGCACGAACGCCCGGAATCGGTCGGCATCATCGGCGCCGGTCCCGGCGGGCTGGCGGCGGCTGACCGGCTGCGCCGTGCCGGCATCCAGGTGACAGTGTATGACCGCTACGATCGCGCGGGCGGTTTGATGACCTATGGCATTCCCGGCTTCAAGTTGGAAAAGCCGGTTGTGATGCAACGAATCGAGCAGTTGGAGGCCGGTGGCGTCCAGTTCGTGCTCAACTGTACGGTGGGCGAGGACATCAGCTTTGCCGCGATCCGCGGGCAGCATGATGCCGTCCTGATCGCAACCGGTGTCTACAAGTCGCGCGAGCTGGATCTGGACGGGGCGAACCTGACCGGGACCGTTCGCGCACTGGATTATCTGACGGCTTCCAACCGCAAGAACTTTGGCGACGATGTGCCAGAATACGACAATGGCGAACTGAACGCTGCGGGAAAACGGGTTGTGGTAATCGGCGGTGGTGACACGGCCATGGACTGCGTGCGCACCGCCATCCGCCAGGGTGCCGAAAGCGTCAAATGCCTCTATCGTCGCGACCGCGAGAACATGCCCGGCAGTCAGCGTGAGGTGCAGAACGCCGAGGAAGAGGGCGTTGAATTTGTCTGGTTGTCCGCCCCGGCCGGTTTCGTGGGCGATGGCGTGGTGAATGGCGTCAAGGTGCAGAAAATGCGCCTTGGCGCGCCCGATGCGACCGGGCGCCGCGCGCCCGAGGTGATCGAAGGCGCCGACTATTTCGAAGACGCCGATCTGGTGATCAAGGCGCTTGGCTTCGAGCCCGAGGATCTGCCGGCCCTGTGGGACGAACCCGAGCTGGCGGTCACGCGCTGGGGCACGATCCGCGCGGAATTCGCCACCCATGCCACGCGGATTCCCGGCGTCTATGCCGTGGGCGACATCGTGCGTGGGGCAAGCCTGGTGGTCTGGGCGATCCGGGACGGACGCGAGGCAGCGGATTCCATTCTGGATTACTTGTCGCAATCCGGGCAGGCCGTGGCCGCCGAATAGACCGCCACTGCAAAAGGGATAGGGCGCCCGAAAGCCGGGCCCGCATGTTGACGGTCAGCCAGGCTGACCTTTTCCGGAAAGGAAAGAACCGATGACGAAATTTGACGCCGACTGGGTTGCCGCCGAAACCGCAAAGCGCCAGTGGATGGCCGAGAACGGGCTCTATCGCGACGAAGACGAACACGCCTCGTGCGGGGTGGGGCTGGTGGTGTCGATCGACGGCAAGCCCAGCCGGCAAGTCGTGGTCAACGGCATCAACGCGCTCAAGGCCGTCTGGCACCGCGGCGCGGTCGATGCCGACGGCAAGACCGGCGATGGCGCGGGTATCCATGTGCAGATCCCGGTTCCGTTCTTTCACGACCAGATCCGCCGGACCGGACACGAGCCAGACATGAAGGCCCTGATCGCGGTCGGTCAGGTGTTCTTGCCGCGCACCGATTTCGGCGCGCAGGAGCGCTGCCGCACCATCATCGAAGCCGAAGTGCTGCGGATGGGCTATTACATCTACGGCTGGCGTCATGTGCCCGTCGATACCTCGGTTCTGGGCGAGAAGGCCAACGCCACCCGCCCTGAAATCGAACAGATCCTGATCAAGAACACCAAGGATATCGACGAGGAAACCTTTGAGCGCGAACTCTATGTCGTTCGCCGCCGGATCGAGAAGGCGGTGAACGCAGCCGGGGTGCAGGGGCTTTATCTGTGCAGCCTGTCGTGCCGGTCGATCATCTACAAGGGCATGATGCTGGCCGAACAGGTATCGGTCTTCTATCCCGACCTGATGGACGAACGCTTCGTTTCCGCCTTCGCGATCTATCACCAGCGGTATTCGACCAATACCTTCCCCCAGTGGTGGCTGGCCCAGCCGTTCCGCATGCTGGCGCATAACGGCGAAATCAATACCCTCAAGGGCAATGTCAACTGGATGAAGAGCCACGAGATTCGCATGGCCTCGAACGCCTTTGGCGACATGGCCGAGGACATCAAGCCGATCATCCCGGCCGGCGCATCGGATTCGGGTGCGCTGGACGCGGTGTTCGAGGCCCTGGTGCGCGCCGGGCGCAACGCACCGATGGCCAAGACCATGCTGGTGCCCGAAGCCTGGTCGAAAACCGCGGTCGAGATGCCGCAAGCCTGGCAGAACATGTATTCCTACTGCAACTCGGTGATGGAGCCCTGGGACGGCCCGGCCGCGCTGGCCATGACCGACGGGCGCTGGGTCTGCGGCGGGCTGGATCGCAACGGACTGCGGCCCATGCGTTATGTCATTACCGGCGATGGTCTGCTGATCGCCGGGTCCGAAACCGGGATGGTGCCGATTGACGAGATGACGGTGCGCGAAAAGGGCGCGCTGGGCCCCGGCCAGATGATCGCGGTCGATATGGGCGAGGGTAAGCTCTATCGCGATACGGCGCTCAAGGACAAGCTTGCCGCCAGCCAACCCTTTGGCGACTGGATCGAAAAGATCGTCGAATTGAACAGCCTGCTCAAGGATGTGCCCGAAGACGCGACCCACAAGGGTGACGATCTGCGCCGCCGCCAGATCGCCGCGGGATACACGATGGAGGAAATCGAGCAGGTTCTGGTGCCGATGGCCGAGGACGGCAAGGAAATGATCGCCTCGATGGGCGATGACACACCTTCGGCGGTGCTCAGCCAGATCTATCGTCCGCTCAGCCATTATTTCCGCCAGAACTTCAGTCAGGTGACCAACCCGCCGATCGACTCGCTGCGCGAGGCACGGGTGATGAGCCTGAAGACGCGCTTCGGCAACCTCAAGAACGTGCTGGACGAAAGCTCTGCCCAGACCGAGATTCTGGTGCTGGAAAGCCCGTTCATCGCCAACGAGGAGTTCGCCGTCATGGTGGAACAATTCGGCGATAGCGTGGCATTCGTCGATTGCACCTACGTTCACGGCAGCGGCGAGGATGCGCTGCGCGCCGGGTTGGAGCGCATCCGCGCCGAGGCCGAGGATGCCGTGCGTTCCGGTGCGGGGCATATCGTGCTGACGGATGAGCGTCAGGGGGCGGACCGGGTGCCGCTGCCGATGATCCTGGCGACCAGTGCCGTGCATTCTTGGCTGACGCGCAAGGGTTTGCGCACCTTCACCTCGCTGAACGTGCGTTCGGCCGAATGCATAGATCCGCACTATTTCGCCGTCCTGATCGGATGCGGCGCCACGACCGTCAATGCCTATCTGGCGCAAGATACGATCGCCGATCGGATCGCGCGCGGACTGCTGGACGGATCGCTGACCGAGGCCATGCGCCGTTATCGCGATGCGATCGACGCCGGCCTGCTCAAGATCATGTCGAAAATGGGTATTTCCGTGATCTCGTCCTATCGTGGTGGCCTGAATTTCGAGGCCGTCGGCCTGTCGCGGGCGATGGTGGCGGAGTTCTTCCCCGGCATGAACAGCCGTATCTCGGGCATCGGGCTGCACGGTATCCAGCGCAAGCAGGAAGAGATCCACGCCAAGGGCTGGCTGGGCGACGTTGGCGTCCTGCCCGTCGGGGGCTTTTACAAGGCGCGTCGCACGGGCGAGAAACATGCCTGGGAGGCGCAGACCATGCACCTGCTGCAATCGGCCTGCGATCGCGCCAGCTATGACATGTGGCGCAAGTATTCCGCCGCGATGCAGGCCAACCCGCCGATCCATATCCGTGATCTTCTGGACTTCAAGCCGCTGGGCCGTCCGATCCCGATCGAAGAGGTCGAATCGATCACCGCGATCCGCAAGCGTTTCGTGACGCCGGGCATGTCGCTGGGCGCGCTCAGCCCCGAGGCCCACAAGACCCTGAACGTCGCGATGAACCGCATCGGCGCGAAATCGGACAGCGGCGAGGGTGGCGAAGACCCCGCGCATTTCCTGCCCGAGGCCAATGGCGACAACCCCTCGGCCAAGATCAAGCAGGTGGCGTCGGGCCGGTTCGGCGTCACGGCCGAATACCTGAACGCCTGCGAAGAGCTGGAAATCAAGGTCGCGCAGGGCGCCAAGCCCGGCGAGGGCGGCCAACTGCCGGGTATGAAGGTGACCAAGCTCATCGCCCGGTTGCGTCATTCCACCCCCGGCGTGACCCTGATCAGCCCGCCGCCACATCACGACATCTATTCGATCGAGGATCTGGCGCAGCTGATTTACGATCTCAAGCAGATCAACCCCCGTGCCAAGGTCACGGTCAAGCTGGTGGCAAGTTCGGGCGTGGGCACGATCGCTGCGGGCGTGGCCAAGGCCAAGGCCGACGTGATCCTGATTTCGGGCCATAACGGCGGCACCGGCGCCTCGCCCGCGACCTCAATCAAATATGCCGGCCTGCCTTGGGAGATGGGCCTGACCGAGGCGCATCAGGTTCTGGCCATGAACAACCTGCGCGAGCGGGTGACCCTGCGCACCGACGGCGGGCTGCGCACAGGCCGTGACATCGTCATGGCCGCGATGATGGGCGCCGAGGAATACGGCATCGGCACCGCCGCGCTGATTGCCATGGGCTGCATCATGGTGCGTCAGTGCCAGTCGAACACCTGCCCGGTGGGCGTGTGCACGCAGGATGAACGGCTGCGCGCCAAGTTTACCGGGAATGCCGACAAGGTGGTGAACCTGATCACCTTCTATGCGCAGGAAGTGCGCGAGATCCTGGCCAGCCTGGGTGCGCGCTCGATCGACGAGGTGATCGGCCGGGCCGACCTGCTGACGCAGGTCAGCCGTGGTTCGGCGCATCTGGACGACCTTGACCTGAACCCGCTTTTGATCACGGTCGATGGCGCGCACAACATCCGGTATGACCGTGACAAGCCGCGCAACGCCGTGCCCGAGACGCTGGATTCCGAGATCATCCGCGACGCCGCGCGCTTTTTCGAGGATGGCGAGAAGATGCAGCTGTCCTATGCGATCCGCAACACGCATCGCACGGTCGGCACCCGTGCCTCCAGCCATATCGTTCGCCGTTTCGGCATGCGCAACGATCTGCAACCCGACCATTTGACGGTCAAGCTGGCCGGAAGTGCCGGGCAATCGCTGGGTGCGTTCGCCGTGCGCGGGCTGAAACTGGAAGTCTTTGGAGATGCCAACGATTATGTCGGCAAGGGGCTCTCGGGCGGGCTGATCGTGGTGCGTCCGCGCATGTCGTCGCCGCTCAAGGCCAGCGAGAACACGATCATCGGCAATACGGTGCTTTATGGTGCAACAGGCGGCGCGCTTTATGCAGCGGGCCGTGCGGGCGAGCGTTTCGCGGTGCGCAACTCGGGCGCCGAGGTCGTTGTCGAAGGGTGCGGCACCAACGGGTGCGAGTACATGACCGGCGGTGTGGCCGTGATCCTGGGCGAGATCGGTGCCAATTTCGGGGCCGGCATGACCGGGGGCATGGCGTATCTCTATGACCCCGAGGGCAAGGCAAAGGCGCTGCTGAATATGGATACGCTGGTCAGTTGTCCGGTGACGGTCGATCATTGGGAAACCGAGCTGAAAACCCTGATCGAGCGTCATGTGGCCGAAACCGAAAGCGCCAAGGGCATCGAGATCCTGCGTCGCTGGGACATCGAGAAACAGCATTTCCTTCAGCTCTGTCCGAAAGAGATGCTGCCGCATATTCCGCATCCGCTGGTGGTCGAACCCGCGGCCATGCCCGCCGAATAGGCCGCGCGTCTGTCGCCCCAGCCGCGTGCCGGGCCGGAACCGGCGCGCGGTTTACCGCGTTCAACCATTGGGTTAGCCTCGGCCCATGGGTTGAACGAGGGGTTCCGATGTTGGCGGCCATTGTCAGGCGAACAGCTCTTTTTGCCACGATCTGGATCGTTCTGAGCGAAAACTCCGCAGAAAGTGTGGCCTTTGGCCTACCCGCTGTCGCCGGGGCAGTCTGGATGAGCCTTCGTTTGCAGTCGCCTGCGCATGGCCTGCGCCTGTGGCGGGCGGCGGCGCTGTTGCCGGGTTTTCTGGCCGGCTCGCTGGCCGGTGGACTGGATGTGGCGCGCCGTGCCTTCAGTCTGCGTCCCGTTCTCAGACCCGGCTGGGTCGTTCATTCCACGTCACTTCTGCCGGGGGGCAGGGTGGCCCTGGGGGGCGAGTTGTCGCTGATGCCGGGAACACTTGCCGCCGGATGCGAAGGTGATCGGCTGTTGGTGCATGTCCTGGACTGCCAGGCCGGTTTCGAGGGCGGCATCGGCACCCAGGAAAAACGCCTGGCCCGAGTATCGGAGGGGCCATGAACGCCTGGCTGATCCTGGTAGCGATCGCACTTCTGGCCAACCTGGCGGCGGCGCTCTGGCGTGTCTGGCACGGGCCGGGGCAGGCCGACCGGATGATGGCGGCGCAGCTTGTCGGAACCTTGGGCACGGGGCTGTTGATCGTTCTCTGGGCCATGGGCGACAACAGCGCCGCGCTTGACGTGGCACTGGTTCTTGCGCTGCTGGCGGCGCTGAGCGCGGTCGGCTTTGTCAAGGCCATGAGCCCGGATGGCGCCGGTGATCCCGAAGAGCAGCACGTGGATACGCGCCACCTGGGCAGGCGCGATCCATGAGTGTCGAGTTGCTTCGCCAGATCGCTGTCTATGCGTTGACCGGCGCGGGGCTTGTGTTCTTTCTGGCCGGCACGTTGGGGGTGGTCCGTTTCCCCGACACCTTCAGTCGCCTGCATGCGCTGACAAAGGCAGACAATCTGGGGCTTGGCTTTCTGACGCTGGGCCTGGCTGTCAACGCGGAACGCTGGGCCGACGTGGCGAAGCTGGCGTTGATCTGGGCGCTGGTTCTGCTGGCGGCGGGAACGGTCGCGCAATTGGTCGCCCGGTCCGCGCTGGTTCGGGGCGAACGCTGATGGCGGTGTTCGACCTGTTGCTTTGCGCCCTGATCCTGCTGGTTGCCGTGGCCGCGATCGTGGGCAAAGGGTTGTTCCGGGCTGTCGTATTCTTTGTCATCTATGGGGTTCTGTTGTCCTTGGCCTGGGTACGGCTGGATGCGCCCGATGTCGCCCTTGCCGAGGTGGCGATCGGTGCGGGGCTGACCGGCGTGCTGCTTCTGGGCGCCGTGGGCCGACTGGCGCGTAGCGATGCCGACGAACCGGCCGAACCGATCGACTGGCCCGTCGCGGTCGCGGCATCCGTGGTGGCAGCGCTTCTGGTCGGGGCGGCGATCAAGATCACACCGGGAACCGGGCTTGAACCCGAGGTGCGCGCGGTGCTGACCCGGACGGGTGTGGAGAACCCCGTTACCGCCATCTTGATGAACCTGCGGGCCTGGGACACGCTTTTGGAAAGCATGGTTCTCATAACCGCCGTGATCGGCCTTTGGCCGCTTGCGCAGGGGGGCGACTGGATGGAACCGGCAGGCCCGGCGCATCACGCCCAGCCCGGTGGCGTTTTGTCCGGTTTCGGCCGTCTTCTGCCCCCCGTTGCGCTGCTGGTCGGCGTGTACTTGCTGTGGGCGGGCGCCAGCCAGCCGGGAGGCGCTTTTCAGGGCGGCACGGTGCTGGCCGCGGCAGGCGTGTTGTGCGTGATGGCCGGAGTGGTGCGCGCGCCGGGTATGGCCGCGCCGGCGTGGCGTCTGGCGCTGGTTGCCGGGCCAGCGGTATTTGCGGCATTCGGGGTTGCCGGCCTCGCCTGGGGCGGGTTTCTGACGTTCCCCGAAGCCTGGGCAAAGGGCGCGATCCTGACGATCGAAATGGCCCTGACGCTGTCCATTGCGGTCGTGCTGGCGTTGCTGGTTCTGGGCCCGCCCCAAGCAGGAGAGGCGCGTTGACACCGTTCGCCGTCACCGGGGCCCTGCTTGTCGCGCTGGGTCTGTATGGGCTCATCGCCGGCCGCGCGCTGCTGCGTCGGATCATTGCCTTCAACGTGATGGGATCGGGCGTATTCCTGATGCTGGGCGCCCTCGGCTGGCATGAGGGTCGCGCCGATCCGGTGCCTCAGGCGCTGATCATCACCGGGATCGTGGTGGCGCTTTCGGGCAGCGCGCTGGCGGTCGGGCTGGTTGTCGCCTTGGCGCGTGCGACGGGCAGGCAGCATTTGCGGGACGATGTCGGATGATCGCCCTGGCCACTTTGCTGATCTTGCCGATATTCGGCGCGCTGGCGGTCGTGGCCGTGCCGGGCCAGGCCGCGCGCGTCGCCGCGGCGGTTGCGGTTTTGTCGGGGGGCGCGCTGGCGGTGCTGATCATGGCGGTGGCCAAGGGCGGTTCCGTGCAGATCCTGCCGGGCGGGTGGGGTGCGCCGCTGGGCATCGCGCTTGAGGCTGATGGCTTGGCCGTGGCCTTCATGGCAATGACGGTCGCAGTGACCGCGGCGGCAATCGCGTTGGCGGCGCGGACACCCGCGATCGGCACCCCTTTCTGGGCACTTGTCATGCTGACCTGGTCGGCGCTCAACGTGATCTATGTGTCGCGCGATCTGTTCAACATGTATGTCGGGCTTGAACTTCTGACGCTGGCCGCCGTGGCCCTTGTCGCGACAGGCGGCACGTCGGCGCTTGCCCCGGCATTGCGGTACCTGTTCTTCGCATTGACCGGGTCGCTTCTGTATCTGGCGGGTGTCGCGCTGATCTATGCCGCGCATGGGGTGCTGGATATGGCCCACCTCGCCGAGGCCCCGTTACAGGCCACCGACGGCGTTGCGCTGGCCTTGATGACTGCGGGTCTGTTGGTCAAGACCGCGGTGTTTCCGTTCCATGCCTGGCTGCCGCCCGCCCATGCCGCGGCTCCGCCGCCGGCTTCTGCCCTGCTGTCGGCGCTGGTTCCCAAGGCCTCGTTCGTGATCCTGATGCGGCTCTGGTTCGACGCCGTGCCCGACGCCGCCACCCGGTCGCTACTGCTGACACTGGCAATCCTCGGGGCGCTGGCGGTCGCGCATGGTGGGGTCCTGGCCTTGCGACAGGACCGACTCAAGCAGATCGTGGCCTATTCAACGGTGGCGCAGATCGGGTATCTGATGCTGGTCTTCCCGCTGGCCGGAGGCGGCGGCGCGGCCCAGCCCTGGGCCGCCGGGGCCTGGAGCGGGGCGATCTTTCACGCCTTGGCGCACGGCCTGGCCAAGGCGGCGATGTTCTTGTGCGCAGGTATCTGGATCATGGCCGCAGGGTCGGACCGGCTGGATGACCTGCGCGGCCTCGCACGGGCATTGCCGATGACGGCGATGGCCTTTGGCGTTGCGGCTGTGACCTTGATGGGCCTGCCGCCCTCGGGCGGATTCACGGCGAAATATCTGATGATGACATCGGCCTTCGCGTCCGGGCAGGTCGTCTTGGCCATCGTGTTGCTGGCCGGCGGGTTGTTGGCCGCAGGCTATCTTTACCGGCCCATGGAAGCGCTGTTCGCGCGCGTGGTCCCCGACCACAGGCCGGTGTCGCGGCTGTTGCAGGCGGTGCCGTTGCTTTTGGCGCTTCTGGCCTTTGCCATGGGCCTCTTTTCGGATGCCGTCTATGCTTTCTTGCAGACCGGGCGCCCCGGCGCCGCCGAGGGCGGATTATGAGTGTGGCCCTTCCCATCGCGATCCTGCTGTCCTCGCTCATTCCGGCGCTGGCAAGCTTTTTCCTGGCGCAGGAAAGCCACATGTGGCGCAACCTCCTCAGCCTCGGGGGGGCTGTGATCAAGCTGGGCCTAGTCGTGGCGATGCTGCTTGCCGTCGCACAGGGCGCTGCCTATGAGGTCCAGTTGAACCTGGCACCCGGCTTGCACCTGCTGCTGCGCATTGATGCGCTGTCGCTGCTGTTCATGTCGCTGTCGGCGGTGCTTTGGCTTTTGACCACGATTTACGCGATTGCCTATTTCGGAACCAAGGCCGAGCTGTCGCGGTTCTTCGGCTTTTTCAGCCTGTGCGTGGCGGCAACCACCGGGTTGGCGATGGCCGGATCGCTTATCAGTTTCTTCGTCTTCTTCGAAATGCTGACGCTGTCGACATGGCCGCTGGTTGTGCACAAGCAGGACGACAGGTCGCTGGCCGCCGGGCGTCGCTATCTGGCATATGCCTTGCCCGGCAGCGTCGCGCTTCTGGTTGCAATTGTCTGGCTGGAAAGCGTGACCGGCCCGGTCCTGTTCACCGACCCGCCCGATCTTTCGGCGGTGGACCCGGTCAGCCTGCGCGGGATCTTTGTCCTGTTTGTTGCCGGGCTGGGTGTCAAGGCGGCGCTGGTGCCACTGCACGGCTGGTTGCCCGGCGCGATGGCCGCGCCCGCGCCGGTGTCTGCCCTGCTGCATGCCGTGGCGGTGGTCAAGGCCGGCGCCTTTGGCGTTGTGCGCGTGGTCTATGACGTGTTCGGTCTGATCACGGTGCAGGATCTGGGGCTTGGAACGCCGCTTGCCGTCGCGGCCTCGGTCACCATTCTATGGGGTTCGCTGCGCGCCATGCAGCAAGAGGAGATCAAGACCCGTCTGGCCTATTCGACCGTCAGCCAGGTATCCTACATCATCCTCGGCGCCGCCGTGGCCGGGCCGTTCGCCACGATTGGCGGGCTGGCGCATCTGGTTCACCAGGGGCTCATGAAGATCACCCTCTTCTTCTGTGCCGGGATCTATGACGAACGCGCAGGCGCCAAACGGATCGATGCTCTCAACGGGATGGGTGCGCGGATGCCGGTGACATCGATCTGCTTTTCGCTTGGTGCACTGGGTATGATTGGACTGCCTCCGATGGCGGGTTTTGTCAGCAAGGTCTATCTGGGGATCGGCGCGTTGCAGGCCGGGGAGAACTGGGTGCTGGCGGTTCTGGCCGCTTCGACCCTTCTCAACGCGGCGTATTTCCTGCCGATCCTGTACCGACTCTGGTTTCTGCCCGCGGCAGACATCGCCCGCGGTGATGAGCGTTCGCCGATGCTTGTGATCCCGGCGGTGATCACCGCCCTTGCGTCGCTTGCGGTCGGGGTCTTTGCCGCCTCGCCCCTCAGCCCGCTGGGATGGGCTTCGCTGATCGTTGCGCGGGAGTATGCACCATGACGCTTTGGAGCGGGCCTTTCCTGCCGTTCGTCGCGCTGGCCTGGCCCTTGCTGGTGGGTCTCATGGCGGCGGTGCCCGGCCGGGGGGGGCGGGCTTTGCGGCTGCTGCCCCTGGCCCCGTTGCCGGCATTGTGGCTCGCGCTCGCCGGGCAGGAGGGGGGCAGTCAGGCGCCCGATCTGTTGCTGGGTGTGTCCCTGGTGCTGGACCCGGCCCGACGATTGATGCTGGGCATGACCGCCGGCCTGTGGATGGCCGCCGGGCTGTTCGCGCAATCGATGAACGGCGGTCAACGCCTGCAGGTCTTTGCGGGCTTCTGGTGCCTGACCCTGACCGGCAACCTGGGCGTCATGCTGGCTGACGATGCGATGACCTTCTACATTGCCTTCACCGCGGTCTCGCTGGCGTCGTGGTTCCTGATCGTCCACACGCGCAAACCCGACGCCCTGGGCGCCGGGCGGGTCTATATTCTGCTGGCGGTGCTGGGTGAGGTCGCCTTGTTCGTGGGGCTGTTGATCGGGGTCAATGCGGCGGACGACCTTGCTATCGACGCGGTTCGGGCGGCCCTGAGCCAGGCGCCGGCGGGGGGCGTTGCGGTCGCGCTTCTGATCGTGGGATTCGGCATCAAGCTGGGGATGATCCCGCTCCATGTCTGGCTGCCGCTTGCGCATCCCGCGGCACCCGTGGCCGCATCGGCGGTTCTGTCGGGCGCAATCGTCAAGGCCGGGCTGGTCGGTTTCTGGTTGTTCCTGCCACCCGGAAGTGCGGCCACGATCCTGATCGCACTGGGGCTTGCGGGCGCGTTCGGCGCCGCGCTCTGGGGGTTGACACAGACCAATCCAAAGGCCGTTCTGGCCTATTCCACGATCAGCCAGATGGGTGTCATGCTGGCGCTGTTCGGTGGCGGAGCCGGGGCCTTGCCGGTGGCATTTCATGCCCTTCATCACGGTCTGGCAAAGGGCGCGTTGTTTCTTGCTGTCGGTGCGGCAAGCGCACGGGTGGGCTGGATTCGAACGGGCGTTTTCTGTGTCGCCGTTCTGGCTGCGGCTTCGATCGCGGGCCTGCCGCCCAGCGGTGGCGGCGCGGCCAAGGCGGTCGTGAAGTATGACCTGAGCGACGGACTTGCCCTGCTGATTGCCGCAACCGGGGTCAGTACGGCGCTGATCATGGGCTGGTTCCTGTGGCGTCTGCGGTGCCAGAGCGCCACGGATGATATCGCAGCGCATCAGGTCCTGCCCGCGATCGTTCTGGCACTGCTCGCGCTGGTTCTGCCGTGGATCGTGTGGCCCGCCGCCTTGCCGGCTGGGCGGGGCTATGTCCTTGGCGCCGGGGCCTTGGCCGAGGGCGCGCTGCCGATCCTGTTCGCGGCGATGATCGCGATGGTGGCGGTTGCCATGCGTTGGCGCCTGCCGAGCGCCAAGCCTGGGGATCTGCTGACCCTGATGCCCGATCCATCGCGCTATCTCGGGCTGTTTTCGGCCCGTTCCTTCGCCCCCTCGGGAACGGCGCTATGGCACAGGGCCGCGAGCGTCCTGCCGGGATCGCTTTTCGAGCAGACGGAACGCGCTCTGAGGCTGTGGCGGTGTTCCGGCGCCATCGCGCTGGTTCTTGTCGTCCTCTTGTTCGGCGCGCTGTACTGAGAGGGCGGCGAATGTGCCGTTGACGGTGGGGCGCGTTTGTAAAATGGGTGGCCTCGGCGTGTTCTTGACGGGCGTATGCAACCGATCTCGCGGGCCGGGGGCGGGCATCGGGATCGATCGCCGCCGGTCGCAGTATGTTCGCGTGCGATCACCCACGCGGTGGCACGCGGTGCCTGCGCCCGGGAGGCAGGCGTCGCGCGGCGGACCAATCTCGGGGCAAGGATCAGAAAAAGCAGACATCGGTCCCCCTCTTTGGGTCACCGTCGTCGGTCGCGCGCGCCTCGGGCGCTGTCGCAAGGCCCAAAGCGAGATCGCGCAGCGGCAGATCGCGCGCGGCGGCGCCGGGATCGACGCATAGTGCGTGGCTATCGACCTGCGTCGACAGGTTATTGGTATATTGCGCCATGCAGGACAGCGATTGACGCAAGAGATCGATCCTTTGAATTGATGCCAGCGTTGCCGGGGGTGTGCCCGGTGCCAGGCAGACATGTCCGATCGCGGCATCGATCGACTCGGCCAACGCCGCTAGGGTTTCCAGTTCGCACGCCAGGCTGTTCAGGGTCTGGGCAATGGGGCGATGGCTCATGCGGTAACGTCCGATCTCAAAGTTTGCCGACCACGCGTTCGATACAGGTTTTCAGACCCTCGGGCGAAAACGGTTTCTTGATGTAGTTGTTCATCCCCAGTTCCTGGCCACGGCGCAGAACGGCCGGATCGGCGTTGCCAGTGACAAGGATGAAGCCGATCCGTTGCGTCGTCCGGTTGCGGCGAAGCCCTTCGAGAAGGGTCAAGCCGTCGGCGCCAGGCATGTTGAAATCCGACACGACCAGATGCACCGGCCGGGACGCCAGGCGCTGGAAGGCGGTGTTGCCATCGGTGGCAAAGTCGATATTGCGAATGCCCATCCATTCCAGCGCCTGGATGATCAAACCCCGACTTGTCGCCATGTCATCGACGACCATCACATGCAGCTGATTTCTGATACTCATTCCCGGCTCCCTTTCATTCAGGCTGCGCCAGATGGTGCGTCGATGGCGCCTGGTTTGCGCCGGTACTGGGTGATCCCGCCGGGTTCGAAATAGCGGTCCGCCCGCCGCCCCACGCGTTCCGAATGGCCGATGAACAGGTGGCCGCCGGCCGGCATCATCGCGGCGAACCGTTGCCAGAGGTGATCCTGTGTCGCGCTGTCGAAATAAATCACCACGTTTCGACAGAAGATGACGTCAAAGGGCCCGCGCATCGGCCATTCTCCCACAAGATTGAGCGGGGCAAACGTGACGATTTCCCGCAGCGACGGGGTGACGGCGTGTTGTCCGTCTGTCTGCGTGAAATATCGCATGCGACGTTTCGGCGGAATGCCGCCAACCGCGGTGTCCGGATAGAGGCCGTTTGTGGCGACAGAAAGCACTTGGGCATCAATGTCGGTGGCCAGGATCCGGATGTCGCAGGCCGCGGCGTCGGGGTGCAGGTCCAGCACCTCCATCGCGAGGCTATAGGCTTCTTCCCCGGTCGAGCAGCCGGCAGACCAAAGGCGCACACGGCCGCCTGCGCGGGCCGTGTCGATCAGCCCCGGCAGTATGGTCGCAGCCAGCCTGTGAAAGTGATGCTCTTCGCGGAAGAACTTGGTCACGTTCGTGGTCAGCGCTGAGATCAGGCGCGACTTTTCGCCATGGCCGTCGGGGGATTGCAACAGGTGGCAATAGGCGGCGAAGTCCGACAGGCCGAGGTCCCGCAGACGCCGGGTGAGGCGCGACACCACGAGGCCTTTCTTGGCCTCGGCCAGAACGATGCCGGATTCGCCATGGACCAGCCGCGCGAGGGTTGCGAATTCCCGATCACCAAGCATCGGCTGGGCATCGCTGCCTGGACTGGCTGCGGGCATCGTGGTCATGTCAGGTCTCGACCATCGGCCGGGAGGACCTTTCCCAGATCAATCTTGCGGATCATCTTCTGTTGCGCGACCACGACGCCGGAAATATAGGCGCGCGCGGATTCCGAGGCGATGTCGGGAACGGGCTGCAAGTCATCGTCATTGACCGTCAGGATGTCTGAGACGACATCGGCCAGCAATCCAACCGTTTGCGCCCCGATCACGGTGATGATGATGACGTGGCGCGGACCCGGATCGATTGCGCCAAGGCCCAGGCGCTCAGACAGATCGACTACGGGCACGACCGAGCCGCGCAGGTTGATCACGCCTTTCACGTATCGCTGCGCATGTGGCAGAATCGTCGTTTCCGTCCAGCCGCGGATTTCGCGAACAGACATGATGTCGATACAGAAATCCTGCCCGGCAACGCGAAACGCGACCATTTCGCGATCTGCCGCGCGTGCTTCGGCCATTTCGTCCAGCATCGTCTTACCTCGCAGCATGAAGTTGAAAATCACCACCAATCGGGCCGGTGGCATCCCGGATGATTCCGTCGGGATCGATGATGAGCGCGATCCGTCCGTCACCTAGGATCGTCGCGGCGGCGACGCCGTTCACGTGTCCGTAATTGCTTTCCAGGCTCTTGATCACGACCTGGCGCTGATCCTGGATGCCATCGACGATCAGGGCGCAATGGCGACCGTTATCGGTCTCCACCAAGAGCAGGACATGATTGTCCAGTGTCTCCGGAGGCGGGCGGAAGCCGAAGATCGCACCCAGATCGACGATCGGGACCAGGCGGTCGCGATTGGTGACGACGCGCCCATCCTGGCCGATGGCATGAATCTCTGCGGTCCTGGGCTGAAGCGTTTCCTGAACCGCGGTGATCGGAACGACCATGGTCTGTCCAGCGACCTCGATGACCATGCCTTCCAGCACGGCAAGGGTGAGCGGCAGGCTTATCGAAAACGTCGTGCCCTCACCGGGGTTCGAGGTGATCGAAACACGTCCGCCGAGTGCCTGGACTTCGCTGCGCGCGACATCGAGGCCGACACCGCGACCGGAAAGGGCCGAGACCTCGTCCTTTGACGAAAAGCCGGGCAGGAACAGAAGGTTGTCGATTTCGGCCGGGCCAAGATCGGCATCAGGCGAAATGAGCCCCTTGTCTTCGGCGAGTTTTCGGACCTTCGCGCGATTGATCCCGCCGCCGTCATCGGAAATGTCGATCATGACCCGACCAGATCGGTGCGCCGCAGAAAGGATGACCGTGCCCTCTTCGGGTTTTCCGGCGGCGCTGCGCGTTTGCGGATCTTCCAGGCCGTGGTCGACGGCGTTCCTGATCATATGCGTCAGCGGGTCCACCAGGCGCTCGAGCACGGTCTTGTCGACTTCCGTATGTTCGCCCTGGGTCATCAGGCGCACCCGCTTTCCGGTCGCGACGGCCGCCTCGCGCACGATGCGCGACATGCGCTGGAACATCGGCTTCACGGGCTGCGCGCGAATGGCCATCACGCCTTCCTGGATTTCGCCGGCAAGCTGCTTGAGGCTGTCAAGGCCGACGGAAACCTCGTTCTCGGAGGGCAGTGCAATCTTGGAGATCGATTGCGAAAGCATGGCTTCCTTGATCACCAGTTCACCCACCAGATTGATGAGCTTGTCAACCCGTTCGAGATCGACCCGAATTGTCGCCGCGCTGGCGCGTTTGCTGTCGTTGGTTCGCGCTATTGGCTGGGTCTGTTCCCCGTGGGTCACCGTGTCTGGCCCTGTTGCATCGGCCTCGCCGGTTGGTGCATCGGGCATGCTGTTGCAGCCGCCCGGCCTTACGGTCTCGCCTGTCGCGCTTTCTGCGATTTCAAGACGGCACAGGCCGTCCACGAATTCGAACGTATCGGCAATCGTCTCGGCCGTTTCGTCGGTTTCAAGGATCAGTTCCCATTGCAGATGCGGTCTGGTGCACTCCAGCTCGGACAGGGGCGGGACATGGTCGGTGTTCAACCGGGCAGATAGCGTCCCGAGACGTCCAAGATTGCGCAGCAGCATCGCGGGATCATTGCCGGACCGGAAAAGTTCTGCCCAGGGTTCGAACAAGATCCGGTAGCGCCCGCCGGGCGCCGGCGCGAACAGCAGATCGAGGTCGAGACCGGCTGGCTGGAAATCAGGGGCGTCATCGGGATCGTCTTGCACGACGGTTCCGATGATCGCGTCCAGTTCGCCATGCAACTGCGCGCTGGAGGCTGCGTCCATATCGACTTCGTCCCGGGCGGAACCAACCAGATCGGCCAGGTGATCCCCGCAGCGCTGAAAAAGGCCAAGGACGGTATCGTCCAGGTCAAGCTTGCCCGCGCGCAGCTTGTCGAGGCCGGTTTCGAAATGGTGGGCGAAGGCCACCAGTGCATCGAGGCCGAATGCGCCGGCCCCGCCCTTGATGGAATGGACTGCGCGAAACACCGCGTGGACGGTTTCGATTTCGTGCTGGTTCTCTGCCATGAGGCGAAAACCGTCATTCATGGCTTCGAGCAGATCCTCGCATTCCTGAAAGAAGGAATCGCGAAAGTCGTCAGTGATCATCAGGCTCATGTTGCGCCCCTTGGTATGGCGACGCGCTCGATCGCGGCGACGAGTTTCGTTTCATCGAAGGGTTTCACGATCCACCCGGTGGCGCCGGCGGTGCGGGCGCGCGCCTTCAGTTCCGGGGCACTTTCGGTGGTGAGAACCAGGATAGGCACATTCCGGTTGTCGCCAGACATGCGTATCGCCTCGATGAATCCGAAACCGTCAAGCCGGGGCATGTTGATGTCGGTGATGACGACATCGGGGGCGGTGTCAGCCAGCCTCTGCAATCCATCCGCGCCGTCTTCGGCAAGATGAACGTCAAAGCCGGCCTGGGCCAAGGCGGCGCTCAAGAGGTTGCGCATCGTTCGCGAATCATCGACGGCAAGGACACGCAAGGTCATGCTTGCCCCCCGTCTGCCCGACACAGACCGAGATCTTCGGGCGTCGCGCCCAAAACCGAAAGCCCGTCAAGAAAGGCGGCAGAACAATCCACAAGTCGGAATGACTTTTCGTCGGCCTGCCATTGCCGTTTGACGGCAATCAGCAATTGCAAGGCGAGCGCGCCGAGGAAGGCAACGCCCGAGGCGTCGATTTGCAACGCCTGGCCCCGCCGTTGCACAAGGTCGAGCGCAAGGGTCTCTGTGGTCAAGCTGTCCAGTTGGGCGGGAAGGGTGAATGTTGCAGACATGATCTGATCCCTGGTCGTTCGGAACATGATTGCTTGCGCAGTGTCCGGCTGCGGGGGCTCGTTTTGCGTGTGATCTGAACTGAGCATGGAGCGCGGCCTTACGGGACGGCGGGACGATCGGACGCGGTTGACGCGTTGCACGCGGGTCTTGCCCATTGTCCGGCCCGCGCCCAGTCCTTGTTTTCCGGTTCCTGCCGGTTCGTTCGGTATTTCATCAACGACCTCCGAATCACCGAGGGATCTGTGTCTGGGTGCCGAGCCTGTTGCCGAATCCGGCGTTTTCGGGACCGCATCTTCAACAGGGGTAGCGGCACCTTGTGAAAAAGCTCTTAACAAGCCTTCGATCCGGTCCGACCCGAATCTCGGCGCCCGTTTTCATGCTGTTAATCTTTGTGCGCCATATGTTCGGGGCGGCCGGATCGAAGGGCCGCGGTGAACAGTTCCAGGATCGAGCCCTTGACCCGACCGTGCGTATTGCTGGCTGACGATCGGCCGCTTCGATTGCGGCGCCTTGCTGCCCAGATCGCGGCCGACGGTGCCTGCGACCTGCTTGCTGCGGTCCGCAACCTGAGCGACGCCTACACGCTGACCGAACGGCATCAGCCTGATGTCGTCCTGGTTTGCAGCGAGATGGCGGCGGGAGCGGAGTTTCTGATGTTCGTCGCACTGCTCGACCTGCTGGATCTTCGGTGCGTCGTCTTCGGCGGGCCCGGCGTTATGCCGGGCGGTGACGGGCGGATCGACGTGGTGACACTGGATGACGGCCACGACGCCGCGACCCTGATTGCGCGTATCGCGGTCGGTGAGCATCGGCGCGGGGCCGGGCCGGCCCCGCACCCGTTCTATTCGCGATGCGTTGTCATCGGCGCTTCGACCGGCGGAATCGAGGCCCTGAGCAGCGTTCTGTCAACCTATCCGCCGGACTGTCCGCCGACGCTGATCGTGCAACACATCCGGCGCGAATTCGTATCCGGGGTCGTGCAACGGCTGGATCGCCAGTGCCTGGCCCATGTCGGCGAGGCGCGGCAAGGCGCACCTTTGAGACAGGGTCATGTCTATCTCGCACCCGACGATACACACCATCTGGTGGTGCGTGACACCGGCGGGTTGCATTGCGCGCTGGTTGCGGGCGAGCCTGTCTCGGGGCACCGCCCCTCGGTCGATGTGCTGTTCCGGTCCGCTGCGGCATTGGGTGATTCGGTGGTCGGCGTCTTGCTGACGGGAATGGGACGTGACGGTGCCGAGGGTCTATTGCGGATCCGGCGCAACGGCGGTCGCACCATTATCCAGGACCGGCCGAGCAGCACGGTCTATGGCATGCCGCGCGCCGCCGCCGAGCTTGGCGCGGCGATGCAGGAACTGCCACTGCACCGGATCGGAACTGCCATTCTCAACGCCAGTCGCACCTCTTCGGCGATGGTTGGGTGAGGCGGCGGCATGAGCGATCAGCGCCAATCGGTGATCAGTCTCATTCAGGGCGAATACCGTGTGTCGTCGCGCCCGGATGCGGTGATAACAACCATTCTTGGCTCTTGCGTGGCCGCGTGCCTGTTCGATCCGCACCACGGCATCGGCGGTATGAACCACTTTCTGTTGCCGGGCGCCGACCCCAGGGATCGCCAGAATATCAAGTATGGCGCCTATGCGATGGAGCAGTTGATCAATGCTCTGTTGCGCAAGGGGGCACAGCGCGCCTCATTGATGGCCAAGGTTTTCGGTGGTGCGGCGGTTGTGCGATCGCTCTCGGATATCGGGCGCAACAACGCGGATTTCGCGCTGGCCTTTCTCAAGGAGGAAGGGATCGCTGTGTCGGCGCAGTGCCTTGGGGGTACGCAGGGCCGCCGCGTCCGGTTCTGGCCCCATGACGGCCGCGCGCAGGTCATGCTGATGCAAGCCAGCGACGTTGACCCGGCGTTGCCGCGCGAGGTGCCGACGCGACCGGTGGCGCCCATGGCTGGCGAGGTCGACCTGTTCTGAGCCGGCGCCGCCAACCCGGCTGCCTGGTGCGACAAGACGGGGGATGCGGCAATGGCTGCCGGCCGGTCGAAACCCTCGGGTCAGCCGCGTATCGCCACACCGCTCTTGATATGCCGAAGCACCAGGTTCGTCTGAATGTGTGCGATACCGTCCAGGCGAAAGAGGGTGCGTTCCATGAACGCGTTGAAGGCATCCAGATCGCGGCATAGAATGCGCAGGTGGTAGTCCGCCCTGCCGGTGGTTGCAAAGCAGTCCAGCACCTCGTCATGGCGCAACACTTCGGCAATGAAGCGATCGACGATCTCACGCGTGTGGCGGGTCAGTTGCACATGCAGTATGGCGTGAAAGTCCATGCCGGCACGCCGTGCGTTGACCGAGGCACGATAGCCACTGATGATTCCGGCCTCTTCCAACTGGCGCACCCGGCGCCAGCAGGCTGACGGCGACATACCGACGCGCTCGGCCAGGTCCTGGTTGGTCACGCGCGCATCGGTCTGCAATTGCTCCAGCAAGCGCCAGTCGCGATCTTCCAGTTCCATGTGGTTTTCCGGCATGATTATTCTTCAACGGCGTTCACTGCGGCACAGAATTTCCGAGTTTCCGACCCAAAGCAATACTTCTGGCACATCTTTTCGCGACACCTGCGGTAGGATGGCGTTCGGACAGTCGCGAAAGGCCCAGCCATGAATGCACAGCTTCGCCCGCTCGACGATTACACCATCGAGGACCGTTATACCCGGCGCAGGGGGCGCGTCTTCCTGACCGGCACCCAGGCGCTGGTGCGAATCGTTGTGGATCAGGCCCGGCGTGACAAGGCTGCGGGTCTGAACACCGGGGGGCTGGTTTCAGGCTATCGCGGCTCGCCGCTGGGCGCCCTTGATCTGGAGCTGTGGCGGTCGCGCGATCTGCTGACGGAGGGCCGGATCGCGTTCCTGCCCGCCGTGAACGAGGACCTTGCTGCCACCGCCATTCTGGGCAGCCAGCAGGTTGAAACCAATGCGAATGCGCAGGTTCAGGGGGTGTTCGGCCTGTGGTACGGCAAGGGGCCGGGGGTCGATCGCGCGGGCGATGCGCTCAAACACGGCAACGCCTATGGGTCAAGCCCGCATGGCGGCGTTCTGGTCGTGGCGGGCGACGATCATGGCTGCGTCTCGTCGTCCATGCCGCATCAATCCGATGTCGCCTTCATGGCGTGGTTCATGCCCACGTTGAACCCGGCCAACGTGGCCGAATTCCTCAGCTTTGGTGCCTGGGGCTATGCCTTGTCGCGCTACAGCGGCATGTGGGTCGGGTTCAAGGCGGTGTCCGATATCGTCGAAAGCGGCATGTCGCTGGAACTGCCACCCGATCCGGTCTTTGCCGTGCCGGAACACGATATGCCCGCCGATGGCCTGCATTATCGCTGGCCGGATCTGCCGGGATTTCAGATCGAAGACCGCATGGAGGCCAAGAAACAGGCGGTTCTGGCCTTTGCCGAGGCCAATCCGATCGATCGGCGTATCCACGATCTGCCGCGGGCGCGCTTTGGCTTCGTCACCACCGGCAAGGCCCATCATGACCTGATGGAGGCGCTGCGCCTGCTGGGGCTGGGCCGCGACGAATGTGCCCGGCTGGGGATTGATATCTACAAGGTCGGCATGGTCTGGCCGCTCGCACGCCGCAACGCACTGGCGTTCGTCGCCGGGACAGAAGAAATCCTGGTGATCGAGGAAAAGCGCGGAATCATCGAAAGCCAGCTCAAGGAATACTTCTATGACTGGGATGGCGACAAGCCCCGCCTGATGGTCGGCAAGCGCGATGAGAACGGGGCGCGCCTTGTTCCCTGGACAGGCGAGCTGAGCCCCCGCCAGTTGCTGCCGATCATTGCGCACCGGCTGGAGCGACTGTTCCCGGACGAGGGGTTCGTGGCCCGCGCCGAGTCCGTCCTGAAGACCCACGCGGCCACGTTGAACATACCCGGCGCCACGCGCACGCCCTATTTCTGTTCGGGCTGTCCGCACAACACATCCACGAAAGTGCCTGACGGGTCCAAGGCGTTGGCCGGGATCGGTTGTCATTTCATGGCCAGCTGGATGAACCGCGAAACGACGAGCCTGATCCAGATGGGGGGCGAGGGGGTCAACTGGGCGGCCTCGTCGAAATTCACCGGCAAGGATCATGTGTTCCAGAACCTCGGCGAGGGCACATGGTATCATTCCGGCAGCATGGCGATCCGGCAGGCGATCGCGGCCGGGGCGAACATCACCTACAAGATCCTTTACAACGATGCCGTCGCCATGACCGGCGGGCAGCCGGTGGACGGCCCCGTCAGCGTGCAGGCCATTGCCCATATCTGCCGTGCCGAAGGTGTCGAGCGGATCGCGCTGGTGTCGGATGACATCGGCAAGTTCAAGCGGGGTGATTTTCCGGCCGGCACCAGTTTCCACGCTCGGCGCGACATGGACGCGCTGCAACGCGAACTGCGCGAGGTCAAAGGCGTCTCGGTCCTGATCTATGAACAGACCTGCGCGACCGAAAAACGGCGCCGCCGCAAGCGCGGCACGCTGCCGGACCCGCTGAAGTTCGTGATTATCAACGAACTGGTGTGCGAGGGGTGCGGCGATTGTTCAAAAGAGTCGAACTGCCTGAGCGTCGAACCGATCGACACGGAGTTCGGCCGCAAGCGCCGGATCAACCAGTCGAACTGCAACAAGGATTTCAGCTGCCTGAACGGGTTCTGCCCGTCCTTCGTGACGGTCGAAGGGGTGCCCAGACGCAAACCCGCCCCGCGCGCCGACGCCGGGATCGAAGCCGCGCTTGCCCGTCTGTCCGAACCCGCGTTGCCGGTTCTGGACAAGCCGTTCGATCTGCTGGTCACCGGGGTCGGCGGCACCGGTGTGGTGACGGTCGGCGCGCTGATCTCGATGGCGGCCCATCTTGAGGGGCGCGGCGTGTCGGTGCTGGACTTCACCGGATTCGCCCAGAAATTCGGCCCGGTTCTCAGCTATCTGCGGCTGGCGCCGCGGCCGTCCGATCTGCAACAGGTGCGCATCGATCAGGCCAGCGCGGATGCGCTGATCAGTTGCGATCTGGTCGTCTCGACCGCGCCCAAGGGCAGTGCCTGCCTACGGCCGGGAACCCGCGCTGTGACCACGCTCAGCGGTATGCCGACGGGGGACATCGTGCTCAACCGCGATGCGAGCCTGGAGATTCCACAGCGCCTGCGCGCATTGGAAAACGCGGTGGCGGGGTCGGTTCCCGCGGTCGATGCCGGCCGCCTGTCCGAGGAGATCCTGGGCGACAGCGTTTTCGCCAATATCCTGATGCTGGGATTTGCGTGGCAATCGGGCCTTGTGCCGGTGTCGCAGCTGGCGCTGGAACGGGCGATCGAACTGAATGGTGTGGCCGTGGCCGACAACAAGCGCGCCTTTGCGCTGGGCCGGTTGGCGGCGGTCGATCCGGCGGTTTTATCGACGGCGATCAGCGATGAGAGGGTGCCGGAAACCGTGGAGTCGGTTATTGCACGCCGGGCAGAATTCCTTACCCGCTATCAGAACGCGGCCTATGCCAGCCGCTATCGCCAGAGTTTGCAGCCTGTGCTGGCGTTGAATGACGACGACCTGTCGATGGCTGCCGCGAAAAGCCTGTTCAAGCTGATGGCCTACAAGGATGAATACGAAGTGGCGCGGCTGCATCGCGCCCCCGAATTCGCCGAGCGCATTGCGCGCCAATTCGGCCCCGGCGCCAGGTTGCGCTATCATCTGGCCCCGCCGTTGTGGCCGACCGGGACCGATGCGCGCGGGCGCCCGCGCAAGCGCGCCTTTCCAGCCTTTCTGATGCGACCGGCCTTTGCCCTGCTGGCCCGAATGAAAGGGCTGCGTGGCACCGCCCTGGACCCGTTCGGCTTTCATCCCGAACGCAGGATGGAGCGGGATCTGATCGGCTGGTTCGAAAGCCTGATCGATCGTGCCGGGGGTGAGGCACCTGGCGATCCCGCGCGTTGGCGCTCTGTCATGGCCGCGCCAATGGGCATTCGCGGCTATGGCCCGGTCAAGGCCGAATCCGCGGCCAAGGTCCGCGCCGAGGTCGACGCGATGCTGCTCTGAGCGTGCTCAGGACTGCGCGGCTTCGATCTGGTCCCAGCATTCCAGTGCCTTGCCGGCATACATGACGGCAGGTCCGCCGCCCATCTGTATCGCCATGCTCAGCACGTCGGCCAATTCCTCGCGCGTGCCACCCGCCTTGATCAGGGCTTCGACGTGAAAGCCGATACATGCGTCGCAGCGCACGGCGACCGATATCCCAAGGGCCACGAATTCCTTTTCCTTGACGCCCAGAACGCCACCCTCCTTGACGCTTTTCGAGAGAGCGGCAAAGCTTTTCATGGCGTCCGGCGCGGCCTTGGCCAGCGCACGGCTGCGGTCGCGAGTCGCGGCATTGTAGTCAACATAATTCATGGCATTCGCTTTCCTGCATGGGATCGGTTGCAGATCGCATGCTCGGGATCATACCGCCTTGACTTGAATCAAGCCTGATCGGGCCGCCGGGTCACGATCATCAGGTTGTTCGCCGGCATCGTGTGAAGCGCGCGTGGGCTCAGGCCGCACTCGGCCAGAACCTGCTCGACCCATTCGAAATCCTTGTAGCCGATCGCCGGATCCTGGGCGCGCAGGTTCGCGTCAAAGCGTTTGTCACCATCGCTTGTCAACGCGCCGTCGCGGCGAAATGGTCCATAGAGGCAGAACAAGCCGCCCGGCGACAAGGCGCGTGCCACCTCGGTCAAAAGGGTCTCTGCCTCTGTGGCGGAAATCAGATGCAGGAGGTTTGTCAGGCAGATCACATCCCAGTTGGCCTGCGTATCGGCCCAGCCCGGCTCGCAGGCATCCAGGTGAAGGGGCGGTCGGACGTTGTCTGGCCCGACTTCGGCCACCCAGGCACGAATCGACTCCAGGTTGGCCGGGTCGATATCGGTCGGCTGCCACGTCAGCCCGCCAAAACGTGCGGCCAGCGCCACGATATGCTGTCCGGTGCCGCTTGCCAGTTCAAGAACACGTCCGGATTTGGGCAGATGCTGTTCGAGAACGGCCGCGATCGGCTCAAGGTTGCGTTCGGCCGAGGGCGCGCGCCGCCTTGCCCCGTCGATGGGGGCGCTGTTGTCGGGCAAATTCAGATGCCGCATCGGATGCTCCGCTTCTTTTGTGCCGCCGCATCGAGGCACCGGGTGCAATCAATCCCCGCGCAAAAGCGCGCTCAAAGCTACCGGGCCAGGGTCGTCATTCAACATGGCCCGGTACAGGACATAGGACTCCAGAACCCGCATGACGTAATTTCGGGTCTCGGAGAACGGAATTCGTTCGATCCAGTCGATCGGATCGACCGAGGGGTCGCGCGGATCGCCGAACTCGGTGATCCATCTGCGCGGGCGGCCCGGTCCGGCGTTGTATCCGGCCGCGACAAGCGACAGGGCGCCGAACTCGTCGATCAGTTGATCCAGATAAGCGGCCCCGAGCATCGCATTGAACGCCGGGTCCGTGGTCAGGCGGCGGGCGTCGAAGTCGATACCCAGCCGTTCGGCCATCAAGGCGCCGGTGCCGGGCAGAACCTGCAACAGGCCGCGTGCGTCGGCATGGCTGATCACGGCCGGGTCGAACTCGCTTTCGCGGCGGGCGATTGCCATCACCAGCGCCGCCGGCGCCGGAAGGTTGACCGATTCCAGCCCGGTCAGCGGGAAATAGGCCCCCGGCAGGACGATGCCGGATTGCACCGCGATCTTGCCGATGTTCACGGCGAAATTGGGCTCGCCCCGGTCAAGCCAGAGCTGCGCAAGAGCCCCCAACTCGTCTTTCGAGCTCAGCGATTGCGCCAGGTGCAGCACAAAGCGGCGCGCATCGTGCCAGTCGCCCGCACGATGCATCAGCAAGGCGGCCTGCAACAGGTCGGATCGCGCCAGCGAGGTCTGTCGCCAGTGCGGATAGTCGGGCTGTTGCAGCAAAGCGGAATCCAGCTCGATCCCGGCGCGTTCGGCGGCAAGTTGCCCGTAAAAGGCCGTCTGGTGCTCGGCCGCGAATTCATAGGCGGCGCGCGCGTCCGCGTCCTGGCCCATGGCCTCGAACGCGCGTCCCTCCCAGTATCCGGCGCGTGCCAGGCTGATCGGGCTGGAGACCCGCGATCGCAACCGGGCGAAATGATGTTGCGCGGCCTCCGGCTCGTTCAGATGGCGCAGCGCGAAATAGCCCGCCAGCCATTCCAGGTCCGCCATTTGCGCGCCCCCGTCCAGGCCATGGCTGGACGCCAGCGCATAGCCAAGCCGGTATTCACCATCTTGCAGTGCCCTGCGCGCAAGGCGTTGGCGCCCGCTGGCCCAAGCCTGGGGTCGGCCCAGGCGTTCGGTAGGTTCGGAGCGCTCCAGCATCAGCTGGCCGGCCTCATCCAGCAAATCGCGATGCATCCGCCACTGGAAACGGTCATGTGCCAGGCCGGGGTCGTCGGCAAGCGCGGATGGCACGGCGTTGATCAGGGCATTCACACCGTTTTCGCGGGCCTGAAGGGCAAGGCGCGCCCGGCCAAGCGCGGCATGGCCGGATGACACCCGATCCAGCATCCGGTCGGCGGCATCGGTTGCCCCGCGCCAGAGCAGGGCGTCAAGGCGTTCGGCGTGGAGGTCGGACAGCGCGTCGTCGAACCGGGCAAGCAGGCGGTTTTCCTGTTCGGTGCTCAGGATGTGGTCGCGCCAGAGATCGCGGGCGAGTGCGCGCGCACGCTCATGTGCACCGGATGCCTCGAGCGCCGAGAAAAGCGCCATGGCGCCATCGTCGGTCATCGGATCGTGGCGGGTGAACCAGTCGATCACCGCCTCCGGTTCGGCGTCGTCCAGCGTCGCTTCGGCCTGACGGCGCAGGGTATCTGCCAGGGGCCAGTGCGGCAGGGCCCTGTCAAAGGCAACGTAATCCGCCAAACGTTCGCTGCGCCCGTTGCGCAGATGATGCCAAAGCGCGATCCGCATTCCCAGTTGACCGGCCATCGGCTGCAACCGGGTGATCCGATCGACGTCGCCCGCGGCAAAGGCCGCGATCAGCGCACCTGTTGCCCCGGCAGCGCGGGGCGGCGGCGGGGTTTCGCTGGCGTCTGCACGGTGCGCGGGCGACGCCAAGATGACGGCCGCGGCCAACGCTGCCAGTGGAACTGTCCGATGTGTTCGCATGGTTGTATCTTGAAAAGGCTCGTCAGAGAGTCTAACCGCCTCTGGCATACGCGCAACACACAAAGCGGTCAGACGCCGCATCTGGGGCGGGCCAGCGCCGCCGTGGCAAGGAGAAGATGAACATGTTTCGAGGGTCCCTTCCGGCGCTGGTGACACCGTTCAAGGATGGCGCGGTGGATTTCGAGGCGCTCGATGCGCTGGTGGAATGGCACGTCGCCGAGGGCAGCCACGGGCTGGTTCCGGTTGGTACCACGGGTGAAAGCCCCACGCTGACCCACGAAGAGCATGAACAGGTGATCGAAGCGGTGGTCAAGGCCGCCGCGGGGCGTATCCCGGTGATCGCGGGGGCAGGGTCCAACAACACGGTCGAGGCGATACGGTTCATGCGTCATGCCCAGTCGGTCGGTGCCGACGCGGCACTGGTCGTGACGCCCTATTACAACAAGCCGACCCAGGCGGGGATGATCGCGCATTTCCAGGCGCTGCACGATTGCTGCGATCTGCCGATCATCATTTACAACATTCCCGGCCGTTCGGTTGTTGACATGATGCCATCGACGATGGGCGAGTTGGCCAAACTGCCCCGGATCATCGGCGTCAAGGACGCAACCGGCAAGATCGAACGGGTGTCGATGCAGCGCGAAACCTGCGGGGCCGATTTCATCCAGCTCTCGGGTGAGGATGCAACGGCGCTGGGCTTCAACGCGCATGGCGGCATCGGCTGCATATCGGTGACCGCGAATGTCGCGCCGCGTCTGTGCGCCGAGTTCCAGGAGGCGACGCTGGCGGGCGATTATGCCAAGGCACTGGAATATCAGGATCGGCTGATGCCCCTGCATACCGCGATTTTTCTGGAGCCCGGACTTGCGGGCGCAAAGTATGGTCTGTCGCGTCTGGGGCGCTGCCGGGACGAGGTGCGCCTGCCTCTGTTGTCGGTGACGCCAGAAACCCGCGCCGTGATCGATGCCGCGATGCGCCACGCGGGCCTGCTGAACTGATCGGGGCCTGCGCCGCGATGGCGCAGGGTGTCGCCGGTCACGGCGGCGGTGCCGTTACATCCATCCAGACCAGTGCGTGGCCTGCGGGTGGCGGCGGCCAGATCAGGCCGCTGTCGTGCACTGTGATCGAACGGTGCGGCAGAATATAGCTGACCCGCATGGCACCGGGGCCGTCGGGCCAGAAGGCCGTTGCCGGATCGTCGGACGCGGTGCCCGGCCGTCGGCCCGTCGGTACCGGATCTTGCAGATCACGATGCGCAACCAGGGTGCGCGCGGCCGCATGCAACCCGTCGCCACGCCACGGATCCAGGTTGCTGTCACCCATGACGACAAACGGTGGCCGGGGCGTTGGCATGGGCAGGGCGCCGTCCAGAAGGTGGACCCAGAACATGGTCTCGTCGTGGTTGCGGTGCCGATTGCGGTCATGCGGCCCGCCAAAGACCGGCGGCCCGGCGTGCCAGCCAAGAATGGTCAGCGTCACATCGCCCGGCAATCTGACCGGCACCTGCCAGTGGCCGGTGCTGGACAGGCGCTGGATTTCATGGGCTTGCGGCGACGGATAGGGTTCACCGTCCACGATGGGGTAAAGGGAATCGGGCAGATCGCGCCAAAGGAATGCCGCGTGATCGACGGCCTGTTCGTGATCGATCGGCAGGCGTGACAGAACCGCCATGCCCCCGGCACCGGCAAAGCGGCCAAAGCCCTGCGCATCGTCCGGTGTGCCCGTGCGACCGTCGCCATCCAGATCCAGCCGCGTGGCCATCCCGGTGTTGGGGCGAAACGCCAGACTGTGCGGCATGGGATGTCCGCCATCGGCCAGAAGTGCTGCGAATTCCGCCAGCGCCACCCTGTGCAGATCATGATCGAACCGCAGGAGCAGCAAGACATCGGGACGGGCCGCAAGGATCGTATCGCGCGCGGCGATGACATCGGCGCTTTGGCGCCGTATGTCGCGCAGCAACAGGCCCGGCCCGTCGCGATCGAGATCGGTGTGAAAGACGGCCAGACGGATCGGGCGGGTCGCCTGTGCCGGTGCGCACAGAAAGACAAGCGGCAAGACCAGACCAACGAACCGGACGACAAGACCTGCCGCGCCGACGATCAGGCGACGGCGTAGCCGCGCGCCTCGGAATCGGCGAAATGCCGGCGGTTGGCGCGGATCATGCGCGCCACGCGGATCATGGCGACGCCGCGCATCACCAGACTGACCGGCACATAGCCCCACAGCACGATCCCCCAGACAAAACCCATCGGGGACTGCAAGGTCAATGGCTGCATCAGCAACGAGGACGCATGGACCAGCCCCGGCAGCAAGAATGGCAGAAGAAGCCCTAACAGGATGCTAATTCGGGCCTGGCGAAGAAGGCGCAGCACAACGTCATGGCCGGCCGTCGGGTCAAAGGTGGGCAGGTTGATCCAGACATTGAAGGGACCCTTGCCCATCGGCCAGACATTCAGGCGGATTGCGGCGATGAACCCCAGAACCGTCGTTGCGCCGATCACAAGCGTGAGGGCCGCGCCCTGGCCGACCTGTGCCAGATGCCGGACCGGCAACGCATCCGGCAAGGCCCCAGTCAGAAGCCGCACCGGACTGCCGCCGAAGTCGAGCAGGCCGAAACACGCGGATGCCAGACCTTGGACGAGGGCCGAGAACGGGCCTGGATCGGACTGGTGGCGCAGCAAGAGCGCCATGAAGGTGGCGGTCAGGGCGAGAAGCAGAAATCGCGTCCGGTTGAACGGCGCGGCAAAGCGAAACTCGATCAGGCCTGGATAGGTCGAGGCGTATTCGGCAAAAACGATCCCGCCGGCAAAAACAGCCAGCAGCAACATGATCTGCGCGGTTTCGGGCGTCGTGGCCGGGATCAGAACGGCCGGCAGGATCGCCAGGACGGCGACCAGGAACCCACGCACCATCGCGCCGGGAAGATGTGGCTTGCGCTTTCGTTCAGCCATGCTCGTGCCATATCCCGGCCGGACGTTGCCGGGTGCCTCATTGTTGCGGCCGACGATTGTGGCGAGCCGCCTTAGTTTTGCCACAATTCTGCCCATTTCGTCCGCCCCCCGCAATCCTCTTGCGAAGTGTCTGGAATCTCTGGGCCATTTTCGAGGTTAAACTGTCGCAGGTTTGCATCAACTTTGGGGAAAAAGTAAGGCGCCCGCAACGGGGCGCCCCAGATATTGTGGTCTGACAAGCTTCAGGCCCAAGGGAAAAGCTGCTTGGCCTTGTCCTCGAATGCATCGATTTTATCGGCTTTTTCCAGCGTCAGGCCGATGTCGTCCAGCCCGTTGAGCAGACAATGCTTGCGGAACGGTTCGACCTCGAATGCGAAGGTCGTGCCGTCAGATGCCGTCACCGTCTGTGATTCGAGATCGACGGTGATGCGGGCATTCGCGCCCTTGCTGGCGTCGTCCATCAGGTATTGAACCTGATCTTCTGGCAGGATGATGGGCAGGATGCCGTTCTTGAAGCAGTTGTTGAAGAAGATGTCGGCATAAGACGTGCTGACCACAGCGCGGATGCCAAAGTCCAGCAGGGCCCAGGGCGCATGTTCCCGCGACGAGCCGCAGCCGAAATTGTCGCCGGCGATCAGGATCTGCGCGTCGCGGTATTGCGGCTTGTTGAGCACGAAATCGGGTTTTTCGTTGCCCTGTTCGTCATAGCGCATCTCGTCGAACAGGTTCACCCCCAGACCCGTGCGCTTGATCGTTTTCAGGAATTGCTTGGGGATGATCATGTCGGTGTCGATGTTGACCAGTGGCATGGGCGCCGCGATGCCGGTGATTTTGGTGAATTTTTCCATTGTTCCGGCTCCTTAGGCGGTTTCGGCCATCAGTTCGCGGACATCGGTCAGATGCCCCGTGACCGCCGCAGCAGCCGCCATGACCGGCGACATCAGATGCGTGCGCCCGCCCCGGCCCATGCGGCCTTCGAAGTTGCGGTTCGAGGTGCCGGCGCAGCGTTCGCCCGGCGCCAGCTGGTCGGGGTTCATGCCCAGGCACATCGAACAGCCGGCAAGCCGCCATTCGAAGCCCGCGTCGATAAAGATCTCGGCCAGACCTTCTTCCTCGGCCTGCAGGCGAACCAGTCCCGAGCCGGGAACGACCATGCCACGCACGCCGGGGGCAAGCTTGCGGCCCTTCAAGATCTCGGCCGCGGCGCGCAAATCCTCGATCCGGCCGTTGGTGCAAGAGCCGATAAAGACCGCATCGACCTTGATGTCGGTCAGCTTCATGCCGGGCTTGAGGCCCATGTATTCCAGCGAACGTTTGGCCGCGCCGGACTTTCCGCCGGGGAAGCTGGCTGGATCGGGCACTTCTGCGGTGATCGGCAGCACATCCTCGGGCGAGGTGCCCCAGGTCACGACCGGCGCGATATCCTCACCGCGGATCGTGACGACCTTGTCGAAATGCGCGCCTTCGTCGGAAAAGAGTGTCTTCCAATAGGCCATCGCGGCCTCCCAGACCGCGCCCTTGGGGGCATGGGGGCGGCCCCTGACATAGTCAAATGTCTTTTCGTCAGGCGCGATCAGGCCGGCGCGCGCGCCGGCTTCGATGGCCATGTTGCACACTGTCATGCGCCCTTCCATGGACAGATCGCGGATCGCCTCGCCACAGTATTCGATGACATGGCCAGTGCCCCCGGCGGTGCCGATCTTGCCGATCACGGCCAGGGTGATGTCCTTGGCCGTCACGCCGGGGCTCAGTTTGCCGGTGATCTCGACCTTCATGTTCTTGGACTTCGACTGGATCAGGGTTTGCGTGGCAAGAACGTGCTCGACTTCGGAGGTGCCGATGCCATGCGCAAGCGCGCCGAACGCACCATGGGTCGCGGTGTGGCTGTCGCCGCAGACGATGGTCATGCCCGGCAGCGTCCAGCCCTGTTCGGGGCCGATGATATGCACGATCCCCTGGCGAACGTCTGCCACGGGATAATAGTGGATGCCGAAGTCGCGCGCGTTCTTGTCCAGCGCATCGACCTGGATCCGGCTTTCGGCATTCTCGATCCGGGTTTCGCGCCCCGGTGTCGTGGGAACGTTGTGGTCGGGCACCGCGATGGTCTTTTCCGGCGCGCGGACCTTTCGGCCGGTCATGCGAAGCCCCTCGAACGCCTGCGGCGAGGTGACCTCATGCACCAGGTGGCGATCGATATACAGCAGGCAGGTGCCATCGTCGGATTCATCGACCAGATGGGCATCCCAGATTTTGTCATACAGTGTTTTCGGAGCGGTCATGGCTCTTTCTCTTCGATTCGGGAGATTTGGCAAGACGGTGTTCGGGCTTGAGCGCGCGCACGGGTGCTGCGATCAGCGAAGCCGTGCAAGGACAGACCGGTTCTCACGGCAGAAGCGCTGCGGCAGGCGCGCGTGGTCGGTCATGTCAAAATACTTGAACATCCTTGTTAGATACGCCTCGCAGCGTGTTTTGACAACCGTGTTGATTTTTTCGCCAGGGCGCGCGGGAACGTGCCTGTTGCGGCGCGATCCATTGAGAATCGTCCACGCCGATGTTATCTTTATCGTGTGAATGACATGCAGGAGGACAGTATTCTGTCGCATATCGACCTGGCCGCCAGTGCGGCCCCCGCCCCGAAAGCCGCGCCCGTGACACCCACGAGCGACGCCATTCTGGAACTGGTCCTGCAATCGCTTGAAGACGACAAGGCCGAAGAGGTCGTGCAGATTGATCTGCGCGGGCGCTCTTCCATGGCTGATCACATGGTGATCTGTTCGGGCCGGTCGTCACGGCAGGTTGCCTCGATCGCCGAGAAATTGCTGGACCGGCTCAAGGAAACGTTCCGTCTGACGGCCCGCGTCGAAGGCAAGGATGCCGGCGACTGGGTGTTGATCGACACCGGGGACGTGGTCGTCCACGTCTTTCGGCCCGAGGTGCGCGATTTCTACCAGCTTGAAAAGATGTGGCAAATGACGACAGGGGGCGGGCGCGCCTGATGCGCCTGCATCTGTGCGCGGTTGGCCGGCTGCGGGCGGGCCCTGAACGCGCGCTGATCGACGACTACCTGAAAAGGCTTGACCGGACCGGCCGCGCGCTTGGCCTTGGCCCCACAGCGGAACACGAGGTCGAGGATCGGCGAGGCGGCGGCATGTCGGCCGAGGCGACCTTGTTGGAACGCGCCTGCCCGACGGGTGCCCGCCGGGTCATGCTGGATGAACGCGGTGTCGCCCTGTCATCGCCCGAGTTTGCGGCACTTCTGGCGCGATGGCGCGATGATGGCTGCGCCGATCTGGCCTTTTTCATCGGCGGTGCGGACGGGCTGGACCCGGATTTCCGGCAGGGGGGCGACCAGGCAGTGTCGTTTGGCGCGATGGTCTGGCCCCATGCGTTGGTGCGCGTGATGCTGGCCGAACAGCTTTACCGCGCCGCCAGCATTTTGGCGGGCAGCCCTTATCACCGTGCCTGAGCCTGTCCGGGCAGGTCCAGAATGCGCAGCAACGCATCCGGATCGTCCAGGATCAGCCGGACAGGCAGCGTCAGAACCCTGGCGCGCATGGCACGGGGCAGGCGCACGGCGTCCTTCTCGGTCGTGACCAGTTGTGCGCCCAGCGTTGCGGCCTCGCGCTCCAGCCGAGACAGAAGCGCCGCACTCAGCGGTTGATGGTCATCCAGCGCCTTGGTCCGCACCAGATCGACGCCCAGCGCGGCGAGCGTGTCGAAAAATTTCTGCGGGCGGCCGATCCCGGCAAAGGCCAGGGCCCGCAAGCCGCGCCATGCCATTCCGGTTTCCAACGGAGTCAGCGTCGCGCCAAGGACGGGGATCCCTGACAAGGCCGCGGTCCAGTCGGCCATGAAACGCTGGCGTTGGGCGGCCGGTCCGATGACAAGCACCAGATCGCAGCGTTGCAACCCCGTGGCCACGGGTTCGCGCAACGGTCCGGCTGGCAGGCAACGGCCGTTGCCAAAGCCGGTCTGCGCATCGACGATGACGATGGTTCGGGTTTTCGCAACCGAGGGGTTTTGCATCCCGTCGTCAAGGATGACCAGGTCGGCACCCGCCGCCTGTGCGGCCCGGACGCCCGTGGCCCGGTCGCGCGAGACCCAGACCGGGGTGAACGCTGCCACCAGCAACGGCTCGTCCCCCACCTGCGCCGCGTTGTGGCGTCGTTCGTCCACGCGCAATGGTCCGGTTTCCGTCCCGCCATATCCGCGCGAGACGACATGCGCGCTCACCTCTTGGGCGGCCAGCATCTGCGCCAGCGCGATGACGACCGGCGTCTTTCCCGTGCCGCCGGCATTCAGGTTGCCGACGCAGATCACCGGCACATCGGCGTGCCATCCGGGTTGCGCCATCCGCCGCTGCGTGATCCGGGCATAAAGCGCCCCAAGCGGCGCCAGAAGATGTGCCTGCCATCCCGGTCGTCGGGGCGGATTGGTCCAGAAACCCGGCGCCTTCATGCTGCCCCCTGCAGGCTGTTGATCTGCATCCAGTCGCAGATCGCATGGGCCACCTGGCGCGTTGCGTCGCTGCCTTCGGTGGCCAGGCTCCAGGCCTTGAGCGCGGCCTCGGCCCCGATCTCGGGCGACAGCAGGGCGCTGACGGCCTCGCCCAGGTCCGGGGCCGCGGCAATCCTGCGCCCGCCGCCGACCCGGCGAAGCTGTTCCAGAAAACTGCCCGCCTCGGGCCCGGCATGGGGGCCGAAGACCAGCGCCGATCCCAAGGCCGCCGCCAACAGCGGCGGTGGCGTTCCCGCATCGCGCGTCAGTGACCCGCCCAGAAAACTGACCGGCGCCAGGCGCATGAAAAGGCCCGGTTCGTCGTCGGTATCCGCGATATAGACCTGTGTTGTCTCGCCGATCTCCTGATCCAGCATCCGGCGGGCGCAATTGAAGCTCATGGCGCTGGCCTGTTCGGCAAGCTGCGCCGCATCGCGCGGGTCGCGCGGTGCGAGGATCAGCAAAAGGCGATGCGACCGGCGCAGCGCATGGGCATGCGCGGCAAAGGCGGCCTCGACCTCGGACGGTGGCAGGCTGTAGGCAAACCACGCCGGGCGACCGGCAATCGCCGTGCGCAGGGCGCCCAACTCGGAATGGTTGCAGCTTGCCGCGGGTGCGAACCGCGCCAATGCGCCGGACACAGACACCGGCACGGCGCCGCGCATCAGCCGCGCAAACCCGCGGGCGGCCTGTTCGTCGCGTGCATGGATCTGTGAAAAGGCCGCCAACAGGCCGCGCGTGAAACCGGGCCAAAGGCGCCAGCGTCCCGGCGGCGCGGCATGGGTTGCGTTCACCAGCATCATGGCGATACCGCGCGCCCTTGTCTGTTCGATCAGGCTGGGCGGCAGAACCGTGCCCGCCAGCACCAGAAGCGACGGGCGAAGCCGGTCCAGCCAGGCGTCGATCTCCGCCGGTTCCTCGCCCGGGCCGGGATGGGTGTTGTTGCCGGTGACCAGGCATTGCGGGGCCTTGCGCAACTCGCCGAGTTGCGCGGCCAATAGCCTGAGCGGGTCATATTCGCCCGGTTCGGTCGCATGCAGCCAGCAGGTCGACGCCGCGCCCCCGCCCCCCGCTACCGCCGCCGCGGCAGGCTGCGATCGCTGGTCAGGCCTGCCCAGCAGCTGATAGGCCCGCAAACCCGGAATCGCGCGCATGTCGTGCTCAGCCCAGGCTTTGGGTCGGGCTATGTTCGTCGGTTTCTTCAAGCAGTCGGTGCAGATGGGCGATGAAATACCGCGTCGATGCGTGATCCACAGTCCGCTGCGCCTCGGCCTTCCAAGCGCGATATGCGCTGGCATAGTCCGGGAAGAGCCCGACGACATGGATATTTGCAGGGTCCACGAATTCATGCGACGAGGGCGACACCAGTTCCCCCCCGAAAACGATGTGCAATCTTTGGGTCATGACATGCTCCGTATCGTTGTCTGACGATCCTGGCACAGGCTGGCGGCATTTGGCAGCCCGCGCGCCGACATCAGCGATCGGTGCAGCGGCGCGGGCGCGGCCAGAACGCCGGGGTTCGTGGCTTCGGCGCGGTTGAAGCGCAGCGCGGCACCGTCGCGATCGCTGATGCGCACGCCGGATTCGGATGCGATCAGGGCGGCGGCGGCGATGTCCCAATCCCAGGCATCGCGCAGCGTGATCAGGGCATCGAAGGCGCCTTCGCCCACCAGCGCCAGCCGCCATGCCAGCGACGGTCGGAAATGGCGCTCGACATCGGGCACCCCGCCCGGCCAGTGCCGTTCATCCAGATTGGGGCGGGTGGCCAGAACCCGCGCACCGGTCAGCCCGGTGCGCAGCGATGCGCGGACCGGGCGATCATTCAGCCGGGCGCCACCGCCAAGGGTCGCGGTATAGGTCAGCTCCATCAGCGGCAGGTGGACGACCGCCGCGACCGGATGGCCATCGATCACGACGGCCAATGCGTGGGCAAAGCTTTTCTGTCCATCGATGAACGCGCGGGTGCCGTCGATCGGGTCGATCACGAAGACTTTCTTTGACGTCAATCGAGACAGATCGCCCAGGGGATCGCTTTCTTCGGACAGCCAGCCATAATCTGGCCGTGCGGCGGTCAGGCGCGCGCGCAAGAAGTCGTTCACCGCCAGATCGGCCTCGGTCACCGGGCCCTGTTCGCCACCCTTGTCCCATACCCTTGGGCCACGCCGGAAGTGCTGGGCGGCAATCGTGCCGGCACCGCGCGCGGCATCCAGCAGCAAGGCCAGCTCGGTGTGAAAGGGCGCGCGATCAGGTTCCGGCAATCGTCAGCCCCTCGACCAGAAGCGATGGAACCACCGTGCTCAGATGGCGCCGCGCGTCATTGGCGGGCGTGATGCGCAACAGCATGTCACGCAGGTTTCCGGCAATCGTGCATTCGTTCACCGGATAGCGGATCTCGCCGCCCTCGACCCAGAATCCCGATGCCCCGCGCGAATAGTCGCCGGTCGTCGGATTGATGGTCGATCCGATCAGCGACGTTACCAGAAGCCCGGTGCCCATGTCGCGCATCAAATCGTCGCGGCTTTGCGGCCCTTCGCTCAGCGCCAGGTTCGACAGGCTGGGCGAGGGCGGGGCGGACGGCCCGCGGCTGGCGTTCGCGGTGCTTTGCAGCCCCAGCTTGCGCGCGGTGGCGAGATCCAGCACCCAACCCTGCAACACGCCGTCTGCGATCAGCAGGCGGCGGGCCGTGGGAAGCCCTTCGGCATCGAACGGGCGCGAGCCCGAGGCCCGCGCGCGATGCGGATCCTCGACCAGCGACAGCGCGGTGGGCAACACCTGCGTGTCCAGCGCATCGCGCAACCAGCTTGACCCGCGCGCGATTGCGGTGCCGTTGATCGCCGCGCTCAGATGCCCGATCAGTGAGGCCGCGACGCGCTCGTCATAGAGCACGGGATAGGCGCCGCTGGGCGGTTTGCGCGCGCCGGCCCGCGCTGCGGCGCGTTCACCCGCCTGCCGGCCCACGCTATCGGGGCTGGGCAGGTCGGACTGAAAGATGCGCCCTTCGCTGGCCCAGTCGCGTTCCATCGCCGTGCCTTCGCCGGTGATGGCCACGCACGAGATCGAGCGCGAACTGCGCGCGTATCCACCCGAAAACCCGTTGCTGGCCGCCAGGTGAATGATACGTCGGCCATAGCCGGCCGTGGCGGTATCGATCTGCGAGATGCCGCCAACGGCCAGCGCGGCGGCCTCGGCGCGACAGGCGTCGTCTTGCAGCGCGGCCGGGTCAGGTTCGGGGGCGGGGTCGCATAGCTCCAGTCCCGCGCCATCGCGCCATTCGGCCAGTTGCAACGGATCGGCAAGGCCCGCCCAGGGATCTTCGGGCGCCTCGCGGGCCATGGCAACCGCGCGTTCCGCCATTTGCGAAATCGTTTCGGCGCGCGCATCCGACGATGATACGCAGGCTTGCCGCCGCCCGATCAGGACGCGCAGGCCTAGGTCCATTCCTTCGGCGCGCTCGGCATGTTCCAGGGTGCCGCCGCGGACATCGATGGACAGCGATGTTCCCTCGATCACGATGGCATCGGCGGCTTCGGCACCGGCCTTGCGGGCGGCGTGCAGCAGCGCATCGGTCAGTTCGGCAGGTGAATCGGCGATTTTCGTCATCGAGGGGGCCTTGTTCTGGACGGTGCCGCGTGACTACCCCGCCCGGTCCACAAAGAAAAGCCGCAACCGGACCTCAGGCAAGCCCCTTGGCGCGCGCAAGATCGAGAACGCGGTCAACCATCGCTCCGGCCGAACCGATGTAGTTCGCAGGTTCAAGCAATTGATCAAGCGCCTGGGGTGACAGATGGTCGGTGACGCGGGCGTCTTCAAGCAGGGCTGCGCGCAATGTCATGTCGCCAGCACTTGCCCGGCGTGCCGCCGCGGATACGATGGCATGCGCGTCGGCGCGGCCAAGCGCCGGCCCCAGCCCGGTCATCACCGCCTCGGCCATCAAAAGGCCGGCGCCGGTGTCGAGATTGGCGCGCATGCGTTCGGCATCGACCTCCAACCCTTGCAGCAGCGGTGCAACCTGCGCGAGGGCACCCGACAACAGCAGGAACGCCTCGGGCACGACCAGCCATTCCAGAGGCATCGCGCCCGTGCCGCGCTCGTGGTCCTGGATCATGGCATCCAGCTGACCGCCGGGCAGATCGCGCAGCCGCCGGGCAATGGCGATGATCTGCAAGCTGGTCACCGGATTGCGCTTTTGCGGCATGGTCGATGATCCGCCGCGCCCTTCGACGAAGGGCTCGCGCAGTTCGTTGACCTCGCTGCGCATCAGCGCGGCGACCTCGGTCCCGATCTTGCCAAGGGTCGCCCCGAGCATCGCCAGCCAGTGAACCAGTTCGGCCCATCGGTCGCGCGCAGTGTGCCAGGTGATGGCGGGGTCTTTCAGGTCGAGTATGCGCATCAAGGCCGCGCGAACCGCAAGCCCGGTGTCGTCAAGTGGTGCCAGAGTGCCGACAGCGCCCCCGAACTGGCCCACCAGAACGCGTTGTTTCAGCGCGTCCAGCCGCTCGCGATGGCGCAACAGTTCGTCCAGCCAGACGGCGACCTTGTAGCCGAAGGTGATCGGCACCGCCTGCTGCTGAAAGCTGCGCCCGGCCATGACCGTGTCGCGGTGGCGCAGGGCAAGCGCTGCGGTCGCACGGATGGTGGTGTCCAGGTCGGCGCCGATCAGGGCCAGCGCGTCGCGGATCTGAAGGACGAAACCGGTATCGAGGATGTCTTGCGTCGTGGCGCCCCAATGCAGCCAGCGGCGCGCCTGCGGGCTGCACAAGGCCCCCAGATGCTTGACCAGCGGCACGATCGCCACGCCGGACAGGTCGTAATCGGCTTTCATCGCGGCAAGGTCCAGCGCCTCGATCCGGGCGACGCGCGCGATCTCGTCGGCGGCTTCGGCCGGGATCAGCCCCAGATCGGCCTGGGCGCGGGCCAGTGCCACCTCGACCCTAAGCCAGGCGGATATGCGGGCCTTGTCGGCAAAGACCGTGCGCATGGACGGCGTGCAGAACTGATCGCGGAAATAGGGCGAATCGAGCGCGGTGGTCATGTCAGCCCGCCGTCAGCATGTAGCCCTCGCCCCGCACGGTTTGCAGATAGCGCGGGCGCTTGGGGTTGGGTTCGATCTTGCGGCGCAGGCGGGTGATTTGCACGTCAATCGCGCGTTCCTGCGTCATCTCGGCGGCGCCGCCCCGGTCGCGGCCCAGATGATCGACCAGGGCCTCGCGGCTGACGACCCGGCCGGGTGAGGCAGCCAGCAGCCGCATGAGCGCGCCTTCGGTTTGGGTCAGGCGCACGGGTTCGTCACCGTCGCGCAATTCGCCGGTTTCCGGCTCATAGCGCATGCGACCCAGGATCAGCAGGCGCGGTTTCATGGCGGCGGGGTCGCCACGTGGTGAACGCCGCAATATGGCATTGATGCGCAGAACCAGCTCGCGCGGCTCGAACGGTTTGGGAATATAGTCGTCGGCACCGGATTCCAGCCCGGCGATGCGGTCGCGGGCGTCTCCGCGCGCGGTCAGCAGGATGACCGGAACCGCCGATTGCGTGCGCAGCCAGTTGGTCAGGCTGATACCGTCTTCGCCGGGCATCATCACGTCCAGCACGATCAGGTCGAACGACAATCCTTGCAAAAGCCGGCGAGCCTGCGCCGCATCGCGCGCCGCCGTCACCAGGAACCCCTGGCGCACCAGGTATTTCTGCAAGAGCCCGCGAATGCGTTCATCATCATCGACGACCAGCAGATGCGCCGCGCCGGGGTCTGAAATGCTCATGAGCGGACCTCCTTGAGCGACAGATATTGCGCCCGGATCTGTTCGTCCATCATCGCCTCCAGCACCTGCCGGAACCCGGCTACCGCCTGTGGCCCGGCCGTGCGATAGGCCGTGCGCATGCGCGCGCGCTGGGCTTCGGACAACCGGCGCTCAAGTTCGGCGCCCTTTTCGGTCAGAAACAGCTGCCGTTCGCGCCGATCCTTGCGCCCGACCCGGCTTTCGACAAGCCCGTCCTCGATCAGGGTGCGCAACACCCGGTTCAGCGATTGCTTCGTCACGCCCAGCACCGACAGCAGGGCATTCACCGTCAGGCCGGGGCTGCGGTTGATGAAATGCACGGCACGGTGATGGGCGCGGCCATAGGCAAGCTCCGAAAGGATTCGGTCAGGGTCCGCCGTGAAGCCGCGATAGGCAAAGAACATCGCCTCGATGCCCTTGCGCAACTGTTCGTCGGTCAGAAAAAGCAGGTTTTCCCCGCTCGCGCTGGTTTCGTTCATCCTTCGTGGCCCCGGAAAGTCTGCGCTCACGTTTCGCTCGATAGCAGCATTTTATGTCAGTCTTGTTGACTTTCCAAGAATCAATTGCTAGCGAGTGCACGTTTTGGCGCAACATTGTGTCCGATGCGGACCTAAACGGCGCAACATTCGGAAAACTCTGGGGGTGGGCAATGGCCGCTTACGATGATCGCGACGGGTTCATATGGATGGATGGCGCACTGGTGCCCTGGCGCGAGGCCAATGTGCATGTCCTGTCCCATGCACTGCATTATGCCTCGTCGGTGTTCGAGGGTGAGCGGTGCTATGGCGGCAAGATCTTCAAGAGCCGCGAACATTCCGAACGGCTGTTGGAATCGGGGCGGCTGCTGGACATGCCGATCCCGTGGTCGGTTGATCAGATCGAAGATGCCAAGGCTGCGGTCCTGAAGGCCAACGGCCTGACCGACGCTTATGTGCGCGCCGTTGCCTGGCGCGGCGCGGGCGAGGACATGGGCGTAGCATCAAGCCGCAATCCGGTCCGGCTGGCCGTCGCCGCCTGGGAATGGGGCGCCTATTACGGCGATGCCAAGATGCAGGGCGCAAAGCTCGATATCGCCAAATGGAAGCGACCGTCGCCCGAGACCATTCCGACCGCGGCCAAGGCGGCCGGCCTTTACATGATCTGCACCATGTCCAAGCACGCCGCCGAGGCCAAGGGCTGTTCGGACGCGCTGTTCTTCGACTATCGCGGCTATGTGGCCGAGGCGACCGGGGCCAACGTCTTCTTCATCAAGGATGGCGAGGTGCACACCCCGATCCCCGACGCGATCCTGAACGGTATCACCCGCCAGACGGTGATCGGCATGCTCAACGACATGGGCATCACCGTGCACGAGCGCCATATCATGCCCGACGAGCTTTCGGGCTTTCAGCAGTGCTTTCTGACCGGAACCGCCGCCGAGGTGACACCTGTTGGCCAGATCGGGGATTACCATTTCCAGGTGGGCCAGCTGACCCGCGACATCGCCGAGACCTACGAGAAACTGGTGCGGACCTGAACGGGCCCCGTGCAGTTGGCACGAACCGGACATACCCGAGTTCGATGAGCGAACAGGCAACCGGCGCTTGCCGCCCTGCGGGGCGGCAAGCGCGCTTTCGTCAGCCGATCACGTTATGATCCGGGCCATACGGGAAGCCGGTGATGTTCTCGGCGCCGTCCTCGGTCACGATCAGGATGTCATGCTCGCGATAGCCACCGGCGCCCGGCTGCCCCTCGGGGATCGTCAGCATCGGTTCCATGGACACGACCATGCCCGGCTCCAGCACGGTGTCGATATCCTCGCGCAATTCCAGTCCCGCCTCACGGCCATAATAGTGCGAAAGGATCCCGAAGCTGTGACCATAGCCGAAGGTCCGATATTGCAAGAGATCGCGCGCGGCAAGAAAGGCGTTGATCCCTGCGGTGATGCCCGAACAGGTCACACCCGGCCGGATCAGGCTGATGCCAAGCTCATGGGCCGCGACATTGGCGTTCCAGATCGCTAGGCTTGCATCATCGACCGTGCCGGCAAACATCGTGCGTTCCAATGCCGTGTAGTAGCCCGAAATCATCGGAAACGTGTTCAGGCTGAGAATATCGCCATGGCGAATTGCACGCGCCGTGACGGGATTGTGCGCGCCATCGGTATTGAGGCCCGACTGGAACCAGACCCAGGTGTCGCGGTATTCGGCATCGGGAAAGCGGCGCGCGATTTCAACCTCCATCGCGTCGCGCCCGGCCATGGCCACATCAATCTCGCGCGCGCCGACGCGCACCGCATCGCGGATCGCGGCGCCGCCGATATCGGCGACCTGCGCGCCCTGGCGGATCAAGGCGCGCTCGGCGTCGGATTTGCGCATGCGCTGCATCATGGTCTGTTCGTGGATCGGGCGCGCCGCCGCCGGTTGCAGGAAGTGCATGAGGCGTTCATGCGCCGCAAGGGTCATGTGATCGGCTTCAAAGCCGATTGCGCGGCCAGTGCCGACGACATGGCGCACCGCGCGCCAGAAATTGTCGCGGCTCCAGTCGGTATAGGTCAGCGCATCGCCATGGCTGCGCCGCCACGGTTGTCCGGCGTCGATCCCGGCACTGATGGTCACGCAGGCATCCGGCGTGACCACCAACCCGTAGGGACGGCCAAAGGCGCAATACAGCAAACCGCTGAAATAGGCGATGTTGTGCATCGACGTCAGCACTGCCGCATCCAGCCCGTCTTGCGCCAGAATACGGCGCAACCCGGCAAGACGGGCATCGTATTCGTCCGGCGCGAACGGCAGCGGCGCCTTTTCACCGTTGTGGACGGGCAGAAATTCGGGGCGTTCCGTGATCGTCATCTTGACCTCCTGCGCGAGGCCCGATGCTGCTCCGGGCCCCATGAAAAGGTCCCGGCGTTCAGGACAACTGCCAGCGGGCACCAGCCCGGATGCGGCGACGCCATCGCCGCGACTGTGGGTTTGCCGATAGCAAATCGCGAAGCCCTTGGCAAACGATCCCTGCAAGGGGCTGAGGCCGCGTGGTGTCGGGATGGTCTATCTTTGCGCTGCCCGGCCCATTGGCGTATGAGCTTGGATCAATCTGCGAACGCCGGAGCGCGAAAGGACACCGAATGACGCACAGCCGCACCCGCCCGGCCGCCGGTCAGGTCTGGAACCCTGAGGATTATATCGGCAAGGCCGGGTTCGTCGCGGAACTGGGCCGCGGCGTGCTGGATTTGCTGGCGCCGCGCCCTGACGAGCATATCCTCGATCTTGGCTGCGGCGATGGGGCGCTGACGCAGCGCATCGCCGCGGCGAGTGCGGTGGTGACGGGGCTTGAGCCTTCGGCCGAACTGGCCGCGGTGGCACGGCAGCGCGGGTTGCGCGTAATCGAGGGGGATGCGCACGACCCGTTCGGGCAGGTGCAATACGATGCGATATTCTCGAACGCCATGTTCCACTGGCTGCGCGACCCGCAGCAGGTGATCCGCAACGCCTTCGCAGCGCTGCGCCCAGGCGGGCGTCTGGTGGTCGAGCAGGGGGGATTCGGCAATGTCGCCGCCGTCACCACCGCCCTGCGTGCCGCGATGGAGGCGGCGGGCTGCGCGGACCAGGCGCGCAACCCGTGGGATTTTCCCTCGCCGACGACGCAGCGAAAGCGGCTGGAAACGGCCGGTTTCCAGGTCGAGGAGATCATTCTCTTCTCTCGTCCGACGCCGCTGGAGGCGGGGATGCGGGGCTGGCTGGACACCTTTGCTGGGGCATTCCTGCAAGACCTGCCGGGGGATGTGCAGCACGTGATCAAGACCGACACCGAGCGGCGCCTGACGTCAAGTTTGCTTGACCCCGAAGAAGGCTGGATCGCGGATTACGTTCGCCTGCGGTTTCATGCCGTCCGGCCTGCGGACGGATAGCGCGACGCCGTGCAGGCCAGCCGCATGGAACCAAATGCAAACGGGGCGGCGCAAGCCGCCCCGTTATGGTTTTCAAAGTGAATGACCGGATCAGAACCGGAACGAGGCACCAAAGGCCACGCCCGTCCCGTCGACACCGGCTGCGCCATTGCTGCGGCCGTGCAGAATTTCGCCGGTCAGGATCATGTTGTTTTCCATCAAGTGCGAAACCCCGACACCGGCGACCCAGCCATTGTCGCTCTGGCTGTTGCCGCCACCGACGGCGTCATGGCTCACATGGGTCAGGCCCAGCGTGCCGAAGCCCCAGTAACGGCCCTGATCGCCGAATTTGGGACCGGCGCGCAGACGCGCGGCGGCACCCCAGTTGATCTCACGGGTGCCGACGTTCTGGTCAAACCCCGGTGCGATGGACACCTCGCCACCGGCGATCCAGTTGCCCATATCCGCGTTGTAGCCGCCATGCAGCGCCGCGCCGCCACCGGTGGTGTTGTTGCTGCCGGTTGGCGTGTCCCAGCGTGCGCGACCAAAGCCAAGGGTCGCACCGCCGTAGAAGCCGGTCCAGTCGACACTCGCCGGGGCGGGCGCGGGCGCCATCACCTCGGGCTCGGGTGCCGGCTCATCGGCACCGCCCGCAAAGGCGGGAGCGGCGAAACCTGTAACAAGGGCGATGGCAATCAACTTTTTCATCTGTCTTCTCCTTCGATCGTGGCCTCGCATGGAAGCCTTGCATTCGTTAGAGTGGAAAGCGCGAACCCGGGTATTGGTTCCTGCGTTCGCCACTCTGTTCGAGTCAATGCGCACAACTGTTGCTATGCCGCAACAGGCGCAGCGATCACGAATCCGACACTGGCAGCTTCCCGCGTATGCGTGGGGGGATTGCGCGCGCTGTCCGGATGACCCCGCCATATCATCGCAGGTACCATGGGTCTACCGCAGCCCGATCATCCGTGACCGGCCGACGGTCAGGCCCGTTGCAAAGAAGGCGGTCTTTGCGCCTTTTGCGCCGCTCCCGTTCGTCCCGCCCGCACCGAGGCGCAGCAAACCCACGTGATCGACCTGGAACCGGCGGGCCCGTGGCCCAAGCGCGATTTGTTACCAGGCCGCCAGGCTGCGGTCTCGCAGTTGCGAACCGTTTTGCGAGCCGCTATCAAGGCCGCAGGGCCCCGTAGCTCAACTGGATAGAGCAAGTGACTTCTAATCACTAGGTTGGGCGTTCGAGTCGTCCCGGGGTCGCCATTTCACGCATGTTCGATACCTTCGTCCGCCCTTGCCACCTCCTTGCGCAAGGGTCGCGCCCCGGGAACGCAATCACCGGCTGCGCGAGCTTTCGCGCGCACAGGAAGGGCCGATGCCGCCCGCCATGGGCGTCCCGCATTCAACGCTCGAAACTCAACCGGCTGAGCTGACCGCCGGCCGCATCGAAATTGTCGGCGCGCAACCAGCGTTGATAGCCCGCCCGCAGGGCTGCCCATTCGTGATCGAGGATCGAGAACCAGGCGGTATCGCGGTTGCGGCCCTTGACCACGAGGTGTTGGCGAAATACGCCTTCGAACCGAAAGCCGAACCGCACGGCCGCGCGCTTCGACGGCGCGTTGCGGTTGTCGCACTTCCATTCGAAACGGCGATAACCAAGGCCGAAGGCGTAATCGGCAAACAGGAACAGGGCCTCGGTTGCGATGCGTGTCCGGGCGATGGCCGGCCCCCACATGATGCCGCCGACCTCGATCACCCCGTTCGCGGTGTCGATGCGCATAAAGGACTGACGGCCCTCGGCGCGGCCGGTCGCCTTGTCGATGACGGCAAAGACCATCGGATCGCCAAGCACCGACACCGTCTGCGCCCACTGCATGAGATCATCTGGGGCGGTCGGCGGGGGTTCGAAGAGATAGCGAAACCGCTCAGCCGCGCCCGGCGCCGATGCGGCGGAATACAGGTCGGCCGAATGCGTTTCGGGGTCAAGCGGTTCCAGCCGGCAATAGGCCCCGTCAAGGGCTTTCCGTTCGGGCTTTGAAACACCTTTCCAGTTGCGCAGGTCCGTCAAGATCGCATCCTTACCCAGATCAGGGATCGATGCCCCTGACCGAATGAGATTATCACCTTTCCGGCACGATGAACCCGTCCAGTTCGCGCAAGCCGAACAGGCCAGATCCGGCGCTTGCGCGCAGTATGCATTCAAAGCGGATTTGCACCGCCCCTGTGCCAGAGGTGTCGAGCGCGGGGGCGAAACCCAAAAGGCCTCAATCCTGCCAAGCCCACTGGCGCACCCGGCGTGGGGCGGTCGAAGATGTTGAAATTGAATGTATTTATCGAGAAGACTGGTGCCGCTGAAGGGACTCGAACCCCCGACCCCATCATTACGAATTGTTTTTCGGTTCGCTGGACCGAGTTGCACACAGACGCACCGTGCCTGTACGAGCCTTACAACTCTTTGTCATGAAACGCAATTTTGAGTGTGCCATCTTGCACAGCTTTGCACTCGACCGCCGCCCGTTGCACCGCTCTCCCTTACTAATCCCCTACAGATTTCCTTTTGCCCTACTAATTCGGCAAAAACGCCTGCGCTGGGCTCGCTCTTGCACCACCCACTTGGCCACCCCCTACCACCCCACCCCAAGCACGGCGACCGCGAGGTGAGCCGTGGTATGCATCCTCCCGTGGTGACCTCTCTGGAGCATAAGCGGAAACATAAAGTAGCGATGCTGTGCTTGGTGACGTTAGGGGGCGTGAGAGCGAATCTCATCGCTCGCTTCAATACATCGGAACAACCACCGTTGTTGGGCAGGCCGCCTACGCTCGGCTTTTCTTTGGGGACGTAGGCTGCACTGTGAAATGCATGCCGCGCGAGGTTGCGGCGCGACATTCGGTACGCGGTTTCTGCCGGACTACCAGATTTGGATGGCGTAGATTCCGCCAATGAGCTAAACAGTTTGCAGTTCACCTATGGTGTATTCGGCGAACGCAGTAAGAGCACGAAACAGGGGCGGGCGTATGAACTTTATCGCGTTGGAAACAGAGCAAAAACTGCGCGGTGGATACTACACTCCCGACGATATCGCCGACTTCCTGACGCGCTGGATCGCGCCCACCGTGGGCACCCGCGTGCTGGAACCTAGTTGCGGCGACGGCGCATTCTTCCCCCCACTGCAAGACACCGGGGCGAGCGTCACTGCGTTCGAGCTGGCACCCGAAGAAGCAGGCAAGGCCGCCGCGCGGGGCCTGCCCGACTGTACCGTGCACAACCGCGACTTTCTCGGCTGGGCGCTAGAAAGCCGGGGCGGTCTGTTCGATGCGGTTGTCGGCAATCCGCCCTTCGTTCGCTACCAGTACCTTCCCGACGCTTTTCAAGCCAACGCGGAACGAGTATTCGCGCGACTGGGGTGCAAGTTCACCAAGCATACGAACGCTTGGGTGCCATTCATCCTCGCGTCCATGGAATTGCTGCGCCCCGGTGGGCGGCTGGCGATGGTAGTGCCATCCGAGATCGTACACGTGATGCACGCGCAGTCTCTGAGAACCTATCTGGGGCAGCAATGCCGCCGCATCGTCATCGTGGACCCACAAGAAATCTGGTTCGAGGGCACCCTACAGGGCGCAGTGCTGCTCATGGCGGAAAAGAAGGCCGCCCCGGGCGTACACGGCGAAGGGTTGGGTATTCACCGCGTGGCGGGCCGCGACTTCTTGCAACAAGACCCGGAGGCCATATTCGCCGCGCCCCGCGCGATCAACGGCAAGACGGTGCAGGGCAAGTGGACCCGCGCGCTGGTGCCGCTCGCCACGCTGTCCATTCTCGATGCGATAGAGGCCAGCGACCGGTTCTGCCGGTTCGACGACGCCGCCACAGTGGATGTGGGCATCGTCACCGGGGCCAACAAGTTCTTCCTCGTCACGGACGACGTGGTGCAGCGGCATGGCTTGCATAAATGGGCGCATCCCATGTTCGGGCGCAGCGACCACTGTCCTGGCGTTGTCTACGACGAGGCGCAGCACGCTCGCAACTCTGCCAACGGCAAACCGACGAACTTCCTATGGCTAGACGGATCGGTCGAGGACACGGCAGAGGGCCGGGCATATATCGCATCCGGAGAGGAGGAAGATTTGCACAAGCGGTACAAGTGCCGCATTCGCAAGCCGTGGTACACGGTGCCATCGGTTTATTCCACGGAAGTCGGAATGCTTAAGCGGAGCCACGACACACCCCGCCTCATCCTCAACCGTGTTGGGGCCTACACAACCGATACCGCCTATCGTATTCGGGCGCGGCGCGGCACTGCGGAGGCGCTAGTATACGGATTTTTCAACAGCCTCACGGCACTCAGCGCGGAGTTGGAAGGGCGGCACTACGGTGGGGGCGTGCTGGAACTAGTACCCTCCGAGATTGAAAAGCTGCTGCTGCCCGCGCCCGAAGGCATCGTGCCAGACGTGGAACGGTTAGACCGCATGGTCCGCGAGAACGCCGTGGCCGACACGCTAGAAGTCCAGTCCGAGGCCGTATTAGGGGCACTCACCAAGGCAGAGCAGATGGACCTGCTGGCGGCGTGGGCGACTCTGCGCGACCGGCGGCACCGCCTGCCTATTTAGTCGATTTCCAGCGTGAAGCAGGCTGGGTTATCCGTTTCTCGGTACAGTTTTAACACCCTGCCCAGAAGATCCTCGTGGGCCACCAGCGGGCGGGCATCGCCCCAGTGCAAGCTAGTCATGCTGTTGTGTTGTTCGTAGGCAGCGGTGTCCGTTCGGGTGTTGTGCGTCAGGTGCAGCGTGCGTTCGCCGTAGTCCACGTCTTTCACGATCAGGCGTATCACTGCCTCCGCCCGTTCCAGATGCGCCCTCGCTGGGGCCGCGTCGGGCGTCCAGTCCAGCGCCGCGAACACGTCGTCTCGGAAGTAGTGCCGCTGGTCGATCCCCTCCCAAGCCCCGACCCCTAGCAACATCGAGCCGGTGGCGTTCGTGTTCGCGCCGGTGGGAATATTCAGGTGGCGGCGCGTCAGTCCGTTGCTTTCCCAGACCTGTTCCAGCCGTTCACGCGCCACCGGGGCTGCGGGGGCCACAGGCTGCACTGGAGGCGCGGCGGGGCGTGCCACATGTATCGGAGTGGTGCGCAGATTCATCTTCGGCACGGTGTCCAACTCGCGGTCGGCGGAACTTCCGGCCGGTTCCGGTGGGCGCGACTTGCGTTCGTCTATCAAGCGGCCCGCCCGCTGTAGGTCGGCCAGTTGAGCGGCGTCCGTAGCGCGGATCACATGCTGGGGATAGTCCGCGATCATCGCTGCCAACTTGCCTTCCAAGTCGGCCAAAAAAACCGCGTCTGCCGCCGGGTCGAACTCTTGTAGAACGCTCGCCTCAATGTTCGTGCGCAGGCCGCCCATGGTTAGGTTGGCGCTCCCCAGCAGTAACTTTGCCCGCACGGCGGACCGAGCATAGTACAGCTTCGGATGGAAAATGCGCTGGCGGGTGCCTGTGTCCACCATGTACGTCGTGCAGCCAATTTCTAGCGCCTTCTGTATCGACTGCACCGTGGTCACGCCGTTGCGGATGCCAACGAAGATTCGGGTGCGGTTCGCAATCGGTGTTAACACCCCTTCCAGAAGCGAAAGGCCAGAAGCCGTCATGAAAGCTGTGCTTATAGTGGCGGCCTGCATATCGGCCAGACCGAAAACCTCGCGTGCGGGAGCGAGGTGATCTTCGTCATTTACCGCTTGCAGCAGGAACCGCTTCATTCACTCTATTCCCAATAGTTAGCGGTTCATAACTATCCGATAACTGCTCGCTCTACGAGGACGAAAACCTTCCTCAGCGTCGAAAGAGCGGAGGTTCCCACTCCTCTTCCTCCTCCAACTCAACTGTCAAAAGGGTCATTCGATACCCGTTGGCCTGCGCAATTGTCTGTTCGCCGAGCGATACGCCTCGTGAGTTTTCCAGCCAATGGTGGCCGACGGCCTCAATCACATCGGAAATGTAGCCGCGTTCTTTTTCATTGGTCATGGAATAGCAGTCTGGATGTAGAGATTGACCGTTCCAAACCGATAAGCGTGGGAAATCATCATGCTTTCGGACATAGCGTACCTTGCCTTCATGCGAAAAAACTACCGCTGCCGGTTCTGCAGCAAAGGTTAGATAACGGCGTGCAGCAGCCTCTTTACTGACTTCAAACAAGCTCGCCATGTCAAGAATGTGCTGCAAATCTACACCAATCTTCTTACGCAGGAGCCGACGAACCCAATCAGCAGGCATCAACAATTCTGCTGCGAATTGGTTGGCCTCCATTTCCATTTTCGCATGCTTGTCGCCCGGTGCTGCGCTGTGCGTCAGCATATCTTTGCGGGTGCACTTGAACCCCTCAGCGCTGCTCGCCCTGTGCATAGGGTTCACATAATGCCCTATCTCGTGGCCAATGGTGTAGCGTTTCCGCTCCTCCGTCATTCTGCCGTCGACCGCGATTGCCCCTATCGATTTGTCCTCAGGCACCACAAGGCACCCAGCCAGCCCGGTTAAAGGCTGCTCTCGGATTTCGTAGATGTCTATATCTGCTGCGATCTTTCGCACATCCACTTTGCACGGAGTATCGCCAAGCTGCTTGGTAATCGCATCGGCCAGCTTTTTTGGATTGGCACCCGCGTCATCAATTTCCATCCGATCAATTTTCATTTCTACCGCGCCTCTTCATCATGTTGGCAATCATATCGTCCAATAGGGCACGGTCCCGCTCATCCAGATCTCCGACCTGTCTGAACATGCGTTCCAACTGCTCGTCGCCAGACGAACCAATCTCTTCTCCCACAAGGAACCGAATCGTGACTCCGAAGTAGTTCGCCAGCTTTGTAAGCATTTCAAAAGATGGGTTTTCGCTGCGCCCCTTCTCCAGTTCCCAAATGTGGGTCTTTGACACCCCGATTGCGTCCGCAACATCTTGTAAAGATTTACCTTTCTTTACACGTTGCTGATTCAGTCTTGTCGCTAGCGACATTTCACGCCCTCCCAAGCGACAGGAACCGCCGCAGAACGCGACGACCTGTAAGATGGTTTGATACGTAGTTATAGCACAGGGGTTGACGAGAGGAAGTGTTCGATATATCTATACGATATCGGATGTCCGCGGTGGACGGCCGTAAACACAAGGAGAAGCATTATGCTTCATGCGAAGGCCCGTGCTCCTATCGGCACAACCGCTACGACTGGTCAAACCTGCCCCGAATCGGGTGTGTGGAAAGTTGTCGGCACGCCGACGACGACCGCACCCATCGCCAAAGGAAACCGTATGCCGCCCTACTCAGGTGTCTGTCAACGCCGTCTTAATTTTCCCCAAAAGTGCCGAAGTAAAATTCCCCACTACGGCGGTCGCGGTGATCAGCCGGCTTCAGTGATCGGCAACTCCATTCTGGTTTTTCGGCGGCCGTCCGCGGCGCTTGGGCGGTGGAGGCGGCGCGATGGGGGCATTCGCCCTTACATGCTCGGGAATGAGGTCGGCATGGGCGCGTAGCCGGTAGCTGGCCCCTTCGATCTGGATGACGACAGCATGATGCAGGAGGCGATCCAGCAAGGCTGTGGCGACGACCGGGTCGCCGAACACCTCGCCCCATTCGGCGAAGCCGCGGTTGGAAGTCAGGATCATGGCGCCCTTTTCGTAGCGGGCGTTGACGAGTTGGAAGAACAGGTTGGCGCCGCCGGTGGTGATGGGCAGATAGCCGATCTCGTCGACGATGAGCAGCGAGGCCCGTGCATAGAACCGGATCTTCTCAGCCAGCCGCCCCTCTCGTTCGGCCTGGTTCAGTGCCGAGATCAGTTCCGCCAGGGTGGCGCGGTAGGCGCTTCGCCCGGCCTTGACTGCCGCGACGCCGAGCGCGGTGGCGAGATGGCTTTTGCCGGTGCCTGGCGGCCCAAGGAAGTGAACAACCTCGGCGCGCCGGATGAAGTCGAGTTGGGCCAGCGCTGCGATCCGCTCCCGGTCGAGTGAAGGCTGGAAGCGGAAGTCGAAGCCTTCGAGCGTCTTGACCGGCAACAGCTTGGCCGTGCGCAGGGCGACGTCGATCCGGCGCGTCTCACGGGTGGCGTATTCCTCGCTGAGCAGCCCGTCGATCGCCTCGATCGCGGTGATCTCGCCCGTCTCGAGTTGCCGCAGTGTGTGATCGAGCGCCTCCAGCGCACGCGGCATCTTCAGGCCGACAAGGGCGCCGCGGATACGGTCCAGCAGATCGGTCATGATTGCGCCCTCGTAGCGGCCAAGCGCCGGCCAACCGCATCATAGAAGTCGAGTGGACGCCGTAGCCCTTGCGATGACGGCGGCGGCGCCGGCCTCCTCGGCGGCGCCTTGCGATGAGCAGGGTCGACACGGCGGCGGGCTTTGCCTTCCAGAACCGGATGGCGCGCGATCAGTTGCCCGTCCTCGAAGATCCGAAGCTCCTCGGCGTGATGCTGGACCTCGAGTGTCCGGCGACGGGTGGTGTCGGGCACGGAATAGAAGTTCCCGCCGACCGAGATCATCCCCTCCTTGCTCACCCGTCGTTCGACCGTCAGCACGGCGCTGTAAGGGATCGCCGGGAGCGCCTTCAGACTGGGCTGCTCTTCGGCGAAGGCTGCGTCCACCACCCGCCGGGTCGTGGCATGCACCCGGGAATTGGCGACTTCAGTCCGCCAGGCCTCGAACTGGGAGTTGAGGTCGTCGATGTTGCGGAACGTGCGGGCCAGGAAGAAGTCCTGCCGGATATAGCGGAAAGGCCGCTCGACCTTGCCTTTGGTCTTTGCCCGATACGGCTGGCAGGCCCGCGGCAGCGAGCCGTAATGGTTCAGCAACGCAACCAGCGCGGCGTTGTAGGTGACCACTCCAGCCTCATCTTCGCCGATCACTGCGGTCTTCATCCGGTCATAGAGGATCTCCTCCGGCACGCCGTCGAGGGCCGAGAAGGCCGCGATGTGGCAGCGCAGCACCGATTGCAGGTTCTGGCTGGCGACGAACCGACCCCAGAGCCAGCGACTGTGGCCGAGAACCAGCGAGAATAGCCAGACCTTGCGAACCACGCCCGGCTCGTCGGTGAACTCCACCGTGAACTCCGCAAAATCGACCTGGGCCTGCTTGCCCGGTGGCGTCTCGAACCGCCGCTCGAACGGGGCCTGCCGCGCCGGACGCACCTCGCGCAAAAAGTCCGTCACCGCAGTGTAGGCGCCCTCATAGCCCAGTTCCCGGATCTCGCGCAAAAGCCGCGCGCCGCTGAGATCGGGAAAGGCCTGCACGCGTTCCTGGAGGTAGCGCTCATAGGGCTCGATCACCCGCGCCCGTGGCCGCCGCGGCCCATAGACCGGGGCCTCCAACCCCAGCTCGAGATACTTCCGCACAGTCTTCCGGTCGCAGCCAACCTTCCGCGCGATCGCGGTGATGCTGAGACCCTGGTTCTTCAAATCCTGGATCAAAACGATCTCCCTCAGTCCCTTCACCTGCCTGCCCCTGTCGTTCTCCGCTCGGAGCATCAGGCCTGTGTCTCGCGACAGAGCCAATTCCGAATAGATGAAGTTCGGAATTGGCCCTGACGCTCATGTCTGGGGAAAATTCAAACGGCGGTTTTGGGGAGATTACGTCCGGCGGTTACA
>LJSV01000003.1 GCA_001314715.1 Rhodobacteraceae bacterium HLUCCA12 | reverse complement strand
GCTACGAAGAGCATGATCCAACCCACACGGGACCAGGTCGGCACAGAGAATCTGCACCACAGCCCGCACCACGACTTGCTACACATCGCGCGACGGGAGTTAGTATAAGTATTTGATTTTGCTTGATAGAATGGTGGGTGATGAGAGACTCGAACTCCCGACATCTTCGGTGTAAACGAAGCGCTCTACCAACTGAGCTAATCACCCGCCTGCGTCCCATAGCAAAAGCCGTGGCAGGCGGGCAAGGGGTGTTTCTCGGGCGGTAAGGTTCCGTTAACCCTTGATTGGCACGATCATGCGATGCGTCCTGTCACAACCTGCTTGTGTTGCCTGATTCTGCCGATCCTAGTTGCGGCCTGCGGGGCGTCGCCCAGTCCGCGCTATCGCGGCATCGAACCGGCGGTGATCCGGATGGGGGACCGAGAATTTCGTGTTTGGGTTCAGCGCACGGGGGCGATCGGGCATGTTCAGATCGTGCGGATGGGATATGTGCCGCGCTCTGGTCACGGCGGATTGCGACCGGCGATGCTGGCCGCCGCCGAACAGGCAAGCGGCTGTCGTATTGCGCCGGGGTCGGCCACAGGTGACACCGGGGTGATGAATGCGCGGCTGCGTTGCCGTGACTGATCGATGCCCGGTTTCGGGTTTGCGCCATGTCAAGGACAGCGGACCGTAGCGCAAGCATAAGTGCGAAAACACATGCGACGAGGGTGCGATGCTTCGATTGATGATGATCCTGTTTCTGTTCATTGGCGTGACGCTGGCCGGTATCGGCGTGGTGGCCGCACTGAGCATGGGGCTTTACGAGACCCGCGCGATCGTTCTGTTCGCAGCGTCAGGCGCAGTGCTGGGTCTCGTCGTCAGCTGGCTTGTGGCCCGCCGGCTGCAAGAGGCCTGATCCCGCTCGCTACCGGCGCGCGCCTCAATCCAGAAACACGCGCAAGGTCTGTTCGAAGGCGCGCGGCTGTTCGGCATGCAGCCAGTGTCCGGCGCCTGGCAATTTCGCCATGCGGGCCTTTGGGAACAGCGCCTTGATCCGGGCGCGGTGTTCGGGGCGCACATAGTCCGATGCGCCACCGCTAAAGAACAAGGCCGGCCCGGAATATGGCTGAAACGCGGGATCGTCGGGCCAGCCGGTGATGGCGTCCATCTCGCGTTCCAGAACGTCCAGGTTCAGTCGCCAGCGCGGCGGGTCCGCGCGCAGGTCCAGCGATTGCAGCAAAAAGGCCCGCACCTGCGGGTCTGGAACGCTGGCGGCAAGGCGATCGCTGGCCTCGGATCGCGTGGTCAGCCCGTCAAGCGGCATCGCTCGCATCGCCTCGATCAGATGCGCCTGGCTGTGGTCATAGGCGACCGGGGCAATATCCGCGACCACCAGCCGATTGGTCAGTTCGGGCCGGGTCAGGGCCAGCACCATGGCCGCCTTGCCGCCCATCGAATGCCCGACCACGTCCATCGGCTGACCCTCATCCGCGATCACCTCGGCCAGATCACGGGCCAGATCCGCATAGCTGTGGGTGCCGGCGAAGGGGCTTGCGCCGTGGTTGCGCATGTCCACGGCGACCACAGCGCGCGTGTCGCTCAGGCGTTTGGCGATGGCGCCCCAATTGCGCGCCGATCCGAACAGGCCATGAACGATCAGGAGCGCCGGAAGCTCGGTGCTCTTGCCGTGACGAACCCTGTGCAGCATGCTGGAACCCGCGCTTGATTGTGTCGATGGCAGCGATAGGGGCAGGGCGGGGGTGTTGCAACCGCCTCGTTCGCAGAGATTGCGAATCTCCTTTGGTCCGCGATAGCGTTGTCCTGCCCCAGACCAAGGCCGATCATGTCCGTTGCTGTCGATATCGAGGATCTTGCCCGGCAGGTCACCGGCCTGATGCGCCGTCGGCTGGGCGCGCGTGGCCAGACGCTTGAGGCGGCGCTCAGGCAGCGCGGCCGACACCTTCCCCGCAACGTTCGCAGGGCCGCTGATGATCTTGCGCAGGCCGAGGCGATGGCCGGGCATCCGCGGCTGCGTCGGCGTCTGGATGATGCCAGCCTTCGCCGGTCGGGCCGCGTGGTGCTGGATTATCTGCGCCCGCTTGGTGCCGCCGAGCGCCGCTGGCAGTTCTTGTTAAGCGTTGCGGGCTCGATCGCTTTTGCGCTGCTGGTGACGGGGGTCGGGCTGATCGCGGTTCTGGTGTGGCGCGGCTATCTTTGACGCCGGCGCACCGGCTGGCGCGACAGCGCATGGCGACATTGCGTCGAAACCGCCGAAAAAGCCACCAGCAGGAACAGATACCATGACCCCAGGGTTGCCAGACTGACCTTTTCGCCCGGCGACTGGCCGTCATAAAGCCAGGTGCCGGTCAGCGTGCCCAGATTCTCGGCCAGCCAAATCCCCAGCGCCGACAGGACCGTGGACAGCAACATCGGCATCCAGTAATCGCGCCCGGCGACGCGAAACCAGATCCTGGTGCGCCAGAACAGTGCGACCGACCCCGCAAACAGGGCGATCCGGATATCCGGCAGCATGTGCGAGGTGAAGAAGTTCACATAGATCAACGCCGCCAGCCCGACCGATGCCGCGAACGGCGGGAACGGGGCGAACCGCATGTCGAACAGCCGGATCATGCGCAGGATGCAGCTGGCGACCGCCGCATACATGAACCCCACGAACAACGGCACGTCAAAGAGAACAAGGTGGCCCGGCTCAGGGTAGGACCAGTTTCCCGCGCCGACCTTGAACCATTCCATACCCAGCCCCGGCAGGCCGAACAGCGCCATGGCACGCGCCTCGGGCACCGATTCGACGCGGGTCCACAGGAACGCCGCCAGTGCCAGGACCGCAACGGCCAGCAGAACGTCATAACGTGCCACCGGCCAGTCTGAATTCCAGAGGATGCGCGTAAGGGTCATGGCAACCAGCAGAATGCCGCCATAGACCCCGGCCCACAGGTGTTTCAGCACAAAGAGAACCGGTTCACGCCAGCGTTGCGGCAGGCGCGCACGCACCATGTCACCCAAAAGGCGCTCCAGGTCGCGCGTGGTGTGGGGCATCACGGTCAGCGGTTACAATCCCGGATAGATTGGAAAGCGCGCGCAGAGCGCGGCAACCTTGGCTTTGACCGCTGCCTCGACCTCGCCGTTGCCGTCTTCGCCGTTGACCGCCAGCCCGTCGACCACCTCGACGATCCAGTCGGCGATCTGGCGGAACTCTTCCTCGCCAAAGCCGCGCGTCGTGCCGGCAGGCGTGCCCAGGCGCACGCCGGATGTGACGGTCGGCTTCTCGGGGTCGAAGGGGATGCCGTTCTTGTTGCAGGTGATATGCGCACGCCCCAGGGCCTTTTCGGTGGCGTTGCCCTTCACGCCCTTGGGCCGCAGATCGACCAGCATCACATGGGTGTCGGTGCCGCCGGTGACGATGTCCAGCCCGCCTTTTTGCAACTGATCGGCCAGGGCGCGGGCATTGCCGACGACCTGCGCGGCATAGTCCTTGAACTCGGGCCGGAGGGCCTCGCCAAAGGCGACGGCCTTGGCGGCGATCACATGCATCAACGGGCCGCCCTGAATGCCCGGAAAGATGGCCGAGTTGATCTTTTTCGCCAGCGCCTCGTCATTGGTCAGGATCATGCCGCCGCGCGGGCCGCGCAGGGTCTTGTGCGTGGTCGTGGTGGCGACATGCGCATGCGGAAACGGCGAAGGATGCGCGCCGCCAGCCACCAGCCCGGCGAAATGCGCCATATCGACCAGCAGATACGCCCCGACATTGTCGGCGATCTCGCGGAATTTCGCGAAGTCGATCACCCGCGGAATCGCGGAACCCCCGGCAATGATCAGCTTGGGCTTGTGGGCCTGTGCCAGTTCGGCCACCTGGTCATAGTCGATGCGCTGGTCCTGCTGGCGCACGCCGTATTGAACGGCGTTGAACCACTTGCCCGACTGGTTGGGGGCCGCCCCATGCGTCAGATGTCCGCCCGACGCCAGGTTCATCCCCAAAATCGTGTCGCCCGGCTGCAAGAGCGCGGTATAGACCCCCTGGTTCGCCTGGCTTCCGGAATTCGGCTGCACATTCGCAAAGGCGCAGTCGAACAACCGGCATGCGCGCTCGATGGCAAGGGATTCGGCAATATCGACAAACTGGCAGCCACCGTAATAGCGTTTTCCCGGATACCCTTCGGCGTATTTGTTGGTCATCACCGAACCCTGGGCTTCCATCACGGCGCGGCTGACGATGTTTTCCGATGCGATCAACTCGATCTCGTCACGCTGGCGCCCCAGCTCCTGCCGGATGGCATCGAAGAGGGCCGCATCACGCTCGGCCAGTGTTTCGGTGAAAAAGCCCTTGTCGGTGGTGGTCATGCCCGTCTCCCGCGCCGAATTTGTCTTGCCGCTCTTTACCCCAAGGCTGTGCGGGCGAAAAGCGACGAAAACGCCGCAAGCCGGCGAGAAAGCGAAATGTGCCTTTCCGATTGCATGCGCTTGCCGCTTTTGCGAAACCTGACCGGCGGTTTGAGCCTGTCGAGGACTCGGCCATGTCAAGGGGCGCAGCAAGGGCAGGTCATGGCACGAGCACGGAAAAAGGCGATCGCATTCCTGGCCAGCTCTGCGCCGTCGGCGATCGCTGCGCGCAGTGCGCTGATTGCGCGTTATGGCGATGTTCCCCTGCATGATGCCGACGTGATCGTCGCGCTGGGCGGCGACGGCTTCATGCTGGCCACGCTGCGCGCAAGCCAGGCGCTGGATACGCCGGTCTACGGGATGAACCGGGGAACGGTGGGCTTTCTGATGAACGCCTATTCCGACGATGACCTGGACGAGCGGCTGGATATGGCGGGCGAAGAAGTCCTCAACCCACTGAGCATGTGTGCCGTCACCGTCACCGGCGAAAAGCACGAGGCGCTTGCGATCAACGAGGTGTCATTGCTGCGCGCCGGGCCACAGGCGGCGCGGCTGCGCATCTCGGTCGATGGCAAGGTGCGGATGAAGGAACTGGTCTGCGACGGTGCGCTGGTTGCAACGCCTGCGGGCTCGACGGCCTATAACTATTCGGCCCACGGCCCCATTCTGCCCATCGGCGCGGATGTCCTGGCGCTGACGGCGATGGCGGCGTTCCGGCCCCGCCGCTGGCGCGGTGCCTTGCTGCCGAAATCGGCCGTCGTGCGATTCGATGTTCTGGACCCGGCCAAGCGTCCGGTCATGGCCGATGCCGATGCCCAGCCGGTGCGCGATGTCGTCTCGGTCGAGATCCGGTCCGAGCCCAATATCCGCCACCGTTTGCTGTTCGATCCCGGTCACGGGCTGGAAGAGCGGCTGATCCGCGAGCAGTTCTTCTGACGCCGGTGCGGCGATTGTCGCCCGCTCAACCCCTGTCGTGCGATTTTTCCACAGCCTTCGCAGCGTTCCACAGCGCGTCCATTTCCTCAAGCGTGCTGTCGGCGGGCCTGCGCCCGGTCCTGGCCAACGCCGCCTCAATCGCCTGGAACCGGCGCGTGAACTTGGCATTCGCGGCGCGCAGCGCGGCTTCGGGGTCGATCTTCAGATGCCGCGCCAGGTTGGCCATGACGAACAGAAGATCGCCGAATTCCTCGGTGATCGCGTCCTGCGAAAGCGCTTCGCGCGCCTCGGTCAGTTCGCGCGCTTCCTCGGTGATCTTGTCCACCACCTGGCCAATTTCCGGCCAGTCGAAACCCACGCGCGCGGCGCGGTTTTGCAGCTTGATCGCGCGCATCAGGGCCGGAAGCGCCAGCGGCACATCGTCCAGCACGCCGGTTTGCGCGCGCCCCGCGCGCTCGGCTGCCTTCATGGCCTCCCAGGCGCGGTTCTGGTCCTCGGCGCTTGCGATCGCAGCCGTGCCAAAGACATGCGGATGGCGCGCGATCATCTTGTCCGAGATCGTGCGGATCACGTCATCCAGCGTGAAATGCCCGGCCTCGTCAGCCATCTGGGCATGATAGACCGCCTGAAACAACAGATCGCCCAGTTCACCGCGCAGCCCGTCCCAGTCCTGCCGGGCGATGGCGTCGGCGACTTCATAGGCTTCCTCGATCGTATAGGGCGCGATCGAGTCGAAATCCTGTTCGATATCCCACGGGCAGCCCCCCTCGGGCGCGCGCAGCCGCCGCATGATCTCGGCCAGCCGCGGCAGTCCGCCGTCGGGGTTGTCGATCAGCGTCTTGTCGGCCATTGCACCCGCCCCGTTTTCGGTGAAGATGGCCCGGTATCGCCCAAGCACCAGCCGGAGTCCACCATGCCTGTCCTCAACCGCATTGCCGAATTCGCCCCCGATCTGACCGAATGGCGGCGGCATCTGCACATGCATCCGGAAACCCGTTTCGATTGCCACGGCACGGCGGCATTCATTGTCGAGAAGTTGCGCGCCTTCGGCGTCGACGAGGTGCACGAAGGCATCGCCGAAAGCGGCGTGATCGGCATCATAAACGGGCAGGGGGCAGGGCCCACGATCGGTTTGCGCGCCGATACCGACGCCTTGCCCATCACCGAGGAAACCGGTCTGCCGCATGCCTCGGTCGTGGACGGCAAGATGCATGCCTGCGGACATGACGGGCATACCACGATGCTGCTGGGCGCGGCGCGTTACCTGGCCGAGACCCGCAATTTCGCCGGGCGGGTGGCCCTGATCTTTCAGCCGGGCGAGGAATGGGGCGGTGGCGCCGGTGTCATGGTGCGCGACGGCGTGATGGAACGGTTCGAGATCGACCAGATTTATGCGCTGCACAATGCCCCCGGTGTGCCGCAAGGCAGGTTCGAAACCCGGCCCGGCCCGATCATGGCGGCGGTTGACACGTTGACCGTTACCGTCACCGGCCGCGGCGGGCATGGCGCCCACCCCGAGGGCGCCGTTGATCCGGTGGCAGCCATTGTGTCGATGGTGGCGGCGCTGCAAACCATCGTCAGCCGCAACCGCAAGGGAACGGACGCGATGGTCCTGTCGGTGACACAGATCCATACCGGCAGTGCCGACAACATCATCCCCGAAAGCGGCTGGTTCTGCGCGACGGTGCGCACCTATGACAAGGCCGTGCAGGACATGGTCGAGAAACGATGCCACGAGATCGTCAACGGGATCGCGCAGGCCATGGGCGTCAGCGCCGACATTGATTTCGAGCGCGGCTATCCGGCCACGGTGAACCACGCCGATGAAACCGATTTCGCCCTCGACGTTGCCCGCGAGGTCAGTGGCGATGCGGGCATTTGCGAGCCGGTCATGGGGGCGGAGGACTTCGCCTTCATGCTCGAACGCCGGCGCGGATCCTACCTGTTCCTGGGGCAGGGTGACGGTGCCGGGCTGCATCATCCCCGGTATGATTTCAACGATGACATCACCCCTGTCGGCGCCAGTTTCCTGGCCCGCGTGGTTGAGCGCGCCCAACCGCGCGACTGATCGTCGCTGCCCGTGGCGACGATCCTGTCAAGGCAAACGCCGCCCCACGGGGCGGCGTCGCTGTGTCAATGGCCCGTTCAGCGGGTTTCGACCTCGATATAGTCGCGCCGTGCCTTGCCGGTATAAAGCTGGCGCGGGCGGCCGATCTTTTGCTGAGGGTCGGCCAGCATTTCCTTCCATTGCGAAATCCAGCCAACGGTACGCGACAGCGCAAAGATCGGCGTGAACATCGAGGTCGGAAAGCCCATTGCCTCAAGGATGATGCCGGAATAGAAATCGACATTCGGATAGAGCTTCTTGTCGACGAAATAGTCGTCCTCAAGCGCGATCCGCTCCAGTTCCTTGGCGACCTTGAGCGTTTCGTTGTCCTTGACACCCAGAAGGTCCAGCACCTCGTCGGCGGATTCCTTCATCACCTTGGCCCGCGGGTCAAAATTCTTGTAGACCCGGTGGCCAAAGCCCATCAGGCGGAACGGATCGTCCTTGTCCTTGGCGCGCGCGATGTATTCGGGGATGCGATCGACCGAACCGATCTCGCGCAGCATTTCCAGGCAGGCCTGGTTGGCGCCGCCATGGGCTGGCCCCCACAGGCAGGCAATGCCGGCGGCGATGCAGGCGAACGGGTTGGCGCCGGACGAGCCGGCAAGACGCACCGTCGATGTCGAGGCGTTCTGTTCGTGATCGGCGTGCAGCATCATGATCCGGTCCATGGCCTTGGCCAGGATCGGATCGACGACATAGTCCTCGGCCGGGACGCCAAAGCACATGTGCAGGAAGTTCCCGGCGTAATCGAGCGAGTTCTTCGGATACACGAAGGGCTGGCCGATCGAATACTTGTAGGCCATGGCCGCGATCGTCGGCAGCTTGGCGATCATGCGGATCGCGGCGACCTCGCGCTGCCAGGGATCGTTGATATCGGTCGAGTCGTGATAGAAGGCCGACATCGCCCCGACCACGCCCACCATGGTCGCCATCGGATGTGCATCGCGGCGGAAGCCGCGGAAGAAGTTGTGCATCTGTTCATGCACCATCGTGTGGCGCGTGACGCGGGTTTCGAAATCGATCATCTGCTGCGCATTCGGCAGTTCGCCGTAAAGAAGCAGATAGCACACTTCCAGATGGTGCGACTTCTCGGCCAGTTGTTCGATCGGATAACCGCGATAGAGCAGCTCGCCCTTGTCGCCATCAATATAGGTGATCGTTGACGAACAGGCGGCCGTTGACGTGAAGCCGGGATCAAAGGTGAAGATGTCGCCCTGCGCATAAAGCTTGCGGATGTCGATCACCTCGGGGCCGACAGTCGGCGACAGCATCGGCAACTCCAGCGTCTTGTCTCCGATCGCCAGCTTCGCGGTTTTTTCTTTTTCAGCCATCGCTTTCCTCGCTTTGTTGTCGGCAGACCCGGCCCCCATGCCCTGTCATCCGCTGGTGCGGTTGCAGGCATCGGCCAGGCGGGCCAAGGTCTCGTCTCGTCCCAGAATCAGCATCATGTCGAACACGCTTGGCGAAACTGTGCGTCCTGCAAGGGCGGCCCGCAAGGGCTGCGCGATCTTGCCAAGGCCCAGCCCGTGCTTTGCGGCGCAATCGCTCACGATCGCTTCGAGTCTGTCGCGCTCCCAGCTAGCATTTTGCATCTGCGGCGTCAATTCGGCCAGTATACCACGGGATACATCAGTCAGCGTCGCGCTTGCTTTCGCATCGGGCTCGATCGGGCGGGTGGTCAGAACGAAATGCGCCTTTTCGATTATCTGGTTGAAGTTCTTGGCTTTTTCCTTGACCACGGGCATCGCCTGCAACAGCCCCTCGCGCTGCTGCGGGCTCAGGGCGGGGGCGCCGGTTACGGCAAGGTATTGTTCCAGTTCGCGCAGCGCCGCGGCATCGTCCATGGCCGAAAAATGCAATCCGGCCAGATGGTCAAGTTTCTTCAGGTCAAGCCGGGCAGGGGCGCGGTTGATCCCGGTCAGATCGAACCAGGCGCGCGCCTGGTCGTCGGTAAAGAATTCGTCGTTTCCGTGGCTCCAGCCCAGGCGCGCCAGATAGTTGCGCAGCGCAGCGGCCGGGTAGCCCATGCGCTGATAATCCTCGACCCCCAGCGCGCCGTGGCGCTTCGACAGCTTTTTGCCGTCCTCGCCATGTATCAGCGGAATATGCGCAAAGACCGGCACATCCCACCCCATCGCGGCGTAGACCTGCACCTGTCGCGCGGCATTGTTCAGGTGGTCATCGCCGCGGATGATATGCGTCACGCCCATGTCATGATCGTCGACGACGACAGCCAGCATGTAGGTAGGGCTACCATCCGAACGTAAACAAACCATGTCATCCAGCTGGTCGTTGCGAAAGACGACACGCCCCTGAACCGCGTCCTCGATCACCGTTTCGCCGTCACGCGGGGCCTTGAGACGGATCGCATAGGGAGCGGCCGGATGGGTGGCCGGATCGGCGTCGCGCCACGGGCTTTGAAACAGGGTCGAGCGCCCCTCGGCGCGGGCGGCTTCGCGAAAGGCCTCGATCTCGTCTTGCGTCGAAAAGCACTTGTAGGCATGGCCGCGCGCCAGCATTTCGCGGGCGACCTCGGCGTGGCGATCGGCGCGCGCGGCCTGGCTGACGGCTTCGCCATCCCAGTCGAGCCCCAGCCATGTCAGGCCCTTGAGGATGGCCTCGGTCGCCTCTGGGGTTGAGCGCGCACGATCGGTATCCTCGATCCGCAACAGGAACTTTCCGCCACGCCCGCGTGCGTAAAGCCAGTTGAACAATGCCGTCCGCGCCCCGCCGATATGCAGAAAGCCGGTGGGCGAGGGGGCAAAGCGGGTGACGACGGGCTCGGACATGGCGGATTAACCTTTCGGAAACCATTCGGCAGATAGGCTTGCGCCTGCTCTAGGCAATGACGCAGGCAAGAACAAGTGCATAGCCCGGCCCTTTCGACCCGCCCGGCATCGCCGCGTTGGCCATGGCGCGCGGCGTTCCTGGCCCCGCTGGATGCGCTGAACGCGGCACGCGGCCATCTGTTTGCGTTCGTGCCGGTCCTTCTTGGACTGGGGGTCGGGGCCTATTTCGCCCTGTCGCAGGAACCGTCTGCCACCGGCTGGCTTGGCGCGGCGTTGGCATGTGGCTTGTGCGCGGCTCTGGGCGCCCTGGGGCCAGAGCGTGCGCGCCCCGTGGCGATTGCCGCGGCCCTGATGGCGGCCGGTTTCCTGCTGGCGGGATGGCGGGCGCATTCCGTGGCCGCACCCGTGCTGGGCTGGCGATACTATGGCCCGGTCGAGGGGCGGATCGTCGCTGTGGATCGGTCGGTCTCGGATGCGCTGCGCCTGACGCTCGATCAGGTCGTGTTGCACGATGTCGCGCTGGGCCGTCTGCCGACGCGCGTCCGCGTCTCGCTGCACGGCGAGACCCTTGATGTCGATCCGGTTCCGGGCACGCGGATCGGGCTGACGGGGCATCTTGGCCCTCCCGGCGGCCCGGTCGAACCCGGCGGGTTCGACTTTCGCCGGTTGGCCTGGTTTGCCGGGCTCGGCGCCGTCGGCTATACGCGCAACCCGGTGCTGGCCATCGGCCCGCCCGAGCCCGGCCTGGCCCTGTCGATCGCGCGCCTGCGGTTGCATATCAGCGCGGGCATTCGCGACCGCATACCCGGTGAGGCGGGTGCCTTCGTGGCTGCGATTCTGACCGGGGATCGGTCAGGCGTCGAACTGTCCACGACCGAGGCCTTGCGGCGCTCCAACCTGGCGCATCTCCTGGCGATTTCGGGGCTGCACATGGGGCTTTTGACCGGCACCGTGTTCGGCGCGTTGAACGCGGGCCTTGCCTTGCTTCCCACCGTTGCGCTGCGCTGGCCGATCCGCAAATGGGCGGCGCTGGGGGCGATGGCGGCGGCGATCTTCTATCTGGCGCTTTCAGGCGGGAACGTGGCGACGCAGCGCGCCTTTGTGATGGCGGTGGTGATGCTGGGCGCGGTCTTGTTCGACCGGCGCGTATTTTCGTTGCGATCGGTGGCCCTTGCCGCCGCGCTGATCCTGATCTGGCGACCCGAGGCGTTGTTGTCGGCCGGTTTCCAGATGTCGTTCGCGGCGACTGTCGCGTTGGTCGTCGTGTTCGGATGGCAGCGACGACGCGCGCTTGCCGCCGCCGGCCGCGCGCGGGTGCCGCGCTGGCGGCGCGCCGTTGTGGGGGTCGTGATGTGCTCGCTGGTGGCGGGGCTGGCCACGGCGCCGGTGGCCGCCGCGCATTTCCACAGGATCGCGGAATACGGGCTGATCGCCAACCTGCTCAGCGTGCCGCTGATGGGGGTTCTGGTGATGCCGGCCGCGGTGCTGGCGGCGGTGCTTTGGCCGATCGGGCTGGAAGGGGCCGGCCTTGTCTTGCTTGAGGCCGGCGCGCGCTGGATCATGGCGGTGGCCCACTGGGTTTCCGGATTCGACAACGCGGTGCGCATGGTTGCTGCGCCCCATGCGGCGGTGCTGCCCGCGCTCGCCCTCGGGACATTGTGGTTCATGCTCTGGCCCGGTCGCGCCCGTGTGGCCGGGCTTGCCGTCGTGGCGGCGGCGATGGCCGGCTGGGGCCTGGTTGAACGGCCGGCGTTGCTGATCTCGGAAAACGGCGCGCTGGTCGGGGTTCAGACGCCGGACGGGCGCGCCCTGACACGCGCACGCGGCAACGGGTTCGTGGCGCGCAACTGGCTTGAGGCCGATGGCGATGACGCCGATCAGGCGAGCGCCGCAGCGCGGTTGATCGCCGCGGACGACGGTCCCGCGCAATTCACGTTCGACGGCCGCACATGGCTGCATCTGACGGGGCAGCGCGCATCCGAGCTTTTGAATGCCCATTGCGGACCGGGCATGGTTGCGGTGTTGAATGTCACCCCGCGCGATCCTCCGCCCGAGGGGTGCCAGGTAATCGACGCCGATGCGCTGTCCAGGTCGGGCGCGCGGGCCGCATACCGGCAGGGCGACACGATTCGCTGGCGCCTGGCGCATGATCTGTCGGGCGATCGGCCATGGACCGCATCGCGTTGAGCGTGTCCCGCACAGGGGTGGGACAGGAGATGCGATTTGCTGCCCTGGCAGGACCGATCCGCAGACCCAAGTGGTCCGCAAGGGACGGGTCCGGTCGTCGGAACCGGTCAATAGCTGCGAATGAGGCCGACCAGCCGGCCCTGAACCTGCACCTGGTCGTCGCGGAGGATGCGCGTTTCATAGGCGGGATTCGCGGCTTCAAGCGCGATCATTCCGCGCATCCGGCGGAAGCGTTTGAGCGTCGCTTCCTGCCCGTCGACCAGTGCGACGACGATATCGCCATTGTCGGCGGTTGTTTGTTCGCGGATCACGACGATGTCGCCATCGTTGATTCCGGCGTCGATCATCGAATCGCCGCGCACCTCAAGCGCGTAGTGCTGGCCCTGTCCTGACAGCATCGAGCCCGGAACGGCGACCATATGCGAGACTTCGGAAATCGCCTCGATCGGTGTGCCGGCGGCGATCCGCCCCATGACCGGCAGCTCCAGCGCCTGAACCCGTGGTGCGGCTGTGGCGGTGGCGGCGCGCCCGCCTTCGATCACGCGCGGCGCGCTGCGGCTGCCAGTGGTGTCGTGACCGACCGCTTTGTCGGGCATGCGGATCACTTCGATCGCGCGGGCGCGGTGCGCAAGCCTGCGGATGAAGCCGCGCTCTTCCAGCGCGGTGATCAGCCGGTGAATCCCCGATTTGGATCGCAGGTTCAGCGCATCCTTCATCTCGTCAAATGATGGCGGAACGCCATCGCGCTTCATGCAGGTGTCGATCAGTTCCAGCAATTCAAGCTGTTTGCGGGTGAGCATGCGCGGGTGTCCCCCTGCGGTTGGGCGCCGACCCCGAACAGGGCCGAGGCAGGAAAGTTCACCATAAGTTCTACGCATGTTCACGGCGCAAGTCAACGCTCAAAGCGGGATATAGCGCACCGGATGCCCCGCGTTGCGCGCCGGGTCCGCGACCGGGCGGATCAGCAACGCGTCGGCCGCCGCCAGGATGCCAAGCATCGCGCTGTCCTGGTTATCGAAGGGTCGAATCCGTCCTTCGGGTTCAAGCCGGGCGCGCATGTAATGGGCGCGCGGCCCGTTCGCACCGACCGCGTCAGCAAGCGTGGCCGCGCGCGTCGGTGCGGGCAGGGCGCCAAGTCCGGAAAGGGCGCGCAGCGCGGGCAGCAGGAACAGGTGGCCGCAGACGATGGCCGAGACCGGGTTTCCGGGCAGGCCCAGCATCAGCGCGTCAAACAGCCGTCCGGCCATCAGTGGTTTGCCGGGGCGCATGGCGATCTTGTAGAAGGACGGTTCGGCCCCCAGCCTGCGCGTCGTGCTGGCGACGAGGTCATGATCGCCGACCGAGGCCCCGCCGATGGTCACGATCACATCCGCCCCGCGCGCCATGTCGAGAACGGCGCGCAACTGCGCGTCACTGTCGCCCGCGATGGGCAGCAGCCGGGCAATGCCGCCCTCGGCCTCGACCATCGCCTTGAGCGCAAAGCCGTTCGAGGCCACGATCTGATCCGGGCGCGGCGCTTCGCCTGGCATGACCAGTTCGTCGCCGGTGGCGATGATGGCCACCACGGGGCGCCGGAAAACACGAACCTCGGCGATATTCATCGCCGCCAGCAAGGCCAGATCGACTGGACGCAGGCGTCGGGGTGCGGTGATCAGATCACCGGCGCGAAAGTCCTGCCCCGCCGGTCGAACATGGCTGCCCTGATCGAGCATGTCGCGCAAGGTGATACGGTCGCCGTCGCGTTCCACATCCTCCTGGATGACCACCTGGTCGGTGCCGGCGGGCAGGGGGGCGCCCGTGAAAATGCGCAACGCCTCGCCCGGACCGACGCTTCCGTCAAAGGCATGGCCCGCCGCCGCTTCGCCGATGACGCGAAAGCCCTGGCCCGGCGATACCGGGCCGGCCAGCGCATAGCCGTCCATGGCCGATGCCGCAAACGGCGGCTGATCGCGCCCGGCGGCGGCGGGTTCGGCCAGCACGCGGCCAGCCGCACGCCTGAGGGGGACGGTCTCGGTCGTCAGGGGCGCGCACAGGGAAAAGACCCGCGCTAATGCCTCTTCGACGGCGATCATGGCGCACCATCGCGGGTATAGACGCCGGATTTGCCGCCTTCCTTGCGCACGACCTCGATGCCGCCGATCCGCATGGATTTCTCGACGGCCTTGAGCATGTCATAGACGGTCAGCGCGGCGGCCGAAACCGCGGTCAGGGCCTCCATCTCGACGCCGGTCTTGCCGGTGGTGCGTACCTCGGCCGTGATCCGCACGCCGGGCAGATCGGCATCGGCCGCCAGGTCGACCGAAACATGCGTGATCGGCAGCGGATGACAGAGCGGGATCAGATCCGCGCATTTCTTCGCGGCCATGATACCGGCCAGTCGCGCGACGCCCAGTACGTCACCTTTCGCTGCCGTGCCCGCGGTGACATGGGCCAGTGTCTCGGGCTTCATCACGACATGGCCGCAGGCAATGGCGGTGCGCGCGGTGGTCGCCTTGTCGCCGACATCGACCATATGCGCGCGGCCCTGGCTATCGAAATGGGTCAGTTCGGCCATGGTTCAGTTCCCGTCGCCAGTCAGCGGGTTGGCCAGAAGCGCGCGCGTCGCGGCGGTGACATCGTCCTGGCGCATCAGGCTTTCCCCGATCAGGAAGCTGCGCGCGCCATAGCGCGCCATGTCGGCCAGGTCATCGGGCACGAAAAGCCCGCTTTCGCAGACGATCATGCGATCGTCCGGCACCAGCCGCGCCAGCTTTCGCGTCGTATCCAGCGTGACCTCGAACGTATTCAGATTGCGGTTGTTGATGCCGATCATGGGGGATTTCAGCGTGATGGCCCGCTCAAGTTCGGCAAGGTCGTGAACCTCGATCAGAACGTCCATGCCCCAGGCGAATGCCGCATCTTCCAGTTCGGCCGCCTGGGCATCGCTGACCGAGGCCATGATGATCAGGATGCAATCGGCCCCAAGCGCACGCGATTGCACGACCTGCCAGGGATCATACAGAAAGTCCTTGCGCAGGGCGGGCAGGCTGACGGCCGCGCGCGCCGCGCCCAGATAGGCATCGGCGCCCTGAAAGCTGGGGCTGTCGGTCAAGACCGAAAGGCAGGCCGCGCCCCCCTCGGCATAGGCGCGTGCCAATGCGGCCGGGTCGAAATCGGCGCGGATAAGCCCTTTGGACGGGCTGGCCTTCTTGATCTCGGCGATCAGGCCATAGCCGTTGCGCGAAGCCTGGTGCAACGCCTTGTGAAAACCCCGCGGGGCCGAGGCCGCGCGGGCGCGCGCCTCTATCGCGGCCAGCGGCGTCGCCGCCTTGGCGGCAGCGACCTCTTCCAGCTTGTAGGCCTTGATACGCTCAAGAATGGTGGACATGGCACGCCTCCTTGGCGTTCTGGTTATCGCGGACCGGGCCGGAAGGGAAGCGTCAGACATGCCCCCTCGACACCTGCGCAGAATTTCGCATGATGCCGCATGGCCCGCCGTTTCGCGTTTCTCGACCATCCGCTTTCGAAGGCGATCGCCCATCGCGGCGGTTCGCTTGAGGTCGAGGAAAACACCCTTCCCGCCTTCGCGCATGCGGTGGGGCTGGGCTATAGCCATGTCGAACTGGATGTGCATGCCACCCGTGATGGCGTGGTGGTGATCCACCATGATCCCACGTTAGAGCGGATGACGGGCGATCCGCGTGCCATCGGCGATCTGGCATGGTCCGATCTGCGCGGCATCCGGACGCACGAGGGCGCCGAAATACCGCGGCTCGAGTCCCTTCTTGAGGAACATCCCGGCCTTTTCGTCAACATCGAGGCCAAGTCCGATGCAGTGATCGACCCGCTGGCAAGGGTGCTTCAGCGCATGGGTGCAGTTGGCCGCGTGGGTGTGGGGTCTTTCAAGCCCCGGCGCACCGCGCGGCTTCGCGCGGCGCTGGGCGCGGGTCTTTGCTGGTCGCCCGCGCATCGCCAGGTGCTGGGCCTGATGCTGCGCGGCTGGCGACTGCCGCTGCCGGTGGGCAACTTTCCGGTGGTTCAGGTGCCGGTCCGGTACAAGGGCGTGGGTGTGGTGTCACCGCGCTTCGTGCGCGCGGCGCGGCGCGCGGGGGTCGCGGTTCAGGTCTGGACAGTGAACGATGCGATAGAGATGGAGCAGTTGCTGGATATGGGTGTGCAGGGGATCATGACCGACCGACCCAGCACCTTGCGCAAGGTGCTACAGGCGCGCGGCGAATGGAGGGGCGACAACGATGCTTGAAGGATTGCGCATCATCGAGATCGAGGGGATCGGGCCGGCCCCGTTTGCCGGCATGTGGCTGGCCGACATGGGCGCCGAGGTGATCTGCATCCAGCGCCCCGAGGGGCCGCCGCTGCCGGGCATGGCGGGGCCGAACCTGCTGGACAGGGGCAAGCGCACCATCGCGCTGGACCTGAAATCACCCGGCGATCTGGAAACGGTCAAGGCCCTGATCGCCAGCGCCGACGGCCTGATCGAGGGGATGCGGCCGGGCGTGATGGAACGACTGGGCCTTGGGCCAAAGGAAATTCACGCCATGCGGCCATCGCTGGTCTATGGGCGCATGACCGGCTGGGGTCAGGACGGGCCGCGCGCCGAACAAGCCGGGCACGACCTGAACTATATCGCGCTCTCCGGCGCACTCTGGTATGCCTCGCCGCCCGGCCAGCCGCCGCAGACCCCGCCTACGCTGGTCGGGGATATCGGCGGCGGTGCGATGTATCTGATCGCCGGGCTGCTGGCCGCGCTCTGGCGGGCGCAGCGCACCGGGCAGGGCACTGTCGTCGATGCCGCCATTGTCGATGGTTCGGCGCATATGATGGCCTTGATCGCCTCGATGCTGCCGGGCGGGATGTTCCGCATGGACCGGGGTCAGAGCCTGCTGGACGGGCCGCATTGGTCGCGGTGCTATCGCTGTGCCGACGGCGGCCATATGTCGGTGCAATGCCTGGAACCCAAGTTCTATGCCGCGTTCCTGCAATGCCTGGGGCTTGAGGACGATCCGCAGTTCGCGCACCAGTTCGACCCGGCGTCATGGCCCGAACTGGCGGCCCGGCTTGACGCGATCTTCGCCGCGCAACCGCGCGATCACTGGGTCAGGGTGTTCGACGGGTCGGATGCCTGCGTGGCCCCGGTCCTGTCGCCGGTCGAGGCTGCGTCAGACCCGCATCTGAGCGCCCGCCAAAGTTGGCTGAAGGACGACAGGCTGCAACCCGCCCCCGCCCCGCGCTTTGACGGTCAGGCACGGCAGGCGGCCGAGGTTCCGGCGCGTGACCAGCACCGCGCCCAGATCCTGCGGGCACTGGGCCGGCGGTGATCGCGGCCCGGATCATCGGCAATAGGTGCCGCCGCCGCGCCGTTGGGCAAGGTCGAAGTGCAGGTGATCCTCGTGATGGCCGTCCGAGCCGGGACCAAGCGTGGTGCGAAAGATGCCGCAGGCCGCCTGATGCATGCGCTGCAGGGCGTCGCTGAAACGGCCCCGCCGCCAGTCGTCCAAGACCATCACGCTTTGCCCGTCCGACAACACGACGCCAGCGATGTCGATCGCGCGGCCGCGCCCATGTTCGGATATCCGCGCGCCCGGACGATTGTTGCGCGGACGGCAGGCATAATGCGCCGCAACCCGGATTTGGGCGACACCGCCCCCCGCATTGCCCAGCGCCGGCAGCATGGCGCCGCGCACCCAGTCGTCAAAGGCGCGCGCGGTATCGCATTCCAGGGTCGCGGGCTGCGACAGGCGAATGCCGGCAACATGCGTCACGCTGACCGGATCATCGACATCGCAACCGCGCGACGGCCCGGCGATCGGTGGCAGGCTGCGCCCTGCGAGTGTCGCGCGCCCGCACAGGCCCGACCGGGCCGGGCCGGGCGTTTGCGCTCCGGCGGCGCGTGGCACCGCGCGCGCGTGCCGGGCCCGTGCGGCGGGGTCGTGGCGTGGCGGACGCAGGCTGGTCGCTGGCGCCAGAGCGCCGTCGCGCTCGACCCGATCCGGGATGGCGACCACGGGGCGTTGCGGCGGAACGGGTGACGCGGCGGGTGCGCGCGCCTGGGCGGCGCCGGCGAGGACCGACAGCACCAGAATGCCCGCCGCGATGCACCGCCGCATCATGTCAGCCTGCCTTGCCGCGCCCGAAATCGGGTGCCGCGGTGTCCTGGCCCGCTTCGATGATCCCGCGCCGGATGGCCCGTGTGCGGGTGAAATACTCGAACAACTTGTCGCCGTCGCCCATGCGGATGGCACGCTGCAAAACGAACAGTTCCTCGGTGAACCGGCCAAGGATATCCAGTGTCGCCTCCTTGTTGGTCAGGAAGACATCGCGCCACATCGTCGGATCGGACGCGGCGATGCGGGTAAAATCGCGAAAGCCCGAGGCCGAGTACTTGATGACTTCCGACTGCTGCACGCGGCGCAGGTGATCGGCCACGCCCACCATGGTATAGGCGATCAGGTGCGGGGTATGCGACACCACCGCCAGCACCAGATCGTGGTGCGCGGCGTCCATTTCCTCGACATTCGCGCCCATCGCTTCGCACAGGGCGCGCAGCCGGGCCGTGGGTTCGGCCGCGCTGTCGGGCAGCGGGGTGATCAGCCACCAGCGGTTCTCGAACAGGGTGGCGAAACCCGAATAAGGGCCCGAATGCTCGGTCCCGGCCAGCGGATGGCCCGGCACGAAATGAATACCCGCCGGCAGATGCGGCGCGACCGCATCGATCACCGCTTGCTTGACCGAACCGACATCGGTGATGGTGCAGCCGGGTTTCAGATGCGGCCCGATCTCTTGCGCGACATCGGCCATGGCCCCGACGGGCACTGCCAGCACCACGAGGTCGGCACCCGTGACGGCATCGGCGGCGGTTTCGTGAACGCTGTCAACGATCCCGATCTCCAGCGCGGCCTTGCGGGTCTCGGCGGTGCGGGCATGGCCCGCGATTTCTCCGGCCAGCCCGTGCCGCCGCATTGCATGCGCCATGGACGAGGCGATCAACCCCAGCCCGATCAGGGCGACCTTGTCATATAGCCGGGTCATGTCCTTTCACCCAGCACGCGGGCGGTCACCGCCGCAAGTCGCTGGCAATCGCGCATCGTGCCGACGGTGATGCGCAAGGCCTGTGGCAGGCCGTATCCGCCCATCTTGCGCACCAGTATCCCCTCTTGCTGCAAGGCGGCGTCGACCGCATCGGCGGTTTCCGCGCCGTCGAACCGCGCCAGGACGAAGTTTCCCTGGCTTTCGTCCACCCCGGTGCCGGCGTCGCGCAGCGCGTCGGTCAGCCAGCGACGGGCCTCGGCATTGGCCTTGCGCGACCGCTCGACATGGACTTGATCGCGCAGGGCGGCCGCACCGATCTCCAGTTGCAGGCTGGACAGGTTGAACGGCCCCCGCACCCGGTTGAGGACATCGATCACCGCTTGCGGCCCATAGGCCCAGCCGACACGTAACCCGCCCAGCCCATAGATCTTCGATAGGGTGCGCGTCATGATGACATTCGCGCGCGCCTCGACCAGCGCCTGGCCGCCGTCGAACCCCTCGATATACTCGGCATAGGCGCCGTCCAGCACCAGCAGCGCCTGTTCCGGCAGGCCCTCGGCCAGGCGCTCGATCTCGGGCATGGGTATCATCGTGCCCGTGGGGTTGTTGGGGTTGGCCACGAAGACCAGCCGGGTGCGTTCGCTGGCGGCGGCCAGCAGCGCATCGACATCGGTGTGGCGCTCGGTTTCCGGGGCGGCGACAGGGGTCGCGCCCGCCGCCTGCGCCGAGATCTTGTACATCAGGAAGCCGTATTCGCTGTAAAGCACCTCGTCGCCCGGACCGGCATAGGCCTGGCACAGGAACGCGATGATTTCGTCGGACCCCACGCCGCAGATCACCCGTGCCGGATCCAGGTCGTGCACCTCGGCAATCGCGGCGCGCAGTTCGGCGTGGTCGGTCGACGGATAGCGATGCAACCCCGCCGCGCCGTTGCCCAGGGCAAGGGCGCGCATCGCGTCCTGCGCGGCCGTGCCGGGCCCCAGCGGATTCTCGTTCGAGCTGAGCTTCACCACCTCGGCATGGCCATCCAGCTTGGCCTTGCCGCCCTCGTAAAGCGCGATCTCCATGATGCCCGGCTGCGGGCGGATGGCGTCGCTCATGGGTCCTCCTTGGCCCCGATCGGGCCGCTGCCTGCGATCTGCCCGCGCCTGCCGCGCTGCGGGCAAAGGAAAAGGCCGCGCCGGTATCCCCGGCGCGGCCCGCAATCGTGCAAGAAACCGTCTGGCCAGGGCCGGATCAGTTCTTGGCGTAATATTCGACGACGAGGTTGGGCTCCATCTGCACCGCATAGGGCACATCCGCCAGCGAGGGCGTGCGCACGAACGTGGCGGTCATCTTGGAATGGTCGGCGTCAATATAGTCGGGCACGTCGCGCTCGGCCAGGGCAACCGATTCCAGAACGATCGCCAGCTGTTTCGAACGATCGCGCACGGCGACGACATCGCCTTCCTTCACGCGATACGAGGCGATGTTCACGCGCTTGCCGTTCACGGTGACATGGCCGTGGTTCACGAACTGGCGGGCGGCAAAGATCGTGGGCACGAACTTGGCGCGATAGACGACGGCATCCAGACGCCGCTCCAGCAGGCCGACCAGGTTCTCACCGGTGTCGCCCTTGACGCGCGTGGCGTCGCCGTAGATGCGCTTGAACTGCTTTTCGGTCAGATCGCCGTAATAGCCCTTCAGCTTCTGCTTGGCGCGCAGCTGGGTGCCGAAATCCGACAGCTTCTGCTTGCGGCGCTGGCCGTGCTGGCCGGGGCCGTATTCGCGCCGGTTCACCGGCGACTTGGCGCGGCCCCAGATGTTTTCGCCCATGCGGCGGTCGATCTTGTACTTGGCAGCGGTGCGTTTGGTCATCGCTGATCTCCTTCTTTCGTCTGCGTCCTCGACTGTTCCGAAAACCGGTTCCCACCGTTCGGGTCTCGGATCGTCCCGTGACGCGCCGTTCCCCGGTGGTCTCCGGTCCCGGCCAAGGCGGGACAGAAGGGCGTTGTCCTCCTCCGGGTTGCCCCGGCGACAGGTTTCCCCTTGCGGGGTCCACCAACACCAATGAAAAGCCCCGGGTGCGGACCCGGGACGCGCGGCTTATACTTCAGCCAGACCCAGAGTCAATGGCTCTTGTCCCGACGCCCCGGCTTCATCTTGCCGAAAATACGCCACGGGGGTGCGGGGGTGTGAAACCCCCGCGTCCACCGCCGCCGCGCGCGCAGCGGCCCGTGGGGGGCGTCACGCCGTGCGGGCGGCGCCATGCAGCAGCATGCGCGCCTCGGCCGTGTCCAGGCAGCGCCGTGCGGGCGGACCCAGTCTGCCCGGCGCCTCGACCAGCCCGGGCATGGCGCGTTCCAGCGCGCGGGCGTGCCATTTCAAAACCTCGGCCCCGGCAAGGGCGGGGTGAAAGCTTTCGCAGGGCAGGCCATTGGCCGTGATGATCTGGTGGCGTTCAAACATCAGATGCACATAGGTCACCGAGGATGGGGCGAAATCGCGCCGGATCCGGCGCCCGTCCTCAAGATCGGCGGCGCAGGCCAGCACCTCGGGCGTGCCGAACAGATCGTCGGCCCCGCGCAGCAGCACCCTGTGCTCGGGCGAGACCAGCAGGTCGGCATCGGGCAGGGCGCCGGCACCGGCGCGATAGGCCGCCAGCGCCCCGGCGCAGATCCGCACGGGCCGCAGATGCGGGTGCAGATACAGCTCTGCCCCCGTCAGATGCGTCGCCCCGCACCAGACCAGTGGCTGGTCGCCGTTGTCGCGGGTCACCACGCGATCGCCCGGCTCCAGACGCTCGACCGGGCGCGGCCCGTCGGGAGTGTCGATGCGTGTTCCGGGCAGAAAACAGATGACCCCGCTGCGCGCCTTGGGCCCCCGTGGCGCAAGGTTCAAGGCGGTGATCCATAAAACCCGGCCCGGCGGCGGCATCAAGGGATCGAACACCGCCAGCAGCCGCCCCGGCTGGCGCAGGATGCGCGCGTGATACAGGGCGTGGCCATCGGTGAGCGTGAAACTGTCCGCCGGCAGGTCATCATCGACCGATACCGACAGATCGAGCGCCTGTTCAGCTGCGGCGGGGGCAAATGCGAGCCGGCGAAGCCGGTCGCGCGCGCGGCCGCGCGGATCGGCCGGCTGCACCGGACGATCGAGCCAGAGCGTCTCTGGCCCGGTATCCAGCCGCCAGGCGCGTCCGTGCCAGGACCATGGCAGGCCAACCGACATCAGATCGGGCGGCAGGCCGCGTTCGTCACCCAGTTCGGTTTGTGCCCATGCCACGGCATAAACGCCGCGAAAGCCCGGAATCCTGCCCATGTCCTGCCCGTTTTTTCTTGTTTGGCAAAAGGCCTAGCAAGAAATGCCCTGCAAAACCAGTCCTAACTGCTTCGCAAGCCCGCGGGCAGTGTGCGCGCCCCGTCGAGAACGAGGCGCGTCATCAGCGCGGCATAGTCGTGCCGGGACAGCGGGCCGTCGTCGCGAAACCACATGTAGGCCCAGTTCATCATGCCGAACAGCGACATCGTCACCGGCATCAACAGCGGGCGCGGCGCCGCGTCGAGCGCCGGGTTGACGGCGCGCAGCACCGACGCGAAACGCCGCACGATGCGGCGTTCCAGGGCCTGGATCTCGGCGCGCTGGTCATCACCCAGACCGGCGGTGCCGCCCAGCTGGACCTGGTGTTCGTTGTCGGCATCGCGGTAGATCTCCAGCACCGCGCCGATCAGGGCGCCGAGTTGGGCCTCGGGGTCGCGCCCCGGCGCCCGGGCCGCCGCAATGGCGGCGTCGAGCCGGCGCAGGTGGTCACGGATGATGGCAAAGACCAGCGCATCCCGACCGGGATAGTAGTGATAGAGCAGGGCTTTCGAGACGCCGGCCTGCGCCGCGATCTGCGCCATGGATGCCCGGTCGATGCCGTGTTCGGCCAGAACCGCGGCGGCGCTGGACAGGATCGCCTGTTGCTTTTGCCTGAAATCGGTGGCGCGGGTGCGGGCCATGGCGGCACTTTCCTTTGCGGTGGCAGGGGGCGTTGCCCCCTCTTCGGCTGCGCCGAATTCACCCCCAGCGTATTTAAGGCAAGATGAAGGGGGTCAGTCGCCCCGGGGGCGGTTGTCGACCACGCGGCGGGCCTTGCCCTCGGAACGGGGCGCGCCGCCCGGCGGATGGACGGTGATGCGGGCCGAGACGCCGATCACGCTTTTCACGTGATGCGCCAGTTCGCGGGCCGAGGCCGCGCGCGCGTCGTCACCGGCGGTGGCCGGCGTGGCCTCGCAATGGACCATCATCGCGTCCATGCGCCCGTCGCGTGTCAATTCGATCTGGAAATGCGGGGCGAGCCCGGCACATTTCAGGATCTGTTCCTCGATCTGGGTGGGAAAGAGATTGACGCCGCGCAGGATGATCATGTCGTCCGAGCGCCCGGTGATCTTTTCCATCCGGCGCATCGAGCGCGCGGTGCCGGGCAGAAGGCGGGTCAGATCGCGGGTTCGGTAGCGGATGATCGGCAGACCCTCCTTGGTCAGGGTGGTGAAGACAAGCTCGCCGATCTCGCCGTCGGGGACCGGGTCGCCCGTGGCGGGGTCGATGATCTCGGGGTAGAAATGGTCTTCCCACAGGTGCAGCCCGTCCTTGGTTTCGACGCATTCATTGGCCACCCCCGGCCCCATCACCTCGGACAGGCCGTAGATATCGACGGCATGCATGTCGAAGGCCTCCTCGATTTCGCGGCGCATCGCGTTGGTCCATGGTTCGGCGCCGAAGATCCCCACCGCCAGCGAGCTGTCGCGCGGGTCCAGCCCGGCCTGGTGAAAGGCGTCGAGGATCGACAGCATGTAGCTGGGTGTGACCATGATCACGCGCGGCCGGAAATCGGTGATCAGCGTGACCTGCCGTTCGGTCATGCCGCCCGAGACCGGAACCACGGTGCAACCCAGTTTTTCGGCGCCGTAATGCGCGCCTAGCCCGCCCGTGAACAGCCCGTATCCATAGGCCACATGCACGATGTCGCCCGCCCGCGCGCCCGAGGCGCGCATCGACCGCGCGACAAGATGCGCCCAGGTGTCGATGTCGCGCCGGGTGTATCCCACGACCGTGGGCTTGCCCGTCGTGCCGGACGAGGCATGCAGCCGGACCAGCCTGTCTTGCGGCACGGCGAACATGCCGAACGGATAGGTGTCGCGCAGATCGCTTTTCTGGGTGAAGGGAAACCGGGCCAGGTCGGCCAGGGTTTTCAGGTCATCCGGGTGCACGCCATGACTGTCGAACCGCTGCCGGTAGAACGGCGAATTGTCATAGGCATGGCGCAGCGACCAGCGCAGCCGTTCCAGTTGCAAGGCCGCGATCTCGTCGCGTGACGCGGTTTCGATGGGTTCGAGATCGCCGGGGCGGGGAGACAGGTCTTCCATGATGGCCTCAAGGGTTGGGCGCGGGTGCCGATGGCGCGGCGGGTTCGGGGACATGGGTGCCCTTGATGGTGCGCGAATGTCCCCGAAACTCGGCGATGCGGGTGCCGGACTGATTGGTGACGCGGATGTCGTAAATCCCCGAGCGCCCGGCCCGTGTGATTTCCTGCGCCTCGGCGATCAGGCGGTCGCCGGCATGGGCCGGGGCGAGAAAGGTGATCGCGGCCATCTGTGCCACGGTATTCTGGTTGTAGCTGTTGCAGGCAAAGGCAAAGGCGCTGTCGGCAAGCGTGAAGATGAAGCCGCCGTGGCAGGTCTTGTGACCGTTGGTCATGTTTTCCTGCACCGTCATCGACAGCGTAGCCGCGCCGGGGGCGATGGCGTCGAGCGACATGCCCAGCCCCTGCGAGGCCGCATCGCGGCTCCACATGGCGCGGGCGCTGGCCTCGGCGCGTTCTTGCGGGGTCATCATGGTCAGCACCCCCTGAACTGCGGTGGGCGTTTTTCCAGAAAGGCGGCGACGCCCTCGGCATAATCGTCGGAAAAGCCCGCCTCGCGTTGCAGATCGCGTTCGAGATCGAGGCTCTCGTCCAGCGATTGCGTGGCCGCGGCCTGGATCGCGCGTTTGGTCAGGCCCAGCCCGCGCGTGGCGCCGCCTGCAAGGCGCGTTGCCAGGTTTTCGGCCTCGGGCATCAGCCGGTCGTCGGGCAGGGCCTGCCAGATCAGCCCCCATTGCGCGGCCGTTTCCGCATCCAGCGGCGCGGCCGTCATCGCCAGTGCCTTGGCGCGGGCCTCGCCGATCAGGTGCGGCAGCGACCAGCTTCCACCGGCATCGGGCACGAGGCCAAGCCTGGAAAAGGCCTGGATGAAGCGCGCCGAATGCGCCGCCAGCACGATATCGCAGGCCAGCGCGATATTGGCCCCGGCCCCGGCCGCGACGCCGTTCACGGCGCAGACGACCGGCTTTTCCAGGGTGCGGATGAGTCGGATCAGCGGGTTGTAATGATTGCCGATGGTTTCGCCCAGATCGGTGCGCGCGCCCGCCCTGGGATCGCGTTCGCCCAGATCCTGCCCGGCGCAAAAGCCCCGACCGGCGCCGGTCAACAGAACCGCGCGGATCTGCGGTTCGGTGTGGGCGCGTTCAAGCGCGCCGCGCAAGGCAACATGCATCTCTGTGGTAAAGGCATTGAGCCGATCGGGGCGGTTGAGCGTGATCCGAAACAGCCCTTCGGACAGATCCGTCAGCACGGTGTCGGATTCGACCATGAAATTCCCCCGTCTATGCCAGTCTGAAGCGGCATCGCGACATGAGTTGCATAAACCGACCGGTCAGTCAACGATTTGGTGGCGCGCGATCGACGCTGCGATAGTGAGATACTGGCATCCGGTTGCGCATCGTGGCAATGAGGGCGAAAGGCCGGTGAAACCGCATGACACCCGACACCTCGCATGCCCCCCTGGATCTGATCGTCACCGGCGCGAGTGGCCGGGTCGGGCGTTTGCTGAGCGCGGTCTGGGCGGCGTCGCACGCTCGTGTCGCGTTGCAAAGCCGCAGGAAACCTCCACTGTCGCCTGTACTGCCCCAGATCGCCTGGTCGCCGCTTGAGGGGACCGCGCCGTTTTGCGACTGGGTCGCCCGGCATGGCGCGCCACGCGCCATGCTGGTGCTGGCGGGGGCCACGCCGGGAACGGGCCCCGATCTGGCGCTGAACCGGCACCTGGCCGAGGCTTGCCTTGAGGCCGCGCACCGGGGCGGAGTTTCGCGCGTTCTCGTCGCATCGTCCTCGGCGGTCTATGGCGGCGGGCGATTGCACCCGTGGTCGGAGGTCGATCGCGCGCAGACGACGACCCCCTATGGCCGCGCCAAGCTGGACATGGAGGGCGCCTGCGCCCCGTGGCGCGACCGGGGACTTGAGGTGTGCTGCCTGCGGATCGGCAACGTGGCCGGTGCCGATGCCTTGCTGCTGAATGCGCGGTCGGATGCGCCGCTGGTCATCGACCGCTTTGCTGATGGCGAGGGGCCGCGGCGTTCGTATATCGGGCCGGCAAGCCTTGCGCGGGTGGTGCGGGCACTGGCCCTGACCCCGCGACCTTTGCCGCCGGTTCTGAACGTGGCGGCGCCGGTGCCGGTGCGCATGAGCGATCTGGCCGGGGCGGCGGGGCTGGCGTGGCGCTGGCAGACGGCACCGGCATCGGCGGTGCAGACCCTGACGCTGGACTGTTCCGCCCTTGCGGGCCTCGTGGCTTTTGACGATACCGAAAGCACGGCCGCGGGACTCGTGGCGCAATGGAACCAGTGCCGAACCAGACCATGACGCCGACAAAACGCCTGTTCGATCTGTTTACCGCGACCGTCCTGTCGGTCTTCGTCGTGCCCGCGATCGCCGTGATCGCGGTGGTCATCGTGTTGATCGAGGGCGGCCCGGTCTTTCATTCTGCCGAGCGCATGAAAACGCCGCGGCAGGGATTTCGCTTCTACAAGTTTCGAACCATGCGCCCGGATCCTGACGACACCGGCGTGTCGGGCGGCGACAAGACCGACCGGATCACCCCGCTGGGCGCCTTTCTGCGCCGAACGCGGCTGGACGAGCTGCCGCAATTGTTCAACCTGTTTCGTGGCGATATCTCGGTGGTCGGGCCGCGCCCGCCCCTGCGCCAGTATGTCGAGCGTTTTCCCGATGTCTATGAGCAGGTCTTGCAGGCCCGTCCGGGTATTACCGGGCTTGCCACGATCTATTTCAACCGGCACGAGCGCCGGCTTCTGGCCCGCTCGCGCACACCCGCGCAGACCGATGAGATCTATTGCCGGGCCTGCATACCGCGCAAGGCCCGGCTGGATCTGATCTATCTGGCGAACCAGGGTTTTTGTTTCGATCTGGCAATAATCTTGAAGACCTTCGTGCCGTCTTTGCGTTAGATTGGCGGGATCGGAGCCGGAAATATGAAGACTTGACTCGAAATCGGGGCGGAATATTGTTGCGTTTGCAATGAAGTCGCCGCCAGGGAGACGCGCCGACATCAACGACCAATGGGAGGGAAAATTGTTGGGAAAATCACTGTTTGCAGCCGGGTTGATGACCGCCACACTGGCGGTGTCGGGCGCAATGGCCCAGGAGGTGACCCTGCGGGTGCATCACTTCCTGCCCGAACAGGCGCCGGTTCCGTCGCAGTTCATCGAGCCATGGGCCGAGAAGGTGATGGAAGAATCGGATGGCCGCATCGCCGTCGAGGTTTATCCGGCCATGTCGCTGGGTGGCGGCCCTCCGGCGCTGTTCGACCAGGCGCGCGATGGCGTGGTCGATATCGTCTGGACCCTGACGGGCTACACCCCCGGACGCTTCCTGCGGGCCGAGGTGGTGGACCTGCCGTTCATCGGCGGCCAGGCCGAGGCAACATCGCGGGCGGCATGGCGGTTCTACGAGATGCACTTGCAGGACGAATTCGAAGGCGTGCGGCCGCTGGCGATCCATGTGCACGGATCGGGCCAGATCCACATGCGCGCGCCCGCCGTGGAAACGCCCGATGATCTGGACGGGCGCACCGTGCGCGGACCGACCCGCCTGATCACCCGGCTGATCGAAGCGCTGGGCGGCACCGCGGTCGGCATGCCGGTGCCGCAGGTGCCCGAGGCGTTGTCGCGCAACGTCATCGAGGGAACGGTTGTCCCGTGGGAGGTCACGGCCTCGCTGCGGGTGCCGGAACTGGTCGATACGCACACCGAATTCGGCGGTGACCGGTCACTATACACGACCATGTTCATCTTCGGCATGAACCCCGACGCCTATGAGGCCCTGCCCGAAGACCTGCGCGCGGTGATCGACGATAATTCCGGTATTGAAACCTCGGGCTGGGTCGGCCGCGTGATGCATGAGGCCGATGCCCCGGCGCGCGAGATCGCCGTCGACGAGGGCAACGAGATCATCACGATCGAGGGCGACGCCCTGGAAGCCTGGCGCGAGGCGGCGGCACCGGTGCGCGAAGACTGGATCGCCGAAATGGAAGAGCGCGATATCGACGGCGCCCAGCTGATCGCCGATTTCGAGGCCCTTCTGGAAGAGGAACTCGCACGCTGAGGCGCGTGGGCCCGGACCGGGGCGCTGTTGCCCCCGGTCCGGTCGCAGGCAGGCGGGCGCATGCCCGCCTGTTGCATACCGGGGCAGGCGAACAAGGGATTATCCCGACATGAGGACGAGAGAATGAAGGGCGATGGTGATCAAAGCCATGCGGCCCCGAGCTGGGCGATCCTGCCCGAGGCCGAGGCATTCTTCGGGCTCTGGATCGGCCGATTTGCCGACTTTTTGGCCATCGTCGGCGGTATCGTGCTGACCGGCGTCACGCTGACGGCCGTGGCTTCGATCATCGGGCGGGCGCTGTCACGCATTGACATGGCGCTGCTGGAACAGCTGGGTCCGATCCCCGGCGATTTCGAGATCGTGTCCATCGGCGCGGGTGTGTCGATCTTCTTCTTCATGGCCTGGGCGCAGTTCAACCGTGGGCATGTCACGGTCGACATCTTCGTGTCGGTTCTGGGCGAGCGTGGCATGGCGGCGATTTCCGCCCTCATGAATCTGGTGCTGACGATTGCGGTGATCGTCCTGGCACAGCAACTGGGCAACGGGCTTGAGGACAAGCGCCGCTATGGTGAAACCTCGCTGATCCTGCAGATTCCGCTCTGGTACAGCTATGTCGGCGGCATGATTGGACTTTACAGCTTCGCGCTGGTCAGTGCCTATACGGTCTGGCGCAGCCTGAACGAGGCGCTGGGCGCGGGCGAACCGCAAGGGGACGGAGCATGATCTGGGCGCTGACACTTGCGTGCGTGGCAGTGGTTCTGTTCGCGCTGTTGCGGTTCATCCAGGGTATGCCGACGGTGCGGGCGGCCTTTGCGTCGGTGGCCATCGTGGTGGTGCCGACGCTGGTCTGGTTTGCTATCGTCGCAGGGCTTGGGCCGATGTCTGCCGGTTTGCTGGCGGTGTTCGCGGGCAATTCGGGCCTGACGATCGCGACGATCTTCTTTGCGGCGCTGCTGGCCTTGATTGCCCTGCGCATGCCGATCGGTCTGGCCATGCTGCTGTGCGGTATCCTGGGCCTCTTTGTGGTGCGCGGGCGCTGGCCGCCGGTGCTGAACCAGCTCAAGCATGTGGCGGTCGAAACCTTTGCAAGCTATTCGCTTTCGGTCGTGCCGCTGTTTTTGCTGATGGGTGCCTTTGCCATGAAGGGGGGCCTGTCGGAAGCCCTGTTCCGCGCCGCCGCGGCCTGGCTGGGGCATCTGCGCGGCGGGGTCGCCATGGCCGGCGTCGGCGCATCGGCCGGGTTCGGCGCGATCTGCGGCTCGTCGCTGGCCACGGCGGCGACGATGGGGCGCGTGGCCTTGCCGGAACTGCGCCGGCACGGCTATTCCGGCGGGCTGTCGACGGCGTCGCTTGCGGCGGGTGGAACGCTGGGCATCCTGATCCCGCCATCGATCGTGCTGGTGATCTATGCGATCCTGGCCGAACAGAACATTGCCAAGCTTTTCGTTGCAGCAATGGTGCCGGGGCTGCTGGCCGCACTTGGCTACATGCTGACGGTGTCGCTGATGGTGCGGCTCAATCCCCGCGATGCCGTGCAATCGCCGCGACTGAGCCTGCTGGACAGAATCCGCGCCTTGCGTGAGGTCTGGCCGGTGGTCGTGATCTTCGTGGTGATGATCGGCGGGATGAATACCGGCATCTTCACGCCGACCGAAGGCGCGGCCGTGGGCGCGGCCGGAACCGGCCTGGTGGCATTGCTGCGCGGCAAACTGGGTTGGCGCGAATTGCTGGATTGTTTTCGCTCGACCGCGGTTTCAACGGGGATGATCTTTTTCATCGTGCTGGGGGCGGCCGTGTTCAACTCGTTCCTGGGGTTCACGCGGTTACCCTATTTCGCGGCCGACTGGGTCGAAGGGCTCAGCACTTCGCCGATTCTGGTGCTGGTGGCGATTCTGCTGATCTATCTGGTCTTCGGTTGCGTGATGGACTCGCTGTCGATGATCCTGCTGACGGTCCCGATCTTCTTTCCGATCATCATGCGACTGGATTTCGGGCTGACGCCCGAAGAGACCGCAATCTGGTTTGGCGTCCTGGTGCTGATCGTGGTCGAGGTGGGGCTGATAACGCCGCCGGTGGGGATGAACCTGTTCATCATCAATTCGATGGCCCGCGGGGTCAGCATGATGGAAACTTATCGCGGGGTGATCCCCTTCGTGGCGTCGGACATGATCCGCACCGCGATCCTGGTGGCCGCGCCACCGATCACGCTTGGGCTTGTCTGGCTCTTGTTCTGAATCGTGCGGGCTTGATGTTTGCCGGCCCGTAGGCGCGCGCCCAGTGGCTCGCAGACGACCCCCCGCGGGCTGACGCGATACGGGACCGGGCGGGCAGGCAACCGGGTTGCCCGCCCTTTTCATCGACCCGTCACGGGTCTGTCAGCCGGTTCTGCGCCCGCTGGCCTTGTTGAACGGATGCAGGGCGGCCACCGATGTATACATCTGGATTGCTTGCCCCTCCTGCATCTGCGGAACGCCCGAGACGCGCATGACGATCGGCTGATCGCTGCCTTCCAGATGGATGTAGAGATGGCTTTCCGCCCCGGCCGGTTCCAGCAGCATCAATGTGCCCTTGACCGACAGGCTGGCGTCCGACGGCGGATTCAGGGACAATTCGTCGGGCCGGATGCCGACCAGATCGGTTTCGTCCGGAAGGATCTCGGGCAGGGTGGCGCCTTGCGCCTGCAAGTATTCGACCGGGATCATGTTCATCGCCGGAGAGCCGATGAACCCGGCCACGAACAGCGATGCGGGCTTGTTATAGACCTCCATCGGCGTGCCGACCTGCTCGATCACGCCGCCGTTGAGAACCACCAGACGATCCGCCAGGGTCAGGGCCTCAAGCTGGTCGTGCGTGACGTAAAGCGAGGTCGTACCCAGCCGCCGCTGCAATTGCTTGATCTCGACGCGCATCTGCACCCTGAGCTTGGCATCGAGGTTCGATAGCGGCTCATCGAACAGGAACGCGGCCGGCTCGCGCACCAGCGCGCGGCCCATTGCCACGCGCTGACGCTGCCCACCCGAAAGCTGCCGGGGCTTGCGGTCAAGGAAGGCGTCGATCTCCAGCATCTTCGCCGCTTCGGTCACGCGGCGCGTGATCTCGTTCGAGGGGAACTTGCGGTTCTTCAGCCCATAGGCGAGGTTGTTGAACACCGTCATATGCGGATAAAGCGCATAGTTCTGGAACACCATGGCGATATCGCGTTCGGCGGGTTCCAGGTTGTTGACCACCCGGTCGCCGATCTTGAGCGTCCCCGAGGTGATGGTTTCCAACCCGGCCACCATGCGCAACAGCGTCGATTTTCCGCAGCCTGACGGCCCGACGAGCACGATCATCTCGCCGTCCTTGATATCGAGGCTGACACCCGTGACGGCCTGGACGCCACCGGCATAGACCTTGTGCAGGTTGTCCAAATGAATAGAGGCCATTGTTATTTCTCCGTCTCTGTCAGGCCTTTGACGAACAGCCGCTGCATGAACAGGATCACCAGGATCGGTGGCAGCGCGGCCAGTGTCACGGTCGCCATGACCAGGTGCCACAGCGGTTCGCTGTCGCCGCCGGTGACCATGCGCTGGATGCCCATGACGATGGTGTAGTATTCCTGCTCGGTCGTGATCAGAAGCGGCCAGAGATACTGGTTCCAGCCATAGATGAACATGATCACGAACAGCGCCGCGATATTGGTGATCGACAGCGGCAGCAGGATGTCTTTGAAGAATTTCATCGGCCCGGCGCCATCGACGCGGGCGGCCTCCATCAACTCTTCGGGCACGGTCATGAAGAACTGTCGGAACAGGAACGTCGCCGTGGCCGATGCGATGAGCGGGATCGACAGCCCGGCGAACGAGTTCAGCATGCCGAGATTGGCGACCACCTCGAATGTCGGCACGATGCGCACCTCGACCGGCAGCATCAGCGTCAGGAAGATCACCCAGAAAAAGAAGATGCGGAAGGGAAAGCGGAAATAGACGATCGCGAAGGCCGACAGGATCGAGATCGACAACTTGCCGATGGTGATCGCCATGGCCATGACGAAACTGTTCCACAACATCCCGCCGATCGGCGGCGTTCCCGCCCGCGAGCGCCCTTCAAAGATCACGGTGCGATAGTTTTCCAGCGCGTTCGGCCCCGGCAGCAGCGGCATGACGCCCCGCAAGAAGGTGCCCGACGGATGCGTCGATGCGATCACCGCCACATAGACCGGAAAGACCACGATCGCCACGCCCAGGATCAGCACAAGATGGGCAAACAGGTTGCCCCAACGATTGTTCTCTACCATGCGCCTGCCCTCTCAGTAGTTCACGCGCCGCTCGATATAGCGGAACTGGATGACGGTCAGCACGATGACGATGGCCATCAGGATGACCGATTGCGCCGCCGACGAGCCGGTGTTGAGATTGACGAAACCGTCGCGGAACACCTTGTAGACCAGAATGTTGGTGGCCTGCGACGGCCCGCCTTCGGTCGTTGCGTGGATCACGCCGAACGTGTCGAACATGGCATAGACGATATTCACCACCATCAGAAAGAAGGTCACAGGCGACAGAAGCGGAAAGACGATGGTCCAGAACCGTTTCATCCTGCCGGCTCCATCGATCGCTGCCGCCTCGATCAGCGAATGCGGAATGGACTGGAGGCCCGCAAGAAAGAACAGGAAGTTGTACGAGATTTGTTTCCACGCCGCGGCAATGATGATCAGCAGCATCGCGTCGGTCGAACTGGCGCGGTGGTTCCAGTCGTACCCGATTCCTTCCAGGACATAGGGCAGGATGCCGATATTGGGGTTGAAGATGAACCACCACAGGACGCCGGCAATCGCCGGGGCTACGGCATAGGGCCAGACCATGAATGTCGTGTAGGCATCGCGCGAGCGGATCATTCGGTTGACCATGACCGCGAACAGCAGGGCCACGCCCATCGACAGGATCGTCGTGCCGAGGGCAAAGATGAATGTCGCCTTCAGCGAGCCCAGGTATTGCGGTTCGGCCAGGAGGGTCTCGAAGTTTCGCCAGCCGACGAATGTGGGGGGCCTGACGCCGAAGGCATCGCCCTGCCGATAGACCGACTGGATCAGCGCCTGGCTTGCGGGCCAGATAAAGAAGACGAGCGTGACGATCACCTGCGGCGCCAAAAGCGCGTAGGGCAGCCACCGATTGGAAAAGGTCGTGCGTTTGGTCTGCATCGGGTCTGTGTCCGGGCTTTCGGCGGTCCGACAGAAGATGGCCCGCCCCCGGCGAAGCGGGGGCGGGCCGGGACTGACTGGATCAGTTCATCGAGGCTTCGAACTCACGCAGCAGGGCGTTGCCGCGGCTGACCGCATCCTCGGTGGCTTCCTCGCCCGATTTCGAACCGGACATCACCGCTTCCATCTCTTCGGAAATGATGTCGCGGATCTGGACGAAGTTGCCGAAACGCAGGCCGCGCGAATTCTCGGTCGGCTCATTCAGCGTCATCTGTTTGATCGAGGTGTCGGCGCCCGGGTTTTCGTCATAGTACCCTTCTTCGGCGCTCAACTCGTACGAGGCTTGGGTGATCGGCAGATAGCCGGTTTCCTGGTGCCAGAAGGCCTGAACCTCGGGCTCGGACAGGTATTCGAAGAAGCGCGCGATGCCCGCATATTCCTCATCCGAATGGCCGGTCAGAACCCAGAGCGTGGCACCACCGATGATCGAGTTCTGCGGCGCGCCCTCGATGTCGTCGTAATAGGGCTGGAAGCCGTAGCCGACACTGAAATCGGTATTGGACAGAACGCCGGCGCGGCTGGCCGACGAGCCGAAGACCATCGCGCATTCGCCCGCATAGAACGCCGGGAACGCATCGGCGCCGGTGTTCGGGCCGCCCCAGCGGAAGATGTCGTCTTCCTGCCAGTCCGCCAGGTTGTCCCAGTGGCGCGCGACATGCTCGTTGTTGAAGGTGAATTCGGTGTCGAAGCCGCCAAAGCCGTTGGCCTGCGTCCCCAGCGGAAGGTTGTGCCAGGCCGAGAAGTTCTCAAGCATGACCCAGCTTGGCCAGGAGGTGGTGAACCCACAGGGCGCCGCACCCGATTCGACGATCTCGCGCGAGTATTCTTCCATTTCGGCCCAGGTTTCGGGCGGGCTTTCCGGGTCAAGTCCGGCCTCTTCGAACATGTCCTTGTTGTAGTACATGATCGGCGTGGACGAGTTGAACGGGAACGACAGCATGTTGCCGTCCGGATCGGTGTAATAGCCGACCACGGCGGGCAGATATGCCTCGGGGTCGAAGGGCACGTCGAAATCTTCCATCAACTGATAGATCGGATAGATCGCCCCTTCGGCGGCCATCATGGTGCCGGTGCCGACTTCGAAAACCTGAAGGACGTGCGGCTGTTCATTGGCGCGAAACGCGGCGATGGCACCGGTCATGGTTTCGGCATAGGTGCCGCGGAAGTTGGGCACGACCTCGTAATCGGATTGCGATTCGTTGAAGCCTTCGGCCACTTCCTCAAGCAGCTCACCCAGCTCGCCACCCATGGCGTGCCACCAGTTGATCGTCACCTGGGCATTCGCGGAAGCCGCGAAGCTCAGCGACAGCGCCGTTCCGGCAAGAAGACTACGGATGATCATTGAAGACCCCTTCTGTTGCAAAATCCTTGTGCGTTCATTGTCGCGACGTGCGCGAATTTGTGCACTTTGCTGCGATAACTTTCGTTTGTGAAGCCTGTATGTCAGTTTCCGAAAGTTTTTTTATCAAACCGCCTTCGCCTGCCTGATTTCACTATACCCTAATGCGCGCGAATTTTCGCCTGCGATGCAGCCTCCGGTGCACGGCGCCGGTTCAGCCGGTCCGGCGGCTTCCCGCGCCGGCGATCCGGTGGCGATACGGGGCCTCTGGCCCCCAGCGCCCCCAGCCGATCAGTTCGGACAGTGTAACGCAGTCCAGCCCACGCCGATACAGTCCGTTCAGCGCTTCGGGGACGGCCGCGACCGTGGCGGCGTGGATGTCATGCGCCAGGATGATCGCGCCGGGCCCTGCGCCCTGGAGCATGCGCTGCGCGACCACCGCCGGGCCGGGGCGCCGCCAGTCCTGCGGATCGACGGACCAGACCACGGTCGGCAGATTGCGGCTTGCATGCAGCATCCGGCTTTGTCGGGGTGTGATCGCACCATAGGGCGGGCGAAAGGTGACCGGCAGATGGCCCGTGGTTTGCCAGATGATTTCCTGCGTGCGGTCGATCTCGGACAGGATGCGGTGATCGCCATGTCGGCTCAGCGTCGGATGGGCCCATGTGTGGTTACCCAGCTCATGCCCTTCGGCAACGATTCGCTGCACAATCGCGGGATAGCGGTGCACAAGCGATCCGATCACATAGAACGTGGCCCGCACCCGGTGTTCGGCCAGAATGTCCAGCAGACGCGGCGTGTGTTGCGGATGGGGGCCGTCATCGAAGGTCAACGCCACCTGCGGGCGATCGGTCTCGACACGGCTCAGGTTGATGACACCATGTGCCCGCGTCAGCCGCGGCATGGCCGCGGGCGTCGCCGTTCGCCCCTGCGCCGGTGTTGCCAGCGACACCCCGGCATTGGCCAGGCACCATGATCCCAGGCCGAGCATCAAGGCCCGGCGTCTTGTATCTGTCACACCGTCCCCCGAAAGTGTGTTGGCAGCCCCGAAAGTGTTAGGTTCATCGGTCGCAGGCGAAAAGCCGATTCATTCCAATGGCTTGCCGCGACTTGGGCCAAGTGGGCGCAGGCACACTATCTCTTGTGGTTTCGGTGGTGGCACCGTCGATGGCCGTTGTATTTCGGCCACGGCCATTGGCCTGGCCCCCGGCACATTCGATGCCTGCGCCGCATTGCAGGCGAATCGCGTGCTCAGAGCCGGTCGCGCAGCGAGAACCAGACCATCGCCGCCACCAGCAGCGGCCAGCGCAACGATGCGCCGCCCGGAAACCGGGGGCTGGGCACCGATGCCATGATGTCAAAGCGCTCCGCCTGACCGCTCAGCGCCTCGGCCAGCAGCTTGCCGCCCAGCGTTGCCATGGCGACACCGTGGCCGGAATAGCCCGAGGCCGACAGCACATTGCCGGCCAGCCGCTCGAAATGCGGCATGCGGTTGAAGGTGATGCCCAGCGTTCCGCCCCAGGCATGCGTGATCTCGATGCCCGCAAGCTGTGGAAAGATCGCCTCCATCGGTTTGCGAACCTTGGCGGCGATGTCGGCCGGAAACCGGTAGCCATAGCTTTCGCCGCCGCCGAACAGCAGGCGATTGTCCTCGGAAAAGCGGAAGTAGTTGATGACGAACTTGGTATCGGCCACCGCGTGGTTGTCGCGGATCACCGCGCGCCGTTCGTCGTCGCGCATCGGCCGGGTTGCGGCGATGAAATTGTTGATCGGCATCACCCGCGCCGCGACACCCGGATCAAGCCGCCCCAGATAGCCGTTGCAGCCCATCGCCACGAACCGCGCGGTGATCCGCGCGCGGTCGGTTTCGATCAGGGCCGGATCGCCCTTGGTCAGCGCGGTCACGCGTGATTGCTCGAACAGGCGCACCCCGGCGGACTGCGCCGCGCGCGCCATGCCCAGCGCAAGGCGCAGCGGATGCAGATGCCCGCCGCCCATGTCGATATCGCCGCCGTGATAGGCAGGCGAGCCGACCATGGCGCGCATCTCGTCGCGCGACAGCGGGCGGATCAGGTCATAGCCATAATCGCGCGCCATCTTTTCGGCATAGGCGTGGCTGTCGCGCACGTGGCCGGGCTTGTGCGCGGCATGGATGATGCCAGCGGCATAGCCTGCATCGGGGGCATGGCGCGCGGCCAGGTCGCGCACCAGTGCGACCGATTCCAGCGACAGATCCCACAGCGCGCGCGCCGCGGTCTTGCCGACCATGGATTCCAGCGCGTCCTGGTCCAGCCGCTGGCCGGTGCCGACCTGGCCGCCGTTGCGCCCCGACGCACCAAAGCCCAGCCGTTGCCCTTCCAGCAAGATGACGTCATAGCCGCGCTCGGCCAGATGCAGCGCAGCCGACAAACCGGTGAACCCGCCGCCAATCACGCAGACATCGCAGCTCAGCGCCCCTTCGGCGGCGGGTTGAGGCGCCAGGGGTTCCGCGGTCTCGGCATACCAGGAACGCGGGTATTCCCCCGGCCGGTCGTTGGCGGTCAACAGGTCCATCAGGCCGCTTTCATCAAGCCTTCGGCCTTGACCTGTGCATAGGCCTCGTCAAAGGCGCGGGTCGCGCGTTCGATCAACGTGTCGATCTGGGCGGGGGTGATGACCAGCGGCGGCGAAATGATCATCCGGTCGCCGACATGGCGCATGACCAGGTTGTTGGCAAAGCACCGCTCGCGCACGATATAGCCGACGGTGCCGGCCTCGGCCGCGAAGGGCGCGCGGCGCGCCTTGTCGGGCGACAGCGCCAGCGATCCCATCAACCCGACCAGCTTGGTTTCGCCGACCAGGGGATGGTCGCCCAGCGCATGCCAGCTTTCGGCAAGATAGGGATGGGCCACGTCGCGGACATGGTCGATGATCCCCTCTTCCTCGATGATGCGCAAATTCTCCAGCGCGACGGCGGCGCAGACCGGGTGGCCGGAATAGGTGTAGCCGTGATTGAATTCGTCCTGCGCGATGGTATTCGCAACCTCGTCACAGACGATGGACCCGCCGATCGGCGCATAGCCCGACGACAGGCCCTTGGCGATGGTCATGATATGGGGGCGAATGCCCATCGTCTGGCTGCCGAACCAGTTGCCGGTGCGGCCGAATCCGCAGATCACCTCATCGGCGATCAGCAGGATGCCGTATTTGTCGCAGATGCGCTGGATCTCGGGCCAATAGGTCGCAGGCGGCACGATCACGCCGCCCGCCCCCTGCACCGGCTCTCCGATGAAGGCGGCCACCCGGTCGGCGCCCAGCTCCTTGATCTTGGCCTCCAGTTGCCGCGCGCGTTCAAGCCCGAAGTCCTCGGGCGTCTGATCGCCGCCTTCAGAATACCAGTTCGGCTGGTCGATATGAACGATGTCGGGGATCGGCATGCCGCCCTGCGCATGCATCGCCGCCATGCCCCCAAGGCTGCCGCTGCCCATGGAAGAGCCGTGATAGGCATTCTTGCGGCTGATGATGACCGACTTTTCGGGCTTCCCCTTGAGCGCCCAGTAGTGGCGGACCATGCGGATATTGGTGTCGTTTGCCTCAGAGCCGGAGCCGGCGAAGAACACGTGATTCAGATCACCCGGCGCCAGCTCGGCGATCCGGTTGGCCAGCGCGATCGCGGGCACATGCGAGGTCTGAAAGAAGGTGTTGTAATAGGGCAGCTCTTCCATCTGGCGCGCGGCGACGGCGGCCATTTCCTTGCGGCCATAGCCGATGTTCACGCACCAAAGGCCGGCCATGGCGTCGATGATCTCGTGGCCTTCGCTGTCGGTCAGGGTCACGCCGCTGGCCCGCGTGATGATCCGCGCGCCTTTCTTGGCCAGCCCCGCGTTCTGGGTGAACGGGTGCATGTGATGCGCGGCATCCAGCGCCTGAAGTTCGGCCGTGGGCATGTGGTTGGTGATTGTGGGCATGGCGGCATCCTCTGCTGGCCCGGCGTTGGCCGGGCAGATTCGGTTCGCGCCAGATTATGATCAAATCTGCCGGCCCGCAATGGATTTGATCAAATTATTGCGCCCGTTCGTTACGCACCCAATTCGGCGCGCACGCGCTCCATCCCTTGGGCAATGTCGGCTTCGATCGCCTCGGACAGGGCGCGGGCATCGTTTTGCCGCATCGCGGCGACGGCGTCGCGGTGGCGGTCGGGGCCGATGCTGGCCTCGCTTTCGATCACCACGCGAAGCGACGGCCCGAACCGAAGCCAAAGCGATTGCGTCAGCGACAACAGGATCGGCGCATCGGCAAGCTCGTACAGGGCAAAGTGAAACCGGAAGTTTCCGGCCAGATACCGGTGGACATCGACATCGGCGATGGCCGCGTCGATCTCGCGGTCGATTTGCGCCAGGCGGTCGATATCGGCGGGCTGCATGCGCGCCACTGCGCCCCGCGCCAGCCGGGGTTCAAGCGCAAGGCGCGCAAAGGCGATTTCCTCAAGTTGCGACGGGGTCAGCCGTGGCACCGAAACGCGGCGGTTCTCATGCAACTCCAGTGCGCCTTCGGCGGTCAGCCGCCGGATCGCCTCGCGCACGGGGGTCATGCCCGCCTCAAGTGCGCGCGTGATCCCCTGGATCGTGACCTTCTGGCCAGGCGCCATGTCGCCGAACAAAACCATGTCGCGCAGCCGGCGATAGGTCGATTCGTGCTCGGGCAGCTTGGCAAGAAACGGTGGGTTGTCGGAGCTGTGCATCCCCGGCGCCTGAAATTGATCAAATCTCATTCAGGGATAGCCTTTTCGCCCCGCGCTGCCTAGAGGCCGCGTCCAAATCCCTGGCTCGGGTCGCTTTTCATCCGCCCTCGGCGGCAAAGGCGCTGTCGGGCAAATCGTCCAGCCGCGCGATGAGTGTGGCAATCGGGATGCGCGCGGTGCGTTCCGCCGTGCCGGGCTGTCCCGCGCGGATCGCGGCCACCAGGGCCGCGCGCTCGTTTTCGGCGCTGGCGTGGCGCGATGACCGCAATTGCGCGCGGATCAGATGCACTTGCAATGCGGGCAACAGACGCTCCAGCTCACTGTTGCCGCCGAGTTCGATCAGCGCCCGGTAATAGCGGGCGCGCGCACGCGATTCGGTTGCGGCATCCGCATGGGTATAGGCGTCGGCGGCGGCGACCAGTCGCGACGGATCGCCACCTGCCAGCACCGCCTCGGCCGCCTGCCGTGCCGCCAGACCCAACAGATATTCGGACACGCGCAGCACATCGGCCGTTTCCCGCCGGGTCAGCAGCCGGATATGCGCGCCCCGATGCGGGGCCAGCGTCACCACGCCACCCGCCGCAAGCCGGCCCAATGCCTCACGCACGGTCGAGCGCCCGACACCGTATCGCGCCATCAGGTCGGGTTCCGCCAACCGCTGGCCGGGCGCAAAGCGGCCCTCGGACAGGCCGTGCAGGATATCGCGCACCAGGGTCTCGGGACCGGATGGGTGGGGCTTGCCGGGATGCGAGTTCACGACGACGCCGACCCGTTCAGACGCCGTGCCATATCCCAAGCGATATCGGCAAGCGGGGCGGCCTTGGCCCCCATCTCGGCCGCCTTGGGGTCGGCGGCGGTGCCATCCAGCGCGCGCCGCGCGATTCCTTGCAGGATCGCGGCGATCCGAAACATGCTGAGGATGATGTAGAAGTCGAAATTCTCGGGCCGTCTGCGCCCGGTTCTCTGGCACCAGAGGTCGATATAGGCATCTTCGCTCGGTATTCCCGTGCCGGCCAGATCGACGCCGCCCAGCCCGCGGAAGAGCCCCGGCGCGATCCGCCAGGCCATCACGTTATAGGCAAAATCGGCAAAGGGGCAGCCCAGTGTCGACAGCTCCCAGTCCACCACCGCCAGCACGCGGGGTTCGTTGGGATGCAGGATCAGGTTGTCCAGCCGGAAATCGCCATGCGCCAGGCGGACCTCTTCGGGCGTGTCGGGCATGTTCTGCGGCAGCCAGTCGATCAGGGCATCCATCGACAGGATCGGCTGCGTTTCGCTGGCGCGATACTGCTTTGTCCAACGACTGATCTGGCGCTGCACATAGCCGCCGTGGCGCCCGTAATCGTCCAGCCCCACCGCGACCGGGTCCACCAAGCTGATCGCGGCGATCGCCTGGTTCATCTGATCGAAGATCGCCGCGCGTTCCGATGCCGCAAGTCCGGGCAGGCGCGGGTCGAACAGGGTCCGGCCTTCGATATGGTCCATGACAAAGAACATCGACCCCATGACGGCCGTATCCTCGCACAGGGCCAGGACACGGGGCACCGGCACCGGCGTCGGTGCCAGCGCCTTCATCACGCGATACTCACGGTCCACCTGATGTGCCGAGGGCAGCACGTTGCCCACCGGTTTCTGGCGCAACACGTAGCGCCCGCTGGCCGCCTCGATCCGCCAGGTCGGGTTCGACTGCCCGCCCGACAGCCGGTGCAGCGTCAAGGGCCCGCGATACCCGGCCACATTCTGCGCCATCCACGCATCGAGTTCCGCTTCGGCCATTTCGTCCTCCTGCCCGTTGCGTCCAGAATGCCGGTGCGTGGGCGCGGTGGCAAGTTTAATCGTCAGACGATCTTGTCAGATGTTATGCCAGGCGCTACGCTGCCCGCAAAGAGGAGCCCGCCATGATCCCTGACAAGACTGCCCGCGTCCTTGAGCTGGAAACCCGGCTCGCCGACTTCATGGACCGCCACATCTATCCCAACGAAGCGCGCTATTTCCGCGAGGCCGAGGAGCTGGGACCGTTTCGTGTCTATCCGGTCATCGAGGAACTGAAACCGCTGGCGCGCGAAGCCGGGCTCTGGAACCTGTTCCTGCCCGACAGCGAACGCGGCGCGGGGCTGAGCAATGTCGAATACGGCCGCCTGTGCGAGATCATGGGCCGTTCCCTGCTGGCGCCCGAGGTGTTCAACTGCAATGCGCCTGACACCGGCAACATGGAAGTGCTGGAACGCTACGGCACCGAGGCGCAGAAACAGCAATGGCTGGCGCCCTTGCTCGACGGCAAGATCCGCTCTTGCTTTGCGATGACCGAACCCGATGTCGCCTCATCCGATGCCACCAATATCCAGGCCGAGATCCGCCGCGACGGCGATGACTACGTCATCAATGCCCGAAAATGGTACACGACCGGCGCGTCGAACCCGGCCTGCAAGATCTGCATCTTCATGGGCAAGACCGACCCCGACAACCCCGACCGGCACAAGCAGCAAAGCATGATCCTTGTGCCGATGGACGCCCCCGGCGTGCGCGTCGTCCGGTCGTTGCCCGTATTCGGGTATTACGGCGTGCCTGACCGCGCCTCGGAAGTGGTGTTCGAGAATGTTCGCGTCCCGGCCAGCAACATGCTGCTGGGCGAGGGCCGCGGTTTCGAGATCGCGCAGGGCCGACTGGGGCCGGGCCGCATTCACCATTGCATGCGTCTGATCGGCCTGGCCGAACGCACGCTGGAAAACATGATCGACCGCGCCATGCAGCGCGTGGCCTTTGGCAAGCCGGTCGCCGACCAGTCGGTCACGCGCGAACGCATCGCCGAGGCGCGCATCATGATCGACCAATGCCGCCTGCTGACGCTGCACACCGCCCACAAGATGGACACCGTCGGCAACAAGGAGGCCCGCGCCGAGATCGCCATGATCAAGATCGCCGTGCCGAACATGGCCTGCAAGGTCACCGACTGGGCCATTCAGGTGTTTGGCGGCGGCGGCACCGGCAACGATTTCGGCACCGCGATCGCCTATGCCATTGCGCGGGTGATCCGGCTTGCCGATGGCCCCGACGAAGTGCATCGCGATCAGCTCGCCCGCCTTGAGTTGCGCAAGCGCAAGGGTCTGAACCATCCGGGCTGGACGCCGATGGTCACGTCGCGCGGCTTGCCGCAATGACCCTTTCGGGCAAGGTCGCCGTTGTCACCGGCGCCGCCGGTGGTATCGGCCGCGCGACGGCGCGCCTTCTGGCCGAGCGTGGCGCGGCCGTGGTCGCGGCCGACCGCAATCCGTCGGTCGCGGAGACCGCCGAACTGATCCGCCAGGCCGGTGGCCGGGTCGAGGCGGTTGTGGCCGACTGCGCCAGTGACGACGGCGCGCAGCGCATCACCGATCAGGCGATCGCCGCTTTCGGCCGGCTCGACATCCTGCATGCCAATGCCGGTGTCTCCGGGCCCCTGATCCCCGACCTTGCCACCGATTCAAAGGACTTCGCCGAGATCCTGCGCATCAACCTGATCGGCCCCTGGCTCGCGATCACGACGGCGCTGCCGCATATGCAGGCGGGCGCCTCGATCGTCTGCACCGCCTCGGCGGCCGGGTTGCGGGCGGGCGCGGGGGGCATCCCCTATTCCGCGTCCAAGGCCGGCGTCATCAACATGGTCCAGACGGTCGCGGCGGCATTGACGGGGCGCGGCATTCGCATCAATGCCGTCGCCCCCGGTCTGATCGAGACGCCGATGACCGCCCCGCTCTACGACGCCGCGCGCCGACGCGGTCGCGGCGACAGGATCGGCCAGCTCAACCCCTTGCAGCGCGGAGGCGAAGCGGACGAGGTCGCCGAGGCCGTGGCCTTTCTGGCGTCCGATGCAGCGTCCTATATCAACGGCCAGGTTCTGGTGATCGACGGCGGGCTGTCCAGCAGCCTTCCGTTCGCCCCGCGCCCCGCCGGTCAGTGATCGCGCCTCCCACGCGCGCCGGCGGGGCCGATCAGACGGCCGTCGAATGCCCGGTGCGCGCCATCGCATACCCGTCGAACCCGGCGGCGATCATGCGCGCCAGCGGTCGGCCGCGCGCCGGTATGGTAAAGTGCTGCGCATCATCGGTGACAAAGTCGCCGAATTTTTCCGCCACGGGCCTGAACAGATCGTCCAGCTGGGCCGGAGAGGCGCCGAAATCCGCGATCAGGGCGGTCTTGTCGACCGTGAAGTCGCACATCAGCGCCTCGATGATCCGTCCGCGCAACAGGTCGTCGCCTTGAAAGGCGTGTCCGCGCGTCGTGGCGAAATGGCCCGCCTGCACGGCCTTGACCCAACCCGATGTCGATGGGTTCATCTGCGCATAGCCCTGCGGAAAGCGCGAGATCGACGAGGCGCCAAGCCCGACCAGAACCGGCGCCGTGTCATCGGTGTACCCCTGAAAGTTGCGCCGCAAGGTGCCCTGATCGGCCGCAATCGCAAGCCCGTCCGTGGGGCGGGCGAAATGGTCGATGCCGATCTCGCGATAGCCGTCCCAGGCAAAAAGCTGGCGCGCGGTTTCGAACAGCTCAAGCCGTTCTTCGGGGCGCGGCAGCGTGTCCGACGGGATCAGTTGTTGCCGCCGGGCCATCCAGGGCACATGGGCATAGCCATAAAGCGCCACCCGGTCGGGCGCGAGCGAGAGCAGTTTCTGAACCGAATCCGACACCCGTGAGCGGGTCTGGTGCGGCAATCCATACAGGATATCGGCATTCAGGCTCGTCACCCCGCGGGCGCGGATCGCCTCGACCGCATCGCGGGTGATCTCATAGCTCTGGTCGCGCCCGATCGTCTTCTGAATCTCGGCATCGAAATCCTGCACCCCGATCGAGGCGCGGTTCATCCCCGCCTCGGCCAGCGCGTCCAGCCGTGCCGCGTCGATCTCGTTGGGGTCGATCTCGACCGAGAATTCGGCCGCCGTGCCCAGGGGGGCGATGTCGAAGATCGCACGCGACAGATCGCGCATCTGCTCGGGCGGCAGCAGCGTCGGCGTTCCGCCGCCCCAGTGCAGGCGTGACAGCGTAACGCCCTCGGGCAGGATCCGGCCAAGCAGCGCAAGCTCGGCCTTGAGATGCTCGACATAGGCGACGACGGGGGCGTCGGTGCTGGTGCCCTGCGTGCGGCAGGCGCAAAACCAGCACAGCCTGCGGCAGAACGGCACATGGATATAGAGCGAGATCCGGCTATCTGGTGCGATGGCACGCAGCCAGTCCACGAATTGCGATTCCCCCACCGCGGCGGAGAATTGCGGCGCGGTGGGATAGCTCGTGTATCGCGGCACGCGCGCGTCAAAAAGGCCTAGCCCGGCGAGTTGCGAGTCAGTGTTCATTTCGTTAGGATCAGCCCTCGCGCCGTTGCGAGCCTTGATATAGATCAAACCATGTACAAAACTTCTGCTGCCCCGGCCAAAACGGTCCATTTGAACTGCGGCGATTGCCCGATCCGCCATCGTGCCGTCTGCGCACGATGCGAGGATGACGAGCTTCGCCGCCTCGAAGAGATCAAGTATTATCGCAGCTTCGAGGCCGGTCAGACCGTGGTCTGGTCGGGCGACCGTATGGATTTCGTCGCATCGGTCGTGTCGGGCATCGCAACCCTGACCCAGACGATGGAGGACGGGCGCCGCCAGATGGTCGGCCTTTTGCTGCCCTCGGATTTCGTGGGCCGGCCGGGGCGCGAAACGGCGGCCTATGACGTCACCGCGACCTCGGACCTGGTGATGTGCTGCTTTCGCAAGAAACCGTTCGAGGATGTCATGCTGACCACCCCGCATGTGGGCCAGCGGCTTCTGGAAATGACGCTCGACGAACTGGATGCGGCACGCGAATGGATGCTGCTTTTGGGCCGCAAGACCGCGCGCGAAAAGATCGCCAGCCTGATCGCCATCATTGCCCGGCGCGATGCCTCGCTCAACAATCAGCGCGAAGCCGGCGCGGTCGTCGTCGATCTGCCCCTGACGCGCGAGGCGATGTCGGAATACCTGGGCCTGACCCTCGAAACCGTGAGCCGTCAGATCTCGGCCCTGCGCCGCGACGGGATCATCGAGATCGAAGGCAAGCGCCACATCACCATCCCCGATTTCGATCGCCTGGTCGAAGAGGCCGGCGACGATGCCGATGGCGGGTTCCTTGTCTGACAGGCGATTTTGCGGCGCTCCGTCGCTCCTTCATCTTGCCGAAAATACGCTCGGGGGGTGAATTCGGCGCAGCCGAAGAGGGGGGCGGAAAGCCCCCCTGCGCCGTGGCCGACCGCGCCGCCCGGTCAATGCGCCAGGAACACCGGGGTCTGCGCGTTTTCCAGCACGTTTCGTGTCGCGCCGCCCAGGATCGCCTCGCGCAGCCTCGAATGGCCATAGGCGCCCATCACCAGAAGCCCCGCATCCGTATCCTCGATATGGCGCATCAGCACGTCCGAGACCCTTGGCAGGGTCTTGGCCAGGACCGACACCTCGGCCCGCACGCCGTGGCGCGCCAGCATCTGCGTCAGCAGGCCGCCGGGGTCCGAGCGTTCGGGGCTGTGCACCGGCGGGTTGACCACCACGATATTCACCAGTTCGGCCTGTTTCAGCAGGGGCAGCGCGCGGCGCACCGCATTCAACGCCTCGTTCGACTGGTTCCAGGCCACCACCACGCGCTTGCCGAAATCCGCGCCCAGCCCCGTTTCGGGCAGGACCAGCGTGGCCGACTGCCCTTCGAACAGCGCCGCCTCGATCACGGCTTCCTGCGTCGGCAGCGCATCGCGTCCATAGGGGGCGACCTGCAACACCAGGTCGCTGAAGCGCGACCGCAACCCCACCAGGCCGGGCAGCCCGCCGAACTGAACGACCGCCGATTCGGTGCCCCAGCGCAAATCGCTGCCGTCAAGGCGTTTGCGCGCGCGCGCCTCCAGCGCCTCGGCATCGGTCTGCGCGCGTTCAAGTGTTTCTTGCAGCAACAGCGGCGATGCTCCCATGTAGAACCCGCCCGCCGGTGTCATGTCGACGCCCAGAAGACAGGCGGTCAGATGGGCGTCCATGCTGCGCGCGAAGTCGATCGCGCTGGGCATCGTGGCGTCCAGTTCCGCCGCGCTGCTCAGAAAGGTGGTGACGGATTTGAAGGCCATGGTCGTTCCTCGTTTTGCTTCAGGGGCTTGCGCCGCTCTTGCGGCAGTTCGGCACGATGTCTGACAAAGCCCGAGCCTGCGACATCACAATCACCATGTCCTTGATTTCAATCAAGCTCCGAATTTCCCAACTTGACATGAATCAATGTATCCTGAGGCTGCGCTGAGGATAAGGACGAAGGCGCAGCAGGTCCGGCATTCCGCATACCGGGGGCCGGGGAACGCCGCAAAGGGAACAAAGGGACGCAAGACATGTGGGATTACGTCAAGCTGATCGTGCTTGCCGCGGTCGCGGTCACGGCCGCGGTCGTCGCGAGTTACGCGCGCGATCTCGCCCATCTGGTTCACATGATCATCATCATGCTGACCGCATCCGGGCTTTTTCTGTGGCAGATCCGTCGGGTCGGAGAGCCGCCGGTTGTCCACAACCAGGCCGAGTATCTTGACGGGGTGGTGCGCTATGGCGTCATCGCCACCGCGTTCTGGGGGGTCGTCGGATTTCTGGTGGGCGTGGTCATCGCCTTTCAGCTTGCCTGGCCTGCCCTGAACCTCGAAGGCGCGATGGGCTTTGCCAATTTCGGGCGCCTGCGTCCGCTACACACCTCGGCGGTGATCTTTGCTTTTGGCGGAAACGCCCTGATCGCCAGCGCGTTCTATGTCGTTCAGCGCACCAGCGCCGCGCGCCTTTGGGGCGGAAACCTGGCGTGGTTCGTGTTCTGGGGCTATCAGCTGTTCATCGTCCTGGCCGCGACCGGCTATGTGCTGGGCTCGACCCAGAGCCAGGAATACGCCGAGCCCGAGTGGCTGGCCGACCTGTGGCTGACCATCGTCTGGGTCGCGCTTCTGGCCGTGTACATGGGCACGCTGATCAAGCGCCGAGAGCCGCATATCTACGTCGCCAATTGGTTCTACCTGTCATTCATCGTCACCGTGGCGATGCTGCATGTCGTCAATAACGTGCAGATCCCGGTGTCGATCTTCGGTTCGGCCTCGATCCCGGTCTGGTCGGGTGTGCAATCGGCGATGGTGCAGTGGTGGTATGGCCACAATGCCGTGGGCTTCTTCCTGACCGCGGGCTTTTTGGGGATGATGTATTACTTCATCCCCAAACAGGCCGAACGCCCGGTCTACAGCTACAAGCTGTCGATCATCCACTTCTGGGCGCTGATCTTCCTGTATATCTGGGCCGGTCCGCACCACCTGCACTACACGGCGTTGCCGGACTGGGCGCAGACGCTGGGCATGACCTTTTCGATCATGCTCTGGATGCCGTCCTGGGGTGGCATGATCAACGGCCTGATGACGCTGTCGGGCGCCTGGGACAAGCTGCGCACCGACCCGGTCATCCGCATGATGGTGGTCGCCGTGGGCTTTTACGGCATGGCCACGTTCGAGGGTCCGATGATGTCGATCCGCGCCGTGAACAGCCTGTCGCATTACACCGACTGGACCATCGGCCATGTGCATTCGGGCGCGCTGGGCTGGAACGGCATGATCACCTTCGGGATGCTCTATTACCTTGTGCCCCGCCTGTGGAAGCGCGAGCGGCTTTACAGCCTGTCGCTTGTCAGCTGGCACTTCTGGCTCGCCACCATCGGGATCGTGCTTTACGCCGCGTCGATGTGGGTGACCGGCATCATGGAAGGGCTGATGTGGCGTCAGGTCGATGCCCAGGGCTTCCTGGTCAACAGCTTCGCCGACACCGTTGCCGCCAAGTTCCCGATGTATGTGGTGCGTGGTCTGGGCGGGACGATGTTCCTGCTGGGCGCCGTGATCATGTGCTACAACCTTTGGAAAACCGTGACGAGCGTGGGCGAGAAAAAGCCTGCCGCCGCCGCGGTTCCGGCCGAGTAACCGGAGGGCGTCATGAGCATTCTCAACCATCACAAGAAGATCGAGAAGCATGCGACCCTGCTTCTGGTTCTCAGCTTCCTGGTCGTGACGATCGGCGGGATCGTGCAGATCGTGCCCCTGTTCTATCTGGAAAACACGATCGAAGAGGTCGAGGGCGTGCGACCCTATTCGCCGCTCGAACTGGTCGGGCGCGAGGTCTATGTGCGCGAAGGCTGCTACGTCTGTCACAGCCAGATGATCCGGCCGATGCGCGACGAGGTCGAACGCTATGGCCATTACAGCCTCGCCGCCGAATCGATGTACGATCACCCGTTCCAATGGGGGTCCAAGCGCACCGGGCCGGATCTGGCGCGCATCGGCGGGCGCTATTCGGATGACTGGCATGTGCAGCACATGATCGACCCGCGCGCGGTGGTGCCCGAATCGATCATGCCCAGCTATGCCTTCCTGATGGATCGCGAGATCGACGCCGACCATATCGAGGATCTGCTGGGCACGCACCGCCTGATCGGCGATCCCTATACCGACGAGATGATGGAAAACGCCCGCGCCGACTTCCTGGCGCAGGCCGACCCCGAGGCTGATCATTCCGGCCTGCTGGAGCGGTATCATTCCGCCCAGACCCGCAACTTCGACGGCCAGCCCGAACTGACCGAGATGGATGCGATCATCGCTTACATGCAGATGCTGGGAACGCTGGTCGATTTCAGCACTTTCGTGCCCGACGACAGCCGCTGACAAGGGAGGGACGCATGGAAACCTATACGCTTCTGCGCACATTCGCCGACAGCTGGCATCTGCTGTTCATGGCGCTGTTCTTCCTGGGGGTCATCTTCTGGGCATTCCGACCGGGCAGCAGGAAAGTCCACGAAGAGACCGCGTCGATGATCTTTCGCAATGACGACAAGCCGGCTGCCGACGATGCACCGGAATCGCCCTCGGGCAACCGCGAACCCAAAGAGGCACGCTGATGGTCGATCCAACCAAGAAAACCCCCGAAAACAAGGTCAGACCGCCCGAACGGCAGTATCCCGATCCCAAGGCCAAGCTGAAGCAGGAACCGCCGACAACCGGCCATTCCTGGGACGGGATCGAGGAATACGACAACCCGATGCCGCGCTGGTGGCTCTGGCTGTTCTACCTGACCATCATCTGGGCATTGATCTACATGATCTTCTATCCCGCCTGGCCTCTGGTGACGCGGGCGACATCGGGTATTCTGGGCTATTCCACCCGCGCCGAGGTCGCCGAGGACATCGACCGTTTCAACGAGCGCAACGAGGTCTGGTTCGATCGCCTGGTCGAAGCCGACTTGGCAGAGATCAACGACGATCGCGACCTGCAAAGCTTCGCGGTGAATGCCGGCGCGGCGGTGTTCCGGGCGCAGTGCTCGCAATGTCACGGCACCGGCGGCGCGGGTGTGCAGGCTTCGGGCTTTCCCAACCTGCTGGACGACGAATGGATCTGGGGCGGCGGGATCGAGGACATCCACCAGACCGTGCGGTATGGAATCCGCAACGAGGATTACCCAGATGCCCGCTGGTCCGAAATGCCCGCCTTTGGCCGCGACGAAATCCTGAACGACGAGCAGATCGACCAGGTGGTGCATTATGTCCTGCAACTTTCGGGGCAGGAGGCAGATGGCGAACTGGCCGAGGCCGGCGAGGGCATCTACATGGACAATTGTGCCTCGTGTCACGGCGACAATGGTGACGGCGACACGTTCGTCGGCGCACCGCCGCTGAATACCGCGGTCTGGCTCTATGGCGGCAGCTACGAGGACATCCGCGAAACCGTCGTCAACGCGCGTTTCGGCATCATGCCCGGTTTCGACGGCCGACTGCGCGACGCCGAGATCCGGGCGGTGGCGGCCTATGTCCATCAGCTCGGTGGCGGCCAGTAGCCTTGTGCGAATCCGCCGGCCCGGTCAGCCGGGTCGGCGGGGCTGCATCAGACCTCGTTCCTGTTCGCGCGTTTCCGGGGATTGGTGCAGCCGTTGATGTGACGGGCGCGCAAGGTGAAACCGCCGTGCGCGCCTTTGTCGCAGCTTAAGATGTGTTCGTTACTCGCCTTTTGACCCATGTCAAGGAAAGCCAGGCCCCATCGGCAGATCCAGAAGGGGCACGCGAAACACGGAGAAGGGCAATGAGCACTTCCGACGACACCCCGCAACTGTATGCCGCCCGCGAGCCGATCTTTCCGCGCCGCGTCTCAGGGGCGTTTCGCACCCTGAAATGGTGGCTTCTGGCCGTGATGCTGGGGATCTACTACGTCACCCCGTGGATTCGCTGGGATCGCGGCCCCGAGATGCCCGACCAGGCGGTGCTGGTCGATCTGGCCAATCGCCGCTTCTTCTTCTTCATGATCGAGATCTGGCCGCACGAATTCTATTTCGTGGCCGGACTTCTGATCATGGCGGGGATCGGGTTGTTTCTGTTCACATCGGCGCTGGGGCGGGTCTGGTGCGGCTATGCCTGTCCGCAAACGGTCTGGACCGATCTGTTCATCCTTGTCGAACGCTGGATCGAAGGGGATCGAAACGCGCGCCTGCGCCTGTACCGGCAGAAATGGAACGTCGAAAAGACGCGCAAATACGGGCTGAAATGGCTGGTCTGGCTGTTGATCGCCGTGGCCACGGGCGGCGCCTGGGTCTTCTATTTCACCGATGCGCCCACGCTGTTGCGCGATCTGGTGACCTTTTCGGCACATCCCGTCGCCTATACGACCATCGCGGTTCTGACCGGCACGACCTTTCTGTTCGGCGGATTCTTCCGCGAGCAGGTTTGCATCTATGCCTGCCCATGGCCGCGCATCCAGGCGGCGATGATGGACGAGGATACGATCACCGTCGCCTATCGCGAATGGCGGGGCGAGCCGCGCGGCAAGCTGAAGAAAGGGCAGGCCGCGCCCGAGGGTTCGCAGGGCGATTGCATCGACTGCATGGCCTGTGTGAACGTCTGCCCGATGGGGATCGACATCCGCGACGGCCAGCAGCTTGCCTGCATCACCTGCGGGCTCTGTATCGATGCGTGCAACGACGTGATGGACCGGATCGGCAAGCCGCGCGGGTTGATCGGATATCTGGCATTGTCCGACGAAGTGCGCGAGCGCGACGGCAAGGAACCGATATCGCCCTGGAAGCACGTGTTCCGGCTGCGCACCATGATCTATACGGTGCTGTGGGCCGGGATCGGCGTAGCGCTGGTGGTTGCGTTGTTCCTGCGCACCGACATCGACATGTCGATCGCGCCGATCCGCAACCCCACCTTCGTGGTGCTGTCCGACGGGTCGGTGCGCAATGCCTATGACATTCGCTTGCGCAACATGCATAATGAACCGCGCCAGTTCTTTCTGACGGTCGCCGACAACCCGTCGATCCGCCTGACGATCGAGGGGGCGCCGGGACAACTGGTCAGCGTGGACCCGGATCAGCAGCTCAACCAGCGGGTCTATCTGACCGCGGCGGCTGGAACACCGGCGGCGCGCGGCGAACAGACGCCGGTGCAGATCTGGGCCTCGGTCATTGATGGCACGACCCGCATCTTCGGCGAGACGGTCTTCAACGGGAGGGGGCAATGACCCGGTCCACATCGCAAAATGACACCGCCGGGGATACGCGCGGCAAGTTGACGGGGGGCAAGGTCGCGGCGCTGTTCATCGGGGCGTTCGGCATCATCATCCTGGTCAACCTGGCGCTGGCCTACAGCGCGGTCCGCACCTTTCCGGGCCTTGAGGTGGGCAACAGCTATGTCGCCAGCCAAGGGTTTAATGACCGGCTCGAAGCGCAGCGCGCGCTGGGCTGGAACGTGGACGTGGCGGTGGATGACGGCGAATTGGTGGTCGCGTTCACCGATGATGACGGCCAGCCGGTGCGCGTGGCGGCGCTGGACGCGACGCTGGGCCGCGCCACCCATACCCGCGACGACCTTCGGCCAGATTTCAGGTATCGTGCCGGGGCCTTTGCCGCGCCCGTGACGATTGCGCCGGGCAACTGGAACCTGCGGATCGTGGCCACCGCGCCCGACGGGACCGAATTTCAGCAACGCGTCTCGTTTCGCCATCGGGGTTAGGCATGAGTGACACGCTCCACGCCCCTTCCATCTCGGCCTGCCCGGCCTGCGTGGCGGCACCCGCCGCGCTTGAGCGCGCGGGCAGTGCCCCACAGGGCGATGCGCGGATCGTGATGTCGGTGCCGGGGGCGCATTGCGCGGCCTGCATATCGGCGATCGAGCGTGACCTGGAGGCGATGCCGGGCGTACAATCGGCGCGGCTGAACCTGACGCTCAAACGCGTCTCGGTCCAGGCCGAGGCCGATGTGGATGCCCCGGCGCTGGCCGACCGGCTCAAGCGTCTGGGCTATGAGGCGTTCGAACTGGACCCCGGCACGCTGTCGATGACCGAAACCGACCGCCAGGGCCGCGATCTTCTGATGCGGCTGGGCGTCGCCGGGTTCAGCATGATGAACATCATGCTGTTGTCGGTTGCCGTCTGGTCCGGTGCGACCGATGCCACGCGCGACCTGTTCCACCTGATTTCGGCGGCGATCGCCCTGCCGACCGTGGCCTTTTCGGGGCAGCCGTTCTTCAAGAGCGCGTTCGCCAGCCTGCGCGCGGGGCGGCTGGGCATGGATGTTCCGATCTCGCTGGCGATCCTGCTGGCCAGCGCGATTTCGGTCTATGAAACCTTCCAGTCGGGCCACCATGCCTATTTCGACGCGGCGGTGATGCTGACCTTCTTCCTGCTTGCGGGGCGCTATTTGGACTTTCGCACGCGCGCGGCCGCGCGCTCGGCAGCGCAGGAACTGGCGGCCCTGGAAGTGCCGCGCGCCATTCGCCTGGTGGCGGGTGACGGCGCCGCGCACGAAGAGACGGTCTCTGTCGCAGATCTGAAACCCGGCGAGCGGGTTCTGGTGCGTCCCGGCGGCCGCATCCCGGTGGACGGCGTGATCGAGAGCGGCACATCGGAACTCGATCGCTCGATCCTGACGGGCGAGACCATGCCGGCGTTTGCGGGGCCTGACACGGTTGTCACGGCGGGTGCCGTGAACCTGACGGGGCCGCTGGTCGTGCGGGTTACGGCGGCGGGCAGGGACAGCTCGCTGCACCGCATGGCCGATCTTGTGGCAGTCGCGGAATCGGCGCGCAACCGCTATACCACGCTGGCCGAGCGCGCCTCGCGCGGGTATTCGCCGGCCGTGCACCTGCTGGCGCTGGGGGCGTTTCTGGTCTGGCTGTGGATCTCGGGCGGGGATGCGCGCCTGGCAATCAACATCGCCGCCGCCACGCTGATCATCACGTGCCCCTGCGCGCTGGGTCTTGCCGTTCCGGCAGTCGTCACCGCCGCATCCGGCAAGCTTTTCCGCGCGGGGATGCTGATCAAGGACGGCACCGCGCTGGAACGTCTGGCCGAGGTCGATACCGTGGTGTTCGACAAGACCGGAACCCTGACGCTTGGCACGCCCGAACCGACCAACCTTGACCAGTTTGACGTGCAGGCGCTGTCGGTCGCCGCGGCAATGGCAGCGGGGTCATCACACCCGCTGGCACGGGCGCTGGCCGGCGCGACGCAACGCGCCGGGGTGATTCCGGCGATCCTGGATGATGTGTCCGAAGTGCCGGGCCACGGCGTCCAGGCATGCTGGCGCGGTCTGCGCGTGCGACTGGGGCGTGCGAACTGGGTGGGCGCCGCCCCGCTGGATGTCACCGCCGCCTATCTGGCCATCGGCGATTCACCGGCCCGGCCCGTCACCTTTGCCGACCGGCTGCGCCCCGGCGCCGAGGACGCGGTGCGGATCTTTCAGGCCCAGGGCAAGGCGGTCTGGCTGATTTCGGGCGATGTCCCCGGCGCGGTCAGGGTGCTGGCCGAACGGTTGGGCATCGACCGCTGGCGGGCCGAGGCCCTGCCCGAGGACAAGGCCGATGCCATACAATCCATGCAGGCCGAGGGGCGGCGCGTGCTGATGGTGGGCGACGGGCTCAACGATACCGTGGCGCTGGCGGCCGCGCATGTCTCGATCTCGCCCGCCTCGGCGCTGGATGCCGCGCGGGTGGCGTCGGATATCGTGCTGCTGGGCACCGATCTGGCGCCGATTGCACGGGCGCAATCCATCGCGGTGACATCGGTGCGCCGCATCCGCGAGAATTTCGCCGTCTCGTTCGGCTATAACGTGGTCGCGGTTCCGATCGCGCTTCTGGGGTTCGCGACACCGCTTTGGGCGGCATTGGCGATGTCGCTGTCGTCGATTACCGTGGCGCTGAACGCATTGCGCCTGAAATGAAAGGAGCGCACCCTTGGATGTGCTGGCGATCCTGATCCCGATTTCCCTTGTGCTTGGCCTGCTGGGTCTGGCGGGGTTCTACTGGACGCTGAAGAAGGGCATGTATGACGACCCCGAGGGCGACAGCCGACGCATCCTGCGCGGCGATTACGACGACAATCCCAAACAGTGATCGCGCCCCCCATGCGCGGCCACGTCAGGGATTGGCAAGCTTGCGCAGGGCATTGGGCAGCGTGATGCCGTGATCGAAGGCGCCATTGCGCAGGAATTCCAGAATCTCGGCGATGACCAGCGGATTCATCATCATCAGGGAATGCGTCGTCGGCAGCACGATATGGTCGGCCATCCCCTCGATGCGCGTGCTTTCCACCGAAACCGTGCCGTCATTCTGACCGTCGATCATCATCGGCCCCAGCGGGCTGATCGCGCGGTTGCCGGCAATCACCCCAAGATCGTAATCGACCGGAGGGAGCTGATTCGGGATCGAACTTGCCCCCGTGCCCAGCTCGCCCACCGCCGGCCCGTGCAGGAATTCAAGAACCTCGGGCATCAGGTCGGGCAAGAGGTCAGGCAACACCTCCATCTCGCGCAGGTCGTCCACGATCTCGGTGCCGTGGTTGGGCGGCGCCATCATCACCACCCGCCCCATCTGTGGCGGCCGGTTGTCGCGCAGCCAGGCGCGCGTCAGAATGCCGCCCATCGAATGGGTTACGAAATGCGTGCGCTGCGATCCGCATTGCGCGACGGCCTGGCCGACGTGTTCGACCAGATCCGCGATCGGCGCCTCGTTCGAGGGATACCCCTCGTTGACGATGGAATAGCCGTGGAATTCCAGCACTTCCTCGATCATCCACATCGAGGCCTCGGTGCGCGACAGCCCATGCAACAGCACCACGCAATCGGCGCTGGCCGGTGTCGCCGTCAGGAAAATGAGGGTCGCAAGCCATCGCATGGTGGCAGTATAGGGGCAGAAGGGACCGGACAGAAGCAGGGGATGGGCATGTGTCGTGGTTGTCATCAGAACGTGCGGCGGCAATGACTGCTGTCGCGCCATCCCCGCGCCTGGCCGTGCGCGCCGTTATCGTCCAAGGCGGGCGGCTTCTGATCGTCAATGCCTATCCCGGCGAGGAAAGCGATCTGTGGTGCGCCCCCGGTGGCGGCGTCGAACGCGGGCAATCGCTGCATGACAACCTGATGCGCGAAATCCGCGAGGAGCTGGACCTGACAATCGCCGTTGCCGAGCCGTGCCTGGTCAACGAGTTCCAGGATCCGGGAACCGGGTTTCATCAGGTCGATGTCTATTTTCGCGCACAGATCGTCGCCGGCAGCCCCCAGCCCGGCTGGGTCGACGCGGCCGGGGTGGTCAATCGCCACCGATTCGTGACCGAGGCCGCGTTGCGCGCCCTGCGCTTCAAGCCCGACAGCCTGCCCCAGGTCGCCTTCGGGGGAAGGGGGCATATCCTTTACGATCCGCTGGAAGAAATCGTGCGGTAAGGGGGCTGCCGCCCCCTCTGGCCTGCGGCCATTCAACCCCGCGCGTATTTTCGGCAAGATCAAGGGGGGCGCGGCGCGGCTCCCGGCCCGGCTTTATTCCTGCGCCGAAAGGAAGGCTTCGGCATCGAGGGCGGCCATGCAGCCCATGCCGGCGCTGGTCACGGCCTGACGATAGACATGGTCGGTCAGATCCCCCGCCGCGAAGACGCCGGGAACCGAGGTCCGCGTGGTGCCCGGCTCGACCCAGACATAGCCGCCGTTGTGCAGCGTGAGCTGGTCCTTGACGAGTTCCGATGCCGGGGCGTGACCGATTGCCACGAAGAAACCCGCGCAGGGGATGACCTGCTCTTCTGCGGTTTCGACGTGGCGGACCTTGACGCCGGTGACGCCCGGAGGGGTGTCGTCGCCCTGAATCTCGATCGGGGTGTGGTTCCACAAGACCTCGATCTTGGGATTGCGAAACAGCCGGTCCTGCATGATCTTCTCGGCGCGCAGGCTGTCACGACGATGCACCAGTGTCACCTTGGAGGCGAAATTCGTCAGGAACAGGGCTTCCTCGACCGCCGTGTTGCCCCCGCCCACGACCACGATCTCCTTGCCCCGATAGAAGAATCCGTCGCAGGTTGCGCAAGCGGAAACCCCGAACCCCTTGAACTTTTCTTCCGAGGGCAGCCCAAGCCACTTGGCCTGCGCGCCCGTCGCCAGCACGACGGCATCGGCGGTATAGACGGTGCCGCTGTCGCCGGTGGCGGTGAATGGCCGACTGGAGAGGTCGAGCGCGGTGATCATGTCGGTGATGATGTCGGTTCCCATCTCGCGGGCGTGGCTTTCCATGCGTGCCATCAGGTCGGGACCCATGACCGAGCTGTCGCCGGGCCAGTTCTCGACATCGGTGGTGGTGGTCAACTGCCCGCCGGGCTGGATGCCTTGAACGAGGATCGGCTCTAGCATGGCGCGCGCGCCATAGACCGCGGCGGTATACCCGGCCGGCCCTGAGCCGATGATCAGAAGGCGGGTGTGGCGGGTGTCGGGCATGAGAGGCTCCATCAAATTCGTTTTCATGCATATAATGGCGACATCGGGCGGTGCAAGACCAGTGGCATGTCGAATGGGCCTTAACCTCTTGTCAGCGGCGAGGGCAAGGTGGCACAGGGCATTGGCTGGCACCAGTTGCGAACAAGTGTTGCGCAACGACGAAAGAATGTTGCGCACAGGCGCGTTCACGCATACATAAGCGAAAAAAGCACAGGAGCCTTGCGGCATGCCCGGCGCGAAACTTGATCCGATCGACCGGATGATTCTGGCCGAACTCCAGGCCGATGGGCGCATGACGAATGTCGAACTGGCGCGCCGGGTCGGCATTTCGGCCCCGCCCTGCCTGCGCCGGGTGCGCACGCTGGAAGAGGCTGGATACATTCGCGGCTACCACGCCCGTGTGGACGTGCGCGAACTGGGGTTCGAGGTGCAGGTCTTTGCCATGGTGCGCCTGCATCGCCAGGCCGAAGCCGATTTGAAGGCATTCGAACAGCGCTGCCGTGACTGGTCGCTGGTCCGCGAATGCCACATGCTCAACGGCGAGATCGATTTCATCCTGAAATGCGTGGCGCCCGACCTGTCCAGTTTCCAGAGCTTTCTGACCGAATCCCTGCTGGCCGCCGAGAACGTGGCCAGCGTGAAGACCTCGCTCGTGATCCGCTGTGCCAAGGAAGAGCCGGGCGTGCCGTTCGACGTGCTCGAACGCCGCTACGGCGCCGAAGCCTGAACCGGGCGCGGCGCGCGCAAGGCACCGCGCCACGGGGGGTCACAGGCGCAGCGCTTCGCGCGCGGCGGTGAAGGGCAAATTCAGCGCCCGGCCCACCGCGTCATAGGTCACGCGCCCGGCATGCACGTTGAGCCCGTTGAGCAGGTTTTCGTCCTCAGAACAGGCCAGGCGCCAGCCCTTGTTCGCAAGCGCCAGCAGGAAGGGAAGGGTCGCATTGCCCAGCGCCTGGGTCGATGTGCGGGCCACGGCGCCGGGCATGTTTGCGACGCAGTAATGCATCACGCCGTCCACGTCGTAGATCGGATCCTGGTGGGTGGTCGGGTGCGAGGTTTCGAAACAGCCGCCCTGGTCGATCGCGACATCCACCAGCGCAGCGCCCGGACGCATCTGTGCCAACTGGTCGCGCCGGATCAGCTTTGGCGCCGCCGCGCCCGGTATCAGCACCGCGCCGACCACCATGTCGGCGCGCATGGCCAGATCCTCGATCGCGGCGGCATCCGAGTATTGCGTGGTCAAGCGACCCTGGAAGATGTCGTCAAGATAGGACATGCGCGGCATCGAGCGGTCCAGCACCGTGACATTCGCCCCCATGCCCACGGCCACGCGCGCTGCAGCGGTGCCGACCACGCCGCCGCCGATGATCACCACATCGGCCGGCCGCACGCCGGGAACGCCGCCCATCAGCACACCGCGCCCGCCATTGGCTTTTTGCAGCGTCCAGGCGCCGACCTGCGGCGCCAGGCGACCGGCGACCTCGGACATCGGGGCCAGAAGCGGCAGGCCGCCCTTGCTGTCGGTCACCGTTTCATAGGCGATCGCGGTGACGCCGCTGTCCAGCAGATCGTGGGTCTGCGCGGGGTCGGGGGCCAGGTGCAGGTAGGTGAACAGCACCTGCCCCTCGCGCAGTTGCCTGCGTTCGACGGCCTGCGGTTCCTTGACCTTCACGACCATGTCGGCGCGGGCAAAGATCTCTTCGGCGGTATCGACGATCTCGGCGCCGGCGTGGCGATAGGCGTCGTCCTCGAACCCGGCGCCCAGGCCGGCCCCGGTCTCGATGATCACCGAATGGCCGGCGCCGACAACCTCCTGTGCCGCCGACGGGGTGATCCCGACGCGAAATTCCTGTGCCTTGATCTCTTTCGGACACCCGATGAGCATGGCAACCTCCCTTTCTTGCAGATAGGGCAAGTCTGCGGGTTTTTCGCCGATGGTGCTTGGAAAATGTGCCCGATCATGGCAGATTCTTCGCATGTTCTGCGGCGATCAGGGCCGGATATGCGAAGGAAATTGCGCTGCGATGCAGCTTGACCATATAGACCGGCGAATTCTCAATGTCTTGCAGCGCGAGGGGCGGATATCCAACGCGGAGCTGGCCGAACGCATCAACCTGTCGCCCTCGGCCTGCCACCGGCGGGTCCACCGGCTGGAAAACGACGGCTATATCAAGGGCTATGTCGGCCTGCTGGACCTGCGCCGGATCGGTAAGCCGACCACGGTCTTTGTCGAGATCAAGCTCAATGGCCAAAGCGACGAGACGCTGGAAAGCTTCGAGCGCGGCGTGACCCGCATTCCCGGTCTGCTGGAATGCCACCTGATGGCCGGCGAGGCCGATTACCTGCTCAAACTCGTGGTCGAGGATACCGACGATTTCGCGCGAATTCACCGGCAGTATCTGGCACGTCTGCCGGGCGTGGCGCAGATGCAGTCCTCCTTTGCCCTGCGCACCGTGCAAAAGACCACGGCGGTCCAACTTTAGCCCGCGCGCTTCATCTTGCCCGAAATACGCTCAGGGGGTGAATGGCCGCAGGCCAGAGGGGGCAGAATGCCCCCTGCCTGACCGCCCGGCGCGACACCACGCATGAAAAACCCCCGCAGGCCAGGCCTCGGGGGTTGATCAGATTGCGCCGCAAGGCGCATATCGTGTCGCTGCCGGTCAGAGCAGACCTTCGCGTTGCGCCTTCTTGCGCGCCAGCTTGCGCGCACGGCGGATCGCTTCGGCCTGTTCACGGGCTTTCTTGACCGAGGGTTTCTCGAAATGCTGCTTGAGCTTCATTTCGCGAAACACACCTTCGCGCTGAAGTTTCTTCTTCAGGGCCCGGAGCGCCTGTTCGACATTGTTGTCGCGAACACTTACCTGCATGTGGTTTTCACCACCTTTCTAAGCTAGAGTGACGTCAAATTGCAGGAGGCGTTCGCATAGCAAACGCGGCGCCCCTTGTCCAGCCATGGAGACGGCCATGACCCGAGAAACACCCGCGCGCCCCGCCGCCGATGCGCTGCTGGATGCGGCCCTCACGCATGTGGCCTTCGACGGCTGGTCGCAGGCCACGCTGGAGGCCGCCGCCGCCGATTGCGGCCTCGACCCGGCCGAGGCGCGCGCGCTTTTCCCGCGTGGCGGTCTTGACCTGGCGCTGGCCTATCATCGCCGGGGCGACGCGGCGATGCAGGCCGAACTGGCCGCGCGCGATCTTTCCACGATGCGGTTTCGCGATCGCGTGGCGCTGGCGGTCCGGCTGCGGCTTGAGGGGGCAGATCGCGAAGCCGTGCGCCGGGGTGTCACCCTGTTGTCGCTGCCCCATCATGCGCCCGAGGCCGCGCGTGCGCTGTGGAACACGGCCGATACGATCTGGAACGCGCTGGGCGACAGCTCGGAAGACGGGAACTGGTACACCAAGCGCGCGACCCTGTCGGCGGTCTATTCGTCGACGGTGTTGTACTGGCTGGGCGATTCGTCCCCCGATTTCGAAGAAACATGGGCCTTTCTCGATCGGCGCATCGAGGATGTCATGCGGATCGAAAAGGCCAAGGCCGAGGTACGCAAGAGCCCGGTCCTGAGCAAGGTTCTGGCCCTGCCACTGGCGGTTCTGGACGGGCTGCGCAAGCCCGAAGGGGCCGAGACCCCGCTTCCGGGGCGTTGGGACCCGCCGGCGGCACGGCGTTGAATCGCGTCGCCCCGGCGGCGAAGGTCCACATTCCTTGACCCGATGCAGCCCCGGCGCTATGGCCGGATCGATCGCTGCAGAAAGGGGCAGGCCATGGCCGTGGGCACCGAGATCGTTACCTGGTTCGAAGGACGCTGGCATCAGGGCAACGCGCCGATCATCCGCGCCGCCGATCACGCCGCCTGGCTGGGTTCGGCGGTGTTCGATGGGGCGCGCCAGTTCGACGGCGTGCGCCCGGATCTGGACCTGCACGCCGCGCGCATCATCCGCTCGGCGCAGGTCATGGGCATGGTGCCGCCGGTGGACGCTGCAATTGTCCAGACCCTGCTGGAGGACGGCTGCGCCCGGTTCCCGCGCGATGCCGCGCTATACTTGCGGCCGATGATGTGGGCCTGCGATTCCACGCCCGGCATCATCGACCTGGTGCCCGAAAGCACTGGCTTTTCCATCTGCATCGAGGCCCTGCCGATGCCGCAGCCGGGGTCGTTCTCGCTGACGGTCTCGCCCTATTTCCGCCCGCGGCCCGACATGGCCCTGACCGAGGCCAAGGCGGCCTCGCTTTACGCCAACAACGGCCGGATCATGGCCGAGGCGCGCGCACGCGGGTTTTCCAACGCCCTGTCGCGCGACCCGGACGGCAATGTCGCCGAAACCGCGTCGACCAACGTGTTCATGGTGCGCAATGGCGTTGTGCTGACGCCGGTGCCCAATGGCACGTTCCTGAACGGACTGACCCGGCAGCGGGTGATCGGGCTCTTGCGCGCCGACGGGGTCGAGGTGCGCGAGCTTACGCTGACGATCGAGGACTTTCACCAGGCCGACGAGATCTTTGTCACCGGCAACATCGCCAAGGTCATGCCCGTCGCGCGGTTCGAGGACCGGGTGTTCGCGCAAACGCCGATGGGAACGCGCGCGCGCAGCCTCTACTGGGACTGGGCGCTTTCGGCCGGCAAGGGCTGACGCGCGATCCGCAGGGCCGGCGGCCTTGCACCCGCCGGGCCGGGCGTTATCCTGCCCCCGAACAACAGAAGAAGGTGAGCCCATGCGCGTGATCGAGATTTCGCAGCCCGGTGGCCCGGATGTGCTGGTTCCCGCCACGCGGCCCGAACCCGTTCCGGGGGCGGGCGAGATCGTGATCCGGGTGGCCTGGGCGGGCGTGAACCGGCCCGACGCGCTGCAACGGGCAGGCGCCTATGCGCCGCCGCCGGGCGCGTCCGACCTGCCGGGGCTCGAGGCATCGGGCCATGTCGCCGCGGTGGGCCCCGGCGTGACCCGCTGGCAGGTGGGCGATGCGGTCTGCGCCCTGTTGCCCGGCGGCGGTTATGCCGAACAGGTCGTGACCACGGCCGACCATGCCCTCCCGGTGCCCGAGGGGTTGGACCTGCGCGCCGCGGCCTGCCTGCCCGAGACCTTTTTCACGGTCTGGACCAACGTGTTCGACCGCGGCCGCCTGGGCGCGGGCGAGCGGTTTCTGGTGCATGGCGGCTCGTCGGGGATCGGCACCACGGCGATCCAGCTGGCCAGCGCCCGCGGCGCGCGGGTCTTCGCCACCGCCGGCAGCGACGAGAAATGCGCCGCCTGCCTGCGGCTGGGCGCCGAGCGCGCGATCAACTACCGTGACGAGGATTTCGTGGAGGTCGTGCGCGCCGAAGGCGGGGCCGACCTGATCCTGGACATGGTTGGCGGCGATTATCTGCCGCGCAACGTCAAGGCGCTGGCCGATGACGGCCGGCTGGTGCAGATCGCGTTCCTGCAAGGCACCAAGGTCGACCTGAATTTCGCCCAGGTCATGGTGCGACGGCTGACGATCACCGGCTCGACCCTGCGCCCGCAATCGGTCGCCGCCAAGGCCCGCATCGCGGCGGCGCTCGAGGCCGAGGTTTGGCCGCTTCTGGCCTCGGGCCGGGTCGCGCCGGTCATCGATGCCGAATTCCCGCTGGACGAGGCCTCAGGGGCACATGCGCGAATGGAAAGCTCGGCCCATATCGGCAAGATCGTGCTGAAAGTCGCCGGGGGCTAGGGGGCTGCCGCCCCCTCTGGCCTGCGGCCATTCACCCCCGCGCGTATTTTCGGCAAGATGAAGGGGGCGGGGCTGGACGCTGACGGGCCGCGCGCCTAGTGTGCACCACGAGAAGAGGCACCGATGTCCAAGACGCACGCCTATCAGGTTCTGGCCCGGAAATACCGCCCCGAGACCTTTGCCGACCTGATCGGGCAAGAGGCGATGGTGCGCACGCTGAAGAATGCCTTCGCGGCCGATCGCATTCACCATGCCTTTGTCATGACGGGCATCCGCGGCACCGGCAAGACCACCACCGCGCGGATCATCGCCAAGGGGCTGAACTGCATCGGCGCCGACGGGCAGGGCGGGCCCACGACCGACCCCTGCGGGCGCTGCGAGCATTGCCGCGCCATCGCCGAGGGGCGGCACGTCGATGTGCTGGAGATGGATGCGGCCAGCCGCACCGGCGTCGGCGACATCCGCGAGATCATCGACAGCGTCGCCTATCGCGCCGCCAGCGCGCGCTACAAGATCTACATCATCGACGAAGTTCACATGTTGTCGAATTCGGCGTTCAACGCGCTGCTCAAGACGTTGGAGGAGCCGCCGGCGCATGTGAAGTTCATCTTTGCCACCACCGAGATTCGCAAGGTGCCGGTCACGGTCTTGAGCCGGTGTCAGCGTTTCGATCTGCGCCGCATCGAACCCGAGGTCATGATCGCGCATCTGGAGCGCGTGGCCGACCGCGAGGGGGCCGCGATCAACCGCGATGCACTGGCCCTGATCACGCGTGCCGCCGAGGGGTCGGTGCGCGACGCGCTGAGCCTGATGGATCAGGCAATCAGTCACGGGGCGGGCGAAACCGGCGCCGCACAGGTGCGCACCATGCTGGGTCTGGCCGACCGCGGCCGGGTGCTGGACCTGTTCGAGGCGATCTTGCGGGGCGACGCGCCCGGCGCATTGTCGGAACTGGCGGCGCAGTATGCCGATGGCGCCGACCCGGCCGCAGTCTTGCGCGATCTGGCCGAGATCGCGCATTGGATCAGCGTGATCAAGATCACCCCCGATGCCGCGAACGACCCGACGGTGGGCCCGGACGAGCGGCGGCGCGGGCAGGATCTGGCCGCGCGCCTGTCGATGCGGGTTCTGGCGCGCATGTGGCAGATGCTGCTCAAGGCGCTGGAGGAGCTGGCGATCGCGCCGAACGCGATGATGGCGGCCGAAATGGCGGTGATCCGCCTGACGCATGTTGCCGACCTGCCTGCGCCCGAAGACCTGTTGCGGCGCTTGCAGGACACGCCGCCGCCGCCGGGCGGTGGACCCGGCCCTGCCGCCCCTTCGGCGGGGGGCGGGGCGCCCGCCGTATCGGGGGGTAGCGCATCGCCCGTGCGCGGCACCGGGGGTGGGCCGGGCGGCGGTGCCCAGGCGGCGCTTGCCGGCGCGCCGTCGGCATTGGCGCACTATGCGACGTTTGACAGCGTCGTGGCGCTGATCCGCGCGCAGCGCGACATGCGCCTGCTGATGGAGGTCGAGACTTGCCTGCGGCTGGTGCGCTATACCCCCGGCCGGATCGAGTTTCAGCCGACCGGGGATGCGCCCGCCGACCTGGCCGCACGCCTGGCGGGGCGGTTGCAATCCTGGACCGGGGCGCGCTGGGGCGTGTCCGTCACCGGCACCGGCGGCGCGCCGACGATTGCCGAAACCCGCGACGCCGAACGCAGCGCGCGCGAGGCACAGGCTCTTGAAAACCCGCTGGTGAAGGCCATTTTCGAGACATTCCCCGAGGCGCGGATCACCGGCATCCGCGACCCTCAGATCGCCGCGCAAGAGGCCGCGGCCGAGGCCTTGCCAGAGGTCGAGGACGAATGGGATCCATTTGAAGACAACTGAGAGGATGAAACCATGATCAAGGGCATGGGCGGACTGGGCGACATGGGCAAGATGATGAAGGCCGCCCAGGAGATGCAGGGCAAGATGGCCGCGCTTCAGGAAGAGCTGAACACGATCACCGTCACCGGCGAAAGCGGCGCGGGCCTGGTCAAGGCCACGGCCACCGCCAAGGGCACCCTGACCGGGCTGGAGATCGATCCGTCGATCTTTTCGGCCGAGGACAAGGAGGTGGTCGAGGATCTGATCCTGGCCGCGATCAAGGAGGTGCAGGCGCGTGCCGCCGAACGCAGCAAGGACGAAATGGGCAAGCTTGCCGAAAGCATGGGCCTGCCGCGCGACATGACCTTGCCGAACATGTGATGGATCAGCGGCCCGCCGACATCGAGGGGCTGATCGCGCTGATGGCACGGCTGCCGGGTCTGGGGCCGCGGTCGGCGCGACGGGCGGTGCTGCATCTGCTGCGCAAGCGCGTGCAGGTCATGGAGCCCCTGGCGCAGACCATGCAACAGGTTGCCGAGCGTGCTCGCGAATGCCGGGTCTGCGGCAATATCGGCACCGATGACCTGTGTGCCATCTGCGCCGATCCCGCCCGCAGTTCGGACCAGATCTGCGTGGTCGAGGATCTGTCGGACCTGTGGGCGATGGAGCGCGCGGGCGGGTTCAAGGGCCGTTACCATGTGCTGGGCGGAACGCTTTCGGCCATCGACGCCATCGGGCCGGATGATCTGCGCATTCCGCACCTTGTCGCGCGCATTGCCGATGAAGCTGTGCAGGAGGTGATCCTGGCGCTGAACGTCACGGTCGAGGGGCAAACCACCGCCCATTACATCGCCGAGGCGCTGGCGCCCAGCGGTGTGGGGATCAGCGCACTCGCGCAGGGGGTGCCGATGGGGGGCGAGCTGGATTACCTGGATGACGGAACGATCTCTGCGGCGCTGGCGGCGCGGCGGCGTCTGTGACGCGCAGCCGATGCGCCGGGCCGGTGCTGGCCCCCGCGCGGCTGCGCCACGGCAGGTCGAACCCGGCGTCCGCGCTGTCGGCAAGAACCCGGTTGATCCAGCGAGAACCTGGTGTCATGGCGTCTCCTTCGGTGTCATGCGGCCGGATCGGTGGCCACGCCCCCTTGCGTGACGCGCGAATTCGGCACGACTTGGGCGCGGTTGGGGCGGTTTTCGACGGTGCCCGGTCTACAGCCGGATCGCTGAGATCAGACGGCCGTAATCGTCCTCGCCGGCGTGAACCGCGCGGCGATAGGAATAGAATTGCTCGGGCTGCGCATAGGTGCAATGGCGGGTCCATTCGGCGTGTCCCACCCCGGCCTCGCGCAGCCGGTGCAGGCCGAAGCCGGGCAGGTCGAACAGGTAGCGATCGCCCTCTCCGTTGGCGAAGAACCACTGATAGCCCGGATCCTCGGCCAGGAAGGTATCCAGGAATTCGGGTCCGACCTCATAGGCGCGCTGGCTGATGCAGGGGCCGATCACAGCCGTTGTCTCCGCCCGGTCGGCGCCGAGCCCCTCCATGGCGTCCAGCGTTGCCTCAAGCACGCCGTCAAGGGCACCGCGCCAGCCCGCATGCACAGCGCCGATCACCCCGGCGTCGGCATCGGCCAGCAGGACCGGCATGCAATCGGCGCTCAGGACACTGAGCGCGATGCCCGCGCGGTTGGTCACCAGCGCATCGGCGCGTTCCCGGTCTGTGCCGTCGTCGGACGCCCCAACCTGCACGACCTCGGCCGAATGCACCTGGTGCACACCGACCAGGGCCTGCGGCGCAACCTCCATCGCCTTTGCCACGCGGGAACGGTTGATCGCCACGATCTCGGACTGATCGCCTGAACCGCCGCCGCAATTGAGCCCGCGATAGATCCCCGACGACGCGCCCCCGCGCCGGGTGAAGAAACCGTGGCGCAGCGGTGAAAGCGAGTCGGATGTCAGTATCTCAAGCGTCATGGACCCAGCCTTACACCGGGTCGAACCCGGGGGGAAGCGGCGCGCCCGGTGCAACCAGGGCGAGCGCCTTGAACAGCGTTCCCATTTCCGCGGCGTCGGTCAAGCGATGAAACGCGGCGCGGTGCTGTTCAAGGGCTGCCCCGCTCAGGTTTTGGGCAAGGTGCGCGGCCCGCGCGTCGATGCCCAGCCGTTTCAGCAACAGTTCCTGCGGGGTCAGCGCGCTGTGCGCCAGCCGCGGGGCGGCGCCGGCGATGGCCTCGAAATCGACATGCGCGGTCAGATCGGCCGTGCCCGGCGCCGCCAGCGGATCGGCAAAGCGATGGGCGCGTACCGCCTGGAACGTGTCGCCAAGGCTACGCCAGCCGCCATAATCGACGATCAGCGCGGCACCGCCATGGCGCGTGATCCGCGCCTCGATCGCGGCCATGATGCGGGGTGCATCCGGGCAGATCTCGACGATGTCGCTGTCGCGGGTATCGGCCAGCCTATGGGCCAGTTCAACACGGGGCGCGGGGTCGGTCAGACCCAGTGTCAGCCGGCCGTCGCGCAGCCCGATGACACGCTCGCGCCAGGCATCGCCGCTGCGCTGAAACTGGCGCACCGGAAGGGCATCGAAGAATTCGTTGGCAACCAGCCACAAAGGGGTGTCGGGCAGGGTATCGAGGCTTTCGTGCCACGACACCGGCACATCGGCCAGACGCCGGGCCTGCGCATCGCGCAAGGTGGGCGAGGCCTCGATCAGGTGGATCTGCGCTGCGGCGTGAAAGCCGGGCACGGCGCGCGTGGCGCGCCAGATATCGGCCATCAGCGTGCCCCGACCGGGGCCGGGTTCGGCCAGTGCGAACGGCGCCGGCGCGCCCTGGTCCAGCCAGTTCTGCGCCAGGCACAGGCCGATCAATTCGCCGTACATCTGGCTGATCTCGGGCGCGGTGGTGAAATCGCCCGCTGCCCCGAACGGATCGCGCGTGGCATAATAGCCGTAGCGCGGGTCCAGCAGGCAGGCGCGCATGTAGTCGGCCAGCGTCATTGGCCCGGTTGCGGCGATCCGCGCGATCAGATGCCCGGCAAGGGCGCTCATTGCCGCCCGCGCCTGAGCGCCAGCGCGATCAGCGCCAGCCCCGCGGCGACCATCGGCAGGCTCAAAAGCTGGCCCATCGTCACCCCGGCGTCGCCAAAGGTCAGCACATGCCCTTCAGGGTGCTGCATCAGGAACTGCTCATCGGGCATGCGCCAGAACTCGACCAGGAACCGCGCCAGCCCGTAGACGGCAAAGAACGTGCCGGTGATCGCCCAGGGAAACTGCAGCGCAAGCCGGCGCCGCACCAGCCACAGGATCACCAGCCCCAGCAAGAGCCCCTCCAGCCCGGCCTCGTAAAGCTGGGTCGGATGCCGCGCGCAGGGGTGTTCCCAGTCGATCGGGCACAGGCTGCCCGGGCCGGGGAACAGAACGCCCCAGGGCAGGGTCGTGGGCTGTCCCCAGAGTTCGGCATTGATGAAATTCGCAATGCGTCCCAGAAACAGGCCCACCGGGATCACCATGGCCATGGAATCGGCGATCGCCGACGGGGTGATCCCGTTGCGGCGGGCAAAGACGAATCCCGCCACCGCCGCGCCCAAAAGCCCGCCGTGAAACGACATGCCCCCTTCCCACACCCGCAGGATCTGGCCCGGATTGGCCAGGTAGAAACCGGGCTGATAGAACAGCACGAACCCCAGCCGCCCGCCAAGGATCACGCCGATGATGATCCAGGTCAGCAGCGATTCCACCGCGTCGGGCGCCATCGGCGCGCGCTGGCCCGGCCACAGGGCCGGGCGGCGCATCGCCGCCACGATCAGCCGCCAGCCGATCAGGAACCCGGCGATATAGGCCAGCGCATACCAGCGCAGCGCAAGGGTGAACCCGCCCAGCTCGATCGAAAAGATCTCGGGCGAAAGGGGCGGGAAGGGGATCAGGGCCTGCATGTTCGCTCTCCGCTGGCTGCGGCGCCCGTCTTCCCGTGGCGGGCGGGCGAAGTCAACCTTGTGATTCGGCGCGCGTGGTCACATATAGGCGTGGACCCAGCAAGGAGTGCCCCATGCAGCCCACGAACCGCTTTTTCGACGATCTTTCGAAGCTGATGACCAACGCCATGGGCGTGGCCCAGGGCGCACGGGCCGAGGCCGAAACGGCGATGAAAAGCCTGATGGACCGCTGGTTGGCCGACCGCGACTTCGTCACCCGCGAGGAATTCGACGCGGTGCGCGCCATGGCCCAGAAGGCCCGCGAAGAGAACGAGGCGCTGAAAGCGCGCATCGTCGCACTCGAGGAAAAGACCAAGGGCTGAGCGTCGCAAATCCCTTGGCGCAACGCGCCGGGTGCGACTATCCTGCCTGCGCGGCCTCGCGCCGTCGGGAGGATCTTATGCGGGCATTCTTGGCGGAGCAGTGCCGCAGGTTCGGCTGGACCCTGATCTGGTCGTGGCGCGGCTGGCGCGCGGCCTGGGCCAGCGAACGAACCCTCAGGCAATGGAGCCTGGCCAACATCGTGTCGGCGGCGCTGGCCTTCGCCCTGCCGCTGGGCGGCACCGAACGAGCGCTGATCCTGGCGCTGGGCCTTCTGGTGCTGGCCGCCGAACTGCTCAACACCGCGATCGAGGAAACGGTGAACCTTGTGTCCACCGACGAACACCCGCTGGCCGCCAAGGCCAAGGATTGCGCCAGCGCCGGGGTCGCGCTGACCGCGCTGGCCGCCGGCGTCGCCTGGGCGATCCTTTTGTGGGATCACATCGGCTGACGGGACGCGCCGGGCCGCCCTCGTGCACCTCGTGCCGAACGACACTATGCCTCTTCGTCGGGCTTCATCTTGCCCAAAATACGCCGGGGGTGAATTGGCCGCAGGCCAAGAGGGGGCAGCGCCCCCTGCCCGGATGTCCGGCCCGCGCGCGGGCAGGCCTATTGCGCCACGGCCGGGCTGGGTTCGGCCAGGGCGACGATGTCCATCATGATCCGGTTCAGCTCGAAGTCTTTGGGCGTGTAGACGGCGGCCACGCCGATGGCGCGCAGCCGTGCGGCGTCATCCTCGGGGATGATCCCGCCCACGATGACCGGAACATGCCCCAGGCCCGCCTCGCGCATCCGCCGCATCAGCTCGTCCATCAGCGGGATATGACTGCCCGACAGGATCGACAGGCCGACGACATGCGCCGCCTCGTCCTGCGCGGCGCGCACGATCTCGGCCGGGGTCAGCCGGATGCCTTCGTAGTGGATATCCATGCCGCAATCGCGCGCGCGCGCCGCAATCTGTTCGGCGCCGTTTGAATGGCCGTCGAGCCCCGGTTTCCCGACCACGAACTTCAGGCGCCGACCCAGCCGGGTGCTGGCGCCATCGACCGCCGCGCGGATCTCGTCCAGTCCCTCGGTCCGGTTGGACGGGTTGCGCGAAACCCCGGTGGGCGCGCGGTATTCGCCAAAGGCCTGGCGCACCACCAGGCCCCATTCGCCGGTCGTGGCGCCGGCCTTGGCGGCTCGGATCGACGCCGGCATGACATTGTCGCCATTGGCCGCGGCCGCGCGCAACTCGGCCAGCGCGTCGGCCACCGCCCCCTCGTCGCGTGCGGAGCGCCAGGCGTTCAGGCGTTCGATCTGGTCGCGCTCGGCGGCCGCGTCCACCACCATGATCGCGCCTTCGCCGGTGGTCAGGGGCGACGGCTCGGTCGTGGTGAAGCGGTTGACCCCGACCACCACGGTTTCCCCGGCCTCGATCCGGCCGATGCGTTCGGCATTGGCCTCGACCAGTCGCGATTTCATGTATTCGATGGCCTGTACGGCACCGCCCATTCCGTCGATCTGCGCGAGTTCCGCGCGCGCCCCCTCTTTCAGCGCATCGACCTTGCGTTCGACCGCCGGGTTGCCGTCGAACAGGTCGTCGTATTCCAGCAGGTCGGTTTCATAGGCCAGGATCTGCTGCATTCTCAGCGACCATTGCTGATCCCAGGGGCGCGGCAGGCCCAGGGCCTCGTTCCAGGCCGGCAATTGCACCGCGCGGGCGCGCGCGTGTTTCGACAGCGTGACCGCCAGTGCCTCGATCAGGATGCGATAGACGTTGTTTTCCGGCTGCTGCTCGGTCAGGCCCAGCGAATTGACCTGCACGCCATACCGAAACCGGCGATAGCGCGCATCTTCGACGCCGTAACGGTCGCGGCAGATCTCGTCCCACAGTTCGACGAAAGCGCGCATCTTGCACATCTCGGTCACGAAGCGGATGCCGGCATTCACGAAAAAGCTGATCCGGCCGACCATTTGCGCGAAGTGTTCGGCCGGAACCTTGGTGTTGAGATCGTCCAGCACCGCGCAGGCCGTGGCCAGTGCAAAGGCCAGTTCCTGCTCGGGCGTCGCGCCGGCCTCTTGCAGGTGATAGGAACACACGTTCATCGGGTTCCATTTCGGCAGATGCTGCCGGGTATAGGCGGCGACATCGGTGATCATGCGCAGGCTGGGTTTGGGCGGGCAAATATAGGTGCCGCGGCTGAGGTATTCCTTGATGATGTCGTTTTGTACCGTGCCCTGAAGCCTGGCCACATCCGCGCCCTGTTCCTCGGCCACGGCTATGTACAGCGCCAGCAGCCACGGCGCGGTGGCGTTGATCGTCATCGAGGTGTTCATCTGTTCCAGAGGGATCTGGTCGAACAGCATGCGCATGTCACCCAGATGCGCCACCGGCACGCCCACCTTGCCGACCTCGCCGCGCGCCAGTTCGTGGTCACTGTCATAGCCGGTCTGGGTCGGCAGATCGAAGGCGACCGACAGGCCGGTTTGTCCCTTGGACAGGTTGTTGCGGTAAAGCGCGTTCGAGGCCGCGGCCGTCGAATGCCCCGCATAGGTGCGAAAAAGCCAGGGTTTGTCGCGGTCTGCCTGGGTCATGGGGCCTCCTGAATCACGCAAGGGCAACATTCTTGCCGTTGCAGCGGTGATATGGGAAAGAATGTGTCCCTGTCAATCGCCGCGGTGCAGCAGTGGATTTGCGTCTGCGGCAACGATTGCGCATTGTGGAACCCAGCGGCTGAAACTAAGCCATTGGACATGACAAGCGTTGTGGAAATGCCGCTCTGGCTGTTGGTCCTGTTGCTGAGCCTTGCGGCGATCGCCACGCTTGATCGCATCATCGGCCCCGGCCTGCGCTGGTTCCTGCGCCGCCGCATGGAACGCGCCGTCGAAGAGTTGAACAAGCGGCTGGAGCGCCCGATCCGCCCGTTCAAGCTGATGCGGCGCCAGGATCAGGTGATCCGGCTGATCCACGACCCGCATGTGATGGAGGCGGTCGACGAATATGCCCGCACCGAAGGCGTGCCGCACAACGTGGCCTTTGACCGTGCCCGGTCTTACGCCCGCGAGATCGTTCCGGGCTTTTCCACCGCCACCTATTTCGGCTTCGCCATTCGCGTGGCACGGCGGCTGAGCCAGGGGCTTTACAAGGTGCGGCTGGGCCGGGGCGACGACCAGACCCTGCGCGCGATCGACCCGCGTTCGGCGGTGGTGTTCGTCATGAACCACCGGTCGAACATGGATTACGTGCTTGTCACATGGCTGGCGGCCGATCGTTCGGCGTTGTCCTATGCGGTGGGGGAATGGGCGCGGGTCTGGCCGCTCAAGGCGTTGATCCGCGCGACGGGGGCTTATTTCATTCGCCGGCGCTATTCCAGCACGCTCTATCGCGCGGTTCTGGCGCGCTATGTCCAGATGTCGATCGCCGAGGGCGTGACCCAGGCCATGTTCCCCGAGGGCGGTCTGAGCCTGAACGGCGCGGTCGGCCGGGCCCGCAAGGGGTTGCTGCATTACATCGTGCGCGATTTCAGCATGGGATCGGGCCGCGACGTGGTCTTTGTGCCGGTGGCGCTGAACTATGACCGCGTGCTGGAGGACCGGGTGCTGTTGAAAGCCGCCGAGGATGGCACGCGGCGGTTTCGCGTCAGCATGGGGGCGGTGCTGGGGTTCGTTGCGCGGGTTCTGTGGCAAAAGGCGCGCGGCCGGTTTCGCCAGTTCGGCTATGCGGCGGTGTGCTATGGCACGCCGGTGTCGCTGCGCGCCTTCCTTGAAAACGAGCCCGGCGCCAGCACCGAGGCCCTGGCCGATGTGCTGATGCAGCGCATCCGCGCCGCCGTGCCGATGTTGCCGGTCCCGCTGGCGGCGGCGGCCCTGGTGCGGTGCGAGGGTAACACCACGCGCGATGCCCTGATCGCCCAAGGTGTCGATTTGGCGCTGGCGTTGCAGCGCAAGGGCGCCTATCTGCACCTGCCCGGCACCGATGCCGCGGCCGCGATGCGCGCCGGGCTCGACGCGCTGTTGCTGCGTGCCATCGTCACTGAAAACGATGGCCGCATTCGCATCGCGCCGGGGCAGGGGGCCACGCTGGGCTACTATGCGGCCTCGGTTCTGCAGCGTCTGGCCGAGGACGACGATCCGGCCCGCCCGGCCGCGGCCACGCTGCAACTGCCCAAGGCGGGCGAGACATAAAATTACAAAACGGGCAATAACAGGGTTGCATTGTTGCGTGTCGGATTTTATTGGTGCTGCAACTGCCGCATCGATTCTGCGTTGCGGCAGAACCAGACGCAGGAGAGACACATGGCCCTCGACCAGAACACCGGGATCGCCCCCTACGACGCGCCCCAGAAGGACCTTTACGAGATCGGCGAGATGCCGCCGCTCGGCTATGTGCCCGAAAAGATGTATGCGTGGGCCATTCGCCGCGAACGCCACGGCGAGCCCGATACCGCCATGCAGGTCGAAGTGGTCGATACCTGGCAGATCGATTCGAACGAGGTGCTGGTTCTGGTGATGGCGGCGGGCGTCAACTACAACGGCGTCTGGGCCAGCCTGGGCGTGCCGATCAGCCCCTTCGACGGGCACAAGCAGCCCTATCACATCGCCGGGTCCGATGCCTCGGGCATCGTCTGGGCGGTGGGCGACAAGGTCAAGCGGTGGAAGGTCGGCGACGAGGTCGTGATCCACTGCAACCAGGACGACGGCGACGACGAGGAATGCAACGGCGGCGACCCGATGTACTCGCCCAGCCAGCGCATCTGGGGCTATGAGACCCACGACGGCAGCTTTGCCCAGTTCGCGCGCGTCCAGTCGCAGCAACTGATGCCGCGCCCAAAGCACCTGACATGGGAAGAATCGGCCTGCTATACCCTGACGCTGGCCACCGCCTACCGGATGCTGTTCGGCCATGAGCCCCATGATCTGAAGCCCGGCCAGAACGTGCTGGTCTGGGGCGCCTCGGGCGGGCTGGGGTCGTATGCGATCCAGTTGATCAACACCGCCGGGGCCAATGCGATCGGCGTCATCTCCGAAGAGGACAAGCGCGAATTCGTCATGGGGCTGGGTGCCAAGGGCGTCATCAACCGCAAGGATTTCAAGTGCTGGGGCCAGTTGCCCACCGTGAACACCCCCGAATATGCCGAATGGCTGAAAGAGGCGCGCCGCTTCGGCAAGGCGATCTGGGAAGTCACCGGCAAGGGCGTGTCGGTCGACATGGTGTTCGAACACCCCGGCGAGGCGACGTTCCCGGTCTCGGCCCTGGTGGTGAAAAAGGGTGGTATGGTGGTGATCTGTGCCGGCACCACAGGCTATAACTGCACGTTCGACGTGCGCTACATGTGGATGCATCAAAAGCGCTTGCAGGGCTCGCATTTCGCGCATCTGAAACAGGCCTCGGCCGCCAACAAGCTGATGCTGGAACGCCGTCTCGACCCGTGCATGTCCGAGGTGTTCCTGTGGCAGGATATCCCCGCCGCGCATATGAAGATGCGCCGCAATGAGCACAAGCCGGGCAACATGGCGGTGCTGGTTCAGGCGCCACGGACCGGGCTGCGAACCTTCGAGGACGCGCTGGAGGCTGGCCGCAAGGGCTGATTTCGGGCGCCGGTGCCAGCCGGCGCTCCCACCGGGTCATTCAAGGGGTCGTCCATGGGGCGATCCCTTTTCGTTCCTGTTTCGGTCCTGCGTCAATCCTTTGTCAATCATGCTGCGGCTAGGCTGACTTGATTGATGGAGGGCACAGTGAAACACGACTGGATGATCCGCGTTCTGGAAGACCTGCAACGCTACGCGATCGCGCATGAGATGATCGCGCTGGCCGAACACCTGGATCAGGCGTTGCTGCTGGCCTTCACCGAATCCGCCAGCCTGCCCGACGACGCCGGCGATCCGGGCGAGGGCGATCTGGCGCTGTTCGACTGATCCCTGCGCCGGGCCAGGGACGGCGGCCCGGCGTCCTGCGGTCCGGGCGATCTCTACCAAAGGATGGGTCGGAAAAGGACAGGGGGCGGGCGGGATGTCCCGCCCGCCCCAAATAAGGCCAGGGCCCGTGCCAGGCTCGATCAACCGGGCCGGGTCGCCGGATCAGTTCACGACCTTCAGATCGGGTGCGTCATCGTCGCCGGCGCTGGTGTGCCCGGCAATGACCAACCCGTCCGCGCCCGCCGTGACCGGCACCGTGGCCCCGTCAACGATCTCGCCCGACAGCAGCATCTGCGCCAGCGGATCCTGCAGATGGCGCTGGATCACCCGCTTGAGCGGGCGCGCGCCATAAACCGGATCATAGCCCTTGTCGGCCATCCATTGACGGGCGCTGTCGTCCAGCTCCAGCGCGATCTTGCGCGTGGCCAGACGCTTTTCCAGCCGCGCCAGCTGGATATCGACGATCCCGTTCATGTCCTGGCGGCCCAGACGGTCAAAGATGATCGTCTCGTCAAGCCGGTTCAGGAACTCGGGCCGGAAATGGGCCCGAACCGCCTCCATCACCTGCGCCTTGGCGGCATCGGCATCGGCGCCGTCGGGCAGGGTGCTCAGCGCCTGGCTGCCCAGGTTCGAGGTCAGCACGATCAGCGTTTGCTTGAAATCGACCGTGCGCCCGTGGCTGTCGGTCAAGACCCCGTCGTCCAGAACCTGCAACAGCACGTTGAACACGTCCGGGTGCGCCTTTTCCACCTCGTCGAACAGCACCACCTGATAGGGCCTGCGCCGCACCGCCTCGGTCAGAACGCCGCCCTCTTCGTAGCCGACATAGCCCGGAGGCGCGCCGATCAGCCGCGCGACAGAGTGCTTTTCCATGAATTCCGACATGTCGATGCGCACCATCGCGCTGTCGTCGTCGAACAGGAATTCGGCCACGGCCTTGGTCAGTTCGGTCTTGCCGACCCCGGTCGGGCCCAGGAACAGGAACGAACCCAGCGGGCGGTTCTCGTCATTGAGGCCGGCGCGCGCGCGGCGCACGGCATTCGCAACGGCACGCACCGCGGTTTCCTGGCCGATGACGCGCTTGTGCAGCCCCTCTTCCATGCGCAGAAGTTTCTCGCGCTCGCCTTCCAGCATCCGTGAGGTCGGAATGCCGGTCCAGCGTTCGACCACCTCGGCGATCTGTTCGGGGCGCACGGCATCCGAGACCATCTTTTCGGCCTCGCGCGCCTCGGCCTCGCCCAACTGACGCTCCAGTTCGGGGATGCGGCCATACTGCAATTCCCCGGCCCGGCCAAAGTCGCCCTGCCGCTTGGCCTGATCCAGCTCGGCGCGGGCGCGGTCCAGTTGTTCCTTCAGATCGCGCGCGGCTTCCAGCCGGTCGCGTTCGGCCTGCCACTGGGTGGTCATCTCGGCCGATTTCTGCTGCAGATCGGCCAGCTCGCTTTCCAGCTTTTCCAGCCGGTCCTTGCTGGCGGCATCGTCCTCCTTGCGCAGGGCCTCGGCCTCGATCTGCTTTTGCAGGATCTCGCGATCCAGCGCGTCCAGCTCTTCGGGCTTGGAATCGACCTGCATGCGCAGACGGCTGGCGGCCTCGTCGACCAGGTCGATGGCCTTGTCGGGCAAGAACCGATCGGTGATGTAGCGATGCGACAGCGTCGCCGCCGCCACCAGCGCCGAGTCGGCGATGCGCACGCCATGGTGCAACTCGTATTTTTCCTTGATCCCGCGCAGGATCGAGACGGTATCCTCGACCGTCGGTTCGCTGATGAAGACGGGCTGGAAACGCCGGGCCAGGGCTGCATCCTTTTCGACATGCTTGCGGTATTCGTCCAGCGTGGTCGCGCCGACGCAGTGCAATTCGCCCCGCGCCAGTGCCGGCTTGATCAGGTTGGCCGCGTCCATGGCCCCCTCGGACTTGCCCGCGCCGACCAGTGTGTGCATCTCGTCGATGAACAGGACGATTTCGCCCGACGCGGCGGTGATCTCGTTCAGGATGGCCTTGAGCCGTTCCTCGAATTCGCCGCGATATTTCGCACCCGCGATCAGTGCGCCCATGTCCAGCGCCAGCAGCTTCTTGTCCCGCAGGCTTTCCGGCACGTCGCCGTTGATGATCCGCAGTGCCAGCCCCTCGGCGATGGCGGTCTTGCCGACACCGGGCTCGCCGATCAGGACGGGGTTGTTCTTGGTGCGGCGCGACAGAACCTGCATCGCGCGGCGGATTTCCTCGTCGCGGCCGATGATCGGGTCGATCTTGCCTTCGCGCGCGGCCTCGGTCAGGTCACGGGCATATTTCTTCAGCGCCTCATAGCTGTCCTCGGCGCTGGCGCTGTCGGCCGTGCGGCCCTTGCGGATGTCGTTGACCGCTGCGTTCAGCGCCTGGGCGCTGACGGCGCCGGCTTCCAGCGCCTCGCGCGCCGGGCTGCGAACCATGGCCAGCGCCATCAGGATACGCTCGACGGGCACAAAGCTGTCCCCGGCCTTCTTGGCGATCTTCTGGGCTTCGTCCAGCACGCGCATCAGCGCCTGATCGGTATAGATCTGCCCGGCATCGCCCGACACCTTGGGCAGCTTGCCCAACGCCAGATCGACGGCCTGGGTAACCCGCTCGGGCGCGCCGCCGGCGCGGCGGATCAGGTTCGCGGCCATGCCCTCGTCATCATCGAGCAGCGCTTTCAGCAGGTGCTCGGGCGTCAGTCGCTGATGGTTCTCGCGCATGGCGATGGTTTGCGCCGCTTGCAGGAAACCACGGGCTCTTTCGGTAAATTTCTCAAGATTCATGACTACTCTCCATCACAAGCGCCCTATGTCGGGGATGCCTGATCATCAGCGCATTCCGCTTGCGGGCCTCTCACTCTATTTGGGAGGCCGTGTGGGGGGCTACAAGGGCGTTTGCGTGATTTTTGCAACACCTTTGCAGCACCCGTGTCCTGTCCATTGGGCACCAGTGCCGGGCCTGCGCCTTGACTCAGTGTGATGGCAGTCGCATATCCCTTTCAAACGGAGGCCGCACATGTTCATCCAGACAGAATCCACCCCCAATCCCGCCACGCTGAAATTTCTTCCCGGCCAGACGGTTCTCGGGCAGGGGACCGCCGATTTTCCCAGCGCCGACACGGCCGGCAAATCGCCGCTCGCGCGGGCGATCTTTGCGCATGACGGGGTGACCGGCGTGTTTCTGGGGGCTGACTTCATCACCGTGACCAAGGATGATGCGGTTGACTGGGCGCATGTCAAACCCGCGATCCTGGGCGCGATCATGGAGCATTTCCAGTCCGGCCGCCCCGCGATCGAGGGCGAAGCCGCCGAGGCCCATGCCGTGCAGGACGGCCCCGATTCCGAGATCGTGGACCAGATCAAGGAGTTGCTGGATACCCGCGTGCGTCCTGCCGTCGCGCAGGACGGGGGCGACATCACCTTTCACGGGTTCGAACGCGGCGTGGTCTATCTGCACATGAAGGGCGCGTGCGCGGGTTGCCCGTCGTCCACCTTGACCCTGAAAATGGGGATCGAGAACCTGTTGCGCCATTACATCCCCGAAGTGACCGAGGTGCGCCCGGTTGCCGTCTGACACGGCATCCGGCCCGCTGGTTCTGGGCTTCGATACATCCGGTGCGTGGTGCCGTGCAGCCTTGCTGCGCGGTGGCACCGTCATTGCGGCTTGCGACATCGCATTGGCACGCGGGCAGGGCGAGCGCCTGATGCCTGCCCTTGAGGACGTGCTGGCGCAGGGCGGGCAAAGCTGGGGCGCGTTGTCTGCGCTGGGCGTGGGGATCGGTCCGGGCAATTTCACGGGCATACGCATTGCGGTCGCGGCGGCACGGGGTCTGGCGCTTGGGCTTGCGGTGCCTTCGATCGGCGTGTCGCGCTTTGATGCGCTGGCACTGGACGGGCCAGAGCTGCCCACACTGGTTGCCGCCCCGCGCGGGCAGGGCTGGCTGTGCCACCCCGGCCACGCGCCCGCGCTGATCGACCCGGCGACGCTGAACGACCCGGTCATTGCCGACCCGGCCGAGTTCCCGGGCCTGAAGGCCACGGCACCGGTGCACCCGCTGGCCGTGGCCATCGCCCGGATTGCCGCCCAGCGGCAGGGGCGGGCGAACCCGCGCCCCGCGCCGCTTTACCTGCGCGATGCCGATGCCGCGCCCCCCTCGCAACCGCCGCCGGCGCTGATCGACCCATGACGCCCGCCGCGCTTACCCGGCTGCATGCGCGCTGCTTTGCCGCGCCGCCACCCTGGAGCGCGGACAGCTTTGCCACGCTGTTGCAAAACCCGCATGTCTTTCTGCTGGTGTCGCCCGATCACGATGCCTTCGCGCTGGGGCGCGCCATCGGCCCCGAGGTCGAGCTGCTGACGCTGGCAACCGACCCGCAGGTTCGCAGGCGGGGGCTGGCGCGCGCGCTGATGGACCGGTTCGCGGCCGAGGCGCGCGAACGGCGGGCCGAGACCGTGTTTCTGGAAGTCGCCGAGGACAACGCCGCCGCCATTGCCCTGTATCGCAGTCTCGGCTTTGTCCAGACGGGGCAGAGGCCGGGGTATTACCGTTCGACCGGCCGCCCGCCGGTATCGGCACTGCTGTTTTCCATGACGCTTGCGTGAACCCGCCCGGCCTTTGGCGGACGTGTCGGGAAACTCGTCACACGGTCCAGAAACCGCTTGACTGCCCCTGCGGCCATGCACTCAGATCGGTATGGGCGGATCGTCGTGTGTGCGCCCCGCATTTTTCGCCGCGCCGCGGCGCAAGAGGCCCGCAAGCCCAACAGGGAGAAATTGATGAAATCCACTCGTATACTTCTCGGCACTGCTGCCATGACGGCACTTTTCGCCGGCGCGGCATTGGCCGACCCGGCCATGGTCTATGACCTTGGCGGCAAGTTCGACAAATCCTTCAACGAAGCCGCCTATGGCGGGGCCGAACGCTGGGCCGAGGAAACCGGCGGCAGCTATCGTGACATCGAGATGCAGTCCGAAGCCCAGCGCGAACAGGCACTGCGGCGGCTGGCCGAGTCGGGGTCGAACCCGATCGTGATGACCGGCTTTGCCTTTGCCTCGACGCTTGAACAGGTTGCGGGCGATTACCCGGATACCACTTTTGCGATCATCGACGGCGTGGTGGACGAACCGAACGTCCGCTCGATCGTCTTTACCGAGCATGAGGGTTCCTACCTTGTCGGGATGCTGGCAGCGATGGCGTCGGAAACCGACACCGTCGGCTTTGTCGGCGGCATGGACATTCCGCTGATCCGCCGCTTCGCCTGCGGTTATGCCCAGGGCGTCATGGACGCAAATCCCGATGCCGAGGTGATCGTGAACTATACCGGAACGACCCCCGCCGCCTGGAACGACCCCGTGCGCGGCGGCGAGATCACCGAGGCCCAGATCAGCCAGGGTGCCGATGTCATCTACGCCGCGGCCGGCGGAACGGGCGTGGGCGTGCTGCAAACCGCGGCCGATGCCGATATCCTGTCGATCGGCGTCGATTCGAACCAGAACCACCTGCATCCGGGGCAGGTGCTGACCTCGATGCTCAAGCGCGTCGACAACGCCGTTTTTGACGCCTTCACTGCCGGCACCGACATGGAAACCGGTGTCCATGTGATGGATCTGGCCGCCGATGGCGTCGGTTGGGCACTGGACGAGCATAACGAGGATCTCATCACCGACGAGATGCGCGAAGCCGTGGAAGCGGCCGAAGAGGACATCATCTCGGGCGAGATCAGCGTTCATGACTACATGGACGACGATTCCTGCCCGATCTCGGTGGATTAAGGGTCGGCTGACATGGACAGCCCAAGCCAGACGGAGCGGCAGGAAACTGCCGCTCCAGCCATCGAACTTCGCGGCATATCCAAGGCGTTCGGCCCGGTGCAGGCGAACAAGGATATCAATATCCGGGTGCGCAAGGGCACCATTCACGGCATCATCGGCGAAAACGGCGCCGGCAAGTCGACGCTGATGTCGATCCTCTACGGGTTCTACCGCGCGGATGCGGGCGAAATCCTCATCGATGGCGTCCCGGTGCAGATTGCTGACAGCCTGGCCGCGATCCGCGCCGGGATCGGCATGGTGTTCCAGCATTTCAAGCTGGTCGAGAATTTCACCGTGCTGGAAAACGTGGTGCTGGGCTCGGAAGGGGCGGTGCGGCTGGGTTCGGCGATGGGACGCGCGCGCAGGCTTCTGGCCGATCTGGCGCGCGAATACGAAATGCAGGTCAATCCCGATGCGCTGATCGAAACCCTGTCGGTCGGGCATCAGCAGCGGGTCGAGATCCTCAAGGCGCTATACCGCGAGGCCAATATCCTGATCCTTGACGAGCCCACGGGCGTCCTGACCCCGTCCGAGGCCGATCATCTGTTTCGCATTCTCAGGGGCCTCAAGGATGAGGGCAAGACGATCATCCTGATCACCCACAAGCTGCGCGAGATCATGGATGTCACCGACGAGGTGTCGGTCATGCGCCGTGGCGAGATGGTGGCAACGCTGACAACCGCCGAGACCACGCCCACCGACCTGGCCGAACTGATGGTCGGCCGCAAGGTCTTGCTGCGCGTCGAAAAGACGCCAGCGAAACCCGGTGACGAGGTCTTGCGCGCGCAGGGGTTGCGCGTCACCGACAGCCACGGCGTGGACCGGTTGCGCGGCATCGATTTCGGGATCCGCGCGGGCGAGATCCTGGGCATCGCCGGGGTGGCGGGGAACGGACAGTCCGAACTGCTTGAGGTGATCGCCGGGATGATCCCCGGCACGGGCAGCCTTGTGCTGAACGGCCAGGCGCTGGATCTGAGCGGGCGCCAGGGCGATGCCCATACCCGCCGGCTGTCGGGCATCGGCCATGTTCATGAGGATCGCCAGCGGTGTGGCCTGATCCTGGATTTCATGGCCTGGGAAAACACCGCCTTTGGCCACCACCACGCGCCCGAATACAACCGCAACCGGTTCTGGATGGACAATGCCGCGATGATCGAGGATTCGCGCGGCAAGCTGGAACGCTTCGATGTGCGCCCGCCGAATCCGATGCTGACAGCCGACAGCTTTTCCGGCGGCAACCAGCAAAAGATCGTCCTGGCCCGCGAGTTCGAGCGCGATCCCGATCTGCTGCTGGTCGGCCAGCCCACCCGCGGCGTCGATATCGGCGCGATCGAATTCATCCATCAGTGCCTGATCAACCTGCGCGACCGAGGCAAGGCGATCCTGCTGGTCTCGGTGGAGCTGGACGAGATCCTCTCGCTCTCGGACCGGATACTGGTCATGTTCGACGGCCGGATCATGGGCGAGCGGCTGCCCGACCAGACCGATGCGCGCGAACTCGGCCTGTTGATGGCGGGCGTGACAGGAGACGCGGCATGAACACACGGGCGATGCCACGCTGGGCGGATGTGACGCTGGTGCCGCTGATCTCGCTGCTGATCGCCTTCGCGCTCTCGGGGCTGGTGATCATGGCCATCGGCGAGGATCCGGTGCGCGCCATGGTCCTGATGGTCAGGGGCGCGCTGGGGTCCAGTTACGGCTGGGGCTACACGCTGTATTACACCACCAACTTCCTGCTGACCGGGCTGGCGGTCTCGATCGCCTTTCAGGCGCGGCTGTTCAACATCGGCGGCGAGGGGCAGGCGTTGGTCGGCGGTCTGGGGGTGGCGCTGGTCTGCCTGTTCATTCCCTGGCCGAACTGGTGGACGGGGCTGGTCGCCGCCATCGCCGCATCCGCCCTTGCCGGCGCGGCCTGGGCGGCGATCCCCGGCTGGCTTCAGGCCCGGCGTGGCAGCCATATCGTGATCACCACGATCATGTTCAATTTCATCGCGTTCTCGCTGCTGAATTACATGCTGAGCCATATGCTGCGCCCGCCCAACTCCATGGACCCGGCGACGGCGCGCTTTGCCGATGCGCTGCGCCTGCGGCGCCTGGCCGATATTCTTGAGCCGCTGGGCATTGCCTTTTCGCGCTCGGGTCCGGCAAACGTGATGTTGTTCGTGGCGCTGGCGGCCTGCGTGTTGTGCTGGGCGCTGATGTGGCGCACGCGCCTGGGGTTCGAGATCCGGGCCTATGGCCATTCGCAGCCCGCCGCCCATTACGCCGGGATTTCATCGGTGCGCGTCGTGATGCTGGCGATGCTGATCTCGGGCGCGCTGGCGGGCATGATGGCGGTCAATTCGGTCATGGGCGGGCCGCAACGGCTGGTGATGAACGCGGTCGAGGGGGCGGGGTTCATCGGCATCGCCGTCGCGCTGATGGGGCGGTCGCATCCGATCGGCATCGTTCCCGCGGCCCTTCTGTTCGGGTTCCTGTTCCAGGGCGGTTCGGAACTGGCAATCGAAACCCGCATCCCGCGCGAGATGATCGTCATCATCCAGGCGCTGGTGATCCTGTTCACCGGCGCGCTGGACAACATGGTACGCAGCCCGCTTGAAGCCCTGTTCATGATCTTGCGGCGGAGGGCGTGATGGATCTCGCAACCATCGTCCAGATCCTGGATTCGACCATGCGTCTGGCAACGCCACTGCTGTTTGCCTGTCTTGCCGGGCTGATCTCTGAGCGGGCGGGGATTCTGGACATCGGGCTTGAGGGCAAGTTGCTGATCGCGGCCTTTTTCTCGGCGGCCTATGCGCATTATACCGGTTCGGCCTGGCTGGGGCTTGGTGTCGGTATCCTGGCCTCGGTGATCTTTTCGCTGGTGCATGGTCTGGCCGCGATCACCTTTCGCGGCAACCAGTTGATTTCCGGCGTGGCGATCAATTTCCTGGCGGCGGGCATGACCGTTGTCGTGGCGCAAAGCTGGTTCCAGCAGGGCGGGCGCACACCGGCGCTGACCAGCGACGAGCGGTTCAACCGGCTCGACCTGCCGCTGGCGGGCGCGGTGCAGGATGTGCCCGTGCTGGGACCGCTCTATTCCCAGATCCTGTCGGGGCATTCGCTGCTGGTCTATCTGGGCCTGCTGACCGTTCCGGCGGTCTGGTATGGTCTCTACCGCACGCGCTTTGGCCTGCGCCTGCGCGCGGTGGGCGAGAATCCGGCATCGGTGGATACGGCAGGTGTCTCGGTGGTGCGGCTGCGCTTCATGGCCATCGTCATCGCCGGTGTCCTGTGCGGGATCGGCGGGGCGTATCTGTCGACCTCGCTCTCGGCGGGCTTTGTCAAGGACATGTCCGCCGGGCGCGGCTTCATCGCGCTGGCGGCCATGATCTTTGCCAAATGGCGCCCCTGGCCTGCGCTGGGCGCGGTCCTGCTGTTCGGCATGCTTGAGGCGATCGCAAATCGCTTTCCCAGCCTCGATCTGGGAATCGTGACGCTGCCGGGCCAGTTCATGGCGGCGCTGCCCTATATCCTGACCGTGGTAATCCTGGCCGGGTTCGTGGGGCGCGCAGTGCCGCCGCGCGCGGGTGGCGCCCCCTATGTCAAGGAACGCTGAGCCGCCCCCCGGCCGGACGAATTTGAAGGCAAAACCTGACAAAACCCCCTGTCAAACACGGGGTCTTTGTCCTATCGAGAGGTATGCAGATCTATTTGCCCATCGCCGAAATCTCTGTCAATGCCCTGACGCTTCTGGGCATCGGTGGCGGTGTCGGCCTGCTGTCGGGGATGTTCGGCGTGGGCGGCGGGTTCCTGATCACGCCGCTTCTGTTCTTCATCGGCATTCCGCCCGCGGTGGCCGTGGCGACCGGGGTGAACCAGGTGGTGGCCTCGTCCGTGTCGGGGGTGCTGGCGCATATGAAACGCCGCACCGTCGATCTGCGCATGGGCTGGGTGCTGCTGATCGGCGGTCTGATCGGTTCGGTGGCGGGGATCGCGCTGTTTCGGTATCTCAGCGAAATGGGGCAGATCGACCTGGCGGTGCAACTGTCCTATGTGATTTTCCTGGGGGTGATCGGGCTTCTGATGCTGCAAGAAGGGCTGCGCGCCTGGTATCGCACCAGCCGATCGAACGCGCCGAGGCGCAAGCTGCACACCCATATCTGGGTGCACAAGATGCCCTTCAAGATGAAGTTCCGGGTTTCGGGGCTTTATATCAGCGTGATCCCCCCGATCATGGTGGGAATGCTGGTGGGGCTGTTGTCGGCGGTGATGGGCGTCGGCGGCGGGTTCATCATGGTGCCCGCGATGATCTACCTGCTGGGGATGCCGACAAAGGTGGTGATCGGCACATCGCTGTTCCAGATCATCTTCGTAACGGCCTTTACCACGGTCATGCACGCGGTAACCAGCCATTCGGTCGATATCATGCTGGCGCTGTTTCTGATCCTGGGCGGCGTGATCGGCGCGCAGGTCGGCGCGCAGGTCGGGCTCAAGCTCAAGGCCGAACAGTTGCGCATCCTTCTGGCGCTGGTCGTGCTGGCGGTCTGTGCCAAGATCGGGCTCGATCTCTTGCTGCGGCCCGATGAGTTCTATTCGATCTCGATTCCGGGGCGCGACTGATGACACGGGTTCTTGCCATCCTTTTCCTGATCCTTGCCGCGCTTCCGGTTCGCGGCAACGAGATCGTGGGCGCGTTGAGTCAGAACCGGGTGTCGCTGACGGCGAATTTCTCGGGCTCCGAGATCCTGATCTTTGGCGCCATCCGCCATGACCTCGATGTCGCAGAGGAGTCGCCCTATGACGTGGTGATCGTCATCGAAGGTCCGCACCAGCCGGTCGATATCTGGCGCAAGGACCGGCGGATGGGCATCTGGATGAATGTCGAATCGGTCTCGATGGCGTCGGTGCCCAGTTTCTATGCCGTCGCGACCTCGGCGCCGCTGGACGAGATCCTGACCCCCGAGACCGATGCCGAGCACCGCATTTCCGCCTCCTACGCGATCCGGCCCGATCAGGCCACCGGCCAGGTCGAGGATCCGTCGCTGTTCACCTCGGCCTTGATGCGCATTCGCGAGCGAGCAGAGCAATACCTGACGCTGGATCGCTGGGTCTTTCTGGATCGCGACATCCTGTTTCGCGCCAATGTGCAGTTGCCCGCCAACCTGACCGAAGGGGCCTATACCACGCGGATGTATCTGGTCCGTGACGGCGATGTCGTGAACCAGTTCCGCACCGCGATCTTCGTGCGCAAGGAAGGGATCGAACGCTGGCTGCACCAGTTGGCTTATGACCAGCCGCTTGCCTATGGCCTGCTGGCGCTGCTCATCGCGCTGGCAGCCGGTTGGGGCGCGTCCGAGGCGTTTCGATACCTGCGGCACTGACGGGCGGCGGGTGTCAGCCCCGCCCCAGCCATGGCATCGTGGTGGCGGTGATGGTCAGGAACGGGATGTTGGCATCCAGCGGCAGGCTGGCCATGTGCAGCACCGAATCGGCCACATGCGCGACATCCATGCGGGTTTCGGGCTTGACCGAGCCGTCCGCCTGCAAGGCACCGTTGCCGATGCCCGCGGTCATGTCGGTCGCGGCATTGCCGATGTCGATCTGTCCGCACGCGATGCCAAAGGCGCGACCGTCCAGCGACAGCGTCTTTGTCAGGCCGGTGATTGCGTGTTTGGTCGTGGTATAGACCACTGATCCGGGGCGCGGCGCCACCGCCGCGATCGAGCCGTTGTTGATGATCCGGCCGCCCTGCGGCTGCTGGTGCCGCATCCGGCCAAAGGCCGCGCGGGCACACAGGAACATGCCGGTCAGGTTCACATCGGCCGCGCGCTGCCAGTCGGCCAGCGCGATTTCGTCGATCAACGCGCCCGCGGGCATCATCCCGGCGTTGTTGAACAGCGCGTCGATCCGCCCGAATCGCTGCACGCTGGCGGAAAACGCCGATTCGACCTGTTCCGCGTCCGTCACATCGCAGGCCAGCGCCAGCGCGGTATCGGGGTGGCGGGCTGCGATGGCGTCCAGCGGCGCGGTGCGGCGCGCCAGCAGTGTGACCTGCCAGCCCGCGGTCAGAAACCGTTCGGCGCAGGCGCGTCCGATCCCGGCACTGGCGCCGGTGATGACGATGGCGGACATCAGAACGCCTTGAAGGTCATGGTCGTCAGCGTGCGCGAGATGCCGGGCACGTCGAACAGGTTTTCGGTCAGATAATGGCCGACATCCTCGCCCTCGGGGATGTAGACCTTGGCGATCAGGTCGTATTCGCCGCTGGTCGAATAAAGCTCTGACACGACCTCGCGGTCATAGATCGCGGCGGCGACGTCATAGGTCGTGCCGGGGATGCAGCGAAACTGGACGAAAACGCAATTCATGGCGCAATCCTCGGGGGCTGGAATGGGTTGGTCTGGCCGGGTGCAAGCCTATGCCGCCCCCGCCGCCGCGCGCAAGGTCTAGCCGCGCAGCGCATAGCGGGCAAGCGCGTCATGCACGGCCCCGTCGGGCCGAAGAAGCGAACGCATCAGCGCGAATTCCGTCACTTCGAACGGCGGGATCGACAGGGCACCGATTTCGCCCATCGCCTTGGCCAGCGCCGGGGCGTTGCCTTCCTCGGGTCCGAACCGGCCCAGCGTGACATGTGGGGTGAAACGGCGCGTGTCGCGCCGCAGGCCGGTTTCGTCGATTGCGCGTGCGATGCGTGCCTGCAAGTGGTTCAGCGCGGGTTCGGGCCGCACCGTTGCATGGACCGAGCGCGGCCTGTCCCCGCGGAACACGCCCAGCGCGCCGATCTCCAGCGCGAACGGGGGCGCGCGCAGGCGTTCGAGCGCGTGGTGCAGGTCTTCCAGCCGGTCCTCGTACTGATCGCCCAGAAAGGCCAGTGTCAGGTGAAAGTTCTCGGGCGCGACCGGCCGGGCGATGGGCAGCAGGAACTGCGTCACGCTTAGGCGGCTGCGCACGCTTTCGGGAAGGGGTATGGCGACGAAGGCACGGATCATGGCTCCTGCCTATCGTATCGGGTGCGGGCCTCGCCAGCGATTCGGGGCGGGGCGGTTTGACCGGGGCGGACCATTGCCTGGCGGCCCGCCCCGGTCCGTGGTTCAGCGCGGCTCGCTTATCAGGCCGCGTATCAGCGCATAACACGCCAGCAAGAGGACGATGGCAAAGGGCAGCCCCGTCGAAACCGACGCCGCCTGAAGCGCCGCCAATCCGCCGCCCAGCAGCAGGGCGGCCGCCACCAGTCCTTCGAAGACCACCCAGAACACGCGCTGGCTCACCGGCGCGTCGATCTTGCCGCCGGCCGTGATCGTGTCGATCACCAGCGAACCCGAGTCCGAGGATGTCACGAAGAACACGATCACCAGGACGATCCCGATCACCGATGTGATCGACGCCAGCGGCAGTTCCGACAGCATGCCGAACAGCGACAACTCCGGCACATAGTCCTCGATCACATAGCCATAGACGGCGCTTTCGGTGACGCGATCGATCATCTGGTCGATGGCGATGCCGCCAAAGGTCGTCATCCAGATCGCCGAAACGATGGTCGGGATCAGCAGCACGCAGGTGATGAACTCGCGCACCGTGCGGCCGCGGCTGACGCGCGCGATGAACATGCCGACAAAGGGCGACCAGCTGATCCACCACGCCCAGTAGAACGCGGTCCACCCCTGGCGGAAGCCGTCATCGTCACGCCCGACCGGGTTGGACAACGCGACCATCTCGCTGAAATAGGCGCCGACATTGCCAAAGAACTGCGACACCAGGGTCATCGTGGGACCGACAAGGATCATGAACAACAAGAGAACGATCGCCAGGATCATGTTCAGCTCGGACAGGCGCTTCACGCCCCCGTCAAGGCCCCGCAGCACCGAGATCAGGGCCATTGACGTGATGATCGCGATCAGCACCACCGCCACCGTCATGCTGTCCGACAGGCCGTCGATGCCGAAGACAAAGCCGATACCGGCAGCCGCCTGCTGCGCCCCCAGACCAAGCGAGGTCGCAAGACCGAACAGCGTGGCAAAGACCGCAAGGATATCGATGACATGGCCGGGCCAGCCCCAGATGCGTTCGCCGAAGATCGGATAGAAGATCGACCGCACCGTCAGCGGCAACCCCTTGTTATACGTGAACAGCGCCAGCGCCAGCGCCACCACCGCATAGATCGCCCACGGGTGCAGACCCCAGTGATAGATCGTGCCGGCCATGGCGGTCAGGCGCGCGGCCTCGACCGTCGCCGCGTCGGCCAGTTCGCCATCGACGATACCCAGATCGCGGCCCAGCGGCTGATCGCCCCAGGGCGTGGCAAAGTAATAGGCCGGCTCCAGCACGCCAAAGAACATCAGCCCGATACCCATGCCGGCGGCAAACAGCATCGCGAACCAGCCGACATAGCTGTAGTCGGGTGTCGCATCCGCGCCCCCGATCCGGACCTTGCCCAGCGGCGAGACCAGGAGCGCCAGGCAGACCAGCACGAAGATATTGCCCGCGATCAGGAAGAACCAGTCGAAGGATGATGTCAGGAACGTGCGCAGATCGCCGAACATCGGGCCGATCTGATTCTGAAACGCCAGCGTGACGATGACAAAGGCCACCACGACCAGCCCCGAGACCACGAAGACCGGGTTGTGAATGTCCAGGCCGAAGGGGCCGATCTTGGGGGTGATGTTGTCTTGTCCGACTTCATAGTCGGTTTCGATCACATTGGCCGCGCCCTCCGGCTCGGGAATCGGCTCGGTGCCATTTGAATCTGACATGGTCGCACTCCTCCTGTGATATGTATTTGTTTTCGCTCGTGTTCGGGCGCGCCTCAGCGCACCAGAAAGACCGAGGTGTCGGTATGCGCGGCCAGATGCGCGCCATGCGCGGCCCAGAAATAATCGACCAGCCCCGGCTTGTGCGAGGCCATCACCACCAGATCGGCGCCGGTGTCATGGATCGCATGGACGAGTTTTTCGTCGATATCGATGCTGGGGTCGGTCGAGGCATAGCTTTTCGCCGCCGCCGAAATTCCCATCCGCGCCGCCTGTTCCTCGGCAAAGGCCGACAGCTTTTCCTGAAACTCGGACGGGGTATGCGCGATCGACGTCGGCGTTTCGGCGGTGATGGAAACAAAGATCAGCGTCGCCCCGTAGTGGCGCGCCAGATCGCCGGCAACGTCGATGGCGCCCGCGATCTGCGGCAGATGCGCCAGATCGACCGGAACCATGATGGATCTGTACATGTCGTGGCCCTCCTTCCTGTTTTATCATTGTCGCGCCGCCACGCCGGGGGCGCGCGCGGCGATCCCACGGGCAGCTTGTCACCCGAACGATGCCTGGAAATGTCAGAAAACGACACAACTACAGTCGTTTTTGTCCCTCTTCGCGTGCGGCGCCCCTATCAGACGTCGGTCGATCTTGACAAGGATCAAGGCGCGCCGCGCCCCTGGCAATATAGGATCGTGGTCAGTCGAAGGAGGGTAGCATGTTTGAATGGATCAGACGACTGGCAAGACAGGACCACGATCTTGCCACCATTTCGGCGCTGGGTGAACGCGACTTGTCCGATATGGGCGTCAGCCGCGAACAGGCGCTGAACCTTGCCGCGATGCCGCGCGCAATCCCGGCGCGCGTGCAGGCCATGGGGCGCGTGTTCGATCTTGATGCCGACGCCTTGCAGCGCGATCGCGCGCAATGGGTGAACATGGTCGAAACCTGCGCCGAATGCCCGCACACGCTGGAATGTCGCAGCTTTCTGTCGCTGGGGGATTTCGCGCGCCCCGGTGCGGCAGGCTTTTGCCCCAACAGCGCGGCCTTTCGGGGCCAGACCGCAGCCGCCTGAGGGTTACGGCCCTTCCGCGCGCAAGTTCAACGCCGCCGGCGCGCCGCCCAGATCGTCGGTGCCCAGCGGTTCGACCGGCCGCGCTAGGCGATTGCGCACCACCCAGTGCAGCCGGTGTTCGGCGCGGGTGATGGCGACATAGGCCAGCCGCTTCCACAGCGGTATCCCGGCCTCGACCCGGCCCGCCCGCGCGGCGGCGAATAGATCGGGCGCAAAGACCTGGACCTCGGGCCATTGCGAGCCCTGCGCCTTGTGGATCGTGACCGCCGCGCCGTGCAGAAAGGCCGCGCCCATATGCGCGGCAAAGGGAATGAACGGCTCTTCCTCGGCCTCGCGTTCGATCTTGATGATCGACGCGGCCGACACCTGCGGCTCCTCGGCGCCGATGACATGCAGGCGCGAAAAGCCGGGGCGCTTGCCCGGCCCCAGGTAGATCACCTGCGCCCCCCGGATCAGCCCGCGCGCCTCAAGGTCGATGCGCTTCTTACGGTGCTTCAGCGGCAGCTCCAGCCCGTCGCAGATCAGCGGCTCTCCGGGCAGAAGTTCGGTCTCGGGTGCGCCGTGGGCGGTGCGAAAGGCGTGGATCAGGCGGATCCGGGTGACATTGCGCCAGACCAAGACCGGCGATCGCGCCATCAGGTCGCTGTTCACCCGCGGTGCCCAGACCACCCGGTCATCGGTGCGCGCGGCCGCCTCGATCCGGGCCTCGAAATCCTCGAAAGCCAGATCGGGATCGGCCAGCGCATGCGCCAGGTCCAGGATCGGGTTGCCCGCCACCTGCCGGTGAATCCGGTTCAGGTTGATGCGGTTGGCGGCGGGCAGGGTGTCGAAGATCATCTCGCCCGACTGCCCCACCGGCGCCAGCTGCGCCGGATCGCCGAACAGAACCAGCGTCTGGAAGATCTCGCGCAGATCCTCGAACTGGCGGGTGTCCAGCATCGAGCTTTCGTCGATGAAGCCGATGTCCAGCGGATCCTCGCGCCGTTTCCAGCCCTTGATGAAATCGCTGCCGCGCAGCCCGGCGGCGGCCAGCGCGCCGGGGATCGACTTGACGGTCGCGTAAAAGGCCTGCGCCCGGTCCAGCGCGGTCTCGCCCAGATCCGGCATGTCCGGGCGCGGGCCGTTCCCGGCCAGCCATTCGGCGATCTTCTCGTATTCCGGGTCATAAACCGGGGTATAGAGGATGCGATGGATCGTGGTCGCCGGAACGCCGCGGTTGCGCAGCACCGACGCGGCCTTGTTCGTTGGCGCCAGGATCGCCAGCGTCCGCCGGTCCCTGCGCCGCCGCCCCTCGTAATCGCCCGATACGGTCTCGACCCCGGCGGCGATCAGCGCCTTGGTCAGCGCCGCCAGAAGCATGGTCTTGCCCGACCCGGCCTTGCCCAGGATCGCGCACACCGCATCGGGCGCGTCGGGGTCGGGCGGGTCGGTTTCCTCGTCCATCAGCCGGATTCCGGCCTTGGCCAGCAACTCGGCCAATTGGTCCCATGCCTGCGCCTGATCGTCTGAAAACGCCATCTGTGGCGCGGCACCGGCGGGCAGGGGGTCAGTCGGCAGGGGATCGGTCGGCATGAAAAGGGCGGCCCGCTTAGTTCGTCGCCGCGACCATAGGCGATGCCGCACCCGCATGGAAGCGGCGAAGCCGGCGCCCGGTTCTGCCCCCGCGTCGTCGCGCTGACGGTCGGCTTCATCTTGCCGAAAATACGCCGGGGGGTGAATTGGCGCAGCCAAGAGGGGGGCAGCGCCCCCCTGCGCCGTCTCAGCCCTCCAGCAGGTCGGCGATCCGGGCGCGCAGGTCGTCGATCTCGGCCTCGGCATCGCGGCGGGTCTGTATCTGCGCGGCGATCTCGGCGTCGATCGCATCGACGCGGGCGCGGCGGTCGCGGTTGGCGGCGCTGTCGTCGCCCAATTGCACGATCAACTCCACCAGCCGGTCCTGCTCGCGCTCCAGTGCCTCGGCCTCGTCGGCGGCGCGGCGCGCGCGGGTTTCGGCCGCCTCGACCTCGCGATTCAGCTCGGCCAAATCGGCCAGCGTCTCGCGCAGCTCCGGATCGTCGGCGCGCTGTTCCCAGAACGCCAGCGTCGGCAGATCGGCGTTCATCAACGCGATCCGGCGCAGGCGTGGCTGGCGCTCGGTCACCGTATGGGTCACCGTCTCGCCCGCGGGCAGGTCGATCTCCCAGCGCCAGGCATCCGCGGTTTCCTCGGCCTCGTTCGGTTCGGTGACGCTCCAGTCCGGGCGGCGCGGATGCTCCAGCGTCAGGCGCCGCCCGGACTGCGGCGCGCCCTCGATGCGATAGGTGGTGCGCCGCTCCAGATCCTCGGTGACATGCAACAATCCGCGCACCAGACGCATCTCGCGCAGCCGTTCGGTGGTGCCGGTCTCCTCACGGATGGTGACGGCGCTGTCTTGCGCGAAATCCACGGTCTCGGTCGCGCCCGGCGCCAGTTCGGGGATGATCGTATCACCGGCATGGCCGCGCCCGGCCTCATAGAGCGTCAGAACGCCTGCCGGCAGCCGCAGCGGCAGCGGGTTCTCGATCTGCAAGGCGACGGAGGGATGGCGCGCGCCCTCGCCACCGCGATAGAGCGTCATCCGCGCATCCGGCAGCGTTTCGGACAGGAATGGCAGGCTGACGATCTGCCCGGCCGCCAGCGTGACCGGCTGATCCAGCGTGAACCGGGTGAAGCTGTCGCCGTCATCGCCGGTGGTCTCGGCGCTGGCGGCACTGTCGGCGATTTCCGGCATCATGGCCAGCGCGCCGCTGCGGGCCATGGGGGCCGGCATCGGTGCCGGTTCCAGTGCCGGTCCGGCCTCGCGCGCGGCCAGCCGGCGGGCATAGAGGTCGGCGGCGATGTTGCGGGTGGCGCCGGTTGCCAGCGTCAGTTGCACCTCGTCCCAGTCCTGCCCGGTGGCGTTTTCCACCACGGCCCAACCGACCAGGCGCAGGCCGTCATCGGTATCCACCGCGCGCCAGGCGGTGCGCCAGACCGGGGCCTGTTGCAGCCAGACCAGCCCGGCCTCGCGTTCGGACGGGTCATCGGTGCGCAGGCTGACCGTCACCTGCCGGTCGTCGGCGCGCAGGCGCCAGGCCTCCAGCGCCTGGCGCACCGCATCGCGGTCGGCCGCGTCGGTGAAGGTCACGCTCAACGCCTCATCCAGCGCGATGGCGCGCAGGCTGCCGTCCTCGGCCTGAAGGTTCAGAACCCGGCAGGTTCCCGCCTCGCAGGGTCGCTCGCTGACCCCCATGTTCAGGCCCGTCCAGCGCTCGCCGCGCCGCTCGGCCATGATCGGGGCGCCGGTCGTTGCCGTCAGCAGCCGGGCGCGGTCGGTCACGTCGTCGGGGCTCAGTGCCAGCCGGTCGAACGCATCGTCGAACCCGCCGGGGCCGCGCATCGTCAGATGCGCCACGGCGCCCGCCGGGTCCAGGACCCACAGCGATTTCAGGAAATCGTCGATATCGTCGCGCGCCACGGGCAGGTGCAGGGGGCTATCGTCCAGCGTGGCGCGCGCCTCGATCATCGCCAGCCCGGCAGTCGACAGCGTCACCGCCCGGACCGATGTGTCGGCGTACAGCGGCAGGGCCAGCCCGACGCCGCCAAGCGCCAGGGCAAGCGCCGGTCCAAGGCGGCGGGGCAGGGGGAACAGATGCGGCATGAACAGAAGGCTCCGGCAGGGGCGCCCGTCAGGGGCGCGGGGGCGCAATCACAGTGCCGCGCGCCGGCGGTTCCGGCAACGGCCTGCGCTTCACCTTTTGGCGAGGCGTGACCTTTTGGCGAGGCGTGGGCCACCGCCGCCCCGGATCAGCGAAACCGGCGAATGGCCCCGGATCTGCGCCTGGCATTGTAACCCGCCAGTTCGGCCCTGACCACGGGGGCCAGCGCATAAAGGCCGATGATGTTGACGACCGCCATGCAAAACACCGCCGCATCCGAAAAGTCGATGACGGCGTCAAGCCCGGACACCGCCCCGACAAGGACGAAGCCGCAGTAAAGCACCTTGAACACCAGTTCCTTGCCCGGCCCCTCGCCCAGCAGATAGGTCCAGGCTTTCATCCCGTAATAGGACCAGGTGATCAGCGTGGAAAAGGCGAACAACACCACCGCCAGTGCCAGCGCATGCGGCGCCCAGCCAAAGGCCGCGCCGAACGCCGCCGAGGTGATGGGCACGCCGCCCGTGGCACCCGTGGCCGTGACGATGCGCCCGGCCTCGTCCAGCACATAGCGCCCGGTTGCGGCGTCCTGCACCAGTTGCCCGGTGATGATGATCACCAGCGCGGTCATGGTGCAGACCACCACCGTATCGATGAAGGGTTCCAGCAGCGCCACGATTCCTTCGCTGATCGGCTCGTTCGTGCGCACCGCCGAATGCGCGATCGCCGCCGATCCAAGCCCGGCCTCGTTGGAAAACGCCGCCCGCCGGAACCCCTGGATCAGCGCGCCGACCATGCCGCCTGCGATACCGCTGTCGGTGAAGGCCCCGCGCAGGATCTCGCCAAAGGCCCAGCCGATCCGGTCGCCATGCATGATCAGAACCGCCACGGCCATCAACACATAGCCCGCCCCCATGAACGGCACGACCTTGTCGGTCACGCGGGCGATGGATCGTATGCCGCCCACGATCACGGCAAAGACCACCACGGCCATGACCAGCCCCGATACCCAGACCGGGACGCCAAGCGCGGTCTGCACCTGCGCGGCGGCCTGGTTGGCCTGGAACATGTTGCCGGCCCCCAACGCCCCCAGCACGCAAAAGACCGCGAACAAGCCCGCCAGCACGCCACCCAGCGGCAGGCCGCGTTCGGCGAACCCTTTTTTCAGATAATACATCGGCCCGCCCGACACCGTGCCATCGGGGTATTCGTTGCGGTATTTCACGCCCAGCGTGCATTCGACGAATTTCGTGGCCATGCCCAGAATGCCGGCCAGGATCATCCAGAAGGCCGCGCCCGCCCCGCCCAGGCTGACAGCCACCGCGACCCCGGCGATGTTGCCCAGACCGACCGTGCCGGAAAGCGCGGTCGTCAGCGCCTGGAAATGGCTGACCTCGCCCTTGTGTGCCGGGTCGGAATAGTGGCCGCCGACCACCGCCAGCGCATGCCCGAAGGCGCGAAACTGGATGAAGCCGAACGCCAGCGTGAACACCACCGCCCCCAGCACCAGCCAGCCCACGATCCAGGGCAGGCCGGTGCCTGGCACTTCGGCAAAGACCAGCGCCACGAACCAGCCGGTGGCGCCGGCGAACAGCGCGTCGATGGTTTCGCCCATGCTGGCCTCAGCCGGCGATGCCGTCAGCACGACGACCCCGGCCAGCACGCCGGGCCCAAGGCATGTGTTTGCCGACATGGCTGCCCTTGCCTGATCTTTGCGGCGCGATCATGGGACGAAACGCCGCAAAGGAAAAGACCGCGAAGCGGCACGCCAGGTATCCGCGGGGCCAATGCGGCAACTGGCCGCGCGGCAAGTGCGCTTGCCCCGGACCGCGCTCTCGCCTAAACCGGCGGGCGACCGACCTGATTGCAAGCGGAGCCATGGCCGATACCCCCCAGATCCAGAACGATGAACGCGCGGCCTCGCGCAGAGTCGGGGCGCTGTCCGGTCTTTGGCCCTTTCTGTCGCGCTATCGGATGTTGCTGGCGGGCGCGCTGGTCGCACTGACGGTGACGGCGATGGTGTCACTGGCGCTGCCGTTGGCCGTGCGCCGTGTCGTGGATAGTTTCGGCGACGGCGAGTTGCACCTGCTCAACCAGTATTTCGCGGCCTCGCTGGGAATTGCGGCCTTGCTGGCGCTGGGAACCGGCGCGCGTTACTACATGGTGACCCGTCTGGGCGAACGGGTCGTGGCCGACATACGTCGTGCGGTTTTCGCGCGCGTGATCGGTCTCAGCCCCGCGTTCTATGAACGCATCATGACCGGCGAGGTGCTGTCGCGCATCACCACCGACACCACGCTGATCCAGTCCATCGTCGGATCGTCGATCTCGGTGGCGCTGCGTAACGTCTTGCTGCTGTTCGGCGGGCTGGCGCTACTGGCACTGACCTCGCCCAAGCTGACGGGTCTTGTGCTCTTGCTGGTGCCGGCGGTGATCGTGCCGATCGTGGTGCTGGGGCGCCGCCTGCGCCGCCTCTCGCGCGAGAACCAGGACTGGATCGCGGCCTCTTCGGGTTCAGCCTCCGAGGCGTTGGGCGCGGTCCAGACGGTGCAGGCCTTTACCCATGAACGCCACAGCAGCGCGGCGTTCGACGACGTGACCGAGAAATCCTATGCCATCGCGCTCAAGCGGATCGCCACGCGCGCGGTGATGACCGTGATCGTGATCTTTCTGGTGTTCAGCGGCATCGTCGGGGTGCTGTGGATCGGCGCGCTGGACGTGCGCGCGGGCACCATGACGATCGGCGAGCTGGTGCAATTCGTCATCTATTCGGTAATCGTCGCGGGCTCGGTCGGCGCGCTGTCGGAAATCTGGGGCGAGTTGCAGCGCGCCGCTGGTGCGACCGAACGCCTGGTCGAACTGATGAAGGCCATCGATCAGGTGCAAGATCCCGCCGCGCCTGTGGCGTTGCCCCAGCCGGTGCGCGGCGCGGTCGCGTTTCAGTCGGTGCGGTTTCACTACCCCTCGCGCCCCGGTCAGTCGGCGCTGGACGGGGTGTCGATTGACGTGGCGCCGGGGGAAACCGTGGCGCTGGTGGGGCCGTCGGGGGCGGGCAAGACCACGATCATTCAATTGCTCATGCGGTTCTACGACCCGCAGCAGGGCGCGATCCGGCTGGACGGGGTCGATATCCGCGACCTGACCCGCACCGACCTGCGCAGCACCATGGCGCTGGTCCCGCAAGATCCGATGATATTCGGTGCCTCGGCGCGCGAGAACATCCGCTTTGGCCGCCCCGACGCCACCGATGCCGAGATCGAGGCCGCAGCCCGCGCCGCGGCGGCGCATGAGTTCATCGCCGCCCTGCCGCAGGGCTATGAGACCCAGCTGGGCGAACGCGGGGTGATGCTGTCGGGCGGGCAAAAACAGCGCATCGCCATTGCTCGTGCGATCTTGCGCGACACGCCCATCCTGTTGCTGGACGAGGCGACCTCGGCGCTGGATGCCGAAAGCGAACGCGCCGTGCAGCGCGCGGTCGAACATCTGTCGAAGGATCGCACCACGCTGGTGGTCGCGCATCGGCTGGCGACCGTGCGCAAGGCCGACCGAATCGTTGTCTTCGATCAGGGCCGGATCGTCGCCGAAGGCACGCATGAGGCGCTGGTGGCACAAGACGGGCTCTATGCGCGGCTGGCGCGTTTGCAGTTTACCGAGGGTCAGGACGGCTTGACCTGACGTTCGCGGCAGGTTCACCGCATTGCCCTTGGCGCGCAAAAGCGCCATCAATGGGTCACGCGCAGGGGAGGACACCATGCCCAACAACCGTTTTGCCAGCATTGCCGACCGTGATGCCATCGAAGCCCAGATGCCCTGGAGCGAACGCGATGTGCCCGTGACCGTCTATGAACAGATCACGCGCACTCGCAACCGCCACGGCAGCCGCAATGCGATCTCGTTCCAGCTGTTTTCAGACCCCGGCGCCAAGGCCGAGACCCTGACCTGGACGCAGTTTCATGCCCAGGTTACCCAGGCCGCCAATCTGTTTCGCAGCCTTGGCGTGAATGAGGGCGACACCGTTGCCTATATCCTGCCCACGATCAACGAAACCGCGATCGCGCTGTTCGGCGCCATGACCGCGGGCGTGGTCAACCCGGTCAACCCGCTGCTGGAGCCCGAAAAGATCGCCGGCATCCTGCGCGAGACCAAGGCCAAGGTCGTGGTCACGCTGCGCAGCTTTCCCAAGACCGATGTCGCGCAGAAAGTGGCCGAGGCGGTGGGCAACGCCCCCGATGTGCGCACCGTTCTGGAAATCGATCTCTTGCGCTACATGAGCCCGCCCAAAAGCTGGATCGTGCCGTTCATCCGCCCCAAGAACCCGGTGCATCACACGGCCCGCGTGCTGGATTTCAACGCCGAGATGGCGCGCCAGCCCGCCGATCACCTGACCTTCGATCTGGCCGGAAACGACCGCGTCTGCGCCTATTTCCATACCGGCGGCACGACCGGCACGCCAAAGGTCGCCCAGCACAAGGCCTCGGGTCTTCTCTATAACGGGTGGCTGGGGGGTGAACTTCTGTTCTCGCCCGAGGATATCATCCTCTGCCCGCTGCCGCTGTTTCATGTCTTTGCCGCCTATCCGGTCATGATGGCCTCGCTTTGTTCGGGTGCCCATGTCGTCTTTCCCACGCCGCAGGGCTATCGCGGCGATGGCGTGTTCGACAACTTCTGGAAGCTGGTCGAACGCTGGCAGGCAACCTTCATGTTCACGGTTCCCACGGCGCTTTCGGCGCTCATGCAGCGCAAGGTGAATGCGGATATTTCAACCTTGCGCAACGGGTTTTCCGGCTCGGCTGCCCTGCCCGTTGAACTTTACAAACGTTTCGAACAGGCGACCGGTGTTGCCATTGTCGAGGGATATGGCCTGACCGAGGCCACCTGCCTTGTCTCGGCCAATCCTGTGGATGGGGAAAAGAAGATCGGCTCGGTGGGCATTCCGTTCCCCTATACCGATGTGCGCATCCTCAACCTTGCCGCGAACGGCGACATCAACCATGAATGCGCCGTCGATCAGGTGGGCGAGATCTGTGTCAGCTCGCCCGGCATCTATGAGGGCTCGACCTATACCGAAGAGGCCAAGAACCTGGGCCTCTTTGCCCAGGGGCGCTATCTGCGCACGGGCGATCTGGGCCGCATCGACGCCGATGGCTATCTGTGGATCACCGGCCGCGCCAAGGATCTGATCATTCGCGGCGGCCACAACATCGACCCCGCGATGATCGAAGAGGCCCTGCTCAGCCATCCGGCCGTGGCCTTTGCCGGCGCGATCGGTCAGCCCGATGCCACGGCGGGCGAGCTGCCTTGCGCCTATGTCGAGCTTGTCTCGGACGCCCGCACCAGCACCCGCGAGTTGATGGAGCACGCGGCGGAACGGATCGCCGAACGCGCGGCGGTGCCCAAATACATCGAGATATTGCCCGAACTGCCCAAGACAGCGGTCGGCAAGATCTTCAAGCCCGATCTGCGGCGCCTGGCGATCGCGCGCGTCTTTGACGGCTTGTTCAAGGAAGAAGGTCTGAACGCGCGCGTGGCCGAGGTGTTCGAGGACAAGAAGCGCGGCCTCGTCGCCCGTATCGAACGCACGGGCGATGTTAACGACGCGGCCGTGTCGCATGCGCTGGGCGCCTTTACCGTGCCTTGGGACTGGGCCTGACGCCGTTACTTGCGACATGCGGCGCAAACGGCGGGCGCCCCCTTCGTTCGAACGGGGCCGTGATCTGGGCTGCCGGGGTAGTGTCAGCGCGCTTGATGGTGTCGGCCGTGCCGGCTGCCGGAAAGAGGCTGTAACATCCAAAGGAAACCTGCCCATGATGATCCGCCGCCGAAAACTGCAATCGGGCGCCACGGCCCTTGCGCTTGGCCTTGCCGTCGCCACGGTCGGCGCGGCCCAGGACGGCGGCAATGTCTCGATGGAGGTCATGGGCGCGATCACCGCCACGCTGGACGGCGAGGCCCGCGAATGGGTGACGATCACCGGCGAACGTGATGGCCAGATCGGGGCCAGCGCCAATTTTCAGCGCATCGAGATGTCGGTGCCCGGCATGTCGGATTCGCTGGGCGAGATGGCCGACGAGTTGTCCGACGCCGAACGCGCCCAGCTTGAGGCCATTGAAGAGGCGATGGCCCGCGCCACCCAGGGTGCGGCGGGCGGGATGGAGAACATCAGCCTGTCGATCAGCGGGCATGACACCGACAGCCCGAATATCCTGACCGATCAGGTTCTGGCACTGGATATCCACCTGACCAACGCGGATGTGGCGCCGGGCACGGCGATGCCCGCCGAGATCATGTATGTCGTCGAAAGCGGCGGGCAGATGGTGCCGGAACTGTTCTATGTCTCGGGCGAGGATGGCAGCGACTCCACCGTCACCTTCGACCGTCTGGACCTCTCCGCGGGCAGCGCCCATGCCGAGGGCCGCTTTGCCGCCACCCTGTGCCGCATGGAGGGCGAGAACCTGATGGACGGGGCGGATCTGTCGGATTGCATGCCCGTCGAGGGCCGCTTCGATACCCCCCTGCACCAAGAGGAAACCTATCGCCCGTGACGAACGGAGGCGGCGATGCGCCAGGTCCTGATTTTTGTCCTTGCGATGTTGGCCTGTGCGCCCGCTGCGATGGCGCAGACCATCGAGATCCCGCGCGAACAGATCGAGGCCTTGCCGGACATTCCCGATCTGCCAGTGCCTGAACTGCGCCCTGACCTGTCCTCGCCCGAGGGCCTGTTTCGCGCGATCGAGGACATCTCACGCACCGACTGGATCGATACCCTGCCCGAGGCGGTGTTCGAACGCATGCGTGGCCTGACCCCGTTCGAGGCCCATGTCCCCGTGGTCTGGGAAATGCAGGCATCGGGCGCCTGGACCGAAACCGTGTCGGGCACGGGGTCTTTGTCGGTTACCCGTCTGACTGCGGTCGGCGGCAGCGGCCGGCAGGTTCACGCGATCCTCGACACCGATGCCCGCAACTGGCCGTTTCAGGTTTTCGCCGATCTGCCCGACGGCGGCTCCGGCCTGTGGCGCCGCCCGTTCGCGGGCACCGGCGGCGGGGCGGGGTCGGGGGGCACGGGCGTCGGTGCCGTCACCAACCACATGTTCCAGCCCGACCGGGTGCTGGGCTATGCCACGCCCCAAGCCATGCGCAACCCCGGCGTCGGCCAGTTGAACGACGCGTTTCTGTATACCGAGGTCGATGGCGGCATGGTGCGCGTCGATACCCGCGATGACGCCTACCGGCTGAGCTTTCAGGCCCGCGTGGTCGAATACAGCAGCGACGGATCTGAACCGACCGGGCGCGTGGCCAGCATCCGTGGCTGGGTCTGCGAACGCGCGGCCTATGAACAAGATCCCGAAAGCTGCCTGCATCAACCGCTGGAACTGGTCGAGGTGACACCCGAAAGCCAGCGCGAGAATGTCAATTACCAGACCCCGCGCATCACCCTGGCGTTCAGTGACCCGGTTGATCTGGACAGTTTGCGACAATCCTTTGTGGTCGAGACCCGCAACGCCGCCGGCGAGGTGGTCGATATCGCCGGGCGGATCGAGCCGCGCGATGATGTCACCTATGCCTTCCTGCCTGACGATCCGCTGCCCGATGCCACCCGATTCGAGGCCCGTCTGACCGGCGGCCCCGAGGGCGTTCGGTCGCGCGAGGGCGAGCACTATCTGGATCAGGGGCGCGACTGGCGGTTCTCGACGCTGGTCGATCCCGATCGGGGCATGTCGGACGATGACGTGCAGATCGCGCTCAATGTCTATCAGACCATGCGCAACGCCCCGCTGATCGCGGGCAAGCCCGCGCTCTTGCGGCTGACACCGCAATGGACCCACCGTGATGAGATCCATCCCGATTGGCAGGTGCACGATTTCCCCGCCACCGTCGAGGCCACGGTCGAGCCGGTGCGCCTGCTGGGTCAGCACGGGCGCACGCCCGATGCCGATGGGGTTCTGCGCATCTACCACGACGACAGTTTCGCCGCAGAGGATCGGCGCCTGGCCGTCGATACGGTCAACCTGTTCGGCTGGATGCCCGAATGGTCGGGGGCAGAGCGCCTGATTTCGGCGCGCGTCACCCCCTTTGATCCCTGGCCCGAGCCACTTGAAAGCACCGAGTTCGAGGGCGAGGACCGCTTTCGCAACTGGGGTGTCGAGCCGCGCACCTTGCGCGTGCGCTATGCCTTTCTCGAAGCCGGCAGCTGGGCCGGCGGCGTGCCCGACGAGGTGCGCGCGCATACCCGCAGCACCGTTGCCGACGCGCAGGTGCTGGCAACCCAGCTGTTTCCCGTGCGCGCCACCGCGATGGCCCCGATCCACATTCCCGGCGTCGAGGGCACGATCGACCGCGCGTTTCTGTTCACCGATTACGACGACACCACTGTCAGCACCTCGGACCTGGTGTTCCACAACGGGTTGTGGGATCTCAACGAGGCGCTGGGCAGCAATGTCTTCTGGGAATCGGATGCGCGCGCGGTCAATGTCGTGCGGCGCGCGGCGGCGCGGTTGCGCTGGCTGATGGACCTGCACCGCACGCCCGCAGACGCGATCCTGATCCTCTATCCGTTCGAGGTCGCCGAGATCGGCCGCGCCACAGGGGTTGGCGATTTCTTCTCGCTGCACCAGCAGGATCGCGGCATCGGCATGGCCATCGACCCCGGCGTCGATGCGGACACGCTGGCCATGGGGATCGTGCACGAACTGGGCCATGCGCTGGGGCTGAACCACAATCCCGGCGATCTCAGCCAGCTCGGCGCGCGCCATCCCGCCAGCCATGACGACCCGACGATCGAGGGGTTTCGCCTGGCGCTTGACGGCAGCACCGGCTGGAACAAGTCGGCCGCGCACGGCAACGCCGAGGCTGACGGCATTCTGGCGCCGCTGATGTGGCCCAGCGTCACGCCCACCGGCTGGATCTGGCTCAATCAGGCGGAATACGGACAGTTGATGGGGGCATTCGGCGGTGCCCCCGGCAGCCGGCGGTTCGGATTTCTCGATGACGGGCCGGTTCGGCTGGCGTCTGCCGGGGGGCCCGATCCGGCCACCATCGCGCGGCTGATCGCCGGGGATCGCCCGCCGCCAGAACGGCTTGCGGTTCTGGGCGCGCTGCATCCGCAGGGGGCGGATGCGCGCATCGACCACGTCAGCCGGACGCCGCTGTCGCATCAGGGCCCCTCCTCGGGCGATTTCACCGCCGAGTTGCGCGACGACGCGGGCGCGGTGCTGTCGGCGGTGCGGTTCCAGCCCGCCCCGCCGCCGGCCCTGGCCGAGGATGGCCATCACGACCTGACGCCGCAGGGCAATGCGCCGCGACTGGCCACGCCCGACGCCACCGCATCCGACCCGGACGATCCCGCCTGGTGGCAGGATTTCGCCCTGACCCTGCCGTATCACCCAGCGGCCCGCGACCTGATCGTCCGGCGCGGTGATACGGTGCTGGCCAGTCTTGCGGCACCCGAAACCGCGCCGCGCGCCGAACCGCAATCGCAGGTGCTGGACCTGCGCGCGGGGCCGGCACGACTGGACTGGGCGCTTCATGGGGATCGGCCGCGGGTCGATCTGCAATACAGCCCCGATGCCGAAAGCGACTGGCAGTTCCTGCTGCTGGACCAGATCGCCACCGGCGCCCGGATCGACCCGGCCGAATTGCCGGTCGGGCCGGCACCCAGCCTGCGCTTGACGGTGCGCGACGGCATTGCCCAGCGCAGCCGCATCATTCCGGTGCTGCTGGACCGCCCGCCCGAGCCGGTTTCGCTGTCCGATGCGCCGCTGATCGGCGCGCGGTTCGATCGCGCCATCCCGGCCGAAAGCCTGGCGCATGTGTCCCTGCTCGGCACCGATGGCGCGCCGATCCGCCATCGCGCCGCGCTCTCGCCCGATGGACGGCATCTGTCGCTTTGGCCGCAAGACCCGCAATCCGACCCCGACGAGGCGCTGACCGTGCGGCTGGGGCCGGCCTTCGGCGACAGGTTCGGCAACCGGCTGGATCGGGCCTTTGAATGGTCCGTGACGCCCCCCTGATCGTGCGCGTGCCGCCCATGCGCGTCGGTCCGGCCTTCACAGATGTGAAAGCCGGCCGCCAGGGCAGGCGTTCCTTGTGATTGTGGCGGCTGGCGGCTTTACTCGCCTCCGGCAACCGGCAATCGCGAAGGGCACATGACCACGGCCGCGACACTTTTTTCTCCGTTCACCCTGGGTCCGCTGCGTCTTGAAAACCGCATCGTGGCCTCGCCGATGTGCCAATACAGCGCCGTTGCCGGGCGGGTCCAGCCCTGGCATCTGGTGCATCTGGGCGGGCTGGCGCTGTCGGGCGCCGGGCTGGTGATCGCCGAGGCCACGGCCGTCAACGCGCAAGGCCGGATCACGCATGGCTGCCTGGGCCTTTACGACGCTTCCCATGAGGCGGCGCTGGGTGCGATTCTGGCGCAGATACGCGCCTTTTCGCCGGCCGCGCTGGGCATTCAGCTGTCCCATGCCGGCCGCCGGGCCTCGGCGCGCAGTATCTTCGAGCGCAGCAAGGGCGAATCGCTTCCCCCGGACGAAGGCGCGTGGGAAACCGTCGCCCCCTCGGCCCTGCCGGTCGCACCGGGCTGGCACCGGCCGCGCGTCATGACCGGGGCCGATATCGCACAGGTGATCGACGATTTCGCCGCCGCCGCCGCACGCGCCGACCGCGCCGGGTTCGACCTGGTCGAGATTCACGCCGCGCATGGCTACCTGCTGCACCAGTTCCTGTCGCCGCTGACCAATCGCCGCACCGATGACTGGGGCGGCGATCAGCCCGCACGCAATCGCCTGTTGATCGAGGTCGTGCGCGCTGTGCGGGCCGCATTGCCTGCCACGCGCGCGCTGGGCGTGCGCATGACCAGCACCGATTGGCATCCTGACGGGCTGACGCTGGACGATGCCGTGGCATTGGCCCAGACGCTTGCGGCGCTGGGCGTGGATTACGCGGTCATGTCGGCGGGCAATCTGACGCCGGATGTGCGCATCCCGGCGGCGACGCCCGGCCATCAGGTGCCGTTCGCCGCGCGCATCCGCGAACGGGCCGGGCTGGCCACCATGGCCGTCGGCCAGATCCTTGACGGACCGCAGGCCCAGGCCATCGTCGCCGAGGGCGGGGCCGATCTGGTGGCCATCGCCCGCGCCCTGCTGGACGACCCGCGCTGGGCCTGGCATGCCGCGGCGGCACTGGGTGTCGATATCGACTATCCGCCGCAATACATCCGCGCGCGCCCCAACAACTGGACCGGCTATGCCCTGGTTCACGGCGGCGCGCCCGAAATCGCCTCGGCCCGGCAGGCCGATCGCCCCCCGACCGCGCTTTGGGATCGACCCCAGGCCACAACTGACAATCCGAAGGGATCTGCGCCATGACTACGGCCAAGACGAACCGCCAGCATGTTTTCGCCGCCCGGCCGCAGGGGGCGGTGGGGGCCGACACGTTCGGTCTGCGCACGACGCCCGTGCCCGCGGTCGAACCCGGCACGATCCTTTGCCGCAATCTCTGGATCTCGGTCGATCCCTATCTGCGGCTCAAGATGCATGACCGCGAAAGCTATACGCCGCCCCTTCAGATCGGCGAGCCGATCCCCGGACGCAGTGTTGCGCAGGTGGTCGAATCGGGCGATCCGGCATTCGGGCCGGGCGATCTGGTCGCCATCCAGGGCGGGTGGCAGGATTATGCACTGGTTCGCGCGCAACATGCCGAAGCCGTCGATCCGGCGCTTGCCGCGCCGGAATCCTGGCTGGGCGCGCTGGGTATGACCGGCTTTACCGCCTATGCGGGATTGCTGGGCATCGGGCAGCCCAAGGCGGGCGAGACGGTGGTGGTTTCGGCCGCTGGCGGGGCGGTGGGGTCGCTGGTCGGGCAGATCGCACGCGCACAGGGGTGCCGCGCGGTGGGTATCGCGGGCGGTGCGCCGAAATGCGCCAGCGTCGTGCAGGACTTCGGCTTCGATGCCTGCGTCGATTATCGCGCCGACGATTATGCGGCGCAGCTTGCCCGCGCCTGCCCCGATGGCGTCGATGTCTATTTCGAAAATGTCGGCGGCCCGGTCGCGGCCGCGGTGACGCCGCTTTTCAACATGTTCGGCCGGATCGCGGTGTGCGGGCTGATCGCGCAATACGACGGACAACAGGGCGGCGACCCCGGCGCGCTGGACGAATTCATGCGCTGGGTGCTGGTGCGCCGCCTCAGCGTGCGCGGCTTCATCGTCTACGATCTTTACAAGGACCATCCCGAATTCACCGAAACGATGGCCGGTTGGCTGCGCACCGGCCAGGTGGTCGAGCGGTTCAACCGTCATGACGGGTTCGACCAGATCGTTCCGGCCTTTACCGGCATGCTGGGCGGGCGCAACATCGGCAAATCCATCGTCCGCATCGCCGATCCGGCCTGACGGGCGACGGGCAGGCGCGGCGGGGCGCGCTGCCCATCGTCTGGCAACCCCGCACGACTTCTGATAGCGACATCTGGCCATGAAACACGCGAGGGGCGAGATGCGCCAGACCGGAACGCTGAATTCGCATGAGACGCCGCTGGCGATCCTGACGATTTGCGCCGGGGTCGCCTTTCTGGTGGCCAATGACGCGCTGGCAAAGGTTCTGACCGAACGCTATCCGCCGATCCAGATCCTGTTCTTGCGCAACCTGCTGGCCGTGCCCATCATCGCCGGGCTGATCGTCGGCGTCTTCGGCCTGCGCGGGCTGCGCACCGATCACATGCGGCTGCATGCCGGACGCGGGCTGGTGATGGCGCTGGGGGCGTGGCTCTATTTCACCGGGCTGCTGCATCTGCCACTGGCCGAGGCCACGTCGCTGGTGTTTTCCGCGCCGATCTTCATCACCGCGCTGTCGGTCCCGCTCTTGGGGGAACAGGTCGGCTGGCGGCGCTGGGGGGCGGTGCTGCTGGGGTTCGTCGGCGTGCTGGTGATCGTGCGTCCGGGCGGCGCGACGTTCCAGCTGGCCTCGCTTCTGCCGGTGGGAACGGCGCTGTTCTATGCCCTGTTCATGATCAGCGCGCGCTGGATCGACCGTTCGGAACGGCTGCTGACGATGATGCTGTTCGCCATGCTGTTTCCGATGCTCTATGCCGCGCCGCTGGCGATCGCATCCTGGAGCCCGGTGCAGATGGGCGATGCCGGGATGTTTCTGGCCACGGCGGTTCTGGGCAGCCTGGGCCTGGCGCTGATCGGCCATGCGTTCCGGCTGGCCCCGGCCGCCATCGTCGCGCCGTTCGACTATACCGCGCTGATCTGGGCGGCGGGTTTCGGCTGGATCATTTGGGGCGACCTTCCCGGCGCCTGGACGCTGGCGGGCGCGGCGATCATCGTCGCCAGCGGTATCATCATCATCCTGCGAGAGGCGCGCCAGTCGTCCTGAGCGCAAAGCCTGCACGGAGCTGGACTGCCGCGCCGATGGCTGCGCGCGTCCTGGGCGTGGCTGCTGGTGTGCATGCCGGCCAGAAAAAGGTTGCGCGCAACTTGATCTTGTGAGAAATTAGGGTAAGAAAAATTGAGGCAAGAATAATTCAGGCAAGAATAATTCAGGCAAGAATAATTCAGGCAAATGTCCGCCCAGTCGCCGCGTCCACGCAAGCCGCCATTGACGGCATTGCGCGCCTTCGAGGCCGCAGGCCGACTGGGCGGATTCGCCCCCGCCGCCCAGGAACTGGGCGTGACGCCGGGGGCGATTACCGCGCATCTCAAGGGGCTTGAAACGACGCTGGGCGCGGCGCTGTTCGAACGCGCGGCGCGCGGCGTGCGCCTGACCGCGCTTGGGCGCGAGGTCTTGCCCGACTTCACCGCGGCGTTCGATGCGCTGAACGCGGCGACCCACCGCCTGCAGGCCGCGGCGGCGCCGGGCCGGGTGCGGATCGCGACCGATCCCGCCATCGCCCAGCTCTGGCTGTCGCCGCGCCTGCCGCAGTTGCGCCGGGCGCTGGCGGATATCCGCGTCGAGATCGTGACCATGGACGCCGCGCCCGAACCCGGACGCGACGGCTGCGATCTTTACCTGTTTCACCAGTCGATGGGCGCGCGGTCCGGCACGTTCACGCTGGCGCGCGAAACTCTGGTTCCGGTCTGCGCGCCCGCCCTGGCACGGCGATGGCGCGGCCCGAGCGATCTCGACCCGGCCCAGTGCCTGGTCGATGCGCGGCATCCCGAGGACTGGCGCGCCTGGTCGCGGGTGGCGGGACGCCCGGAACTGGCCCCGCGCGGGCCGGTGCTGGACACGACCGTTCTGTGCGTCGAGGAGGCGGTGAACGGCGCCGGCATCGCGCTGTCCCGGCAGGCGCTGGTGGGTCGCCATCTTGCCGATGGGCGGCTGGTGCAGCCCTTTGGCCCGGCGCTGGCGCTGGATCGGGTGATGGTGCTGTGGCTGGCCACCGGTGCCGCGCCGGCGGCGGGGCTGGTGGCCGAGTGGCTGATCGACGCATGACCGGCTGGGCCTTTGCGCAACGGGGCCGGGCAGGGGGGCGCTGCCCCCCTCGCCGCTGCGCGGCTCACCCCCTGACGGCTTTCAAAAGGTTTGATACCGGCTGAAAAAAATTGCAAGCGAAAACAGGGGTTTGCGGAGGGGCTATTTCAAAAGGTTTGATACCGTTCGGGCGTTTTCGGGGCTGAAAACGGGTTTGACAGCCATTCTTGCAGAAAATTTAGCAATGTTTTCAATGGGGCTTCGGTTCAGGGTGTGCGCGAATTTGCGCACACCTCACGACGACTGACTAACGAGAAGGCCATACCTCCGAAGCTTCTCACGGTCGCGCTCAATTGCCTTTTCTCCTGCTTCAATCTCTTCATGAAGCACCAAGGCAAAAGCGGTTTGGATGGGCATTTCGCGATCTTCGAGACGCGCAGAAAGATCAACCTGAGCGTCTCTCATAAACGGCCAGAACGCTGGGAAGACTTTCCTGAAGGTATCGAACTGCTGGCGATAGCTTCCAGTTTCAACCGAACCGCGAAGCGCGCGAACAAGTCTGAACACCGCGAGTTCGAATGCCTGTTCTTCATACTCCCCCCAGCGAAGCGGCGGGGTCAATACAGTTTGATGGTTCTCGCCTTCAAGTATCTGGACATAGCGGCGCGGAACATTGCCGCGAGACCGCCAAGCTGAGACGGTTCGCTTGTCCACTCCAAGAATGCGGGCCAAGTCCGCATCCTTTTCCGCTCGAAAGTGCTCTTTCAAACGATCAACGGTTTCTTCAACGTTTTCCATTTCGCCCCCTTGACCGGCTATCGCGGTCTGCATAAAGTCCACATGCAGACAATATGGACCACATAGTGCTATGGCTGAACTTACACCATCCCCTCACCTGCTTAAAGCAGTCCGTGCACATCTGATCCTGCGCGATCTGTCGTTCTCCGCATATTGCCGGAAAGTCAACTTGAAGCGTCAGAATGCAGCTTCTGCACTGTCAGGCAGATGGACCGGCCCGAAGGCAACAGAGACCGTCGAATTCATCCTTTCAGATTTGGGGGTGTTTCGGTGAGCCAAGTATTGGTGAAAGCTTTGACTGGTTGTGCTGGAGTGCCGTCGCATCGAACCAGTGCTTCCGCTTGGCTGGTAAGGCAGGGCGTTTCAACTTTCAAAGTCCCGGTCAATGGGGGCGATGCCGAAGCCGTCCTTCTGTCCGACCTGCCCGAGGACGTGCGCCGGGCCTATCTGGTCAAGCATATCGACGGGCTGGACCTTGATCGTGGCACCTATGACGACAAGGCCCACGAGGTGTTCCTGGGCGCGTCCCCGGCGCGCCGGGCGCGGGCCGAGCGCAAGGCCGACGTGGCGCGGTTCCTGCTGGCCTTGCCCGTGGGCATGAACTGGCCGGAGCGGCTGCGCCTGGTGCATGCGAAGTTCGGGGTGAAGGGGCATTCAAAGCCCGTTTTGAAGGCCCTATTGACGCGCCTTAAAGGCGTCGATCCGATCAACTTCGCCCCGGCGCTCTTGGACGGGCACGAGGCCGGGCGACCACAGACCGATATTCACCCCAAGGCGTGGAGCTGCTTTCTGACGTTGATCCGGGACGCCGCGCCCGATTGGCCCCTGGTGGCGGCATGGCGCGACGTGAAGGAAATCGCGCCCAAAATGGGCTGGGGTGCGGTTCCGAGCTATCAAACCTTCTGGCGGCGCTGGAAGGCCCTGCCCAAGGCGCAGCGGCTGCAAGCCCGGCTGGGCACGGGCGAGGCGCGCAAGCTGCTGACGCAGCCGATCATCCGCGACAAGACCAGTATCAAGCCGCTGGACTGGGTGTCGCTGGACGGGCGCACCAAGGATTTCTGGGTGGATACGGGCGACGGGCGCGCGGTGCGTCAGACCTTCATCGCCCTAGTGGACGTGGCGTCGAATTTCATCCTGGGCTGGGAACTGGTGGCGAGCGAGAACGCCACGGATACCGTGCGGCTGATCAAGACCACCTGCGAGCGGTTCGGCATCTTTGACCGGCTCTATACCGACAACGGCGCAGCCTTTGCCGGGCACCTGGTGGCGGGCGGTAACGTGTTCCGGTTCCGCAATGGTGGCAAGCCTGCCGAAGGTATCCAGCCGCCCGGCATTTGCCAGATCATGGGCATCAAGCTGCATTTTGCCCTGCCCAGCGGCCCGGATCATGTCGGCGGCAAGGCCAAGATGGCCGAGCGGGTGTTCGCCACCTTGTCGCGGTCGCTTGATGATCGGCCCGAGTTCAAGGGCGCACATGCCGGGCACAAGCCGGGGGCTAGCCCGACCAAGGGTGTAACGGCGATCCCGCGCGACGACGCGGTGCAGATCATCACCCGCGAGGTGCGGCGCTACAACGCGCAGACCGGGCGCAAGGCCCAAGGCGCAAACGGGCGGTCCTATGAACAGGTGTTCCGCGACGGCTTGGGCGAACGGATCGTACGCAAACCCACGGCGCGGCAGCTCTACCTTGCCGGGCTGATCTACAAGCCGGTTGCGGTGGATCGGTTCGGGCGGGTGCAGGTGCATGGCTGGACCTATGGCGGGGCCAGCACCCAAGAGGCGCTTCTGCCCTGGCATGGAACGGGCAAGCGGGTGCTTCTGGGGCGCGATCCCGGCGATTTCAACGCCCCGGCGTTGGCCTTCGATGAAGATGGCAACCTGATCTGCGAGGGTATCGAGCCGGTGAAGGCCGGGGCCTATGGCAGTGTGCAAGGCATCCGGCAGGCAGATCGCAACCGCAAAGCCGCGCGCGCGGCCGTCGAAGCCGGGAAAGAGGCCAGCGACTATCTGGCCGAGGCCGAGTTGAAGACCGTGCTGGCAGCGATACACACGCCCGAGCCGCACGAGTTCGACGGGGCGAAGGCCGTGGTGGCGGGTCAGTTCAAGTCGCCGGTCAAGGCGACAAAGCGCGCCAAGCCCAAGGGCAGCGCGGGCGCTATCCCGCTGGAATACCTGAACAATGAGAAATCCGCGCTGGCACGAAACACTGCCGGTGGCGGGAAGTCGGCATGAGGGACGTTGCCGCGTCCCCCATGCCAGTCACAGCGGGCAAGCCCGCATGCAAGAGGAGAAGACCATGACACAGCATCTACGGATTGCCAATGCCGAATTCCGCCCAAGAAAACCGGGCGACTTCGCGCTGACCGAGACCGCGCAAGACATTCTGCGCAGCCTCGAATTGATGCGCCACAAGCCCGAGCCGGGCGTCGTGATGATCGCGGGTGCCCCCGGCACCGGCAAGACCAAGGCGCTGGAATTCTTCGCGTCGGGGCTTGGGCATGATGCGATTGACGTGCCGATTGCCAGCGGCATCGGGACCGAGAACGGCATCGCTGATCTGCTTTTGCGCGCCTTCGCCATTCAGGGCAACGGCATGAGCCTTGTCGCGAAGCATGAAACCTTGAGCCGCTACATTGGCCGGGGTCGCGCCGTGATCCTTGACGAATGCGAGAACCTGTCGGCCAAGGCGGCAAGTTCCATTGCTTCGCTGGCCGAGATGACCGGCTTTGACCTGGTGCTTTGCGGCGGGCTGGACCTGCAACACCAGGTGAACCGGGTTCCCGCGCTGCGCAGCCGAGTGCATGCCAGCCGCCCGGTGATCATCAAGCAGGCGAGCCGCGCGGACGTGGCTTGCCTGGTCGATGGCACCGCCTTTGCGACGGATGCCGCGATCAAGCTTCTGCATGCGGTCGCGCAAGTGCGTGATGGCGGGCTGCGCAACGTCGAAGCAGCAATGCATCAAGCGACACTCTTTGCCGGGGCTGATCGGCCCACGGTGGAACACCTGGCCTGGGCGATCCGGGATCTGAAACTTGCACCGAAGGGGATGGAGCAATGAGCGAAGCCAAGATGATCATCCGGTGCGTTGTCGCCGAGACCGATGTTCCCCGGTTCAAGGATGCCAATCTGTTCATCCGCCCCTATTTCCCGGATCAACATGCTGCCATTGTTGATGCCTTGGACGGTTTGGAGCAGTTCGTCAGCACCTGCGACGATGCCGCCGTGAAGGCCCGTTTCCAGGTGCTGCAAGCCTTCTTCAACGGCGCCATGACCACGGGACCGGGTGACTTTCAGGAATTGCACCTGCCGACACAGACCGAAGCCCGGAGGTTCGACGCATGACCAAGGCACAGACCCAAGAGAACGGCGCGCAGTTCGTCGCGGTTGAGATGCCCAAGCCGCAACCGCTTGGCATCGCCTTGACCGAGGAAGAATACGAGCTGCTGAACACCAATATCGACGGCGTTCAAGTGTTGATCCAGGACGCGGCGGCGGTGATGGAGTTCCTTGCCCGGCAACTGACCTATTCTTGCACGACCGACGAACCGGGCGCGGCTTCGATCCTGCGACTGTCGGCGCGAGCGTTGCAGGCGACTGAAACGCCGGAAATCGAGGCGCTGAACTTGATGGAAATGAAGCTGCGACTGGCGCGGCTTCGCGCCAACGGGGGGATTGTCAAATGAGCCTGACCAAACCGCAATATGCCGTGATGGCCATTGCCCGCAAGAAGCTGGGCATGAGCGACGACGAATACCGCTCTGCCCTGACGTTGATTGCGGACGTCACCAGCACGACCGAGCTGGATCAAGAGGGTTTCGAGGCGATGATGGGCTATTTCGAGTGGCGCGGCTTCGTGCCCGAGAAGGCCAAGGGGCCGAACTATGGCAAGCGCCCCGGCATGGCCAGCTTTGCCCAGCTCGAACTGATCCGCACCCTGTGGAGTGAATACACCGACCGCAAGGGCGACGAAGCGAGCTTGACGAAGTGGCTGGAACGCACCTTCAAGATCACGTCGCCACGCTTTTTGACCATGACCGACGCGCGCAAGGCGATCACCGCCTTGAAGGCGATGAAATCCCGCGCGGCGTGATCCGACGCCGAAACGCGAAACGAGGGGGCGGAGCGGGCAGGCTTCGCCCCTTTCGCATGCCAACTGCGAAAAACCGCCTGAGAGGCCCGTGGAGCGGCGTCTTGCCCTTTGCGCCCCGTTCCCGCTCGAAACACCGCCTCGCCCGTCCTGACCCGTTTAAGGCCCCTTTAATGGCGGCGCTGCGCGAAACTCGACCCTGACAGGCCGCCACTGCTTGCCAAATCCGATTGCCCTTGGCATGTTTCCAGCCCTGCGAACGCCTCGACGGGACGGCGGACCCCGCGCGCGACCATCCCTCACAATGCCCCCCAACCCATGCCCCGCAAGGGGTTGAGGCTATCCGGCATTGTCCGGGTTTCTTAGGCTTCTTTCGGAATATGCGCTTGACGCGCCGTGCGAAGGAACCCGAACCGCCATGATCATCAACGACGCCGCCCTGGACGCCGCCCGCAAGGGCTTCAAGAACCTTTATGACACTGCCAAAACGGGCGCGCCGTCGCAGGCCAGCAAGGTTGCGATGACCGTGACCAGTTCGGCCCGCGACGAAACCTATAACTGGATTGGCCAGTTCCCGCGCATGCGCGAATGGCTGACCGACGAGCGCGTGATCCAGCAACTGGCGGCGCACGGGTTCACGATCACCAACCGCAAGTTCGAAAGCACCGTGGAAGTCCTCCGTGACGACTTCAGCGACGACAAGCTGGGCGTGTTCAAGCCGATGTTCCAGAACATGGGCCACGAGGCCGCGATGCACCCCGACGAGCTGGTGTTCGGCATGCTGGCGGCGGGCTTCACCGAAACCTGCTATGACGGGCAACCGTTCTTCGACACCGAACACCCGGTGCGCGACGATGACGGCGCGGTTGTGGTGGATGGTCTGAATTACCGCCTGGTCAGCAACATGCAGGCGGGGACCGATCCCGCGTGGTTCCTGCTGGACACGTCGCGCCCGATCAAGCCGCTGATCTGGCAAGAGCGCGAGCCTTACGACTTCCAGGCGGTGATGCGCCCGAACGATTACGGCGTGTTCATGTCCGACAAGTATCTCTATGGCGTTCGGGCACGGGTGAACGCGGGCTTTGGCCTGTGGCAAATGGCCTATGCGTCGAAAGCGCCGCTGACCGCCGCGAATTACGAGGCCGCGCGCGCCGCGATGCAGGCACTCACCTTCGACCAGCAACGCCCGCTGGGCATCCGTCCGACCGCGCTTGTCGTGCCGCCCAGCCTGGAAGGCGCGGGCCTGCGGCTCTTGAACACCGAGAACGGCGCGGCGGGGGCCACCAACGAATGGAAGGGCACCGCCGAACTGATCGTCACCCCGTTCCTGGGCGGCTGATCCGATGCCTGCAATCGGCCTTGACCTGGCATTGAACACCGAAACCGGCGTTCCGGGGTGGGTGCAGCTCTTGCCGCCTGGCGCGAAGATCGCCGGGAATGACGGGCGCACCTGGTCCTTGCCCGATCCCGGCGCGGTGCTGCGCGCCTTCAACGCCGCTGGCGTCGATCTGGCGATTGACTACGAGCACCAGCAAGACGACGCGGCGCGGCGCGCGGGCAACGGCCCGGTGCCTGCGGCGGGCTGGATCAAGGAACTGCGCCATGATCCGGCGCGCGGTCTGCTGGGCCGCGTCGAATGGACGGCCAATGCGCGCCGGATGATCGAGGGGCTGGAATACCGCTACCTGTCGCCCGTGTTCATGCACACCAAGGCGGGGCAGATCACCCGGCTTCTGGGCGCGTCCCTGGTGCACCGCCCGAACCTGCAACTCAAGGCGCTTGCGCGCGAGGAAACCGAACCGATGACCATCACCGCCCTTTCCAAGATCGCCACCGCCCTTGGCCTGGAACAGACCGCCGACGAAGGCGCGATCCTGACGGCGATCAACGCCATGCAGGCCGCGCCTGATCCGGCGCGTTTCGTGCCGATCGAGGCCGTGCAAGAGCTGATGCAAGAGCGCGCGCTGTCCAAGGCCACCGCCAGCGAAGAGGTTGCCGTCGCCCGTGTCGAAGCGGCGATGAATGACGGCTACCTGACGCCCGGCATGCGCGACTGGGCCGTGTCCTTGTGCCGTGCCGATCCGGCAAGCTTCGATGCGTTCGTGCAGTCGGCCACGCCGGCCTTTGGACACCTCTTCCAGAAATCCGCGCGACTGTCTTTGAACAGCGAACGGCAGAGCGCCGGGCACCGCCCGAAGAGCGCCGAGGAAGCCGCCGTGTTCGCCCAGCTTGGGCTTGACCAGGACGGCGCGTCCTGAGCTTTCCACGCGCCGCCCTGATCAAAGGGGGGGCGGCGCGCGGTTCGGTCCCGTGTTCGGGCATGGGGCCAAATCCCCGGCGCGGCGGTTTGGTCGCGCCGCGCCGGGGCAGAACTTCCGGGGTGCTTGCGGTTGGGTGCGCCGGATCGGGTGGCGTGTCGGGCGGGCAAATCCGCGCGTCATCCCGGGCGGGCGGTGATTGCCCTGGTCGCCGCCCGCGCCTTGACTTTGGAGGACGGATCATGGCGAACCCCACCGGCACCGGCTCAACTGGAACCGGCGTTGCCCGTCCGATGCCGCGCCCCACTGCGCAGGTGGCACCCTATGTCAAAGCCCTTGGGGCCGAACTGGCCGTGACCTTCCTGTTGCACTACGGCGGGGCCGAGCTTTACATCCGCGCGCGTCCGAACGAGCGGACGGAATATGCCGAGCTGATCGGCCTTGACGGTGCGCGCGCCCTGGCCAAGCACGCCGACAAGATGCAGCGCCGCGTTCCCCTGGCGAAGCGATGGCTCACCGAAATGCTGGACTGGCAGGGCTACACCGTGCCCGAGATCGCCCGCAAGCTGCGCGTCTCGGACGTGGCGGTGCGCAAGACATTGAAGGCCAGCCGTCCATGACCGACGAGAAGACACACGGCGCGCGTGACGCGATGCAGCGGGCCTTGTTCGCCGGGCGCGCCGCGCGGGCCTGCCTGGACGAGATGAACACCGCCCTTGAAGGGGCGCTTGAAACCACCCGTGAACAGGGCGTTTACAGCGCCCTTCAAGACGCTGCGCCGCTTGATCCGCATCGCCGTGAACACCGCCCTGGACGCCGCGCCAAGCTGGCCGCCGATCCCGAATTGCGCGCCTTTGTCGAAGCCCGGCTTGGCACCATGACTTTCGACCAGATCGCCGACGCCGTGGCCGATACCTTCCCGCCCGACCGCCGCGTGCGCCGATCCGCAATTCACGACTGGTGGGGCCGTCACCAGAAACGGACATAGCCGGACGGCCCGGGATAACCTGCGGACTGCCGCCCTCTTCCGGTATCAAACCTTTTGAAATAGGGTGTTAGGGTTATGTGAAAGCACACACCCCCCGGCGTATTTTCGGCAAGATGAAGCGGCGCGGTCAGGCCATAAGATCAGGCCAGAGCGCGCGGTTGCGCGGCGCGAACGGGGCGATATGGCCGATCGCCTTCAGGCCGTAATCGGCCGGGGTCAGCGTCAGACGGGTGATCGTGGCAGCGGGCATCCACGCGCCCAGACGCCAGACCGATGCCGGCGGGATCATCACGTCATCGGCGATGGCCACCAGCTTGACCGGGCAGGTCAGGCCCGGCTGTTCGGGCGCGGGCAAGGCGGGATCGCCCATCAGCGAGCGCCGGTCCAGGCACCAGCGCCGCCATTGCCGAAAGACCGGTGCGGGCAGATCGCTGCCAAGCCCGAGGACGCGGCCCGGCAGATAGCCGAGCATGGCCACCGAAAGCGGACCCAGGACATGCCAGAGCGCCATGGCCTGCGCCTTGAACGGCCAGGGATGGTCGCTGACATGGCCGGGACCGGCGGCCACCGTGATCACCCGGTCGATCTGGTCCAGGTCGCGCTGGAAGGGCAGCGCCATGCCGCCCAGCGAATGCCCGATCACCCAGAGCGGCAGGCCGGGCAGGCGCGCGCGCAGCCAGTGGCGGGCGGCGGTGGCGTCGTGCAGGCCCCAGTCGGACATGCTGGCCCGCGAGCCGCGGATCGTGCCCGAGGCGCCGAAATCGCGGTAATCCCAGATCAGGCATGCCGCGCCGCGATCATCGGCCAGCCATTGCGCGAAGGCCCGGTAATAGGCGGCCGGAACGCCGGTGGCGGGCAAGATCAGCACCGCCTGCGCGGGCGTATCCGGCAGAAACAGTGTGCCCGCCAGCCGGGCGCCGCCGTCGCTGTCGATGATCGCCGTTTCGGTCCGTGCCATGCCGTTGGTCCCTTGCCAGCCCGCCCGGCACGCAGCGCCGGGTGGTGGCGTCCAGCGTAGAAAGCGGTCGCGCGGCGGTAAAGCCTACCGCGGCGTCAGCGACGCAGGGTCACGCGAAGGCGGCGTCGAGCGCGATCTCGATCATCGCGCCGAAAGAGCGTTCGCGCGCGGCCGCGGGCAGGCTGTCGCCGGTCAAAAGGTGGTCGGAAATCGTCAGCACCGCCAGCGCGCGTACGTCGTGGCGGGCCGCGACGCTGTAGAGTTCGGCGGCTTCCATCTCGACGCAAAGGACACCGTGGCGGGTCATGATCTCGTTCAGGTCGGGCCGTTCGTCATAGAACACATCGGCCGAATAGACATTGCCCGCATGCACCCGCACGTCGCGGGCGCGCGCGGCCGCGTGCGCGGCGGCGAGCAGGCCGAAATCGGCCAGGGGCGCGAATTGCAGTTCGCGGAAGACCCCGCGCGAGGGGGTCGAAAGCGTCGTGCAGCCCTGTGCCAGCACGATGTCGCGCAGCCCGACATGCGGCTGCATCGCCCCCGCCGACCCCACCCGGATCAGCGTTTTCGCGCCGAAGTCGCGGATCAGTTCATTGGCATAGATCGACAGCGACGGCATGCCCATGCCCGAGCCGTGGATCGTCACGGGCTGTCCGCGCCAGCGGCCGGTATAGCCCAGCATGCCGCGCACCTCGTTGATCAGGACGGGGGTGTCCAGAAAGGTCTCGGCCGCCCAGCGCGCGCGCAACGGGTCGCCGGGCATGAGCACGGTTGGTGCGATTGCGCCGGGTTCGGCGCCGATATGGATGGTCATTGCCCCCTCCTGCGGATGTCTGGAGCCAGTTTTCCGCCATCGCGGGCGCCGGCGCAAGGCGCCTGTCGCAATCCGCTCAGCGCGGGGGCGCGCCGGCGTCGCGTTCGGCCCACCAGTCGCGGGCCTGAAGCGTCCAGTAGGTCAGTTGCGCCGCCGCAAGCCCCGCGGGGCCGCCCGCCCAGGACAGGCCGAAGGGCCGAAAGAGGCGGATGCGGTCGGTTTCGCCCAGAACGGCCTCGGCTACGACGCGCCCGCCGATGGCGGTGGTGTTCAGCCCGTGCCCGCCAAAGGCGGTGGCGTGCCAGACGCCCGGCCGCAACGTGCCGATCTGCGGCATCTGGTGGCGGGCATAGGCCATCAGCCCGGACCAGGCGCATTCGGTCTTCAGCCCGGCAAGCTGTGGATAGACGGTCAGCATCTCATGCCGCAATTGCCGCGCGATCGCGTCGGGCCGGGCCGCGCGGGTGGTGATCCGTCCGCCCCAGAGCAGCCGCCGGCCGCCATCGACCAGGCGGTAATAATCGCCGGCGCGGCGGTTGTCGCTGATCGCGGCATCGGTGCGCATGGCGGTGGCCAGCAGATCGGGTGCGACCTCGCTTTGCATCACATAGGTGGCAATCGGCAGCATGGCCCGGCGCAGGCGCGGCACCAGCGACCCGGTATAGCCGCCGGTGGCGAGGATCACCTGCGGGGCCTCGGCCCGGCCGCGGGCGGTGGTGACGACCTTGCGCGCGCCGTCAAGCGCAAGGCCGGTCGCGGCGCTTTGCTCATGGATGCGCCCGCCCAGGCGCGCGATCTCGGCCGCAAGGCCGCGCGCATAGTTGAGCGGATGGATATGAAAGGCCTGCGGGTCGAACAGACCGTGCAGATAGCGCCCGGTGTCCAGCCGCTCGCGGATCGCCGCGCGGTCGAGATAGGTCAGCGGATAGTCGTACAGGCGCGCGCTTTCGTCGGCCTCTTGCCTGAGATCGTCGGCGGCATCGAAACGGCGCAGGCGCAGCTTGCCCGCAACCGGCGTCACGCCGGGCATGGCCAGTGCGGCGATCTCGTTGCGCACCAATTGCGCACCTTCGATCGACAGCCGGTGCAGGGTGCGGGCATCGGCATCGCCGACGCGGCGGGCGATGGCGTCCGAATCGCAAGCATAACCCGGTGACACGAACCCGCCGTTGCGCCCCGAGGCGCCGAACCCCACGCATTCGCCCTCAAGCACGATCACGCGCTGCCCCGCGCGCGCCAGGTGCAAGGCGGCGCTGAGCCCGGCAAGACCGGCGCCGATGACGAGGCAATCGCCCTCGTCATGGCCGTTCAGCGGTGCATATGCGGACCCGTCGGCCTGGGTGCGGGTGTAATAGCTGTCGATCGGGGGCATCGGCTGTCCTGCGCTGGGCGCGGCGAGACTAGAGCGCGGCGATGCCCCGCGCAATGGGCCCCTGGTGGTGTCGGCGGTGCACTGGCCCAAGCTCGGGCGCTGCTGTATCATGGCGCGAACCCCCGCGCCGCCGGCGATGGCAGCGACGGGCAGACCGCAAGGGCAGATCGCAGGCAATGACCGCGCTGACAAAGTATCAACGCCTGGAAGGGCCCGGTCTGTGGCGTGGCGATCCACAGGCGCAGCGGCGCGATGTGGTCGTGGCGCTGGGCGAGGCCAGTCTGGTGATTACCGACAGCCGCAGCGGCGCGGTCCTGAGCCATTGGTCGCTGCCGGCGGTGCGCCGCCTCAATCCCGGTCGGATGCCCGCGCTCTATGCGCCGGAGGCTGACGGGAATTCCGAGACGCTGGAACTGGATGACGACACCCTGATCGACGCATTGGAGACGATTCGCGCGGCGCTGGTGCGCCACCCGCCGCTGCGACAGTTGCGGCGCGTGCTGGGGGTGGCGGCGCTGGCCGTGGTGGCGGGGCTGGCAGTGTTCTGGCTGCCCGGCGCGCTGGTGCGGCACACGGCCGGCATCGTGCCCGATGCCCGGCGCATCGAGATCGGGCGCGTCGCGCTGGAGGCGGCCGTTTCCAGCCACGAGGGCGCGCGCATCTGCGCGGAACCGGCGGGATTGCAGGCGCTGGGTCGCTTGGGCGAGCGCGTTCTGGCGCATGGCGACCGGGTCGCCGTGGTGGACGGGTTCGACGGGCTTGTAGCCGCGCATCTGCCCGGCGATCTGGTGGTGATCGGGCGCGATCTGCTGGAACGGCTGGACAGTGCCGAGGCGCTGGCGGGCTACATGATCGCCGAGGTCATGGCCGCCGAAGCGCGCGATCCGCTGCGCGATCTGTTGCGCCATGCGGGGACGCGCGCGACGCTGGCGCTGCTGACAACCGGGGATCTGCCGCGCGGCTCCTATGTCGATTATGGCGCCGACCGGCTGGCGCAGCCCGCCGCGATGCCCGATCCGGCGGAAATGGCCGCGCGATTCGGGGCATTGGGGGCGCCGGTGACGGCCTACGCGCTGTCGTTGCCGTCCGAGGCCGAGGGGCTGGCCCAGGCCCTGGCCGATCAACCGGCGCAGGGTGCGTCCGAGCGCGCGCGACTTCTGAGCGATGGCGCGTGGATCACCCTGCAATCCATCTGCGTTCAATAGCGCGCCATGAAAAAAACCCCCGGCGCGGGGCCGGGGGTGATGTCATGCGACCGCAGATGCGCGGATCAGCGCACGAAAGCGTCGCCGAAGCCCAGCGCGCGGGCGGTGCCCAGCGCGGCGTTGATGTCGGCGCGGCTGTCGAACGGGCCGGCCATGACCACCCTGAGCGTGCGGCCGCCCTGGTTCAGTTCATTGGTCGCCACCGGCAGGCCCCGGCCTTCCAGCCGGGCGACGGTGTTTTGCGCATTCGCCGCAACCCCGAAGGTTCCGATCTGGACATAGCGCCCCTGTGCCGGACTTTCGGCGCGGGGGGCGGCGGATTCGGGGGCGGTGCCCATCGTCGAGACGGTGGCGCGCGGTGCCTGGCCGTGACTGGCGACGCGCTGCGCCCGTGCCGCGGGGCGGCCCTGGGGCACGTCGCGCTGCTGCATATGGGCATCGGGCCAGCGCGGCGCATAGGTCGGCGGCAGTTGATACACGTTCGGCGCCGTGGGCGAGGGGTTGGCCCCGTCCCAGGGTTCCCACTGGTTGCCGCGCGGCGCCATTTCGCGCACGGCATCGGCCGGGTGCTGTTCCTGCGGGCCGCAGCGAAGCGGCAGGTCGGGCCGCGACGGCGAGGGCACCATGTACATCTGGCTGTGCGCGTTGAGATTGGTGCAGGGCGACGGGCCGGTGCGGTCATAGAAGCTCCAGCGCGTGTCAAGTCCGCGCTGGCTTGAGGCCTGGTGCACCTGGGCATGCCCCTGCGCCTGGGTGCGCGGGCGGCTGCGTTCAGGTGGCACCGAATAGGGGACACCGCCGGTTGCGGGCGCGCTGCGATAACCTGCCTGGCGTTCGGGTTCGGCGCGCGGCTCGGACGCGGCGGCCATGGCCACCGGCTCGGTGGCCGGGCGCTCACGCGGCGCGCGCTGTTGGGGCGCGGCCTCGGCCGTGGCCATGGTTGGATCATAGCCGCACATCGGCTGGCGTTCATCGTTGTAGCGCGGCACCCAGTTGACCCGCCCGTCGAACCCGGCGCGGATGAACACGCAGCCGCGGCTGTCGACATACTGCCGCTCGGAATAGTCGGCCGGTGGCATTTCGGCCGGCACGGGCCGGTTGCTGCCGGTCTGCGCCGTGGCGCCGGCCCCCATGGCCGCGAACAGTGCCGCAGCCGAGATGAATTTCACGAACATCGCATACCCCCTGGTAACACGGTCCAAGGATGCCTCGGCATGCCTTGCGAGTAAAGCCTTATTTACCCGTTACTTGGTGCCATAGAGGCGATCGCCCGCATCGCCCAGCCCCGGAACGATATAGCCGTGGTCGTTCAGCCGCTCGTCCAGGGCGGCGGTGATCACCGGCACGTCTGGATGCGCCTCTTTCATGCGTTGAACCCCTTCGGGCGCGGCCAGAAGGCACAGGAAGATGATTTTGCGCGCGCCTGCCTCTTTCAGCAGGTCGATGGCCTTGGCCAAGGAATTGCCGGTGGCCAGCATCGGATCGACGACGATCACCACGCGCTCGGACATTTCCGAGGGCAGCTTGCAATAATATTGCACGGGTTTGAGGGTTTCCGGATCGCGGTAAAGGCCGACGAAACCCACCCGCGCCGAGGGAATCAGTTCAAGGATACCGTCCAGAAGGCCGTTGCCCGCCCGCAGGATCGATACCAGCGCCAGCTTGCGGCCCTTGAGAACGGGCGCGTCCATCGGGCACATGGGCGTTTCGATCTGTTGCGTGGTCATCGGCAGATGGCGCGTGACCTCATAGGCCAGAAGCATGCTGATCTCGCGCAGGAGTTGGCGAAACTTGGCCGTCGAGGTGTTCTTGTCGCGCATGATGGACAGCTTGTGCTGCACCATCGGATGTTCGACGACGGTCAGATGCTGGGCGGTGGAAAGATCGGTCATGCGCGGCCCTTTCGGATTCGGTTTCGGCTTTCTTAACGCCACCGGTCGCGCTGGGAAACACTCAAACGGCCGGGTTGCGGTCAGCCCTGATCAAGACGCGCAACCAGCCGCTTGCGCGTGGCCGCATCGCAAAACGCCGCGCGCGCGGCATCAAGGTTGATGGCACGGAAATCCTGCTCGGTCCAGTCGAAGGCCTGGGCGAGGGCCTCGTATTCGCGGCGGTTGCTGGTGTGAAAGAACGGCGGATCGTCGGTGGACAGGGTCACACGCACACCACGTTCGCGCAGGCGCGCGACCGGGTGTGCGCGGAAATCGGGGTAAAGGCCCAGCGCCAGGTTCGACCCTGGGCAGACCTCCAGCACGGTGCCGCGCGCGGCCAGCTCATCGACCAGTGCCGGGTCTTCGACGGCGCGCACGCCATGGCCGATGCGTTCGACCCGCAGATCGGCCAGCGCATCGCGCACCGATTGCGGCCCGCCCCATTCGCCGGCATGGGCCGTCAGGCGCAGACCGGCCTCGCGCGCCATGTCGAAGGCATAGGCGAAATCGCGCAGCCGCCCCGCCTTTTCATCGCCGCCGATCCCGAACCCGGTGACGAAATCACCGGCCGTTTCGGCCGCGCACAGCGCCGCGGCGCGCGCCTTTGTCGCGCCGAAATGGCGGATGCAGGTGACGACGCCGCGCAAGGTGATGCCCATGTCGCGCTCGGCCTCGGTCGCGGCGTCGTGCATGGCGTGCAGGTATTCGCGCCAGGCGCCCAGATCGCCGCCGCCGCAGAAATCGGGCGACAGGAAGGCCTCGGTATAGATCACGCCGTCGCGCGCGCTCTGTTCCAGCACCGCCAGCGTCAGGCGATGGAAGTCGCGCGGGGTTTGCAGCGTGGTGCAGGCGGCCTCATAGACCCGCAGAAAATCCCAGAAGTCGCGATAGGCATAGTTGCCCCGTTCATCGAAGATACCGGTGATGTCGATGTTCTTTTCGCGCGCCAGCCCGCGGATGAAGGCCGGCGGCGCGGCCCCTTCGATATGCAGGTGCAGTTCGATCTTGGGCAGGGCGGGGTCGATGCGTTCGGTCATGGCAGAAAGCTCCGTCCCGGGCCGCGCCGGTCAAGGCCCAGATGCGCGGCCACCGATGCCGCGACATCGACAAAGGCGCAAGGCCCGATTTCGCCCGCGCCATGGCCCCAGGCCAGCACCGGCACACGCTCGCGGGTGTGGTCGGTGCCGAACCAGGTCGGATCGTTGCCGTGATCGGCGGTAAACACCGCCAGATCGCCGGGCTTCAGCCGTGCCAGAAAGGCGCCGGCCTGCGCGTCGAACCATTCGAGCGCGCGGGCATAGCCGGCCGGGTCGCGGGGGTGGCCATAAAGGCTGTCGAATTCGACAAGGTTGCAAAAGGTCAGTGATCCGGCCTCGGCATCGCCTGCAAGCCTGTGGAGATGTTGAACAAGTGCCGCATCATCCGGGCCCTTGTGGCTGTGCGAGATGCCTTGGCCGGAAAAGATGTCGCTGATCTTGCCGATGGCATGAACCGTGCGCCCGGCCTCGCGGGCCCAGTCCATCAGCGTGGGGTGTGGGGGCGCAATGGCATAATCGCGCCGGTTCCCGGTTCGGGTGAAACCTGTTTCGGGATCGCCGGTAAAGGGCCGGGCGATCACCCGGCCGACGCGGCGCGCGTGCAGCACAGGCGCCAGATCGGCGCAAAGCCGGTACAGGCGCTTCAGCCCGAACGCCTGTTCATGCGCGGCGATCTGGAACACGCTGTCGGCCGAGGTATAGCAGATCGGCCAGCCCGTGCGCAGATGCTGCGCGCCCAGCTCGCGCATGATCGCCAGCCCGGCGGCATGGCGGTTGCCCAGGATGCCGTCGGTTCCGGCGTGGTGCTTGACGGTTTCGACCAGCGCGTCGTCAAAGGCCGGCCCGGTGCTCGGGAAATAGGTCCAGTCCCAGGGCACCGGCACGCCCGCCAGTTCCCAATGCCCCGACGGCGTGTCCTTTCCGCGCGAGCTTTCGGTGGCCGCCCCCCACAGGCCCTGCGGGCGCGCGCCCAGCCCCGGCGCGCGCTGGCCCGAGGCCAGTTCAACCGCGTGTCCCAGCCCCAGCCGGTCCAGAACCGGCAGTTGCAACGGACCCTTGCGCCCGGTGTCAGCGCGCCCGGCGGCGCATTCCTCGGCGATATGGCCCAGCGTGTTCGCGCCCTGATCGCCAAAGGCCGCGGCATCCTGGGCACCGCCGATGCCCACGGAATCCAGCACGATGAGAAAGGCGCGGCTCATGCGACACGCTCATGCACAAGGGGGCCGCGCTTGCCAGGCGGGCCGATGCGGTAAGCGGCGCGCAATTGCGCCGCCGCGCGTTGCGCGCCAGCATCGTCGGCGGCATGAACCTGCCCCAACGGCCGGTCCGGCCCGACGCGGTCGCCCGGCATCGCAAGGCCGCTAAAGCCCACGCGCGGATCGACGCGGTCGCCGTCACGTTGCCGGCCGCCGCCCATTTCCACCACCGCCAACCCCACGGCGCGGGTGTCGATGGCGGCAACGGCGCCTTCGGCCTCGGCAAGGATATCACGCCGAACGGGCGCAACCGGCAGGTGCCGCTTCCAGCTTTCCAGAAAATCCGCCGGGCCGCCCTGCGCCGCGACCATCTGGCCAAAGCGGTCGGCCGCGGCGCCCGAGCGCAGCGCTGCCGCGATCCGGTCGGCCCCGGCCTCTGCGTCGGGCGCGATGCCGGCCAGCGCCAACGCCTCGCCACCCAGTGCCAGGGTCAGTGCCCAGAGGTCGGCCTGCCCGGTGGCGCCGGTCAGCAAGCGCATCACCGCTGCCACCTCAAGCGCGTTGCCCGCAACCCCGTCCAGCGGGGTTTCCATGTCGGTGATCAGTGCCGAACAGGTGCACCCGGCGTGATTGGCCGTATCAACCAGGCATCGCGCCAGGGCGCGCGCATCCTCACGGCCCGGCAGGAAGGCGCCGCTGCCGACCTTGACGTCAAGCACCAGCGCATCCAGCCCAGCGGCAAGTTTCTTCGACAGGATCGAGGCGGTGATCAGATCGATCGATTCGACCGAGGCGGTGACATCGCGGATCGCGTAAAGCCGTTTGTCGGCAGGTGCGATCCGTGCGGTGGCCCCGACGATGGCGCAGCCGACATCGCGCAGGATGGCGCGCAGGCGTTCCTCGGGCAGGTCGACCGTATAGCCGGGGATCGATTCCAGCTTGTCCAGCGTGCCGCCCGTATGGCCCAGCCCGCGGCCCGAGACCATCGGCACATAGGCCCCGCAGACCGCCAGCGCGGGCGCCAGCGCCAGGCTCACGCAATCGCCGACGCCGCCGGTGGAATGCTTGTCCAGGACCGGGCCGGGCAGATCCCAGCGCAGGACTTCGCCGGAATCCCGCATGCCCAGCGTCAGGGCGGTGCGCGCCGCCGCTGACAGGCCGCGCAGCTTGACCGCCATGGCGAAGGCCCCCGCCTGGGCATCGCTGACCGATCCGTCGGCCAGGCCCCGCGCGAACCCGTGCATGGATTCGGGCGCGGCGTTGCCGTCGATCACCGCTTGCAAGATGCCCGCCGCCGTGGTCATGCCCGGCTCATGTGGTCGCGGCCGAACGCGCCCGGCAACAGTTGTTCCATCGTCATCGTGCGGCTTTGGCCATCGGTGGTTGCCATGGTGATCACGACGTCGCGGCGGGCGAATTCGCGCAGTTTCTGGCGGCAGCCGCCGCAGGGCGTGACCGGTTCCGGGGCGTCGGCGATCACGCAGACCGCCGCGATCTCGGTATCGCCACCGGCGATCATGGCGGCGATGGCGCCGGCCTCGGCGCAGGTGCCCTGGGGATAGGCCACGTTTTCGACATTGCAACCGACATAGACGGCGCCCGATCGTGCCTGGATCGCCGCGCCGACCTTGAACTGCGAATACGGAACATAGGCGTTTTCACGCACCGCTTTGGCTGCATCGAGCAGGGGCATGCCGGGCTCCGTTGGGTCTGCACTGGCGCATACCTTCCTATGCGGGCGGGGCGGTTTCAAGCCCGCGCGGCGCGCGGACCCCGGCAGAGGCAGCTTGAAAGGCGGGGGGCTTTGAGGGTATCACGAAATGAGGCGGAATAGTTTAATACTAAACTTGTCCGCATTCGCCCGTGGGGGAGGGGCCGCGATGGCTGACAGAGGCAGCGACATTTTTCGCCAGACCGCGCTGGATTATCACGAGTTTCCCAAGCCCGGCAAACTTGAGATCCTCCCGACCAAGCCGCTGGCGAACGGGCGCGACCTGGCGCGCGCCTATTCGCCCGGTGTTGCCGAAGCCTGCCTTGAGATCGCCGCCGACCCGGCCAATGCCGCGCGCTTTACCACCCGCGGAAACCTTGTGGGCGTGGTCACCAACGGCTCGGCGGTGCTGGGTCTGGGCAATATCGGTGCGCTGGCCTCGAAGCCGGTGATGGAGGGAAAGGCGGTTCTGTTCAAGAAGTTCGCCAATATCGATTGCTTCGACATCGAGTTGAACGAATCCGACCCGGAAAAGCTGGCCGAAATCGTCTGCGCGCTGGAGCCGAGTTTCGGTGCGATCAACCTTGAGGATATCAAGGCCCCCGATTGTTTCATCGTCGAGCGTATCTGCCGCGAGCGGATGGGCATTCCCGTGTTCCACGACGATCAGCATGGGACCGCCATCGTGGTGGGTGCGGCGGCGGTGAACGCGTTGCATCTGACCGGCCGCAGGTTCGAGGACATCAAGGTGGTCTCGACCGGCGGCGGGGCGGCGGGGATCGCCTGCCTGAACATGCTGCTGAAGCTGGGTGTCAAGCGCGAGAACATCTGGCTGTGCGATATTCACGGGCTGGTGCACGAGGGCCGCGAGATCGACATGAACCCCGAAAAGGCGGCCTTTGCCCAGCCGTCGGCTCTGCGCGATCTGGGGCAGGTGATCGACAGGGCCGACCTGTTCCTGGGGTTGTCGGGGGCGAACGTGCTGTCGCCCGAGATGGTCGCGCGCATGGCGTCGCGGCCGATCGTCTTTGCGCTGGCCAATCCCACGCCCGAGATCATGCCCGATGCCGTGCATGCCGTGGCGCCGGGCGCAGTCGTGGCCACGGGGCGCAGCGATTTTCCTAATCAGGTCAACAATGTCCTGTGTTTTCCGTTCATCTTTCGCGGGGCGCTGGATGTTGGCGCGAATGACATCAACGATGCCATGCAGATCGCCTGTGTCGAGGGGATCGCGCAACTGGCCCGCGCCACCACCTCGGCCGAGACGGCGGCGGCCTATCGCGGCGAGAAACTGGCCTTTGGCCCCGAATACCTGATCCCCAAGCCCTTTGATCCGCGTCTGATGGGGGTGGTCGCGACCTCGGTGGCCCGCGCTGCGATGGAAACCGGCGTTGCCGCGCGCCCGCTTACCGATATCGACGCCTACAAGCGCAAGCTGGACAGTTCGGTCTTCCGCTCGGCCATGCTGATGCGCCCGGTCTTCGAGGCCGCCAAGAGCGCATCGCGCCGGATCGTCTTTGCCGAGGGCGAGGACGAGCGCGTCCTGCGCGCGGCGCAGGCGATGATGGAGGAAACGACCGAGGTTCCCATCCTGATCGGCCGTCCCGAAGTCATTGCGCGGCGCTGCGAGCGCGCAGGCCTGCCGATCCGGCCCGAGCGCGACCTGGAAATCGTGAATCCCGAAAACGACCCGCGCTATCGCGAATACTGGGAGACCTATCACCGCCTGATGGAGCGGCGCGGCGTTACCCCCGATGTGGCCAAGGCGATCTTGCGCACCAACACGACCGCGATCGCCGCGGTGATGGTTCACCGCAACGAGGCCGACAGCATGATCTGTGGCGCGTTTGGCCAGTATCTGTGGCATCTGAACTACGTGCGCGAAGTGCTGGCGCGCGACGGGTTGCAGCCGGTCGGGGCCTTGAGCCTGATCATCCAGTCCGAGGGGCCGCTGTTCATCGCCGACACCCAGATCAACGCCGAACCCACGCCCGAACAGATTGCCGAGACGGTGATCGGGGCGGCGCGGCATGCGCGCCGGTTCGGGGTGACGCCCAAGATCGCGCTGTGCTCGCATTCGCAGTTCGGCACGCTGGACACGTCATCGGGGCGGCGGATGCGGGCGGCGCTGGATATTCTGGATGCGATGGATCTGAGCTGCGAATACGAAGGGGAAATGCATGTCGATGCCGCCTTCGACCCCGAGTTGCGCGCGCGGATCTTTCCGCGCTCGCGCATGCAGGGGCTGGCGAATGTGCTGGTGTTTTCCTCGACCGATGCGGCCAGCGCCGTTCGCAACATCCTCAAGGCGCGCGGCGGCGGGCTGGAGGTGGGGCCGATCCTGATGGGCATGGGAAACCGCGCGCATATCGTCACGCCCTCGATCACCGCGCGCGGCTTGCTGAACATGGCCGCGATCGCGGGAACCCCGGTGTCGCATTACGGCTGAGACGTGATTCGCGCGGCCTGCGGGCTGCGTCGGCGCATGGTTTGCAAGGTCCTGCGCGGCAATTTGCCGCCGGCGGGCCGATTGAGCGGTCGTTTCTATGACCAGGGCGGCGGTGTCATTCGGTAACAGCGTTGCATGGGCGGCCCGTCGTCGCGTAACTGATCTTCGGAACCGAGGAGGAGGACCCCCATGCGCTATGCCGATCTGCACCGCTGGTCGATCACCGACCCCGAAGGCTTCTGGATGGAGCAGGCAGGGGCGATCGACTGGGACAGCCCGCCAACGCAGGCCCTGTTCGCCGAGCGCGCACCGATCTACGAATGGTTCAAGGATGCGCGCGTCAATGCCTGCTGGAACGCGGTGGATCGGCATGTCGAGGCCGGTCGCGGGGCGCAGGCGGCGCTGATCCATGACAGCCCGGTGACGCATACCCGCCAAACCATCACCTATGCCGAACTGCGCGATCGCGTGGCATCGCTGGCCGGGGCCTTGCAGGCGCGCGGCGTGCAAAAGGGCGATCGCGTCGTGATCTACATGCCGATGATCCCCCAGGCGATCGAGGCAATGCTGGCCTGCGCGCGGCTGGGGGCGATCCATTCGGTGGTCTTTGGCGGATTTGCCGCGCGCGAGCTGGCGGCACGTATCGACGATGCGCGCCCCAAGGCGGTTCTGGCGGCGTCCTGCGGGGTCGAGCCGGGGCGGGTGGTCCATTACAAGCCGCTTCTGGATGCCGCGATCGAACAGGCCGCGCACAAGCCCGAGTTCTGCGTGATTTTCCAGCGCGAGCAAGAGGTTGCGCAACTGACGCCGGGGCGCGACCTGGACTGGCACGCGTTCCAGTTTGGCGTGGCATCCGCCGATTGCGTGCCGGTCGAGGGCGATCACCCCCTTTATGTGCTTTACACCTCGGGGACGACCGGCCAACCCAAGGGCGTGATCCGCGCCACGGCCGGGTATCTGGTGGCGCTGGCCTGGACGATGAAGAACCATTACAACGTCAACCCCGGCGAGGTGTTCTGGACCGCCTCGGACGTGGGCTGGGTGGTTGGTCACAGCTATATCGTCTATGGCCCCCTCTTGCATGGGGCGACCAGCATCGTGTTCGAGGGCAAGCCCGTGGGCACCCCCGACGCCGGCACGTTCTGGCGCGTCATCGAGGAACATGGCGTGGTCAGCTTTTTCACCGCGCCCACGGCCTTTCGCGCCATCAAGCGCGAGGATCCGGCGGGCGATTTCGTTTCGAAATACGATCTGTCGCGCCTGCGGACCCTGTATCTGGCGGGCGAACGGGCCGACCCCGACACCGTGATCTGGGCGCAGGACAAGCTGAAGGTGCCGGTGATCGATCACTGGTGGCAGACCGAAACCGGCTGGCCGATCTGTGGCAACCCGCAGGGGTATGAGCCCCAGCCGGTCAAGATCGGCAGTCCGTCGCTGCCGATGCCGGGCTATGACGTGCAGGTTCTGGACGAGGGCGGCAAGCCGGTCGAGCCCGGCACGCTTGGGGCCATCGCGATCCGGCTGCCGTTGCCGCCCGGCACCCTGCCGAACCTGTGGAATGCCGAAGAGCGGTTCGTGAAATCCTATCTCGCGACCTTTCCCGGCTTCTACGAAACCGGCGATGCCGGGTATGTCGACGAAGACGGCTATGTCTATATCATGGCGCGCACCGATGACGTGATCAACGTCGCCGGCCACCGCCTGTCCACCGGCGCGATGGAAGAGGTTCTGGCCAGTCATCCCGATGTCGGCGAATGCGCCGTGATCGGGGTCGCCGATACGTTGAAGGGCCAGTTGCCGCTGGGATTTCTGTGCCTGAACAAGGGCGTCAGCCGTGACCAGCAGGAGGTGGTGCGCGAATGCGTCGATCTGGTGCGTGACAGGATCGGGCCGGTCGCGGCGTTCAAGCTGGCCGTCGTGGTGGACCGCCTGCCCAAGACGCGCTCGGGCAAGATCCTGCGGGCGACGATGGCAAAGATCGCCGATGGCGAGGACTATCGCATTCCCGCCACGATTGATGACCCGGCAATTCTGGACGAGGTTGCAGCAGGGTTGAAAAAAGTTGGCTATCCAAAGGCTTGAGTAGTCAGGCATCCCCCTTGGGGCGGAGGATGCAAACTGTTCATCCATGCCCCAAGGAAACCCGATTCATCCCTTGATTGTGCCAGGGATTGGGGACACAGTGTTTTCAGGTGGTTGGTAAAGAACGTGCTGTTTCCATGAATCAAAACCCGCTTTTTGACGACGATGCCGCGTCAGTTGCACGAGATTTCGACCAGACGATACTCTCGGGCATCCTGGACATTGGCGATGATGCGATGCGCCGCGATCTCTGTGCGCAGCTTTTGTCAGACTTTCGTCGCATGACCGCGGGACTCGATGAGAGCGAACCGGTGATGGTGAGCAAGATCGCACATGAGATCAAGGGCCTGGCGTCAACGATCGGGGCGCAGCGGCTGGCCGCACTGGCCCAGACGCTGCACCATTCGGCCGAGCAGGTGAGTGCGGGCGCATTGGCGGTCTTGGTGTTGTCGGTAAGCCAGGAAATGGATCGTGTCGTTTCGGTGCTGGAAGCTGCCGAACGGGCCTCGCTGCGACCATGAAGGAACCATCACCCCTATCGGACACGATCCTGCTGATCGAGGATACGCCGTCATTGCAAATGATCTACGCCTCGGCGCTGACGCGCGCGGGGTTCGACGTGGTGGCCTGCGGCACGGCGTCCGAGGGCATGGCCGAGTTCCGCCGCCTGCGATCGCGCGTGGTGCTGCTGGACCTGATGCTGCCCGATCGTGCCGGGCTGGAGGTGATGCGGGACTTTCTGGAAATGGAGCCGCAGACCTGCGTGACCGTCATTACCGCCAACGGTTCGATCAACAAGGCGGTCGAGATGATGCGCGCAGGCGCGCATGAATTCTTGGTCAAGCCCTTTGACGACCAGCGCCTGCTGGCCGCAGTGGAAAATGCGCGCAGGGCCGTGCGCCACCGCGTTCCCGCCCGCGCGCAGGCTGCCGAGACGCCGGTTCTGGCCCCCTTCATCGGCAAGTCGCCGGCGATGCGGGCCGTCTATGACAAGATCCGCTCGGTCGGGCGGTCGATGGCGACGGTCTTCATCACCGGCGAAAGCGGCACCGGCAAGGAATTGTGCGCCGAGGCGGTGCACGCCACCAGCGCCCGCGCGCGCGGGCCCTTCATCGCGCTGAACTGCGGGGCGATTCCGATCGATCTGCTGGAATCCGAGGTGTTCGGTCATTTGCGCGGCTCGTTCACCGGCGCGATCGCGGACAAGATCGGTGCGGCAGCGGCGGCGGACGGGGGCACGCTGTTTCTGGACGAGATCTGCGAAATGGATCTGAACCTTCAGACCAAGTTGCTGCGGTTCCTGCAGACATCGACGATAACCCCGGTCGGGGCCACCAAGCCGCGCAAGATCAATGTGCGGATCGTCTGCGCCACCAACCGCGATCCGCTGGAAGAGGTGCGCCGCGGCAATTTCCGCGAGGATCTGTATTACCGGCTGCATGTCGTGCCGATCCATATGCCGCCGCTGCAGATGCGCGGGGACGACGTGATCGAGATTGCCGAAACGCTGGTCGCCCGGATGGCCGAGGAAGAGGGGCATGTCTTTCACGGACTGGACCCGCGCGTGAAGGATCTGTTTCGCAGCCTGCCCTGGCCGGGGAATGTGCGCCAGTTGATCAATGTCCTGCGCAATGTCGTGGTGCTCAACGACGGTCCGCTGGTCACGCCCGAGATGCTGCCACCCGACCTGACGCCCGACCATCGCTGCGATCAGCCCAATGGCGCCCCGGCGCAGACGGGGTCGGGGCTGGGCGATCTGGCGGGGCGCACGCTGGCCCAGATCGAACGCATGGTGATCGAAGACACCTTGCGCCGCCACAACGGTTCGGTTCCGCGGGCGGCGCGTGAACTTGATGTTTCGGCCTCGACGCTTTATCGCAAGCTCGACGCCTGGGCCCGTCAGGATTCAGGCTGAATCAGGAACACGCCTTGATGCCTGACGATCGACCCGTGGTGCTGATCACCGGATGTTCCTCGGGGATCGGGCTGGACGGTGCGCGCACGCTGGCGCGTCGCGGCTGGCGGGTGTTCGCCGCCTGCCGCAAGCCCGAGGATTGCGCGCGCCGGGTGGCCGAGGGGTTTGACAGCCCGCAACTGGATTACACCGATCCGCACAGCATCGAAACGGCGCTGGCCCAGCTTCTGGCGGCCACCGGCGGGCGGCTGGACGCGGTGTTCAACAACGGTGCCCATGCGACGCCGGGCGCGGTCGAGGATCTGCCGACCGAGGCCCTGCGCGCCATTTTCGAGGCCAATCTGTTTGGCTGGCATGACCTGACCCGCCGGGTTCTGCCGGTCATGCGCGCGCAGGGGCATGGCCGGATCGTCAATTGTTCCTCGGTTCTGGGGTTCACCCCGTTGAAATGGCGCGGCGCCTATGTGGCAACCAAATACGCGCTGGAGGGGCTGACCCATGTCTTGCGGCTGGAGATGCGCGACACGCCGATCCATGTGATCCTGATCGAACCCGGCCCCATCACCAGCCGTATCCGCGTCAATTCCATTCCCCATTTCGAACGCTGGATCGACTGGGAAAACAGCCCGCGCGCCGGGCTCTATCGCAATACCCTTCTCAAGCGGCTCTATACCGCGAAAGGCCCCGACCGGTTCGAACTGCCGCCATCGGCGGTCAGTGCGCGGCTTGTGCACGCGCTGGAAAGCCCGCGCCCCAGGCCGCGATACCATGTCACGACCCCGACCCGCGCAATGGCGATTCTGGGCCGATTGCTGCCGCTGCGGGCAATGGACTGGCTGGTGAACAAGGGCTGATCCGTGCTAGGGGCTGGCATTGCCGGGCAAAGCCGCTACATCTGAGCGCAGCAAAAGGAGGCGCCCATGCTTCTCAACGATCCGCTGTTCATCGTGGCCGCGATTGCCTCGCTGGTGGTGCTGGCGATCCTGATCGTCGGTGTCGGCAGTTTCGCCAAGGGCGGCGAGTTCAATCGCAAGAATGCCAACAAGCTGATGCGTTACCGGCTGGCGGCGCAATTCGTGGCCGTGATCCTGATCGTGGCCTTTGCCTGGTTCAAGACACAGGGGTAAGCCATGGTCGTTCTGAACAAGATCTACACCAGAACCGGTGACAAGGGCGAAACCGCGCTGGGCGACGGCGCGCGCGTACCCAAGGACAGCCCCAGGGTCGAGGCCTATGGCACCGTCGATGAAACCAACGCCACGGTCGGGCTGGCCCGGCTCCATGCCGAAGGCGACATGGCCGAGGCGCTGGCGCGCATCCAGAACGACCTGTTCGATCTGGGCGCCGACCTGTGCCGCCCGGACATGGAGCGCGACCGCGAGGCCGCCTATACCCCATTGCGCATGAGCGATGCGCAGGTGGACCGGCTTGAGGCCGAGATCGACGCCATGAATGCCGATCTGGCGCCGCTGCGCAGCTTCATCCTGCCGGGTGGCTCGGCGCTGGCCGCGCATCTGCACCTGTGCCGCACCGTGTCGCGCCGGGCCGAGCGGCTGGCGGTGGATCTGGCGCGCCATGAAACCGTGAACGATGCCGCGCTGCGCTATCTGAACCGCCTGTCGGACTGGTTCTTCGTGGCCGGGCGCGTCGCGAATGAAAACGGCGCGGCCGACATCCTGTGGGTGCCGGGCGCGAACCGCTGACGCTAACATTTCCGCGCCGCGGCAAAACGCGGCGTTCGGAGGGTCGTTTGTGTCGATTTTTCTCTGTTGTCCCCGGTTCAGAGTGGTTAGGAAGCGAGGGCATGAATCCATCTGGCATGCTGCGTTTGCAGCGCGCCTTGAACGAGGGAGTGGACGCGCATGAAGGTATTGGTCCCGGTGAAGCGGGTGATCGACTATAACGTCAAGGTCCGTGTGAAATCGGATGGCAGCGGTGTCGATCTGGCGAATGTGAAGATGTCGATGAACCCCTTTGACGAGATTGCCGTCGAAGAGGCGATCCGTCTGAAGGAAAAGGGTGTCGCAGAGGAAGTGGTCGCGGTGTCGATCGGCGTGAAGCAGGCGCAGGAAACGCTGCGCACCGCGCTGGCGATGGGTGCCGACCGGGCGATCCTGATCGTGGCCGCCGACGACGTACACAACGATATCGAGCCGCTGGCCGTTGCCAAGCTTCTGAAAGCCGTGATCGACGAGGAAAAGCCCGAGATCGTCCTGGCCGGCAAGCAGGCGATCGACAACGACATGAACGCGACCGGCCAGATGCTGTCGGCGCTTCTGGGCTGGAGCCAGGCAGCCTTTGCCTCGGAGGTCAATGTCGAGGATGGCCATGCCATCGTCACGCGCGAAGTGGACGGCGGCTTGCAGACGATCAAGGCCAAGCTGCCGTGCATCATCACCGTCGATCTGCGCCTGAACGAGCCGCGCTATGCCAGCTTGCCCAACATCATGAAGGCCAAGAAAAAGCCGCTGGATGAAAAGACCGCCGCCGACTACGGCGTCGATGCCGCGCCGCGCCTGACGATCGTCAAGACCGCCGAGCCCGAGGCGCGCAAGGCGGGTGTCAAGGTCGGGTCCGTGGATGAGCTGATCACCAAACTGAAAGACGAAGCGGGGGTGCTGTAAGATGGCTGTTCTTCTTCTTGCCGAAGTGACCGATGGCGCGTTGAACCGTGATGCCACCGCCAAGTCCGTGACCGCCGCCAGGACCGTGGGCGATGTGACGGTGTTGTGTGCCGGTGCGCGCGCCGCCGATGCGGGCGCCGAGGCCGCCAAGATCGACGGCGTGGCCAAGGTGCTGGTTGCCGAGGATGCCAGCCTGGGCCACCGCCTGGCCGAACCGACCGCCGCGCTGATCGCCGGCCTGGCCGACGGCTATAGCCACATCTTTGCGCCCGCCACGACGGATGCCAAGAACATCCTGCCCCGCGTTGCGGCGCTGCTGGACGTGATGGTGATTTCGGACGTGTCCGGCGTGGTCGATGCCGATACGTTCGAGCGCCCGATCTATGCCGGCAACGCCATCCAGACCGTCAAGTCGTCGGACAAGGTCAAGGTCGTGACCGTGCGGACCTCGACCTTCGACGCGGCGGGCGATGGGGGTTCGGCGTCGGTCGAAACCATCGATGTGCCCGCCAACCCCGGCCTGACCGAATGGGTCGAGGACAAGGTGGCCGAATCCGACCGCCCCGAACTGACCTCGGCCAAGATCGTGGTCTCGGGCGGGCGCGGCGTCGGCTCGGAAGAGAATTTCGCCCTGATCGAAGGGCTGGCCGACAAGCTGGGCGCCGCGGTCGGCGCCAGCCGCGCGGCCGTCGATTCGGGCTATGCGCCCAACGACTGGCAGGTCGGGCAGACGGGCAAGGTTGTCGCGCCCGATCTCTATGTCGCGGTCGGCATTTCGGGGGCGATCCAGCACCTGGCGGGGATGAAGGATTCCAAGGTCATCGTCGCCATCAACAAGGACGAGGAAGCCCCGATCTTCCAGGTGGCCGATTACGGGCTGGTGGGCGACCTGTTCCAGATCGTGCCGGAACTGACCGAAAAGCTGTAAGGCGACCACAGCGCCTCAACGCGGCCCGCCCACCCGGCGGGCCGTTTGCGTTTCAGGCCAGAAGACCGCGCAAGGCCGGGCCGAGCGCGGCGCGAATCCGGCGCGTGGCATCGTCGGCGTCGGCGCAATCGACGTGCAGAACCGGCCAGGTGCCCGCCGCACCGGCGATCGGCGGCAATGGCAGCCAGGCCGGCCCGTGATGGTGCAACAGCACGCCGCGATCCGGCATATGCGCCATCAGGGCCGCCAGTTTTTCAAGCCAGGCCTGTTGCAGAGCCTGTCGCGCGTGCGCGAACCGTTCGGGGCAGGTGGCCGCCAATGCGCCCAGCATGTGGCCGGTGAAATCGAACTCGGTGAAATCGACCTCGGGAAACAGGGCCCTGAGGGGCGCGCGCGCGGCAAGAAACCGGTCGTTGCGCCGTGGGTGCACGCTGTAGAGCGGGTTGCACTGGTTGCCCAGCGGCGGCAGCAGCATGATTGCCGCGCGTGCCCTTCGCGCAGCCGCGTGCAGCCACGGATCGTTCAGGCGCCGGTCGATCCCCTCGATCAAGGCGCCTGGCGACAACAGCCTGTGCACCACCGGCGCCAGCAGCCGCGCATGCAGGATCGTCTCGCCCCCCATGCCGATGAGTATCAGCCCGTCATGCCGCGCGGCACCGGCCGGCACGGCAGCGGATACGGGCAATCTGCCCGGTGAATCCGGTTGAATCTGTTGCATGACACCACTTCACTTCCTACACCCGTCATCCAGTATCCGGCCAAGGCATTACCAAGCCCTTACCGGATCACGGGCGACGGGGTGCTAAAGGCTTGCACCCGTCGCGCGACGAGGCATAAGGTCACGCCAGAATTGTTTGCGGGGAAAGACATGGATATCAGGACCGTCGGAATCGTTGGTGCGGGGCAAATGGGCAACGGCATCGCCCATGTGTTCGCCCTTGCCGGGTTCGAGGTTCTGCTCAACGACATCTCGCAAGAGGCGTTGGACAAGGCCATCGCGCTGATCGACAAGAACCTGGAGCGCCAGGTGTCGCGCAGCAAGATTCCCGCCGACGAAAAAGCCGCAGCGATGGCGCGAATCAAGATCACCACGAACCTGCCCGATCTGGGGGCATCCGACCTGATCATCGAGGCCGCGACCGAGCGCGAGACAATCAAGCAAGCCATCTTCGAAGACCTGCAACCGCATCTGACGCCGCACACGATCCTGACCTCGAACACCTCGTCGATCTCGATCACCCGGTTGGCAAGCCGCACCGACCGGCCCGAAAAGTTCATGGGATTCCATTTCATGAACCCGGTTCCGGTGATGCAACTGGTCGAACTGATCCGCGGCATTGCCACCGACGCAGAGACTTACAAGACCTTGCTGGCGGTGGTCGAGAAACTGGGCAAGACCGCGGCCAGCGCCGAGGATTTTCCCGCCTTCATCGTCAACCGCATTCTGATGCCGATGATCAACGAGGCGGTCTATACGCTTTACGAAGGGGTCGGCAACGTGAGGTCGATCGACGAGTCGCTGAAGCTGGGCGCCAATCACCCCATGGGCCCGCTGGAACTGGCCGATTTCATCGGGCTGGATACCTGCCTTGCGATCATGAACGTGCTGCATGACGGGCTGGCCGATACCAAATATCGCCCCTGTCCGCTGCTGACCAAATATGTCGAGGCCGGCTGGCTGGGCCGCAAGACCCAGCGCGGATTCTACGATTACCGCGGTGAGGTACCGGTGCCGACCCGGTAGGGGGACGCATGGATGACACGACGCTGACGTGCGCCTGTGGTCAGGTTTCCCTGACGCTCAAGGGGCCGCCGATCCTGTCGGCCGAATGTGCCTGCCAGTCCTGCCGCAAGGCCGCGAAGCTGTTGCATGACCGACTGGGCGTCGACCTTCAGGAAAAGAACGATACCACCCGCTACGTGCTCTATCGCAAGGATCGGGTGCGGATCGGATCGGGCAAGCTGGCCGAGTTGCGCCTGAGCGCGAAATCCGGCACCCGTCGGGTGGTCGCGACCTGCTGCAATACGCCTATGTTTCTGGAGATCACGCAGGGGCATTGGCTGAGCGTTTATGGCAAGCTCTGGCCACCCACGACGCTGCCGGCGCTTGAGATGCGAACAATGGTCATGGATCACCCCGCGCCCGCGCGGCTGTCGCCGGATGTGCCCAACCCCCGCCGCCATACGGTGCGTTTTATGGCGCGCTTGCTGACTGCCTGGGCGGCCATGGGGTTTCGCACCCCCGCGTTGGGGACATTTCCGCCACTTGAGACGGACGCGCGCCCCGGTTCCTGATCAGAAGGTCTCGCCGAAACGACTGGCGACAAGGCGTTCCAGCTCATCCATCAGGGGATCAGCCTCGGTGCCGGACGTGCGGACCACGATTTCGGATCCGCGCGAGGCGGCAAGCATCAAAAGGCCCATGATGGAATCGCCCGACACGCTCATCCCGTCCTTTTCCACTTCGGCGCTGGCGTCGAAACGCTCGACAACCTCGACGAACTTGGCCGAGGCGCGGGCGTGAAGGCCCTTTTCGTTGACGATCTGCAAAATGCGTTCGGCACTCAAATTCCCTGCCTCCCGGTGACTTCAATGCTGTTGATGTATTTGCGCCCGGCTTCGAGCGCGAGGGCCGTGGCCTCGGCCACGCTGAAATGACGTGATTTCGCAAGCTTGATGAGCATCGGCAGGTTGGCGCCGTAAAGGATGCGCCGGTTCGGCGACAGGCAAGCGGGCAGTGACAGGTTCGAGGGCGAGCCGCCGAACATGTCGGTGACGACCAGCACCCCGCCGCCGCTGTCCACGGCGTTGGCGGCGCGACAGATCTCGTCCTGCTTGGCGGCGCGGTCGTGGTCGTATTCGATGGAAATGGCGCGAATGCCTTCCTGTTTGCCGACCACATGTTCGACTGCCGCAAGATATTCCCGCGCCAGCCCTCCATGCGCGACGATCACAATTCCGATCACGCCTTTACCCTTGCTTCACCGCTTGGTCCGTCTTTCGACTGCCGCTCTATTTCTCTGTGCCTCTTTGACACCCGCCAGCCGTGATCCGCAAGCGCCTTTGCCATTTTCTCGGCCACCGCCACCGAGCGATGCTTGCCGCCGGTGCAGCCGAAGGCGATGGTCAGGCTGGCCTTGCCCTCTTCGACGAAGGGTTCCAGCAGCGAGGCGACAAGATCATGTACCCGGTCGAAGAACGGCGCGAAGCGGGGATCGGCCTCGATATGGGCAACGACATCGGGGTGGCGTCCGTCATGGGGGCGCAGGTCGGGATCCCAGTGCGGGTTGGCCAGAAACCGGCAGTCAAAAACCATATCGACCCCGCGCGGCAACCCCCGCTTGTAGGAAAACGATTGCACCGAAAGCGCCATCGGCACACCGGTCTGCGGGGCGAACCAGCGCGCCACCTCGGCGCGCAGCTCGTGCGGGGTCAGGTCCGATGTGTCGATCAGCACATCGGCGCGTTCGCGGATCGGGGCCAGCAGCTCCTGCTCGCGCAGGATGCCGGTCAGCGGCGTGTCATCGGGGCTGAGCGGGTGGCGGCGGCGGGTTTCGGAATAGCGGCGCACCAGCGTGTCCGTTTCGCAATCCAGAAACAGCAGCTCGGCCGAAAGCCGGGCCTCGCGGTGCAGGCTGTCGAGCACCTCGATCATGCCGTCGGATGAAAAGTCGCGGTTGCGCACATCGACGCCAAGCGCGACGGGGCGGGGCAGGGGCGGGCCGTCCAGCAGGCGCGGGATCAGCGACAGCGGCAGGTTGTCGATGGCCTCGAAGCCCAGATCCTCAAGCGCGTTGATGGCCGATGACCGACCGGCCCCCGAAGGGCCCGAGACCATGACCACATGTGCGCGGTGTGCGATCGGCGCCGCCATCTGTTTGCCTGTTCTATCCATCGCGTTCGAGTGCCATCATATAGTGCCGGATCGCGAGCGGTAAAAGGCGCGGCGACGGGCGGTGCAGCAACGCAAGCGCGACGCCCGCGATGGTTCGCGACTGCGCCGGCGGCAGCCGTTGCGGCGGACCCTCGCCAAGGTCGATGACCAGCCGCAGGCGTGCCAGGCGTCGCGTGTTCAGGCGAGCCAATCCCATGCCGCGCACTTCCATCAGACCGGCGATCGCGCGGGGTGCGCGGGCGTAAAGCGCATCATCGACACGGCAGACCAGCGTCTGGTCGTCGGCCACCAGTTGCGCCCCTTGCGCAATGAGCGCCAGCGCCAGCGCGGTCTTGCCCGAACCCGACGGCCCGGTGATGAGGATGCCGGCCTGCGGCCCGAAGGCCACGGTGCTGGCGTGAAGGTTCGGCGGATGCGCGCGCGTGCTCAAAGCGGCAGGCCGACAACGAAGCGCGCGCCCAGCGGCGGCGAATTCGGGTCGGCATGGGTAGGCCGGATATTCTCGGCCCAGATGACGCCGCCATGGGCCTCGATGATCTGCTTAGAGATCGCCAGCCCCAGCCCCGAATGGTTGCCGAACTGGTCCTGCGGCCGTTCCGAATAGAACCGCTTGAACACCTTGGACAGCGCCTGTTCGGGGATGCCGGGGCCGGTGTCCTCGACCACGACGAGAACCCGGTTCTCGCGCTTGCGCGCCCAGATCCGGACCGCATCGCCCGCCTGGCAGAACGAGATGGCGTTGGAGATCAGGTTGACGAAGACCTGCGCCAGCCGGGCCTCAAGCCCCTGGATCATGATGGCCTCGCGCGGCAGTTCGGAAATGAATTCGACGCCTTTCGCCTGCGCCTCCTGCGCCAGATGCTGGCTGAGATTGTCTAGCGTCTTGCACAGGTTGAAGGTCTCTTCCTCTTCCTTGACCAGTTCGCTGTCCAGGCGCGAGGCGTTCGACGTGTCGGAAATCAGCCGGTCCAGGCGGCGAACGTCATGTTCCACCACATCCAGAAGCCGCGCGATCTGGTCGTCGCGCTTGGCCACGCGCAGCGTGCCGACAGCCGAGCGCAGGCTGGCCAGCGGGTTCTTGATCTCATGCGCGACATCGGCGGCGAATTGTTCGTTCGCGTCGATCCGGTCATACAGCGCCGAGACCATACCCCGCATCGCCGCCGACAGCCGCCCGATCTCGTCCGGGCGGCCGGTCAGGTCGGGGATGCGCACGCGTCCGGGCGACATCCGTCGTGCATTGCGGTCGCGGCCCAGTTCGGCCGCGGTGGCCAGATCGGCCAGCGGGTTGGCGATGGTCGAGGCCAGAACCAGGCTCAGGCCCACCGAGACCAGAAGCGCGACCAGGAACATCTGCAAGACCTGCTCGCGCTCGGCGCGCAGCATGCGGTCGATCTCGACCGGGATCTGTTGCATGACGACCGATCCGACCGCGGTTCCATCGACCAGGACGGGGGCCGCGACGATCATGCGAAAGCGCCCCTCCAGCCGCTCGACCCGGCTGGCGCTGGTGCCGGTCATGGCCTGTTCGTGCAGCCCCGCCACCAGCGTTTCGGCGTCCTCGGGTTGCGTGCCGTCGGACAGGCTGAGGCCGGCCAGCAGACCCCAGATCGAGTCCAGCGTGTCGGAAATCAGCGTGCGACGGTCGTCGTCATCCGCGGACGGGGCCGGCGCCTGATCGCCGCTTTGCGCGGTCTCGACCGTGCCATCGGCCGACAACAACAGGATCTCGGTATGCGGACCCAGCGAGAGCCGCGACAGGGCATCGGTACGCTGGTCAAGCGCCTGCGGATCGTCGTAGCCTTCGGTGCCGCCGATCTCGGGCAGGACTGCCATGAGGTCGGCCAGACCCTGCGCCTGGGCGATCAGCGCAGTTTCGTGCTGACGTGCCAGCGTGTCGCGAAACGGATTGGTGAACAGCACGCCCGCGACCAGCAGGACCAGTGCCAGCATGTTGAACAGGATGATCTTGCGCGCCAGCGGCGAGCGAAAGATCGACAGGATGCCTCGGCGGGCGCGGCGAATGCGCACCTCGCTGTCAACGGCGCTTTGGGGGCGTACCCAGTCCTCGCCCAGAACGACCTCGTTGCCCGATCCGCCGGTAGCTCTGATCACCTGTGTTTCTGCGGCCATGTGGGTTGCGGGTTCCGATCCGTCGCCGCGCTCAGGCTTCGTTGTACTTGTAGCCGATGCCGTAAAGCGTCTCGATCGACGAGAATTCCGGGTCGACCGAGCGCATCTTCTTGCGCAGGCGCTTGATGTGGCTGTCGATCGTGCGGTCATCGACATAGACCTGGTCGTCATAGGCCACGTCCATCAGCTGATCGCGGCTTTTCACGAAACCGGGGCGCTGGGCCAGGGCCTGAAGCAACAGGAATTCGGTCACGGTCAGGGTCACGTCCTGCCCTTTCCAGGTGACCGAATGGCGCAACGGGTCCATCGTCAGGCTGCCGCGCACCATGACCTTGGTATCTTCGGTGGTGCCGACTTCGTTGTTCTCGACCGCTTGCTGGCGGCGCAGAAGCGAGCGGATGCGTTCGATCAAGAGGCGCTGCGAGAACGGCTTCTTGACATAGTCGTCCGCCCCCATGCGCAGGCCCAGAACCTCGTCGATCTCGTCATCCTTGGAGGTCAGGAAGATCACCGGCATCTGGGTTTTCTGCCGCAGACGTTGCAGCAGTTCCATGCCGTCCATGCGGGGCATCTTGATGTCCAGCACGGCCATATCGGGCAATTTGCGGTTGAACGCATCCAGCGCCGACTGGCCGTCGTTATAGGTTTCGACCTCAAACCCTTCGGCTTCCAGCGAGATCGAGACCGAAGTCAGGATGTTTCTGTCATCGTCGACAAGGGCAATCTTCGACATGGGCCTGTCCTCTTACTGCTCTGATTGTATTTTTTCGACATACTCTTTTTTTTGTGAGCAGGAATCAACCGAATAGTACGAATCGGGCACAGAATAGCCATGAAAAGGTATCGGATTTCCTTGCTGCTGCCCAAATTCTGCGGCGCGCCGCGCAGTTTGCGGTAACAATTGTCTGGTTGCGCTAACTGGCAGATGTGTCCTGTTCCCTTCTGCCACGGGCATGATATAGCGCCCTTGACGGGGTCCGTCCGGGCACCGCGCAACTTCCGGGAGGCGGGAAGTCTTGGCCATTTGGCCATGTCTGGCACGACACGAGGAGCGAGCATATGATGGCAGGACGCGTGAACCCCAAACAGCGGCTGGAGGATCAGGGCATCACCGGGCTTGGCGCGGTGGCCTATAACCTGATCGAGCCGGCGCTGGTGCAGGCCGCCTTGCAACGCGGCGAGGGCACGCTGGGGCAGGGTGGCGCGCTTCTGGTCAAGACCGGCAAGTTCACCGGCCGCTCGCCCAAGGACAAGTTCGTCGTGCGCACCCCTTCGGTCGAAGACCACATCTGGTGGGACAACAACGCCGCCATGGCGCCCGACGCCTTTGACCGCCTGCATGACGACATGCTGGCGCATATGAAGGGGCGCGACTATTTCGTGCAGGATCTTTACGGCGGGGCCGATCCGGCGCACCGGCTGGATGTGCGCGTGGTCACGGAACTGGCCTGGCACGGCCTGTTCATCCGCCATCTGCTGCGCCGTCCCGCGCGCGATGAGCTTGACGGTTTCGTGCCCGACTGGACCATCGTGAATTGCCCGTCGTTCAAGGCCGACCCCCAGCGCCACGGCTGCCGCACGGATACCGTGATCGCGATGAATTTCGATCGCAAGATGATCCTGATTGCGAACACCGAATACGCCGGCGAGAACAAGAAATCGGTCTTCACGCTGCTGAACTATCTGCTGCCGGAAAAGGGCGTGATGCCGATGCATTGTTCGGCCAATCATGCCATCGACGAACCCAAGGATGCGGCCGTGTTTTTTGGCCTGTCGGGCACCGGCAAGACCACCCTGTCGGCCGACCCCGAACGCACGCTTGTCGGCGATGACGAGCACGGCTGGTCGGGCACCGGCATCTTCAACTTCGAAGGTGGCTGCTATGCCAAGACCATCAACCTGGACCCCGAGGCCGAGCCCGAGATCTATGCCACGACCACCCGCTTTGCCAGCGTGGTCGAGAACATGGTCTTCGACCCCGAAACCCTGGCGCTGGATTTCGAGGATGACAGCCTGACCGCGAACACCCGCGTTGCCTATCCGCTGGAGGCGATCTCGAATGCATCCGAGGATTCGCTGGCGGGGCATCCGCGCAACGTCATCATGCTGACCTGCGATGCCTTCGGCGTCCTGCCGCCGATCGCGCGGCTGACCCCGGCACAGGCGATGTATCATTTCCTGTCGGGCTTCACCTCGAAGGTGGCGGGCACCGAACGCGGCGTGACCGAGCCCGAGCCCACCTTTTCGACCTGTTTCGGCGCGCCCTTCATGCCGCGCCGCCCCGAAGTCTATGGCAAGCTCTTGCAACAGAAGATCAAGGAATTCGGCGCCGACTGCTGGCTGGTCAACACCGGCTGGACGGGCGGCGCCTATGGCACCGGCTCGCGCATGCCGATCAAGGCCACGCGCGCGCTGCTGAGCGCGGCTTTGAACGGCTCGCTCAACGATGCCGAGTTCCGCAAGGATCCCAATTTCGGCTTCGATGTGCCGGTTTCGGTGCCCGGCGTGGCCGATGTGTTGCTGGACCCGCGCCGGACCTGGGCCGATTCCGACGCCTATGACGTGCAGGCCGCCAAGCTGGTGGCGATGTTTGCCGAGAATTTCGCGCAATACGTGCCGCATATCGATGCCGATGTGAAGGCTGCCGCGATCGGCTGAGGCGCGATTGACAGTGCGGCATGGGGCGGCCAGTGTGATCGGCATGGCCAAAGGATGCGTTCACCCATGATGCACCGCCTTGCAGCCCTGTTTCTTGCCCTGGCTGTCGCGCCCGCGCCGGCCCTGTCCGAACCGCCGCTGCGGCTGAGCGCGCAGGTCGAGTCCGTCACCCGCGGCCTGATCTGCGCCCCGCCCGAAGGCGGGCGCCGCCCGGCCCCGGATACGGCGGCAGGCTGGATCCACGTTCCCGATGTCGCGATCGAGATCCGCGCCGAAGGCACCACCGCGCCCGCGCGGCTGGGCACCGGCTTTGGCCTGCGCTTCGTTCTGGCGGGGCAGGAGCCTGTGCCGGTGCGCTATGTCGTGACGCATCCGCCGATGCCGCCTGAGGGTATCACGCGGCAAAGCTGGCATGCCATGGTGCAGCCCGGTGTCGGTGAGCAGGTGTTCTTTCAGTTCGATACCGAGGACGAGCTTCAGCCCGGCGACTGGACCATCGCCGCCTTCAGCGGCGAAGACGAGCTGTTTCACGCCGGATTCGAGGTCGTCTTGCCGCGAGATCTGCCACAGCTGGACGGCCTGTGCCGGGGCGGGGCGCTGTATTCGCTCAGCCGAACACCGCCCGGCGCAGCAGGTTGAGCGCGATCACCATCAAGACGATCAGGGTCCAAAAGCGGAATCGCTCGGCATCGAGCCGGTCCTGCAACTGAAACCCCAGCCACATGCCCGCCGCCGCCGGGATCACCAGGAACGCCGAGAAGGGCAGGGTCTCGGTGTTCAGAACCCCCGACCCCAGATGCGCGCCGGTCAGCACCACCGCGCCGATCATGAAGACCACGCCCAAGACGCGTACCATCTCGGATTTCTCGGTGCCGATGGCCAGCAGATAGACGATCACCGGCGGACCCCAAATGCCCGAAATGCCGCCATAGAGCCCGCCAACCAGCCCCAGCCCGTATTCCGTGGGATTGCGATAGCGATGCGGGATCAGCGGTTTCCAACCGCTCAGCTGCATCAGCGCGAACCCCATCACCGGGATGGCCAGCAGCACGAACAGCAATTGTTGCGGCAAGACCACGACGAATGGCGCCGAAACCACGATGCCCAGGCAGGTCATGACGATCACACGCCAGTATTTCACCGCCGAGGCCCAGGCGGCGGACAGGCCAAAGCGCAGCGACTGGTGGACATTCGTCGTCAGCACCGACAGGATCAGCGCGGCCAGCGCCAGGTCGGGCGGCATGAACGAGGAAAAGGCCGAGATCATGATCAGCGGCATGGCGAAACCCACCGCACCCTTGACGAAGCCCGACACCAGCGTGACGACACAGGCCAGCGCGAAACCCCAAAAGGGCAGGCCGCCGTACAGCAATTCCATCTCTGTCCTCCGTAACCCGTTGCGCTATATCGCAGGCGGTGACGGATCGCATCCCGAAAATTCACTGCGACACTTTCATGCAGGATGGGCGGCTGACTTGAATTAATGTTGCGCTGCAACTGCGAAAGGACTATCTGGCTTGCGAACACGGAAGGAGACGCCCGATGCCCCATGACGGTCAGGAACCGCCCCGCACCGAAGGCCCGCTGACAGATCTGCGCCCGCTTCTGACCGCGGCGATGGCGCCGTTGACCGCGCTTCAGGATGCGGCGGCGCAGCGGCTGCTGGCTATGGTGACGCGCGACGGCAAGGTCAGCGGCGCCCTGCTGGAACAGCATCAGCGCGCCGCGCACGGCCTGGCGTGGCTGGCCACCTATGTCGAAAGCCTGCGCCAGATCCGCGCCTGGAGCGAGCGTCTGGCCGAGGCTGGGCAGTTTGGCGAGATCGAGGCGCTGATCGCCCAGATCGGCGCCGGCGAATACCTGGCGCAGATCGTCGGCGGCATCCCCATGAACCAGGGCGAGATCCTGCGCCCGGCCGATCTGGGGCTCGGCCGGGCCGACCTGGGGGCGTTCGACGACGGCGCGATCGCCACGCTGATCGCCGCGAACACGCCCGCCGCGCGCAACCGGCTGGTGGCCTTGATGTGCGACAATGCCGGCCGGGCCAGTTTCGGCGCAACCGGGCTCGATGACGAGCTGGAAATGATCCGCGAGCAGTTCCGGCGGTTTTCCGACGACCGCGTGGCGCCGCATGCCCATGACTGGCACCTCAAGGATGAGCTGATCCCGATGGAGATCATCTCAGAGCTTGCGGAACTCGGTGTGTTCGGCCTGACGATCCCCGAGGCCTATGGCGGGCTCGGCCTCAGCAAGGCGTCGATGGTGGTCGTGTCCGAGGAACTCAGCCGCGGCTATATCGGTGTCGGCTCGCTGGGCACCCGGTCCGAGATCGCGGCCGAGTTGATCCTGGCAGGGGGCACCGAGGCCCAGAAAGAGCACTGGCTTCCCAAGATCGCCTCGGCCGAGATCCTGCCGACGGCGGTCTTCACCGAACCCAACACCGGCTCCGATCTCGGGGCGTTGCGCACGCGCGCGACCAGCGAGGGCGACGACTACGTGATCACCGGCAACAAGACCTGGATCACCCATGCCGCGCGCACCCATGTCATGACCCTGCTCGCGCGCACCGATCCGGAAACCAGCGATTATCGCGGGCTGTCGATGTTCCTGGCCGAAAAGACGCCGGGCACCGATGCCGACCCGTTCCCCACGCCCGGGATGAGCGGCGGCGAGATCGCGGTGCTGGGCTATCGGGGCATGAAGGAATACGAGCTTGGCTTCGACGGATTCCGGGTCAAGGGCGAGAACCTTCTCGGCGGGCAAGAGGGCAAGGGCTTCAAGCAATTGATGCAGACCTTCGAATCGGCGCGCATCCAGACCGCCGCGCGCGCCATTGGCGTGGCGCAGAATGCGCTGGAAACGGGGCTGCAATACGCGCTTGAGCGCAAGCAGTTCGGCAAGGCGCTGATCGAGTTTCCGCGCGTTGCCGACAAGCTGGCCATGATGGCGGTCGAGATCATGATCGCCCGCCAGCTGACCTATTTCAGCGCCTGGCAAAAGGACCATGACAAGCGCTGCGACCTTGAGGCCGGCATGGCCAAGCTCCTGGGCGCGCGGGTGGCTTGGGCTGCCGCCGACAACGCGCTCCAGATCCATGGCGGCAACGGTTTCGCGCTGGAATACCAGATCAGCCGGATCCTGTGCGATGCGCGCATCCTCAATATCTTCGAGGGCGCGGCCGAGATCCAGGCGCAGGTCATCGCCCGGCGTCTGCTCGATCTGGCGGCGGGCAAGAAGAACTGACGCGGCCCCTTCATCTTGCCGAAAATACGCCGGGGGGTGAATGGCCGCAGGCCAGAGGGGGGCAGCGCCCCCCTTACGCCTCTCTGGCCAGTGTGCGCAGGACGAATTTCTGGATCTTGCCGGTCGAAGTCTTGGGAAGATCCTGAAACACGATCCGTTTGGGTGTCTTGAACCCCGCCAGCCGCGCACGGCAATGGGCGATCAGTTCATCCTCGGCGGCGGTTCGGCCGGGTTTCAGTTCGACGAACGCGCAGGGAACTTCCCCCCATGTCGTGTCGGGTTTTGCCACGACCGCGGCCAGTGCCACCGCCGGGTGGTGCATCAGCACGCCCTCGACCTCGACCGAGCTGACATTCTCGCCGCCTGAAATGATGATGTCCTTGGCACGATCGGCGATCTTGATATAGCCGTCATCGTGGCGATAGGCGATGTCGCCGGAATGGAAAAACCCGCCGGCGAACGCCGCTTCGGAGGCCTCGGGGTTCTTGTAGTAGCCTTTCATCACCCCGTTGCCGCGATGCAGGATCTCGCCCAGGCTGGCGCCGTCGCGGGGCACGGGCGCAAGCTCGGGGTCGGTGACCGTCACCTCCTCCATGAACGGCATCAGAACGCCCGTGCGCGCCTTGACCGCCGCGCGCTCTTCTTCCGGCAGGGTATCGAACCCTTCATGCCAGGTGCATTCCGTGGCCGGGCCGTAGGTTTCGGTCAGGCCATAGACCTGCGTGACGTTGAAGCCCAGCGGCTCGATCGCGGCCAGCGTGGCGGCGGCGGGCGGCGCGCCGGCGGTGAACACCTCGACCGTGTGATCGAAGGGCAGGCGGGCGTCCTCGTCGGCATTGATGATCGTGTTCAAGACGATGGGCGCGCCGCCGAAATGGGTGGCTTTCTCATGCGCGATGGCCAGATAGATCCCGCGCGCGGTGATGTCGCGCAGGCAGATCACCACGCCCCCCATGAGCGGGATCATCCACGGATGGCACCAGGCGTTGCAATGAAACATCGGCACGATGGTCAGGTAGCGCGGATACAGCACCATGCGCCAACTGATCACCTGTCCCATGGCCGCCAGATAGGCGCCCCGGTGGTGATAGACCACGCCCTTGGGCCGCCCGGTCGTGCCCGAGGTATAGTTCAGGGCGATGCTTTCCCATTCGTCCTGGGGCATCTGCCATTCGGCACCGGGGTCGCCACCGGCCAGAACGTCCTCATAGACCGGGTGACGCCCGGTTGCGGATATGCCGGCCTCGGGATCGGGCACCTCGATCAGGCGCGGGGGCGATGCGACGCCGGCGATCGCATCCTCGGCCAGATCGATAAAGGCGCTGTCCACCAGAACCACCTTGGCGCCGCCGTGATCCAGGATATAGCGAACGGTGTCCACATCCAGCCGGGTGTTGATCGCATTCAGCACCGCGCCGCAGGCGGGCACGCCGAAATGCGCCTCGGCATGGGCGGGGATGTTGGGCAGGATGGTCGCCACCACATGGCCGGGCCGCACGCCCATACCCGCCAGCGCCGAGGCCAGCCGCGAAACCCTTTGCGCGTATTCGGCATAGCTGCGCCGGGTGGCACCGTAGACCAGCGCCTCGCGATGCGCATAGATGTCGGCGGCGCGACGCAGGAACGACAGAGGCGTCAGCGGCACATGATTGGCGCGGCGTTTTTCCAACCCGGTTTCGTCATCCAGCCATCCCATGCGTGTCCCCCCTTGCGCGTCCCTGCCGCTTCGGCCTGGCATATTGGCGGCAAAATGCTTGTCAGGGCAAGGATCGTCACTACCGATCGTGCGGGATCGCGCCCGCGCTTGATGGCGGCAGGGAGGGGCGCGGTGCCGGGCACGCGGCGCTGCAGGGCCTGGGTGCGCGAATCAGTCGGCGGATTCATGGCAACGGACGCGGCCCTGATCCGTGTCGCAGGCGCGATGATCGCGCTGTTCCTGGGCCAGGACGTTGCACAGTCTGTTTCCAAAGCGCAGTGGCGTTTCCGAATGGGAAACCATGATCTTTGCGAATCGCCAAGATTGGTTTTTCTAGAGGATACAGTGTTGGCTGTTTCGACATATTGTTGCCGGAAATCGCGATAGTCAGGTGGCAATTGTGGCATTTTCCCAAAATGCGACGCAGGAATGACCAATAAAATTCCTTAAACTTCTCCTTCTTTCGCCACGCCCGAGATGTTCTCTGGCATCACGGAACATACAGGGTTGTTCACGAAAGGAGTGAACCATGTTGCATAGCTGGGTGAGTACCGCCAACAACCGGAAGCCGTTTGCTTCCTTCTCGATGTCCGATCGCAGCGACGTCTGGCCGAATGATCTGTCGTCGTCGCCTGCGGTGCCGGGCATGAGTGACTTCGATTCCATTGCCGAGGGGATCATCGCCGGCACGCTTGTGGCAACCGACATGGGCTGGCAACCGGTCGAGGATTTGCAGGCCGGTGACCGGGTCGTGACCTTCGACAACGGCATGCGCCCGCTCAAGGCAGTGGGGATCAGCACGCTGTGGACCGCCGCCAATCAGGCGCCGCGCGCGGTCTGGCCGCTGATGGTGCCCGAACGCGCCCTTGGCAACCGCACGGCATTGACGCTGTTGCCCGAACAGGCGGTGCTGATCGAGTCCGATCAGGCCGAGGCCATGTTCGGCGATCCGTTCACGCTGGTCAGCGCGGCCTCTTTGGAGGGGTACAAGGGCATTACCCGCGTCCCGCCGAGCCGTGAAATGAAGGTCGTTTCCTTGCAGTTCAACGAAGAGGAAGTGATCTATGCCAATGGCACGACCCTTGTGCATTGTCCGAACCCGCAGGCCGGTCGCGTGACCTCGGCGGATGCGATGATGGATTACGGCGACAAGAGCCTGTATTTCAAACTGCCGCGCGCCCAGAGCGAGATGCTCATGATGGCGTTGCGCAACGACTGACGAAAGCGCCTGCTTTCGTTTCGTGATCCCCTGTATGCCAGAAAGCCCGGCGCGCAAGGCGCCGGGCTCTTGCGTTTGTCATGCCGGGCTGATGGCGCTTACGCGGCAGCCTTGGCCTTGCTGCCGTAGAAGGTTTCGCCTTTGGCGGCCATGTCGCGCAGCAGTTGCGGCGCCTTGAACCGCGGGCCGAAGCGCGCCTCCAGGTCGTCGCAGATCTCGACCGCGCGGGCGGCGCCGATGATGTCCAGCCAGCCGAACGGCCCACCCGACCACGGCGCAAAGCCCCAGCCCAGAATGGCGCCGACATCGCCTTCGCGAATGTCTTCCAGCACGCCGCTTTCATAGGCGCGCACGGCTTCCAGGACTTGCGCCATCATCAGGCGATGCTGCACCTCGGTCAGTTCGGGCTGTTCGTCCAGCCGGCCGAAGCGTTCGGTCAGGCCCGGCCAGTAGCCCAACCGCTTGCCGCTGTCGTCGTAGTCAAAGAAGCCGGCCTTGGACTTGCGGCCAAGGCGCCCCTGCTCGACCATCCAGAACACCACCTCGTCCACAGCCTCGTCGGGATAGGCATCGCCCATCGCGGCCTTGGTGGCCCTGGCGATCTTGGCCCCAAGATCCAGCGAGGTTTCATCGACCAGTTGCAACGGCCCCACCGGAAAGCCCAGAAGGCGCGCGGCATTGTCCACCAGCGCCGGGGCGACGCCTTCCTTGGCAAGGCGCATCCCCTCGTTGACATAGGGAATGATGCAGCGGTTGGCATAGAAGAAACGCTCGTCGTTGACGACGATCGGGGTCTTGCGGATCTGACGCACGTAATCCAGCGCTTTGGCGACGGCGCGCGTGCCGGTTTCCTTGCCCTTGATGATTTCGACCAGCATCATCTTGTCTACCGGGCTGAAGAAGTGGATGCCGATAAATTGCTCGGGCCGATCGCTGGCCTTGGCCAGTTCCGTGATCGGCAGGGTCGAGGTGTTCGAGGCGAAGATCGCCGTTTCCGGAATCACCGCTTCGGCCTTGGCGGTGACTTCGGCCTTGACCGACGGGTCTTCGAACACCGCCTCGATCACCAGGTCGCAGCCTTCCAGCGCGCTGTAATCGGTGGTGGCGTTGATACGGCCCAGGACATCGGCCTTGCGGTCTTCGGTCACTTTGCCGCGCTTGATGCCCTTGTCCAGAATCTCGGTGGAATAGGATTTGCCCTTGTCGGCGGCCTCTTGCGTGGCGTCGATCAGAACAACCTCGATCCCGGCATTGGCACTGACATAGGCAATGCCGGCCCCCATCATGCCGGCCCCCAGAACGCCCAGCTTGCTGACCCGCTCGTCCGGGACATCAGGCCGGTTCGCGCCCTTTTCCAGTGCCTGCTTGTTGACGAAGAGCGAGCGCACCATGGCCCCTGACGAGGGGTTCATCAAGAGGTTGGTGAAATAGCGCGCCTCGATCTTCAGCGCGGTGTCGAAGGGCACCTGAAGCCCCTCATACACTGCCGACAAAAGTGCCTTTGCGGCCGGATAGACGCCCCAAGTCTTTGAATGCACCATGACCGAGGCCCCGACAAAGGTCATGTAACCCGCCGGGTGATAGGGGGCGCCGCCCGGCACCTTGTAGCCCTTGGTGTCCCAGGGCTTGACCAGATCCGAGTCCTTGGCGCCCAGCACCCATTCTTTGGCGCGCGCCAGCAGGTCGTCGGGTGCGACCACCTCGTCGATGATGCCGGCGGCTTTCATTTTCTTCGGCTCCTGGGCCTTGCCTTCCAGCAGATAGGGCGCGGCGGCCATGGCCCCCAGCTTGTAGGCCAGCCGGATCGTGCCGCCACCGCCGGGGAACAGGCCGACCATGATTTCGGGCAGGCCGATGCGGGCCTTGGGGTTGTCGGCGGCGATGATGCGATGGCAGGCCAGCGGCAGTTCCAGCCCGATCCCCATCGCGGTGCCGGGCAGCGCCGCGACGATCGGCTTGCCGCCCTTGTGGGTCTTTGGGTCCATGCCCGCGCGTTCGATCTTGCGAAACAGGCGATGGGTTTCCATGATGCCGTCGAAAATGCCCTGCGCAGGGTTATCGCCGGCAGTGTCGCGCAATTCGGCCAGAACGTTCAGGTCCATCCCGCCGGCGAAATCGGGCTTGGCGCTGGTGATGATCGCGCCCTTGACCGCCGGGTCGGCCAGAAGCTTGTCGATGCAGGTATCGAGTTCGCGCAGACCGTCAAAGGACATGACGTTCATCGACTTGCCGGGCACGTCCCAGGTGATGGTGGCGACGCCATCGGCGTCGACGGAATAGTGGAATTCGGTCATTCTGTGTCTCCCTTCGGCGCGAGGTCGCGGTGTCCGGTCCATGCGCTGCCATCGTGATAGGTGAAGCGGGGCTTTCCGCCCCCCATGTGGATCTTCATGTCAATGTCGGAATAGGTTGCCACCTCGTCCTCGGCGCTTGTGCCCACGACCAGAAAGCTGGCCGGGGCGGATGAACGGTTGACGAACCGGTGGCCATTGGGCACGCCCGCCTTCCAGGCGGCGCAGTCGCCGGGTTGCATGACGGTTTCGCCGTCATCCTCGACCAGGATCAACGCGCCCGACAGGACGATGGCGAACTCGTCCTCCTTCAGGTGCCAGTGCCGCAACGAGGCCGGCGCGCCGGGTTGCAGCGTCACCAGGTTGACGCCGAACTGCGTCAAGCCGGCCAACGCGCCCAGGCTGCGCGACGAACGCCCGGCCATCTGCGCGGCATAGGGCTCGGGGTAGATCGAGCCGGTCTTGACCGGGGCGCTGGCGAGATCGAGCTTGGGCATCAGACCCGCTCGATGATGGTGGCCGCCCCCATGCCCGAGCCGATGCACAGGGTGGCCAGGCCGGTGCCCTTGCCCGTGCGCTCCAACTCGTCCAGCAGCGTGCCCAGGATGATGGCGCCGGTCGCGCCCAGCGGGTGGCCCATGGCGATCGCGCCACCGTTCACATTGACCTTGCCGTGATCGACGCCGAACGCCTGTTCGAAGCGCATCACCACCGAGGCAAAGGCCTCGTTGACCTCGAACAGGTCGATGTCGTCGATGCTCATACCGGCCGCGCGCAGCGCCTTTTCCGTCACCGGCACCGGGCCGGTCAGCATCAGGGTCGGATCGGTGCCGATCTTGGCCGTGGTGCGGATGCGGGCGCGGGGCTTGAGCCCGTATTTCTCGCCGAATTCCTTGTTGCCGACCAGCACGGCGGCCGCGCCATCGACGATTCCCGAAGAGTTGCCGGCATGGTGGATATGCTCGATCGCCTCGAGCTGCGGATACTTCATCAGCGCGATCTTGTCGAAGCCCGGCATCACCTCGCCCATGTCCTTGAACGACGGTTTCAGCGCGCCCAGGCTCTGCATGTCGGTCTCGGGGCGCATGTGCTCGTCGCGGTCCAGAATGGTCAGGCCGTTGATGTCGCGCACGGGCACGACGGATTTGGCGAACCGGCCCTCGGACCAGGCTTGCGCGGCGCGTTTCTGGCTCTCGATGGCCATGGAATCGGCCTGATCGCGGCTGAAGCCGAACATCGTGGCGATGATGTCCGCCGAAATCCCCTGCGGCACGAAATAGTTGTCAAAGGCGATCTGCGGATCGACCGCGATCGCCCCGCCATCGGTGCCCATCGGGACCCGGCTCATGCATTCGACGCCGCCCGCGACATAGGCCATGCCGGCACCGCCGCGCACCTGGTTGGCGGCCATGTTGACCGCCTCCAGCCCCGAGGCGCAGAATCGGTTGATGCTGACACCCGGCACGCATTCATCGAAATCCGAGGCCAGAACGGCGGTGCGCGCCAGACAGGCGCCCTGTTCGCCGACCTGCGTGACATTGCCCCAGATCACGTCCTCGACCGCGGCGGTATCGAGTGCGTTGCGTTCCTTTATGGCGTTCAGGGCGATGGCCGAAAGCCGCGCGGCGGTGACTTCGTGCAGGCTGCCGTCCTTGCGGCCCTTGCCGCGAACGGTGCGACAGGTGTCATAGATATAGGCGTCGGTCATGGGTGTCTCCTTGGTTCAGATGCGGTCGGCGGGTGAGCCGGGCATCAGGTCATAGGGATGCTTCCAGCCGGGCAGCGCGCTCAGGCGTGTCAGCCAGGCGTCGATATGCGGCCAGTCGGCCCGGTCGAAGCCGAAGGGCTCGGGGTAATAAAGATAGCCGCAGCAGGCGGTGTCGGCGATCGAGACGCCCGCGCCGGCGATCCAGTCGCGACCGTCAAGATGCGTGTTCAGCGTGGCATAAGATGCCTTCAGACGGCCCTTCAGAAAACTGATCGCCTCGGCGGGGCGCTTGGCCTCGGGCAGGAAATTCATCAAAAAGCGGGTCATCCCGGCAAGGCCGGAAAGCTTGTGGTTGTCCCACAAGACCCAGCGCAGAACTTCCGGATCGTCGAGGCCGGGCATGGCACCGGTGCGCGCGACGACATGTTGCTGGATGACCCCGGACTGGGTCAGAATCAGGTCGTCGTCCTGTAGAACCGGCACCTCGCCCATCGGGTTGAGGGCGCGAAATTCCGGGGTGCGGGTTTCGCCGTTGAAGAAATCGACATGGCGCGGCTGCCAGTCATACCCGCAAAGCTGCATGGTCAGCGCCGCCTTGTAGGCATTGCCGGATTCGCCAAAACAATGAAGTGTGGCTGTCATTGCGTCCTTCCTTTCGGCCTTGCGCCCCTGGAGGCGTCGGATTTTGCGTATTTTTGGCAAGATGAAGGGGCGCGTTCAGGCTTCATTAACCAATCGCCTGCAGACTTGGCGGCGCGGTACAGGCTGGCGAGCCGATGACCGCGCAAGGTGAAGCCACCCCGACCCGCCCGAGAGCGCAATGCACAGGCGGGAAGGGGTGTGCTTTTGCGTGCCGCGCCCATTTCATCTTGCCAAAAATACGCATCTTTCCCTGTGACGGGGGTTCCAAGGGGGGCGCGTGCGTCCCCCTTGGCGCGGGAGCGCGAGGGGCGCGCAGCCCCTCGCACCCTGGCCCAACAGGAGGCGAAGGATCCAAGATCCTTCGTCCGACTGGCGGGAGCCGCTTTCGGCGTCACAGCGACCTCCCGATCAGTTCCTTCATGATCTCGTTGGTGCCGCCATAGATGCGCTGCACCCGTGCGTCGGTCCACATCTCGGCAACGGCGTATTCGGTCATGAACCCGTACCCGCCGTGAAGCTGCACGCATTCGTCCAGCACCTGGCATTGCAGATCTGTCAGCCAGTACTTGCACATCGCGGCCATTTCCACCGTCAGCTCACCTTTCAGATGCGCCACGATACAGCTGTCGAGAAAGGCGCGCGCGACGGCGGCGTTGGTCTTGCATTCGGCCAGTTTGAAGCGCGTATTCTGGAAGCTGATGATCGGCTGGCCGAAGGCCTCGCGTTCCTTGCAATAGGCGATCGTGCGCTCAACCGCGCCCTCGATCGCGCCGACCGCGCCGCAGCCGATGATCAGCCGTTCCTGCGGCAATTGCTGCATCATCTGGTAGAAGCCCATCCCCTCCTGCCCGCCGAGGATGTTTTCGGGTGGCACCGGCACGTCGTCGAAGAACAGCTCGGACGTGTCGGCGGCTTTCAGTCCCACCTTGTCGAGGTTCCGCCCGCGCCGGAACCCGTCGGCGCCATCGGTTTCGACCACCACCAGCGACACGCCCTTGGCCTTGGAATTGGGGTCGGTCTTGGCGGCGACCACGATCAGGTTGGCGTGCTGGCCGTTGGTGATGAAGGTTTTCGACCCGGTCAGCCGATAGACATTGCCGTCGCGCACCGCCCGCGTCTTCAGGTTCTGCACATCCGAGCCGCCAGAAGGTTCGGTCATCGCCAGCGCGCCCACCATCTCGCCCGTGGCCATTTTCGGCAGCCAGCGTTTCTTCTGGTCCTCGGTGCCATAGGCCAGGATGTAATGCGCCACGATGCCCGAATGGATCGCGTTGCCCCAACTTGCCAGGTTCGCGCGCCCACCCTCCATGTAGATCACGGCCTCATGGCCGAAATCGCCGCCGGCGCCACCGTATTCCTCGGGGATCGAGGCGCACAGAAGGCCCATGTCGCCCGCCTCGTTCCAGCTCGCGCGATCCATCTCACCCTGGTTGCGCCAGCGCTCATATTGGGGGACCCATTTTTCGGCGATGAAGGAGCGGGTCATGTCCTCGAGCATCTTGTGCTCGTCGGTCATCCAGGGCGATGCGATCAATGGAAATGTCATGTGGCGGTCCCTCCCAAGACCCGGTTCGATCCTGTCAGCGTTTGCGCGCTTCCAGTTCGGAATTGAAGATTCGCAATCTGTGCTGCAGGTTCTCGCGGTGCATGATGCTGTCGAAATGTTCAAAAAGGAATGACAGCGCCTCGCCCTCGTCCAGCCCGGCCTCTTGTGCGAAGCGGCGCAGGCGCCGGTAGCCGTCCTCGCTCATGGCGACGGGAAAGCGGCGGGTCAGGCGCAGGCGTTTGGGCATTGCCGGTCCTCCTTGGGGTGGCGCGCGGCGCCCGCGCAACGGGCGCCGCGCGTATCTCAGAAAGCTTCGGCGGGCAGGGCCATCACCGTATCCGCGCCCGACTGGATGCGCGCCAGATGCATCCCCGTGGCGGGCAGGTGCCGCGCCATATAGTAGCGCCCCGTGGCCAGCTTCGTCTCGTGAAACGCGGCGTCGCCGGTGCTGGCGTCCAGCGCCTCTTGCGCGGCCAACCCCATGCGCGCCCACATCAGGCCCAGGCAGACATGGCCAAAGAGATGCATGAAGGCGTTTGAGCCGGCCAGCGCGGCATTGGGGCTCTTCATGCCATTTTGCATGAAATACATCATCGCCGTCTGCAAGTCTTTCGAGGCCGCTTTCAGCGGATCGAGGAAATCGGCCTTCAACGCCTCTTGCCCCTCGTTTTCCTTGATGAAGGTCTTGACCATCTCAAAGAACGCCATCGCGTGCTTGCCACCGTCGGCGGCCAGCTTGCGGCCCACCAGATCAAGCGCCTGAACGCCGTTCGCGCCTTCATAGATCATGGCGATCCGGGCATCGCGCACGAATTGCGACATGCCCCATTCCTCGATATAGCCGTGCCCGCCGTAGACCTGTTGCGCCTGCACCGCCATGTCGAAGCCCAGATCGGTCTGGAACCCCTTGATCACCGGGGTCAGCAGCGAGATCAGCCCATCGGCGTCCTTGTCGCCCAGCCGGTGCGCGCGGTCGATCAGATGCGCCCCCCAGAAGGTGAAGGCGCGCGCGCCCTCGACGAAGCTTTTCTGGTCCATCAGGCTGCGGCGGATGTCAGGGTGCACGATCAGCGGGTCGGCCGGGCCGTCCTTGTTCTCGGCGGCGGTCACGGCGCGGCCTTGCAGACGATCCTTGGCATAGGCAACCGCGTTCTGATAGGCGGCCTCAGCCTGGGCATAGCCTTGCAGCCCGACGCCGAGCCGCGCCTCGTTCATCATCACGAACATGGCACGCATGCCCTTGTGCAGCTCGCCCACCAGCCAGCCGCGCGCGCCGTCATAGTTCAGCACGCAGGTGGCGTTGCCGTGGATGCCCATCTTTTCCTCGATGCTGCCGACGCTGACGCCGTTGCGCGCGCCCGGTGTGCCATCCTCGTTGATCAGGAATTTCGGCACCACGAACAGGCTGATCCCCTTGGTGCCCTCGCCGCCGCCCGGCGCCTTGGCCAGCACCAGGTGGATGATGTTCTCGGCCATGTCATGATCGCCCGCCGAGATGAAGATCTTCTGCCCGGTGATCAGATAGCTGCCGTCATCCTGTGGGTCGGCCTTGGTGCGGATCATGCCCAGATCGGTGCCGCAATGCGGCTCGGTCAGGTTCATGGTGCCGGTCCATTCCATCGACACCATCTTTGGCAGATACATTGCCTTCTGGTCGTCTGTTCCATGCGACAGCAGCGCGTTGATCGCGCCATGGGTCAGGCCCTGATACATGTTCAGCGCCATATTGGCCGAGCAGAACACCTCGCCCACCGCACAGCCCATGAGATAGGGCAGGTTCTGGCCGCCGAATTCCTCGGGCAGGTCCAGCCCGTTCCAGCCGCCTTCCCGGACGGCGTCGAACGCCTCCTTGAAGCCGCTGGGCGTGTGCACGACGCCGTTTTCGAGCCGGCATCCCTCAAGATCGCCGGTGGTGTTGAGCGGGGTCAGAACATCGGTGGCCAGCTTGCCGGCCTCGTCCAGGATCGCGGCGGTGAAATCGCGCTCTAGCTCGTCATAGCCGGGAATGCCGGTCTCAGTGGCCTTGAGAACGTCATGCAGGATGAATTGCATGTCCTTGATGGGGGCGTTGTAAATGGGCATGTCAGTCTCCGTTGCGCACCGTGCCCGGCGCTCTGGTTCATTCGGCGGCGGGGCGGCGGAACGAGGCGATCATGTCTGCCCCCCATTCCAGCTGCCCGCGCAATTCCTCGATCGCTTCGTTCAACTCGTCGCGCTGGCGCTCCATCTGCGCCAGGCGTTCGCGCGCCACTGCATACGTGCGCTTGAGCTGTTCTTCCTGGGCATCGCCCCGGTCATAGAGATTGAGAAGCTGGCGCATCTCTTCCAGGCTGAAGCCGAACCGCTTGCCGCGCAGGATGAGTTTGAGCCGGCCGCGGTCGCGCCGCGTGTAAAGCCGCTTCTGCCCGTTGCGAACGGGGAAGAGCAGTTCCTTCGCTTCGTAGAAGCGCAGCGTGCGCGGCGTGACCTCGAACGCATCGCACATCTGCCTGATCGTCATCAATTCGCTTGTCATGCTTCGCCTTGGCTGGTGGCCCGGCCTGCGTCCGTTCGGCGCCGACCCGGCATCCATGTAGGGTGCGAGAACGAGCGTATCACCGGAGTTGACGTAAACGTAAAGTCCAACGTGGCGTCACTTTGCCCCAAGGTCCGACCCGTGGGCCGGGTTGCGGGTGACGCGCTCGGCAGGGGCGGCGCAAGGCGGCGGCGCGTGTCGGGGTCCGGCCCGCCAGATCCTTCAGGGTCCGGTCAGTCCTTGGTGTCGTCCTCGGCCAGCAGTCGCCGGGCCTCGTCGCGGAGCGAGCGCAGATCGTCGATCGTCATGCCCAGTTCCTCGCGTTGCCGGGTCAGTTCGACCAGTTGCTTGTCGGCCATCTCGATCCAGGTTTCCAGTTGCGGGCGGGTTCCGCGCGTTTCGTAGATCTCAAGCCATTGCCGGATGCCTTCGAGGCTGAAGCCAAAGCGGCGACCGCGCAGGATCAGGGTCATGCGGGCGATCTCGCGCGGGCCGTAAAGGCGGTTGCGGCCATCTTTCTCGGGGCGGAGAAGCTCGATATACTCGTAATACCGCAATGTGCGCGGCGTGACCTCGAAGCGGGCGCACATTTCCTTGAATGTCAGCTTCCGATCGCTCATCACGCTTCCCTTGGCGTCAGGAACGCCGCCACCCTAAGCCGTTCATGACGCAGGCGCAACATGACCTGGCAGACTGGAAGAATTCCTTTGACGTGGTGCCATTGGCGCTGTCATAACCCCCCGCGCCGTCAGACACAGCGGACCCGCAAACAGAGGAACCGGCATGACCAATCCCAGTCCCGCCCAGCGTTTCGTCGAGGCGATTCCCCATGCAAAGGCGCTGGGCATGACGCTGGACGAAATCGGCGACGGCAAGGCGGTGATGTCCATGCCCTATGACGAACGATTCATCGGCGATCCCGCGACCGGCGTGATCAGCGGCGGCGCGGTATCGGCGTTGATGGACACCTGCTGCGGGGGCGCGGTGCTGGCGCATCCCAAGGCCAGCGCGACCGCAACGCTGGATCTGCGGATCGAATACATGCGCGCCGCGACCCCCGGTCAGCGCATCATCGCCAAGGCCGAGTGCTTTCATGTCACGCGCACCGTCGCATTCCTGCGGGCCGTGGCGCATGACGAGGACAGCCTTGCCGCCGACGGCCTGCCGGTGGCGACGGCGACGGGGGCATTCACCCTCGATGGCGGCCCGCGCAAGCGCAAGGGGGAAGCCAGCACATGAGCCGGTCCCGCCCCGAACCCGTCCAGGTCATCAAGAAACGCCGTGACAAGGCGCTGTCGGCGCTGGTCGACGGCATTCCCTACAGCCAGTTCCTGGGCATCCGGTTCGACCGGCGCGGCGACGAGTTGACGGCCCTGCTGCCGTTCGATGAAAAGCTGGTCGGCAACCCGTTCCTGCCGGCGCTGCACGGGGGCGTGACCTCGGCCTTTCTGGAAATTACCGCCATCATCGAACTGAGCTGGTCGATGCTGTGGGAAGAGATGGAAAGCGGCCAGCTGGACCCGCAGAAACTGGACGCCGATCACTTGCCGCGCCTGCCCAAGACCATCGACTTCACCGTCGATTACCTGCGCTCGGGCCTGCCGCGCGATGCCTATGCCCGCGCACGCGTCAACCGGTCTGGCCGGCGCTATGCCTCGGTCCATGTCGAGGCCTGGCAGGACAACCGTTCGCGCCTGTTCGCCCAGGCGACCGGACATTTCCTGATACCGAGCCGCGATAACGACGCATGAGCACCGCGCAGGCCGTGACCCACCGGCGCGTCCTCAGGATTGCGCTGCCGATCGTTCTGGCCAATGTCACCGTGCCGCTGATCGGGCTTGCCGATACGGCGGTCGTGGGCCAGATCGGGCTCGCTGCCCCCATTGGCGCGGTCGGTCTGGGGGCGGTGATCCTGGCCGCGGTCTACTGGATCTTCGGCTTTCTGCGCATGGGGACCACGGGACTTGCGGCGCAGGCCTTCGGGGCGGGCGACACCGCAGAGACCGGCGCCATCCTCAAGCGCGGGCTGTTGATCGCCGGTGCGGCGGGACTGGTGCTGATCGCGGCGCAGGCGCCGTTCCTGTGGGCCGCGTTCCAGTTGGCCCCGGCCAGCGCGGCGGTCGAGGGCCTGACCCATGATTACCTGTCGATCCGCATCTACGGCGCGCCCGCGACGATCGCGCTTTACGCGATCACCGGCTGGCTGATCGCGCTGGAGCGCACGCGCGCAGTGCTGTTGTTGCAAGTGGTCATCAACCTGCTCAACGTGGGGCTGGACCTGTGGTTCGTGCTGGGGCTGGACTGGGGCGTCGAAGGGGTCGCCGTGGCCTCGCTCATCGCCGAATACGCGGGGCTTGGGCTGGGGCTGTGGCTGTGTCGTGCGGCCTTTGCCGGGCCGCGGGCGCGGGTGTTCGACCCCGTGCGCCTGCGCCGCATGGCGTCGGTCAATGGCGATATCATGCTGCGCTCCGTGCTGTTGCAGGCCAGTTTCACAAGCTTCCTGTTCCTGGCCGCCGGCAAGGGCGATGTCGTTTTGGCGTCGAACCAGATCCTGCTTCAGTTTCTTGAGGTCATGGCCTATCTGCTGGACGGCTTTGCCTTTTCGGCGGAAACGCTGGTCGGGCAGGCGGTGGGCGCGCGCCGGCTCGCCGTGCTGCGCCGCGCCGTTCGCCTGACGGGTGGCTGGGGGCTGGCGGGCGCGGCGGTGATGGCCGTTTCGTTCGCGCTGATCGGCCCGGCGGTAATCGACGTGATGACCACTGCACCCGAAGTGCGCGCCGCCGCGCGCAGCTATCTGCCGTGGATCGTTCTGGCGCCCCTGGTCAGCATTGCCAGCTACATGCTGGATGGCGTCTTCATCGGCGCGACCCGCACGCGCGAGATGCTTAAGGCCATGGTGATTTCGGTGGCGGTCTATGTCGCCGTGCTCTGGGCGTTCTGGGGCTGGGGCAACCACGGCCTGTGGGCCGCGCTGATGGTCCTGAACGCCACGCGGGGCGTGACCATGGCGCTGCTTTATCCCCGCATACCGGCCAGCCTGAGGGAGGTTGCATGACCCTGTCCACCCCTGCCGAGATCGAGGCGCTTTTCACCCGGCGCGATGGGCAATACCTGTTCGCGCGCTGGGGCCGCCCGATCGTGCCGGTGGTGTTCGGCGTCGATGACGCCACCCTGGGCGTGATCAAGGGCGCGATCGAGGCGGTGGTGGCGCTGGCCGGGCACAAGATGGCCGAAACCGACCCCGAATCCGGCGCCAATCTGATGATGTTCTTTTTCGAAGCCTGGGACGAATTGCTGGACCTGCCCGATCTGGACAAGATGATCGACGGGCTTGCGCCGATGGTCGCCCGGCTGAAGGCGCAGGACGCCAACCAGTATCGCGTCTTTCGCTTTGACGCCGCGGGAACCATTCGCGCGGCATTCGTGTTCGTGCGCCTGGACGGGGCGCTGTCACAAACCCCCGCCGCCGATCTGGCGCTGTTTCAGGCGGTGCAGGTGATCCTGCTTTGGTCCGAAGATGCCTTTGACACGGTGTCCCCGCTGGCGCGCGCCGGCGATACCGCGGTCCTGCGGCCCGAAGTGGCGGCATTGATCCGTGCCGGCTATGATCCGGTGATGCCCGCGGTGGCGCGCGACCCCAGCCATGCGCTGCGCCTTGCCGCCCGCGCGGCCTGAGATCCGATTTCACTGCCGGCAGGGGCGATCCATGACACATCGACACCAGATCCGCGTCTATTACGAGGATACCGACCTGGCCGGTATCGTCTATTACGCGAATTACCTGAAGTTCATCGAACGGGCGCGGTCGGAATGGGTGCGCGGTCTGGGTGTCGATCAGGCCGCGCTGCGCACGACATCCGGTGCGGTCTTTGCAGTGCGCCGTGTCGAGGCCGATTATCTGTCCCCGGCATATTTCGATGACGTGATCGAGGTGCGCAGCGCCCCGGTGGCCGTCAGCCCGGCGCGCATTACGCTGCAACAAGACATTTTTCGTAAAGAAACAAGGCTGTTTGCGGCGCGTGTTATGCTTGTTTGCCTGGACGGACGCGGGCGCCCGCGCCGCTTGCCGCCGGTTCTTGCCGATCTGGCTGACACAATCGGGGCCTGACCCTCACATTTGCGTGGTTTTGTTGGCGTCTTGCTTGGAAAGCGGGTAGAATCATCGGTAATGGCGGCGTTCGCGTGAAAAGCGCGTGGAAAGACCGCCCAAGGACGAGCAGGACCACGACTTATGGATACAACGACCCTTGCCGCTGCAAGCGAGATCGACTTTTCGCTTCTGGCGCTCTTTGCCCGCGCAACCCCGACCGTCAAGGTGGTGATGATCATGCTGATCCTCGCCTCGTTCTGGTCGTGGGCGATCATCATTCAAAAGCATCTGGTTTTTCGCCGCGCCCGTGCGCAGGCGGCGGCGTTCGACGCCGCGTTCTGGTCGGGCGAGCCGCTGGATGAGCTTTATGTCCGCGTCGGCCAGAACCCCGCCAGCGCGCCCGAGCGCGTCTTTGTCGCCGGTATGGCCGAGTGGCAGCGTTCGCACCGCCAGGACGGGGCGCTGATTCCGGGTGCCGCGCAGCGCATCGACCGCTCGATGGATGTCGCCATCGACCGCGAGGCGCGCGATCTGAACCGGGGCCTGACGTTCCTGGCCTCGGTTGGTTCGGCTAGCCCGTTCATCGGCCTTTTCGGCACCGTCTGGGGCATCAAGCACGCCTTCGAACAGATCGCGCTGGCGCAATCGACCAACCTTGCGGTCGTGGCGCCGGGCATCGCCGAGGCGCTTTTGGCGACCGGGCTGGGCCTGCTGGCCGCGATCCCGGCCACGATCTTCTATAACAAGCTGTCCGACGACAGCGACGAGATCGCCAGCGGGTTCGAGCAGTTCGCCGATGAGTTCGGCACGCTTCTGTCGCGGAATCTGGACGGCTGAGATGGGCGCGCAACTGACAAAACGCCAGGGCGGATCGGGCACGCGGCGGCGGCGCGCGCGCGGCGGTGCCCGCATGTCCGAAATCAACGTCACGCCGTTTGTCGATGTGATGCTGGTCCTGCTGATCATCTTCATGGTGGCGGCGCCGATGCTGACGGTCGGCGTTCCGATCGAGCTGCCGCGCACCGCTGCCGGGGCGCTGCCGGCGGAACAGGAAGAGCCGTTGAGCGTTACACTGACAGCCGATGGCGAGGTCTTGGTGCAAGACAGCGAGGTTGCCGGTGACGACCTGATCCCGCGCCTGCGCGCCATTGCCGCCGAGCGCAGTGATGACAGAGTGTTTCTGCGCGCGGACGGGGCGATCCCCTATGAGCGGGTGGTGCAGATCATGGGCGCGCTCAATGCCGGGGGGTTTCGCAACATCGGTCTGGTGACCGACGGCGAGGGGCCTGTCTTTGGCGCCGACCGGGACGAATAGGGTTTCGCGGGTCGGGCGGTTGGAATGAAGGGTGCGATGAACACGGGGCACAAGGTCTCTGCGGTGCTGCATGGCGGGCTGATCCTGTGGGTCATGCTGTTCGACCTTTTTGACGCGCCCGACAGCGTTGCCTTGCCCGCCGTGACCGATGTCGCGCTGGTCTCGACCGAGGATTTCGCGGCGTTGACCCGGCCGCGCGAGGGGCAGCCGGAACCCGAGTCGGAACCGGATCCGGTGGCCGAGGCTCCCGAGCCAGAGCCAGAGGCAGAGCCTGAGCCGGAACCCGAGCCTGAGCCGGAACCTGAGCCGGAGCGGGAACCTGAGCCGGAGCCAGAGCCGGAGCCAGAGCCGGAGTCGGAGCCGGAACCCGAGCCGATCGAGGTGCCGGAGCCGACGACCGCCGAGCCGGAGCCCGAAGCACGCTCCGATCCGCCAGAGGCCGAAGTGATCGCCCCGACCCCGACGCCGGATGCCAGCCTCCGCCCCGTGCAGCGCCAGGCCGACCGCGTGGCACCCGACGCCGCGCCTGAACCCGAACCTGAGGCCGAGACCGCGCCCCGCGATCAGGACGCCACCGATACCGACCCGTCGGCCGATCCCGCCGAATCGCTGAGCGAACAGGACGAAACCCAGCGCGAGGCGGCGGCCACGGAAACGGTGACCGAGGCCACCCGCATCGACGAGGACGAGGCGCCGCGCCGGACCGCGACCGCGCCCGAAGTCAGCATGCGCCCGCAGCGCCGACCCGACCCCGCGCAACGCGCCGAGGACGAGCCCGCACCCCAAGAGACCGCTGAGGCCGAACCCGAACCGGAGCCGGAACCTGACACGGAGTCCGAACCCGATGGCCCCAGTTCGGATGCCATTTCCGACGCGCTCGCCCAGGCGCTGGGGGGCGATGGCGCGCCAGACGAATCCCCCGCAGGCGCCGAGGACGGCGCCGAATCCGCGGCGTCGCTGTCGCAGTCCGAGATCGACAGGTTGCGTCTGGCGGTCGAGGAATGCTGGAATGTCGGCATCCTGTCGTCGGATGCGATGCAGGTCGTGGTCACGATCAGTTTCGAAATGGATCGCGATGCCCGCCCGCTGCCCGATACGATCACCCTGGTCGAGGCCGAGGGCGGCAGCCAGTCGGGGCAGCTTGCGGCCTTCGAAGCGGGTCGCCGTGCCATCGAGGAATGTGGTATGAACGGGTTTGCATTGCCCAGCGAGCTTTATGACCAGTGGCGACTGGTCGAAATGACCTTCAACCCTGCGAGGATGAGCAGCCGATGACCGCCCTGACCGCAAGACCCCCGTTTCGAGCCCTGATCCTGGCGCTGGCCGCGCTGTTTGTTGCCCCGGCCATTGCCCTGGCACAAGACGACGGGCCACTGCGAATCGAGATCACCGAAGGCGTGATCGAACCCGTGCCCTATGCGATCCCCGATTTCGTGCCCGAGAATTCGAACGGCCGGCAATATGCCGCCTCGATTGCGCGGGTCGTTGCCGGCAACCTTTCCGGCACGGGATTGTTGCGCGAGATTCCCGCCGATGCCCATATCGGACGCATCACCAGCTTCGATTCGCCGGTTCAGTTTTCGGACTGGCGCGCCATCAATGCCGAGGCGCTTGTCACCGGGGCGGTGGCGGTGAACGGAGACAACATCACCGTCAAGTTCCGGCTGTTCGACGTGGTGTCGGGCCAGCAACTGGGCGACGGGCTGCAACTGGATGGCGGCGCCGACAACTGGCGGCGGATGGCGCATCGGGTGTCGGATGCGGTCTATACGCGCCTGACCGGCGAGGGCGGCTATTTCGACAGCCGCGTGGTCTTCATCGCCGAATCCGGCCCGCGCGAGGAGCGCCGCAAGCAGGTCGCCATCATGGACCAGGACGGCGAGAACGTGCGTTTCATTACCGACGGCTCGGCGCTGGCCTTTGCGCCGCGGTTTTCGCCAACGGGCGACCGGATCCTGTTCACCTCGTATGAGACGGGTTTCCCGCGCATCTACCTGATGGATGTCGCCACCCGCGAGCGGGAGATGATCGGCGATCAGCCGGGCACCATGACCTTTGCACCGCGCTTTTCGCCTGACGGGCAATCGGTCGTCTATTCGCTGTCGGTGGCCGGCGAGACCAATCTCTATCTGCTGGATCTGGAAAGCGGGCAGCGCACGCAACTGACCGACAACGCGGCGATCGATACCGCGCCCAGCTTTTCGCCCGATGGCCGGTCGCTGGTGTTCGAAAGCGACCGCGAGGGCACATCGCAGCTTTACATCCTGTCGGTCGAGACCGGCGAGGCCGAGCGTATCAGCTTTGGCCAGGGGCGCTATTCGACGCCGGTCTGGTCGCCGCGCGGCGACCTGATCGCCTTTACCAAGTCGCATGGCGGTCGCTTTCATATCGGGGTGATGCGCACCGACGGCTCGAACGAGCGCCTGCTGACCGCATCGTTTCTGGACGAGGGTCCGACCTGGGCGCCCAATGGCCGCGTGATCATGTTCACCCGCGAGCAGGCGGGCGGCGACCCGGCGCTGTATTCGGTGGACATAACCGGGCGCAACCTGCGGCGCGTGCCCACGCCCGGCGCGGCCTCGGATCCATCGTGGTCGCCGCTCCTGCCATGAGCGAGGCATGATCCCCGCCGGCACGGTTTTGGCGCGCCGGGCAAGTCTGTTAACCTTGGTCGCCACGCGGCGGCATTTCGCAACACCCTTTGACGAAGGAACGTCCAGATGAGACTTTTGACACCTGCAATCCTGTTGATCGCAGCCCTGGCCCTGGCGGCCTGTAACAACCCGCGCGGCGGCGGTGAAGATGCCGATGCCTGGGGCGGCGATGACGCCATCGGATCGACCGCGCTGGGCGATCCGAACGATCCCGATTCGATCGCGCATTTCAACGAAATGATCGGCGATCGCGTGTTCTTTACCGTCGATCAGACCGACCTGTCCGACGAGGCCCGCGAAACCCTGCGCGATCAGGCGTCATGGCTGAACCGCAACCCGCAGTTCGCGATCCTGGTCGAGGGGCACGCCGATGAACGCGGCACCCGCGAATACAACGTGGCATTGGGGGCGCGGCGCGCCAATTCGGTGCAGGAATACCTGGTCGAACAAGGCGTCGAGGACTCGCGCATCCGCACCGTCAGCTATGGCAAGGAACGCCCGGTCGAGGCCTGCGCCGAGCAGCGCTGCTGGGATCTGAACCGCCGCGCCGTGACGGTGGTGTCGCGCTGAGAGGCACGCGCCCGGCGTTGCTGGGGCAGGGGGGCTTTCCGCCCCCCTCTTCGGCTGCGCCGAATTCACCCCCCGAGCGTATTTTCGGCAAGATGAAGAGGGCGGGCGCGCGTGTGGCCTGGCGCGGTTCATGAGCGTGGCCGAGGCGATCGCCGCCTGTCTGGACCGCCATGGCGCCCCCGCGCGGCTGGGTGTCGCGGTGTCGGGCGGTGGCGATTCGACGGCGCTTCTGGTTGCGGCGACCGACCTGCCGGAGGTGACGGTGGCGGCGGTGACGGTGGATCACGGGTTAAGACCCGAGGCGCGCGCCGAGGCCGAACAGGTTGCGCGGCTTTGCGCCCGGCTGGGCGTGCCCCATCGCATCCTGCATTGGGCGGGCGACACGGCTGCGGGAAACCTGCAACAGGCGGCCCGCCGGGCGCGCCATGCGCTGATCGGTGCCTGGGCGCGCCAGGCCGGGCTGGAGGCCGTGTTGCTGGGCCATACGCTGGACGATCAGGCGGAAACCGTGCTGATGCGGCTGGCGCGCGGCTCGGGCGTGGACGGGTTGGCGGGCATGGCCGAGGTGCAGCGCCATGCCGGTATCGTGTGGCTGCGCCCGTTCCTGGGGTTGCGCCGCGAAGCCTTGCGCGATTACCTGCGCGGCCGCGACTTGGCCTGGTGCGACGATCCGTCCAATGCCGATACCCGGTTCCAGCGCGTCCGCGCGCGCAAGGCCCTGGCCGCGCTGGCGCCGCTGGGGATCGAGGCGTCGGGGCTGGCGGCGACGGCCGCCCGGATGGCACGGGCGCGCGCCGCCCTGGAGGCGCAGACCGAGGCGGCGCTGGCGGCCCATGCCGAGGACGATCGCGGCACCGTGCGGATCGCGCGCGCCGCGCTGACGCTTCAGCCGGAAATCCGCGACCGGTTCTTTGCCCGCCTGCTCGAACGGATGAGCGGCGCCGGGCATCCGCCACGCCTGGCGGCGCTGCAACGCTGGATCGCACGGGCCGAGGCGGGCGCGGGCGGCCCCTTCATGGGCTGCGTTCTGCGCCCGCAGGGCGATGTCTTGCGCCTTTTTCGCGAGTATCGGGCGGTGTCCGGGCACCGGGTCCGTGCCGATGCGCTGTGGGATGGCCGCTGGAGCGCGCAAGGTCCCGGCGACGGCCGCGGGCTGGAATTGCGCGCTCTGGGCGCGGCCGGTCTGCGCCAGTTGTCGGCCCAGGCTCGCGATGGCTTGCATCCGCACTGGCGCGAAACCGGTCTGCCCGAGGCGGCGCTGAGGGCCATGCCGGGCGTCTGGGAGGGGGCGCGGCTGATTGCCGCGCCGCTTGCACTTTGGGGCAATGGCTGGCACATCGCCGCCGGGTCCGTGGTGACGGGACGGGCGGGATCGGCATTATCGCATTGAATACGCCCCGCTGATCACTATTTTAGACCCAACCGGCCGTAAGCGGCCCCAATGACCGGGAGAGCCTTTGTGGGCAACGCTCGAAATTTCGCATTCTGGATCGTCCTGTTCTTTCTGATGATCGTCTTGTTCAGCCTGTTCAATAACGGGCAAGGCACCGGTTCAGGCCGCTCGATCAGCTATTCCGACTTTCTGCAACGGGTCGATGCCGGCGATGTCAGTCGCGTGGTGATCGATGGCGAGAACCTGCAGGTCACCGACAATTCCGGTCAGACCTTCACCACGGTGCGTCCGTCGGACGAGAACCCGACCGACCGTTTGCTGGCGCAGGACGTTGCGATCGAGGCGCGCCCGCAAGAGCGTTCGGGCCTGCTGTCGGCGCTGTCGGTCTGGCTGCCGTTCCTGCTGTTGATCGGCGTCTGGATCTTTTTCATGAACCGGATGCAGGGCGGCGGCAAGGGCGGCGCGATGGGATTCGGCAAGTCCAAGGCCAAGCTGCTGACCGAAAAGCAGGGGCGGGTCACGTTCGACGATGTCGCCGGCATCGACGAGGCCAAGGAGGAGCTTGAAGAGATCGTCGAGTTCCTGCGCACCCCGCAGAAGTTTTCGCGACTGGGCGGCAAGATTCCCAAGGGCGCATTGCTGGTCGGCCCTCCGGGCACCGGCAAGACCTTGCTGGCCCGCGCTATCGCGGGCGAGGCGGGTGTGCCGTTCTTCACGATTTCGGGTTCGGACTTCGTCGAGATGTTCGTGGGTGTCGGCGCGAGCCGGGTGCGCGACATGTTCGAACAGGCGAAAAAGAACGCGCCCTGCATCGTCTTCATCGACGAGATCGACGCCGTCGGCCGCTCGCGCGGGGTCGGCTATGGCGGCGGCAATGACGAGCGCGAACAGACCCTCAACCAGCTTCTGGTCGAGATGGACGGGTTCGAGGCCAACGAGGGCATTATCATCATCGCCGCCACTAACCGCCCTGACGTGCTGGACCCGGCGCTGCTGCGCCCCGGCCGGTTCGACCGGCAGGTGCAGGTGCCCAACCCCGACATCAAGGGCCGCGAGCGCATTCTGGGTGTCCATGCCCGCAAGGTGCCGCTGGGTCCGAATGTGGATCTGCGCATCATCGCGCGCGGCACGCCCGGCTTTTCCGGGGCCGATCTGGCCAATCTGGTGAACGAGGCCGCGCTGATGGCCGCGCGCAAGAACCGCCGGTTCGTCACCATGGACGATTTCGAAAACGCCAAGGACAAGGTCATGATGGGGGCCGAGCGGCGATCCATGGTGATGACCGAGGATGAGAAAAAGCTGACCGCTTATCACGAAGCCGGGCACGCCGTGGTCGGCCTGCACGTGCCGCAGCACGACCCGATCCACAAGGCGACGATCATTCCACGCGGGCGCGCCCTGGGGCTTGTGCTGTCGTTGCCCGAGCGCGATCAGCTTTCGGTCACCTATACCAAGTACAAGTCCAAGATCGCCATGGCGATGGGCGGCAAGGTCGCCGAAGAGCTGATCTTCGGCAAGGAAAACGTCACCTCGGGTGCGGCATCGGACATTCAGCAGGTCAGCCGGATCGCGCGCGCCATGGTCACCCAGTTCGGTTTTTCCGACCAGCTGGGCAATATCGACTATGCCAATGAGCAGCAAAGCTATCTTGGTGCCTATCAGGCACCGTCTTCGCTGTCGCCCGAGACCCAGAAGAAGATCGACGAGGAAGTGCGCTTGATCGTCGACGAAGGGTATCAGACCGCCCGGCGCATCCTGACCGAACACCGCGACGAGCTTGAGCGGCTGGCGCAGGGGCTTTTGGAATACGAGACGCTGACCGGACCCGAGATCACGCGCGTGATGCGCGGCGAACCGCTGGGGCGCGACGAGGATGACGCCCAGCCGCCCAGCGGGCTGCCCTCGGTCGCCTCGATCCCCAAGACCAAGCCGCGCCGCCCCTCGGATGGCGGCGGCGACGGGATGGAACCCGAGCCCAGCACCTGAACGCATCCCGTGCCCGCACACGCCCCCGAAGCCCTGCTTCGGGGGCGTTCGCGTTTCTTCCCGGTCGCTTTGACGGATCAACCTGCGCTGCGAAACGCGAACCGCATTTCGTATCCGAAACCCGCAACGCCGAAAAACGGCACAGATCGGTCGCAAACGAATTTCCGGCGCGGCCCATCCCGTCCTATGCAGTGGGTGAGCGGGCGCGCCCGTGAACCAGTCCACAGGGAGCATGTGATGGCCTTTAAGACCGATATCGAAATTGCCCGCGAAGCCCGAAAGCAGCCGATTCAGAAGATCGGCGATCGGCTGGGTATTCCGCAAGATCATCTGCTGCCCTATGGCCATGACAAGGCCAAGATAAGCCAGGATTTCATCCGCTCGCTCGATGATCGCCCCGATGGCAAGCTGATCCTGGTCACGGCGATCAACCCGACGCCCGCGGGTGAGGGCAAGACCACGACCACCGTGGGCCTGGGCGACGGGCTGAACCGGATCGGCAAGAAGGCGGTGATCTGCATCCGCGAGGCCAGCCTGGGCCCCAATTTCGGCATGAAGGGCGGCGCGGCCGGTGGCGGCCACGCGCAGGTCGTGCCGATGGAAGAGATGAACCTGCATTTCACCGGCGATTTCCACGCCATCACGGCCGCGCATAACCTGCTCAGCGCGATGATCGACAATCACATCTACTGGGGCAACGCGCTGGAAATCGACGAACGCCGCATTGTCTGGCGCCGGGTGATGGACATGAACGACCGGGCGCTGCGCGACATCGTCGTGGGGCTGGGTGGCGTGGCGAACGGCTTCGCGCGCCAGACCGGGTTCGACATCACCGTCGCCTCCGAGGTCATGGCGATCCTGTGCCTGGCCAGGGATCTGGACGATCTGCAAAACCGGCTGGGCGATATCGTCGTCGCTTATCGCCGCGACCGGACGCCGATTCATGCCCGTGACCTGAAGGCCGACGGCGCCATGACCGTGCTGTTGCGCGATGCGATGCAGCCCAACCTGGTGCAGACGCTGGAAAACAACCCGGCCTTCGTGCACGGGGGGCCCTTTGCCAATATCGCGCATGGCTGCAATTCGGTCATCGCCACGCGCACGGCACTGAAACTGGGCGACTATGTCGTAACCGAAGCCGGGTTCGGTGCCGATCTGGGGGCCGAGAAGTTCTTTGACATCAAGTGCCGCAAGGCCGGGCTGACGCCGGCCGCGGCGGTGATCGTGGCCACGGTGCGGGCGATGAAGATGAATGGCGGCGTGGCCAAGGCCGATCTGGGCGGCGAGGATGTCGAGGCGGTCGAACGCGGCTGCCCCAACCTTGGCCGCCATATCGCCAATGTGAAAGGCTTCGGCGTGCCGGTCGTCGTCGCCGTGAACCATTTCCACACCGATACCGAGGCCGAGATCAGGGCGGTGCAGGACTATGTCGCCAGCCAGGGCGCCGAGGCGATCGTGTGCCGGCACTGGGCCTTGGGCAGCGCCGGGGTCGAGGAACTGGCCCACAAGGTCGTGCAGATGGCGGATTCGGAGGCTGGCACCTTTGCGCCGCTCTATCCCGACGACATGGGCCTGTTCCAGAAGATCGAAACCATCGCCAAGCGCATCTACCACGCCGATGACGTGCTGGCCGACAAGACGATCCGCGATCAGTTGAAGGCCTGGGAGGCGGCCGGGTACGGGCACTTGCCAGTCTGTATGGCCAAGACGCAATACAGCTTTTCCACCGACCCGAACCTGCGCGGCGCGCCGACCGGGCATTCGGTGCCGATACGCGAAGTGCGGTTGTCGGCCGGGGCGGGCTTCATCGTGGTGATCTGCGGTGAGATCATGACCATGCCGGGCCTGCCGCGCAGCCCTGCCGCCGAAACCATCCGCATCAGCGAGGCCGGATTCGTCGAGGGCTTGTTCTGACGACGGGCGTGCGCCGGGCGGGGCATCGAACCCCGCCCGGCGCGTCGCCCTGGCCCCTTGCAGGGGCAAGGCGACCGGGGCATGACACGCGGGCCAAGGCACAGCTCAGGAGGCAGACATGGCGGCAACCATCATCGACGGCAAGGCATTCGCCGCGCGCCTGCGCGCGCGCATCGGCGAGCAGGTGACATCGCTGCGGCGCGATCATGGGCTGGTGCCCGGTCTGGCTGTGGTTCTTGTGGGCGAGGATCCGGCAAGTCAGGTCTATGTGCGCTCGAAGGGCAAACAGACCATCGAGGCCGGAATGAAATCTTTCGAACATCGCCTGCCGGTGGAGACATCCGAGACCCAGCTTCTTGCGCTGATCGAAAAACTGAATGCCGACCCGGAAGTTCACGGCATTCTGGTGCAGTTGCCCCTGCCACCTCATGTCAATGCCGATCTGGTGATCAACGCGATCGACCCGGCCAAGGATGTCGATGGCTTTCACATTTCCAATGTCGGGCTTTTGGGCACCGGACAAAAGGCGATGGTGCCCTGCACACCGCTGGGATGCCTGATGATGCTGCGCGATCACCATGGCAGCCTGTCCGGGATGGAGGCCGTGGTTCTGGGCCGCTCGAACATCGTCGGCAAGCCGATGGCACAACTGCTGTTGGGGGACAGTTGCACCGTCACCATCGCCCACAGCCGTACCCGCGATCTGCCGGCGGTCTGCCGCCGCGCCGATATCCTGGTGGCCGCCGTGGGTCGGCCCGAGATGATCTCGGGCGACTGGGTCAAGCCGGGGGCGACGGTGATCGACGTGGGGATCAACCGGATCGAGCGTGACGGCAAGACCCGGCTCGTGGGCGATGTCGATTTCGACAGCGTCGCGGCGGTGGCCGGGGCGATCACGCCGGTGCCCGGCGGGGTCGGACCCATGACCATTGCCTGCCTTCTGGCCAACACGCTGACGGCGGCCTGCCGCGCCAACGGACTGGCCGAGCCCGAGGGGCTGACCGCCTGATCACGTGCCGGCAAGGACAGCCGGGTCAGGCCGGATCGACCGGGATCATGGTGCCCTGCATCAGCGCGATGCCTTTTCGCTGGTCGCCGTTTAGCGCCCAGACGTCGGCGCGGATCACGATCAGGCGGCGGCCCGCGCGGATCACCTCGCCGCGTGCTTCCAGCCAGTCGCCGATCGCGGGCGCCAGAAGATTGATCTTGATCTCGGCGGTCATCACCTCGCGCTCGGGCGGCAGCAGGCTGAGGGCGGCATAGCCCGCGGCCGTATCGCCCAGCGTGAAGGCCAGCCCGGCATGGCCGGCCCCATGCTGCTGCCGCATGCCCGGCCCGATGGGGGCACGGATCACGCAGATGCCGTCGGCGGCGGCCAGAAGCGTCGCCTCGATCGTCCGCATCATGGATTGCCGGACGAAACTGTCCTGGACATGCGGCACGATCGGGGGCGGCGGGGCAGTCATCACGAAACCTCGGCGATGGATGTCGTCGCCAGTCTAGGGCCATGCAGCCGGCACAACAAAGCCCCGTCGCACGTGACGTTACGGCGCCAGGGCCTCAGTTGACGATTTCCTCGTCGTGCACGAACATGTTGGCCCAGGCCCGTTCCATCAGTTCGGGGCTCATGTGATAGGGCTTTCCCTCGAATTCACAGATTGAGATCATCTGGTCGATCAGGAACACGGGCTGGTAATTGGCATAGATATTGTCGATGGCCGGGTATTTTTCCTGCAACAGATAGTTCAGGGCCTCGGCATTGAGCGGCATCTGCCGCTTGCGCGCGACCAGCGCGAAGATCTTGAGGAAATCGGCCTGGGACGGCCCGTCGATCTTGATCTTGTAGAAGATGCGCCGCAATGCCGCCTGGTCGAAGATCTTGTTGGGGTGGAAGTTGGTCGAAAAGATCACCAGCGTATCGAACGGCACGATGATCTTCTCGCCCGATTGAAGGGACAGGATGTCGTAGTTCATTTCAAGCGGCACGATCCAGCGGTTGATCAGTGCTTGTGGCGGCTCTTCCTGGCGGCCAAGGTCGTCAACGATGAACACGCCCCCCATGGACTTGAATTGCAAGGGGGCCTGATAGGTGCGCGACACGGCGTTATACTTCAGTTCCAGCATTTCCAGCATCAATTCACCGCCGGTCACGACCGTGGGACGCTCGCACAGGACATAGCGCTGGTCAAAGCGCTGCCCGCTCAGTCGCAACTGGCTTCCGCCGCTTTCGGGCACCGCCGCGCGGCTGTGCACGATCGGGTCATAGACCGAGATCACCTGACTGGAATGCACGACGGCACGCGGCACATAGATCTGATCGCCCAGAGCATCGCGAATGCCGTTCGAGATGGACGATTTGCCATTGCCCGGCGGGCCATAAAACAGGATCGAGCGGCCCGAGGTCACCGCCGGGCCGAGGTCGGCCATCAGGTTCGGGGGCAAGATCAGGTCGCCCATGGATTGCTGCAACCGCTCGCGCGAGATCTTGATCTTGCGGATCGACTGGCGGCGCACCTGTTTGGCGTAATCCTCCATCGGGACCGGCATGGCGCCGAAATACTCGGATTGTTCCAGCGCGCGATGGGCCTGCGCGCGGCCGGCATCGGTCAACTGATAGCCCATCTCGGAACTGGTGCTGCCCGCCTGCATGGTACCCATCGCCTCGACCAGGCGCTCGCCGCGGGCGTCGTCGATCAACTGCTGCACCTGCGCGAAGGGCAGGCAGACCACCGACGACAGCGCCGACACATGATTGAGCGACATGCGCAACATGGTCTTGAGAAGGATGTCGCGCATCAGCGTCATCGGCAGGCCCGTATCGGCCAACGATGCGGGCTGCGCGGGGGGCTGGATGCGGGATTCGGCGGTGGTCTGGGTCATCGGTCTTTCCGCTTTTCTGGGTTACTGGCCGTAAAGCGCGGCCAGTCCGAGATAGAAGATCAGGGCCGGCCCCAGGGCCAATCCCATCGGGAATTCCCGGCGCTGCCAGCTTGCCCAGCCGGGGGTGGCGCGGCGCACGGCCGGGATCAGACGAAACAGGCGATGGGCTACAAAGGCCGACAGCAGGACCGCCGCCAGAAGCACCATGAACAGGTGCAGATCGCCCAAGGCGACAAAGGGCGCCATCGCCGCCGCGAACTTGGCGTCCCCCGCGCCGAACCCGCCAGTCAGGCTGAGCACGAAGCCGATCGCCAGAACGACCACGAAATTCAGCCAGGACCAGCCCCAATCCGGCAGCGGAAGTGCGATCAGCCCCACCACCGCATAGACGCCGATCAGCGCCACGACGGCCTTGTTGGGAATGCGCATCGCCCGCAGGTCGCTGAAGGCCACCCAAAGCGCGGGCGGGGCCGAAAAGACCAGCAGCCATAGGGCGGCATCTGCGGATTGCGCCATCATGCCCGTATTCCTATTGCAGGGCCCTGAGCGCCAGAACCGCCGCCTCGAAATGCTGCGGATGGGTTTCGATCGCATCTTCCAGCAGACCGCGCCCGACCGCGACATCGTCCTGACGGATCGCCGCCAGTGCCATGGTGTGCAACAGTTCGGCGCGTTCGGTCTGGGTCATCTGCAGCATCGGCAATTCGTAATTGCGCTGCGCCGCGCGGGCCAGGACAAGGTTGTTCTTGGCAGTGAACAGGGTCGGGTCGTGACGCAGGGCGTCGGTGAACAGGCGTTCGGCGCCAGAGTGATCGCCGCGCGTGAGGCGTGAATAACCCCAGTTGTTCAAAACCCCGGCCGGACGCGCGGTCAGTTCGGCCGCGATCTCATAGAAGCTGTCGGCGCGATCCCATTCCTCACGCGAATCCGCGACCATCGCCTCAAGCCGATAGCGTTGATAGGTCTCATGCGTGGGCGGGATCTGATCAAGCGTGTCGCGCGCCTTATCCCAGTCGTTGGTGCGGATATAGGCATCCGCCAGTGCGACTTGGTCATCCAGTTCCGCGTCGGGATGGGCGATGACCTCTTGCCAGATCGGTATCGCCTCGTCGGCGCGGCCCGAACGCGCGAGGGACTTCGCAAGGCCGCGGCGAAAGACGATGCGGTCGGGGTTTTCCTCGACGGCGCGGGTGAAATAGCTCACGGCCTCTTCCGGGTTGCCGGCGGCCAGCATCAGTTCGGCCATGTTTTCCTGGTCGATCGACTCGGCATCGTCGATGGCGCGTTCGGTCTGTTCATGGCGACCTTGATCGCAACCGGCCAGGAACACGCTGCCCACAAGGCAAAGCGGTGCGATCCACTGCTTCAGCATCATGTTTCCTTCACTGCTCGATGCTCAGGGTGTCGACAGCAACAGAAAGCGTCCGTTTCCGCGCCGCACCAGAGCGAATTCATTGTTGTTTTCCTCAGTATAGCCTGAATCGTCCAGATTTGCGATAGCAAGGCGCAGGTTTTCGCGGATTTCGCGCGCCCGCCCGCTGTCGAGCGCAAAGGCGGTCTGGAACAGGTGTTGCGCCTCGCTCCAGCGGCGGCGTTCGACCAGGACCACGCCAAGATTGTTCAGCGCGGGCACGAATTCGGGGTCAAGGTCGATGGCACGGCGCAGCATGCTTTCGGCCTGTCCCAGGCGGCCAAGACGCAGGTTGGCCGAGCCGATCGCGGACAGGACATCGACATTCGGCCCGTCCTCGGCCGTGGCGCGGAAATAGGCGCGCAGCGCCAGGTCGTATTCCCCCGCCGCCATCAGGCGATGACCGACGATCAGCCCGTCCACGGCCTCTTCCACGGCGATGTCGCGACCGGGCAGGCGGTCGGGCGTGAAGGTTTCGGTCGGTTGGCAGGCGGCGACGAGGCAACAAAGCCCCAGCGCCGTGCCGATCATGCGGATCATGGGGTGAAATTCGCCGTATTGAGCAGTTCCATCACACCATGCACCGACGGGCCGATCAGGATGATCAGCAAGGGGGGCACGGTGAACATCATTGTGCCCAGTGTCAGCTTGGTGGGCAAGACATTTGCCTTTTCCTCGGCCAGCATGACCCGCTTGTCGCGCATCTCGGCGGCATAGACGCGCAGCGCGTCCGAGACCGAGGTGCCATAGGTGGCCGACTGGATCAGCACGGTGACGAACGAGCGGATATCGACATTGCCGCACCGCTCGCCCATGTCCTTGAGCACTTCAAGGCGGTCCTTGCCGGCCTTGATCTCATGCGCCACGGTCTCGAATTCCTCGGCCAGCGCCGGATAGCCCATCCGCAGATCGCGCGCGATCCGGTTGATCGACTGGTCCAGCGATTGACCGGCGCCGGTGCAGATCAACAGCATGTCCAGCGCATCGGGGAAACCGCGTGAGATCTGTTCCTGGCGTTCCGCCTTGCGCTTGTTCACCCAGTAGATCGGCAGGTAATACCCGATCAGCGTGGGCGCCAGCACCGGCAGCGCCATCATCAGAAGTGAGCGTTCGTCATCGGCGGGTTGCAGCATGGTATAGGCCAGGCCCAGCATCAGGCCGCCCAGCGCCATGATGAACTTGGCGGCGTGGAAGTCGCGCACCGCGTGGCGGCCGTGATAGCCCGCCTGGATCATCTCAAGCTTGGCGGCCGATTTCTCTTCTTCGGTGCCCGGTTCAAGGAAGGACTTGTAGCGATCCAGGCGTTTCTGGATCGATGTTTGCTCTTCGCGGCGCGACAGTTTGCTGGCGCGTTCGGGCTGCGCCTGGCTGGTTTGCTGGCGCAATTTCTGCAACGGGTCGGCAGACTGGCGTTTGCCGCCGGTCACGGCGAACAGCACCAGGGTCAACCCGGCCACCGCGAGAAGCGCCATCAGGACCAGTGGCGAGCCAAGGGCTTGCAGTGCAGTATCCAGGGTCATTGCCGCGCTCCGTTCAAACCTTGATGTTGACCATCTTGCGCATGTAGAGAATGTTCACGGCCAGCAGGGCAAAGACCACCAGGGAGGCCGGGATGAACAGCGCGGTTTCCTTTACTTCGTCGTAGTAATCGGGCTTGATGAGACTGATCATCAGCATGGCCGCGATCGGAAAGCCCGACAGGAACATGCCAGACCACTTGGCCTCGGCGGTGATGGCGCGGACCTTGCGAAACAGCTTGAAGCGCGCGCGGACGACCTTTGACAAACCGTCCAGGATATCGGCCAGGTTGCCGCCCGATTGCTGCTGGATCGTCACCGCCACGGCCAGAAAGCGTAAATCCTGCATCTCGATGCGTTCGGCAAAGGCCATCAGCGCCTCGCCCATGTCGCGGCCATAGGCGGCCTCGTCGGCGATGAAGCCAAGCTCGGTGCCCAACGGATCGGGAATTTCTTTTGCCGCGCCGGACAGGGCCTGAACAAAGGGGTGCCCCACGCGCAAACCCCGAACCAGCATGTCGATGGCGTCAGGCAACTGTTCCTCGATCATCTGATAGCGTTTGCGCGCCTTGCCGGCGACCCAGAACCAGACTGCGCCAACGCCCATGACCGCTGAAACCCCCAGCTTGACCAGCGGTGGCGCCCCGGTGGCCATCGTCAGCGCCACGAAGGCGACCCCGGCCAACAAGACCATCAGTCCGATCAGCGCGACCGGCGAGAACGCGATCTTTCCCTTGGCCGCCTTGTCGGCCAGCAGCGAATAAAAGGGGATGCCCCGGCTCTTGCCGTGCTGGTTGATCTCCTTGCGCAAACGCTCGATCGCCTCTTGCCGGCTGGCGTTCGCATCCAGCATCTCCAGCCGCCGGTTCATGCGGCTGCCCAACCGGATCGAGCGGCCGAACACCATCAGATAGATCGCCTCGACCAACAGGACGATGCCGCCGAAGATCAGCAGATAGATGATCAGTGTCGGTGAAATGCTCATCCCGGTTACCCCACTGCGACCTGGTCATAGACCGACGCGGGCAGATCGTAACCCCAGCGCCGGAAGCGTTCGGAATAATTCGAGCGAATGCCACAGCCAGTGAAATGGCCGATGATCTTGCCATTGGGCTCAAGCCCGGTGCGTTCAAAGCGGAACACTTCCTGCATGGTGATGATCTCGCCTTCCATGCCCGTGATCTCGGTCACCGAGACCATGCGGCGCGAGCCGTCCTGCAGGCGCGAGACCTGCACGATCAGGTTGACGGCGCTGGCGATCTGGCTGCGCACGGCCTTGAGCGGCATCTCGATACCGGCCATGGCGACCATGTTTTCAAGCCGGCTGACGCCGTCGCGGGCCGAGTTGGCGTGGATCGTGGTCATCGAGCCGTCGTGCCCGGTATTCATGGCCTGCAACATGTCGATCACTTCCTCGCCGCGGGTCTCGCCGACGATGATCCGGTCAGGACGCATGCGCAGCGCGTTGCGCAGGCAGTCGCGCTGGGTCACCGCGCCCTTGCCTTCGACATTGGGCGGTCGGCTTTCCATCCGGCCGACATGCACCTGCTGAAGCTGCAATTCGGCCGTATCCTCGATCGTCAGGATGCGTTCGTGGTTGTCGATATAGCTGGACAGGGCATTGAGGGTCGTGGTCTTGCCCGACCCGGTGCCGCCCGAGACGATGACGTTCAGCCGTGTCGCCACCGCCGCTTCGAGATACATCGCCATTTCGTCGGAAAAGGCGCCGAAGCGCACCAGATCGTCGATCCCCAGCTTTTCCTTCTTGAATTTGCGGATCGAGACCAGAGAGCCGTCAACCGCGACCGGCGGGACCATGGCGTTGAAGCGTGATCCATCGGCAAGACGCGCATCGACATAGGGGTTCGATTCGTCGACCCGGCGGCCGACGGCCGAGACGATCTTGTCGATGATGCGCAGCAGATGGCGCTCGTCCTTGAAGGTGATGTCGGTCAGCTCCAGCTTGCCGTTGCGTTCGACAAAGACGCGCTGCGGGCCGTTCACCAGGATGTCGTTGACGCTCTCGTCCTTCAGCAGGGGTTCCAGCGGGCCAAGGCCGCGCACCTCGTGATAGAGGTCCTGGTTGAGCGCCAGGCGCTCTTCGCTGGTCAGGACGAAGCTCATCTCGTTCAGGGCTTCGGCCGTGATCGAGGCGATTTCGGCGCGCAGTTCGGCCTCGCTTGCCGAATCGAGGGCCGCGAGGTTGAGATTGTCCAGCAGGCGTTGATGCAGTTCGGATTTCAGCTCGATGATCCGTTGGCGCCGCCTGCGATCGCGGTCAGCCGGTGCGGCCGCCGCAGGCGCGGCTTGCGGTTTGGTCAGCCGTGGGCTTGGCCGGCTCTGCGCGCTGGGCTGGGCCGAGCCGCTGACCGGCGCCTCGGCCGGCTGGGGCACGGCGCGCGAGGCGGGCGGCTGCTGTTGTTCCGCCGGCTGATCCTTCTTGAAACGTGAAAACATTCAATGATTTCCTTCAGGCGGCCTGCGCGGCGCTGCGCTGGCTTTCCAGATGACCCTGCGCCAGCTTGCGGATTTCCTTGAGAAGCGGGTTCTTGGGCGCGATTTCCGACAGCGGCAGGCCGTGATCGTTGGCATGGGTCACTTGGCCGGTGCCATCGGGCAGCGACACCTCGATCGTGATATCCAGGCTTTCGGCCATGCGCTTTGCCCGCGCGCGGCCCGAAAGATCGGTAAAGCGCGGCGCGCGGTTGAGCACGTAGCGCAGCTTGGACAGGGGCAATTCCTCGGCCTTGAGGGCGCGGATCAGGCGTAGCGCATTCTGCGCCGAGCGCATGTCCAGCTCCATCATGGCGTAATAGACATCGGCGGCGTTGAGAACTGTCTCGGTCCACTGGACAACGGTGCCGGGCATGTCGATTACCACGAAATCGAAATTCGCGCGTGCCATGTCGATCACGCGCGAGATGTCGTCGGTCGTGATCAGATCCAATGGCAGCATGTCCGACGCCGCGGTCAGAACCTTCAGTTTTTCGTTGAAGGTCTGGAGCGTGCTGAAAAAGAAGTCGCGGTCCATCATCGCGGTGTTCGACAGAAGTTCGAACACCTTTTCGGTCCGCGCGAGGTCGAGATAGGTCGAAACCGAGCCCGTTTGCAGGTCCAGGTCCAGGATGCAGACCCGCGGCGCGTCGTTGCCGCGCTGGTTGGCCAGTTCCCAGGCCATGTTCACCGCAAGCGTGGTGGCGCCGGTGCCACCGGCCAGCGGGTGCACCGCGATCACCGAGCCGTTGCGATCGCCCAGCTTGCGGGTCTGTGGCGCGCCTGTGGTTCCCGCGACCGGCGCAGGCTGTGCCAGGCGCTCGATCGCGTCATGCAGCGCCCCCTCGGGCAGCGGATAGGGCACGAAATCGCTGGCCCCCAGCCGCAAGAGCCGGTGCAGGATGATCGGACCCAGTTCTTCGGCGATCAGGATCACATGGATATCGAGACTGCGCGCGCGCTGGATGATGGCCTGAACCTGCGTCAGATTCGCCTCATCCTCGTCGTCCAGGGCGATGGCGATGAATTCCAGTGACCGGGCTTCGGGCAGGTCCAGATACTTCAGCGCGTTCTGAAAGCTCAGATCCCCCCAGCTTTCGCCGAGTTCGGCCTCCATGTCCTCGATCAGAAGATCGAAGTTCTGCACATCGCGCGACACCGTGCAGGCACGGATGGGGACAGGGTTTCTTACGGCTGCTGCATTGCTCGACATTCAGACATTCCTTCACGCTGCTGCCTTCGGCAGAGCCCGCACCGCCAATCGGATGCTTGGATGACACGCAGCCGCGCGCAATCCGGGCTGATGCCAGACTCGCCGTTAATCTTGGCGATAGTTGGGCTAAAAAAACGTAATTGTTTGGCTGTCAGGAACAGGTTTTGACTGCCGGAGAGCAGAAAAACGCGCCCCGGCGCCCTGCGACGGCGGCAAGCGCGGCGTTAGCGATAGGGATCGGGGCGTTCGCGCACGGCGCTTTCGACATATTCGCGGTGAATGATCCGCGCATACTGGCCGTTGAGAACGGTGGGATGGCGCTGCTGGAAACCCGACACCTCGGTCACGGTACGGCGGTTCTGGCGTTCGCGCGCCTGGGTAAAGATCAGCGGCTGGGTGTCGCCATGCGACACCAGCGCCTCAAGCCGCGCGCGGCTGACGCCATGGCGGGCCAGGAAGTTCACCACCGCCCGCGCCCGGCGCAACCCCAACTGGTGGTTGTAGGCGGCCGAGCCCACCAGATCGGTATGGCCAAAGACGCGAAATGTCACCTCGGGGAACTGGTTGATCCAGTGCGCCTGGCGGCGCAGGATCGATTGCGCCTCGCCATTCAGCGCGGCGCTGTCGAAGGCGAAGTTGACGGTGGTCGGCACCTCTTCGGCAAACCGTTCGGCCAGATCGATCACATAGGGCATCTGCCCGGTCTGCACCAGGTGGTTGTGGGCGGTGGGATTGCCGAATTCGCCCTCGTCCAGCGCGGCGCCCAATTCGCGCGGGTCGTCGCAGGCGGCAAGTGCCGTGCAGCCAAGACCCAGAACAACAAACCGCCGAGTGATCATCTTTGTGCGCCCCGTTTCAATCCATCACATAGCCGTAGCCGCCGCGGAAGTCCTGCCGCGCGACTTCGCCCGCCCCGCCGGACTGTCCGGTCAGGCGCCCGTGGAGGAACAGATCGGCCTCGTTGGGCAGGCGCACGCGGTCCGTCGGCAGCATCAGGGCCTCGCCCCGTGTGGGGGTGACCAGATGCGCGGTCACAAAGATGACCAGCTCGCTTTGCGACCGCTGATAGTCGGAACTGCGGAACAACGCGCCCAGGATGGGAATATCGCCAAGCCACGGCACCTGCCGCGTGTTGCCGCGAAAATCGTCCTGCAACAGCCCGGCGATGGCAAAGCTTTCGCCGTCGCGCAACTCGACCGTGGTCGAGGTCTGTCGCCGCCGCAGGGCCGGCACAGACACGCCGCCGGTGCTTACCGTGGTCGCGGTATCGAGACTGCTGACCGAGGCGTCCATCATCAGGTTGATCACATCGCCATCCAGCACGCGCGGCGTAAAGGTCAACTCGACCCCGAAGGGGCGATATTCGATGGTGATGTTTCCATCCTCACCGGCCACCGGCACCGGGAATTCGCCCCCGGCCAGAAAGGCCGCCTCTTGCCCCGAAAGCGAGGTCAGGCTGGGTTCGGACAGGGTGCGCGCCAGCCCGTTCGATTCCAGCGCCTCAAGCAGCACCTGGAACTGGACCGCGCCGATCCCGAATCCGCCGCTCAGGGTGCCTTCGCCGCCATCGGTGCGCAACTGGTTTGCCACCGGCGCCAGCCCCTCGCCGATGTTCAGGTTCGCCGACAGGTTCTGCGCGGCGTTGCGCTGCACCTCGGAAAAGCGCACGCGCAGCATCACCTGATGCGTGCCGCCCACGGTCATCAGGTTCGACACGCGTTCAGGCGCATAGCGTTCGGCCAGCTCCATCGCCGCATCCAGACGCGAGATCGACGACACCGTGCCGGACAGGACGATCCCGTCATTGGCGGTACGCACCTCGATCTGTTCGTTCGGCAGAATCTGGCGCAGACGTTCGCGGAATTCGGCGACATCGGGCGCGACATGGACCTCGACATTGGCGATCAGATCGCCCTCGGGGCCAAGAATGGTCAGCGTCGTGCGCCCCGGCGCCTTGCCCAGAACATAGATCGAGCGGTCGGACAGGGTTGAGATATCGGCGATGCCGGGGTTGGCGATGGACAGTTCGGCAAAGGACATGTCCGTTTCGACCACCACCGCGCGGTTCATCGGCACGACCAGCGTTTCGTTCACATTGCCGCGCATGATGCGCAAGGTCTCGGCCGAAACGGGTGACGGGGCTGCGGCCATCAGACCCAGCCCGAGCATTGCCAGCGTCACGGCTGACGCGATCCAGTTCTTCGCTGTCATGTGATCCTGCCTCGCTGATCACGCCTCAATTGTTCGAAGTCTGACGCCCCGATTTCGCATCAGAATGCTTGAATCGGCTTTTTATTGCAAGAATCAATTGATTGGCGCGAAAAGTTCAGTCGTTCTCGCACAATTGGTTCCAGTGGTGGTGGTTTGCATGGCAAAGCGCCCCAACATGGTGGGGCGCTGCCGTGGCATAAATGCACCTCAGTTGGTGCAGGGGATTTCCATGTTGACCACTTCGGACCCGCGGCGCGTGCGCACGGTGCAGCGTTCGGGCGCGGCGGCCTCGGGTTCGGGGGCCTCGACGCCCAGAAGGCTGCGGCGGTCGATCTGGAAAGCGCTGAGCGCGGTGGTGTCGTCCAGCCCCACGACCGACAGCGACAGCCGCCCGGTCGATTGGCCCTGCGCCATCGTGGCCACCAGTTCCGGCGCGGCCTCGACCGTGACGGTGCGTGGAATACCGCTGAAGGTGCGGTCCTGATCGCCGTTTTCATCCAGCGCGATGATCCGGACGCCGCTGCTGATCAGGCGGGTGACCTCGCCACCGTCCGAGCCGCGCCCGGTCCAGTAGATATCGACCGTGTCCGACGGGCGCAAAGAGCCGGAAATGCCGCTGTTGGAATCGACGCGGATCGTGAAGGCGCGCATGCCGCGCGACAGTTGCGCCGCAACGCCGGCCGACTGGCCGGGGCGGCTGACCTTGACCTCCAGCAGCGGTTCGTTCGGTTCCATCGCGCGCAGGGCGATGCGGGGGCTGTCGGGGTCGGGCACCAGTTCGGCCAGATCCTGGAACACCCCGTCGGGCATGGCATCCGTGGGCCAGCTGACGGCGCGAACATCGTCTTCGGCGATCGGCTCGCCATAGCGGATCTCGCGCGCGGCGACATAGACATCGACCGTTTCGATCTGCGGTTGCGAGGATTCCCTGGACTGGACGGCAGCGATCGCCGCCTGGGTCTGGTTGACGTAGCTTTGCGCCATATAGACGCCGAACCCGGCAAGGCCAAGGCCGACAATCAGCACGGCAATCTGGGTGGTGCGCATGGGCTCTTTCCTTTGTTCGCGGTGGCGAAGGGGGTGCCGTCATGCCGCTGACAATGGGTGTCACGCTGGCATCGGGGCGAATGGCGCATCAGCGGACGCGTCGAACGGGCGCCGGACGAAAACAAGCCGCGCCGAGGGGGCGCGGCTTTGGTGACGCCCGTTCGAGCGTGAGGCGAGGCACGATCAGCCGTCGCCGTCGAGGTCGAGCGCTTCAACTTCGCCACCTTCAAGCGAGGTCTCGATCGAGTCACCCAGTTCGGTCACTCCGCCACGCACCGAGGCGATCACGGCAATGCCCAGGCCGACGATGGCGGCGGTCAGCACGACCCAGTCAACGGTCACCGCGCCGGATTCGTCGTCGCGGAAGGTCTTTGCAAGTTCGAAGAATTTCATGTCATGTCTCCAGGATATGGCAAATGGTTCTGCCTTGCGCCGGATCCGGAGGTTTGGTTGGGTTTGGCCCGAAACCGCGCCTGGCCCCATCGTTCTGACGGGGAACCTTGGCCCAAACAGGGCGGAATCGGGCCATTTCGTGGCGAAACGCAAAAAAATTCGCTCAACCATGCCGATAGTGGAAACATTCCGTTTCCCTTTCGTGAATCGTGTCGCCTGGCGGGACGGCGGCGCGATCAGCGCAATTGCGATTCGCGGCGCGTTCTGGCACAACCGTCCCATAACAAGACCAAGTCGAGGCCATGCCGGGCAGCATGCCGATCCGATTCGCACTGCTATGCACGGCGCTGTCATGCGCCGCGCTGCCGCTGGCCGCCGAGGATTTCACCTTTCGCCGGATCGCCGTCGCCCCGCCGGGAAGCGGGCCGCGCATCACCGTGCAGATCGACCCCGAGGAACAGGCACGCCGCCTGGCCCCGCCCGCACCCAGCACCCCGCGACCGCAGGCACCTGAATCGGACCCGGCAGCGGATGCGGCCCCGCTGGAGGACGCGACACCCCGCTTTGCCTGGTTCTGGTCCCGCGTTCCGGCCGAGGACCACGCGCGCGAGGGGCGGTTCCAACTGGCGATCGACTCGCTGCGCAATGCCCCCGATGGCCAGGCGGTGCCCGAGCCGCGCCTGGGCGATCTGCAAGCCATCGCTGAGGCGCATGGCCCGTCGATCCTGCGGGCCAGCGTGGGCACAAAGGTCTCGCCCGCCCTGGCGCTGGCCGTGATCGCGGTGGAATCGTCAGGACGGGCCGATGCCGTCAGCAGCGCGGGCGCGCAAGGGCTGATGCAACTGATCCCGGCGACGGCAACGCGCTTTGATGTGGGCGACCCGTTCGTGGCGGATCAGAACATCGCGGGCGGGATTGCCTATCTGGATTGGCTGTTGGAGGAATTCGACGGTGATGCCGTGCTGGCCCTTGCCGGGTACAATGCGGGCGAGGGGGCGGTGCGGCGCGCATCCGGCGTGCCCCCCTATGCCGAGACCCGCGATTACGTGCCGCGCGTTCTGGCGGCCTGGGGTGTGGCGCGCGGGCTGTGCATCACCCCGCCGGAACTGCCCAGCGACGGCTGTGTCTTTGCGGTCTCGCCCCGACGTGCCGATGCCGTCCCCGAGGTCGGCGGCGAGGGCGGCTGACGCCGTTCAGGCATCGCCAGCGCGCAGCCAGGCGTCGCGCCCCCGTCCGACCGCATCGGCAAGCGTGGCAAAGCCGTCGCGCGCCAGAAGCGCATCGAGCCCGCGCGCGATCTCGTTCACCAGCGAAAACCCGTGATAGACCAGCGCGGAATAGAGCTGCACCGCACTGGCCCCGGCCAGGATCTTGGCATAGGCGGTTTCGGCGCTGTCGATCCCGCCAACGCCGATCAGGGGCAGCGCGCCGTCGCTCAGGTGCGACAACCGGGCCAGAACGCGGGTCGAGCGTTCGAACAACGGCCTACCCGACAGCCCGCCCGCTTCGGATGCCTGCGCGCTGTGTACGCCGTCGCGCGCCAGCGTGGTGTTGGTGGCAATGATCCCGTCAAGGCCTGTCTCCAGCGCCACCTGGGCGACGGCGGCCAGTTCGTCGGGCGACAGGTCGGGGGCGATCTTCAGAAAGACCGGGATCGGGCGCGTCAGCTCGCCGCGCGCCGCCATCACCCCGGCCAGCAAGGCGCGTAGCGCCTGTGGACCCTGAAGGTCGCGCAGCCTTTCGGTGTTGGGCGAGGACACGTTGACCGTCACGAAATCGACATGCTTGCCGCACAGCCGCAGCACCTGCGCGAAATCCCCGGCGCGATCGGCGCTGTCCTTGTTGGCGCCCAGGTTCAGGCCGACCACGCCGGCCCTGGGGCGCCGGGCCAGGCGATTGGCAATGGCGTCGGCCCCGTCGTTGTTGAAGCCGAAACGGTTGATCACCGCCTGATCCTCGGGCAGGCGAAACAGCCGGGGGCGCGGGTTTCCCGGTTGGGCGCGCGGCGTGGCGGCGCCGGTTTCGACAAAGCCGAAACCCGCGCGCGTCAGCGCGGGCAGGGCGACCGCGTTCTTGTCGAAGCCCGCCGCCAGCCCGACCGGGTTGGGCAGATCCAGGCCTGCCAGCCGTATGCGCAACCGGTCCGAGGTGAACGGGCCGGGCCGCGGCACAAGTCCCAGGCGCAGGGCCCTGAGCGCCAGCGCGTGGCCGGTTTCCGGGTCGATCGCGTGCAGGGCCGCAAGGCCCAGCCGTTCCAGCATCAGATCACGCCCTCGGGGAAAATATGGCCCGCCGCGCCCAGGGGCAGCGACTTGTCCCAGACCACGTCGTCCAGCCACAGCGGTCGGTAAAGATGCGGAAACAGCGCCCCGCCGCGCGAGGGCTCCCACCGCAGGGCGGACCCCAGCGCATCGGCCTCGGCCGCGACAAGGACCAGATCGCTTTCGCCGGCGAAATGGCGTGCGGCGGTTTCGGTCACCTGCGCGGCGGTTGAGAAATGGATGAAGCCATCCGCCAGATCGACGGGCGCACCCAGGGTCTGGCCCTGACGGCGAAACTGGTCCCATTCGGGGCGGCGGAAGATCTTGTAGATCAGCATGCCCCGCTCATGCCCCAGGTCGGGGATGCCGGTCAATGCCTTTGGCTTGGAACGAGCCTGCAGCGTCCGGTCCTGCGGCCGGGTCCGCTGCCGGGCTGTCAGGATCCGGTCGCGGTGCGATACCAGTCGCGGATCAGCGCGCGCTCGTCCTCCTCCATCCAGGCCAGGTTTGCCGGGGGCATCGCGTGGCTCGCGCCCGCCTGAAGGTAGATGGTCTGCGCTGCGCGCGCGATCTGGGCCTCGGTCTCCAGCACCACGCCGCGCGGCGCCCAGTTGAGGCCGGGCCACAGCGGCTCTTCGGCATGGCACATCGAGCACCGGCCCTGCACGACGCTGTGGACATCGTCGAATTGCGGGGCCTCGGAAAACCGGGCAAAGGTCGGGGGCAAGGACGAAAGCGCCGGGTCGTCGCGCTGCATCGGCGCCACCGAAAGCCACATGATGACAATGAAGATCAGCGCGGTGATGGCCCAGGTCCAGTGCGGGTTGCCGCTGCGGGCGTGGCGGCTGTTGAACCAGTGGCGGATGGTCACGCCCATCAGGAAGACCAGCGCCGCGATCAGCCAGTTCCATTCGCTGGCAAAGGCCAGCGGATAATGGTTGGACAACATCAGAAAGATCACCGGCAGGGTCAGGTAGTTGTTGTGCGTTGATCTTTGCTTGGCGATCTTGCCGTATTTCGGATCGGGTTTGCGCCCGGCGATCAGGTCGGCGACCACGATCTTCTGGTTGGGAATGATGATCAGGAAGACATTGGCCGACATGATCGTGGCGGTGAAGGCCCCCAGATGCAGCAGCGCGGCGCGGCCGGAAAAGACCTGCGTGTAGAACCAGCTTATCCCGATCAGGATGATGTAAAGCGCAATCATCAGCCGGGTGTTGTCGTCGCCGAAGCGCGATTTGCAGATCCAGTCATAGGCCAGCCAGCCGATCACCAGCGACCCGACCGAGATCGCCACCGCCTGCCAGACCGACAGGTCGCGCACCGTGGGGTCGATCAGATAGAATTCGGCGCCCAGGTAATAGATCACTGCCATCAACGCAAAGCCCGACAGCCAGGTGGCATAGCTTTCCCATTTGAACCAGGTCAGGTGTTCGGGCATCTGTTCCGGTGCCACCAGGTACTTGCGGATGTGATAGAAGCCGCCGCCATGGACCTGCCATTCCTCGCCATGGGCGCCCTCGGGCAGGTCGGGGGCCTTGCGCAGCCCCAGATCGAGCGCGATGAAATAGAAGCTTGAGCCGATCCAAGCGATGGCGGTGATCACATGCAGCCAGCGCAGCGCGAATTCGGCCCAGGCGCCGATGATGGCAAGTTCGAACATCCGGGTGACTCCGATGGTTTGGGGCAGGCTATACCGTCGCTTGCCTTTCTGTTAATCCGTCAAATCGCTGAGGACTTTCAAGCCGGGGCTGAAAATCCTGGACGGAAAAGCGCGGGGGCGGGATGTCATATGTCAACAACCTGAAGATGTTCGTGCGTGTTTACGAATTGGGCAGCATGTCGGCGGCGGCGCGTGATCAGCGGACATCGCCGGCCGTGGCCTCGGGGCGGATCTCGGACCTTGAAAAGCATCTGGGCGTGCGCTTGTTCAACCGCACGACGCGCTCGCTTCAACCGACCGAGAACGGGCGCATCTTCTATGACGGCGCGCGCAAGGTCTTGCAGGCGATCGACGATGCCGAGGCCGCCGTCGCCGATGCCACGCAAAACCCGCGCGGCGTGTTGTTCGTGGGGGCGCCGCTGGGTGTGGGGCGGCGGTTCATTGCGCCGAACCTGCCCGAATTCAAGGCGCAGTATCCGCAGATCGAACTGCGCCTGCGCCTGTCGGACCGGATCATCGACGTGACCAGCGAGGGGCTGGACGTGGCGCTGCATCTGGGGCGACTGGACGACAGCGGCCTGAAGATGCGCGCGATTGCCGAGGCGCCGCGCGTCATTTGCGCGGCCCCGTCCTATATTGCGCGCCGGGGCCTGCCCGAGGATGGCGCGGCGCTGGTGCGGGATCGGCACGATTGTCTTAATCTGCGCTATCCCGGTGCGAAAGAGTTCCAATGGACGCTTCAGACCGCCGAAGGATTGCAGAAATTCGACATTTCCGGCCCGTTCGAGTCGGATGACGGGGACGTGTTGACCCAATGGGCACTGGACGGGCACGGGATCGTGCTGAAACCGATCTTCGAAGTGGCCGATCATCTGCGCGCTGGCCGGCTGGTGCCGGTGGCAACGAAAACGCCGCCGTTGCCGGTGTCTCTCAGTATCCTGACACCGCACCGGCGCCTGCGCGACCCAAAGGTGCGGCTGTTTTCGGATTTCATCTCGACGCGATGCAAGGCCGCGATGGAGGCCCTGACGCGCGGCACGTGATGCGGCCGGGTTCAGCCGCGTTCGGGATACAAGAGCGCGCGCGCCAGTTGCGACCCCCATGAGGCGTTTCGATCCAGAACCTGCGTCCGGATCGGGGCGGTTCCGGCCACCAATGCGCCAAACGCGTCCGGATCCTCGATCAGCCTGGCAAGCGTGTCCTCCAGTGCCTGTGTGTCGTCGGCGGGATAGACGGCGCAGCCGTCGGGGACGTGTTCATGCGCCGGAACCACCGAACTGGCGACTGACGGCACGCCGGCCGCGGCGGATTCCACGATCACCAGCGCCAGACCCTCGTTGAACTCGCTGCGGGTCGGGCAGACCAGCAGATCGGCGTTCTGAAGGGCCTGCGCGACCCCGTCCGCATCCAGCCGGCCGGGAATGTCGATGCGGGCGGCGTAGGGCGAAGCAGCGGCGGCCTCGCGCAGGGCGTCGAGGGCCGTTCCGGTGCCTGCGATCGTCAGGTTGATGTCGTCGTGGCGCGCGGCAAGGTTCGAGAAGGCTTCCAAGAGGTCGAAGACGCCCTTGTCGGCCTCGATCCGGCCCAGAAAGAGCAGGTTGCGCGCCTCCATCGGCTGATGGTGCGCCGGCAGATGCGCCAGCGGAATCTGCGGCATTTCCACGAACAGGTTGTTTTGAACATCGGTATCAGCCCTTAGTCGCCACCGATTCAGCAGTTGGCGCAAGTGCAGGGGCTGGCGGCGTTTCGGCAAGTGTTCATGCGGAATTTGCGGCATCTGCACGAACAGGCCGCTCTGACGCCCGGTCAAGATGCTGAGTTGGCGCGCGCATTCCGGCGAGGTGCAGATCGCGGCCGTGAACCGGCGCAGGCCGAGTCCCGCCAGACCTTGCCTGATCCGCGTCTTGATCCCGCCGCGACCGTGCCCCATGGGCCAAAATGTGTTGTGGATCGTCAGGATCAGCGCGGTCTTGCGTGGCAGCGCGGCAAAGGCCCAGGCCGGAAGGTCGATACCCATGACAACGGCATGGGGTTTCAGCTTGCGGATATGCCAGACCACCTGCCAGGCATAGCGGTTTTGCGCCGCATGCCAGCCCAGACCGTGGCGTGTGCGGTCGCGCGGGATCGGGGTGAAGCGGATGCGCGGATGATGACCTTGGGGCGGATCGTGCCGTTCGGTGATGACATGTGCCTCGGCCCCCAGTTGATCGACGAGGGCATAGAACTGGGTCGAATAGGCCATGATCGGAATGCGTGGGTCATGGCGCCCCGCCAGCCAGTGATCGAAACTGCCGGCGGCATCGCCGGGGCCTGCGTGAAAGACAAGGCGCGGCGTTTCGCCGGGCTTCAGCCGGAAACGCGCGGCGATGCGGTTTGCGAAATCCTCGGGGACCACAACCGATTGTGCGACTGCTTCAGGCGGGTTCCCGGCAGACATGGCCCCGTTTCGCTTGCCCATCACGGCCAGCGTAGTGGCTTGCGGTGCGTGGTGCAACCGCATCGGGCGCGGCGCCGGTCAGCTGCCGCGATAGGTGGAATAACCAAAGGGCGACAGCAAAAGCGGCACATGATAATGCGCCTCGGCGTCGTTCATGCCGAACCGGATCGGCACCTCGTCCAGAAACAGGGGGTCTTGCCCGGCCTGACCGCTGGCGCGCAGGTAATCGCCGGCATGAAAGACCAGCTCATACCGACCCGTCGCAAAACGGTCCTTCGGCAGGATCGGCGAATCGGTGCGGCCGTCGGCATTGGTGATCATCTCGGCAACGCGCACGCGCGCCCCGGCATCCAGATGGAACAGCGTGATCCGCAAACCCGCCGCAGGGCAGCCGCGCGCGGTATCCAGAACGTGGGTGGTCAGAAATCCGGCCATGTCGATTGCTCCGTTTTATGGCATTGTGCCTGAGTGCCCGGCAAAGACCAGTGCGAAGGCACGGGAAAGGTCTTTCAGGGAAAAATTGAAAAACAGGGCCGATCAACTGGTTTACCGTGACGCTGCCCGGCGCGACCGGGGCAGGCATTGCTGGCAGGCTGCAACGTGACACATCCCCCCCGTTACCCGCGCGACTTCACCGGCCATGGCGCCACCCCGCCCGCCGCCGATTGGCCCGGCGGCGCCCGCGTGGCGATCAGTCTGGTGCTGAACTACGAGGAGGGCGGCGAGAACTGCCTGCTGCATGGCGATGCGCAGTCCGAGGCCTTCCTGTCCGATATCGCCGGTGCCCAGCCCTGGCCCGGAAAGCGCCACTGGAACATGGAATCGATCTATGATTATGGCGCGCGCGCCGGGTTCTGGCGGTTGCATCGGCTGTTCGTCGGGCGCGAGTTGCCGGTCACGATCTATGGCGTGGCAACAGCGCTTGCGCGCAACCCTGTGCAGGTTGCCGCCATGACCGACGCGGGCTGGGAGATCGCCTCGCACGGGTTGAAATGGGTTGAGCATCGCGACATGCCCGAGGACGAGGAACGCGCCCAGATCGCCGAGGCCGTCCGCCTGCACACCGAAGTCACCGGCACGCCGCCCAGCGGATGGTACACGGGCCGGTGTTCGCAGAACACGGTGCGCCTGACTGCCGAGACCGGGCTCTTTGACTGGATATCCGACACCTATGACGACGATCTGCCCTACTGGGCCGAATTCGGCGATCGTGACCAGCTCATTCTGCCCTACACGCTTGAGGCGAACGACATGCGCTTTGCCACCGCGCCCGGATGGGTGACCGGGCAGGATTTTGGCCAATACCTGATCGATGCCTTCGACACGCTGCATGCCGAAGGCGGGCGGATGCTTTCGGTCGGGCTGCATTGCCGGCTGATCGGCCGGCCCGGCAAGATCGCGGGCCTGATCCGCTTTCTCGATCATGTCGCGCAAAAGGGCGGGGCATGGTTCGCGACCCGCGGGCAGATCGCGGCACATTGGGCAGCGCGCCATCCGCATCGTCGGCGCGAACGCCCCAGCCGGATGGACTACGATACCTTCGTCACGCGGTTTGGCGGCATGTTCGAGCATTCGCCGTGGATTGCCGAACGCGCCTGGGCGCTTGAACTGGGCCCGGCCCATGACAGCGCGATCGGGCTACACAATGCATTGGCCCGCATCTTCCGTTCGGCCAGCCGCGACGAAAGGCTGGGCGTTTTGCGCGCGCATCCTGATCTGGCGGGCAAGCTGGCGGCAGCGCGCCGCCTGACAGCGGACTCGAGCGCCGAACAGGCGTCGGCCGGGCTGGACGCCTTGACCGACGATGAGCGCGCCAGTTTCCAGGCCCTGAACACGGCCTATGTGGACAAGCACGGGTTTCCGTTCATCATTGCCGTGCGCGACCACGACAAGGCCCAGATCCTGGCTGCCTTCGAACAGCGGCTTGCCAATGACACCGAGACCGAATTCGCCACAGCCTGTGCCCAGGTCGAACGCATCGCCGCCCTGCGGCTCGGGGATATGTTGCCATGAATAGCTATTACGCCCCGACCGGGGGCCTACCGTCCCAGACCGAGCTTCTGACCCAGCGCGCCGTCTTTACCGAGGCCTATGCGGTGATCCCGCGGGCCTGCTTTTCGGACATCGTCACCAGTTGCTTGCCCGGCTGGCGCAAGACCCGGCTCTGGATGATCGCGCGCCCGATGTCGGGCTTTGCCGAGACCTTCAGCCAGTATGTGATGGAGGTTCAGCCGGGCGGTGGCGCCGACACCCCCGATTGCGAACCGGATGCCCAGCATGTCCTGTTCGTCACCGATGGCGTTCTGACCCTGACCATAGACGGGCGCGGGTTTGACATGGATGCCGGCGGCTATGCCTATATCCCGCCCGGTGCGCGATGGTCGCTGCTGGCCGAAGGGCGCGCCCCGGCACGGTTCCACTGGTATCGCAAGATCTGGCACGCCGCGCCCGGACTGACCCCGCCCGAGGCGTTCGTGACCAGCGACCGTGACATCGCACCGGTGCCGATGCCCGACACGCAGGGGCGCTGGGCGACGACGCGCTTTGTCGATCCCGATGACCTGCGCCATGACATGCATGTCAATATCGTCACCTTCCAGCCCGGCGGCGTGATTCCGTTCGAGGAGACGCATGTCATGGAACACGGTCTCTACGTCCTCGAAGGCAAGGCGGTTTACAAGCTCAACCGCGACTGGGTCGAGGTCGAGGCCGGCGATTTCATGTGGCTGCGGGCCTATTGCCCGCAAGCCTGCTATGCCGCCGGACCGGGGCCGTTCCGATACCTGCTTTACAAGGATGTCAACCGCCACGCGCGGTTACGCAGCCCATGGCCCGGCTCGGCCGCGTGATCGTTCCTGTAAAGCGAAAACATATGTCTGGCACGCGCTTGCCCGCACCCGCGATGACCCTGCCCCTGTTCGAAACCAGGTTCCTGCCATGACCCGCACCGTCTGCACAGAACCCCTGACGGCGACCGCCTTTGCCCCGTTTGGCGACGTGCTTGAGGCCAGTGGGCCGCCCGACAGGATCACCAACCAGGGACTTTGCGGGCGCTTTCACGATCGCGCCGCGCTTGACTTCGGGTCTGAAACGGTGCCGCCCGGCCGGGCCGGGATCTCGATCTTTCTGGCCGAGCCGCGCGCCCTGCCATATCGGCTTGAGATGATCGAGCGCCATCCGCAGGGCTCGCAAGCCTTCATCCCGATGACGGCGCATCCGTTTCTGGTTGTCGTGGCGCATTCGCCCGCGTATGCGCCGCGCGCCTTTGTCACCGATGGTGCGCAGGCGATCAATCTGCGGCGCGGCACCTGGCACGGTGTTCTGACGCCGCTTGCTGCACCGGGGCTGTTCGCCGTGGTGGATCGCATCGGCGAAAGCCCCAACCTTGAGGAACACTGGTTCGATCACCCCTGGCAGATCGTGTCCGGTTGATTGCCTCCAGGGCCGTTGCGGCGGCCCTGCTCAGGTGTCGCCGTGATGGTGCACGATATCGGCCAGCGCGGCCCGATCGGTGTGTGCGGCATTGGCCGGGTGGTCGGGATCCTTGTAGCCAAAGGCAATGCCCATGATCAGCCGCGGCCCTTGCACCAGCCCCAGATGGGCACGGACGATCTCGGGATAGAGCGACAGCGCGCCCTGGGCGCAGCTTCCGATCCCGCGGCTTGCCATTGCCAGCATCAGGGTCTGGGCATAGCCGCCAAGGTCTGCGGCCTCGCGCAGGTCGAACCCTTCGGGCAAGAACAGGAATGCCGCATGCGGGGCGCCAAAGGCATCGAGGTTGCGCAGGAACGCCGCCGCGCGCCCGTCGTGGTCGTTGCGCGCGATGCCCATGGCACCGTACAGCGCCTTTGCGGCGTCGATCTGGCGGTGGCGAAACGGGCCCTCGTAGCGGCTGATCATCGGCACGTCCGGTGCGGGCGGTTGGCCGGATCGCGCGGCTTCGGTCATTGCGTGCCCCAACGCCCGCAACACCGCGCGCGAGACGACATGCACCTGCCACGGCTGCACGTTGCAATTCGACGGGGCAAGCGCGGCGAGCGAAAAGACCTCGTCGATCAACGCGCGCGTCAACGGTTGCGGGGTATATCCGCGCACCGATTGACGGGTGCGCAGAACGGTATCGAAATCGGGCATCGCGCTCTCCTCGTCGTCGGCTTAGCCCAGCGCCTTGCCGCTCGCAATGACATTGGCAAGCCGACAGATGCTTTGCCGCGATCCGGGATCGGCGCTATGGTGAGTTCTTGCAAGGTGGAGAGTGACTATGCGCGCAGCATCGGTTCTGGTTGCGACCCTGTTCATGCTGGGTGCGTTGACGGCCTGGCTTGGCGCTGGCGGGCCGGGCCGGCTGTCGGTGTCAGACGGAGCGCAGGGCATGCTGGTTGAGCCCGCGCCCGCCCGGCAGCCAGCCACTGAGCGTCGCGCGTCCGGCGATGAGGGACGCGAGGCGCGCGCAGCGTTGCCGGGCTCAGGCGATTCGGGAACCGATGAGACGGGCACCGACAACGCCGATCCCGCACCCCAAGAGGCAAGCGCCGGCGCAGAGACGGGCACGACCTCGGATGCGCGGGCAGAGGACGGGTCTGAGGTTCCGATGCCGCCTGCAGTGGGTCCACAACCCCTGGATCGGCGGGTCATCCTGTCCGGGCACAGCCTGACCGACCCGATGGATCGCGCGCTGCCGCAACTGGTGCGGGCGGCCGGCGGCCCGGCCGGCACCATCGCGCTTTCGACGATTCCGGGCGCGCCGATGGACTGGCGCTGGAACAACCGGACCCATCCGCCCGATGCGCGCACCGATATCGGCGATTTCGACGTGATGGTCCAGACCGAGCGCGTTGCCCTGTCGGGCACGCGGCCCTGGCACAACAGCGACGAAGAGGCCCTTCGCTGGGCGCGCCACGGCTGGGAAAACGGCGCGGACGGGCAGGGGGCCGAGGTGTTGCTTTATGCGACATGGGTCTCGCTCGATACCGGGCCGGGGCATGACACCCACGGCGACCCCGACCGCGATTTGCCCTGGCGCGAACGGCTGGACCGCGAATTCGCCGGGTGGGAGGCGATCATGGCCCAAGTCAACGCCAACCGCCCCGAGGGGGCGCCGCCGATGCGCATGATCCCCGCCACGCTGGTCATGGCCGAGGTCCATGACGCGATCGAGGCGGGCGAGGCCCCGGCTGGCCTGAGCGACATCCGCCAGTTGTTCACCGATGACATTCACCTGTCGCCCATGGGCGCCTGGCTGGTCGCGCTGACCCATTATGCCGTGATCTATGCCCGCGATCCGCGCGGCCTGCCCGGCCCGGACCGGCAGGCGGCACCCGAACTGGTGGACTGGGCGCAGGATCTGGTGTGGCGGGTCGTGACCGGGTATCGGGGCACCGGCGTTCGCGGATCCTAGCGCGCACCGTGCCACAGGCGCGAAAGGGCACGCAGCCCCGGCAGCCGATGATGCCAGCGGGACGCGGCGATGTCGCTGGGCGACGGCCTCTGCACCGCCAGCGGCGGGCAGGCTGCAAAGACGCGCAACTGCGGATGCGACCGGCGAAACCAGTTATAGGCGCCATCGACATGCATCGGCCCCCCCTCGGCGCTGCCCGTGGGCCGTGCCAGCATCGCGCGCAGATAGGGCACGGCCAGCCGCGCCGTCGAGGCCTTCATCCCCAGGAAGTGCAACAGGTCCACGCTTCGATCCGGCGGCACCTGTGCCAGCCCGTTCGGCGCGGGCAGGTCGTGCAAGCGGCAATGGCCATAGACCATGTCCCAGTCCTGCCCGTTCAGTTGCGCCAGCACCGGGCCGAGACGGCGCGCGAACCCCGCGCCCAGCGACACGTCGTCTTCAAGGATCAGCGCACGGTCCCATCCCTGTTCGAGAATGGTTTCCAGAACGCCAAGATGGCTGAGGAAAGCGCCGTGCGCGCCGATCGACGGAAACCCTGCCGTTGCCGCGGGCCGGATCGCCGGGAAAAGCTGCACCGCCGGATGATCCAGCGCCAGCCCGATCCGCGCCAGTTCGCGCGCCATTTCCGCCCGGCGGTCGGGGCGCTCGGGCAGGTTGATGATCACGATCCGCCCGAACCTGTCCAGCAGGGCTGCGCCGGCGGCGGTATCGGTCGGGGGCATGGCGGCGTTTCCTGGCTGCTGCGATCGCCCCGTTGTGACGCGAGGCGGCGGCGCATGCAATGGCCGTGCGCGGATGACGACGCGGCACCACGGCGATGCCCTGCGCCTGCGCCCTTTCCCTTTTTCCCATGCGGCGCTAAACACCGCCAAAGCCCGAGGATGCTGCCCAAAGGATGCCGACATGACGATGGACAAGACTTTCAACGCCGCCGAGGCCGAACCGCGCATCGCCGCCGCCTGGGAGGCGGCAGGCGCCTTTCGCGCCGGGGCCAATGCGCGCCGGTCCGAGACGTTTTGCATCATGATCCCGCCGCCCAATGTCACCGGCAGCCTGCATATGGGGCATGCGTTCAACAACACGCTGCAAGACATCCTGGTGCGTTGGCACCGGATGCGCGGTTTCGACACCCTTTGGCAGCCGGGGCAGGACCATGCCGGCATCGCCACGCAGATGGTGGTCGAGCGCAAGCTGGCCGCCGAGGGCAAGCCGCCGCGCCGTGACTGGGACCGGCAGGCCTTTACCGACGAGATCTGGCGCTGGAAGCAGGAATCGGGCGGCACGATCATCAACCAGCTCAAGCGGCTGGGGGCAAGCTGCGACTGGTCGCGCAACGCCTTCACCATGTCGGGCGCCCCGAACTGCCCGCCGGGCGAGGAGGGCAATTTCCACGATGCCGTGATCAAGGTGTTCGTGGATATGTACAACAAGGGCCTGATCTATCGCGGCCAGCGGCTGGTGAACTGGGACCCGCATTTCGAAACCGCGATTTCCGACCTCGAGGTCGAGAATGTCGAGGTTGACGGCCATATGTGGCACTTCAAGTATCCGCTTGAAACCGACCCGGCGACCGGGAAACCCTTTGAATACGAATATGTCGAGCGCGACGAGGACGGCACCGTCACCCTGCGCGAGATGCGCAACTACATCTCGATCGCCACGACCCGGCCTGAAACCATGCTGGGCGATGGCGCGGTGGCGGTGAACCCTGACGATGAACGCTATGCGCCCATCGTCGGCAAGCTGTGCGAAATCCCGGTCGGCCCTAAAGAACACCGTCGCCTGATCCCGATCATCACCGACGATTACCCCGACCCGGCCTTTGGCTCGGGCGCGGTCAAGATCACGGGCGCGCATGATTTCAACGACTATGCGGTTGCCAGGCGCAACGACATCCCACTTTACAACCTGATGGACACCAAGGCGCGAATGCGCGCGGATGGCCTGAGCTATGAGGACAGCGCGCGGGTCGCAGGCGCGATTGCGCGCGGCGAGCGTGAAGCGGGCGATGTCGGCCAGGTCAATCTGGTGCCCGAGGACTTGCGCGGGTTGGACCGCTACGCCGCACGCGAGGCGGTGGTCGCGGCCATCACCGACGAGGGGCTGGCGGTGATGACGACCGATGCCGAGGGCAACGCGGTGCCGCTGGTCGAGAACAAGAAGATCATGCAGCCCTTTGGCGACCGCTCGAAGGTCGTGATCGAGCCGTATCTGACCGATCAATGGTTCGTCGATACCGCGAAAATCGTCGGCCCGGCGCTGGATGCCGTGCGCAGCGGCAAGACCAGGATCCTGCCCGAAAGCGGCGAGCGCACCTATTTCCACTGGCTTGAGAATATCGAGCCCTGGTGCATCTCGCGCCAGTTGTGGTGGGGGCATCAGATACCGGTTTGGTATGGGCCGGCTCTTGAAACCGATTGGAGCAAGCCCGAATACAAACAAAGCCACTTCTTCTGTGCGGCGACAGAAGATGAAGCTATAGCAAAGGCAAAGTCGGTTTATCCGGAACACTTTGAAGTTGTGTGCGATGGGACCGGCACTAACTGGGCGATTGTCAACTCGAGCACCGAACTCCGAAGAATCATCCTTCGCCGCGACCCCGATGTCCTCGACACCTGGTTCTCCTCGGGCCTCTGGCCGATCGGCACGCTGGGCTGGCCGGAACAGACGCCGGAATTGCAGAAGTATTTCCCGACCGATGTGCTGGTCACCGGGCAGGACATCTTGTTCTTCTGGGTCGCGCGGATGATGATGATGCAGCTGGCGGTTGTGGGCGAGGTGCCGTTCCACACCGTCTATCTGCACGGGCTGGTGCGGGACGCCAAGGGCAAGAAGATGTCCAAGAGCCTTGGCAATGTCGTCGATCCGCTGGAGATCATCGACGAATACGGCGCCGATGCGCTCAGATTCACCAATGCGGCCATGGCCAGCCTCGGCGGCGTGCTGAAGCTCGATACCCAGCGCATCACCGGCTATCGCAACTTCACCACCAAGCTGTGGAACGCCACCCGCTTTGCCGAGATGAATGGCGTCTTTGGCGATGACGTGCCGATGGCCGGGCCGCAGCCGCCGCAAGCCAGCCAGACCGTCAATCGCTGGATCGTCGGCGAGACCGCGCGCACCCGCCACGCGGTGGACGAGGCGCTGTCGGCCTATCGGTTCAACGATGCGGCGGATCTGCTCTATCGTTTTGTCTGGGGGCGGGTCTGCGACTGGTATGTGGAATTCGCCAAGCCGCTGCTGGATGGCGACCACGCCGCCGAGACGCGCGCGACGACGCGCTGGGTGCTGGATCAGTGTTTCGTGCTGCTGCACCCTTTCATGCCCTTCATCACCGAGGAATTGTGGGCCCTGACCGGCGATCGCACCTCCATGGCGGCGCTGGCACACTGGCCGGAGTATGGGCCGGACATCGCCGACGCGGCGGCGGACCGGGAGATGTCATGGGTGATCGGGCTGATCGAGGCCGTGCGCTCGGCGCGGACGCAGATGCGGGTGCCGGTGGGGCTGAAGCTGCCGATGCTGGCGCTGGACCAGGACGAGGCCGCCCACACCGCCTATGCGCGCAACGCGGCCCTGATCGAGCGGCTGGCGCGGATCGACGGGATGCACCCGGCCGACGCGGCGCCCAAGGGCGCGCTGAGCATCGCCGTCGAGGGCGCGACCTATGCCCTGCCGCTGGAAGGCGTGATCGACATCGGTGCCGAACGCGACCGGCTGCGCAAATCCGCCGACCGGCTGGAGAAGGATATCGCGGGGCTGAAGAACCGGCTCGACAACCCGCGTTTCCTGGCCAATGCCTCAGAGGAGGTGGTGGCGGAAGCCCGCCAGCAACTGGCCGAAAAGACCGACGAGGCCGCGCGCCTTGGGGATGTTCTGGCCCGGCTGGACCGGGTGGCATGATCGCACCGGCTGCGCCGGGCGATCCGATGGCCTGCTGCGCAGACGCCGCTTGAGCCGCTGCGCGGCGGATCAGGGGGCGCTGCCCCCTCTGGGCCTGCGGCCCATTCACCCCCGGCGTATTTGCGGCAAGATGAAGCCAGCCGCGTTCAGGCCCGGTTGAAGAGGGATCGGACGCGGGCAAGGAAATCCGCGCGTACGGCCGGGCGTTCCATCAGCAATTCGTGTTCGGCCTCGGGGTATTCGACCAGCTCTGCGTCAGGCCAGCGGCCGACGCGGCGGCGAATCGCCTCGGGTGTGACGACCCGTTCGTTGCCGCCAAGGCCGATCAGCGCAGGCACGCAAGGCGCGGTTTCCCGCGCCAGGGCGGCCATCTCTGACAGGGCGGCGGCGCCCCAGCGCAGGCTGGGGCCGCCGAGCGCCAGGGCGGGCGTTGCCTCGACCTGCGCCTTCATGCGCGCGAACTGCGCCTGATCGCGCGTCAGAGGGTTGTCGGGATATTCCATCGCAGGCAGGCCGTAATCCGGCCCCGTCGTGGGCAGGTAGCGACTGTCGCGGCCCAGCGGCCGCAACACGAGCGCAAGCGCCCGGATCGCGAATCGCCTTGTGGGCGGGATCGGCAGGCCCCACATCGGCGCGCTGAAGGCGATGGCCGGCGGGATCAGGCCGTCGCAAAGCGCGCGGAACGCGATGCAGCCGCCCATCGAATGACACAGGATCGGCGCGGGGGTGGTGCAGCCCAGCGCATCGGCGGCCGCGCGCAGGGCGGCCAGGTCGCGCTGGTAGTCGCAAAAGCGCCCGACATGGCCCAGGCGCGGATCATCGCAAAGACGATCCGAGAGACCCTGCCCGCGCCAGTCGATCACCAGCGCGCCCCATCCGTCGCGCGCCAGATCGGCAGCGACCTGCGCATATTTCTCGATGTATTCGGTGCGTCCCGGCAGCACGAGCACGGTGCCGCGCTGGCCGGGCCAGTGCCCGACCCGCAACCGCACACCGTCGCTGGCCTGAACCCAGTAGGCCCGCCCCGCCCTTGGCCCGTCGTGACTGTGCAGGGGCGCGGGCGACAATGCCATGGTGCCGGTCAGCCCAGGACGGCGGCGAGCTTCATCGCCAGCGACATGTCGCCGTCGATCTTGAGCTGGCCGGACATGAAGGCCATGGTCGGGTTCACGTTACCCTCCAGCATGCCGCGGAAGGTCTCGGCCGAGGCGGTCAGCGTGACATCGGCATCGTCGTCGCCGGCGCGCGCGCCATCGCTGTCGAGCACGATCGCGCCTTCGTCCTCGATCTCGAATTTGGCGATGCCGTCGAATCCGTCGCTTCCCAGTTTTTCGTTGAGCGCCTCGACGCCCTGTTCGATCACGTTGCTCATCGCGCTGTCTGTCCTGGTTGTGATTGCGTTTGCAGCTTTCGGGGTGGCGCGGGCTCTCGCATTTTTCCACGCGCACGCTATCTTGCGGTTATGACGCAAGGTGGCGCAATTCTCAATCTTGTCGTGGCGGCAGCCATCGGTCTGGCGGCGCCGGTCGTGCAGGCGCAGGATGCGCGGGCACCGGATGTCGAATCGTTGCTGGAGCAGCTTGCGCAGCCCGACCAGGATCGCTGGGTTCGAATCGAGCGCCAGATCCAGCGGGCCTGGAGCCAGTCGGGATCGGCGGTGGCCGATTACCTGTTCCAGCGTGGCCAGGATGCGCTGCGCGAGGGCGATACCGGTGCCGCGATCGCCCATTTCAGCGCGGTCATCGATCACGCGCCCGATTTCGCCGAGGCCTGGAACGCGCGCGCCACGGCATTCTTCATGGAGAACCGGCTGGGTCCGGCCATGGCCGATATCGAGGAGGTTCTGGCGCGCAACCCCGATCATTTCGGGGCCCTGGCCGGGATGGGCGCGATCCTGGAGCAGGTCGACCGCCCCGAAGCCGCGCGCGAGGCCTATTCCGCGGCGCTGGCGCTGAACCCGCATCGCCCGAGCCTGCGTCAGGCCGTCGAGCGGCTTGAGCGGGACCTGGCCGGGCGCGCGCTGTAGCGCGGATTTCACTTCACACGGCGGGCGCGGCATTCTAACCAGCGCGCAACGACGGTATGCCGGCGCGGCGTTTGCCGCCGAGGATCAAGGCAGAGAGATGACAGGCAAGGGGCGGGTCACGGCGGTTCTGGGACCCACGAATACCGGCAAGACGCATTACGCGATCGAACGGATGCTGGCGCATCGCACTGGCGTGATCGGCCTGCCGCTGCGGCTTCTGGCGCGCGAGGTCTATGACCGGATCGTCGCGCTGCGCGGCCCGTCGGTCGTGGCGCTGGTGACCGGCGAAGAGCGCATCGTGCCCGAGCGCACTCAGTACTGGGTCTGCACGACCGAGGCGATGCCGCTGGAGATCGGCGCCGATTTCATCGCCATCGACGAGATCCAGCTTTGCGCCGATCCCGATCGCGGGCATGTCTTTACCGACCGGCTGCTCAATGCGCGCGGGCTGCACGAGACCCTGTTCCTGGGATCGGATACGATGCGCGGCGCGATCGCGGCGCTGGTTCCCGGGGTTCAGTTCATCCGGCGTGAACGGTTTTCGCAATTGTCCTGGGCGGGGTCCAAAAAGATCGCGCGGATGCCGGCGCGCTCGGCCATCGTCGCCTTTTCGGTCGAGAACGTCTATGCCATTGCCGAGCTGATCCGCCGCACCAAGGGCGGCTGTGCGATCGTCATGGGGGCGCTGAGCCCGCGCACGCGCAACGCGCAGGTCGCGCTTTATCAGAATGGCGATGTTGATTACCTGGTGGCGACCGATGCCATCGGGATGGGGCTGAACCTGGACATCAAGCACGTGGCTTTCGCCGGCACGTCGAAGTTCGACGGACGGCGCATGCGGCCGCTCAACCCCGACGAACTGGCCCAGATCGCCGGGCGCGCGGGGCGTCATGCCACCGCCGGCACCTTTGGTGTCACAGGCGAGGCGCGCCCGCTGGCACCCGAAGTGATCGAGGCGATCGAATCGCATCGCTTTCTGCCGGTGCGCAAGCTTCAGTGGCGCAATGCCCGGCTGGAATTCGGCACGTTGGATCGCCTGATCGCCAGCCTGGAACATCCGACCCGCGACGACTGGCTGACCCGTGTGCGCGAAGCCGACGATCTGGTCGCGCTGAAGACGCTGGCAGGCATGCCCGAGATCACGGACCGAGTGCGCGATGCACGCGATGTCCGGCTGTTGTGGGATGTCTGCCGCATCCCTGATTTTCGCGGCATTTCAGGCACCGAACATGCCGGTCTGCTGGCGCGGTTGCATGGGTTCGTGCATCGCGGCGGGCGCATCCCGGATGATTGGCTGGCCCGCAACATTGCCCGCATCGACAAGGTGCAGGGTGACATCGACATGCTGTCACGCCGATTGGCATTTATCCGCACATGGACCTATGTCGCGCAGCGGCCGGGCTGGGTGGATGATGAAAACCATTGGCGTGGCGAAACGCGCGCGGTAGAAGACCGGCTGTCGGATGCGTTGCACGAACGCCTGACCGCAGCATTTGTTGACCGGCGTACCAGCGTTCTGTTGCGCCGGTTGAACCAGAAGGAGAGCCTTGTGGCCGAGGTGAATGACAAGGGCGAAGTGACGGTCGAGGGCGAGTTCATCGGCCGTCTTGAGGGGTTCCGGTTCCGGCAGGACAAGACCGAACATGCCGACGAGGCGCGCACCTTGCGCCAGGCGGCGGTGGCGGCGCTGGCCCCGGCCTTCCATCTGCGGGCCGACCGGTTCTACAACGCGCCCGATACCGAGATGGATTTCACCGAACAGGGCGGGTTGATGTGGGGCGCCGAGGCGGTGGGCAAGCTGACGCCCGGCGCCGATGCCTTGCGACCGCAGGCCGTGGCGTTCGTGGACGACGAGGCCGGGCCGGATGTCGCCGAAAAGGTGCGCCGCCGGTTGCAGCATTTCATTGACCGCAAGATTGCCACGCTGTTCGAGCCGCTCTTGAATCTGCAACGCGACGAGACGCTGACCGGCCTCGCGCGCGGATTCGCGTTTCGACTGGTCGAATCGCTGGGCGTTCTTCCGCGCGAGGGCGTGGCCGAAGAGGTCAAGCAACTGGATCAGGACGCGCGCGGCGCCCTGCGCAAGCATGGCGTGCGTTTCGGTCAATACACGATCTTTCTGCCGGCGCTGCTGAAACCGGCGCCGACCCGGCTGCGGCTGGTTCTCTGGTCGCTCAGGCAGGAGATCGACGAATTCCCCGAAAGCCCGCCACCGGGCCTGGTGACGATCCCCAACCTGCCCGACGTTCCGGCCGAGCATTATGCGCTGGCGGGTTACAAGCCGGCCGGCGCGCGTGCGATCCGCATCGACATGCTGGAACGCCTTGCCGACATGCTGCGCAGCCGCGACAGCCGTGCGGGATTTGAGGCGGCGCCCGAGATGTTGTCGATTACCGGGATGACGCTGGACCAGTTCGCCGACCTGATGCAGGGCTTGGGCTATGCCGCCGAAAGGGGCGAGCGCGTCAAGCAGCGCCCGCAGGGGCCGGTCGAGCTGACGGCCGAGGAGATTGCGGCGCAAGCCGCCCGGCAGGCGGCCGGTGCGGCGGTCGCCGAGGCCGACCCGTCACCTCGGGAAACGCCCGACGAGACGCCCGCCGAAGTGCCCGACGACCGGCCGCAGGAAGCCCCTGCCGACGCGCCGGACGAAACGCCCCCCGCCGCCCCGCCCGAGGAACCCCCGGTCGAGATCCCCCAGGAAGTGCCGGGCGACATGCCGCCCGAAGCCGTGCAGCAAGACCCGATGGCAGCCGCGACAGCCGAGCCGGTCGAGCCGGTCGAGATGGAGGTGTTCTACACCTTCCGCTGGGCGCCGCGCGCGCGGCCGCGGTCGCAGCCGCGCCGGACACCGCGCCGCGACGCCAGCGGCGGCGAGACCGACGATGCGAAGCGGCAGGGCAAGCGGGCAGGCAACGGTGTCGCGGACCGACCCGGAAAAGACGCGCGCGCCGAGCGCAAGGTTCGTGATGAGCGCAAGGGTGGAAAACCCGGCAAGCGCGACAACTTTCCCAAGAAGGACGCGCCGCGCAAGTTCACCTCGGGGCCCGACAAACGCCGGGATCGCATCGATCCCGACAACCCCTTTGCCGCCGCCCTTATGGGGCTGCGCGACAAAAGCTGACGCGCCCCTTGCCCGGCGCGCCGCAAAACAAGGGCGACATGGCGGCCCCGATCCGTCTGGACAAGTGGTTGTGGCATGCGCGGTTTTTCAAGTCGCGCAGCCTGGCGGCGCAGGCCGTCGGAACCGGGCGTATGCGCCTGAACAGCCAGCCCGTGGCGAAGCCCGCGACCATGGTGCGGCCCGGCGATGTTCTGACCTTTGTTCAGGGCGAGCGGGTGCGCGTGGTTCGGGTGCAGGCGCCCGGCCAGCGGCGCGGCCCGGCCCCCGAGGCGCAGAGCTTGTATGACGATCTGTCGCAGCCCGCGCCGCCGCCCGATCCGTCGCGCCCGCAATCGCGTTCGGGTGGGCGTCCCAGCGGGCGCGACAGGCGCGTGATGGACGCGATTCGCGGGCGCGATCCGGACACGTGATCTGCGCGCTTCAGGGTCGGTCACGGCCTGATTTTTGGGCGTATGCGAACAAATTATCGAGGATGGCTTGATTGATTGCCGCAACCGGATTAAGTCCGGTGCGATCAACCGAGGACCAGCGCCGCCATGACCTATGTCGTGACCGACAATTGCATCGCCTGCAAATATACCGATTGCGTGGAAGTGTGCCCCGTGGATTGCTTCTACGAAGGCGAGAACATGCTGGTGATTCATCCCGACGAGTGTATCGACTGCGGGGTGTGCGAGCCCGAGTGCCCGGCGGATGCGATTCGCCCCGACACCGAGCCCGACATGGAGCCGTGGGTGGAATTCAACCGCAAGTATTCCGAACAGTGGCCTGTGATCACCCAGCGCCGCGACCCCTTGCCGGGCGCCGAAGAGCACGATGGCGAGCAGGGCAAGATGGACAAGTACTTCTCGGACAAGCCGGGCGAAGGCGACTGAGGGCGCCTGCGCCGATGCCCAGGGCGGCTGCGCGCGCGGCGCGGGGCCGATTCAGTGCTTTGATTCAGTGCATTTTTGTGTTATGAAAAGGTTACATAAGAAACCTGCCCGGCATCCCGCAGTGCTGCTCGCCTGTGAGATGTTTTTTTTGGCGACATCGAGACCTGTGCGCGGGGAACGTCCTTTCCCGTGGGTTTTCTGTCGCTGATTGCGGGCCAAAGCCGAGGAAGCGCCAGAATGAGCAAAGCCCGCAAAGCCGAGTATCGCCCCAACGATTTCGTGGTCTATCCCGCGCATGGCGTCGGCAAGATCGTGTCGATCGAGGAGCGTGAAATCGCCGGGATGCAACTTGAGTTGTTCGTGATCTCATTCGAGAAGGACAAGATGACGCTGCGGGTGCCGACCGACAAGGCCGCGCAGGTCGGAATGCGCTCGCTGTCCTCGCCCGACATTGTGTCCAAGGCCCTGGCCACATTGCGCGGCAAGGCGCGCGTGAAGCGCGCGATGTGGTCGCGCCGGGCGCAGGAATATGAACAGAAGATCAATTCGGGCGATCTTCTGGCGATTGCCGAGGTGGTGCGCGATCTGCACCGCACCGACGACCAGCGCGAGCAGTCCTATTCCGAGCGTCAGCTTTACGAAGCCGCGCTGGAGCGGCTGACCCGCGAAGTCGCCGCCGTGTCCGGGCTTGACGAGGCCGGCGCGCAAAAGCAGGTCGACGAGGTTCTGGTCGCCCGCGCAGCCTGAATTGGCCGGGAATTTTCTGACCGCGCTCCGGTCCGTCCGGAGCGCGGTTTTCTTTTGGCTGCCGGGGCTCTTGTCAGCGCGGGCAAGGCTGGATTATAGCCCCCACACAGCATCCAACCGGAGAGGACCATGGCAGGCCATTCCAAATGGGCCAATATCCAGCATCGCAAGGGCCGGCAGGATGCCGCGCGCTCGAAGCTGTTTTCCAAACTGTCGAAAGAGATCACGGTTGCCGCCAAGATGGGCGACCCCGATCCCGAGAAGAACCCGCGCCTGCGCCTGGCGGTCAAGGAAGCCAAGGCCAGTTCCGTTCCCAAGGACGTGATCGAACGCGCGATCCGCAAATCAAGCGGTGGCGATGCCGACAATTACGAAGAGATCCGCTATGAGGGGTATGGCCCCGGTGGCGTGGCGGTGATCGTCGAGGCGATGACCGACAACCGCAACCGGACGGCCTCGAACGTGCGGTCGCTGTTTACCAAGCATGGCGGCAACCTGGGCGAAACCGGCTCGGTCGGATTCATGTTCGACCGGATGGGCCAGATCGTCTATCCGGCCGGGGTGGGCGACGCCGACACGGTGATGGAGGCCGCGATCGAAGCCGGCGCCAGCGATGTCGAAAGCGCCGAGGACGGCCATGTGATCTGGTGCGATTATACCGAACTGGCCGATGTCTCGGCCGCGCTGGAGGACCGCCTGGGCGATGCGGAATCCACCCGGCTGGTCTGGAAGCCGCAGACCACGACCGAGCTGGATCTGGACGGGATGCAGAAGCTGATGAAGCTTCTGGAGGCGCTGGACGACGATGACGATGTTCAGAACGTCACGGCGAATTTCGAGGCCTCGGACGAGGTGATGGAACAGCTTTGAGCGACGGGGCAGGGGGCTTTGCCCCCTCTGGCCTGCGGCCATTCACCCCCAGCGTATTTGGGGCAAGATGAAGGGGCGCCGGGCGGGCGGGCGCGGTCAATCCAGCGGGTAGCGGCGGGTTTCGCGGCCGGTGGCGCGGTCGAAGAACAGGATTTCGGACCCGGTCACGACGATCACGGCATCCGCGGTCATGGTGACGGCTTCGGCCGAGGCGCCCTCGGGCAGGGCGATGGTTTCGGGAAGATCGAGCGTGGCAGGCGGCGCCGACAGCCGGATGAAGAGCAGCGCCACGATAATTGCGATGCCGACGATCATCACCGCCGCGAGCGTGGTGACAAGGCGTTTGAGAAAGCGCAACTCGGGCGGGGTCGCATCGGGTGTGTTGCGCGAAGGGGACGGGGACATGGAGACGGGCCTTTCGGTGCTGCGCGTTGTGATCGGCGAGAATCCGCCCGACCGACTGGATAAGGCCTTGGCGCGCGATGTGCCAGAGGAAGCGGCGCTGTCGCGCTCGCGGCTGGCGCGGCTGATCGCCGAGGGCGCGGTGTCGTGCGAGGGCGCGCCGCTGCGCGACCCACGGCACAAGGTCGCGGCCGGGCTGGCCATCGACATCGCGCTGGCGCCCGCAATCGAGGTCGAAACCCGCCCCGAGCCGATCGCGCTGTCGGTGGTCTACGAGGACGAGGCGCTGATCGTCATCGACAAGCCCGCCGGCATGGTGGTGCACCCCGCGCCCGGCACGCCGGGCGGCACGCTGGTGAACGCGTTGTTGCACCATTGCGGCGCATCGCTTTCGGGCGTCGGGGGCGAGCGCAGGCCAGGGATCGTGCATCGGATCGACAAGGACACATCGGGGCTTTTGGTCGTGGCAAAGTCCGACCGGGCCCATCACGCCCTGGCCGCGCAATTCGAGGCACACAGCGTGCGCCGGCGTTATCAGGCGCTGGTGCATGGGGTGCCCGATGCCGGCGATCCGCGCCTGCGCGGGGTGCGCGGCGTCAGCTTCGAATCGGGGGGGATCATCAAGATTACCTCGCGGCTGGATCGCCATCGCCACGACCGTCAGCGCCAGGCCGTGTTTTTCGACCGGGGCCGCCACGCGGTCACCCGGTGCCGCGTGCAGGAGGTTTTCGGCCTGCCGCCGCAACTGGCGCTTCTGGACTGCTGGCTGGAAACGGGGCGCACGCATCAGATCCGGGTTCACCTGGCCCATGCCGGGCATGGCCTGGTGAGGGATGCGGTCTATGGCGGGCGCCGCCGCCTGTCGGCCGCCGCCCTGCCGGCCGGCGCGGGCGAGGCGGCGACGGCGTTTTCACGTCAGGCGCTGCATGCCGCCAGTCTGGGCTTCATCCACCCGCTTTCCGGGGAGGCGATGGAATTCGACTCGCCGCTGCCCGCGGACATTGCCGGTCTTCTGATGGCGTTGCGGGGTTGAGGGGCGTGGGCCGGGTTCAACCGATGTCGCAAAGGCGTGAGCGGGGCTGTTCGCATGGCGCGCAGAATTGTAGGATCTTTACCAATCCTTGACGCCTTTCGGCGAAGGTCTTGAAATTGAAGGGATCGCGTTCCTATTTCGATTAGTGTGCGCGAACATGCAGGAGTGGGAAAAACCGTGAGCAGCTATGCCAATCTGCCTGCCCCGTCCCCGGAACAGGGGCTCAACCGGTATTTGCAGGAGATCCGGCGCTTTCCGATGCTGGAGCCTGAAGAGGAATACATCCTGGCCAAGCGCTGGGTCGACGATCAGGATACCGAAGCCGCGCACAAGCTGGTGACAAGCCATCTGCGTCTGGCCGCCAAGATCGCCATGGGATACCGCGGTTACGGCTTGCCCACGGCCGAGGTCATTTCCGAGGCGAATGTGGGGTTGATGCAGGCCGTCAAGCGGTTCGACCCTGAAAAGGGGTTCCGACTGGCCACCTATGCGATGTGGTGGATTCGGGCCAGCATTCAGGAATACATTCTGCGTTCCTGGAGCCTGGTGAAACTGGGCACAACATCGGCGCAGAAAAAGCTGTTCTTCAACCTGCGCAAGGCCAAGTCACGCATCGGCGCGTTGGAAGAGGGCGATCTGCGCCCCGAAACCGTCAAGCGCCTTGCCACAGACCTGTCGGTCACCGAGGCCGAGGTGATCGACATGAACCGGCGTCTGGCGGGTTCGGATGCCTCGCTCAATGTCACCATCGGGGGCGAAGAAGGGTCGGGCAGCTGGCAGGATTGGCTTGAGGACGAGCATGCCGACCAGGCATCGAGTTTTGCCGATCGCGAGGAGTTCGAGGCGCGCCAGACCCTGTTGATGGAGGCGATGGACGTTCTCAACGAACGCGAGCGCGACATCCTGACCGAACGCCGCCTGGCCGAGCCGCCGGTCACGCTGGAGGAATTGTCGTCCCGCTATAACGTCAGCCGCGAGCGTATTCGCCAGATCGAGGTGCGCGCGTTCGAAAAGCTGCAAGAGCGCATGCGCGTCCTGGCCCGCGAAAAGGGGATGCTGGCGCCGGCGACATGACGGGTTAAGTCAGCCGGTGAGAACCGGATAGAGCGACGCGACCAGCAGCAGTGCCATACCGCGATTGAACAGCCGCCGGCGCGGCGGGTCGGCCAGAACGCGGCGCAGGGCCAGGCCAAGGACCGTCCAGCTGGAGACGCAGGGCAGGTTGACCAATCCGAACACGCCTGCGACCCAAAGCACGGCGCCCAGCTCTTGCCCCGGCGCATAAAGGGCGACCGCGCCCAGCGCCATGGTCCAGGCCTTGGGGTTGACCCATTGAAAGGCGGCGGCTTGCACGAACGTCAGAGGCCGCGCGGATGCCGAGTGCGCGGCCTCGGGCGGTGCGGCATGCGCGATCTTCCACGCGAGCCAGAGCATGTAGGCGGTTGCCGCGATCTTCAGCGCCGGTCTTGCCGGTGGCCAGGCCGTAAAGATGCCCGCCAGACCCAGCCCGACCAATGCGACCATCGCCGTGAAGCCGATACCGATGCCCAGCATGTGGGGGATCGTGCGGCGAAAGCCGAAGTTCACCCCCGAGGCCAGCAGCATCAGGTTGTTCGGCCCTGGCGTGATCGAACTGACAAAGGCGAATGCGGCAAGCGCCAGAAAAAGATCGGGTGTCATGGGATTACCGGAAGCAAGGCGCGTGCGTGCGCGGCATCTGAATTGCGCGGGAGCCCGGTCTCTATCCCTGTTGGGCGATCGGTTTGCAACCCCGGCCTTTGCCGCGCTCCCTCTCCAGGGAGTGCGCTGGACCGTCGCGCGGCCTTGCGCTATCAGCGGGGCCAAGCCAGCAACGAGAGGCGCGTATGTCCGGTTCCGCAAACCCGATCCCGATGGAAGCCGCCCGCTCGGGCCCGTTGCGGGGCGTGGCCGAAGTGCCGGGCGACAAGTCGATCAGTCACCGCGCGCTGATCCTGGGGGCCTTGTCCGTGGGTGAGACCCGAATCACCGGCCTGCTGGAGGGGCAGGACGTGCTGGATACCGCCGCCGCGATGCGGGCGTTCGGGGCCAAGGTCATCCGGCAGGTACCGGGGGAATGGTCGGTTCACGGCGTCGGCGTTGGCGGATTCGCTGAACCTGCACAGGTGATCGATTGCGGAAACTCGGGTACCGGCGTTCGGCTTGTCATGGGGGCGATGGCCACCACCGCGATCACCGCGACGTTTACCGGCGATGCCAGCTTGAACCGGCGCCCGATGGGGCGCGTGACCGAGCCCTTGGCGCTGTTCGGTGCGCAGGCGCATGGCCGTGCCGGTGGCCGCTTGCCGATGACCGCGATCGGCGCGGCAGACCCGGTTCCGGTCCGCTATGTCCTGCCGATGCCCTCGGCGCAGGTGAAATCGGCGGTCCTGCTGGCGGGGCTGAACGCCCCCGGCCAGACCGTGGTGATCGAGCCCGAGGCGACGCGCGATCATACCGAGCGCATGTTGCGCGGCTTCGGTGCGCAGATCGCGGTCGCGGACACGTCCGAGGGCCGGGTGATCACCCTGACCGGCCAGCCCGAACTGGTGGCGCAGGATGTGGCGGTGCCGCGCGATCCATCCTCGGCGGCGTTTCCGGTTTGCGCGGCGCTGATCGTGCCGGGCTCTGAGGTGACCGTGCCCGGTGTCAGCCAGAACCCCACTCGCAATGGGCTTTTTACCACGCTTGTGGAGATGGGCGCGGACCTGACCTTCGAGAGTCCGCGCGACGAGGGTGGCGAGCCGGTCGCCGATCTGCGGGTGCGCTTTTCAGGCAACCTCAAGGGGGTCGAGACGCCGCCCGACCGTGCCGCCAGCATGATCGACGAATTCCCGATCCTGGCGGTTGTCGCCGCCTTTGCCGAAGGGCGCACGGTCATGCGCGGGGTCAAGGAACTGCGCGTCAAGGAAAGCGACCGGATCGACGCCATGGCACGCGGGCTTGAGGCCTGCGGGGTCAGGGTCGAGGAAAGCGAAGACACCTTGATCGTGCACGGATGCGGTGCAGCCGGCGTGGCGGGGGGCGCGACGGTGGAAAGCCGGATGGATCATCGCATCGCCATGTCGTTTCTGTGCCTTGGACTAGCCGCACAACGCCCGGTACGGGTGGATGACGGCGGGCCGATTGCAACCTCGTTTCCCGTCTTCGAACCCTTGATGGCGGAACTGGGCGCGACCATCCGCCGGATCGAGGGGTGACGGCATGCGCTTCACGGTTGCCATCGACGGGCCCGCGGCGGCAGGCAAGGGCACCATCAGCCGGGCCGTGGCCGCGCATTTCGGCTTTGCCCATCTCGATACCGGCCTGCTCTATCGTGCAGTCGGCGTCAAGGGGGGCGACCCGGTCGCGGCTGCGCGCGCCCTGACCCCCGCCGATCTGGACCGGGACGATCTGCGATCGCTGGCGGCGGGCGAGGCCGCAAGCCGCGTCGCGGCAATCCCCGAGGTGCGTTCGGCCCTGACCGCCTTTCAGCGCGATTTCGCCCGGCGTGAAGGCGGCGCGGTTCTGGACGGGCGCGACATCGGAACCGTTATCTGCCCCGAGGCCGAGGTGAAACTCTTTGTGACCGCGAGCCCCGAAGAGCGTGCGCGCCGCCGCTGGCTGGAAAGCGGCAACGGGGAAAGCCTTGAAACGGTGCTGGCGCAGGTCCGCGCGCGACGCGCGCGACACGGGCCGCGCCGATGCGCCACTGCGCCCGGCCGCGGATGCGGTCCTGCTGGACACGTCCGACCTGAGTGTCGACGAAGCGGTGACGCGCGCCGTGGACGTGATCGCCGCGCGGCTGAAGCAAGTCGAGGCGTGATCGCGCAGGATTGCGTGTCAAGGGTTGCCAGCGCGGGTCTTTTCTGCCTATAGACGCGCCATCGAGCGAACGCATGCGGCGCGGGCGGGGTCGAAAGGCCCGACCTGCGTCTTTGCTGCATGATCACGAAAGACCGGCGGAACCAACCGCAAGGCCAGTCAAACACACGTAAAGGAACTGATCTATATGTGCGCCAAAGCCACCATGGAAGAATTCGAGGCTCTGCTGAACGAGAGCCTTGAGATCGACACACCCGACGAGGGAAGTGTCGTCAAGGGCAAGGTCATCGCCATCGAGGCGGGCCAGGCCATCATCGACGTCGGCTACAAGATGGAAGGCCGTGTCGAGCTGAAGGAATTCGCCAATCCGGGCGAAGCGCCCGAGGTCGCCGTGGGCGACGAGGTCGAGGTTTATCTGGAGCGCGTCGAGAACGCGCGCGGAGAGGCCGTGATCAGCCGCGAGAAGGCCCGCCGCGAGGCCGCCTGGGACCGCCTGGAAAAAGCCTACGAACAGGAAGCCCGCGTCGAGGGCGCGATCTTTGGCCGCGTCAAGGGCGGCTTCACCGTCGATCTGGGCGGTGCCGTTGCCTTCCTGCCCGGCAGCCAGGTCGATGTGCGCCCGGTGCGCGATGCCGGCCCGCTGATGGGGCTGAAACAGCCGTTCCAGATTTTGAAGATGGATCGCCGCCGCGGCAACATCGTCGTGTCGCGTCGTGCCATTCTGGAAGAAAGCCGCGCCGAACAGCGCGCCGAGGTCATCGCCAAGCTGGCCGAAGGCCAGGTGCTGGACGGTGTCGTCAAGAACATCACCGAATACGGTGCCTTCGTCGATCTGGGCGGTGTTGACGGGCTGCTGCACGTCACCGACATGGCCTGGCGGCGGATCAATCACCCGTCCGAGATCCTGTCGATCGGCGAGACCCTCAAGGTTCAGGTCATCAAGATCAACAAGGAAACCCATCGTATCAGCCTGGGCATCAAGCAGTTGCAGGCCGATCCGTGGGATTCGGTCGAGGCCAACTACCCGCTGGGTTCGGTGCACAAGGGCCGCGTGACCAACATCACCGACTACGGCGCGTTCGTCGAACTGGAACCGGGTGTCGAAGGCCTGGTCCATGTCAGCGAAATGAGCTGGACCAAGAAGAATGTGCATCCCGGCAAGATCGTTTCGACCAGCCAGGAAGTCGAGGTCATGGTGCTGGAAATCGACAGCGCCAAGCGTCGCGTCAGCCTGGGCCTGAAGCAGACCCAGCGCAATCCGTGGGAAGTCTTTGCCGAGACCCATCCGGCCGGCACCGTGATCGAGGGCGAGGTGAAGAACATCACCGAATTCGGCCTGTTCATCGGTCTGGAAGGCGATATCGACGGCATGGTTCACCTGTCCGACCTGAGCTGGGATCAGCGCGGCGAAGAGGCCATCAACGACTATCGCAAGGGCGACGTGGTCAAGGCCGCCGTTCTGGAAGTCGATGTCGAACGCGAGCGCATCTCGCTGTCGATCAAGGCGCTTGAAAACGACAATTTCTCGGACGCGGTGGACGGCGTGAAGCGCGGTTCGATCATCACCGTCGAGGTGAGTGCGATCGAGGACGGCGGGATCGAGGTGGATTACAACGGCGCAAAGTCGTTCATCCGCCGCTCCGACCTGGCACGCGACCGCGCCGACCAGCGCCCCGAGCGTTTCCAGGTCGGCGACAAGATCGACGTCCGCGTCACCTCGGTCGATTCCAAGACCCGCAAGCTGGGTCTGTCGATCAAGGCGCGCGAAATCGCCGAGGAAAAGGAAGCCGTTCAGCAATATGGCTCGTCCGATGCCGGTGCCTCGCTGGGCGATATCCTGGGCGCCGCGCTCAAGGATCGCAGCTGACGCAGGCGCGCTTTAACAAGCAAAAGGGCCTCGCGGTTGCGGGGCCCTTTTCATTGCGCGATGGCGGTTTGGGCCGATTCGCCGTTGCTATCGCTGACGGCGCATAGCCGGCCCGTTCACGCGTTTTCGGGCGGCTTCGGTGGTCGCGGCAGGACCGAAACGCGAGACCGCGCCGCCGCGATGAGTCAAACCCGCGTATTCGCAAGGTTTTTGTTTGTGCCAGGCCGTACTAAGCCTATAGTCTCCGGGCCAGCAAGGCATTCTCAGAAGTGCCCGGCACCAAGCAACTTGTGCGCCACCGGGGGGGTAGGCCATGATACGATCGGAACTCATCCAGATGCTTGCCGATGAAAACCCGCATCTCTACCAGCGCGATGTCGAACGCATCGTGAATACGTTTTTCGACGAAATAACCGAGGCCATGGCACGCGGCGAGCGTGTGGAATTGCGCGGATTTGGCGCATTTTCGGTCAAGCGCCGCGATGCAAGGATGGGGCGAAACCCGCGTACCGGCGAAACCGTCGCGGTGGCTGAAAAATGCGTGCCGTTCTTCAAGACCGGGAAACTGTTGCGCGACCGGCTCAATCAAACCGAAATCTGACCAGATGACCTATGTCCGCTATGCCTTCCTGATCCTTGTCCTGCTGATCGCGGTGACCGTTGCGCTGGCCAATCGCGCGATGGTGACGCTGTCGCTGTGGCCGGACACGGTCTCGGCGATCATTGGCACCAGCTACAGCATGACCTTGCCGCTTTTCGTCGTTGTCGGCGGTGCGGTCGGGCTGGGGCTGGTTCTGGGACTGGTCTGGGAATGGTTGCGCGAACGGGGGTATCGCGCCGAGGCCGCGCGGTCGCGGCGCGAACTGGAGCGGTTGCGCGCCCACCGGACGCCCGCCGCCTCCAGCGCGCCGGCACCGGCGGCAAAGCCGCGCCGCGACGATGTTCTGGCCATTCTCGAAGACCCTGCGACGCGCTGATGAACGACACGGTCAGGGTCAAGATCTGCGGCCTCACGCGCAGGGCCGACATGGCGGCCGTGGCGCAGGCGGGCGCGGCCTATGCCGGCCTGGTCTTCTTTGAACGCTCGCCGCGCTGTGTGAGTGCGGCCGTTGCGCGCGCGATCGCGCTGGATGCGCCGGCGGGTCTGGCGCGGGTCGGGCTGTTCGTCGATCCGTCCGACGAGCTGTTGGACGAGGTTCTGGCTCAGGTGCCGCTGGACTTTCTGCAACTCCATGGCAAGGAAAGCGTCGAACGCCTGGCCGAACTGCGCACGCGGTTCGGTTTGCCGCTGATCAAGGCGGTTGGCGTCGCCGACGAGGGCGATCTGCCGGCGCTGCATGAATTTGGTCGCGTGGCCGATATGTTGCTGGTCGATGCCCGGCCGCCGCAGGATGCGCCGGTGCCCGGCGGCAATGGCCTGGCGTTCGACTGGCGCCTGATCGCGGGGCGTCGCTGGCCGTGCCCATGGATGCTGGCCGGGGGGCTGACCGCCGACAACGTGGCAATGGCGGTGCGCATGACAGGCGCGCGGCAGGTCGATGTCTCGTCAGGTGTGGAAACCGCGCTGGGGGTCAAGGACGCGGCGCGCATCGCGGCCTTTGTCGCCGCCGCGCAGGGCGCGGGCTGACGCGCAGCTTGGTGCCGGACGGCGTGTTGCCCTTGTGTCCGGCCCGGCGGATCGCTACTCACGGACCCGGAAAACCTGGAGTGCTGGCCATGGCCGACGATCTGATCAATTCCTACAAGACCGGCCCGGACGAAAGCGGCCGTTTCGGTATTTTTGGCGGGCGCTTCGTGTCCGAGACGCTGATGCCGCTGATCCTTGAACTGGATGCGCAGTATCAATACGCCAAGACCGATCCGGGTTTCTGGGATGAAATGCACGATCTGTGGACGCATTACGTTGGCCGCCCCAGCCCGCTTTACCATGCCGAACGCCTGAGCGCGCATCTTGGCGGCGCGCGCGTCTACATGAAGCGCGACGAGCTGAACCACACCGGCGCGCACAAGATCAACAATGTCCTGGGCCAGATCATTCTGGCCCGGCGCATGGGCAAGTCCCGCATCATTGCCGAAACCGGCGCCGGGCAGCACGGGGTGGCGACGGCCACGGTCTGCGCAAAGTTCGGGTTGAAATGCGTGGTCTACATGGGGGCGCATGACGTCGAACGCCAGGCGCCCAACGTCTTTCGCATGAAGCTGTTGGGGGCCGAGGTCGTGCCGGTGACCAGCGGTCGCGGCACCCTCAAGGATGCGATGAACGACGCGCTGCGCGACTGGGTCACCAATGTGCGCGACACTTTCTACTGCATCGGAACGGTCGCGGGACCTCATCCTTATCCGGCGATGGTGCGCGATTTCCAGGCGATCATCGGCAAGGAGGCGCGCGAACAGATTCAGGCCGCCGAGGGCCGCCTGCCCGATACGATCGTCGCGGCGATTGGCGGCGGGTCCAACGCGATGGGTCTTTTCTACCCGTTCCTGGACGATCCCTCTGTGCGCATTATCGGTGTCGAGGCCGGCGGCAAGGGTGTCGACGCGAACATGGAGCATTGCGCCAGCCTGACCGGCGGGCGCCCCGGCGTCCTGCACGGAAACCGCACCTATCTGTTGCAAGACGAGGATGGCCAGATCCTGGAAGGCTACAGCATTTCCGCAGGTCTGGACTATCCCGGCATCGGCCCCGAACACGCCTGGCTGCACGAGATCGGGCGCGCGGAATACGTCTCCATCACCGACAAAGAGGCGCTCGAGGCCTTCCAGCTGTGCTGCGCGCTTGAAGGGATCATCCCGGCGCTGGAACCCAGCCATGCGCTGGCGCATGTGATGAAGATTGCGCCCGACCTGCCGTCCGATCATCTGATCGTGATGAACATGTGCGGGCGCGGCGACAAGGACATCTTTACCGTCGCCAAGCACCTGGGCTTCGACATGAAGATCTGACGGGGCGTCAGGGTGCCTGGTCGTGCGGACCGGGCGGCGGCGCGTCGGTGGCGTATCTGCGCAACAGCTCCAGCGGCACCACGTCCAGCGTGCGCCGATGCGTGGCCGCCAGCCGCAGGCGCGGTGCCGCCCCTTCCTGATGCGCCTGCAGGAAACGCGCCGCGCACAGGCACCAGTGATCACCGGGCTTGAGGCCGGGAAATCCCCATTCGGGCCGTGGCGTGCTCAGGTCGTTTCCCAGGTATTTTGACACGGCCAGAAACTCCGCCGTCATTTCGGCGCAGACGCTGTGCAGGCCCCGGTCCTCGGGGCCGGTGTCGCAACAGCCGTTTCGGAAAAAGCCGGTCACGGGCTCGGACGAACAGGGCTCCAGCGATCCACCCAGAACGTTGATTGACGGCTCTTTCATTCTGCCACCTCCCGGTTTTCCGTTGGCGCAATCGCGTGGGTTTCGGCGTGTCATGGCCCCCCACGATGCGCCGGTGACAATGCCTCCGGCGCTTTTGGGCAGTCTGTCACGATCCGGCGCGAAAGCAAGGCGGCATGGCGTCGGCAAGCGGCACCGCCGAACGGATGGGCGCGGGGTCCCGGCAGGCAGCGTCAGTCAAGGTCCAGCGCTTCGGGCAGCGCGGCGGGGGTGCCGCCAAGGGCTTCGGTGATGGTCGTGACATTCGAGACGATCATGCCCAGATAGCTGTCGGCGCCACTTCCGGGCTCGCCCAGTGCATCGGAATAGAGCGCGCCACCCTGCGCCAGGTCATGCCCGCGCGATTGTGTCGCCTCGATCAGCGCACGCACGGCACGGGGGTTGAGCGTGGTCTCGATAAACGCCGCCGGGATCGCCCGTTCGGCGGCCTCGCGCGCCAGCGAATCGATCACCGCGATCGACGGCTCGGATTCGGTCGAAATGCCCTGAATTGCCAGGGTCTCCACCTCGTAGCGGCGCGCGAAATAGGCAAAGGCGTCATGCGCAGTCAACAGCACGCGCTGCGCCTCGGGGATCGAATGCAGCGAGTCCTCGGCCCAGGCGTCCAGCGCGGCAAAGCGCGCTTCCTCGTCCGCCCTGCGCGCCGTGATCCGGTCCGCACAATCGGGCGCCAGTTCGATCAGGGTGTCGGCCAGACCCGGCAAGACCGCAGACCACAGCGTCGGGTCCATCCAGATATGCGGGTCGGGGCTGCCATCGGCCTGCAAGAGAGCGTCCGGGTCGACCGCATCCCCCAGGATCACCGCGCCGGTGCGCGCCAGCACATCGCCCAGTCGCCCCTCCAGCCCCAGGCCCAACGCAACGACCCGATCGGCCGCGCGAAGGCGCTCGATGTCGGATGGACGCGGCTGATAGACATGCGGGTCCAGCCCTGGCCCGACCAGGGTTTCGACCTGAACGCAATCGCCGGCCATGCGCGCCGCCGGATCGGCGATCATGCCGATCGTTGCCAGAAGGCGGGGGGATTCGGCTGCTGCCATCGCGGGGACGAGCGCCAGACTTGCCAGCAGGGCCATGAAACGAACGCGCATCGGGGACTCCATGCCTGATCGACGATGCCCCGGATATATTGCGATTGATAATCAGTTGCAACTTCTTTTTTGCTTGCCGCGCCCGCTCTGGTTCCCCGTGCAGCGATCCCGATCGCGCGAAACTCTTCATCTTGCCGAAAATACGCCGGGGGTGAATGGCCGCAGGCCAGAGGGGGCAGCGCCCCCTGCCCGGCCAGCCGGGTCAACCCGACATCACCGTGAAGCGGTCGACATCGACCAGGCCGTGATCCGTGATCTTCAGATGCGGGATGACCGGAAGCGCCAGGAACGCGAGCTGCAAGAACGGCTCTTCCAGCGTGACGCCGAGGTCGCGCGCCGCGGCGCGCAGCGCGACCAGCTTGTCGCGCACCGCTTCGAACGGCGCCAGCGCCATCAGCCCGGCCACCGGCAGGGCCAGTTCGGCGACCACCCGTCCGCCTTCGACCACGACGAAACCACCTTCGATCGCGGCAAGTCTGCGCGCCGCGGTTTCCATGTCGTGATAATCAATGCCGACGACGGCGATGTTGTGATGATCGTGGCAGACCGTCGATGCGATCGCGCCGCGCGTCATCGTGAAGCCACGCACGAAGCCGTTGGCGATGTTGCCGTTTCGTCCGTGCCGCTCGATCACCGTGATCCGGGCCAGGTCGCGTTCGGGGTCGGGGCGTTTGTCGCCCGCGTGATCGGGAATGCGTTCGTGCAGGTGTTCGGTCAGGATCTTGCCGGGCCAGATCCCGATCACCGGGGTCTCGGCCGCGTTTCCGTCATAGCGAAAGCTCTCTGCCGTAAGCGGGGGCAAGTGGACCGATCCGCGCGCCACAGGCGCGATCGTCCGGCGCGCGGCAAAGGCCGCCGCGTCGACAACGACGCCGCCACAGACCACGGTTTCGGCCCGGCATGTGGCCGGATCGTCCAGCACCACGATATCGGCGCGTTTGCCCGGTGCGATCTGGCCCCGGTCCTTGAGCCCGAAGGCTTCGGCCGCCGAAAGGCTGGCAGCCCGATAGACCGACAGCGGATCGCGGCCCTTTTCGATCAGCCGCCGGATCATGTAGTCCAGATGCCCGTGTTCGCCGATATCCAGCGGGTTCCGGTCGTCGGTGCACAGGCACATGTAGGGGGCCGTCGTGGGGGTCAGCACCGCGGCCAGCGCCTCGAGGTCTTTCGAGACCGAGCCTTCGCGGATCAGCACCCGCAAGCCGCGTTGCAGCTTTTCGGTGGCCTCGGCGGCGCTGGTGGCCTCGTGTTCGGTGCGGATACCGGCGCTGACATAGGCATTGAGATCGCGCCCGGACAGCAGCGGCGCATGGCCGTCGATATGGCGCCCCGCAAAGGCGCGCAGCTTGTCCATGCAGCCCGCCTCGCGCATCAGCACGCCGGGATAGTTCATGAACTCGGCCAGCCCGATCACGCGCGGATGATCCGCCAGCGGCAGCAGATCGGCCGCCGACAGGGCTGCGCCGGCGGTCTCCATATGGGTGGACGGAACGCAGGACGACAGGTTCACGCGAATGTCCATGACCGTCAGCGCCGAGGCGTCCAGGAAATAGCGAATACCGTCCAGCCCCGCGACATTGGCGATCTCGTGCGGATCGCAGATCGCCGTGGTCACGCCGCGCGGGGTCACGCAGCGGTCGAATTCGAACGGTGTGATGCACGAGCTTTCGATGTGCAGATGCGTGTCGATGAAGCCGGGCACCAGCAGTTTTCCCGACACGTCGATCACGCGCTTGCCGTCATAGTCGTGACCGATCCCGACGATGGTCTGGCCGCAGATGGCGACATCGCCCGCGATCCGGGCACCGGTGGCCATGCACCAGACCGTGCCGCCCCTGAGCACCAGGTCCGCCGGTTCTTCGCCCCGGCCTTGCCGGATCCGGGTTTCCAGGGTCATGACAGTTTCCGCAGGCGTTCGATCAGGCTCGATGTATCCCAGCGCCCCCCGCCCATGGCCTGCACCTCCTTGTAGAACTGGTCCACAAGTGCGGTTACCGGCAGGGGTGCGCCGATCTCGTCGCCGGTTTGCAGGCAGATCCCCAGATCCTTGCGCATCCAGTCCACCGCGAAGCCATAGTCGAACTTGCCGTCCAGCATGGTTTCGTGGCGGTTGACCATCTGCCAGCTGCCCGCCGCGCCGCCCTGAATGACATCGACCACGGCCTTGCCGTCCATTCCGGCCATCTCGCCGAATCGGAGCGCCTCGGCCAGCCCCTGGACCAGCCCGGCGATGCAGATCTGGTTCATCATCTTGGCAATCTGGCCGGCACCGGAGTCGCCCAGTCGTTTGACGGTGCGGCCATAGGCGGCCATGATCGGTTCGGCGCGGGCATAGTCGTCCTCGCTGCCGCCGCACATGATGCTGAGGGCGCCATTCTCGGCGCCGGCCTGCCCACCCGACACAGGCGCATCAACGAAGCCCAGCCCGGCCTTTGCGGCTTCGTCCGACAAGTCGCGCGTGATCCTGGCCGACACGGTCGTGTGATCGACAAAGATGGCGCCCCTGGCCATCCCGGCAAAGGCGCCATCCGCGCCGCGGCAGATCTGCGCCAGATCGTCATCGTTGCCCACGCAGGCCATCACGAATTCCGCCCCTGCCGCGGCCTCGCGCGGGGTGTGCGCGCGCTCGCCGCCGTGTTCGGCCACCCAGGCCACGGCCTTGGCGTCGGTGCGGTTGAACACGCTGACCGTGTGCCCCGCCCTTGCCAGGTGCCCTGCCATCGGATAGCCCATCACGCCCAGGCCCAGAAACGCCACCTTTGCCATCGTTTGCCCCCGTTCCCCATCGTTTGAATTGCGCTTTGGTGCGCGACACCATAGGTAACGAACCCAAACCCGAGGTCAACACGAGGAACACGCGGGCATGCTGACCCTGTTTCGCTGGCTCCTTCGTATCGCCACCGCGTTGGTGCTGATTTTCGTGGTGGGGGTCGCCGGCATCTATTACTTCATGTCGCGGTCGCTGCCGGATTACAGCACGACATGGGATCTTCCGGGCCTTCAGGCCCCGGTCGAGATCGCGCGCAACACCCATAACGTGCCGCATATCTTTGGCGAAAGCGATGCCGATGTCTTTTTCGGCCTGGGGTTTGCGCATGCGCAGGACCGGCTGTGGCAGATGACGCTGCTGCGCCGCACCGCGCAGGGGCGCCTGTCCGAGGTTTTCGGCGCCCGCACGCTGCGCACGGACGAATTGCTGCGCCGGCTCGATATTTATCGCCTGGCGCAGGACTCCGTCGATGCGCTGGATGACGAGACCCGCGCGATGCTGGACGCCTATTCGCGCGGGGTGAATGCCTGGATCAACGCGGTCAACGACAATGCCATCGGCCGCGGCGCGCCCGAGTATTTCCTGTTCCCGGTCGAAGTGGGGCTTTGGCAGCCCGCCGATTCGGTCGCGCTGGTCAAGCTGATGGCATTGCAGCTGTCAGGCCATCTGGATGCCGAAGTGCGCCGCGCGCGGATCTCGGCCCTGCGCGGCGACGAGGCGTTGCGCGATCTGATGCCCGATGATCCGGGGCAGGGGGTGGCGGCGCTGCCCGATTATGCCAGCCTGTTCCCCGACCTGGATCAGACGCAGCTTGCGCGGGCGCATCAGGTTCCGGGCGATCTGCCGGATGCGATGCATTCGCCTTTTCCGCAGATGGAACTCGCGGGGGCCTCGAACGCCTGGGCGGCGGCGCCCGAAAGCTCGACCAATGGCGGCACCTTGCTGGCCAATGACCCGCATCTTGGGTTCACCGCGCCCGCGATCTGGTATCTGGCCCGGATGGAGCTGGAAACCGGCGGCGTCATCGGCGGCACCATTCCCGGCATTCCTGCGGTGCTGGTCGGCCGGTCCGAGCGCCTGGGCTGGGGGCTGACCTCAAGCTACATGGACGATCAGGACGTCTTCATGGAGGAACTCGACCCCGAGGATCCCGATCGCTACCGCACGCCGGACGGATGGGCGGATTTCGAAACGCGGGGGTCGATCATCCGGGTCAAGGATGCCGACCCGGTCACCGTCACCCTGCGCTGGAGCGAGAATGGCCCGGTCCTGCCCGGCAGTCATTACGGCTTGGGCGCGGTGACACCGCCGGGCCATGTCGCCGCCGTCAGCTGGACGGTCCTGAACGACGCGGACACCTCGATCGCGGCGGCCATCGACCTGATGCGCGCGGGGTCGATCGACGAGGCGATCGACGCCTCGGAATCCTATGTGGCGCCGTCGCAGAACCTGATGCTGATCGATCGCGACCGCATTGCGATGCAGATGATCGGTGACATGCCCCGGCGCAGCGCGGATCATCCCACGCAGGGCCGGATGCCCGCGCCGGGCCATGATCCTGATGCCCGCTGGCAGGGCATGCATCCCTATTCCGCGAATCCGCGTTTCGTCGATCCGGACACGGGGCTTCTGGGCAATACAAACAACATGCCGCTTGAGCGTCCATTTCCCTTGCATGTCAGTTTCACCTGGGGCGACAGCCAGCGCATCGAACGCTGGATGCGGCTGATGCGGCAGCGTGGTGTGCATACCCGCGACAGTTTCATCGAAGCCCAGCTCGACACCGTCAGCCAGGCCGCGCGGAACCTGTTGCCGCTGATCGGTGCGGAACTGTGGTTCCAGGGCGATCCGGCCGAACCCGGCACGCCCGAGGCCGCGCGCCAGCAGGCGCTGGCGATGCTGGCCGACTGGAACGGCGAGATGAACGAACATCTGCCCGAGCCCCTGATCTATGCCGCCTGGATGCAACATCTGCAAAGGCGCCTGATCCGCGACGAACTGGGACCCACGGCCGAGATGTTCACGCATCTGGAACCGCTGTTCATCGAACGGGTCTTCCGTGATACCGACGGGGCGGGGCGCTGGTGCGACGTGGTGCAATCCGCCGTCGAAGAGAGCTGCCCTGACATCGCCCGTGTTTCGCTGGACGCGGCCCTGCTGGAGTTGCGCCAACGCTTTGGCCCCAATATCGAAAGCTGGCGCTGGGGCGATGCCCATCAGGCGTTGCACGACCATACGGTCCTGGGCGAGGTGGCGTTTTTGCGTCACTTCGTCAACATCCGGCAAAGCACCTCGGGCGGGGATCACACGCTGATGCGCGGGCGCACCCGCGGCGGCGAGGACGATCCTTATGCCAGTGTTCATGGCGCGGGGTATCGCGGCGTTTACGACATGGCCGATCCAGAGGCATCGGTCTTCATCATCTCGACCGGGCAGTCCGGGCACCCGCTGAGCCGTCATTATGATGACCTTGGGGTCTTGTGGCGGCGCGGCGAGTATATTCCGATGACGCTGGACCCGGATCTGGCGCGCGCGGGCGGGGTCGGCGTGACCCGCCTTGAACCACGGCGCTGAGCGCGGCATAGTCTGCGCCCGTTGACAGAGCGAGCAGAACAATGATTTTCGAAACCGCCGCCGAATGGCTGGATTGTGCGCAAAAGCGGGTGTTGCTGTTTGGTATGTCCGGGCTCGGCAAGACCCGCACGGCCGCCATGCTGCGCGAGGGGAGATGGTTCCACTACTCGGTCGATTACCGGATCGGCACGCGCTACATGGGCGAGGCGATCGCCGACAACTTCAAGCGCGAGGCGATGAAGGTGCCGTTGCTGCGCGAATTGCTGTTGACCGATTCCGTGCGTATCCGCTCGAACATCACGTTTGAAAACCTGGCGCCGCTGTCGACCTATCTGGGCAAGCCGGGCGATCCGGCGCGCGGGGGGCTGCCATTCGACGAATACCGCCGTCGCCAGACCCAGCACCGCGAGGCCGAGATCGCCGCGCTGCTGGATACACCGCATTTCATCCAAAGGGCGCACGAGCTTTACGGCTACGAGAACTTTGTTTGCGACTCGGGTGGGTCCATCTGCGAGGTGGTGAACCCCGAAAAGGCCACCGACCCGGTGCTGAGCGTTCTGGCGCGGCACCTGCTGCTGGTCTGGATCGAGGGCAGCGAGGACCATACCGCAGACCTGGTGCGCCGGTTCGACAAGGCGCCCAAGCCCATGTATTACCGGCCGGAATTTCTGCTGGAAAGCTGGCATGGCTATCTGGAGGAAAGCGGCAAGGCGCCCGACGCGGTCAACCCCGACGATTTCGTGCGCTGGACCTATGCCCGCGCCCTGGCCCATCGCCAGCCGCGTTATGCCGAGATGGCCCGCAATTGGGGCATCACGGTGCAGGCCGATGCGGTTGCCCGTGTCCAGACGCCCGCGGATTTCCACACCCTGATCGCCGAAGCGCTGGACAAGCGCGCCTCGCAGGCGGCCTGAGGGCGGGAGCGCGCACCATGCCGATCACCCTGCCCAACAACCTGCCTGCCTTTGACGTGCTGTCGCGCGAAGGCGTGATGGTCATTTCGGATGTGCGCGCCGCGCGTCAGGACATCCGCCCGCTCAGGATCGGGCTTCTGAACCTGATGCCGAAAAAGATCCAGACCGAGAACCAGTTTGCCCGGCTGATCGGTGCGACGCCCCTGCAGATCGATTTTCGCCTGATCCGGATGACCGAGCATCAGACGAAGAACACCGCCGCCGACCATATGGAGGAATTCTATCGCCCGTTTCAGGAGATCAAGAACGAAAAGTTCGACGGGCTTGTGATCACCGGCGCACCGATCGAGCATCTGCCGTTCGAGTCCGTCACCTATTGGGACGAGTTGCAGGAGGTCTTCGACTGGACCCAGACGCATGTGCATTCGACCTTTGGCGTGTGCTGGGGCGGCATGGCGATGATCCATTACTTTCACGGCGTGCAAAAACACCTGTTGGCCGAAAAGGCTTTCGGTTGCTTTCGCCACCGCAATCTTGCGCCCGCATCGCCCTTTCTGCGGGGGTTTTCCGACGATGTTCTGGTGCCGGTCAGCCGCTGGACCGAGATGCGCCAGAATGAGATTGACGCGGTGCCCGCGCTGTCCACCCTGCTGGGGTCGGACGAGGTGGGGCCATGCTTGGTCGAAGACCCCGATCACCGCGCGCTCTATATCTTCAACCATCTGGAATACGACAGCGGCACGCTGAAAGAGGAATACGACCGCGATGTCGCGATCGGAAAGCCGGTTTCGGTGCCTGTCAACTATTACCCCGACGACGATCCGACGCGCACGCCCACCAACCGCTGGCGAAGCCATGCGCATCTGCTTTACGGAAACTGGATCAACGAGATCTATCAAAGCACGCCATACGATATGGCGCAAATCGGCATGCCGGCCACGGACTGAGTGCGGCGGTGCGCGCACTTACCCGGTGGTTTGCGGGATCGGCAGTAGGCGCGAGATCACGCCATCCGCCGCCCGTGCGGCGCGGTCGATCTGCGTCGCGAGGGTTTCCAGATCCGGCATGTCGGTCTCGCGCAGCAAAAAGGCGCGCGCCGCCGCGCCCAGATCGCCCGGTTCCGGCGCCCCGTCGGCCAGCAGGCGCTGCGCACACTGAACGCGCCACATCAGCCGATAAGCCGCAAGCAGGGTGTCTTCGTCGCTCTTGTCCAAAACCCCGGCCCGCCGTGCGGCCAGGAGTTGCGCCTCGGTGCGGCGGGCGGGTGCGGCGGCCTGCAACGCGCCCATCTGGGCGACCAGTTCGATATCTTGCAGGCGGCCGGGGCCGTCCTTGGCATCGAGTGCGCCCTTTCCCGGTTTGGCTTTCTGAAGCCGCGCGCGCATCTGTGCCACATCCTGCGCGATGTCGGTCCCGCCGGACTTGAGCGTCAGCAGCTCGCGGCGAAAGGTCTCGACCTCGTCGGCCAGTGCCGGGCCGCCCGCAACGGGCCGTGCGCGCGTCAGCGCCAGATGTTCCCATGTCCAGGCATCGTTGCATTGATAGGCCTGAAAGCTTTCCAGCGCGGTGGCGACGGGCCCCTGACGGCCCGAGGGGCGCAGCCGCATATCCACCTCGTAGAGCCGCCCCTGCGCCATGGGTGCAGACAGCGCCGTCAACAGCGCCTGCGTCAGACGGGCGTAATAGGGCCGGGCCGCCAGCGGCCTGGGGCCGTCGGACCCCTCGACCCCGGCCGGATCATAGATCACGATCAGGTCAAGATCGGATCCCGCGTTCAGCCGCGCGGCACCCAGCGATCCCATGCCCAGAACCACGGCCCCACGGCCCGGCGGTGCGCCGTGCTTTCGGGCGAATTCCGACACGACCCGCAGCCAGAACGCGGCCAGGACGGCATCGGCCAGCTGGGCATATTGGGTTGCCGCCTCGAAGGCGTCGATCAGGCCGCGCAGGTGATGAACGCCGATGCGGAAATGCCACTCCTTCATCCAGCCGCGCCCGGTGTCCAGCATGCGCTCATAGTCGTCGGCGGCGTCAAGACGGGTGTTCAGATCCGCCTTCAGGGCGCGCGTGCCCGGCCATGGGTCAAAGAAATCGCCGCCGATCACGGCGTCGAAGACCCCGGAATTGCGCGCCAGATACTGCCCCAGGCGCGGGGCGGTGGTGCAGATGTCGGCCAGAAGATCGATCAGCGTCGGATTCGCCTCGAACAATGAGAACAATTGCACGCCGGCCGGCAGCCCGCCCAGGAAGCGGTCGAACTGGATCAGCGCCTCATTGGGATGCGCGGCGCGTTGCAGCCGGGTCAGGATCTCGGGCTTCAGCCGGTTGAACACTTCCTGCGCGCGGGTTGAGCGCAGGGCCGGATAGGCGCGCCAGCCGTCCACGATTTCTTGCTGCGCTTGCGGCAGGTCGGGCAGGGGGGCGGCCTCGGACGGGGCAAAGAAGTCCTCGGTCAGGGCGCTGACCTCCTCCAGCCTGGCCTGCAAGTCCTTGCGCCAGCGCGCGGTGTCGCCTTCGCCCATGAAGCGCGCGATCCGGTCGAAGCCCTCGGGCGTGGTCGGCAAGATCTGGGTTTGCGCATCGTTGACCATCTGCAAGCGATGCTCGACCTCGCGATGGGCGCGGTAATGCGCGGCCAGCGCTTCGGTTACCGATTCGGGCACCCAGCCCTTGCGTGTCAGGGCGGCCAACCCCCCCAGCGTATCGCGCGTGCGCAGATCGGGGTCGCGCCCGCCCGCGATCAGTTGCCGGGTCTGGGTAAAGAACTCGATCTCGCGAATCCCGCCCTGTCCCAGCTTCAGGTTATGTCCGTCCAGCGCCAGCGTGCCGCCAAGCCCCTTGTGGCTGCGAATGCGCAAACGCATGTCATGCGCATCCTGGATCGCGGCAAAATCCAGATGCCGGCGCCAGACGAAGGGGCGCAGAACTTCCAAAAACCGGGCGCCGGCGTCCAGGTCGCCTGCGCAGGGCCTTGCCTTGATATAGGCGGCGCGTTCCCATGTGCGGCCGAGGCTTTCGTAATAGCGTTCGGCCGCCTCCATCGAGATGCAGACCGGTGTCACCGACGGGTCGGGGCGCAGCCGCAGATCGGTGCGGAACACATACCCCTCGCCCGTGTGATCCGACAACAGCGCGGCCGCCTTGCGGGTCGCGCGAATGAAGGCGGCGCGCGCGTCGTGGTAGTCGGACGGGTCGAAACGGGTTTCGTCGAACAGGCAGATCAGGTCGATGTCGGATGAATAGTTCAGTTCGTGCGCGCCCATCTTGCCCATCGCCAGGGCCACCATTCCCGCGCCGGTTTCTTCGTCGCCGGGTCGCGCGCCCGGCAGCTTTCCGCGCCGGATTTCGTCCGACAGGGTGGAGGCCAACGCGCGGTGAACGGCACGATCCGCCAGATCGGTCAAGGCGGCGGTCACGCCTTCCAGCGGCCAGACGCCGCCCAGATCGGCCAATGCGGCCAGCAGCGCGACCCGGCGCTTGGCCCGGCGCAGGGCGCCGCTGATGGCATCGGCCGTGTCCGGGGTCAGGCTGTCAAGCGCGTCCGTCAGCGCGTCCTCGGGGCTTTCGGCCAGTATCGCGCGGAGCCATTCCTCCTCATGCTCCATGAGGGTTTTCAGATAGGGGCTGCATCCGGCGGTGCCCGAAAGTAGATCGCGCAGTTCCGGCGCCAGATCGCCGAACCGGCTGGCGGTATCGGCCCCGGCATCGGCGTCATAGGCAAGGGGTGTGCGGCTGAGTCGCGAGGCAAAGGAGGTCATGGGGCAATTCTGACCGTGCGGCGATAAAGGTCAACGCCCGGTCGCACGCGGCTCAGGGGGTCCAGCGCAGGAAATTGGCAATCAGCCGCAACCCGGCGGCCTGGCTTTTTTCGGGGTGGAACTGGGTGCCAACCACGGTCGCGCGGCCCACGATGGCCGTGATCGGCCCGGCATAATCGACATGTGCCAGCATATGCGCCGGATCGGCGGGGCGAAACTGATAGGAATGAACAAAATACGCATGATCGCCCGTGTTCACCCCCTCCAGCACCGGGTGGGGGCGATCAATGATCAGGTCGTTCCAGCCCATATGCGGCACCTTCAGCGCCGGATCGGCGGGCCGGATCGGCACCACCTCGCCGCCGATCCAGTCAAGGCCAGCCGTATCGCTGTATTCGCGCCCGGTGGTGGCCAGCATCTGCATGCCCACGCAGATCCCCAGGAACGGGCGCGCACGCCGTGTCACGGCCTCCTCCAGCGCCTCGACCATGCCGGGGACGGCATCGAGTGCGCGGCGGCAGGCCGGAAAGGCGCCATCGCCGGGCAGGACGATCCGGTCGGCGCGCGCGACATCCTCGGGCCGGGCCGAGACGCGCACGGTGCCCGCACCGGTTTCGGCGGCCATGCGCTCGAACGCCTTGTGCGCGGAATGCAGGTTCCCGCTTTCGTAATCCACGATCACTGTCAGCATGAAAGCCTCGGCGTCTGTGCCGACCGTGGCGCGCGTGGATGATGCGCAAGCCGTGGGCCGGGATTGGTGTCGGGCGGGAACAGGGTCAGAGCATGCCCTTGGTCGAGGGGATGGCCTCGGCCTTGCGCGGGTCGATGTCTAGCGCGGCGCGCAAGGCGCGGGCCACGGCCTTGAACGCGGCCTCGGCAATATGGTGGCTGTTGATGCCGTGCAGCCGGTCCACATGCAGGGTCATGCCGGCATGCGTGCTGAACCCCTGAAAGAACTCGCGCAGCAATTCTGTGTCGAACACGCCGATCTTCTGGGTCGGGAAATCGACGTTCCAGACCAGGTAGGGCCGACCCGAAAGATCCAGTGCCGCGCGCACAAGCGCATCATCCATCGGCAGGAGGCAATCGCCATAGCGCCGGATGCCGCGCTTGTCGCCAATCGCCTGCGCCAGGGCCTGGCCCAGGGCGATGCCCACATCCTCGACCGTGTGGTGGTCGTCGATGTGCAGATCGCCCGAGGCCCGCAGGCGCATGTCGATCAGGGCATGGCGGGCCAGTTGATCGAGCATGTGATCCAGAAAACCGACGCCGGTCTGGTTGTCATACCGGCCCGATCCGTCCAGTTCGATCGTCGCCGTGATGTCGGTTTCAGCGGTCTTGCGGGTAATCGTGGCGCTGCGCATGGCATCTTTCCGTCGCTTCGTTGCGCGCGGTATAGGGCAGGGGCGCGCGGTTGCCTAGCCCTCATACCCTTCGACGATCACCAGATCGGCGGTCGAGACCGGGTCGCGGATCGCCTTGGCGGCCTGGTATTCGGGCGAGTGGAAACACGCGGTCGCGGCCTCAAGGTCGGGAAATTCGATGACCACGGTTCGCGCGCGGGTCTGCCCCTCCATCTCGGTCTGGGCACCGCCACGGACGATGAAGCGCGCGCCGTATTTGGCAAAGGCCTCGGCATTGGCGGCGCGATACCGGGCATAGGTGTCGGGGTCGTCGACATCGACATGGGCGACCCAATAGGCTTTGGGCATGGTGGGTATCCTTTCATCTTGCGCCGGGCAGGGTGCCGCCGCGGTGCAACCAATGCAAGCCCCTGATGCGGCTGCGTTCAGGCGGCACGCGGCGTGTATTGTGCGATGGCGGCCGCAGCCGCCGCAAGGGCACCCGCGCCGCGTTCGATCTTCAACGCCTCCATCCCCGCGTCCATCGCCGCCAGGGCGCCCAGCACCATATGCGCGTTCACATGGCCCATATGCGCCAGCCGGAAAAAGGCATCGGCGGCCGGGGTTCCCGGCTCGGCCATGCCCAGGCCAATTCCCAGCGTCACGCCGGCCTCGTGTTCGCACCAGCGCCGCAGCCGCGTACCGTCATCGCCGGACAGGCGCATTGCGGTGACAGCGTGGCCGCGTGCATCTGGATCGGCGATATTGAGGCGGAATGCACCCTGATTGCCCCAGGCCTCGCCAGCCGCCCAGACCGCACCGGCCAGGGCGGCGTGGCGGGCCCAGACGTTTTCAAGCCCCTCCTCGTGCAACAGCATGGTCAGCGCCTCGCGCAGCCCGAACAGGTGGTGGGTGGGCGCCGTGCCGCAAAAGTGCTGATAGAAGCCATCGGCAAAGGCGCGCGGTTCCCAGTTCCAGTAGGGGCTGCGCAGGTCGTTGCCCCGGCCCGCCGCACGCGCCTTGTCGGAAAACCACAAAAAGGCCAGGCCGGGTGGCAGCATCAGGCCCTTCTGGCTGGCGCCGACCAGCACATCGACGCCCCAGTCGTCCATTCGCATCACATCGCAGCCCAATGCGGCGATACTGTCCACCATCAAGAGCGCGGGATGCTTGAGGTCGTCGAGCACCCGGCGCAGCCCGGCAATGTCGTTCCGCGCGGTCGAGGCGGTGTCGACATGGGTGACCATCACCGCCCTCAGCCGGTGCGTCCGGTCCGCGGTCAGGGCATCAGCAACGCGGTCCAGATCAACCGGGGCCGCGCGGCCGAAATCCAGACGCTCGGTCCGGACACCCAACGCCTCGGCGCTCATGGCCCAGCCTTCGCCGAAACGGCCTGTGATCAGGGCCAGCGCGTGATCGCCGCGGCTGAAGACATTGGCATTCGCCGCCTCCCATCCGGCGTGGCCGTTGCCGATATAGAGCGCCACATGCTGGCGGGTGCAGGCCAGTGCCTTGAGGTCGGGCCACAGCGTGGCAACCATGTCGATCAGGGCGCCTTCGTAAATGTTGGGGGACGGGCGGTGCATGGCCGCCAGCACCCGGTCGGGCACGACCGAAGGGCCGGGGATCGCCAGATACTGCCGGCCGTAAGCAAGGGACATGGGTGCACTCCTGCACATGTGAATTGTTTTGCCGAACTCTATGAGGGCCCCGCGCCAGCGTCAATTCCGCCCCCTGTCCAAACCGGCCCCGCTGCCCTATATGCGGGGAAAGCGCAATCAACGGATCATCATGTCGGAAACTGAAACCCGCTGCGCCCCGGCGCCCGGTCGCACCATTTTGCGTGTTTCGGGCGCGGATCGCATAAGTTTTCTGCAAGGGCTTGTGACGAACGATGTCAGCAGGCTGGGACAAGAGGGCATCATGTATGCCGCGCTTCTGTCGCCGCAGGGCAAGTTCCTGGCCGATTTCTTTTTGGTCGCACAGGATGAGGCTGTTCTTGTCGATGTCGACGAGGGCTTGGCCGATGATCTGACAAAGCGTCTTTCGCTCTATCGACTGCGTTCGAAGGTCAGCATCGAGCCGGTCGACATGTCGGTGACGCGCGGTATCGGCCCGGCGCCCGATGGTGCGTTGCCCGATCCCCGCCATCCCGACATGGGCTGGCGGCTTTACGGCGAGGCGCTTGAACAGGGCGAACCCATCGACTGGGACGCGCGGCGCGTTGCGGCGCTTGTGCCCGAAACCGGCGCCGAGCTGGTTGTCGGCGAAAGCTTTATCCTGGAACATGGGTTCGGGCGGCTTTCGGGCGTCGATTTTCGCAAAGGGTGCTATGTCGGCCAGGAAGTTACGGCGCGGATGCACCACAAGACCGAGTTGCGCAAGGGGCTGGTCAGGGTGCGCGTGGACGGCCCCGCCGACCCGGGCAGCGCGATCACCACCGACGACGGCAAGCCTGCGGGCACGCTGCACACCCGCGCCGGCGACCTGGCACTGGCGTGGTTGCGCCACGACCGCGCCAAGCGCCCGTTGCGCGCAGGCGACGCCTTGGTGCAATGGGATCAGGACTGAGCGTTTGACGCTTGCCGTGGCGGGCACGGGGTTGCACTGTGTCCCGAGTTCCAAGCGAGAGTGATCATGGCCGCGACTGTCCACATCCTGAACGGGCCGAACCTGAACCTGCTGGGCCAGCGCGAGCCCGACATCTATGGCCATGAAACGCTGGACGATGTCGTGCGCCGGTGCGAGGCCCTGGCCCTGGAACTGGATCTGACGGTGATCGCGATGCAATCGAACCACGAGGGCGCGCTGGTTGACGCCATACAGTCGGCGCGCGGGGTTGCGGATGCGATCGTGATCAATCCGGCGGCCTATACCCATACGTCGGTGGCCATCCTCGATGCCCTCAATGCCTTCGACGGCCCGGTGATCGAGGTGCATCTGTCCAACATCCACAAGCGTGAGGCATTTCGCCATCATTCCTTTGTGTCGGCCCGTGCCGATGCGGTGATCGCCGGATGTGGTGTGCAGGGCTATGAGTTGGCGCTGATACGGCTGTCGCGCCTGCTTGGCGGGCGCGACGACTGAGGCGGATCACGCGCGGCCCTGCGCCTGGCGCCAGCGCGACAGGATCATCCGGGCGGTCATCAGGTCCAGATGGGCGCCGCCGCCGTTCTTGAAGATCGTGATCTCGTCGTCCGAGCGGCGCCCGGCCCGGCCCGCGACAAGGTCGTAGAAATCGCCTTGCACATCGTCCTCGCCGATCACGCCGGCAGTCATGGGGATCATCAACTCGCCGATATGGCCGATGGTTGTGGCGCGCGAGTCGACGAACAGGCGCGCGCGTTTCAGGCAGGCGTCATCGGCCTCGCGCATCTCGGGGGTATAAGCGCCGATCAGGTCAAGATGCTGACCGGGTTGCAGCCATTCCCCCCGGATCAACGGCTGTTTCGCCATGGTGCAGGTCGCGACGATGTCTGATGCGCGCACCGCCGGTTCCAGATCGGGCACTGCCGCGGCGCTTGGGTGGCGCTTGGCAAGGGCTTGTGCGGCTTCGAACCGGCGCGCCCAGATCGTGACCTGCAGATCGGGGATCAGCGCGCCATAGGCGGCGATCAGCGATTCGGCCACGACGCCGACGCCGACGATCAAGAGCCGTCGCGCGCCTTTTCGCGCCAGAAACCGCGCGCCCAGCAGCGAATCGCCTGCCGTTTTCCACTTGGTGACCAAGGGATTGTCGATCACCGCCTCGACCGCGCCCGTGGTATCGTCGAACACCAGCATCGCGCCCTGGACACTGGGTCGGCCCTGTGCCGCGTTGCCGGGAAAGACCGTGACCGACTTGACGCCAACGCCCAGCCCGTCGATCCAGGCCGCGCGCGACAGCAGCCGATCGTCGCCCCGTGCCAGAAGCTGATCGCGCAATTGCGCAGGGGCCGCGCGATGGCCTTGGATCAAGGCGTCGGTCAGCCCGATCCAGTCCATCAGCGGGTCGCAGGTCTGGGCGGTCAGATAAGGCAGGTCGGTCATACGCGGATCCTTTTTCGCGCCAGACTGTCGGGGCGAGGTTGCGGTGTCAATCGGCCCGCTGGACGAGACAGCGGCGGGCCCTACCTGTCCGATGCTTTCAAGATCGGGGTCGAACATGCGGGTGCTGGTTATCGGATCGTCAGGCGGGATCGGTGCGGCGCTCTTGCACCATGCCCTTGCTCTGGGTCGGGATTGCGTAGGCCTGTCGCGCAGCGGTGACGGGCTGGACGTGACCGACGAAGGCAGCGTGGCCGCGCATCTTGGGGCGCTGGACGGCACGTTCGATACCGTGCTCGTCGCCACGGGCGCCCTGCAAATCGGCGACCGCCGCCCCGAGAAAAGCCTGCGCGCCCTCGATCCCGCCGCCATGGCGGCGCAATATGCGTTGAACGCGGTCGGGCCGGCACTGGTGCTCAAGCATGCGGTTCGGTTGCTGCCGCGCGATCGCCCGGCGGTTTTTGCCGCGCTCTCGGCGCGTGTCGGGTCGATCGGCGACAACCGGGCGGGCGGCTGGTATTCCTATCGCGCCTCGAAGGCCGCGCTGAACCAGATCATTCGCACCGGCGCGGTGGAACTGGCGCGCACGCATCGGCAACTGGCCTGCGTGGCGCTGCATCCGGGCACCGTGGCCACGCCGCTGACGGCCCGCTATCTCGGGCGCCACCCGGCGGTCGCGCCCGACAAGGCGGCGGAACATCTTTGGTCGGTCATCGACGCACGCACACCATCCGATACCGGCCGCTTTTTTGACTGGGCGGGAAAAGCGGTGCCGTGGTGACGGGGTGGCGGTGCAGCCGGGTCACCGTGGCGCACGGTCTCTGCTGCCAGTTTTCCGATTTTTTGCCCGCCAGTTCGGCAGGTTAATCCGGGCCTTCTGTCACTCTTGCAACATCGAGCCGGATACCGGCTCAGCGCAGGTTGGGGGGCGCTGGCAGGAAATCGACGCAAAGCGCGCTCATGTCGTCCTGGTTCAGAAGCGACTGGGTGCAGCGGCAATAGGCCGGTCCGCCGCCGGTCGTGTCGCAATGCCCGCATTCGCCGCAATTGCCAAAGATCGGTGCGGTGCGCGAACGTGCCATTGTCGAAGCCAGCACCGACACGACCGTTGCAAAGCGGCCGCGCTCGTCGGCGGGCAGCAGGGCAATGGCGCGCGTCAAGGCTGACAGGGGATCGTCCTTGAGCTTTTCATGCCCGGCTGGCGTGACCTCGATCAAGGCGCTGCGGCCATCGGATTTGTTCGCGTGGCGTTCCAGAAAGCCAAGCGCGATCAGCGATTTGACCGTTTGTGACGCGGTTCCGCGTGTCGTTGCATGGAACTCGGAGAAGGCTGAAGGCGTTCTGGAGAAGCGGTTGGCGCGCGCGAAATAGCGCAGCGCGGTCCATTGGGCCGGGGTCAGGCATTGATCGCTGGACCCGCCATGCACCAGCCGCGCAAGATGGACCAATTGTTCGGCGACATGGCTTGAGATGTCGCCGGCCGTGTCGCCCTTGTCGGTGGTTTGCCCGATTGCCGTCATGGGCCGAGAGGTAAGACCGTGGCGGCGAGTTGACAAGGCTTTGGAAAAATAGTAGCGATACGAAACAAAATAGTTGCGGCACAAAATCATCTTTGCCGCGTATACGCCTGTTGAAAGGCAGAGATCGCGATGGGCTACCAGGACAATCACACCCGCCGTTACATCCGGGCCTCGATGGCCGAAGAGGTGCTTGACGCCGAAACCGAGACCGCGCTGGCGATCGCCTGGCGCGACAAGCGCGACGAGGCGTCGCTGCATCGCCTGATCGGCGCCTACAAGCGGTTGGCGGTCTCGTTCGCCGGGCGGTTTCGCCGCTACGATGTGCCCTATGACGACCTGATCCAACAAGGAAATCTGGGGCTGATGCGCGCGGCCGAAAAGTTCGACCCCGAGAACGGCGCGCGCTTTTCGACCTATGCGGCGTGGTGGATTCGCGCCTCGATGCAGGACTATGTCATGCGCAACTGGTCGCTGGTACGCACCGGCACCAACGCCACCCAGAAGAAGCTGTTCTTTCACCTGCGTCGGGTGATGCAACGCCACGAAAGCGAAGCGGGGCGCAACGAGCCCCTGTCCACCCGTGTCGCCCGCGAGTTGCAGGTTCCCGAGGACCAGGTCGAACTGATGATGGGCCGCATGTCCGGGGCCGATCTGTCGCTGGATGCGCCGCAATCCGGTGACGAGGATGGCGGGCGCACCTGGGTCGATGCCCTGGAAGACGACGCGCCCGACACCGAGGCCTCGGTCTTGGGTCGGATGGAACATGACCGCCGCCGCCGCGCGCTGTATAGTGCCGTTGCCGCCCTGCCCGAACGCGAACGGCGCATCGTCGCCGCACGGCACCTGGCCGATGACCCGGTGACGCTCAGCGATCTGGGGGCGGCGATGGGCATTTCCAAGGAGCGGGTGCGCCAACTGGAAGAGCGCGCACTGGCACGGCTGACGACCTCGATCCGCGCCGACGAGGACGAGGCCGCGATCGCCGCCTGAGACCCGTTTGCAACGCGGGCCGGGGCATACTAACGCCCCTGCCAAGCCCTATTGCTGCCGTTTTTTCGGGCGATCCCAAGGGCATGTAAGGCCCAAGGGAGTGGCGGAAAACAGCCGTGAAACGCTCGGACAAGCCCGAAGACAAGGCCACGCGCCCCGAAACGCCGCAGCCCGCTTGGCTTGTGGTGTCATTCGTCGATCGCAACTGGCTGTGGTCACGGTTCGGCCTGGCCTTGAGCCTGGTGCTTGCAATCGGCATCGCCTGGGCCATGCTGACCCCGTTTCCGCCCGGCCCCCGGCTGAATGCGGGCGTGGACAAGATCTATCATTTCCTGGCCTTCATGGCGCTGGTCTTTCCCGTCATCGTCACCGACACGGATCGCTGGACGTGGGTCGTGCCCGCTGCCATCGGTTTCGGTGGCCTGGCCGAGGCAATTCAGCCCATGGTCGGGCGCAACGGCGAATGGCTGGATCTGGGGGCCAGCGTGTCGGGGGTACTGGCCGGCGCCGCGCTGGCCGAGATGTTGCACAACCGCATCCGGCGGTCGGTGATCGGCGCTGAAACGCAGCCGCGCACCGACTTGCCGATCCTGTCCGAGCAAGAGCGCATGGACGCCATGCGCGCCGAGCTGATGGCGGAACTTCGCGCCGTTCTGCGCGAAGAGCTCGCGGCTGCCTCGCGCCGGTCCCCGAGCGGGGACACCGAAGGCGGCGACGCCATGGCGCAGCCCGCATCGACACGCCTGCCCCGGCTTTCCCAGACGCCGACAGGCGCCGATGACCCGGCCGAGGCGGGTGGGCGGTCAACACCGGCGCCCGTCAGCCCCTCCTACATCAAATCGGTTGCCCGCAAACGCGGCACCCGGTTCATCCTTGATAAGGACGACTACGATTACGATGCCGGCGAAGATGGACCGATCGAGGACGCAGCGCGCCGCCGTGCTCCGACACCCCCCCCGGAACGCCCCTCAAACCCAGGCGACACCCCCCTGCGCCATTGATCGCGGCCATGCAAGGGCGGCGGCGCGGTCCGTCCATGCTCAGTCGTCCTCGCGCAGCCGGAACCGCTGGATCTTGCCGGTTGCCGTTTTCGGCAGGGTATCGGTAAAGACCACGCGGCGCGGGTATTTGTAGGGGGCAATGGTCGCCTTGACGTGGTCCTGCAACCGCTTGATCGTCACGGCATCCGCGGTAGCCCCCTTGGCCAGCACCACATGAGCCTCGACGATCTGGCCGCGCTCGTCATCGGGGGCGCCGACGACGGCGCATTCCAGAACATCGTCATGGGCCAGTAGCGCGGCTTCGACCTCGGGCCCGGCGATGTTGTAGCCGGAGCTGATGATCATGTCGTCCGATCGCGCGGCAAAATGGAAATAGCCGTTCTCATCGCGCCAGAAGCTGTCGCCCGTCAGGTTCCAGCCATCGCGCACATAGGCCTTCTGGCGCTCTTCGTCGGCCAGGTAACGGCAACCCGTGGGTCCGCGCACCGCCAGCCGCCCGATTTCTCCATCGGGCAGGGTTTCCATGTCGGGGCCGACGATACGCGCCTCGTATCCCGTGACCGGTCGGCCCGTGCAGGCCGGAAAACTGTCGCCAAAACGGTTCGAGATGAAGATATGCAGCATCTCGGTGGCGCCGATCCCGTCCAGCATCGGCTTGCCGGTCTTCTCCATCCATTCCTCATAGACCGGGCCGGGCAGCGTTTCCCCGGCCGAGACGGCGGCGCGCAGCGATGACAGATCGGCCCCTTCGTCCATCGCCTTGAGCATGACGCGATAGGCGGTGGGCGCTGTGAAACAGACCGTCGCGCGGTATTTCTGGATGATCTCGATCATGTTGGGCGGCGAGGCGTTTTCCAGCAGGCACGCGGTCGCCCCGAAGCGCAGCGGAAAGATCGCCAGCCCGCCCAGCCCGAATGTGAACGCCAGCGGCGGCGAGCCGACGAACACGTCGTCGGGCGTGACATTCAGCACCTCGCGCGCATACCCATCGGCGATGATCAGCAGGTCGCGATGAAAATGCATGGTCGCCTTGGGCTGACCCGTCGTCCCCGAGGTGAAGCCCAGCAAGGCCACATCGTCGCGCCCGGTCTGAACCGCCTCGAACTTGACGGGCTTGGACAGCGCGGCGCGGTCCAGTTCGGCGTCGTGATTGGCGGTGCCGTCGAAACCGACGACGGTGCGCAGATGCTTCGACGCCTTCGCACAGATCGCCATCTCATCCATCAGCCGGGTGTCGCACAGGGCATGCGTGATCTGCGCCTTGTCCACGATCGCGCCCAGCTCGCCCGCGCGCAGCATCGGCATGGTGTTGACGACCACGGCGCCGGCCTTTGTCGCCGCCAGCCAGCAGGCCACCATCGCCGGGTTGTTGGCCGAGCGGATCAGCACGCGATTGCCCGGTTTCACGCCGAAATCGCTGACCAGCGCGTTGGCCAGCCGGTTGGTCCAGTCGCTCAGTTCCTTGTAGGTGCGGGCGCGACCATTGCCAATCAGCGCCACGTGATCGCCCAGCCCCGCCTCGACCAGCCGGTCGGTCATCTCGACCGCGGCGTTCAGGTGGTCGGGGTAGTCGAAACCGTCAAGTCGCAGCGCGGGCCAGAGCGCAAAGGGCGGCAGGTTGTCGCGCGCGAAACTGTCGGTATGGGCGGTCGGTCCAAGCATTCTCATCTCCCTGAAGACGCCCGCTGGGGGGCGCGCCGTGAACGGGGCGTTTGCCGCCCTCTGTTCGGTCTGGTGTCGTCTCGTTATGCCGGGTCGGGTATCACGGCCGTGGCCTCGATCTCAACCTTGGCGCGGTCTTCGACCAGCGCCACCACCTGTACCAGCGCCATCGCCGGAAAGTTCTTGCCCAGATGCTTGCGATAGACCTGCCCCAACTCGCGCAGGCTGTCCATATAGGCCTTCTTGTCGGTCACATACCAGGTCAGCCGGACCAGATGTTCCGGCCCCGCCCCGCCCTCGGCCAGAACCGCCACGATATTGGCCAGCGCCTGATCGACCTGGCCGATGAAATCGTCGGTCTCGAATTCCTGTTCGGCGTTCCAGCCGATCAGCCCGCCCAGGAACAGGGTCTTGCCGCGCGCCGCCATGCCGCAGGCATAGCCGGGTGTCGCCTTCCAGTTCCGGGGGTGCAGGGTTTCATGCACGCTCATGTCGCGTTCTCCTTTTCGAGTTCCTGTTGCAACCGCGTCCGGATGCCCTCGGGCCAGGGGGCCGCGCGGCCCTCGGCACTGATCCAGACGATGCGCTGGCGCGCCTCCAGCCGCAGTTCATTGCCCAGATGGGCCTGGTGCCGGAAATCGGCCGACGACCGCCCGACCGCCGCCACCTCCAGCGTGAAGCGCACCAGATCGCCCAGATAGGACGGCGCGCGGAAATCTGTTTCCAGACGGACGGTCGGCACACCGTGGCCTTCCTCCATCGTGATCCGTTCGAACGGATGCGCGAGCCGATCGCGGAAGAAATTCTCGACCATCGAGTTGATCATCTCGAAATAGCGCGGGAAGAAAACGATCCCGGCCGGATCGCAATGGTTGAACTCGATGCGGATGTCGCGCTGATAGCTCATGCGCCCCCCAGAACCTGACGGGCGATCACCACCTTCTGCACGTCGCTTGCGCCCTCATAGATGCGCAGCGCGCGGATCTCGCGATAAAGGCTTTCCACGATATAGCCCTTGCGCACACCGTCGCCGCCAAACAGCTGAACCGCCGCGTCGATGACCTTCTGCGCCGTTTCGGTGGCGTGCAGCTTGGCCATCGCCGCCTCGCGCGTGACGCGCGGCGCGCCCATGTCGCGCGTCCAGGCCGCGCGATAGACCAGCAGGGCCGAGGCGTCGATGCCCAGCGCCATGTCGGCCAGATGGCCTTGCACCATCTGCAGATCGGCCAGCGGCGCGCCGAACAGCTCGCGCGTGCGCACCCGCTCCAGGGCCTCGTCCAGGGCCCGCCGCGCAAAGCCCAGCGCCGCCGCGCCCACGGTCGAACGGAACACATCCAGGACCGACATTGCCTGCTTGAACCCGGCCCCGGCGGTGCCGATCAGCGCGCTGTCGGGCAAAAACACGTCATTGAGCCGGAAATGCGCCAGCGGATGCGGCGCCACCACCTCGATCCGTTCCAGGATCTCGAAACCCGCGACATCGGCCGGCATCAGAAAGGCCGACAACCCGCGCGCGCCCGGCGCCTCGCCGGTGCGGGCAAAGATCACATAGACATCGGCAATGCCGCCGTTCGAGATATAGGTCTTCTCTCCGTTCAGCGTCCAGCCGCCGTCGACCTTTTCCGCGCTCATGGTCGAATGCGCCACGTCCGATCCCGATCCCGGCTCGGTCAGGGCAAAGGCCGAAATCGCCTTGCCCGCGCGCGTTCTGGCCAGCCACTCGCGCTGCGCGTCGCTGCCGAACAGGCTGACCGTGCCCATGCCCAGCCCCTGCATCGCAAAGGCGAAATCCGCCAGTCCGTCATGGCGCGCCAGCGTTTCGCGGCTCAGGCACAGCATGCGCAGATCGAAGGCCTCGCCGGCATCGATGCCGGTGGGCTTCAGCCAGCCGCCGCGGCCCAGATCGCTCACCAGCGCGCGGCAAGCCGCGTCCACGTCGCAATGATCGACCGGCAGATTGGCTGCGCACCATTCATCCAGCGCCTGCGCCCATTTGCGATGCCGGTTTTCGAAAAAAGGCCAGTCCAGAAAACTGCGATCCGCCATGGTTCATCTTGCTCCAAATACGCACGGGGGGTGTCCAGAGGGGGGCGCGTGCGCCCCCCTCTGGCCGGGGGTGCGGGGGCGGGCAGCCCCCGCGTGCCCTCAGTTGCCCTCGAATACGGGTTTTTCCTTGGCGACAAAGGCATGGTATGCGCGCGAGAAATCCTGCGTCTGCATGCAGATCGCCTGCGCCTGCGCCTCGGCCTCGATGGCCTGTTCCAGTCCCATGCTCCATTCCGCGTTCAACTGCGTCTTGGTCATCATATGGGCGAAATTCGGCCCCGAGGCGATGCGCTGCGCCAGTTTCAGCGCCGCCGCTTCCAGCTCGTCCGCCGCATGCAGCGCGTTCCAGAAGCCCCAGTTCAGCCCTTCCTCGGCGCTCATCGCGCGGCCGGTGTACAGCAGTTCCGCCGCGCGCCCCTGGCCGATGATGCGCGGCAAGATCGCGCAGGCGCCCATGTCGCAGCCCGCCAGCCCGACGCGCGTGAACAGAAACGCGGTCTTTGCCTCGGGCGTGCCCAGCCGCAGGTCGGACGCCATCGCCACGATCGCCCCGGCGCCTGCGCAGACGCCGTCCACCGCAGCGATGATCGGCTTGTGGCAGTTCAGCATGGCCTTGACCAGATCGCCGGTCATGCGGGTGAATTGCAGCAGTTCGGGCATTTCCATCGCCACCAGCGGGCCGATGATCTCGTGCACGTCGCCGCCCGAACAGAAATTCCCCCCGTTCGAGGCGAACACCACCACATCCACATCGGTGCAATAGGGCAGGGCGCGGAACGTGTCGCGCAGTTCGGCATAGGACTCGAACGTCAGCGGGTTCTTGCGCTCGGGGCGGGTGAGCCGGATCGTGGCGATCCGGTCCGTCACCGACCAGTCGAAATGGGTGGGTTTGAAATCGGCCATCAGGGTCATGCGGTCAATCCTTGTCGTGTCGTTGGGCCTTGTCGGTTCATGGGGTCTTGGACGCCGGGTCGGGCAGGGCACGCTGAACGATCTCGCGCAGGTGATCCAGATCGTCGGCGCCCAGGTTGGCGAACAGCGCGTCGATACGTGCCTCATGGCCGCGCGCCATGGTTTCGAACGCCTTGATCCCGGCTTCGGTCAGCGCCACATGCACGGTGCGCCGGTCATTGGGCGCGGGGGTGCGCCGGGCCAGACCGTCCTTTTCCAGCCGGTCGACGACAGCCGTGGCATTGCCGTTCGACACCAGAAGCAGGCGCGAGAGTTCGGACATGCTCAGCGCCTCACGGCGCCGATAGAGGGCGGCCATCACGTCAAAGCGCGGCAATGTGGTGTCGTGTTCGCGCCGCAGGTAGTCGCGCAGATCCGCCTCGGCCGTGCGGGTCAGCCGCAGCAGCCGGATCCACATCTTCAGCCGGCGTTTTGACAGCGATGGGCCGTGGCTGTTCATGCTCAGACCTCGCCCCCGGCAATGGCGATGGCCTGCCCGTTCATCCCGTCCGACCCCGGCCCGCAGAGCCACAGCGCCGCTGCCGTGACCTCGGCCGGTTGCACCAGCCGTCGTTGCGGATTGGTCGCGGTCAGCGCCGCCAGCGCCTCGTCATGGCTCTTGCCGGTCTTGTCCATGATATTTGCGATCGAACGCTCGGTCATCTCGGTATCCAGAAAGCCGGGGCAAAGCGCATTCACCGTAACCGGCTTTCGCGCAACCTCAAGGGCAAGCGCGCGGGTCAGACCGACAACGCCGTGTTTTGCCGCCGCATAGGGGGCGACATAGGCATAGCCCTTCAGCCCCGCTGTCGAGGCGACCGAGATCAGCCGCCCCCAGCCCGTGAACTGGCGCAAGCCTTCGCGCAGGGTCAGGAATACGCCGGTCAGGTTGACGGCAAGCATGGCGTTCCAGTCGGCCAGTTCGGTGCGCTGAAACGGCGCACTGGTCGAGGCCCCGGCATTCGCGATCACCACATCGACCGGGCCGGCGGCGGCGAACATCGCCGCCACGCTGGCTTCGTCGGTCACATCGGCGGTCACGCAGCGGGTGCCGGGAAGGCGCGCCGCGACGGCTTCCAGCGGTTCGGCGCGGCGCCCGGTGATCACGACCTCGGCGCCGGCCGTGTGAAAGCCGCGCGCCAGGTCGGCGCCGGTTCCCGTGCCGCCGCCGGTGATCAGAACGCGCTTGCCCGACAGCCCCGTCATGCCCGGATCACCTCTTGCGCCGCGCGCTCGGCCAGGCGGCGCGCCTGGTCGCGGCCCGGCAGATAGGGCAGCGGCCATTCGGTCGCGCTATCGCCCAGCTGAGTGGCCGCGTGCAGCGTCCAGTAGGGATCGGCCAGGTGCGGCCGCGCCAGGCAGACCAGGTCGGCCCGGCCCGCCATCAGGATCGAGTTGACATGATCGGTTTCATAAATGTTGCCGACTGCCATCGTCGCGATTCCGGCCTCGTTGCGGATGCGATCGCTGAACGGGGTCTGGAACATCCGCCCATAGATCGGGCGCGCATCGACCGAGGTTTGCCCCGCGCTCACGTCGATGATGTCGGCGCCAGCCTGGCTGAACAGGCGCGCGATTTCCACCGCCTCTTCGGGGGTGACACCATCATCGCCGACCCAGTCATTGGCCGAGATCCGCACCGACATCGGCTTTTCGGCCGGCCAGGCGGCGCGCATGGCGGCAAAGACCTCCAGCGGATAGCGCATCCGGTTTTCCAGGCTGCCGCCATATTCGTCGCTGCGGATGTTGGACTTGGGCGAGATGAAGCTGGAAATCAGATAGCCGTGGGCCGCGTGCAGTTCGATCATGTCGAAGCCCGCGCGCGCGGCCATCTCGGTCGAGGCCACGAACTGATCGCGCACCGTGTCCATTTCCGCGCGGGTGATCTCGCGCGGGGTGGCGTTTTCATCCGACCACGGGATCGGCGAGGCCGAGACCAGATCCCAGTTGTCGCCGGGCAGGGGGGCGTCCATGCGCTCCCATCCCAGCTGGGTCGAGCCCTTGCGCCCGGAATGGCCGATCTGCATGCACAGCTTCGCGTGGGTTTCGGCATGGGCGAAATCGACCAGCCGCTTCCAGGCAGCCTCGTGTTCGGGGGCATAAAGGCCCGGACAGCCCGGCGTGATGCGCCCCTCGGGCGACACGCAGGTCATTTCGGTATAGACCAGCCCGGCGCCCCCCTTGGCGCGTTCGGCGTAATGCACGAAATGCCAGTCCGTGGGGCATCCGTCGACGGCCTTGTATTGCGCCATGGGTGAGACGACGACGCGGTTGACCAGTTCCATGTCACGCAGCTTGAAGGGGGCGAACATCGGTGCCCGGCCTTTCTGTCCACCGGCGCGTTCCTGGAACCAGTCCTCGACCTCGCGCAGCCATTCGGGGTCGCGCAGGCGCAGGTTCTCGTGGCTGATGCGCTGCGAGCGGGTCAGCAGCGAATAGGCGAACTGCTGCGGTGGCATGTCCAGATATCGCTCGACCTCTTCGAACCATTCCAGCGAGTTGCGCGCGGCGGATTGCAGGCGCAGGACTTCCAGCCGGCGTTCCTCCTGGTAGCGTTCGAACGCCTGTTCCAAGGTGGGTTCGGAATGCAGGTATTCCGCCAGCGCGATGGCCGAATCGAACGCCAGGCGCGAGCCCGACCCGATCGAGAAATGCCCGGTGGCCGCCGCGTCGCCCATCAGCACGACATTCTCGTGATACCAGCGTTCGCAGATCACGCGGGGGAACTGCATCCAGACCGCCGATCCGCGCAGATGCGCGGCATTCGACATCAACTCGTGCCCGCCCAGATGCGATTCGAAGATCTTGCGGCAGGTCTCGACTGTCTCTTCCTTGGACATGTCCTCGAAGCCCCAGCGCTCCCAGGTTTCGGGCAGGCATTCGACGATGAAGGTCGCGGTATTGTCGTCAAATTGATAGACATGCGCCCAGACCCAGCCATTCTTGGTCTTCTCAAATATGAAGGTGAAGGCGTCGTTGAATTTCTGATGCGTACCCAGCCAGACGAACTTGCAGCGGCGCACGTCGATGTCGGGCTTGAAGATGTCCTCGTATTCGCTGCGCACACTGGAATTGATGCCATCGGATGCGACCACGACATCGTAATCCTTGCGATAATGCTCGGCCGATTCGAATTCGGTTTCAAAGCGCATGTCCACGCCAAGCTCGCGGGCGCGTTCCTGCAACAGAATCAGCATCTGCTTGCGCCCGATCCCGGCAAAGCCGTGACCGCCCGACACCGTGCGCACGCCGTCATGGACCACCGCGATATCGTCCCAATACGCGAAATGAGCGCGAATTGCGTCGGTGGACTTTGGGTCGTTGACCTGCATCTTGGACAAGGCATCGTCCGACAGCACCACGCCCCAACCAAAGGTGTCGTTGGCGCGGTTGCGTTCAAGCACGGTCACTTGGTGGGACGGATCGCGCAACTTCATCGAAATGGCGAAGTAAAGCCCGGCGGGCCCGCCTCCCAGGCAGAGGATCTTCATCAGTCGTGTCTCCCTCATCGGTTGTGAGGGAGAATTGCATTTCAAGTTTCAAATTTCAAGCTTGAAATTAGAGGTTTTCTGCGCCCGATTGTCACGCTGTCGACCGCCCATCGACGACGAAAATCACATGGCGGTCCGGCGCTGCGATTGCCCGGCGGTTAATCGTATCAAAAGAGCGGCGGCACGGTGCCCAGAACGACAGGGCCCACAAGCACGTCCCCATCGCGAAGGACGAGGGGCGCTTGCAGCCGATCGGGATTGTCGGGGTCGGTCATCGATTCCAGGCCCAGTGTGATCAGCGTGTCATGTTCGGCCGGCATCAGGCCCGCGTCACGCGCCCGCCGCATCAGGTCGCGCCAATTCGTAACCGTCAAGGTCATTTCGCCAGACAGAAAACCGTTCGCATCCGGGGTCAGGCGCCCCTCGCCGATCATGCGGATCGTGTCGAATTCAAGGGTCGCCCCGGTCAGGGTGAAACCGGCAAGGCCCGGTGGCGGGCCGGTCAGGGCGTGCCGATCCAAGGGTCGGTCGAACACCAGTTCGGCATCCAGCCCGATGTTGGCAAAGGCGCGCGGCCAATGGCCCTGCGGGTCAAGCCGGTCCATCGCAGTGGTGTCCGCGCGCGCGTTTTCGATTTCGATGGCGACCTGGTGGCGATAGGTGTCTCGGGCACGGCTTGCCAGGCGGGCCTCGTCGGCGCGGTGGGTCTCACCCCCGCTGCGCAACGCGGGTTCTTGCGCCACCAGCGCAAATCGCGCCAGCGGCAGGTCCAGCGATGGCTCCATCACCACGCTGGCGCGCATGTCGGTGGAATGCAGCGTCAGTTCATGCGTCCCCAGACCGATCTGCTGGTCATGCGGGAACACCGCGATCAGGTGATTGAGCCGATAGCTCAGGGCGAAAAACTGGATGAAGGGCGCACTCCATCGCACGCCATCGCGTTCCAGCCTGGGTTCGGTCACTGTCAGGTCGAACCGGTTGGGAAATCCGGCGATCCGGTGATCGGCGGCGTCGACGGCGGGGTTCACGGCCAGAATCCGTTCGACGGTGCGATCCAGCGACCGGGCGCCCATGAACCAGTAGCCGCCCCATCCGATCACCGCCAGCACTGCCACGGTCACAAGCGCCCAGATTACCCGCATTGCCCGAACCTCGGTTGTTTTCCTGCCCCAAGCTGTTTACATCCGCGCCGCGTCCGGGGCCAGTGAATGCAGAAGGTCGCGCGCGTTTTGGTGACGGGGGATGTAATGAAGCCGCTTTGGGTCTTTGGCTACGGCTCGCTGATCTGGGATCCGGGATTTGCCTGGAGCGCCCGCGCCGTGGCCCGACTCGATGGCTATCACCGCTCGTTCTGCATGCGGTCCATCCATCATCGCGGAACGCCCGACGAACCCGGCCTGGTGCTGGCGCTGGATGCGGCACGGGACGCACATTGTACCGGCATCGCCTTTCAAATCGCGCCCCAAATCGCCGAAGAGACGCTGGAATATCTGCGCGCGCGCGAACTGATCTCGGCGGCTTATCTGGAAACGCGCCAACCTGTTGCCCTGGAAGGGGGGCAAATGGTCAATGCCGTGACCTATGTCATCGACCGCGACCACGCACAGTATTGCGGCGGTCTGGCGCTGGAAGAACAGGCGCAGATTATCGCGCGGGCGACGGGTGGGCGCGGGTCGAATTGCGCCTATCTGTACCAGACCGCGGCGCATCTGCGAACGCTGGGGCTGACCGATCCTGAGCTTGATTGGCTGTCCGACCGGGTGCGCAGGCTCAAGGCCGGTTGATTTCCGGTTGGCAAACGGGCTGTGTCTCACTAGATATTGTGGCAGATTCAGCAGGTCGAACAGCATGGCGAGACAACTGAAAGCGGGTGCGCTAGGTCCGATTCCCGGGCCCATTGGCGGCATGCAGTTTTCACAGCCGGTTCGGCAGATCACCCTGATGCTGATCTCGCTCGCGCTGGTGGCGGTGGGGGTCTATGTGGCCTTTCCGCGCGTCTCGGGCATCTTTCTGGCCAATATCTGGCTTAACGGCTTCATTTTCCTGGTCTTTCTGATCGGCGTTCTGGCCACCTTCTGGCAGGTGTTCCAGATTTCCAGCTCGGTCGCATGGATCGAGGGGTTTGCAGCCGAGACGCCGGGACACCAGATCACGGTGGCCCCGCGCCTGCTGGCGCCGCTGGCGGCGCTGATGCGCTCACGCGGCAAGGCCAGTCCGATCAGCGCAACTTCGGCGCGATCCATCCTCGAATCCGTTGGCACCCGGATCGACGAGGAGCGCGATATTACGCGCTATATCGTCAACCTGTTGATCTTTCTGGGCCTTCTGGGCACTTTTTATGGTCTCGCCACCTCTGTCCCGGCGGTGGTCGAGACGATCCGATCGCTTGCACCGCAAGAAGGCCAAAGTGCGCTGAGCGGGTTTGGCCAGCTGATGGTCGGCCTCGAATCGCAGATGGACGGCATGGGCGTGGCCTTTTCGTCATCGCTTCTGGGGCTTGCCGGGTCGCTGGTCGTGGGGATGCTGGAATTGTTCGCCAGCCACGGCCAGAACCGGTTCTACCGCGAGCTTGAGGAATGGTTGTCATCCATCACCCGGCTGGGGACCGCCGCAGGCGACAGCGATGGCGGCGACGGTGGCGCGATGGGCGCGTTGGTGACGGTGCTCGACAGCCTTGCCGAACAGATGGAGGCGATGCGCGCGCTTCAGGCCGAAGCCGAGCATGGCCGCGCGCAACTGGACCAGGGCCTTGCCACCCTGGCCGAGGCGGTTGACCGGCTTTCCTTGCGGTTCGAAATGGAAAGCAGCACGGCCGCCGGGCTCAACCGGCTGGCCGAAGGGCAAGACCGGATGATTGCCCAACTGGAAGCCAGGAACGCCGAGCCCGAAGCCCATATCGAGGCGGAAACGCGAATGCGGTTGCGGTCAATGGATCTGCAACTGTTGCGCATCCTTGAGGAATTGTCGGCCGGCCGGCAGGAATCGGTGGCCGATCTGCGCACCGATCTGGCCTCGTTGACCCAGGCCGTGCGCCAATTGAATCGCCAGCCGCCGCCGGTGATCGTGCCGTCGCGCGACAGCGAGGGTTAAGCCATGGCCCTGTCGCGCCGGTCCAACCAGCGCTTTGCGGCGTCGATCTGGCCGGGCTTCGTGGACGCGATGACCGCGCTCTTGCTGGTCATGATCTTTGTCCTGTCAATCTTCATGATCGTTCAGTCGATCCTGCGTGAAACCATTTCGTCGCAGGACAGTGAGCTTCAGGGGCTGACGGCGCAGGTCTCGGAACTGACCGATGCGCTGGGCCTGTCGCGCGCGCAGGTTGCCGCCCTGGAGGGCGAGGTCAGCGGGCTGTCGGGCGATCTGGAGGCGGCGCAAGAGACCGTCGCCTCGCAAGAGGCGCAGATCGCCGCGCTGGGCCGCGAGGTTTCCGAACGCGAGGCCGAACTCGGCGAAGCGCGCGAGGCGATCACCGATTTCGAATCGCAGGTGGCCGCGCTGCTGTCGCAGCGCCGGGACCTGCGCGCGCAGCTTTCGCGGACCGAAGAGGAACGCGACGATCTGGCCTCCGAATCCGAGTCGCTGGAAACGGCGCTGGCCGCGGCGCGCGACGAGATCGATGCGGCCGCAGAAGCCGCCCGGCTGGATGCCGCGCGCCGCGAGGCCGTCGAGGCCGCACTGGCCGAGATGCGCGCGCGCGCCGAAGAAAGCGAAGCCTCGCTGGCCGAGATGCTGATGCGGCTGGAAACGACCGAAGAGGCGCGCGACAATGCCTTGGAAGCGCTGTCGAACACCAGCGATTCCCTGCGCCAGGCCGAGGCCGCGCGCGACCGCGCGCGTGATCGGCTGGACGCGACCCAAGCGAGGTTGCGCGAGCGTGAGGCATCGCTTGCCGAGGCGGACGCGCGCGAAGCTGAGCTTGCCGACCGGATCGCGGAGCTTGACACGGCACTGTCGGACGCTGAACTGGGCCGCCAGGAAGCGCTTGCCGAGCTTGCGGCGCTGGACGAGGAGACCTCGGCACGGATTGAAGAACTCGACGCGGAACTGTCCGAGGCCGAGCTTGCGCGCCAGGAAGCGCTTGCCGAGCTTGCGGCGCTGGACGAGGAGACCTCGGCGCGGATCGAAGAACTCGACGCGGAACTGTCCGAGGCCGAGCTTGCGCGGCAGCAGGCGCTTGCCGAGCTTGCGGCACTGGACGAGGAGACCTCGGCGCGGATCGAAGAACTCGACGCGGCGCTGTCCGAGGCCGAGCTTGCGCGCCAGGAAGCGCTTGCCGAGCTTGCGACGCTGGACGAGGAGACCTCGGCGCGAATTGCAGAACTGGACGCGGAACTGTCCGAGGCCGAACTGGAACGGCAGGAGGCGCTTGCCGAGCTTGCGGCACTGGACGAGGAGACCTCGGCGCGGATTGCAGAACTGGACGCGGAACTGTCCGAGGCCGAGCTTGCGCGCCAGGAAGCGCTTGCCGAGCTTGCGGCGCTGGACGAGGAGACCTCGGCGCGGATTGCAGACCTCGACGCGGAACTGTCCGAGGCCGAGCTTGCGCGCCAGGAAGCACTCGCCGAGCTTGCGGCGCTGGACGAGGAGACCTCGGCGCGGATTGCAGAACTGGACGCGGCACTGTCCGAGGCCGAGCTTGCGCGCCAGGAAGCGCTTGCCGAGCTTGCGGCGCTGGACGAGGAGACCTCGGCACGGATTGAAGAGCTCGACACGGAACTGTCCGAGGCCGAGCTTGAGCGGCAGCAGGCGCTTGCCGAGCTTGCGGCGCTGGACGAGGAGACCTCGGCGCGAATTGCAGAACTGGACGCGGAACTGTCCGAGGCCGAACTGGGCCGGCAGGAGGCGCTTGCCCGGCTGGCCGAGACCGAGGCACGGCGAGAAGCCGATCTGAGCGAAGCCGAGCGCGCCCGGCTGGCCGAGGCGGCGGCGGCCGAAGCCCTGCGCGCGCGGCTGACCGAGATCGAGGAAGGCCTGAGCGAGGAAGAACAGGCGCGGCTGGCCGAAGCAGCGGCGGCCGAGGCCTTGCGCGAGCGCTTGCGCGAGGCCGACTCCGAACTGACCGCGATGACCCTTGCCCTTGAACAGCAGCGCCGCGAGGCGGAAGAGACGCTCACCCTTCTGGCGGCTGCCAACCGGGCGCGCGCGGAGGCCGAGGCCCTTGCCGACGAGCGCCTGACCGAGGCTGAGACTCGCGCAACGCTCCTGTCGCTTGCGAACGAAGAACTTGCCGAGGCCGAGGCGCAGACGGCCGATGACCAACGCCGCCTTGCCGTGCTCAACGAACAGGTGCGCGAACTGCGCCGGCAGGTGGCCAGCCTGCAAGACCTTCTGGGTGAATCGCGTGCGGCCGAGGCCGAGGCCGAAACCCAGATCGAGACCCTGGGCGAGGATCTCAACGCCGCGCTGGCGCGGGTCGCGTTCGAACAGTCCCGCGTCGCCGAGGAACAGCGCCGCCGTGCCGAACTCGAAGAGGCCGAACGCCAGAGGCTTGAGGAAGAGGCGCGCCAACTCGAACGCTATCGCTCGGAATTCTTTGGCGAGTTGCGTGAAATCCTGGCCGGTCGCGAGGGCGTGCGCATCGTCGGCGATCGCTTCGTCTTTTCGTCCGAGGTTCTGTTCGAACCCGGCGAGGCCGACCTGTCATCCGAGGGCCGCGCGCAGATTGCCAATATCGGATCGATCCTGCAGGACGTCGCGCGCGAAATCCCGTCTGATATCGACTGGATCCTGCGGGTCGATGGACATACCGATACGGTGCCGATCCCGCCCGATGCGGACGGACCCTTTTCCAACAACTGGGAGCTTAGCCAGGGGCGGGCGCTCTCGGTGGTGCTTTACATGATCGAGGAACTGGGCTTCCCGCCCGAGCGCCTGGCGGCCACGGGTTTTGGCGAATATCGTCCCGTGAACCCCGCCGATACCCCCGAAGCCCGCGCCCAGAACCGTCGCATCGAATTGAAGCTGACCGAGCGTTGATTGTTGCAAAAGGGGCATAGGCAGGGCCGCAGCGCCCCTAACCCCGCGCCGGAAAGGTTGCATTTATGCCCGCGGCCGCCTGGCCCTTTGCCGCTTCATCTTGCCGGAAATACGCTCAGGGGGTGAATGGCCGCAGGCCAGAGGGGGCAGAATGCCCCCTGACCCGGCCCAAGCCCTCGGGACCATCGGTCGCACATGAAAAAACGGGGGCGCAGCCTTGCGCCCCCGGTCCGGTCAGGGGACATTCGCCGCGGATCAGTCGGCGGTCAGAAGCGGCGGTTTCGACCCGGAAAGGCGGGGCTTGTCGCCTTCCTCGATCTGTAGCTCGATCTTGTTGTCGCGCACGACGACCCTGACCAGCCCGCCTTTCGTCAGCCGGCCGAACAGCAGTTCCTCGGCCAGCGGTTTCTTGACGTGTTCCTGGATCACGCGGGCCAGCGGCCGGGCGCCCATCTTGTCGTCGTATCCCTTGTCGCCAAGCCAGGCCGCAGCGGCCTCGCCCAGTTCGAAGGTCACGTTGCGATCCATCAGCTGGGCTTCCAGCTGCAGGACGAACTTCTCGACCACCTTCATGATCGTGGCCTTGCCCAGCGGCGCAAAGCTGATCACCGCATCCAGACGGTTGCGGAACTCTGGCGTGAAGGTCCGTTCGATCGCGGCCATATCCTCGCCCTCGCGGCGTTCGCGGCCGAAGCCGATGGCGGCCTTGGCCTGTTCGGTGGCGCCCGCGTTCGAGGTCATGATCAGGATCACGTTGCGGAAATCGACGGTGCGGCCGTTGTGGTCGGTCAGCTTGCCGTGGTCCATCACCTGCAACAGGATGTTGTAGACATCCGGATGCGCCTTTTCGATCTCGTCGAGCAAGAGCACGCAATGCGGGTGTTGGTCCACGCTGTCGGTCAGAAGCCCGCCCTGATCAAAGCCGACATAGCCCGGCGGTGCCCCGATCAGGCGGGAAACCGCGTGTTTCTCCATGTATTCCGACATGTCGAAGCGCAGCAGTTCCACACCCAGCGTCGCGGCCAGTTGCTTGGCCACCTCGGTCTTGCCGACGCCGGTGGGGCCGGCGAACAGGTAGTTGCCGATCGGCTTTTCGGGCTCGCGCAGGCCGGCGCGGGCCAGTTTGATCGCCGACGACAACGCCTCGATCGCGCTGTCCTGACCGAAGACCACGCGCTTGAGCGTGATTTCCATGTCGCGCAAGACCTCGGCATCGTCCTTCGAGACGTTCTTGGGCGGGATGCGGGCGATCTTGGCGACCACGGCCTCGATCTCCTTGGGTGAGATCGTCTTGCGCCGCTTGGCGACCGGCAGCAGGTGCTGCGCCGCGCCGGCCTCGTCGATCACGTCGATCGCCTTGTCGGGCAGCTTGCGGTCGTTGATATAGCGCGCCGAGAGTTCCACCGCAGTCTTGATCGCGTCGTTGGTATAGCGGATCTCGTGGTGCTTTTCGAAATAGGGTTTCAGACCCATCAGGATCTTGACCGAATCGTCGACCGACGGCTCGTTGACATCGATCTTCTGGAACCGGCGCGACAGGGCGCGGTCCTTTTCGAAATGCTGGCGGTATTCCTTGTAGGTGGTCGATCCCATGCAGCGCAATTTGCCGCCCTGAAGCGCGGGTTTCAGCAGGTTGGAGGCATCCATCGCCCCGCCCGAGGTGGCGCCGGCGCCGATGACGGTGTGGATTTCGTCGATGAACAGCACCGCGTCGGGGTGATCTTCAAGTTCCTTCATCACCGCCTTGAGGCGTTCCTCGAAATCGCCGCGATAGCGGGTGCCTGCAAGCAGTGCGCCCATATCAAGCGAATAGATGGTCGATTCCGACAGGATGTCGGGCGTCTGACCGTCCACGATCTTCTTGGCGAGGCCCTCGGCAATGGCGGTCTTGCCCACGCCGGGGTCACCCACCAGCAGCGGGTTGTTCTTGCGCCGGCGGCACAGCACCTGGATGCAGCGCTCCACCTCGGCTGAACGGCCGATCAGCGGATCGACATCGCCCGTACGCGCCTTGGCGTTGAGATCGACGCAGAACTTGGCAAGGGCCGAATCCTTGGGGTCGGTCTTGGCCGAGGCGCCTTCGCCCTGCGCCTCGTCGGCGCCGCTGACCGGCCGCGCTTCGCTGAAGCCGGGGTTCTTGGCAACGCCATGGGCGATGAAATTCACCGCGTCGTAGCGTGTCATGTCCTGTTCTTGCAGGAAATACGCCGCGTTCGATTCGCGTTCGGCGAAAATGGCGACCAGCACGTTCGCGCCCGTGACCTCGTTGCGGCCAGAGCTTTGAACATGGATCGCGGCGCGCTGGATCACGCGTTGAAAGGCGGCGGTCGGAACGGCCTCGGACCCCTCGACGGTGGTGATCAGCGTGGAAAGATCATCCTCGATGAATTCTTCGAGGGTCTTGCGCAACTCGTCCAGATCGACGTTGCACGCCTGCATCACGCGTGAGGCGTCGGGCTCGTCGATGAGGGCGAGCAACAGATGTTCCAGCGTGGCCAGTTCGTGCCTGCGCGCATTGGCCAGAGCCAGTGCGCCATGGATCGCCTGTTCGAGAGTCGAGGAAAACGATGGCACGGGTCTGCTCCTTTAGTTGTGCGGCTGTCGCCGCGAATTTGTGCACTGAAACCCCGCACCGGAGGAAACAGCCCAGGCCACGATAGCGTGGCCCCACATGATTAAACTTTGGTTTTCCGGCCGCTGCTTCAAGTCTTTTCTGCGACTTTCACCGCAAAAGTGATTTCGCGACCGGCAACAGTTGGGTGATCCCGAACCGTTTGCAGGGGTTTGCGGCAGGGTTGCCTTATTGTCAGGCATTATCCTTGCGGCGGCGGATCTCGGTAAAGACCGCGAGCGGGCTGGCGTCTGGCAGGCCCGCGGCTTCGGCGACCTGCGGAAGATGGGTGCGCAGATAGGGATTTACAAGTCTTTCACTGGCCAGAGTCGTTCCCGTGGTGGGCTCGCCCGACGCGGCAAGGCGATCGAGCTCTTCCTGCCGGGCCTTGAGCGCCTCTGGGTCGGGGGCAAAGCGCGCGGCGAAATCCAGGTTGGCCTGCGCATAGTCATGGCCGCTGAAGATGCGCGTCTCGGGCGGCAACGCGTCGAACCGGGCGATGGTGGCGGCCATGTCCTGGGGCGAGCCCTCGAACAGGCGGCCGCAGCCATGAGTCATCAGGCTGTCGGCGCTGAACAGCGCATCGAGCGCGGGAAAATGAAAGGCCACATGGCCGATCGTATGCCCCGGCGCGTCCATCACATGGCAGGCACCATCAAGGATTGTGTCACCGGGCGCAAAGGCATGGTCCAGCGCCGGCAGCCGCGCGGCATCGGCCTTGTTGCCGTAGACCGGGGCAGGGTAAGCCTTGCGCAAGGCCTCCAGCCCGTCGACATGGTCCCAGTGATGATGGGTCAGCAGGATCGCCGACAGGGTCAGGGACTCGCGCTTGAGGGCATCCAGGATCGGCGCCGCCTCGGGCGCGTCGATCAGGATGGCCGTGCCGGTGTCGGGATTGACGATCAGGAAGGCATAGTTGTCCTTCAGGCAATGGATGATCCGAATGGTGTCGGGCATGCTCTGTCTCCTTGCCGGGGCTTCTCAAACGGGCCGCGATGGGGCAGGGTGCAGCTTGCGACAGACAGCCGCCGGGTTCAATGCATCTCGATGTCCATCTTCTGCGTGATTTTTACTACCGCAGCCAGTTGGGGCGGGCGGCGCAAAAGGGCATGCGCGACCAGGTCGTCAGCCGCTGGGGTTCGGCGCGCGGGCTGACCGTGGCCGGATATGGCTTTGCCGTGCCGCTGCTGCGCCCGTTTCTGCCACAGGCGGCGCGCGTGATCGGGCTGATGCCGGCGCCCCAGGGGGTCATGCATTGGCCGGCGGACGGCCAGAACCATTCCGTTCTTACCGACGAGGCGCGCTGGCCGCTGGCCAATGACAGTGTCGATCGGCTGGCGCTTCTTCATGGGCTGGAAACATCGGATCATCCGCTGGCCCTGCTGGACGAGGCGCATCGCGTGCTGGCGCCACAGGGGCGGGCGCTGGTTCTGGTCCCGAACCGTTCGGGCCTTTGGGCGCGACGCGACGCGACGCCGTTCGGGTTCGGCCGTCCCTATTCGCGCACGCAGATCGAACGCCTGCTGGAGGAATGCGGCTTTGTGCCCATGGGGCATGCGGCGGCACTTTTCTTTCCGCCGTCGGGTCGGCGTTTCTGGCTTCGTTCGGCGCGCGGGCTGGAACGCCTGGGGCGGCGATATGCGCCTGAACGTCTGGGCGGCGTGCTGATCGTCGAGGCGATCCGCCGCGACACGGCCCCCACCAGACCGGGACTGCGCGCCGACGCGCGCCGGCCGTTGCGCGTGCTGGAGGGGGTGCCGCAAGGGGGCGCGCTGCCGGCCTGGCGCGATCGTCGCGGGGCGTGAATCACCGCCTTCGTGCCGGTGCACGACGGGGCCGTGCGCCAAGCCCATGCGCGCACGCGGGCCGCTTTTTCGCAGGCGCCGCGACCGTTCGACTGCAAACGGGTGCGCTAAGCGCTAACATGGCGCGGTTTCCCATGTGCTTGACGGTTGCGGGTTCGGGAATGCTCTGCTACACCCGCGCCGATTTCGGATGCCGCGCAGCTAACGTGCATCCTGTCTGCCCTGGTCTTGCGCGAGGTCAAGGGTTGTAAGAACAATATCGGAAGGGTGGACGTGTCCGAACCAGCTTCGATCTCCTCGGGTATCGCCCAGCGCTATGCCACGGCCGTTTTCGACCTGGCCAAGGAGGGCAAGGCCCTCAAGGCGCTGGAGGCCGATATCGCCGCGCTTGAGGCGGCAATGAAAGACAGTGCCGATCTGCGCGCGATGATGAATTCCCCGGTCTATTCCCGCGCCGATCAGGGCAAGGCGATCACCGCCCTGGCCAAGAAAATGGACCTGTCGCCCACCACGACGGGCGCGCTGGGCCTGATGGCGCAAAACCGCCGCCTGTTCGCGGTGCCTGCGTTTCTTGCGGCGCTGCGGCAGATGATCGCCGAAGAAAAGGGCGAGATTTCGGCCGAAGTGGTGTCTGCCACGGTTCTGAGCAAGGCCCAGGCAGACGCGCTTGCGGCCACGATCAAGGACCGCGTCGGCAAGAAGGTGAAACTGAACGTCTCTGTCGATGAGGATCTCATCGGCGGACTTATTGTCAAAGTGGGCTCGAAGATGATCGACACCTCGATCCGCTCCAAGCTCGCGGCCCTCCAGAACAGCATGAAAGAGGTCGGATAAATGGGTATCCAAGCAGCTGAGATCTCTGCGATCCTCAAGGAGCAGATCAAGAACTTCGGCCAGGAAGTCGAGGTGGCCGAGGTCGGTCGCGTCCTGTCGGTCGGGGACGGGATCGCGCGGGTCCACGGTCTGGACAACGTCCAGGCCGGCGAGATGGTCGAGTTTCCGGGCGGTATCCGCGGGATGGCGCTGAACCTGGAGGTCGACAACGTCGGGATCGTGATCTTCGGCGACGACCGGTCGATCAAGGAAGGCGATACCGTCAAGCGCACCAAGTCGATCGTGGACGTGCCCGCGGGCGAAGCGCTGCTGGGTCGCGTGGTCGATGGTCTGGGCAACCCGATCGACGGCAAGGGCGAGATCAAGGCCAGCGAGCGCCGCATCGCCGACGTCAAGGCGCCAGGCATCATTCCGCGCAAGTCGGTCCATGAACCCATGGCGACGGGCCTCAAGGCCGTCGACTCGATGATCCCGATCGGTCGTGGCCAGCGCGAACTGATCATCGGCGACCGCCAGACCGGCAAGACCGCCGTGGCCCTGGACACGATTCTGAACCAGAAAAGCTATAACGACGCTGCTGGCGACGACGAATCGAAGAAGCTCTACTGCGTCTATGTCGCGGTCGGGCAGAAGCGTTCGACCGTGGCGCAACTGGTGAAGAAGCTGGACGAGGAAGGCGCGCTTGACTACACGATCGTCGTGGCTGCCACGGCATCGGACCCTGCGCCGATGCAGTTCCTGGCACCCTATGCCGCCACCGCAATGGCGGAATACTTCCGCGACAATGGCCGCCATGCGCTGATCATCTACGACGACCTGTCCAAGCAGGCCGTGGCCTACCGCCAGATGTCGCTGCTGCTGCGCCGCCCGCCGGGGCGCGAGGCCTATCCGGGCGACGTGTTCTATCTGCACTCGCGTCTGCTGGAGCGTTCGGCCAAGCTGAACGAGGACTTTGGCGCCGGCTCGCTGACCGCGCTGCCGATCATCGAAACCCAGGGCGGCGACGTGTCGGCCTTCATCCCGACCAACGTGATCTCGATCACCGATGGTCAGATCTTCCTGGAAACCGAGCTGTTCTACCAGGGCGTCCGCCCGGCCGTGAACACCGGCCTGTCGGTGTCGCGGGTCGGCTCGTCGGCACAGACCGACGCAATGAAATCGGTCGCGGGTCCGGTCAAGCTGGAACTGGCGCAGTATCGCGAAATGGCGGCCTTTGCGCAGTTCGGCTCTGACCTGGACGCGTCAACGCAGAAGCTGCTGAACCGCGGCGCGCGCCTGACCGAGTTGATGAAGCAAGGCCAGTATTCGCCCATGACCAATGCCGAGATCGTCTGCGTGATCTACGCCGGCACCCACGGGTATCTGGACGGCCTGGCCGTCGGCGATGTCGGCCGCTTTGAAAAGGGGCTGCTGACCCATCTGCGCGGCGAGCACAAGGCGCTTCTGGACGACATCACCAAGAACGATCGCAAGGTGAAGGGCGAGCTGGAAGAGAAGATCAAGGCAGCAATCGACGAATACGCGAAAGATTTCGCCTGAGGGCGGGACGAGAGGACAGGTAGATGCCAAGCCTCAAGGACCTGAAGAACCGGATCAACTCGGTCAGATCGACCCGGAAGATCACCAAGGCGATGCAGATGGTCGCGGCGGCGAAATTGCGCCGCGCCCAGGAAGCCGCCGAAGCCGCGCGGCCCTATGCCGCGCGTATGGAGGCCGTCGTCAACGGGCTCGCGGCCTCGGTCGCCGGCTCGGACACCGCGCCGCGTCTGCTGTCGGGCACCGGCAGCGACAAGGTGCACCTGCTGGTCGTCATGACGGCCGAGCGCGGCCTTTGTGGCGGCTTCAACTCGTCGATCGTGAAACTGGCGCGGGTGCGCGCGGCCGAGCTTCTGGCCGAGGGCAAGACCGTCAAGATCATTACGGTGGGCAAGAAGGGGCGCGAACAGCTCAAGCGCGATCTGGGCGATCACCTGATCGCGCATGTGGACTTGTCCGAGGTCAAGCGCGTCGGCTATGAGAATGCGCGCACCATCGCGGCTGATGTTCTCAAGCGGTTCGATGGCGGCGAATTCGATGTCGCCACGATCTTCTACAACCGCTTCCAGTCGGTGATCAGCCAGGTGCCGACGGCGCAGCAGATCATCCCCGCACCGGTGCCCGACGACGCCGAGGCGACGACGCTCTATGACTATGAGCCGTCCGAGGAAGCGATCCTCGAAGACCTGCTGCCGCGCTCGGTCGCGACGCAGATCTTTGCCGCGCTTCTGGAAAACGGCGCGTCCGAACAAGGGGCGCGGATGTCGGCCATGGACAACGCCACGCGCAATGCCGGCGACATGATCGACCGTCTGACGATCGAGTATAACCGCTCGCGTCAGGCCGCCATCACCAAAGAGCTTATCGAGATCATTTCGGGCGCCGAGGCGCTCTGAGGAACCGGAGAGAGACAATGGCAAAAGCGAAAGCCACCGGCAAGGTGACCCAGGTCATCGGCGCCGTCGTTGACGTTCAGTTTGACGGGGCCCTCCCGGCGATTCTGAACGCACTGACCACCGACAACAACGGCAAGGAACTGGTTCTGGAAGTCGCCCAGCACCTGGGCGAGAACACGGTTCGCGCCATCGCCATGGACGCGACCGAAGGTCTGGTGCGCGGCCAGGACGTGACCGACATGGGCGAGCCTATCACCGTGCCCGTGGGCGACGCCACGCTGGGGCGCATCCTGAACGTCGTCGGTGAGCCCATCGATGAAAAGGGTCCGGTCGGCGCCAGCGAACGGCGTGCGATCCACCAGCCCGCGCCGGGCTTCGCCGCGCAGTCGACCGAGTCGGAAATTCTGGTCACCGGCATCAAGGTGATCGACCTTCTGGCGCCCTATTCCAAGGGCGGCAAGATCGGCCTCTTCGGCGGTGCGGGCGTGGGCAAGACCGTGCTCATCCAGGAGCTGATCAACAACATCGCCAAGGTGCACTCAGGCTATTCAGTGTTCGCCGGCGTGGGTGAGCGCACCCGCGAGGGCAACGACCTCTACCACGAATTCATCGACTCGGGCGTTATCAACATCGACAACCTGTCCGAATCCAAGGTGGCACTGGTCTATGGCCAGATGAACGAACCGCCGGGCGCACGCCTGCGCGTGGCGCTGTCGGGCCTGACCCTGGCCGAGCAGTTCCGCGACCAGTCGGGCACCGACGTTCTGTTCTTCGTCGACAACATCTTCCGCTTCACGCAGGCGGGCTCCGAGGTGTCGGCACTATTGGGCCGCATCCCCTCGGCCGTGGGCTACCAGCCGACGCTGGCGACCGACATGGGCGCCTTGCAAGAGCGCATCACCTCGACGCGGGCGGGCTCGATCACCTCGGTTCAGGCCATTTACGTTCCGGCCGACGACCTGACCGACCCGGCACCGGCCACCTCGTTCGCCCACCTCGACGCCACCACGGTTCTGTCGCGTGCGATTTCGGAACTGGGCATCTATCCCGCGGTGGACCCGCTCGATTCAACCTCGCGCATTCTTGAGCCGGGTGTCGTCGGCGAAGAGCATTACCAGGTGGCGCGTGACGTGCAGGGCATCTTGCAGCGGTACAAGTCGCTTCAGGACATCATCGCCATTCTGGGCATGGACGAACTGTCCGAGGAGGACAAGCTGACCGTGTCGCGTGCGCGGAAAATCCAGCGCTTCCTGTCGCAGCCCTTCGACGTGGCCAAGGTCTTTACCGGCTTCGACGGTGTTCAGGTGCCGCTGGAAAAGACCATCGCTTCGTTCAAGGCGGTCGTGGCCGGTGAATACGACCATCTGCCCGAAGCCGCCTTTTACATGGTCGGCGACATCGACGACGTGATCGCAAAGGCCCAGCGCCTCGCCGCTGCCGCCTGAGGAGGCATGAATGGCTGATACCCTGCAATTCGACCTCGTGTCGCCGGAACGGATGCTTGCGTCCGTCGCGGCCAGCGAGGTGCAGATCCCCGGCGCCGAGGGTGACTTCACCGCCATGCCGGGGCATGCACCCTTCATCTCGACGCTGCGTCCGGGGATCGTCACGGCGGTCACCACGCAGGGTGAGATGAAATATGTCGTGACCGGCGGCTTTGCCGAGGTCGGGGCCGAGGCCATTTCGCTTCTGGCCGAGCGCGGCATTCCGACCGACGAGATGACCCAACCCACCTATGACGCCATGCTGGCCGATCTGCGCAAGGCCGCGGGCGAGGCCAGCGGGGACGACGCCGATCATGCGGGCAAGCTTGTCAACGACATGGTCATGGTCGGTCAGCAATTGGGCCTGAGCACCACCGCGGCCTGATCGACCGGCTTGAAACCATGACGCGCGGCGCGTGACCCTTTGGGCGCCGCCGCGTTTTTTGTTCGTGGCTTGCCGGGCGGGTGGGTCGCGTGCGGTGCCTTGTGTGCCGCCTTTGGGCTGGGATGTCGGCGCCCCCTGCGTTAAAAGATGCCCGTCCAACACCTTTATGCGGGGCATCCGCGCGACCATGAGCACCGACATCAGACTGGCCTTCGCCCATCCCGAAGAACGGGCCGAAGCCACGGCGCCGACAGACCCGCGCGACCGGATTGCTTTGCGCGACTATCTGGTTGATGCGGATATCGGTGCGTTTCAGTCCGAACGGGGTCATCGCCAGCGGCTTCTGTTCAATGTCGTGGTCGAAGTCGCGCCGCCGTCGGCCCCGCTGGATGACGATGTCGATCGGATCCTGTCTTATGATCGCATAACCGAAGCCATATCCGACGAATTGGCGTCGGAACGGATCAACCTTCTGGAAACACTGGCAGAACGTGTCGCCGAGCGTATTCTGGCCGAACCACGAGCGATGCGCGCCTTTATCCGTGTGGAAAAGCTTGATCGGGGGCCGGGGGCACTGGGCGTCGAGATCGTGCGCAGCCGCGCGGCGGTGCCGTCACGCGCGGGCGCCGACGATGACGGCGGGCAGGCCCTGCACCCCGTTGTCGCCTATCTGGACAATGCCGCGATTGCCGCGCCCGACCTGCCACGCCAGCTTGACGACCTGGAGGCGCGGGGCGCTCCGCTGGTCCTGTGCGTGGGCCTGCCCGAGACGAAACGCGAAGCGGATCCGTCGCAGGATGCGAGCCCGGCTGCCGTGCAGCGGCGCATCGACCTTCTGGCGATCGAGCAGAACGCCTGGCGGCTGGCAGGGCGCGACCGGCGGTGCCTGGTCGTGGCCAGCCGGACCGAAATCGACTGGGCCATGCGCAACGGCCAGACGATTGTCTGGGCGCCGTCCAAGCTGGTCCTGGATACGCCGGATGGCCCGCTGGCGCGCGCCGACGACGGCCCCGCGCTTGCGCTCTGGCTGGCCGAGACGCTGGCGGCACGCGTTGTCGTCGTCCCGCCGGGGACCGCCCTGTCGGCGGGAAGCCGCGTTCCGGTTGAAACATTTCCCGGCGCCGGGTGAACCCTCTTGCCAAGACCGCGGGCATTTGCTTGAGCAGGGCCATGACCTGTTTGCGACCTTTGCCGCGCACCGATCTGCCGCGCCCGCCCGAGGCGCGGGCGCTGTCCGGCAGCGCCCATGTCTGGTGGTCCGAGGCCGATCTGATGCAGCGCGAGGCCGCGACGCAGCGGTTCCTTCTGGATGAACTCACACCAACCGACCGCGCCCGCTTGAGCGCGCCGCGCGCGACCCTGCCGGGGCTGGCCACCGATCGGCCGCTTGTGATGGGCATCGTCAATGTCACGCCTGACAGCTTTTCCGATGGCGGGGTCGCCTATGCGCCCGAAACGGCCCTGGCGCGGGCGCAGGCAATGGCGGCCGATGGCGCTGACATCCTGGACATCGGCGGCGAATCGACCCGGCCCGGTGCGGTTGATGTGCCCGAGGCCGAAGAAATCAAACGCGTGGTTCCCGTGATCGCCGCCATCCGCGCCGAAGGTATCACCACACCGATCTCGATCGACACGCGCAAGGCCGCGGTCGCCCAGGCGGCGCTGTCGGCGGGCGCGAACATGGTCAATGACGTTTCCGCGCTCAGCCATGACGCGGATCTGGCGGCGGTCGTCGCGCGGGCAGGCGTGCCGGTTTGCCTGATGCATGCCCAGGGCGATCCGCAGACCATGCAGCGTGATCCGCACTATGATAACGTGCTGCTGGATATTCATGACTACCTGCTGGCGCGCATGGATTTCGCCCTCGATCAGGGGATCGCGCCGGAACGGCTGATCGTGGATCCGGGGATCGGCTTCGGCAAGACTTTGCGGCACAATTTGTCCTTACTTTCAGGACTTTCCCTGTTTCATAATCTGGGTGCCGCGGTCCTGCTGGGGGCATCGCGCAAGAAATTCATCGGCACGCTCTCGGGTGTCGATCCCGCGGCCGCCCGTGTGCCGGGCTCGATCGCGGTGGCGCTGCAGGCCGCGTCGCAGGGGGCGCAGATCATCCGCGTGCACGATGTCGCGGAAACGGTGCAGGCGCTCGCGCTGTGGCGGGCGATGACAAGCGAAGGCGCATCAACATGACACGACACCTTTTCGGCACCGATGGCGTTCGCGGGCAGGCAAATACCTGGCCAATGACCGCCGAGAACGCTTTGCGCCTTGGCGCGGCCGCCGGCCGTTTCTTCAACCGGGGCGGCGAAAACGGACATCGCGTGGTGATCGGCAAGGACACCCGCCGCTCGTGCTACATGCTGGAACAGGCACTGACAGCCGGGCTGACCTCGACGGGGATGAATGTGTTGCTGCTGGGGCCTGTGCCGACCCCGGCGGTGGGGTATTTGACGCGCTCGATGCGCGCCGACGTCGGGATCATGATCTCGGCCAGCCACAACCCGGCGACGGACAACGGCATCAAGTTCTTTGGCCCGGACGGTTTCAAACTGTCGGACGAGGCCGAAACCGCGATCGAATCGATTCTGGCCGGCGATATCGAACTGGTCGAGCCGATGAAGATCGGTCGCGCCCAGCGGGTCGATGACGGGCGCGGGCGGTATGTCGAATACGTCAAAACAACCTTGCCGCGGGGTGCCAGCCTGCGCGGGGTCAAGGTGGTGGTCGATTGCGCGCACGGCGCCGCCTACAAGGCCGCGCCCGAATTGCTGTGGGAACTGGGCGCCGAGGTCATCGCCCTGGGCGTGTCCCCCGACGGGTTCAACATCAACCGCGAGGTCGGTTCGACCGCGCCCCGCGCGGCGGCCGAGGCGGTCGTGGCCAATGGCGCCGATCTGGGTTTGTGCCTGGATGGCGATGCCGACCGCGTCGTCGTGATCGACGAGAAGGGCAATATTGCCGACGGCGATCAGATCATGGCGCTGCTGGCCCGTCGCTGGGCCGAGGATCAGCGGTTGAACGACGGCACGCTGGTCGCAACGGTCATGTCGAACCTGGGGCTTGAACGGTATCTGCAGGGCCATGGGCTGCGGCTGGAGCGCACGGCCGTGGGTGACCGCTATGTGGTCGAACGGATGCGTGCGGGTGGGTTCAATCTTGGCGGCGAGCAGTCGGGCCATATCGTGATGACCGACTACGCGACCACGGGCGATGGTTTGATCGCCGGCCTGCAGGTGCTTCAATCCATGGTCGAGCGTGGCGAACCGGCCAGCCGTGTCCTGCGCCAGTTCGAGCCGGTTCCGCAATTGCTGCGCAACGTGCGCTTTGCCGCCGGTCAGGCGCCGATGGCTGCCCCTTCGGTTCAGTCGGCGATCCGCGATGCCGAGGCCCGGCTGAACGGACGCGGGCGTTTGCTGATCCGCAAATCGGGCACCGAACCCATGGTTCGGGTCATGGCCGAATGCGAGGATCAGGCCCTGCTTGAGGAAATCATCGCCTCGGTCGTGTCCGAGATCGAGGCCTCACTCTAGCCGCGCAATGGCGTGCGCGCACGGCAAGGCGGACTTACAATCCGCAGCGCCCGGTCAATGACGTGTCATTTTTGCCATCGTGTTCCTGCGATATGACGCGCATTTTCCCCAAAGTCTGTCACTTATGAGACAATCGCCCCTGGTATCCCGCCAAGGCGTCATCGCACCCCGATACCCAACTGCATCAATCCCTTGCGGACCGGTGCCAGGGCATACAAACGGTCCAGCGTGGCCGCGCGCAGATCCCGCAGGGGTTGGGCATGCAGCATCGAGGCGCGGTTGAGCATATCAACCCCCTGAAGCCGCAGCGTCACCTCGGGCCAGCGGCGACGATGATAGGCGTCCAGCATGGCGGGCGTGCCCAATGTATCGTCGCGCGCCAGCTCCAGCAGCGCGGCAAGATCGGCCATCGACATGTTCAGACCCTGTGCGCCGATCGGCGGCACGACATGGGCGGCCTCGGCCATCAGGGCCGTGCGCTCGCCGCAAAACCGATCCGCGATCTGGGCGATGATCGGCCAGACCGTCAGTCGTGATGCCAGTTCCAGACGCCCGAACAGCCCGGCCGAGCGTTCATTCATGGCGTTCTCGAACGCATCCGGCGACAGCGATTGCAGGCGCGCGATTTCGGCGCCGGTTTCCATCCAGACCACGGCGGAACAGGGCCGCCCCTGATGATCTGGCAGCGGCACCAGTGTGAACGGGCCGCCGGATCGGTGGATTTCGGTCGAGATGTTGGTGTGCGGTGCGGGGTGGGTGACGGCAAAGGCCAACGCCTTTTGACCATAGCGCAGCGTGCGCACACCGATCCCCAAGGCCGCGCGCATGGGCGAATTGCGCCCGTCCGCCGCGATCAGAAGCCGCGTCGAAACGCGGGCACCGTTGCTGAGCCAGACGCGCGCCTCGGTCTCACGTGTCAGCAGCCGTTCGGTCGCAACGCCGGGCAGAAACCGGACATTCGGCAATTCGTCCAGCCGTGCCAGCGCCTCACGCCGGAGAAGCCAGTTGGGCAGGTTCCAGCCGAACGGCTGGTCCGAGACCTCGCTGGCGTCGAAATCATGGATCACGCGGGCCTCGGTTTCCGGCCCGCCGGCATCGACGATGCGCATGACCTGAAGCGGCATCGCGTGCGGGCTCAGCCGCTGCCACAGCCCGGCCGCCGACAGAACCGGGATCGACGGCTGCAAGAAGGCGGTCGTGCGCAGATCCGCCCCCGGTGCATCCGCCGCGATCACCGGCGCGGCGGGATCGACACACAGAACCGACCACCCGGCCGATCCGAAGGCCGCCGCCGCCGTCAGCCCTGCGATGCCGCCGCCCGAGATCAGGATGTCAACCGAGTCTTGCATGTGGTCTCCGTCATCCGGTTCCACCCCGGATATAGCGCCCCGGACCGCCCGAGGCGAGACCGGAAACCGCGACGGATCAGCCTTGCGTGAGCAGCACAAGGGTCAACAGAACCAGCGGCGCGGCAACCACGGCGGGCAGAACCAGCGCCGGCAATCCCCAGAGCATGACCGCGCAGCCCCAGAGGCTGAGCATCGCGGCGATCAGGTAAAACGGATAGTCGTTGTCGCCTTCGGCAAGTTCACGGGCGATTGGGCCGATCAGGGGCAGGCGTCGCACCAACGGCGTGCGATCCTGCCGGGGATCAAGGGTCAACAAGGTCATGGCTGGCTCCGCAAATCTAAGATACGCAGCTTAGATATGTTTTGCCCGGTGCGGCGCCATCGGACCCTTCGCCGCACTGCGGCAACAGGCCGCAGAGCATCACAGACGGCCAAGAAAGGCGTTCAGATCGTCCGTATGGTGATCGATATGCCCCGATTCCCCGGCCGGCAGCGGGGCCGGGGCGACGTGAACCGTGCGCATTCCCATGGTATGGGGCACCCGCAGATTTCGCGGATCGTCTTCGAACATCGCGGCGCGGGACGGGGCCAGACCGTCGGCGCGAAACACGGTTTCAAAGGCTTGTGGCTGCGGTTTCGGGTGGTAGCCGGCGTGCTCGACCCCGTAGACCGCATCAAAGAGCCCGCTCAACCCGCGGTGTTCAAGCACCTGGTTGGCATAGGGGGCAGACCCGTTGGTATAGACGATCCGCCGCCCGGGCAGACGGGAAATCGCCGCACGCAATGCCGGGTCGGGCGCCAGCGCCGAGAAGTCGATGGCATGCACTTCTTCCAGGTAAGGGACGGGATCGACGCCATGATGCATCATCAGGCCAGCCAGCGTGGTGCCGTAGTCGAGCCAGTATTTCTTGCGCAGGCGATCGGCCTCGGCATGGTCGGTCCCGGTCATGCGCATCACGAACCGGGTCATGTTGGCGTCGACCTGTTCAAACAGCCGCATCGCCGGCGGATAAAGAGTATTGTCCAGGTCAAAGACCCAGGTTTCGACATGCTGAAAAGACGCGTGGACCATGGCGTTGAGCTAGCGCGATTGGCCGCGTAACTCAAGCGGGGTGGCGAAATAGGCTCTTTCCTGCCGGCACACATCGCTCTAGGCTGCGCGCGCAGGCGCCAGGCAGGATGGAGAGGGTTTATGGCCGACATGCGCAACCCGCAGGCCGATGCCTATACGTTGATCCTGGCGGCCATCGACGAAGGGATCTATCGCCCCGGCGATCGGCTGGTGGAATCGGAACTGGCGGAGCGTTTCGGCGTCTCGCGCACCCCGATTCGCGAGGCCCTGCAACGGCTTGAGACACAGTCACTGTTGTCGCGCGACGGCCGGTCGTTGATCGTGGCCTCGCTCGATCACAACCAGCTGGCCGAGCTTTATGTCGTGCGCGCCGAACTGGAAGGGCTGGCGGCACGGCTGGCGGCACGCCACGCCACCGTCGAAGAGGTGCGGGTGCTGCGCGACATGGTCGAAACCGATCGCCGGCTGATCGACGATCCTGCCGCCCTGAGCCGGGCGAACAAGCGGTTTCACAAGCAGATCCACCTGGCATCGCACAACCGGTTTCTGGTTCAGCAACTTGATCTGGTGCACCGCTCCATGGCCTTGCTGGCAACGACCTCGCTGGCGGCCGAAGGGCGTGGCGACGAAGCGCTTGAGGAACACGCCGTCATCGTCGAGGCTATCGCCCAGGGCGAGGGCGATGCCGCGGCATCGGCGCTCAAGGCGCATATTTCGCATGCGTTCGAGACCCGGCTGAAACTGGAATCGGGCGACCGGCGACGTTTGGGCGCCTGATCGGCCACGCCGGGGTTAGGCCCTGACCAGCGCGGGCTGGCCCATGCTGTCGTGCATGCCGTGATGCGTCTTGTCCCAGTAATACGGGCTGATGATCATCTCCCAAAAACCCTTGTAGGCCGCGAAGGCAGCCAGCGGGAAATACAGATGCAGGCTGATCGTCCAGGGCCGCAGGAACCGGTGATCGCGTGATCGCAGGGCCGACAGGTTGATTGCCAGATTGGCAACCTCGCTGAGCAGAAACAGCGTGGCGATGGCCAGCAGCGCGGCTGTCGGAAGCGCGTCTGCAAGCGGGTGGCCGAGGCCCAGCAGCATCAACCAGAAGCTCCACAGGATCGGGGCAAGCAGAAACTGGATCAGAGTGCCTAGAAACAGCACCTGAAACCCGAAGAATCGCCACACCCCGAGTTGGCGGTACAACAGCAAGGGGTCGCGCATGTGAACCGCATATGTCATCGCGTAGCCCTTCAACCACCGGGACCGTTGCCGGATCCAGGGCAGGATGCGGCAATTCGCCTCTTCCAGCGTGACGGTGTCCAGCAATTCGGTCCGATAGCCATGCCGCGCCAGCCGGATGCCCAGATCCGCGTCTTCGGTGACGTTATGGGCGTCCCAGCCACCCAGCGATTCCAGGATGTCGCGGCGAAAGAACAGGGTGGTGCCGCCCAGTGGCACCGCCAGACCCAGCTTTTCGAAGCCGGGCAGGATCAGCCGGAACCAGGCGGCGTATTCGATGGTGAAGCAGCGCGAAAGCCAGTTGGTGGCGGGGTTGTAGTAATCCAGAACCCCTTGCACGCAGGCCAGATCCGGCCCGCCCGCGGCGAACCGTTCGATCACGCGATGGATCTGGTCGGGTGCCGGCGCATCCTCGGCGTCATAGACCCCGATTATGCTGCCGCGAGCAAAGTTGAGGGCGTAGTTCAGCGCGCGCGGTTTCGTGCGCAGCGCCGAGTCCGGCACCGGCACGACCCGCATCCAGCGCGGCAGGTCGGACCGGGCCAGGGCGGCGCGGGTCAGGTGGTCGTCCTCTTCCACGACCAGCATCACATCCAGCAATTCGCGTGGATAGCTCAAGGCACCGAGGCGCGCGACCAGCCGGGGCGCGATGCCAGGCTCATTGAACAGGGGCACCATCATCGTGACCACCGGCTTGCGGTCGGTGTCACGGGCGCGGCAGACCGGCAGGTTTGCCGGCCCCGTCGGGCCGCGGATGGCGCGCAATTGCGTGATCGCGGCGGCGATGCGCAACAATGTTCCGCTGACAAGTGCCAGCGTGACGATGCCGAACAGCAAGAGAAAGCTTAGCATCGGGGCCGCGAGCGTCGCCGCGAAAAGGGCGGCCATCGCGAGCGCAAGCAACAGGCTGAACCGGCGGGCATTCCAGGTGCGACAGCTCTCGCGATCCTTGACGCAGGTTTCCGCAAGCAGGGTCAGAAGGTTGCGCCGTGACCCGATGAGCGCGTCATGCAGTGCGCTTTCCGATATGACGACCATGGCGATCGGGCCTAGGACGGCCTTAAGCAGGTTGCGCCGTTCGGCGAACCGGTCGGGGGCCGAAGTGGCGACCAGAGTGATCGACCCGGCCCGGCGCCAGGGCAGGCAATCCAGCGCCAGGCAGCGGGCCGGGCCCAGCAGGTCGATCAGCCGCGGGTCAGGGCGATCATGACCAGGGTCAAGCACTGATGTCCCATGCTGCTGCGCCAGGGCGCGGACGACATCGCCGTCTTTCGCCATGCCATGCGCGCGCAGGATATCCCCCAGCCGCGCATTCTCGCGCCTCTGGATGGTGAGCGCGCGCATCAGATCGGGCGAGGTCAGCCCGCCGGATTCCAGCAAGATCATGCCCAGGGGGCGTTTGGGCCGGGCGGCGTCCGGATCGTGATCCGGCGGCGGCAATGGCCCAGGGCAGGGCGAAGCCAAAGGCACAGGCCGACAAGAGGCCGCGACGCCGTTGCGCCGGCGCATTGCGAGATACGGCGTGCCCATGGTGCACGCTTCGTGGTTCAGACGCGCCGACCCCATGCGACCCTGTGCCTTTCGCCCCTTGAACGACCGAAACCACCGGTCCCCGTCATTGTGGTCCGGGAACCGTTAACAGCTCGTTAAAGGGCGCGGGGCGCAGCGTGTCAGGCGACCTTGCGGGCTTCCATCGCGGCGGCGAAGCGCTCGAACAGGTAATAGCTGTCCTGCGGGCCGGGGCTGGCCTCGGGGTGATACTGGACCGAGAAAACGGGACGATCGGTCATGCGCAGGCCGCAGTTCGACCCGTCAAAGAGCGAGACATGGGTTTCGATCACCCCGTCGGGCAAAGACTGACTGTCCACCGTGAAGCCGTGATTCATCGAGGTGATTTCCACCTTCCCGGTTTCCAGATCCTTGACCGGATGATTGGCGCCGTGGTGGCCGTGATTCATCTTGACCGTCCGCGCCCCCATCGCCAGGGCCAGCATCTGGTGGCCCAGGCAAATGCCGAAAACCGGCAGCTCGCGTTCGAGAATGGCCTGGATCATGGGCACCGCATAGGCGCCGGTCGCGGCCGGGTCGCCGGGGCCGTTGGACAGGAACACGCCATCGGGGGCCAGGGCCAGGACATCCTCGGCGGTCGCGGTTGCCGGCATCACGGTGACATCGCAGCCCGCCGAGGCCAGGCTGCGCAGGATATTGCGTTTGGCGCCGTAGTCGATGGCGACGACCCGGTGGCGCGGTGCGGTCTGGCGCTCATAGCCCTGGGGCCAGGCCCAGCGCTTTTCATCCCAGCGATAGCTTTGCGCGCAGGTCACGTCGCGCGCCAGGTCCAGCCCGACAAGCCCTTTCCAGCCCCGCGCCCTGGCGATCAACGCCTCCAGGTCGAAATTGCCGTCGGGGTCATGGGCCAGCGCCGCATGCGGTGCGCCTTGCTGGCGGATCGCGCGGGTCAACCGGCGTGTATCGACGCCACCGATGCCGATGCGACCGCGCCGTTCCAGCCAGTCGATCAGATCGCCCGTTGCCCGCCAATTCGACGGCTCGGTCGGATCCCATTTGACGACCATGCCGGCGGCAACCGGGTCGGCGGTTTCGTCATCTTCCGGCGTGACACCGGTATTGCCGATATGAGGGAAGGTAAAGGTCACGATCTGGCCCGCATAGGACGGGTCGGTCATGATTTCCTGATACCCGGTCATGGCCGTGTTGAAACACAGTTCGGCGACTGTTTCGCCGGTTGCGCCGAACCCGCGACCGTAAAAGATGGTCCCGTCGGCAAGAACGAGGCATGCCGTCGGCTTGGCAGACGAGGGGGCTGCGGGCATCGGATATCTCCTGACACAATCTGATCCCCACTAATGGCAGCGCGCTCGGGAATCAAGGCCGGGTTTGCAGACCTGGCATCCCGTTGCGCCAACGCCGGAACCCGGCCGTCAGTTGGTCACGGTGATCGTGCGCGGCAGGGTGCACAGCGGTTCCGCGCCGGTTTCGGTGATCAGGATGCTTTCGGTGATTTCCAGTCCGCCATCATCGAGCCAGAGCGCGGGCATGAAGTGAAAGACCATTCCCGGCCGCAGTTCCGTCATGTCGCCCCGGCGCAGCGACATCGTGCGTTCGCCCCAGTCGGGCGGATAGCTGAGGCCGATCGAATAGCCGCAGCGGCTTTCCTTTTCAAAGCCGAACGCGTTTAGCTGGGCGTTGAAGGCATTGGCGATGTCCTCGCAGCAGTTCCCCGGACGCGCCTGTTCCAGGGCGGCGGCGGTGGCCTCTTGAACCGCGACCTCGGCGCGGCGGTATTTCGCGGGTGGTTCGCCGAAAAACAACGTGCGCGACAACGGACAGTGATAGCGCCGATAGACCCCCGCAATTTCGAAGAAATGCGATTCCCCGACTTCCATCGGGCGATTGTCCCAGGTCAGGTGCGGCGCGGTTGCATCCAGACCCGACGGCGCCATCGGCACGATCGCCGGATAATCGCCCCAGTGGCCGTCGGCCCCCAATGCCCCGGTGCGCAGGATTTCCGACACAAGCACGTTCTTGGGCATTGCCGGTTCGGCAACCTCGGCGATACGGCGGTGCATCTCCTCGACGATCCGCGCGGCGCGGCGCATGCGCACCAGTTCGGCGGGGGATTTGACGGCGCGCTGCCAGTTCACAAGGCCGTCGGCATCGGTCAGAACGGCCGGAAGGCGCGATTCCAGCACGGCATGCGCCTTGGGTGAATAATAGTAGTTGTCCATGTCGACGCCGATGCGCCCGCCCGACCAGCCGCGCATGGACAGCACCTCGGCCAGATCCTCCATCGGGTGCATGCCGGGGTTCTGGACGAACTTGTCGGCATAGGCGTGAATGAAATCGCCCGGCATCCAGACGGTGCGACGTGCGCCGGCGGCGTCCATGCCGCGGCCCCACCACAGCGGCGGTCCCTCGGGGCCGATGACCACGGCCTGGTGCACATAGAAGGACCAGCCGTCATAGCCGGTAATCCAGGCCATGTTTGACGGGTCGGTGACGATCAGGGCGTCGAGCCCGGCTTGGTCCATGGCCTCACGAATACGGTCGAGGCGGTCGTTATACTCGGAATCGGTAAAATCTGCTGCGTCCATGGCGGTCCTTTTCGGCGGCGCGGGGGGCTTTGCGCCCCCTTGCCGGGACTGCGGCCCAATCACCCCCCAAGGAAATTTGCGAACAGAAGAAAAGTCATGATGTGCATCACATGTCGAACCATAGGGTCACGGGACCGTCATTGACTAGTGCGACTTTCATGTCAGCCGCAAAAATTCCGCGCGCGGTGGGAATGCCCGATGCGTCCAGGCGATCGGCGAAATGCTCATAAAGCGCGCGCCCGATGTCAGGCGCCGCCGCGGCCGAGAACCCCGGCCGATTGCCGCGGGTGGTATCGGCGGCCAGCGTGAACTGGCTGACAACCAGGGCCGCGCCACCGGTATCGCGCAGGCTGCGGTTCATCTTGCCGGCCGCGTCGGGAAAGATGCGCAACCGCGCGATCTTGTCGGCAAGCGCTGCGGCGCGGGCGGCATCGTCGCCCTGCATGGCGCACACCAGGATCAGCAGGCCCGGCCCGATCTCACCGACGACAGCGCCATCGACGCGCACTGCCGCCTCGCTCACCCGCTGCACCAATGCCCGCATCAGCGCAACTCGCCGAAATACACGAACAGACCCGCCAGGATCAGGGCCAACAGAACCGCACCCGCAATCTTCCACTTGGACCACGGACGTTCACCCTGGACCTTGCCGGTCTGCGCATTGACGATGAAGCGATAGCTTTTGTCGTGATAGCGATAGGCGGCCATCCAGATCGGCAGCAGCAGGTGTTTGAACTTTTCGTCGGAATGGTCGGTGTGCAGGCTGTGGATTCGCTGTTCGTCGCCGCCGATGTCGCGGCGGACATCCTGGCGGATCACGTCCTCCATGCGTTCGAGCGCGATCTTGTGGCCATCGGGTAGATCGACGGTATATCCTTCGGCCCTGAAACCCGCCAGAAACTGAGGGCTGTAGGGGGCCAGATCGCCCAGCATCCACGGCTCGAGCGCGCGGACATACTTGCGCGGAAGGCTCTTGGCGGCCATCACCAGCACGTCGTGGAACTGACGCTGGACCGAGCCCTTGGCCGGGCGCCAGCGGATCTTGCGCACCTGTTCGGTCGAGGTCTTTCCATTGCGCGTGACGGTGCGGGTTTCGTAATAGGCATCGCCCCGCTCGCCGGTATAGCGTGAGCGCGTGAAGGCATCGAATGCCCAGTAGGGCACATACAGCCCATCAAGCCTGCGGTCAGAGCGGGCGTATTTCTTCAACCCGTTCGGCGCGAACCACAGACCCTTGAGCCAACGGTTCATCGAGTCATGCGCCTCTTTCTCGGTCAGGCGAAACGGAAGGACGGCGGCGGGCTTGATATGGCGGTGCATCCCGGTATCGGTGACCACAGGCGAAGCGCAGAACGGGCATTGCTTGGAATGCGTGTCGGGGTCGAACTCGATCTGCGCGCCGCAATTGGTGCAATTCAGGACGCGCGTTTCCTCCATCGCCTCGGCGGGCAGGTGGTTGGCCAGCGCCTCGTTCAGATCATGTGCGACCAGCGCCTGATCGCGGTCGTCCTCGGTGGCCGGAATGTCCTGTTCATGGCCGCAATACTGGCATGTCAACCGGCGCTGTCCGGGCGCAAAGCGCAACTGCGCGCCGCATTGCGCGCAGGGAAACTGATGCCGATCACCGGTAGCGGCGGGCGCGTTCTCGGCCATGGCTCACCCGGCGGGTGGCGGCGGCGGGGGAGGGGGTGTCGCGCCAAAGAGCTGCGACAGCGCGTTGGTATCGCCGGCCTTCTGCCAACCTTCCTGACCCTGCGTCCAGACCAGGGTCTCGCGGGTCAGCGCACCTTGCGCCACCATTTCCTGCAACTGCGCGACGGCAAACGGCCCCTTGGTCTGCCCGTTTTCGGCAATGTGCCAAGCGGCCTGGGCTGGCGGCGGTGGCGGTGGCGGTGCGGCGGCGCCGGGCTGTCCGCCTTGCGGTTGCTGGTTCATGCCGCCCATGGTGTTGGCCATGGATTGGGCCATCCCCATGCCCATCCCCATGCCGAGACCCGCGCCCATCGCGTTGTCGCCGCCGCCCTCGGCCGCGTTCTGCATCGCCTGCGCGGCTGAAAACTGGGTGTACTTGTTCAGATCGCCCACGATTCCCATCGAGGTGCGCTGGTCAAGCACCTTTTCGACCTCGGGCGGCAGCGAGATGTTCTCGATATACAGCTCGACCACGTCGAGGCCGTATTCGTCCATGGTGGGGTCGATCCCCTCGCGGATGACATCGGACAATTCCTTGGTGTTGGCGGCCATGTCCAGTGCCGGAACCCCTGACCCCGCCAGCACGCGGCTGACCTTTTGCACGATGATGTTGCGGATCTGGCCGGTGATCTTGTCCTGGGTGAAGTCGCCGTCGGTGCCGACGATCTCGGTCATGAACTTGCCGGGTTCCGAGACCTGTATCGCGTAAGAGCCGAAGGCGCGCAGCCGGATCGGCCCGAACTCGGGGTCGCGCAGCATGATCGGGTTCTGGGTGCCCCATTTGAGGTCGGCGAACCGGCGGGTGTTGACGAAATAGATCTCGGACTTGAAGGGCGAGTCGAAGCCGTGCGACCAGTGTTGCAGCGCCGTCATGATCGGCATGTTGTTGGTCTGCAACTCATAAAGGCCGGGGCCGAAGATGTCGGCCATCTGCCCCTCGTGGACAAACACCGCTGCCTGGCCCTCGCGGACCGTCAGCTTGGCACCCATCATGATGTTGTTGCCGTAGCGTTCGAACCGCCAGACAAGCGTATCGCGCGAGTCGTCGAGCCATTCGATGACGTCGATGAACTGGCCCTTGAGGAAATTGAAGACCATGGCTCGCCTCCTTTGCTAACCGGATCGTGGCGCCACTATGGCGTCAACTTTCGCCCGCAACAAGTTCCGAGGCGATGCGATGAACGATCGGACGCGCCTCGCGCTCGGTCATGCCGGGGCGCAGCCGGGTATCGTGATGCAGGCGCAACAACAAACGGTCGTGACGGGTCAAAAACGCGAATTCCTGATCGTCATTGAAGATCGAGGGGCGCGCCCCGTCGCTGTCGGCGGCTAGGCCCAGCCCCTGCGCCAGTTCCTCGTGATAGCAGGCCAGGCGCGTCAGGTCGGGATGTTCGGCCCGCACGATGGCGAAGGCTTCGGTATAGGTGGACGATCCGTCGCGCGAAAAGGCCATCGCCAGGCAGAATGTTTCGCGTGGCATGTCCGTCACCAGCCGGATCGCGGACTGGTCGATGCCGGGGACAAGGGCTTCAAGCCGGGGGGCGATCGCGCGACGCTCGGCCTCGTCCAGGACCAGGATGTGGAAATTGCCGCCGCTTTCGCGTCCGGCGGGCAAGAGCCGCATCGGATGGCGCGCGGATTGGGACAGATCGCGGACCAGATCGGCAATCGCCGCGCGGTCGCGCGCCCGCATCGCCGGCGGAACCGAGTCGCCGAACTCCACGCGAAACGCCACCGGCTGATCCCATCGGCGCAGCGCACTGGCAGTGCGACGCGCGGCAAAACGCGTGCCCGTTTGCAGGTATTCGTCGTATAGCGCGATCTTGATATAGTTGCGCGCCAGGATGCTGGCGCTGAACGGTGCGTCGGCCGTCCCGTCGTCTCGGCGCATCAGGCCACCGGCCACGCGCTCATCCTCGATGCGTCGGTAATAATCCGCAAGTTCCGACGACGGCCGTGCCCGCGTCAAGGACTCGGGCCGCGCTGGGGCCGGGGCGCTGACACGAACCTGGCCGGGTTCGATCAGGCCACAACCCGACGCCAGGCCGGCCCCCAGCAGGCCCGCACCCAGCATGCCGCGCACCCTTCCCAAAAGGCGCGCGGTAGGGGATGTCTCAACCCGAGGCACGGGCCTTGGCCGACGCCAGGGATTCACGCAACTCGCTCTCCATCTTCTGCAATTCCTGTTCGGCGGCAGCCCGGCTGGCCTTGCCTGCATCGGCTATCTGCAAGCTGTCCTCGATCGTGGCGATCAACTGCTCGTTGGCCTTTTTCACCGCCTCGATGTCGAACACGCCGCGCTCGATCTGTTCGCGCACTTCGCGATTGGCGGACCGCAGATTGTCGGCATTCTTGGTCAGCAGCTCGTTCGTCAGATCGTTGGCCTCGCGCACGGCCGTTGCGGCATCGCGCGAACGCTGGATCGTCAGGGCCTGGGCCAGTTGGGTTTCCCAAAGCGGCACGGTGTTGACTAGGGTCGAGTTGATCTTGGTCACCAATGACTTGTCGTTTTCCTGGACCAGCCGGATCGACGGCAGCGACTGCATGGTGACCTGCTGCGTCAGCTTGAGGTCATGCACCCGCCGTTCGAGGTCGTCGCGCGCGGCGCGCATGTCGCGCAACTCCTGTGCCTTGAGAACCTTGTCATTGTCATCGGCGGCGTCGACCTCGGCCTGTTTGGCCGGAATCTCGTCGGCGTCGATCTCTTTCAGCCGTGCCTCGCCGGCGGCGATGTAAAGCGCAAGCTCGTTGTAAAAATCCAGCGTCTTTTCATAGAGCAGGTCCAGCGACTTGATATCCTTCAAGAGCGTCGTTTCATGGCCCAGAAGGCTTTCGGTGATACGGTCGATCTGCGATTGCACGGTCTCGTAGCGGGCCATGAAATTCGCCATCGGCGCAGCCCTGCCGGTCAGGCGTTCCCACCAGCTGCGTTCGCGCCGGGTGTCCAGCTCGCTGACCGAAAAGCCCCGGATCGTGGTCACCATCTGCCGCAGCGAATCGCCCGCCGGGCCGATATCCTTGTTCTTCACGTCTTGCAGCATGGACTGGCTGATCTGCTGCAATTCCAGCTGTGCCCGCGACCCGAAACCGATGACCGAACCGGTGGCCTGCAGATCGATTTCCGACATGCGCTGGCGGATGGCGCCTGCTGCGGATTTATCGGCCCGTTCCAGTGTGACGACATCGTCTTGGGGCTCTGGCAGGGCAACCTGGGTTGCCTGCTGGATTTCCGAGGTTTGTTGCACGGCTTTCTGGCGCACTTCTTCGGTCATTGCTATGATCCTTTCTCGGACGAATTTCGGGTGGATGGCACGGCGGTTGCGATGTCCTCAAGGGTGCCGGCCGCAACCGGCGCACGCACGCCTTCGCGTTCGAGCCGTTCGCGCAGCACGTCGATCTCGATGTCCAGCGCCTGACGATCGCTGTCCAGCAGGGTCTCGGTGCGCAGGGCGAAATTCTCTTGCAGATCATCCAGCAGCGCGACGTAGTCGGCCCGCGCCCCGGCATCGCGATTGCGGGCATAGAGATCGGCGAACTTGAGCGTGGCATCGCGCGCGCCCAGCAGATAGACGCCCATGTAGCGCCGCGCGGCGCTCAATCGGCGCGGGTCATTTTCGACGGTGCGCAGCAGTGCGCGCACATGTGCCTGAAATTCGCGCACACGCTCGTCGATGGCGCGATCACGCACGCGCAGGATTGCGTTGCTGATGGCGGCCAGATGCTCTTCGGCCTCTTCCACGGCGCGGGCGACGCGATCGGTCTGGAACAGATCGACGCCTTCCATCCCCTTGTCCTTCAGCGGGTCCGGTCCAAAGGCCGCCAGGTGCAGAACCGCCCCGAGGCCGCCGAAGATCGCCGCCGAAACGGGGCTGCCCGCCCCGATGAGACCGGCCACGCCAAGGGCAAGCCCCATGCCCGCCGCTGCAAAGATCTTGCGCGGAATGGCCGGACGGCGGGCGACCCGGCGGTTGTCATACGCGTCCTGGGCAATCACGCCTTCGCGCGTCAGCCAGGCCGACAGCAAGAGCAGCGCAAACACCGACAGGTTCGCGGCCAGCCCGGCTGGATCCTTGAAAAAGGCGCTGACGGCGAACAGGAACGGCAGCACGAACAACAGATGCACCCGTGCCCCGACCGGATGGGGCCGATGTGTGGGCACCGGGCCCGCCGTCATCCCCGAGGCGTTCGGGCGCGGATCGCCGCCGGGGCTGTTGGGGCCGCCAAACCGTCTGGCCATATCTCAGCCCCCCACTGCCCAGACGTAGATCACCAGTCCCAGCAACAAGATATACGCTGTCTTCTGAATGCCTTGGGTCGTCAATGCGGCCGTCCTGTCGGTGGAATATGCCCGGTGCCGGGCGAAGGTCGAAACGGTCATGGCTTGGGCGCGCGCTCGCGCGCCGATTGCAGGACTATACGCCATGGCGCGGGGCTTTGGAAAGTCACCGAATTGTGGCGGTGAACCGGTGCTCAGCGTTGCGTTCGGGGCGGTTTGCGGGGGCCTGCGGGCTGCGAGGGTTGCGCGCTCTTGCGCCCCCATGAACGCGGTTTCGGGCTGTCCTCGCCCGTGGCCTGCCCGGTCGCCTTGCCGCCCCAGGATTTGGTTCCCCATGAGCGCCGGGTCGGCTTTTCAGTCCCGCTGTCGCCCTTGCCCCCGGCCCGGTCGCGGCCAGACGGGCCAGTGCCCGCAGCCTTTTGCGGACGCTTTCTTGCCGGGGGCGTCGCCGGGTCGCCGCCCGCTGCGTCCGAGCCAAGTTGATCGCGCAAGACCTTGGGCCGTATTTCCTCGACTGCGCCGGGCGCCAGGTCGCCCAGCTGAAAGGGGCCATAGCTGATGCGGATCAGCCGGTTGACCGACAGGCCCACGGCCTCCATGGCGCGGCGCACCTCGCGGTTGCGCCCTTCGCGGATGCCCACCGTCAGCCAGGCGTTGGCGCCTTGCTGGCGATCCAGCGATACCACCATCGGTTGAAAGCGCTCGCCCTCGATCACAAGGCCCTTGCGCAAAGGCTCCAGCGCCGCCTCCTGGGGCGCGCCCTTGACGCGCACCCGGTACTTGCGCAGCCAGCCCGTGGATGGCAGTTCCAGCCGGCGTTTCAATGCGCCGTCATTGGTCAAGAGCAGCAAGCCCTCGGAATTGATGTCCAGCCGGCCCACCGACATCACGCGCGGCAGGTCGTCAGGCAAGGTGTCAAACACGGTGGGCCGCCCCTTTTCGTCGCGCGCGCTGGTCACCAGTCCGGTCGGCTTGTGGTACAGCCACAGGCGCGGCGGTTCCGGCGCGGCCAGGGGTTTGCCATCGACCATGACGCGATCACTCGGCCCGACGTTCAGCGCCGGGCTGTCAATGCGCGAGCCGTTCACCTGCACCCGCCCGGCCAGGATCATGGTTTCGGCCTCGCGGCGCGAGGCGACGCCCGCGCGCGCCAGAACCTTGGCAATGCGCGCACCCGTGGTCTGCCCGGCACTGTCGGGTTCGGCACGGGACGCGGGGCGGGGTTTGGGGCGGTTGGGCTTTGGCATCGGACCGGCTGTCAGGGAAAGGGGCGCTGCGCCCTTGCGCGGTGCGCGGCATAAGGGCATTCAGACCCCATGAACCGGTTTCCGCATCACATGTCAATCGCGCTGGACGAGGCCCGCGCCGCGGCGGCGCGCGGCGAGGTGCCGGTCGGGGCGGTGATCGTCGATCCGGCGGGGCGGGTGGTTGCGCGCGATGGAAACCGCACGCGCGAGATGTCGGACCCGACGGCCCATGCCGAAATGCTGGTGATCCGTGCAGCCTGCGGGCAGGCGGGCAGCGAACGGCTGACGGGCCATGCCCTTTTCGTCACGCTGGAGCCGTGCCCGATGTGCGCCGCTGCGATCGGATTCGCGCGCATTGCCCGGCTCTACTATGGCGCCTCGGACCCCAAGTCGGGCGGGATCGAGAATGGACCGCGTGTCTTCAGCCACCCGCAGTGCCACCACCGGCCAGAGATCTATGACGGAATCGCCGGCAGCGATTCGGCAGCGATGCTGCGCGAATTCTTTGCATCTCGCCGCGATTGACGCCGCAATTCCGCGTTCCGGGGACCGCGATTGCCGTCGTTTGTGGCAGCAATGTGGCGCCCGGCTCATGGGGGGGCGCGTACGCCGGGGCAGATATGGGGGCGAGGTCGATGTTGGAAACAATCCCTCTGACCATTGGGGCGCAAATGTGACATTTGCAACGATGGCAGGCCTTTGGGCACGAATAGGATTGCGCGATTCCCGTGGTTTTAATACAGTCATGGCAACAATAATAAGCAGGCACGAGCAGGAACAGTGTCTTCGTTCAGGGCAATTGCGATCCGCTTAGGCGGAGGTTTCGCATACGCATGTGCGGAGGATTACCCCTGCCATGCGCCCCGGAACAAGCAAAGACCGAGCGTTCGCCATGGCCGTTGACAGAGCAGATCCCACCTTTACCCGACCGGCTTTGCGCCGGGGTTTCGCGCTGTTGACCGGCTTCAGGCGACCCTTGCGCTGGGTGCTGGGGCTGGGTCTGGCCGCGGTTCTGGTCGCTGCCTGCACCGAGGGTGGCGGCAATCGCTTTGCCACCGGGCTTTACCGGATGGCCGGAAGCCAGCGGGCCCCGTCGATGGAGGTGCGCGAACACACGGTGGAATTCGCCGTCGTGCCGGCCTCTCGCGCCATGATCCACGCCCCTGACGCGGTCCTGGTGTTGCAGCGCAATCTTGGCTCGGCGCTTGAGCAGCGCATCGTACTGGCCAACCCCACGGCCATGCGCGGCGACAATATCATCCACATCCGCGCGCAGACCGATGCGAGCGCGCGCCTGTCCGAATTCAACTTCGAGGAAATCACCACCCGTTTCGGCGGGTTGCCCGCGCCATTCCAGCGCCTGACCGATGGCGCCCTGCTGAGCGGCGAGGATGATCTGGGCAGCTATGTCTATGCCCGCGAAACCATCGGCACGAACACGCTTTGCGTGCTGGTCTTGCGGCGTCTGACGGTCGGGGCCCGCCCGCTGCCCGAAGGCGCGCAGGCGCTGGACCTGATGATGCGCAACTGTGTGCAGGGTTCGCTGGAAGAGGCGCTTGAACCGCTGAGCGCGCGCGCACTGTCGGTCAGCGGAAGCGCGGGCGAGGCGGTCTATTCATTGTCGCCGCATGCGGCACCGCGGGGATAGTTCAGTGTGAGTGGTTTCGGTATCAGGTCGGGTGGACACGAATGGCAAGGGTGATCGGCACAAGGCCGTTGCGCGGCATGGAAACGGCCGGGTTTCTGGCCTGGCTTTTCTTGCTGGTCATCATCGGCATTCTGGTCAGTGTTCCCACCTCGATTGCGGTGCAGGCGATGCTGGGGCTGGCCTCGGTGGTGGTGGTCGCCCTTCTCAAGCCCTTCGCGTCGGCCAATATCGTCGCGCGCTTCACGATGATGGCCGTGGCCTCGACGCTGGTGATGCGCTACTGGGCCTGGCGCGCGACCGAAACCTTGCCGCCGGTGACCGACTACATGTCGTTCATTCCGGCATTGTTGCTGTTTGTCGTTGAAACCTATGCCATCGGTGTCTTCTTCCTGTCCGCCTTTCTGACCGCCGACCCGGTCAAGCGCGGCCTGCCGCCGCGGGTTTCGGCGGCCGATCTGCCGACCGTGGACATTCTGGTTCCGTCCTACAACGAACCGACCGAGATGCTGGCGGTCACGCTGTCGGCGGCCAAGAACATGCACTACCCGCCCGGCAAGCGCACGGTGGTTCTGTGTGACGATGGCGGCACCGACCAACGCTGCAATCACGACGATCCCGAGATCGCCGAAAAGTCGCGCCAGCGCCGGCGCGACCTGATCCAGTTGTGCAACGAGCTGGGCGTAATGTATTCGACCCGGCCGCGCAACGAACATGCCAAGGCGGGCAACATGTCGGCGGCGTTGGAAAAGCTCAACGGCGATCTGGTGGTGGTGTTCGATGCCGACCACGTGCCCAGCCGCGACTTTCTGGCGCGCACCGTCGGCTATTTCGTCGAAGACCCCAAGCTGTTCCTGGTCCAGACGCCGCATTTCTTTCTCAACCCCGATCCGATCGACCGCAATGTTGGCCTGCGCGAGGATTGCCCGCCCGAGAACGAGATGTTCTATCACCTCAGCCACCGCGGCCTCGATCGCTGGGGCGGGGCGTTCTTTTGCGGTTCGGCGGCGGTTCTGCGCCGCGCCGCGCTTGACGATGTGGGCGGGTTTGCGGGCGATACCATCACCGAGGATGCCGAGTCCGCGCTGACCATGCATCGCCGTGGATGGAAGAGCCTCTATGTCGATCATGCCATGATCGCCGGGTTGCAGCCCGAAACCTTTGTCAGTTTCGTTCAGCAGCGCGGGCGCTGGGCGACCGGGATGATGCAGCTGCTGATCCTGAAGAACCCGCTTAAGGGCCGTGGTCTGAGCCTGTCGCAGCGCCTGTGCTATCTGAATTCGATGACGTTCTGGCTGTTCCCGCTGGTGCGCATGACCTTCCTGCTGGCGCCGCTTGCCTATCTGTTCTTCGGCCTTCAAATCTTTGTCGCCACGATCGAGGAAGTGGCGGTCTACATGACCAGCTACATGGCCGTCAGCTTCATGATTCAGAACGCGCTCTATACCCGCGTTCGCTGGCCGCTGATCTCGGAGGTCTATGAGGTTGCGCAGGCGCCCTATCTGTCCAGCGCCATTTTCAAGACGATCTGGAACCCGCGCGGCGCCAAGTTCAACGTGACCGCCAAGGACGAGGTTCTGGAAGAGGATTTCCTGTCGCCCATTTTCAAGCCGCTGATCATCATCTTCGTGCTTTGTGCGCTGGGGGTGGTCGCGGCGGGCGTGCGCTGGGTGCTGTATCCGGGCGATCACAACATCATCACCGTGGTCGGGGGCTGGGCGGTCTTCAACCTGCTGCTGATCGGTGCCGCGATCCGCGCTGTCGCCGAACGCCAGCAGCGGCGCGCGGTGCCAAGGGTGCCGGTGAACGTGCCGGCCGTTGTCGCGCTGGGTCACGACAACCCGGTTTTCGCGCGCGCGACCGTCCTGGATGCCTCGACCGCCGGTGCGCGCTTGTCGATCCGGCCCGAGGCCCTGAGCGATGCCGGCGAGTTCCCGCAACTGGACAAGGGCGATACGTTCTATTTCACGCCCGAGTTTCCCAAGTCTCCGCATCTGGAAAACGCGGTGCGCGTTCAGGCCATGTCGGTGCGCCGCGAGGGGGGGGCCATTGTCGTCGGGGTCAAGTTCGATCCGTCCCAGCCGATGATCGTGCGTGAAACCGTGGCCCATCTGATCTTTGGCGATTCCGCTTCCTGGGAGGCCGTGCGCGCCATGCGCAACAAGCGTATGGGACTGTTGCGCGGCATGGCCTATGTCTTTGGGCTGTCGGTGGCGGGGATCTATCACACGATGCGCGTGCTGGCCGCCGAACCCGCCCGCCGTGCCCGCCTGAGCAAACGCGAACGCGAGGATGCGCGCACGCAGGGCCAGCCGGTTCATCTGCTGGCCTTTGGCGAGGCCTTCGATCCACCGGTGGCGCGCCCCGTCAACCTGATGGCCCATCCCGGCGCTTCAGGGATGCCTTTGACACCGCAGCAACCCGGTCCCGAGGCCGGGGTCAAGCCGCTCGGGGGCGCCACATGACGCACCGGCCCCGCCAGATCCGTCCTGTCACGGTCGCCGCATTCGCGGCCCTTGCCGTTTTCTGGCTGCTGGCGTCGGCACAGGCACAGGCACAGGAGGGCGGACTGATCGTCGTTCCGCTTGAGGCGCCGGGGGAAGAAGGCGGCGATGCGGGCGAGTCAGAATTCGTGTCGGGTGAACGCTTCGACCCCGAGCGCGCGCGCGGGACGCGGGTCGAGGCCGACATGGGACAGGATGAACGCATCAGTCCCTTGCGCCCGGTCGTCGCCAGCGGCCAGCCGCGCGGCAGCGCGATCCGTTTCGATGGTGAAAGCCAAACGCTGGATTTCGCGCTTTTCGTGCCCGACCCCGAACAGGCCCGCGAATTGCGCATCGCCTCATTGTCGTCGATCAATGTTCTGCCCGAGCGATCGCAGTTCAGCGTCTATGTGAACGACGAGTTCGTGGGCGAGGGCCGGCTTGAGAATTTCACCGAGTTCGGCACCGCCGAGTTTCCGCTTGAACCCGGCGTGCTGACACGCGGGCAGAACCGCGTGCAAATCCGGCTGCGACAGTATCACCGCATCTTCTGCGGCCCCGAAGCCGCGTTCGCGTTGTGGACCGACATCGATCTCTCCGCCAGCGGCGTGCGCATCGACGGCCGCGAAAGCGAGGGCAGCGAAGAGGCGTTCCTCATGGGGGTGGCGGTCGCCGCTGCCACCGGACGCGGGGTCGAGATCCGCGGAGCCGATGGGCTGGGCGAGGTGCGATCCGACTGGGTCGGCGCGATCACGCAGCAATTGACCACGGCGCTGGGCGGCGATCCGATCCCGTTTCGCTTTACCGGGTTCTGGTCGGTGCAGGATGACGGCCCGGTCGGCGCGCGGGTGACGTTCCTGCCGGGTGATGCCGGCAAGATCACCCATCGTATCGGCGCCGATGGTGCGCCGGTGATGGTCGTCGAATACGAGCCCGACAGCCCGCCACCCGGCGATCTGCCGGCGTTCGAGACCACCCCGCCCGCGATCGCCGCGCAAGATGCCCCCGACCTGATCGCCACCGATGCGCCGGTGCGGTTTTCGGAGTTCGGTTTTCGCTCGGTCGAGGTGCAGGATCGGTATGCCCTGATCGAACAGCGGTTCCGTTTGCCCGACGACTATGTCGTGCTGACCAATGCCAAGGCCGACATCGGGCTGGATTACATCTATGCCGATGGCCTGCCCGATGGCGCGATGCTGCTGGTCCATGTCAACGGCCACAATGTCCGCCTGTTGCCGCTGCAAGGTGAGGGCGGGACGCTGATCGAACAGTTCCCCGTCCGGTTCGAGGCCCGACACCTGCGCGCCGGCGTCAACACCCTGGGATTCGAGGTGATGATCCCCGGCGATCCGCCGGATCTTCCGTGTCCGGTCTGGGATCGTCCGGTGCTGGCCATCGGCGAGGACTCCGCGTTGACGGTTCCCTATAGTCCCTCGATGTATCTGCCCGACATGCATTTTGCCTTCCGTGCCCTGACAGCGGACGGTGTGCAGACGCGATCGAACGGCGGCCGCATGTTTTCCCAGGCCGACTTGATCACCCTGCGCGCCGCGGTGGCGGGCAGCACCCGCGCCGATCGCGCCAATGCGGCCGCGCAGTTGCATCTTCTGTCGCTGGACGATCTGGCCGCGTTGCCGCTGGGCGGCTATCAGGTCAGCCGCCATGCGATCGAGAATGTGTTGCTGGGCGGCGCACCGCCCGAAGACGATGGGGCGGGCGGGACCGCGTCGGCGGACTTGGGCGGAAATCTCTTGCTGATGCCCGACGAGGATGGCGCCAACCGCCGTTCGCCGGGTGCGTTCACGGCCATCTTTGCCACCGGCTGGGACTGGGCCGTGGGTGTCTTCGAAACCGGGCTGCAATGGTTGCATCCGCGCTCGGGTACCTTGCTGGAACAATGGCTGGCGCAGCACCGGGGCCAGGCGATCTTTCTGCAACTCGACCCGCGCCACCCCGAGCAGATCTGGATGTTGCGCGCCCCCGGATCGGACGCGACCGTTCTGGCCTCGGCCATCGTCGCGGCGCGCACAGTTGCCGAAGGGCCGCGCGGTCAGGTTTCGGTGCTGGACGAGGCAGGGCGCTGGCACAACTGGACCGCACCCGATCGCCAGCCCGTCTTGCTGGAAGCGGTCAGCCCGGGCAATCTGCGGCATGTTCTGGGCAACATCGTTTCGGCCATGCCGATCCGCTATGTCATGGTCCTTTTCCTTCTGGCCCTGGTTGCCGCCCTTCTGGCACTGCGGCTTGTCATTTCCACGCGGGAGCACAACACATGAACCGACGCAATTTCCTGGCTGGCCTTGGTTCGGCACCTTTCTTGACGGGCATGGCCGGGGCGGTGAACGCCCAGGGGCGGCCGGGGCAGAAACAGGAACTGGCGCGCACGGCGCGGGAGGTGTGGGAGGCATGGAAGTCGGCCTATCTGCAACCCGACGGTCGCGTGGTGGACCGGCTTCAGTCGAATGCCAGCCATTCCGAGGGGCAGGGATACGGCATGGTTCTGGCAACCGAGTTCGAAGACCATGACGCATTGCGCCGCATTTTCGACTGGACCGAGGCGCATCTGGCGATTCGCGGCGATGCCTTGCTGGCCTGGCGCTATCTGCCCGAATCCGATGACCGGGTGCCCGACCGCAACAATGCCTCGGACGGCGATCTGTTCTATGCTTGGGCACTGGCGCGGGCCTCGCGGCGTTTTTCCGAACCGGGGTATCTGTCGCGCGCGACCGATATTGCGGGCGATCTGGCTGAGAAATGCATCCGGCCCAGCCCGGCGGCGGGCAACGAAATGGTCTTTCTGCCGGCCGAGCATGGCTTTGTCGATGACGAAGGGGTCGTCTTGAACCCCAGCTACCTTATGCCGCTGGCAATGCGCGAGCTGGGCACCGCCACGGGTGTCGACGACCTGGCGCTTGCGGCCCGGAGTGGCGAGGCGCTGACCATGCGCCTGGCACTGGACGGCCCGGTGCCGGACTGGATCCGCATCACCGAAGAGGGCATATCCGAGGCCGAGGGGTTCAGCGCGAATGCCGGCTACGAAGCGATGCGCGTACCCCTCTTTCTGGTCTGGTCGGGGCTTCAAAGCCACCCCGCCGTCCAGCAGATGATGCGCATCTATGAGCGCGCGGTGCGTCCCGGTGCCCCGGTTCCGACCCGAATCGCGCCCGCGTCGAGCGAGGTTCTTGAGGCGTCGAACGATGCGGGCTACCGTGCGGTCGCGGGCCTTGTGTCCTGCGCCGGGCGCGTGGGGCAGATCGGTGCCGACATGCCGCCGTTCGATCCCAGCCAACCCTATTATCCGGCGACTTTGCAGATGTTTGCCATGATCGCCGCGAACGAGGTGTCCCCCGAATGCGTGCCTGTCTGACCAAAACCCGCCCCCTGTCGCCCGCCCGCCCGCGCGCCGTCCCGGCGGTCCTGCTGGTGATCGCGCTCATGTTCGGATCGGTGGCGCCGGGACTTGCCCAGACCCCTGGGCAGGAGGATCTGCGCGCGCTTCTCTACTACCTCGATCATGACGATCAACGCTCGGTCCAGGCCGAAATGCGCCGCCTGCGGGCGCAGTTTCCGAACTGGACGCCGCCCGGCGATCTGGATGAGCTGCGCGCCCAGTCCCAGGAGCCCGAGGCAAGCGCCGATGTCGACGCCATCTGGGCGCTGATCGAACGCGGCGATTATGCCGAGGCCCGCGCGCTGATCGACGAAACCCGCGATGCGGTTCCGGGCTGGTCGCCAGATGCCGACATGTTGCGCGAGATCGAGCTGAACGAGGGGCAGCGCGCCTTTGACGAGGCGGTTGCCAGCGGGGATCATGCCGCAGCAGTTGCCGCCGCGCGCCGCACGCCCGCCCTGATGCGCTGCGATCGGATCAACAATGCCTGGGAACTGGCCGAACTCTATGAAACCGCGGGGCAGACCGACACGGCCGTGGCGACCTATCGGGGTGTGCTTGGCAGTTGCACCGCAATTTCCGATGTGGTCCCGACACTGGAAAAAGCCGACGAAGTGGCCTCGGATGATCAATTGACCGAATTGTTCGAAACCGCCCGCACCACAGCGCCCTCGAATGCGGACGAGCTCGATGAACTCGAGGCGCGCCTGCGGGCCGGTCGCGGATTGTCCGCGCCTGCGTCCGGGCGTGCGGCATCCGGGTCGGATCGCGATGCAGAGGATGCGCCCTCGGGGCGTCAGTCCGGCGAAACGGCCCCCAGGGTTTCGGCCGCTCCCGCGGACCGGGATGCGCCGGTGCGCGCGCCGCAATCGGGGTTTGGCGAATTGCCCCTGCGGGGCGATGGTCGGCTGGCCCGTGTGCGCCGCCTGCAAGAGGCGGGCGAATGGGTCGATTGCCTGGCGCAATCCTCCGATCCGCGCTCGCTCGACATTCTCTATGAGCGCGGATGGTGCGCCTATAACCTGGAGCGGCCGGGCGAGGCGCTCGCGGCCTTCGCGGCGGTGGCACGCGGTGGTCGCGGGTTGGGCGGCACTGTCGCACGTGATGCGAATTTCGGCCTGTCGCTGGCGTATCTGGCCTTCAACATGACCGAAGAGGCCGCGCGCGTCGCCGCTGCGACCGATCTCGAACGCGACCAGCGGGTCGAGGTCGAGACGATCATTCTGGATCAGCGTGGCGTGCGCGCGTATCATCTGCGCGAATACGCCCAGGCGATCGCCTATTTCGACGCGCTGGAAGACCTGAGCGGCACGCTCCGGCGCGATCTGGCGATGTTGCGCGCCTATGCGCATATGAACGAGGGGGATTTGCGCGTGGCACGTGAACAGTTCACCCGGTTGCATGAACAGCTTGCAACACCCGAGACCCGCGATGCGCTGCAATCGCTCGCGGGCATGATGAGCGGTGGCTGAGGTGCCGCACTCCGGGTCACAGGCACCCGCGGCAGGGACTGTGGACCTGGTGCTGCATCTGGGCGCCCATGCCACCGATGGGGGGCGCATTGCGGGCTGGCTGTCCGAGAATGCCGAAACGCTGTCGGCGCAGGGTCTGGTGCTGCCCGCGCCGCGCCGGTTTCTTGCGCTGATCTCGCGCGCCCTGGCCGAACACGGTCAGGACGGACCGGCATCGCCCGCGCGTGAGGCGGCGCTGCTGGCCGAGCTTGGCATCGATGATGCGCGGCGCAGGCTTGTGGTCAGCGCGCCGGGCCTGCTTGGCCCAGCGTCGCAGGTGATCGCGCCCGAAGGGTTCTACATCAAGGACGTGGCGCGGCGGGTTTACGGATTGCGGGTTCTGTTCCCGCGCGCGCGGCTGCGTTTTCTGCTGGCGGTTCGCCGCGCGGATGGCTTTCTGCCTGCGCTTTTGTCACACTTGCCACCCGAGGCCGGCGACACGCTGTTGCCGTATCTGGATGACGATGTCCTGCCATGGTCATTGCTGGTCGAGACCTTGCGCCGGCATGCCCCGGCCGCACCGCTGACGGTCTGGCGGCACGAGGATCTGCCCAAGGTCTGGCCGCAGGTGCTGGAGGCCCTGACGGGCGCCGATGCCCAGGTTCCGGTGTCGGGCATGACGGGGCTTGCGGTGACGGGACTGTCGGCCGAAGGGCGCTTGCGCGCAAGCCGGTATCTGGCGACCAACCCGCCGCCCGACCCGGTTGCCCTGCAACGGGTGATCGCAGCGTTCGGGGCGCGCTTCGGGTTCGATGCCGCGCCGCAGACGGATCAGGCGGTACCGGGTTGGGCGCAACAGCACGTTCGACGACTTGCGCGCAGCTATGAGACGGAATGGGCCGATATCGCCAGCCAGTCCGGGGTGGCCGCGCTGGGATGAACCGCCCGGACCGGGTCCGGACGTGCCCGGCGTGTATTTCCACGCGTATGCCGGTTTCGCCGGATCGCGCGTTGGGCCAGATCGTGCCCGGTGCGATTCCTGATGGCGCGGCTTACAGCCGGGACTGGCGGGCAACCCGATGTTTGAGATGACGCGCCAGCGGCCCCGCCCGGCCGCTGGCGCGCGCGCCCTCGGCCAGCATCAACAGGGGCTTGTCATCAAGGCTGCGCGCGATCCCCGAAAGGAATTGCGCGGCATAGCCGATCTGGGCGGGTTCCGGATCGCCATCCAGCAGGTCTTGCGCGCGGATCAGATCGTCGCGCAGTGCTAGCGGATCGGCACCCATGTTGCGCCCGGCATGGTCGGTCCAGTCCGCGCGATCGTGGCGATTTCTTGCGTCGAACCGGGGCGCCAAGGCACGGTCGCAGTCCCCGGTCGCGCCACGGGTCGGCAATGCCCCATCGGCTGCGCCCCCTTGCGCCGGGTCCGGGGCGTCGGCGTGGTCCGTCCATGCATCCCCGTCGCAGAATTCGCCCAGAATCCGTGTCAGCGGGGCCGACAATTGCAGCGGTTTTTCAACGAAGTCATCGGCCCCGGCACGCAATGCGGCCTGTTCCAGAACCGGATCGCCGGAAATCGCCAGGATCCGGGCGATCCGCGGCCGGGCCCGATCAAGGGATTCGATCAGCGCAAGCCCGCTGCCATCGGGCAGGCCGAGGTCGATCAGGGCAATGTCGGGGCGATAGACGCGCAGGTGCCGGTGCGCGGCGTCCAGCGTTTCAGCCCGGCGGAGCCGCAAGCCGGCACGGCGGCAGACAAGGCGCACAGCCTCGGCGGCAAGGCGACTGTCCTCGACCAGCAGGACGGTCGGAATGCGCGCCATCAGCGGCGGGAACGCAAAGGCAGGTATTGGCGCAGGCGGCGTGGCGGCGGGCCGGGTTTCGGCGGTGGGGGGCATGGTGGTACCTCCTTTCTGCCGATCAAGCCTGCGCGAGAAACGCTAATCCGCGGTTAAGCGCGGGCACATTCGCTTGCATTTCCCGGTGCCTTCCGTATCACCGCAAGCGACAGTTGAAGGAAGCGAACCATGATCGGCCGCCTGAACCACGTTGCCATTGCCGTGCCGGACCTTGAGGCCGCGGCCGCACAATACCGCACCGTGCTGGGCGCCGATGTCGGCGCCCCCCAGGATGAGCCCGACCATGGCGTGACGGTGGTGTTCATCACCTTGCCCAATACCAAGATCGAGCTGCTGTACCCGCTGGGCGAGGACAGCCCGATCAAGGGCTTCCTTGACAAGAACCCGGCCGGCGGCATTCATCATGTCTGCTACGAGGTCGATGACATCCTGGCAGCGCGCGACCGGCTCAAGGCCTCGGGGGCGAGGGTTCTGGGCTCTGGCGAACCCAGGATCGGGGCGCATGGAAAACCCGTCCTGTTCCTGCATCCAAAGGATTTCAACGGCTGTCTGGTCGAGCTGGAGCAGGTGTGATGACGCTTTTTTCCTCGTTCGTCCTTTATGCGATCATCTGGTTCATGACCCTGTTCGTCGTGCTGCCGCTGCGCCTGACAACCCAGGGCGAATCGGGCGAGGTGGTGCCGGGCACGCCGGAATCGGCGCCCGCGAACCCGCAGATGAGGCGGCGCATGTTGATCACGACAATCGCGGCCACCGTTGTCTGGGGGATCGTCGTGGCGATCGTGCTGTCAGGGGTGATTGCGATCGAGGATGTGGATATCCTGTATCGGCTGACCTATCAGTGATCCTGTGTCAGCGGGGTGACACGGCATTTAGCCGGTGAAACAGATGGGTAAAGGCTGCGGCCCCCAAGACCGGCACGAACAGGTTGAGAACCGGGATCGTCAGCGGAATCGACATCAAGATTCCCGCCATCCAGATCCGGAACCGATGCCGCCGCCGCAGCTCCTGCGCGGCCTGCGCGGGCAGGCGGCGCAGCGCGATCATGGAAAAGTATTCCCGCGCCAGCAGGAACCCGTTGATCAGCCAAAGCCCCACGATCCCGACACCGCCCGAGAAAACGAACAGCAAGATCCCCAGCAGGTTCAACCCGATCAGCAGAACGAAATAGCGCGCGCTGTCGGTCAATGATGCCCAAAAGGGCGCGCGCGGTGCCGACGAAAGATGTGGATAGTGCCGTGCCTCGACCGAATCGGCCACATCGTCCAGAAAAAGACCCGTGAACGCCGAGGCGACGGGGACCATCAGAAACACCGACAGGATCAGCATGAACAGGATCGAGGCGAAGGACAAAAGCGTGCCCAGCCCGTTGACCTCGCCCGCGAACGGGATCGTGATGGTTTCCGGTATGAACAGCTGGATCAGCAGCAAAAAGCCCGCATACATTGCGAACAGCAGGGCCACCGCCAGCGCCAGTCCCAGCCAGATCACCCGGCGAAATGCCGGGTCGCCGGTCTGGGCCAGGGCCAGACGAAACGACGCCAGGATCATGCGCGCAGCCAGGTGACAAGGGCATCGAGGTCGGGACGCGGGCGATCGGGCGGTGTTGCGTCACTGGTGCCGATATGGATGAAGCCTGCGATCTGTTCGTCTTCCGTCAAGCCCAGCCCCTGTTCCAGGAACGGCCGGTCGAAGGCCGGCCAGCCCGTCAGCCAGCAGGCGCCGAATCCCTGCGCCAGCGACGCGTTCAACAGGCTCAGGCAGACCGCGCCGGCAGACAGGATCTGTTCAATCTCGGGAATCTTCTCGGACGGTTTCGGCGCCGCAACCACGGCCACCACCATCGGCGACCCGCGAAAAGTCTGGGCGGCCTTGGCGACCTGGGCCGGGTCCATGTCCTGTGCCGCGCCCCGCGCCTCGATGAGCGCGGCAAGCCGGGCCAGAGCCTCGGGTTCAAGCACGACCAGGCGCCACGGCTCCAGCTTGCCGTGATCGGGCACGCGCGTCGCGGCGGTCAGCAGGCGGCGCAGCATTGGCGCATCGGGCGCGGGGGCGCGCAACATCTTGGCCGGGCGCGAGCGCCGGTTGAGCAGGAAATCCATGACCTGCGGGTTCTCGTCCGGCCGGTCATGCTGGGTCGTCTGGGTCATCTGGATACCTCCGGCGAGACAGATGGCAATTCAGGCCGAGAAAGGCAATGGGCCTTGCAGTGCGACGCGATTGGGCTATCACTCGGGCAGGCTGCGGGGGCGGCCCGGTCACGCGGGAGGGTATCCATGAACATGGCTGATCTGGGCGATATCTGTCTGCATTACCGCATCGACGGTCACCCGAAAGGCACGCCGGTTGTCTTCGCGAACTCGCTGGGCACCGACTTGCGGCTGTGGGACAAGGTGATCCCGTTGTTGAACCCCGGCTGCCGGATCATCCGCTACGACATGCGCGGCCACGGCCTGTCGGACGCACCGCACGCCCCCTATTCGATGGGCGCACTGGTGCGCGACCTGGAGCGCCTTCTCGATCACCTGCAGGTGCGCGATGCGGTTCTGGTCGGCCTGTCCATCGGAGGGATGGTCGCACAGGGGCTCGCGGTCAAGCGGCTCGACCAGATCCGCGCCCTGGTCCTGTCGAATACCGCCGCCAAGATCGGCACGACGCAGATGTGGCAGGACCGCGTCGCCACGGTCGAGGCCGAGGGTGTCGAAGCCCTGGCCGACGCCGTGATGGCACGCTGGTTCCCGCCGGCATTTCGCGACACGGTCGAGGCGCGGGGCTGGCGACACATGCTGGTGCGCATGCCGGCACGCGGATACGCCGGTTGCGCATCGGCCATCGCCGGAACCGATTTCCTGAGCGCGACATCGGGGCTGCGACTTCCGGCGATGGCCATTGCCGGCAACGAAGACGGCGCGACACCGCCGGATCTGGTGCGCGAAACCATCGCCCTGATCCCCGGCAGCCGGTTTGAGCTGATCCGCGGGTCAGGGCATCTGCCTTGCGTCGATCAACCCGAAGCTTATGCCCGGCTGCTCAACGATTTCCTGTCCAGCCTCGGCATAGGGGCAGACTAGATGGCCGACACCCCGATCCTGCTCATTCATGGATCATGCCACGGGGCGTGGTGCTGGCGCGATGTCATCCCGGCCCTGTCCGCCAGGGGACTCGGGGCCGAAGCTATCGATCTTCCCGGCCACGGCGCGGATCGAACGCCGCTGGATCAGGTGACGCTCGACGGCTATGCGCGGGCGATCGTTTCCGCGGCCCGCCGCATGCATGACGGGCCGGTTTCGATCCTGGGGCATTCAATGGCCGGGTACGCCATCGCGGCCGCCGCGATCATGGCGCCCGAGGTCGTGTCCCGGCTGATCTTTCTTTGCGCCTATGTTCCGCAGGAGGGGCAATCACTGGTCGAGATGCGCAAGGCGGGGCCACGACAGCCTCTCCTTCCCGCCATCCGCCCAGGCCCGGACGGCGTGAGTTTTTCCTTCGCGACCGAGTTCCTCAAGCCGCTGTTCTATCAAGACTGCCGCGACGCCGATGTGGCCTTTGCCGGCGCGAGGCTTACCCCGCAGGCGATTCGACCCCAGGCCACGCCGCTTGCCCTGACCGACGCGTACCACGCGATCGAAAAGCACTACATCCGATGCACCGAGGACAATGTGATCCCGTCCGAGTATCAGGCGCAAATGGCCAGGGATTTCGCACCTCGATATGTCTCCACGCTGCCGTCGTCACATTCGCCATTCTTCTCGATGCCGGACCGCCTCGCCGAACGCCTGTCGCAGATCATGACCTGAACCGGTGGGCGCGGGCCTCGGGGGCATCGAGCCCCCTCGGCCCGCATGGGGGCTCTGCCCCCGCCGCCCGTCGGGCGACTCCCCCGGGATATTGACGGACAGAAAATGAAAGCGATCGTTGATGCCATTTTCTGTCCGTCAATATCCTGGGGGTGAATTGGCCGAAGGCCAAGAGGGGGCAAAGCCCCCTGGTCCGCCGCGAAGCGGCTCAAGCGGTGTCTGCGAAGCAGTCAATGTTGTTCATGCGGTCAGCGGCCCTGGCGGCGGGCCATGAAAGCCAGTCGCTCGAACAGATGGACGTCCTGTTCGTTCTTGAGAAGTGCCCCGTGAAGTTTTGGCAGGGCATTGACGCCGTCGCGCTTGAGATCCTCGGGGTTCAGGTCTTCGGCGAGCAGGAGTTTCAGCCAGTCGAGCATCTCGCTGGTCGAGGGCTTCTTTTTCAGGCCCGGCGTTTCGCGCAGTTCGAAGAACTGGGTCAGCGCCGTGCTGAGCAGCCCCTCCTTGATGGCGGGGAAGTGCACGCGCACGATGCGCGTCAGGGTCTCGGCATCGGGGAAACGGATGAAGTGAAAAAAGCAGCGGCGCAGAAAGGCGTCGGGCAGTTCCTTTTCGTTGTTCGAGGTGATGATCACCACCGGGCGATGTCGGGCGCGGATCGTCTCGCCGGTTTCGTAGACGAAGAATTCCATCCGGTCGAGTTCCTGCAACAGGTCGTTGGGAAACTCGATATCGGCCTTGTCGACCTCGTCGATCAGCAGGACGATCTTTTCGTCGCTTTCGAATGCCTGCCACAGTTTGCCCTTGCGAATGTAGTTGCGCACATCCGCGACTTTCGCCTCGCCTAGCTGGCTGTCGCGCAGCCGACTGACGGCATCGTATTCGTAAAGGCCCTGTTGGGCACGGGTGGTCGACTTGACGTTCCACTCGATGATTTTCAGCCCGAGCGATTGTGCCACCTGGCGCGCCAGTTCGGTCTTGCCCGTGCCGGGTTCGCCCTTGACCAGAAGCGGGCGTTCCAGTGTCACGGCAGCATTCACCGCCATCGTCAGGTCATCGGTGGCGATATAGGTTTCGGTCGAGGAAAAACGCATGCAATCGTATCCTTGGGCGTTGTGCGGCGCGCGGAACCTAGCCCGCGGCGCGCCGCGCTTCAAGAGAGTGCAGGTGCGTCCGTATCGCCATTTGCCGGCGGCGATTTGCGATTATCCTCGTGACAATCCCGAAGCCTTGCAGTAAAGCGGCCACGCGAGGGGGCCCGGATGACCGCAGCGAAGCAACCCATTGATTCAGATGCCGTCAGCCCCGGGCAAACAGGGGAAGTGCAGATGAAGCCTGAAGTGTTCCTACCAGACGATTATCGGCCCGCAGAAGACGAACCGTTCATGAACGAGCGTCAATTGGAGTATTTCCGCCGAAAGCTGCTGGGCTGGAAGGAAGAAATTCTCAACGGCAGCAAGGAAACCCTGATCGGACTCGCGAGCGGTTCGCGAAACCTGCCCGACATTGCCGACCGCGCGTCGGAAGAGACCGACCGCGCGCTTGAATTGCGAACGCGGGATCGCCAGCGCAAACTGGTGGGCAAGATCGACGCGGCGTTGCGGCGAATCGAGAATGGCGAGTTCGGATATTGCGAGATGACGGGCGAGCCGATCTCGCTCAAGCGTCTTGACGCGCGGCCGATCGCGACCATGACGCTGGAGGCGCAGGAGCGCCATGAACGCAGCGAACGGGTTCATCGCGACGATTGATCGGTGCCGCTTCCGATCGCACCTCGCGTTCTTGAGCGCCGGTTTTTGGCCGCTCCGAGGTCGCCCTGCGGGGGCGGCCTTTTTCTGACATCGGAGGCATGCGATGCCCGCCCATAACCCTGCCTTGACGTCGGGCCCGCCGGTTCTGGTCATCGGGGCCGGGATCGCCGGATTGAGCGCGGCGATCGCGCTGCGTCAGATCGGGGTGCCGGTGATGGTGCTTGAGCAGTCATCCGCAATTTCCGAGGTCGGCGCAGGTTTGCAGATCAGCCCGAACGGAACCCGCGTTCTGCGCGCGCTGGGGCTTGAGCCCGCGCGTTTTTCAACCCGAACGGCCGCCGTGGAACTGCGCGACCGGCGGGGACGGTTCGTGACCGGTTTCGCGCCGCGGTCCGATCCAGGGTTCTTTCTGATTCACCGGGCCGATCTGGTTCAGGCGTTGGCAGACCGGTTGCTTGAGCTGGGCGGCGAGATCGAACTGGGTGCCCAGGTCGAAAGCGTCGAAATCGGTGGCGGGGCCAGCCTGAATGCCGGCGGTGAGCGGTGTGCGCCGCTGATGATCGGGGCGGATGGGCTGCATTCGCGGATGCGTATGGCCCTTAACGGCACCGATGCGCCGTTCTTTACCGGCCAGGTCGCCTGGCGTGCCACGATTCCCGGCGATGGCGGTGCGCCGGTGGCGCAGGTTTTCATGGGGCCGGGCCGGCATCTGGTCAGCTATCCGTTGCGCCGGGGTGCCCTGCGCAACATCGTGGCGATCGAAGAGCGCGCGGCCTGGGCCGCCGAAGGCTGGCACCATGCCGACGATCCCGCCGCCTTGCGGGCGGCCTTTTCCGGCTTTGGTGGCCCCGTGCCGCAATGGCTGGAGGCTGTGGAGACGCCCTTTCTGTGGGGCCTGTTCCGGCATCCGGTCGCCGCGCGCTGGCATGACGGGCAGGGCAGGGCGGCGATTCTGGGTGATGCCGCGCATCCCACCTTGCCGTTTCTGGCGCAGGGCGCGAACCTCGCGCTTGAGGATGCCTGGGTGTTGGCCGACGCCCTGGCGCGCCACGCCGGCGATCGTGGCGCAGCGCTGACGTGGTACCAGGATCGTCGCGCCGCACGCGTCGCGGCCGTCATCGCGGCGGCCAATGCCAATGCGCGCAACTATCACCTGCGCCCGCCGCTGGCGCCATTGGCCCATACGGTCTTGCGGCTGGCCGACCTGGTCGCGCCGGGATTGCCGTTTCGCCGGTATGCATGGGTGCATGACCATGACGTGACCGCGCCCTGACGCGGGCGGGCAGTCAGAGTGGCTCGATATCGCCCTCGGCCCGCAGGTCGTGAAAGCGGGCGACGAACGCGGCCAGCTGGCCTTCGGCGATCGCCCCACGCAGGCCGGCCATAAGCTCTTGATAGTAATGCAGGTTGTGCCAAGTCAGCAGCATCGATCCGATCATCTCTTCGGCGCGGACGACATGGTGCAGATAGGCGCGACTGTATCCCTGGCAGGCCGGGCAGCTGCACTCGGCATCCAGCGGGCGCGGGTCGTCGCGGTGGCGCGCGTTTCGCAGGTTCACCGCGCCGCGCCGCGTCCAGGCCTGCCCGGTCCGGCCCGAGCGTGTCGGCAGCACGCAATCCATCATGTCGATGCCGCGCACCACGGCGCCGACGATGTCATCGGGCTTGCCCACGCCCATCAGATAGCGCGGCTTGTCGTCGGGCAGGAAGCCGGGCGCGTAGTCGAGCACGTCGAACATGGTCTCCTGCCCCTCGCCCACGGCCAGCCCGCCGACGGCATAACCGTCGAAGCCGATTGCGATCAGGGCTTCGGCGCTTTCCTGGCGCAGATCGCGGCTTACGCCGCCTTGCATGATGCCAAAGAGCGCATGCCCCGGCCGGTCGCCGAACGCGTCCCTGGACCGCTGCGCCCAGCGCATCGACAGGCGCATCGATTCGGCCACGATCCGCTCATCCGCCGGCAGGGCGGGGCATTCGTCAAAGCACATCACGATATCCGATCCCAGAAGCCGCTGGATTTCCATCGAGCGTTCGGGCGTCAGCATGTGTTTCGAGCCGTCGATATGGCTGGAAAAGCGCACGCCCTCCTCGCTGAGTTTGCGCAGCGCGGCCAGCGACATCACCTGAAACCCGCCCGAATCCGTCAGGATCGGTCGGTCCCAGTTCATGAACCGGTGGAGCCCGCCAAGTGCGGCAATGCGCTCGGCGGTGGGACGCAGCATCAGGTGATAGGTGTTGCCCAGGATCACATCGGCGCCGGTGGCGCGCACATCATCCGGCATCATGGCCTTGACGGTGCCCGCCGTGCCCACCGGCATGAAGGCGGGTGTGCGAATATCGCCGCGCGGCGTGCGAATGGTGCCGGTGCGCGCAGCACCATCGGTTGCTTGCAGCTCGAATTGAAAACGCATCGGTCGGTTCCTGGTTGTTGGACCCTCCATGCGTCATCGCGCGCGAAAAGCCAAGGCGCGCTGCACTGGACGCTGCGGGTTATGATCCCTATATAAAAAGTCAACAAAGCCCTAAAGAGCCTGCCATGACCATTGATCAGACCGAGGGTGCGCCCCTCATCCGCCCGTCAAACACCGAGCACCCTCTCTATGACAACATCGTCGAGGCGTGCCGGTCGGTCTATGACCCCGAGATTCCGGTCAATATCTACGATCTGGGGCTCATCTACACGATCGAGATTTCGCCCGAGAACGAGGTCGAAATCATCATGACCCTGACCGCGCCCGGCTGCCCCGTGGCCGGCGAAATGCCCGGATGGGTTGCCGATGCCGTCAACACGGTCGAGGGCGTCAAGCAAGTCGATGTCGAGATGACCTTCGAGCCGCAATGGGGCATGGACATGATGTCCGAAGAGGCGCGGCTCGAACTGGGGTTCATCTGACCAACCCGCCCGAACGCGGACCGCCGAAACAAGGAGAACCCATGTTCGCCATTCCCGGCAAATCGCCCGTCACCATGACCCCGACCGCCGAGCGCCATATCGCCCGGCTGATGGAGAAACAGGGCAAGAAGGGGCTGCGCGTCGGCGTCAAGAAAGGCGGTTGCGCAGGTATGGAATACACGATGGAGTTCGCCGACGAGGTCGGAGAGCACGAAGAGGTTGTGGAACAGGGCAAGGCGCGCGTCATCATCGCGCCGACGGCGCAGATGTTTCTGTTCGGCACCGAGATCGACTATGAAACCGGCCTGCTGGAAAGCGGTTTCAGGTTTCGCAATCCCAATGTCACCGAGGCGTGCGGCTGCGGTGAATCGATCAAGTTCGAGGATGTCGAAAAGCTGACCGCGCGCATGAACGGCGAAGGCTCGGCCAGCGCCGCGGAATAGGGGCGGGGGTTTGATCCGGGCGCGGGGCTCCGCTATCACGGAGGACGCGCCACAGGGAGACCCTCGCACATGCCGCAACGCCGCAAGATCGCTGCCGGAAACTGGAAGATGAACGGGCTGGCCGACAGCCTGGGCGAGGCCCGCGCGATTGCCGCGCAGCATCCGGCGCCGGGGGTCGATATCGTTTTGTGCCCGCCCGCGACTTTGCTTGCCCGGATGCGTGACCTTCTGGCGGGCAGTGCGGTGGACCTGGGTGGCCAGGATTGCCACATGGCCGAGGGCGGCGCACATACCGGCGACATATCCGCGCCGATGCTGGCCGATGCCGGTGCGCGTCATGTCATCGTGGGACATTCCGAGCGTCGGACAGATCACGGCGAGACCGATACCCAGGTCGCGGCCAAGGCGCAGGCGGCCTGGGCGGCGGGGCTCGGGGCCATTATCTGCCTGGGCGAAACCCTGTCCGAACGCGATTCGGGGCGCACACTGGACGTGGTGGCGGCGCAGTTGACCGGATCGCTGCCGCCGGGTGCTGCGTCGGGCAATACCGTTGTCGCCTATGAGCCGGTCTGGGCGATCGGAACCGGACGCACCCCGACACCCGAAGAGATCGCATCAGTGCATGGTTTTTTGCGCGCACGCCTGCCGGATCCCGGCATCCGGCTTGTCTATGGCGGTTCGGTGAACGCGGCCAATGCCGCAGCGATTTTCGCCATCGCCGATGTCGATGGCGCGCTGGTTGGCGGCGCGTCCTTGCGGGCGGCGGATTTCATGCCAATCGTGCAGGCGCTGGAGCGGGCGTGATCCTTGTGACGGGCGGGCTGGCTGTTTGCGGTTCGGTCCGTGCATTCCCATTGACCGCCCCGCAATTCCTGCTCATATGCCGCCCATGACCGAGCTCGATAAAATCCGCAACTTCTCGATCGTGGCGCATATCGACCACGGGAAATCCACGCTGGCCGACCGGTTGATCCAGTTGACCGGCACCGTCGCCGCGCGCGAGATGAAGGAGCAGTTGCTGGATGCGATGGATATCGAACGCGAGCGCGGCATCACGATCAAGGCCAACACCGTGCGGATCGAATATCCGGCGAAGGATGGCACGACCTATGTTCTGAACCTGATCGATACGCCGGGGCATGTGGACTTTGCCTATGAGGTCAGCCGGTCCATGCGTGCGGTCGAAGGGTCGCTTTTGGTTGTCGATGCCAGTCAGGGGGTCGAGGCGCAGACATTGGCCAATGTCTATCAGGCAATCGATGCCAACCACGAGATCGTGCCGATTCTCAACAAGGTCGATCTTCCGGCCGCCGATCCCGAACGCGTCAAGGAACAGATCGAGGATGTGATCGGTCTGGATGCAAGCGATGCGATCCCGATTTCGGCGAAGTCCGGTCTTGGCATCCCGGATGTTCTGGAGGCCATCGTGCACCGGCTTCCCGCGCCCAAGGGCGATCGCAATGCCCCGCTCAAGGCCATGCTGGTCGACAGCTGGTATGACCCCTATCTGGGTGTCGTCGTGATGATCCGGGTCATGGACGGTGTCATCCGCAAGGGCGAACGCATCAAGATGATGCAGACCGGCGCGGTCTATGGCATCGACAAGCTGGCGGTGCTGCGCCCCAAGATGGTGGATATACCAGAGCTGGGACCGGGCGAGATCGGCGTTTTCATGGGCTCGATCAAGCAGGTGCGCGACACCCGCGTTGGCGACACGATCACCCATGAAAAGAAGCCCTGCGCCGCGCCGTTGCCGGGGTTCAAGCCGGCTCAGCCCGTGGTTTTCTGTGGCCTGTTTCCGGTCGATGCCAACGATTTCGAGGCCCTTCGCGAAGCGATCGAGAAGCTGGCGTTGAACGATGCCTCCTTCAGCTATGAGATGGAGACCTCGGCCGCGCTGGGCTTCGGGTTCCGGTGCGGGTTCCTGGGCCTTCTGCACCTGGAAGTCATCCGCGACCGGCTGGAACGCGAATACGATCTCGACTTGATCACGACGGCGCCATCGGTGGTCTATCATGTGCATATGCGCGACGGCACGATGCAGGAGCTGCACAACCCCGCGGACATGCCGGATCTGACGCATGTCGAGCATATCGAGGAGCCTCGTATCAAGGCCACGATCATGGTGCCCGACGAGTATCTGGGCGACGTGCTCAAGCTTTGTCAGGACCGGCGCGGCATTCAGTTGAACCTGACCTATGCCGGCGCGCGGGCAATGGTGGAATACGATCTGCCGCTCAACGAGGTGGTGTTCGATTTCTACGACCGGCTGAAATCCGTCACCAAAGGCTATGCGAGCTTTGACTATCAGATCATCGGCTATCGCGAGGATACGCTGGTGAAGATGTCGATCCTGGTGAATGAGGAGCCGGTCGACGCCCTGTCGATGATGGTGCATCGCGACCGTGCCGAAATGCGCGGCCGGGCGATGTGCGAAAAGCTCAAGGATCTGATCCCGCGGCACATGTTCAAGATCCCGATTCAGGCCGCGATCGGCGGTCGCGTGGTGGCGCGTGAAACCATCGCCGCGTTGCGCAAGGACGTGACCGCGAAATGCTATGGCGGCGACGTCACGCGCAAGAAAAAGCTGTTGGAGAAACAGAAGGCCGGCAAGAAGAAGATGCGCCAGTTCGGCAAGGTCGAAATCCCTCAGCAGGCGTTCATCTCGGCGTTGAAGATGGATAGCTGATGCGAAACCGGCTGCGCTGAGAAATTACCTAGTCGCAGCGCGACGGATCGCTGACCCAGCGCCCGTTCCCGCACGAAACGAAGGCCTGTTCCTGGGCACGGTCGGTGTTTTGCGCCATGACGTCTGGTGATTGGGTCGCGAGAACATGAATGCTTGCACCGCCGATGCCGACGCCAACCAGAAACGCGACGACGACGGGCCAGAACGTGCGGCGCCGTGAGGCAGGCTGAAATACGACCTTGTCGCGCGGGTTGGGGGCACCTGACTGGTCGGCGCGTCGAACCCGCATCTGTCGTCCAAACATCGCCGTCTCGCACCTGCACACCGGATCACAACATCCATAATGCGGGAACAAGGCGGAAATTGGGCTTAACCTTGCACGGTATTCGAACCGCGCTGGTGCCGGCACGCTAGGGTGGTCCGAATTTGATGAATGGCTACATCGCCCGGATGCGCAACCGGGTCAGGCGGTTTTCGGTGCGTTCGAGCACGGCAAAGCGGAAGCCGTAGAAGTGAAAGATCTGTCCGGCCTCGGGGATCATCTGGGCCTCATGCATCACCAGCCCGGCCACGGTATTGGCCTCGTCGTCAGGCAAGGACCAGTCCATGGCGCGGTTCAGGTCGCGGATGGTCATGCTGCCGTCGATCTCGATCGATCCGTCCTCCAACCGGGTGATCGGGTCTTCGGTCGGTATGTCGTGCTCATCGACGATCTCGCCGACGATTTCCTCAATGATGTCTTCCAGGGTAATCAGGCCCAGCAAGGCCCCGTATTCATCGACCACCAGCGCGAAATGGCGCCGTTGCTGGATGAACTGGCGCATCTGTTCGTCCAGCGGCGTGGTTTCCGGCACAAAATACGGCTCGCGCGCCACCGTCTCGATGTCCAGACCGGACACGGCTGAAAAGTCGCCACCGGCCTCGGTGACGACGGCGTGAACCTCGCGCATCAGGTCGCGTGAATGAATGACGCCGACAATATTTTCCGGGTCGTCGCGCCAGGCAGGCAGACGCGAATGCGGCGAATTGACCGATTGCGCGATGATCTCGGTCAGGGGGGCGTCGATATTGACGGTTTCCAGCTGCGATCGGTGCAGCATCACCTCTTCGACGGTGCGATGGCCCAGGTCCAGCGCCCCCAGAAGCCGGTCGCGGTCTTCCTTGTCCACGGCGCCTTCGGAATGGCCCAGCGCCAGGGTTCCGGCGATCTCCTCGTGATAGTGCAGCATGCCGCTTTCGGGCCCGGTCCGCACCCCGAAAATCCGAAGAATGCCGCGCACCAGCAGGCGCACGGCACCAACCATCGGGGCAAAGACCAGAACTATCAGACGGATCGGCGGAGCCACGCGCACGGCCGCGGATTCAGGATTCGTGATGGCGTAGGTCTTTGGGAGAACCTCGGCGAAGATCAGTACCAGCAGGGTCATCACCAGCGTCGCCACCGCCACGCCGGAGTCGCCGAAAAGGCGCGTGAACACGGCGGTCGCCAGCGAAGCGGCCATGATGTTGACCAGATTGTTGCCCAGCAGAACCGATCCGATCAGGCGTTCGTTGTCGTCCGTTATGTTGAGCGCGACTTCGGCACCGCGCGAGCCCTTGTTGGCCATCGACCGCAGTTTCCCGCGCGATGAGGCGGTCAACGCCGTTTCGCTGCCCGAAAAAAACGCGGACATGAGCAGCAGGGCAATAATCGCGACTGCATTGATCAGCAGATAGGTGTCAAGAAAGGTCATGGGTCCAACCTGGAAAACTGGAACCACAGATAGGGCCAATGCGTTGGCGATGGCAAGGGCGGCAGAGAAAAAGAGGAGTGCGGCAATTGTTGCATGAGAATCACGCGCGCGCCGTCAGGGTGCAGGATTCCGTTGATTTGGGCGGTGTGCGCAAAAGCCCCGGCGTGTGGACCGGGGCTTGGCAGGGATGTGGCGCAAGCGAAGGGACGCGCTCAGGCGCCCCAGGACCGCACGGGACCGCAATCCATATGGGTGAAGTCCGACCGCGAATATCGTCCGACCCCGCCCGCAGAACAGGCGACGGCTGCCCCGGCGACCTGCGAGACCGAGCGCGAGCGCAAACGCAGATCCGCAGCCTGCCCGATCAGATGGCGGGAATTGCGGGCAACGCCGCTGGACCGGCGGCGCAGCATGGCGTTCGTTTCCGGCGAACGATAACCCGACAGCAGCATGTATGGCTCATCGACGCGCAAAAGATTATGCGCGGCGGCCATGATATCCAGTGTGCGGGTGTCGATGCGATGGACGTGATTGTTGCGCCAGTCGCGGAAGAAGTGATCGATTTCGGCCAGAGCTTCAGGGATGTAGTCGCCATCGACCCAATAGATCGTGTCGATCCGTTCCCCGGTGCGGCCTGAATATAGCCTCAGGCGCCGGACGTCGCCCGCCCCACGGTTGAAGGCGAAAGCGTTCGCAAATCTGGGCGCGGCCGTCACTGCGGTTGCTGCAAAAATGCCCAAGAGTGCGCGCCGGGAGAACCCGGTTGTGTCGGTCTTCTTCATTGTTCTGTCTGTCCCATCCCAGCCATGCTCTGCCACATTGACCTGCCGCTTGCTTGACGGCCGACCGTATTGTCCGTTCCCTGCGAATCTCGCGTCTCGGTTCACGGCAATGCCGTTTACAGGGTCGGAGCGAGGAATTTTTTCCTTCTGCGGATTTTATGCCACAAAGGTTTTCCACACCCAAGTGTTCTTTCGCCCATCGGCGGGCCGTCGGGCAGTATCGGCAGTTTTTTGCTGAAATTGTCTTAACAGAGTAATGTTTACTTGGAATACAACCGTTTAACCGCGCCCCGTGCACCTGACTGCGCCAGACGCAGGTGCGCGTGGGGGATCGACACCGCCCCTGTTGCCTGTGTGCAACTGGAAACGGCAAAAAAGCCTTGCAACTGTCGGCACCTGCGATTCCCGTCGCTTGTCGCGATTGTGAATCGACGTGAGATCGGCAATCCTGTGTGATTGAGCGGAAATCCGCGCATGGCTGACGCTGGCAAACCATGCCCAGGGCAGAACCACGGGCGCACGATGTGCCGTTAACAGGCGGCGGGAACGGGATGGTGGGGGATCGCATGAAGGAAGTTCAGCAGCGGGCGCGGCGGGCAGTCGGGGTCTTGGCCCTGTCCGGGCTGGCCCTTCTGGGCACGGTGGGCAGTGCTGCGGTCGTCGCCGGCGCGATGCTGCCGGGCGCGGCCATCGCCCAGCAGTTTCCGGCCTTTCGTCAGGCGCTGGCCGAAGGTGTGGCGCAAGACCGTGGTTTGTCGCAGTTCTATCGCGAGACCGACTATGCGGCGGTCTGGACGGGGGCCGAGCATGCCGCGCGGCGATCGGCGCTGGTTTCGGCGCTGTCGCGGGCCCCGGATCATGGTCTGCCGGCGCAGCGGTATGACTTGCCGGGTCTGATCGCGGCGTTCGAGCGGGTCGAAAGCGAACGCGATCGCGGCTTTGTCGAAGCCCAGGCCAGCCTGACCTTCGCCCAGTTCGCGCGCGATCTGTCCAGCGGCGTGCTGGAGCCGTCGGCGGTGATTCAGCAGATCGTGCGGGTTCTTCCGCGGCCCGACACTTTTGAACTGATGCAGGATTTTGTGGCGGCCGAGCCGGTCAGCTTCATGCGCGGGCTGGCGCCGCATGCGCCCGAATACGCGCGTCTTCTTCATGCCAGGCGAACGCTGGAAACCCAGGTCGCGCAGGGCGGCTGGGGCGCGCGGGTGCCCTCGACCACCTTGCGGCCGGGCGACACCGGCGAGGCGGTGATCGCCTTGCGAAACCGCCTGATCGCTATGGGGTACATGCCACGTCGCGCGACGGCCAGTTATGACGGTGACATGCAGCGCGCGGTGCAGCGGTTCCAGATCGCCCACGGGATCGAGCCCGATGGCATCGCCGGAAATGCCACGATCACGGCGATCAATGTCGATCCGCAAGAGCGTCTGCGCGCGATCACGGTGGCAATGGAACGCGAGCGCTGGATGAATATCGACCGGGGCGACCGGCATATCTGGGTCAACCTGACCGACTTTCACGCCCGGATCGTCGACCACGACCAGGTGACATTCGAAACCCGCTCGGTCGTCGGCGCCCGCAGCCCCGACATGCAGACACCCGAATTCTCGGACGAGATGGAATACCTGGAAATCAACCCCGACTGGACATTGCCGCGCTCGATCATCGCGCGCAGCTACTGGAACGGCTTGGTCGAGGGGGGGCATTCCTATCTGCAACTGATCGATTCCCGCGGACAGGTGGTGCCGCGCGATGCGGTGGACCTGTCGCGCTACACGCCGCGCACCATGCCGTTCGAGGTGCGCCAGCCACCCGGGCCGTCGAACCCGCTGGGCCGGGTCAAATTCATGTTCCCCAACGCCTATGCAATCTATCTGCATGACAGCCCCGCCCGGTCGCTGTTCAGCACCACCGTGCGCACGCATTCCTCGGGTTGTATCCGGCTCAACGATCCCGAGGACTTCGCCTATGAATTGCTGTCGCGCCAGACCGACGATCCGGTGACGCTGTATCAGCGGATCCTGCGGTCAGGGCAGCAGACCCGGCTGGACCTGGACGAACACGTCCCGGTGCATCTGGTCTATCGCACCGCGTTCACATCCGTGGATGGTTCGATGAACTATCGCAACGATGTCTATGGCCGCGATGCCCGCATCTATGAGGCGTTGCAGCGGGCCGGGGTGGAAATGACTGCGCATCAAAGCTAAACGGGGCAGGCGTGGCGGGTATCGTCGCGCCCGAACCGGAGCACCGAACATGTCGCATCGTCTGGCCGAAATCGCTGACGCCCTTGGCGCCCGGCTGGAGGGGGATGGCGATCTGCCGATCACCGGCGCGGCCGAGCCCGGCATGGCCGGCCCCTGCGATCTGGCACTGGCGATGGATCCGAAATACGCGGCGGGCCTTGATGGCGGGCAGGCTAGGGCCGCAATCTTGTGGGATGGCGCCGACTGGCGGGCGCTGGGTTTGAAGGCCGCGCTGTTCGTGCCGCGCCCGCGCTATGCCATGGCCGGGGTGACGCGCGCACTTGACCCCGGTCCGGGCATTGCCCCGGGCATTCACCCCTCGGCTGTGATCGACCCGAGCGCGCAGATCGGCACGGGCGCGGCGATCGGACCGTTTGCCGTGATCGGCGCGCGCGCGCAGGTGGGGGCGGGCAGCCGTATCGGCGCGCAGTGTTGTATCGGCGAGGATGCAGTCCTGGGCGCGGATGCCTTGCTGATGCCGGGCGTGCGCATTGGTGCACGGGTGTGCATCGGTGCAAGGTTCATCGCCCATTTCGGGGCGGTTGTGGGTGGTGATGGATTTTCCTTCGTCACCCCCGAAACATCCAAGGTGGAGACCGCGCGCCAGACCCTAGGCGCGGGGCAGGCCGAAACCACAGCCCAAAGCTGGACGCGAATCCATTCGCTCGGTGGCGTCGAGATCGGCAGCGACGTCGAACTGGGATCGAATACGACCATCGACCGCGGCACCATCCGCGACACCCGGATCGGGCGCGGCACCAAGATCGACAACCTTGTGCAGGTCGGGCACAATGTCACGATCGGCGAGGACTGCCTGATCTGTGGCCAGGTCGGCATCGCCGGCTCCGCCCGGATCGGCAATCGGGTCGTTCTGGGCGGCCAGGTCGGTGTCAGCGACAACATCTTTGTCGGTGATGACGTGGTTGCAGGCGGATCGACCAAGATCTATTCCAACGCTCCTGCCGGTCGGATGCTCCTGGGGTCGCCGGCAATGCGCATGGATTCGCAGATCGAACTCTACAAGGCGCAGCGGCGTCTGCCGCGTCTGCTGGCGCAGATGGCCGAACTTCAGAAAACCGTGAAGGCATTGTCCGAAACGCTGGGCAGACGCGATCGCGACTGATACGGGCCTTGCCAGCGACATCATGGGCGCGCGGCATGAAACCGGCCCTGATCAGGCATCGCGATCGGGGATGTCGCTGGTCCCCCCCCGAGAACCGCACGGGGCCACAAGCGGCCTGTCCCGATCACCCCAACGAAGAGGCGGGCCGGACCCGAACGCGGCCTTATTCTTCTTCCGGCGCTGCTTCCGGCAGACGCGATTGGAGGTCTTCCAGTGCGGCGGTGAAGCCGATCAGGGACACGCGAATGTCGATCGGCTGATCGATCGCGACGAAGGGCGCGATGGTGATATTGGCATGCGATCCGGCCTTCATCTCGTCGATCTCGTCCTGGTTGAAGCCCACCCGCGCGATGCAGCCGATCGCGGCGCACATGCGGAACCCCTCGACGCGCATGTTGTCGTCATCGCCAATGCTCCAGCCGACCCCGGCCGGCAGGAAGGTCTCAAGCGGCGTGGTAATCGTTGCTCCCGCGGCGACCTCTGAATCGGGCGGAAGTGCTGCGATGCTGATCTCGGCAATGGGCGATTCTTCTTCGTCCAGAAGAAGCTGGTACATCTCGCAGACTTCTTCGTCCGCGTCCTCGAACTGGGTGCAAAGGATTTCCCAGTCGTCATATGTTTCAGCCAGATAAGGTTCCCCGGCCGGGGTCTCGGATTCGGGCTGGGCATCGACGGCTTCCTGAGCCAGGGCGGCGTGCGGCAGGCTCAACAAGGCGGCAAGAGTGGTGGTGCAAAGTGCGGTGCGCATCGTCATGTGTTCGGCCTCGAAGAAGTTGCTTTCGTTCCCCTAGCATGAAGTCGCGGCGCTGTCAGTCCGAACCGGAAAAAAAGTCGAAAAGGGCCCATCTCTGGACCCTTTTCGTTCGTTTCTCCCTGTCGGACTGGCCGACTTATTGAGGCCGACGCTATGAACAAATCTCTGATCCGTCAACAATGAATCGTGAAGGCGCAAGGCTGTTCGTCCGTCATGGTGCGCCCCTGAATGACGGTGCCGAAGGATTGTGCGCCGCTGTGCAATGGCCGGGCACTTCGCGCATGCAGCATTCGCAGGCTGGCTGAATGGTGTGCGCCCCTGGTTGACCGACCAGGGACCGGATGCTGCGCCTGCGGTATGATCGCGCTGGCCCTGATGGTGGAATGCCCTTAAATGGTCGCTGCGAAACTCGCGCAGGAGGGGCGAATGGCTCAGGACGGGGCGTTGTTCATCGGCGGTGGCGGGGTCGATCAGACCGAGCCGCAGGAGCTGCTTCATCGATTCGCCAACCGGCATGGGCTGATTGCAGGGGCCACGGGCACCGGCAAGACGATCACCATGCAGATCATGGCCGAAGGGTTCGCGCGCGCCGGTGTCCCGGTCTTTCTGACCGATATCAAGGGCGATGTCGGCGGTATGGCCATGCCGGGGACGCCGCGTGACGTATTGGCCCGCCGCGCCACCAAGATTGGCCTTCACGACATCGGCTATGGCCCGATGCCGGTCACATTCTGGGATCTGTTCGGCGAGTTCGGCCACCCGGTCCGCGCGACCATATCCGAAATGGGTCCGTTGCTTTTGTCGCGCATGCTGGAGCTGTCAGATGCGCAGGAAGGCGTCATCAACGCCGTCTTTCGTCTTTCCGACGAAAACGGCTGGCCGATTCTGGATCTCAAGGATCTGCGTGCGATCCTGGCGTTCGTGTCCGAAAACCGGCAAGAGCTGTCGAGCCTCTATGGCAACATCACCACGGCTTCGGTCGGGGCGATCCAGCGCCGGCTTCTGGTGCTGGAAAACCAGGGCGCCGCGCATTTCCTTGGCGAGCCCGCGCTGGATATCAACGACCTGATGCTGCGCACGCCGCAAGGGATGGGGCGGGTCAACATATTGTATGCCGAAAAGCTGATGCGCACCCCCCGGCTTTACGCGACTTTCCTGTTGTGGCTGTTGTCCGAACTGTTCGAGGAGTTGCCCGAGGTCGGCGACACGGACAAGCCGAAACTGGTGTTCTTTTTCGACGAGGCCCATTTGCTGTTCAACGGGGCACCGCGCGTGTTGATCGAAAAGGTCGAGCGCGTGGCGCGGCTGATCCGGTCAAAGGGGGTGGGGGTCTATTTCAGCACCCAGAACCCCGATGACGTGCCCGATACAATCCTGTCGCAACTGGGCAACCGGGTCCAGCATGCCTTGCGCGCCTTTACCGCGCGCGATCAACAGGCACTCAGACGCGCCGCGCAGACCTATCGGCCGAACCCGCGCTTTTCGACCGAAGAGGCCATCCGCGATGTCGGCACGGGCGAGGCGGTGACCTCGTTTCTGGATGCGCGCGGGGCACCGGGCATCGTCGAACGCACCCTGATCCGGCCGCCGGGATCGGCCATGGGGCCGATCGAGGGGCAGATGCGCGCGCAGGTCATCGCGCAATCGCCGTTGGCCGGGAAATACGACCAGACCATCGACCGGGACTCGGCGCATGAGATGCTGGCCCGGCGCGCCGAAGCGGCGGCGCGCGAGGCAGCAGCGGCTGACGATGCCCAGGGCGCCGATCGCGAGGCGCCGCGCGAATTCAATCGCGCGCGCCGCTACCAGCCGCCGGGGGGCCGGGCCGGCAGTGCATCGAAGCCCGTCAGCAGCCGGTCACGCAACGATTCTACGCTGGATGCCTTTGCGAAATCCTTTGCGCGTCAGCTTGGCACACGGTCAGGGCAGGCCCTGGCGCGCGGGGTTCTGGGAACGCTGTTTCGGGGGCGCTGAGGCGGGGCCGCCAACATGGCCAGCGGTGATTCCCTCAGACCTGGCCCTTGCAGAACATGTCATAGACCAGCGCGATCACGCGGGCGGCCTTGGGATCGCTCAGCGAATAGTAGATCGCCTTGCCCTCGCGCCGGCAACTGACCAGCCCTTCCAGCCGCAGCCGCGCCAGTTGCTGGCTGACCGCGGCCTGGCGCGAGCCCAGAAGGTGCTCCAGCTCGGTTACCGATTTCTCGCCGGACGACAGGTAGCAAAGGATCAGCAGCCGCCCCTCGTGTGCCAGGGCCTTGAGAAAGTTCGACGCGGCCTGCGCCTGCGCGACCATGTCCTCGGCCGGGCGTTGGGTGCAATTGGGGTCGGTCTCGGTCGTTTCGGCGGTTACGGTCTGGGGTGCCATGGCGCGATCCTCGGCGCGTAAGGGATGCAAGAATGTGAATACTTGATCAGAACATAGGGCCGCATGCGCCTTCGCGCAAGGTTTCGGACCAAAAACGTTGCGTTGAAACGCCAAGTGCGCGCCCCTTCTGGGGGGGCGCGCACCCGGATGCTCATTGCCGGACCGGGCGCGACTTACGCGCGGACGTCGCGGCTCACTCGGCCTGTTCCTCGTCGGCGGCACCGCCGATATCGTCGAACAGTTCGGCAATCTCGAAATCGGCCGCGGCCTCTTCTTCGGCGGCCAGTTCCTGGATCGACTTGCCCGAGGCCTGCAATTCGGCCTCTTCGGGCGAACGCGCCACGTTGATGGTGATGTGGGCCGTCACTTCGGGGTGCAGCACCACATTGACCGTGTGCAGGCCCAGCGACTTGATCGGGGCGTCCAGCACGACCTGCTTGCGGTCCATGGCAAAGCCATCGGCGGTTGCGGCATCGGCGATGTCGCGCGTTGTCACCGAGCCATAGAGCGCGCCGGAATCCGAGGCCGAACGGATCACGACATAGGACGCGCCATCCAGCTTGGCGGAAAGCGCCTCGGCCTCCTTGCGGGTTTCGAGGTTGCGCGATTCAAGCTGGGCTTTTTGCGCTTCGAAAGCCTTCAGATTGGCATCCGATGCGCGCAGCGCCTTGCCTTGCGGCAGCAGGAAATTGCGGGCAAAGCCTTGCTTGACGTTCACCACGTCGCCCATCTGACCCAGCTTGGCCACGCGCTCGAGAAGAATCACTTGCATGGGGTGCTCTCCTTACTTCACGGCGTAGGGCAGCAGGGCGAGGAACCGGGCGCGCTTGATGGCGCGCGCGAGTTCGCGCTGCTTCTTGGACGAAACGGCGGTGATGCGGGCGGGCACGATCTTGCCACGCTCGGAAATGTAACGCTGCAGCAGGCGCACGTCCTTGTAGTCGATCTTGGGCGCATTATCGCCCGAGAAGGGGCAGACCTTGCGGCGGCGGAAAAACGGTTTGGTAGCCATGGGTATCGAACTCCTTGCAGGGCTGGGTCAGCGGCGCGAACGGTCGCCCCGGTCGGAACGGTCGTCACGCTTTTGCATCTGCACCGAAGGACCGTCCTCATGGGCGTCGACCTTGATCGTCAGTACGCGCATGACATCGTCATGCAGGCGCGCCAGGCGCTCCATTTCCTGCACCGCGTCCGATGGCGCGTCGGTGCGCAGGAAGGCGTAATGCCCCTTGCGGTTCTTGTTGATCTTGTAGGCCATGGTCTTCACGCCCCAGTATTCGGTGCCGACGACCTTGCCGCCGTTGTCCGAAAGGACGGTCGAGAAGTGTTCGATCAGGCCCTCGGCCTGCGCGCTAGACAGGTCCTGACGCGCGATCATGACATGCTCGTAAAGCGGCATGCGTTCTCCAGTTCTTTCTGGGCGCATTTCACAGGGCGGAACGACTGATCCTGCCGCGCTCCACCCACGAGAGCCTGCGCCGGATACACGGTATGCGGCAGGAATGGCGCCTTATAGCGAGAATGGCGCGCGGCGCAAGGGCGAATGCCGTCCGCAAGCCGCCGCAGCCTGCCATTGTGCGGTGGCGCCGAGGTTGCTATGGGCAGAACGGGAATTAGCCGCAAGGAGCACGCGATGAGCCGCGCATTCGTCTTTCCGGGCCAGGGTGCCCAGACCGTCGGCATGGGCCGCGCCCTGGCCCAGGCTTACCCGGCCGCCAAGGCGGTCTTTGACGAGGTGGACGACGCCTTGGGCGAGCGCCTCTCCACCTTGATCTGGGACGGCACGATCGAGGATCTGACCCTTACGGCCAACGCGCAGCCGGCACTGATGGCGACCTCGCTTGCGGCGCTGCGCGCACTGGAGGCCGAAGGGTTCGCGGTGACCGACGCATCCTTTGTCGCCGGGCACAGTCTTGGGGAATACTCGGCGCTGGCTGCGGCCGGGGCCCTGACATTGCCCGACACCGCGCGCCTGCTGCGCATTCGCGGCCGCGCCATGCAAGAGGCGGTTCCGGTGGGGCAGGGGGCGATGGCCGCCATTCTCGGGCTGGATCTTGCCACCGCGACCGAGGTGGCCGCCGCAGCGGCCGAGGGCGAGATCTGCCAGGCGGCAAATGACAACGACCCCGCCCAGGTCGTGGTGTCGGGCCACCGTGCGGCCGTCGAGCGCGCGGTGGATCTGGCCAAGGCACGTGGTGCCCGCCGCGCGATGCTGCTGCCGGTCTCCGCGCCGTTCCATTGTGCCCTGATGCAACCGGCCGCCGAGGCGATGGCCGCCGCGCTGGCCGATGTCACGATCCAAGCCCCGGTCGTGCCGCTGGTGGCCAATGTCCGCGCCGAGGCCGTCACCGACCCGGCCGAGATCCGCGCCTTGCTGATCGAGCAGGTCACCGGATCGGTGCGCTGGCGCGAATCGGTGGCCTGGATGGCCGCGCAGGGCGTCAGCGAGTTCTGGGAAATCGGCGCCGGCAAGGCATTGTCGGGCATGATCAAACGCATTGCGCGCGAGGCCACGACCCGCGCGATCGGCACACCCGAGGACATTGCCGCGCTCAAGCCCTGACGCGGGAACGCCGGTGCCAGGACGATGCCAGCGGTCTTTCCGCGGGCGACATCCTGTCGCTTCACCTGTGAAAGAAGCCCCTTCCATCGGGCGGCAGAGCGGATTACTCAGTGCTTATGAGTGCGATATCCCCTCCCGCTTCCGACGTCCGCGCGCGGCGCAATGTGCTGGTTCTGGTTGCCGCGCAGGCGATCCTCGGGGCGCAGATGCCGATGATTTTCACCATCGGCGGGCTGGCAGGTCAGACCCTGGCGTCGAATATTTGCTGGGCGACCTTGCCCATTTCGCTGATCGTTCTGGGTTCGATGCTGACGGCGACGCCATTGGCGGCATTCATGCAGCGCTACGGGCGGCGTGCGGGCTTCGTTCTGACGGCATCGGGTGGGGCGCTTGGTGCGGTGATCGGGGCGATTGGTTTGATGCAGGCCTCGTTCGAGCTGTTCTTGCTGGGCTCGCTGTTTACCGGCATTTACATGTCCGGCCAGGGTTTCTATCGGTTCGCGGCCACCGATACTGCCAGCGATGCCTTCAAGCCCAAGGCGATCTCGCTGGTCATGGCGGGTGGGCTGTTGTCGGCGGTGATCGGGCCGCAACTGGTCAAGGTAACCGCAGAGTCGATGGTGGTGCCGTTTCTGGGCACCTATCTGGCGGTCGTGGCGCTGAACCTTGGCGGCATGACACTGTTTGCGTTTCTCGATATTCCCAAGCCCGTTCAGGCAGCGCGTAATGCCCCCGTCGAGGGGCGCAGCCGCGGCGAGATGTTGCGCGACCCGGTTATCGCGGTGGCGATCATCTGTGCCACGGTTTCCTATGCGCTGATGAATCTGGTGATGACCTCGTCGCCGCTGGCCGTGGTGGGGTGCGGGTTCGACACGGGCAATGCCGCCGATGTGGTCACGGCGCATGTTCTGGCGATGTATGCGCCGTCCTTCTTTACCGGGCATCTGATTGCGCGTTTCGGGGTCGAGAAGATCGTTGCCGCCGGCCTTGCCATCCTGGCCGGTGCTGGTGCCGTCGCCTTGAGCGGCGTGCAGCTTGAGCATTTCTTCATCGCGCTGGTCTTGCTTGGCCTTGGATGGAACTTCGGCTTCATCGGCGCCACCACGATGCTTGCGCGCTCGCACAACGCGGCCGAGCGCGGCCGTATCCAGGGGATCAACGATGCGATCGTGTTTGGCGGTGTAACCATGGCCTCGCTTAGCTCCGGGCAGTTGATGAACTGTTCGGGGTCGGACGCGCAAACCGGTTGGCAACTGGTCAATGTGGCGATGCTGCCGTTCCTGGTGCTGGCCGGCGGGGCGCTGATCTGGCTGGCACTGCGCCCGCGCATGACTTGATCAAATGCAGAAAGGGCGGCCCTATCGATGGCCGCCCTTGTCACTGATCGGGTCCGAACCCGGCCCGTCTGTCAGGCGGGTTTGAATTCCCGCAGCAGAAAATCGGGAACGTGATCGCCCATACCGACCACCGGGGCATCATCATCGCGCCGTCTTGACCGGCCACGCCCGCCGCGGCGGTCTTCCTGGCGCTGGTCCTCAACAGGTGGCGTTGCCTTCGGCGCCTCGTCTTGCGGTTTGTCGGCCGTCGTGACGGGCGCGGCGGCCTCGTCAGCCGGTTTCGGGCTGCGCCGGGTGCGGCTGCGAACGGGCTTTTCTTCGGCTGCCTCGTCCTTGAGGACCGGCGCCCCTCCGCGCGGCAGGGGCTTTTGCAACATGTGCTCGATCGCGGCGAGATACTTCTCATCGCTCGGTGTGGCCAGCGTAAACGCCTTGCCCTTGCGCCCGGCGCGCCCCGTCCGGCCGATCCGGTGAACATAATCCTCGGCGTGGCTGGGCACGTCGAAATTGAACACGTGGCTCACGGCCGGAATGTCCAGGCCCCGCGCGGCGACATCCGAGGCGATCAAAAGCGTGACCGAACCGTCGCGGAACCCGTCAAGCGTGCGGGTGCGGACCGACTGGTCCAGATCGCCATGAATCGGCGAGGCGTTGAACCCGTGTTTTTTCAAGGACTTTGCAAGAACGTCCACATCGATCTTGCGGTTGCAGAAGATGATGGCGTTTGTCAGCGCCGCGCCTTCCGACGCGATCAGGTTGCGCAACATCGCGCGCTTTTCCGAAAAGGTGCGGTCCTTGCGCGACGGCTTGAACTCGATCAGGGCCTGTTCGATCGTCTCGGATGTCGTTGCCTGGCGCGCCACTTCGATGCGGGCGGGATTGGACAGGAACATGTTGGTGATGCGTTCGATCTCGGGCGCCATCGTGGCCGAGAAGAACAGGGTTTGTCGGGTAAACGGCGTCAGGTTGAAGATGCGCTCGATATCGGGAATGAAGCCCATGTCCAGCATCCGGTCGGCCTCGTCCACGACCATTACCTCGACACCGGTCAGCAACAGCTTGCCGCGCTCGAAATGGTCCAGCAGGCGGCCCGGCGTGGCAATCAGGACATCGACGCCGCGGTCGATCAGCTTGTCCTGTTCACCGAAGCTGACACCGCCGATCAGCAGCGCCTTGGTCAGCTTGGTATACTTGGCATAGGTGTCGAAATTCTCGGCCACCTGCGCGGCCAGTTCGCGGGTCGGCGCCAGCACCAGGCTGCGCGGCATTCTTGCTCGCGCGCGCCCGCGCGAAAGGCGGGTAATCAGCGGCAGCGTGAACGAGGCGGTCTTGCCCGTGCCGGTCTGGGCAATGCCCAGAACATCGCGCCCTTCCAGTGCGTGGGGAATGGCTTGCGACTGAATCGGCGTGGGCGTTTCATAGCCGGCTTCGACTACGGCTTTGAGGACCTTGGGGTCCAGTTTGAGGTCGGCGAATTTGGTCATTGGCGTCCATAGGTTACGGCATCGGGCCGTAATTGGGTAAAGGGACGCATGGCATTCTCGCGCCCCCGCATCGGATCATCGCTGTTCATGCGGACATATCCGCGTCTGGCCACTATCGCAAAAGCGCCTCGGGGTCAATTGCAGCGGCATCGCCGGGAAAATGCGGCGTAAATGTGGCAGTCTTGCGGCGACCGCGAAAGGTTAACCCAGAATTAACCCCAATTTCGCCGCGCGCGCTCCGCAAGCCAGTCGCATTCCGGGCCCACAAGCAAGTCTGTGATTTCCGCAGAATGCGAGTGAGCCCATGAACGCCCGTGCAGCCCTTCACAGCCATCCGGTCAGTCCTGATGGCGCAAAGCCCTCGCCGCTGCAGGATGTCACGGCGCCCCCGGCCATTGCCCCGATCCCCTCGCATGCGCATTTCGAGGCGATCTCGGAGCTGATCAAGTCGGTCTTCAATGTCCCGGCAGTGTCGGTCGCGCTGCATGGTGCCCCGGCCGAGGACGAAGGCGGGGCCTATCGCGCGTTTCTTGAGATCCCGCTTCTGGACGATGGCGAGGCGATCGGCGCGCTGCGGATTCTGGATACCGAAATGCGCGAGTTTTCCGACCGCGACTGCGCTTTGCTGGAGGGGTTTGCCAAACTTGTGGTCGAGCAGGTCACGCTCTGGGCCGAGGCCAGCCGCGATATGCTGACCAATGCCATGACGCGCCGCGCCTTTACCGAGACGCTGCGCAAGACCTTTGCCGCGCGCCAGCGCACCGGCAGCCAGAACGCGCTGCTGATGTTCGATCTCGATCACTTCAAATCGATCAACGACACCTGGGGTCATACGGCCGGCGATGCCGTCCTGCGCACGGTGTCGCGCCTGGTGATGCGCGAGTTGCGCACCGAGGATTGTTTTGGCCGCCTGGGCGGCGAGGAATTCGGCGTATTGCTGGCCAATGCCGATGGCCGCGCCGCGGCCGACGTGGCCGAGCGTATTCGCCGTGCGATCGAGAACGCGGTCGTTCCGGGATTCGAACAAATCAACATCACGGCCAGCTTCGGCGTGTCCGAACTGAACGACATGACCGTCAGCGCCGACGACTGGATGACCAGCGCCGACGACCAGCTTTATCGGGCCAAGGACGAAGGTCGCAACACAATCTGTCTGGCCACCAAGCCGACGCGGGCGTTTATCCTGAACTGAGCCACCCGGAACCGTCCGGCGCGGCGACTGGTGTGCGGCTTCGGTCGCAATTGACAGATGCGTGAAATCCTGCCGATGCTCTGTTGATGAACACACGGCATGATTTTCCAGTTCTTTCCCTGTGTCTGGCGATGATCCTGCTCAACCGGGCGGTGGTCGCATTCGGGTTGGGGATTGCACCCGACCCCGACGTTCTTGACCTTCATTGGCAGCATCTGTCGCTGGCCGATTTGCGTGCGGACCTGGTGGGCAGCCTGGTCGATCTGCATGCCCAGCCGCCGCTTTGGAACGGGGTGATCGGCCTGGCGTCGATCGCCTGCGACGCGCGCGTCGATTGCGCGGCCAGAGTGCTGCACGGGCTGCACCTGGTGTTGAGCATGGGGCTTTTCCTGCTGCTCTATGCGCTGGGAAGGCGGCTGTTGCGCCATCGTGGCGCGGCGGCGTTGATTGCCCTGGGTTTCAGTCTCAGCCCGGCGGCGATCTATTACGAGAATTATCTGTTCTATCCACAACTGACGGCCTTTCTGTTTGCCGTGTTCGCCTGGGCGCTGCTGCGGTGGCTGGACGACCGCGGCCTGGTGTCGCTGGCGGTGCTTGCGGGCGCGCTGGTCACGCTGTCCTGGACCTGGACGCTGTTTCACCCGGTGTTCGTGCTGGTGGTTCTGGCGGCGGTGCTGGTCGCGGCGCGGCCCGCGCCGCGCGCAGCCCTCATCATGGCCGCGGTCGCGCTGTTGCTGTCGCTGGCCCCGGCGATCAAGAACCAGGTGCGGTTCGGTTTCTTCGGCGCCGGAAGCTGGCTGGGGCTGAACCTGTCGCAGGTCGCGCCCGGCGGTGTCGATGGCTGCGGCTTCAGCGACTACATCGCGTTGCATGGCCAGCCAGACGGGCATCTGGGCAGCATGTTCAACGATCCACGCATGATCGCCTATTCCGCCGCCTGTCGCGATGCGGCGCTGGAGCGTATCCGGGCGCAGCCGCTGACCTATGCCCGCGACCGGCTGCGCCAGGTGATTTCGGCGCTGTCGCTGCGGCCCAGCGATTATATCTTCGATCCGCCCAACTGGGATCGGTATCCGATCCTGCTGAGGCAGACCGAGATACGCGCATCCGACGGCAGTTTGCGCCCCGTGGCGGTCGCGACGCGGCTGGGGGTGCTGGGCTTCAATCTGGCGGTGCTGGCGTTCATGCTTTGGCGCATGGGGCGCAGCCGCAATCCATTGGAGCGCCGGTTCCTGGGCGTGATGGCGGTTTTCGTCGTGCTGTTTTTCGGGCTTGCCCATGGCGCCAACGGCAGCGAGCAAGAGCGCATGCGCTTCACGATCCACCCGCTCTTGTGGCTCTATGGCTGCCTGATGCTGTGGGCGGCGGCGCGCGGGTTATGGGGGCGGGGGTCGCACCCATCGCCGTCATCTGGCCCCTTGCCGGGCGGCGGGCGCTGACCTATACGCCGCCCCATGCTGGACACGTCGCACAACCGCCCCTCCTTGCCGACCGAAATCGCGCGGCGTCGCACCTTTGCGATCATTTCGCACCCCGATGCGGGCAAGACCACGCTGACCGAGAAGTTCCTGCTTTACGGTGGCGCGATCCAGATGGCCGGGCAGGTGCGCGCCAAGGGCGAGGCCCGGCGCACGCGGTCGGATTTCATGCAGATGGAAAAGGACCGCGGCATATCCGTCTCGGCCTCGGCCATGTCGTTCGATTTCGACCGCTTTCGGTTCAATCTGGTCGATACGCCGGGCCATAGCGACTTTTCCGAGGACACCTATCGCACGCTGACGGCCGTCGATGCCGCGATCATGGTCATCGACGGGGCCAAGGGCGTGGAAAGCCAGACCCGCAAACTGTTCGAAGTGTGCCGGTTGCGCGATCTGCCGATCCTGACATTTTGCAACAAGATGGACCGCGAGGCGCGCGAAACCTTCGAGATCATCGACGAGATCCAGGAAAACCTGGCCATCGACGTGACGCCGGCGTCCTGGCCGATCGGGCAGGGGCGGGAATTCATCGGGTGTTACGACATCCTGAACGACCGGCTTGAGCTGATGGACCGCGCCGATCGCAACCGGGTCGCAGAAAGTATCCGCATCGAGGGGCTGGACGACCCGGAACTGGCCGCGCATGTGCCAGCCGACCTGCTGGCGCAACTGCGCGACGAGCTGGAGATGGCGCGCGGCCTGTTGCCGGAATTCGACCGCGAGGCGGTTCTCAACGGGTCGATGACGCCGATCTGGTTCGGCTCGGCGATCAACAGCTTTGGCGTGCGCGAGCTGATGCAGGGCATGGCCGACTACGGCCCGCCGCCACAGGTGCTGCACACCGACAAGCGCGATGTCGCCCCCGAGGAAACGGCGGTGACCGGCTTTGTCTTCAAGGTTCAGGCCAACATGGACCCCAAGCATCGCGACCGCGTCGCGTTCCTGCGCCTGGCCTCGGGGCATTTTCACCGCGGGATGAAGTTGCTGCATGTGCGTGCGGGCAAGACGATGGCGGTGTCGAACCCGGTTCTCTTCCTGGCCTCGGACCGCGAACTGACCGAGGAGGCCTGGGCAGGCGATATCATCGGCATCCCCAATCACGGACAGTTGCGCATCGGCGACACGCTGACCGAGGGCGAGGCGCTGCGCTTTACCGGTATCCCGTCATTCGCGCCGGAACTGCTGCGAACCTGCCGGGCGGGCGATCCGATGAAGGCAAAACACCTGGAAAAGGCTCTGATGCAGTTCGCCGAAGAGGGCGCGGCCAAGGTGTTCAAGCCGACCTACGGGTCGGGCTTCATTGTCGGTGTCGTCGGCGCATTGCAGTTCGAGGTGCTGGCCAGCCGCATCGAGCTGGAATACGGCCTGCCCGTGCGCTTTGAAGGCTCGCAATTCACCTCGGCGCGCTGGGTTGCCGGCGACAAGCCCAAGGTCGAAGCCTTTGTCGCGGCAAACAAGGCCCATATCGCCACCGACCATGACGGCGATCTGGTCTATCTGACGCGGCTGCAATGGGATATCGATCGCGCGATCCGCGACTACCCGGATGTTCAACTGACCGCGACCAAGGAAATGATGGTCTGATCGGCGACAGGGTCGCAGGGGGGCGTTGCCCCCTCTTGGCTGCGCCAATTCACCCCCCAGCGTATTTTCGGCAAGATGAAGGGGCGCGGCGATCTTCAGCCCGCGCCCGACGCTTTTTCCGCCTGTTGCAGCCATGTCCAGATCCTGAGCGGGGTCAGGGGCATGTCGACATGCCGGACGCCGCGGGGCCAGAGCGCATCAAGCGCGGCGTTCGAGATCGCGGCCATCGCGGCGACCGTTCCGGCCTCGCCGCAGCCTTTCATGCCCAGCGGGTTGTTCACTGACGGGGTGGGCAGGTTTTCGAACCCGAACATCGGCAGGTCGGTACTGCGCGGCATCGCGTAGTCCATGAAGCTGCCGGTCAGAAGCTGGCCACTGGCGTCGAAAACCGCCTCTTCGCAGACCGCCTGGCCGAACCCCTGCGCGACGCCGCCATGGACCTGCCCCTCGACCAGCATCGGGTTCATGAGATTGCCGAAATCATCGAAGGCGAAGTAGCGATCCAGTGACAGGGCGCCGGTTTCCGGGTCGATCTCGACCTCGCACAGATGGGCGCCGTTGGGAAACGAGCGCCCGGGCAGCTGGATGCGTTTTTCATGGCGCATCAGATCGTCGCGCCCGTGATCGCGCGCCAGCGCGACGGCCTCGACCAGGGTCAGACGGTGGTTGGTGCCGGGGGCATGAAAGATGCCGTCTTCGAAGGCGAAGGGGCCGGCATCGAGCGCGTCTTGCAAGAATGTGGCGAAGATTTCGACCATCTGTTCGACCGTGGCATGCGTGGCGACTGATTGCACCGTGACCGAGCGCGACCCGCCGGTGCCGCCACCGCGCGCGATGCGATCGCTGTCGCCCTGGACCACGGTGATGCTGTCTTCCTCGAGCCCGGTCAGATCGGCCAGGTAACGGGCAAAGACCGTCTCATGACCCTGGCCATTGGATTGCGTCCCGACCAGCAGATCGACAGAGCCATCGGGCTGGAAGGCGATCGCCGCGGTTTCGGAATCCTCGCCCAGGATCGATTCGATGTAATAGGCGAGCCCGAGCCCGCGCAACATGCCCCGCGACGCGCTTTCGCTGCGGCGATCGTTGAAGCCGGCGACATCGCCCGCCGCTTCGGCACGCTCGAGAACCCGCGCGAAATCGCCGACATCATAAGCGAGCCCCGAGAGGGTCTGGTAGGGAAAGCTGTGCGGGGCGATGAAGTTGCGCCGCCGCAGATCGAACGGCGACATACCCATCTCGCGCGCGGCCGTGTCCATCACCCGTTCGATCAGGGTGATCGCCTCGGGGCGGCCGGCGCCGCGATAGGCATCGACGGGGGTGGTGTTGGTATAGATGCCCTGCACATGCAGATGCGCCGCCGGAATGTCATAGACCCCGGTGAACACTTTCGAGAACAGTTCGGACTGGATGTTCTGCGCGAACTGGGAATTGTAGGCACCCAGGTTCGACCGCGTGAAGACCCGGTAGCCGATCACGCGCTGCCTGTCGTCGAAAGCCATTTCGGCGGTGCTGGTCAGATCGCGCGCGCCATTGTCCGACAACATGGCCTCGGCCCGGTCGGAAATCCAGGCGACCGGCCTGCCCAGCTCACGCGCCGCCTGGGCGATGGCGAAATGTTCGGGATAGACCATCGCCTTCATGCCGAAGCTGCCGCCGACATCGGGGTTGGTGACGCGAATGTCCTCGGGCGCGAGTGACAGCATCCGCGCCAGTTCGCGTTTCATGGTCCAGACGCCCTGGCCGTTGAAGGCCATGTGCAGGCGCTTGCCGTCCCATTCGGCGCAGGCCGCGCGCGGCTCCATGCTGGCGGCCATGAGCCGGTTTTGCCGCACCGTCAGGCGGGTGACATGGGCCGCGCGGGCAAAGGCGGCATCGACCGCCTGGGCATCACCCAATGCCCAGTCATAGGCGAGGTTTCCGGGGGCCTCGGGGTGAATGGCCGAGTCGCCGGGTTCCAGCGCCAGCTGCACCGGCAAGTCCTCGAAATCGAGCATGATCGCCTCGATCGCGTCCAGCGCCGCGGCCGGGCTGTCGGCAACGACCATTGCGACGGCCTCGCCCATGTGACGCATGATCCCGTCGGCCAGAACCGGACGGTGCGGTGCGGCGCCGACTTGCCCGCGCCGGTCTCGCGCACTGACGCACCAGAGCGACTCAGTCACGCCCGCCTTCGCCATCTCGGCTGCCGTCCAGAGGCCGTGCACGCCCGGCATGGCACGCGCCTGTTCGATATCCAGCTCGGTGATGCGTCCATGGGCGACGGGCGCGCGCAAAAAGGCCGCGTGCAGCGCACCCTCGGGCAGCGTGTCTGCCAGATAGCGGCCCTCGCCCCTGAGAAAGCGAAGATCCTCGCGGCGCGTGCCGCCCTGCGATTTGCCGAATGCGCGCATGCCATCCCTCCTGTTTCGGGGGGCAGGATAGTCACCACGCGCGCAGGGGCAAGGGCACCCGGCCCGCCCGACGGTTTTCATCAGAGCGGAGGACCGGTCCCTGCGCCCTTCGACGACGCTCAGATGTCCAGATGCAGCACCAGGTGCAGGCTCAGGGCGCCAAAGCCGTTGAACCGGGTGTTGGTAACCACCGAATAGGCGCCCATGCCCTGAATGATCAGATAATCGCCTTCTTCCAGGTCGCCTGGCAGCAATGTCTCGCCCGGCAGACGGTCGACGCTGTCGCAGGTCGGGCCAAAGATCACACGCGCGCGCGCCTCGCCCTGCCGCGGCTGCCCCTGAGGCGAAAAGACCGCGATCCGGTCCATCATCCCCATCAAGGGCAATTCGGCCAGCGCGCCATACACCCCGTCATTGAGAAAGACATGCGCGTCGTCGCGCACGGCCTTGACGCGCGCCAGCAGGGCGAAACTGTCAGCGACCATGCCGCGTCCGGGTTCGCAGACCAGTTGCTGCGGGGCATCGGCGCCAAAGGCCTCGGACGTGACGCGGCCAATCAGCCGGAAGATCGCGTCCAGCGAGGGGGTTTCGCCCGAATGCCGCTGCGAGGGAAAGCCGCCGCCGACATTGAGCCGTGCCACCGTCACTCCGGCGGCCGCCCCGATGCGGGCCGCGGCGCGGATATAGGCGTCCCAGGCGGCGGGATCGGTGCATTGGGTGCCGGGATGAAAGGTCAGAGACGGGGTATAGCCCCGGTTCGCGATCGCGTGCAGGATTTCGGTCGCGCGTTCCTCGGTCGCGCCGAACTTGGCGCCGAAATCATAGGTGGCCCCGGCCACCGGCAGCTTGAACCGCGCCGATATCTCGACCGTGGTGCCATTGGCGCGCTGGGTCGGGACCGCCGCGAAAAGCTTGTCCAGCTCGCTGAGCGAATCGACCGAATAGCTGGCCACGTCATGGCGCACCGCGAAGTCGATTTCATGCCCGGCGCGCACCGGGTTGTTGTAGTGCAGCGCGGCGTCGGGAACCAGCCGGCGGATCAGCGCGATCTCGACCGGCGAGGCCACGTCGAAGGCGGTGATCCCGGCGGCTGCCAGGTTGGCGATCACCGCTTCCTCGGGGTTGGCCTTGACGGCATAGGTCACAAGACCCGGAAACCCGTCCTGAAACCGCCGAGCCTGCGCCTGCAAGGCCGCCGGCGACAGGAACAGAACCGGATCGTTGGGGTTGAGGGATCGCAGGAATTCGACGGGGTCGGCCCAGATCGTTTCAGAGATTCCCATTGGCGCTTCCTTTCACCAAAGCTGTTCATCGTGTCCGGGCCGGTCCCGGCAATGTAGAACAGGATCGCGCATCTAGGCGACATTTTCACCGATCAAAAGGCTTCTTTCGCCGAAATACTACTATATAATGACAGAAATTTCGTCAAATCGACAGGTGGCTGGTGGATGATCTGGACAAGGCGCTTGTGGCGCAGCTGACGATGGACGCGCGCGTATCGCTTGCAACCCTGGCGCGGCGGCTGAAGGTGGCGCGTTCGACCGTGCAATCGCGGCTGGAGCGGCTGGAGAGCTCGGGCGCGATTGCGGGTTACACCTTGAAACTGGGCGATGCCGCGCGGGCCAACCTGATCCGGGCCAGCGTCCTTTTGATGATCGAGCCGCGCAACCAGGCGGCGATCCTGACGCGGCTGCGCGCCATCCCCGAGGTCGAGCGAATCAACACGACATCGGGGCGGTGCGATCTGTTGCTGCAGGTCGCCGCCGCATCGACATCCGCGCTGGACACGGTGCTGGATGCGATCGGCGAATTGCCGGGTGTGCGATCGTCCGAAAGCCTGATCCATCTGTCGACCAAGCTGGATCGCAGCCTATAATGCGCTGTCCGGTCGCGTTCAGCGCCCCGCCATCTCGGCGCGGATCGCACGGGCCGCGGCGGCGGGGTCACTAGCCTGCCAGACCGGCCGCCCCACGACGATATGATCCGCCCCCGCGGCAATGGCATCCGCCGGGGTTGCGATGCGTTTCTGATCGCCGCGTTCGGTGCCCGACGGTCGCACGCCGGGCGTGACGATCAGCTTGCCCCGCGACTCGGGCAGGGCGCGGATCAGCGCGGCCTCCTGCGGGCTGGCGATGACCCCGTGCGCGCCGGCCTCCAGCGCGCGCGCGGCGCGATGCGCCACCAGATCGCCCATTGCGCCGGGCACGATCATGGCATCGTCCAGATCCTGCCGGTCCAGCGACGTCAGGATCGTCACCGCAAGGATCTTCAGGTTCGAACCGGCCGCGCCGGCGCAGGCGGCGCGCACCACATGCGGATCGCCATGCACGGTCAGGAAATCCAGATCGAAACGCGCGATCCCGCGCACCGCCGCCTCGATCGTCGCGCCGATGTCGAAAAGCTTGAGATCCAGAAAGATGCGCTTGCCGTATTCGGCCTTCAACTCGTTGGCCAGCGCCAACCCGCCGCCGGTCAGCATGCCCAGGCCGATCTTGTAGAACGACACCGTGTCACCCAGCGTCCGCACCAGTTCCAGCCCCGCCAGAACGTCTGGCACATCCAGGGCAACGATCAGGCGGTCATCGGCGGCTGGCAGGGTCATGGGCGCTCCTTCACGGCTGTGGCGCCTCTTTGACGTCTGACCCGCATCGATGCAAGCGTCGAAGGCCCGTCAGGCGATCGATTCCATCCGTTCCTTGGACAGGCCCCCCGGCACAATGGTGATGGGAATCGGCAGCGACCCGGCGCCGCGGGTCAGTTGCGTCACCAAAGGCCCCGGCCCCGATCGTTCGGTTCCCGCGCCCAGCACCAGAATGCCGATCTCGGGGTCTTCGCGGATCTGTTCCAGAATTTCGTCAACGGGCTCGCCTTCGCGGATGACAAGTTCGGGGTCGATTTTCTGACGGTCGCGCATCCATTTGGCAAAGACTTCGAAATGAGCCTCGATCCGCTCGCGCGCCTCGGCGCGCATCAGGTCCGCGACGCCGATCCAGTGCTGGAATTCCTCGGGCGGGATGATCGACAGGATCTGCACCGTACCGCCGGTATGTGCCGCCCTTAACGCGGCAAAGCGGATGGCGTTCAGGCATTCGCGGCTGTCGTCGAGAACGACGAGAAACTTGCGCATTCATGGCTCCCTGTTTGTTGTATCATGACACCGGGGCGCGGGGCTGTCCAGCGCGGGGGCGGGTCATGGCCCTCAGCAATCGCCCGCCCGCCCAGGATGCCGCAAGCATCAGCATTTGCAGGGCAAGGCCATAGATCAGCGTCAGCGCGGCGATCGCGGCATTGCTGAGCCGGGTCAGCGCGCGAAAGGCGCGGGACTTGCCCAGCACCTCGATCGAGCGGCGCGTCGCACCGAAGTTCGACAGCAAATTGGGTAAATTCGCTATCTTCAACTTTCTGATGCCATAGTTTTCAATGAGTTACTGCCCCAGAGCCTCCCGTTCCGGCG
>LJSV01000052.1 GCA_001314715.1 Rhodobacteraceae bacterium HLUCCA12 | reverse complement strand
CGATCCGCACGCGCCGATCCCGAAGCCCGCCTGGTTCAGGCGTCTCCGGCTCGATCTCGCAGGCGCGCCCGAGCGCAACGAGGCCAACGTCATCGTGGCACTGACCTCCGATCCTGCCTTCGCCGGTGTGCTGGCCTTCGACGAATTCGGACAGGAGATCGTCGTGCGTCAGCCGCTGCCGTGGGACAGTGTCGTCACGTCGCTCCCGCGCCCCTGGGAGGACGCCGACGACATCCGCACCGCCGAATGGCTCCAGCTGCGCGGCATCAACGTGGCGCCGGCGGTGGTGAGCCGTGCCGTCGGCGCCGTTGCCCGCGAGCTGCGCATCCATCCCGTCCGCGACTGGCTCGACACCCTGACATGGGACGGCACACCCCGGATCGAAACCTGGACCAGCACCTATCTCGGCGCCGAGCCCACGGCGTTCAACCACACCATCGGCGCGCTCTGGCTGATCTCGGCCGTCGCCCGCATCTACCGTCCCGGAGTGAAGGCCGACCACATGCTGATCCTCGAGGGGCCGCAGGGCGCGCGCAAATCCACCGCGATCAAGGTGCTGGCCGGCGAGGAATGGTTCACCGACGAGCTGCCGGAACTCGGCTCAAAGGACGCGGCGCTGCACATGCAGGGTGTCTGGATCGTGGAGATCGCCGAACTCGACGCCATCGGCCGCGCCGAGGTCTCGCGCATCAAGGCGTTCCTGACCCGCACCACCGACCGCTTCCGCCCGCCTTACGGTCGCTACACCGTCGAGGTCCCGCGCCAGTGCGTCTTCGCGGGCACCGTGAACCCCGACACCTACCTCCGCGACGAGACCGGCAACCGTCGTTTCTGGCCGTTGCGCTGCGGCGCCATCGAAATCGCGGCGCTCGCCCGCGACCGGGACCAGCTCTGGGCCGAGGCCGTCCACCGTTTCCGCGCCGGCGCAATCTGGTGGATCGACGACCCGGCGCTGTTGGCAGAGGCACGTGAGGAACAGGACCGCCGCTACCAGTCCGACGCCTGGGACGACCTCATCGAGCACTGGCTGACGGACGAAATCCGGACCGTCTCGGATGGCTTCCCCGACTATTGCAATTCCCGCACCGAGAGTGTTCCGCGGCCAGAGCCGCTGCGAGACGTGTCGGTCGGCGAGATCCTCGAGGAAGCGATCGGGCTCGAACCGGCCCGTTGGACCCGCGGCGACCAGATGCGCGTCTCGGCCTACCTCAAGGCGAACGGCTGGGAGCGATACAGGCGGCGCGACGAGGGCGGCCGCGAGGCACCTCGGGAGTGGCGGTATCGGAGGGGTGCGAGGTAGGCCTGTACGCATGAAGCCGATGTCACATCTCGGCGGTTGCATGCTCGGTGGGTGTCAAGGGGGATTCCTTGTTGGGCAAGGGGGTGCTAACCTGTAAAGCGTTGAAGTGTCTTCTGGGCTGCTTCTGGCGATCGTCTTTCGGCAGTAGGAATGCCGTCTTTGTTGTGGGCACGACGGAAAAGGTGGTGCCCCGTGGTGCATAAGGTTTGATATGGCGCGGAGCGATCTTCTTGTGTCCTTGATTCGCGCGGGTGCGACCGGCGATCGAGAGATGCTGCGCTCCACCACCGAAGCGATGGTCGCGGAAGAGCGCGCCAAGAAGCATTTCATCGTGGCCGACCGCATGCAGCGAGCCTTATCGGCTGTCCCGATCACACCTCCTGCCCTTACTGCAAGCTCGCCTCACTTGGCAGACCCGAACGGGCGCGAGGCGATACTCGAGATCACGCCGCAGCTCCAGCTCGACGACATCCTGCTTCCTCTGCCAGCAAGAGAGAGTGGCCGCCAGCTTCTTGAAGAGCATCGCAGAGCGGATGTCCTGCGCGCGAACGGTTATGAACCACGGCACCGAGTCTTGCTGTCGGGCCCCCCGGGCAATGGCAAGACGTCGTTCGCCGAAGCAGTCGCAGAGGGCCTAGGCCTGCCCTTCTTCGTTGTCAGATATGACGCCTTGATCGGCAGTTACCTCGGTGAGACGAACGCGCGGCTCCGCAAACTCTTTGACTATGTACGAACTACACCGAGCGTTCTGTTTTTCGACGAGTTCGATGCCATTGGCAAGGAACGCGGCGACACACATGAAACAGGAGAGATCAAACGGGTTGTCTCTTTCCTGCTAATGCAACTCGATCAGTTGCCCAGCTACGTCATCGTGGTCGCGGCTACCAATCATGGCGAGCTGCTCGATCGCGCTGTATGGCGCCGTTTCCAAATGCGGTTGGCATTTCCGGCCCCTAAGAAGAACGAGATTGTCGTTTTTTTGGACCGGATCATTTCGGGCTGGCCAGATGCACCAAAAATGGCGCTCAGTCGGCTTGCCGGCCGCCTTGGAAATGTAAGTTACGCAGAGGCACTCGACTTCTGCCAGAATGTCAGGCGACGACAGATTCTTGGTTTAGGAGAGGTTTCGGTTGATGAGGCATTGCGTGCAGAACTGGATCTTTGGACTTCGCGCGTCACGCCAGAGTTTATAAATGCCGAGCGATCCGACAAAACCCCTCCTGAGACTGACGCCGAGCGCTGATCAGCCCCGCCCAAAAGGCAAGCCGAAATACCCTCCGTCGCCAGCCGCCTTTCCGCGAGACCGTCAGACGGGCGCGTTCGGTCCAAAGTTCACACGTCTCGCCGAAATTCTCGCGCGCGGCGATGGGGCACTTGAACTGCGCGCGGACCCTGCGGGCCTCGCGCCGGAACGGCTGTTGGTCTTCGAAGTCCGCGGCGCCATCAGTGCGTTTGCCGCCTCCATCCGCCAGGTGGGCGGGCTGGAACTGGTGGATGAGGAAGAACTCGAAAGCGACGAGGAAGACAAGCAGCCCGTCGCCTATCTTCTCGTCCCTGACATGGTGGCCCTGCGTAGCCTCGAGTCGCTGTGGCGGCGCTGGCAGGCCGGACAACTGGTCAGAGGGGAAACGCCCTGGGCGACCGTGTTCGAACACTTACGGGACCTGCGTGCCTGGGGGCCGGACGACCGCGTTCAACCGTCAGATCGGACTGTTCTCTCCGCAATTCTCGACGGCCAACGGGACAACGATCTGATCCGACTGGAGATCGAACTGGTTTTCAGGGCCAATGAGGCAGCCGCGCGGCGCAGCGAAGAGGAGGCGACACAGGCGCTGGTGGCCCGAGGGGGCCTGGTCCTGTCTCGCTGCCGCTTGCCCGATATTTCCTACCATGCACTCCTTGCCGATATCCCGGCTTGGGCTGTGCGCGAAATCATCGAACGGCAGATCGAAGGGATCGCTGGCTTGGATGCGGTCATGCACATCCGTCCGCAGTCCGAAGCCACGACCGTCGAGATCGGCGATCCTGAAGACAGTCCACAGGTAGGGGAGCAGATCGAGGAACTCGGTGAGCCGATCCTTGCTGTGCTCGACGGCGTCCCTGTCAGCGGCCACAGGCGCTTGGCTGCCCACATCGACCTCGACGATCCATTCGATCTTGAGCCGGACGCCCTCGTCGCGTCCCGGGCGCATGGAACGGCGATGGCATCCCTCGTCATTCACGGGGACCTCAATCGCGGCGAGGCCCCGCTGCCGCGAAAGATCCACATGATCCCGGTCTTGGGGAACGATGACGCCTTTCCTCCCGACAGGCTTATCGTCGACATTATCTACCTCGCGGTCACTAGGCTCCGCGAACAGCGCCCCGGGATCGTGATCGTCAATCTCTCCCTCGGCAATCGCTATCGGCCATTCCACAATCACCTTTCGCCCTGGGCCCGCCTACTCGACCGCCTGGCCTATCGCTTCGGGCTGCTCTTTGTGGTGAGTGCCGGCAATCAGGTCCTCCCGTTCGGCATGCCGGGCTATGCAACCAGCCGAGACTACGAGGATGCAGACGCGGCAAGCCGCGCGAGATCAATGGTTGCTACGCTGCATGGCGTCATGGCGGACCGCCGCCTGCTATCGCCGGCAGAAACCGTGAACGGCATCACCGTCGCGGCCGGAAACATCGACGCTGTCGGTCCTGCGGATCGTGCACTGGCCCGAGCCTTGATCGATCCCTTTCCGGCTCACGTCGCGGCGAACCCTTCGAGCAGTCTGGGACCGGGCTTCGCCAGATCAGTCAAGCCGGACATTCTGATGCCCGGCGCCAAGGAACACATGACCTGTGTCGGCAATCACAGCCACATCGACGTTCGTCCGGCAGGGGCCTCGCGCGGCGCTGGTCTCAAGGTCGCGGCCCCACCACGAGCGGGTCGGGAGAACCTTGACGGATATTCAAACGGCACCAGCGCAGCAGCGGCGCTTGCATCGCGCACCTGTCACCGCATTCACGATGCCCTTGAGACGGCCTATGGCGAGGCGTTTCTGCGGATCCCACCCGAACAGCGCGCGGTGCTGCTGAAGGCCCTTCTGGTCCATCCGGCGCAGTGGCCGCAGGAGACTGCCGAACTCATTAAGTCCACACTTGGGCCTACTGGTCGCGGCCAAGCGTCGAAGCAGAAGGACAATATACGGCGCTTCCTCGGCTACGGCTGTGTCGATGCTGATGACGCGCTCGCCTGCGCAGCAGATCGGGCCACATTCTTCGCGACAGGTGTCCTAAGGGCAGATCGCATAGCAACCATCGATGTGCCGGTTCCGGTTGCAATCGGCGGAAAGGCGAGACCGCACAACCTGTCAGCGACCGTTGCGTGGTTTTCGCCGGTCGTGCCGGGCCGCAAGAGCTATCGCAACTGTCGGCTGAAGATCCTCACACCGGCAGAACTCAACGCACTCGCCGTTTCGGCAGAGCGTTGGCATCCAGACGAGAACCAAAGCAATCGCGGGACAGTCAGCTCGCGACGCTGGAGCGGAGCAAATGCTCCCGTCGTCATGCCCAACATGACGATACCCCTGGTGGTGCAGCGCGATCCCGATCAAGGCGCGCCAGTTGATGAGGCGATACCCTTCGGATTAGCAGTGACAATTTCAATGCCGGGTGAAATCGGTATCTACGACGAGGTGCGTGCTCGCCTCGCACTGCCAGTCCAAGCGCGTCCGGCGGCAGGGGCTTGACGCTACAACGCGGCACAGACGGTTGCCGTATAACTCGTTGCTCCCGCCGGCATCAGTGCGCGGCATCTTGAAGGCGTCGCAGATGTACGGGTGACGCGGTCGCCAGTTGAGAAAGACAGCATTCTTCCGTCCGCCGCCAGTCCTCAGTTTTTTCAAGCCGTCCTGACTCTCGTCACTGGATTGTGTCCCAACCTCCCGGTGGTCCCAACCCTGTCCCAACCTCGCGAGGGGGTTGGGGACACGAAAAGCCGTTCAAAAACAACGGTGTCCCCAACCTCACCCTGTGGTCCCAACCTTTTGCTACACATTCATGTGGGAGAACGGAAAAGGTCGGGAACATGTTTTTCTATACGAAAAGAGAAGGACCCCCGTTGGGGACACCGAGGTTGGGACCACATCCGGTCAAGTCATTGGACGTGAACGATAAAAGGCTGTCCCAACCCCCTCGAAGGTTGGGACCACGCATTCGGAGGTTGGGACTGGCACGGGCAGCGCGTCGATCTTCGCTGGCCGCGCCGTCCCTGGTCGTTTTCGCTTTGGCCGAGGACCGCCGGATGCTAAATCCTGAGGTGACCGAAGCCGAAGGCCCACAGCTTGTGAGCCTTCACGATGAAC
>LJSV01000051.1 GCA_001314715.1 Rhodobacteraceae bacterium HLUCCA12 | reverse complement strand
GCCTGCCCGAGATCATCCAAGGGGTTGAGTTCCGCGACGGGCTCCGCCAACGTCAAGCTGCCGCCTGATCAGGCGTCACCAACTTCTGCGCATATCTCCAGGTCACACCTTGATGTTCAGAGTAGCGATATGTTGCGTGACGCCTTTCGTCACAGTCATCAACATATCGGGCAGAAATGACAAGACCTCTCTACAGATAGGGGTGGTCGGGCGACCTAGAAAGGGGTCCACGATGAACAAACACTTGGGGACCCCGGCCGCTCCGTGGGACAGTATTTCGGAACAGATGTTGGCGGCTGTGGCCATCAAGATCGAACTGCCGCCGAGCATGCATGCACTTCTAGCAGAGCGGAAAGCCGCCATCGAAAAGCATCTTGAACGCGATGGAAGCCCGTTGAAAGGAAAGATCCGGCTCTTTTATCAACAGGGGTCCGTGGCCATCGGCGCGACCATCCGGGCCAAGTTTCGCTTCGAAGGGTTCGACATTGATATCATAGTCGAGTTGATCGCTCGGGACCTCACGCCGTCGCAGGCCCTCGACCTGCTCTACGAGGCTATGCGTGGGGAACCGGGGTCGCGCTACTACGACATGACGGAACGTCAGACCCGCTGCGTGACGGTCCATTACGCCGATGGGATGCATATCGATCTTTCACCTTCTGAACTTATCAGTGAGTTCGATCCGCGCCGGAGCTACATCTACAACTCCAAACCCGAAGAACCCCGTAGCCGAGACCACAAGGTTCTGATGAACAGCTTCGGGTTTGCCGAAGAATATAACGCCACGTGCCCGGTCGATCTGTCTTTCCAGCAGGAGTATGCCCGTCGAGCGCTCAAGGCCGACTACGGCCTGATTGCAATGCAGAAAGACGCAGATTCCCTGCCGGTGCCCGCCCATTCCACTGTCGTTGGCGGGAAATCTGCAGTGACGGTCGGGCAGATGTTGATAAAGAGAAACCGCAACATCCGCTGGGCAAATCGGGATGGGAGGATGCCAGCGTCTGCGATGTTGGCCTGCCTGACCCTTGAGGTGGCCGAATCAGGCAGGACTATCGGTCAGAACCTCAGAATCATCGCGCAGCACATCCTCGACCGTTTGTTGTGGGCGAAGAGCGTGGGTGAACTGATCCATGTAGAGAATCCGCGATGCCCCGGCGATGTGTTCACTGATCGCTGGCCCGAAAACCACTCCGCACAAGACACGATGATCGCGGACATGAAGCTGTTCTTGGAGCAACTCAGCGTGCTTCTCGATGATCGACGGACTTTGCGTGAACGTTGCGACACCTTGAAGGCCATGTTCGGCGAAGACATTGGCCAACAAGTAGTGGACGACATGGAACGCGAGATTGGTGAGGCTATTCGCACCGGTCGTCATGGCTTCGGCGCGCTGGGCGGCCTTGCTATGAGCCCAACCATCGCAAAGGCCAAACCGACGGTGAAACCTTCGACATTCTATGGCACGCGGTTGAACAAGCGATGAAATCCCTTCTGGCACAAGTGAACAGCATGCAGCGCGATTGGCCGCAGTTCCAACCCACGAAGGGGTTCGGGCCGCAGTCCGTTGTCTGGTTTGGCGACATTAAGGGTCTAGATCGACAGTTTCATGTTAGCATCGAGTACGGCCTTCCCTTGCACGGGCGAACTGAACTTTACAGGCGCATGCCTGTGGTTCGGGTCCTGAGGCCCTCGCTGGTCCCAAATTGGGATGCCGACGAGGAGTCGCCGCTCCCTCACGTATACTTCGAGCTTCCAGACATCAGGTTGTCACCACTTTGTTTGTTCGACCCAAAGGCTCGTGAATGGAATCCATCCATGCTCATCAGCCGAACGACCGTTGGCTGGACGGTACGCTGGCTCGCTGCCTACGAATTCTGGGAAATGACCGGGCGTTGGATCGGGGGCGGGCGACACGAGGAAATTGGAACAGAAAAGGGCGACAACCATGCCGCGTGACAGCGAGTATGACCATACCGTTCCTCGTCGCTCTGACGGAACGAGACAAACCCTCAGACCGGTTCAGCCGTGGCCTGCAGAGAAGCCGTTCAAGATACTGTCCATCGATGGCGGCGGCATCTTGGGCGTTCTTCCGTGCATGGTGTTGGCTGAAGTCGAGAAACGTTTTCTTGGAAGTGAGCCAATCGGGCAGCACTTCGACATGATCGTGGGCACATCGACCGGGGGGATCATCGCGCTTGGCCTTGGGCAGGGGAAATCCGCACAAGAAATCTCCAAACTCTACATTGAACGTGGCCGGTTCATTTTTCCGGGAAATCGTATTACGCGGTGGCTTCGCGGTTTGGCGGGCTGGGCATTCACTCCATACAACCGGGCCAACCTCGAAAACGAGCTGCGCCGAGAGTTCGGTGATGGTCTCTTCGGATCTTCATCTGTCGCAACCTGCATACCGTCCTTTGATGGCAGGTATGGTGAGCCATATGTTTTTAAGACACCCCACCACCCCGACTACAAGAAAGATCAATATGAGCGACTTGTGGATGTCGGACTTTCCACCGCGGCGGCACCCACGTTCTTTGCTGCGGTGAAAAGAAATGGATACGTATTCGCAGATGGAGGCATTTGGGCGAACAATCCCGCCATGATCGGCGTTGTAGACGCACTGACCTGCTATGACATTGATCGCACCCAGATCAGGCTCCTGAGCCTCGGATGTGGTCAAGAAAGTTATCGAATGCGCTGGTGGCACCGCATCGGGGGGAAATTCATCTGGGCCAGCGCGTTTGTTACCTCTGCAATGAGGGCACAATCGCACAACGCGTTGGGTCAAGCCGGATTGTTGATAGGTCGCCCCCATTTGCTGCGGCTAGATGCCCCTGAGGTCGCCAATAGGATCGGAATGGACAATGTCGACCGGGCTTTGGCCGAAATGCCCCCCGTCGCAAGATCGCTTGTGGAAGCATCGGGGCAAAGGATTTCCCAGATGTTTCTCCAAGATGAGCACCCGGAACCCCCGCAGGCTCGACACACTGAGCCAAGCGACAGCGCGGTTTCAGGCTAAGTAGGGGACTATGAAATTTGGCGGGGGCAATCCCGCCAGATACGAAGGCTTCCTCGCATCGCAAGCGTTGCGCAGACATCCTGCTCTGCTCGATATGCTACCCAAATGATACCCACGGGAAGCCAGGGCAAACTTTGCGCGGAGAAGACAGCGTTTAGTCTTTTGTTTTCAATGATTAAAGTGGTGCCCGGGGGCGGAATCGAACCACCGACACGAGGATTTTCAATCCACTGCTCTACCCCTGAGCTACCCGGGCACGGGTGAAAGCGTATCGCTTTCGGGTGGGGGTTTCTTAGGTGAGGGCGTGGGGCGTGTCCAGAGGGATTTTTCATCTCCGCGGCTTCTATCCGGGTCCGGTGGCCCCTGGCCTTGCCGCCCCCGTCGCACGGGAAAACCGGCGATCCCGGCAAGGGGCGGATTTGCGGTCTTGGCGCGCGGTCCGGTTGGCCTAGCCGCACCTGTCGCGCTCCGATTTCGCACAAGGCCCTCACGCCCGCGGCCGTGCCAACACCCGCAATCAAGCCGGATCGACAGGCAGCAGGCGCAGGCCGATCCGGGCAAAGATCACTGCCAGAATGATCCGGGCGAGGTGGTGCAAGGTGACGTAGACCGCGCTCATCTGCAGCGAGAGCGCGACCAGCGACATCTCGGTGATGCCGCCGGGGGCGAAGGCCAGGATCAGCGCCGGAACCGGCTCGGCAATCGGACCCGACAGCAGGAGTGCCAGCAGAGCGGCGATTCCCAGGACCACGACCACGTTTACCGCGGCAAGGCCAAGTGCGAGCCAAAGCTTGCTGCGTTGAAAGCCGGCGAAGCGCGCGCCCAGCGCGGTGCCGACCACCCATTGCGTCACCAGGATCAGCCAGATCGGCGGGGCGGCGGCCGTCAGCCCGCCGACATGCGCCAGTCCGCTCAGCAAGAGCGGGCCCGTCAGGACCGCCGCGGGAAACCGCAGCCGGTGCGCGCCCCACCATCCCAGGATCGCGGCAAGGATCAGGATGACCGCGTCGCGCGGCTCGATCGCGACCTCGGCGCCGGGCCATTGCGCTCCAGCCCCGCTACCCACCGCATGACCGGACAGGATCGCAAAGGCGATGGGTATGAACACGATGCACAGGATCAGACGCAGGAACTGCAGCATGATCAGCATCGGCATGTCCGCGCCGGCCCTTTCGCCCATGTCGAGCGCCTCGAGAAAGCCGCCGGGCATGGCTGCGAAATACGCCGTAAGCGGTGCGATCGCGCCCACGCGCCGATAGATGATCCAGGCCAGCGCATGGGCCAGCGGCACGAACACGATCAGCGCGGCCAGCGATGGCCACCACCGCCCAGCCTGCTGCACGAAATCGTCCGGGAAGCCCGCACCGATGGCCACGCCGATCACCGGCATCAGCAAGAAGCGCCAGTGCTGCGGCACGGCGGGCAGATCGCCAAAGATCCGCATTCCGCCCGAAGCCGCCGCCGCAACCGCCACCAGCGACCCCAGCAACATGCCCAGCGGCAGGCCCAGCAGGGTAAACACGATCCCTCCCGCCGCGCCAAGCGCGTAGGTGCACAGGATCACCCTGGGGGCGATGCCGCCGGTAAGGCGCTGTCGATCGATCACGCGGCCCTCGAAAACGTCATGTCCGGACGCAGGCGATGCCCCTCACATCTGCCCGCCCGCAATCTCGATGCACTGGCCGTTGATGCTTTCAGAGCCGGGCAGGCACAGCCACATGGCGGCTGCGGCGACCTCGTCGGGGTGGATCAGGCGTTTGTGGCGGTTGGTCCGAACCATCATGTTGCGGGCCTCGTCGGGGCTGATCCCGGCGCGTTTGGCGATGCTGTCGGTGTTTCGGGCGACGATCTCGGTATCCACATAGCCGGGGCAAAGCGCGTTGAAGGTCAGGTTCGTGCCCAGAAAATCCTCGGACAGGCCGCGCATCAGGCCGATCATGCCGTGTTTCGACGCCGAATAGGCCGGCGCACCGCGCAGGCCCTTCAGACCGGCGATGGACGAGACGAAGAGAACGCGCCCCCACCCTTCGGCATGCATCCCGCCCAGACATTCGCGCACGGTCAGATAGGCGCCATCGAGATTGATCGCCATCATCCGGCGCCAGAATGCCGTATCCATCTTGTGAATCGCCTTGCCCTCGGCGATGCCGGCATTGGGCACGCAGATCGTCACCGGCCCGCGCGCCTCGATCGCGGCGGCGCAGCCGGTGACGACGCTGCCCTCGTCAGTGACATCCATTTCCAGCGCATGAAGGCCGGGCGTTGCGGCGGCGGCCTCGGCCAGAACGGATCCGCGCCGCCCGGTGATGGTAACCTGTGCCCCGGCCCCGGCCAGCGCCCTGGCAATGGCCAGACCGATCCCGGTGCCGCCGCCTGTGACCAGGGCATGGCGCCCGGCAAGTGCCTGTTCCGTCATGATTGCTCTCTCTGTTGCGGCGTGATCCGGCCAGACTAGGATGAACCGCGAGGTTTGCCTAGCCATCCGCGAACCCGGCTGACCCGGGGTCCGATCGGGCCAGGCCCGGCGATACCCCCTGCGCCGCCATGGGCCCTCCGGTCCGGTGCGGGGGCTACGCGCACAAGCACAAGCACAAGCTACTGACGCTGGTGGATCGCAACACGGGTCTCTCCAAGTCTATGGTGGTGGATGATCTAATACCCGCAACGCTTCTCCCGATACTGCAAGAGAACACCGCCAAGGAAGCCGTGTTCTCCACCGACGAAGCGCGTCAGTATGTCAAGGTGAGCATGGTCGCGGCGACCTTCATACCAACACGATTGAAGGCTATTTCAGCATCTTCAAGTGAGGTGCTCCCCATTCCTTGGACAGTATCTGGCGCTTTCTAAGCTCTGACTTGCTCCTGCTGATCGGGTTGGGTTGCTTCGATTTGCAGTGAGTAG
>LJSV01000050.1 GCA_001314715.1 Rhodobacteraceae bacterium HLUCCA12 | reverse complement strand
GCGGGATCAGCCTGCTAGAGAACGTGGTCACGCCACAAGGTGTTTAGCGCTGTATCCCACCCCGTCGCCGGTCCTGGCCGGGAACGGTGACGGGGGATCAAACAGTTCTGCACAAGCGCCGTGTGCAGAACCTGAAGACTGGGACGATCAGGATCTGGGTGATTACCGCGACACCGTAGCCGACGATCAAGTTGGCGACGGCCTCGACCAGCGACATGGCGCGCGCCTGCTTTGCAACTCCTCCACTCATCGGATCGCTGCCGCTGTAAGCTGAGGATTCGATCGTCGGGAGAGAGACGCCGCGTCTGCATTGAGGGTCATTCCTCTTGCATGAGATTGGCGCCCTCGACCGGGTTTCAGGGCTCTAACGGTATCCTGGGGTCGGGCCGGCTTGATCCGTGTCCCTGCTTGGACAGGGCTGGATGTGAACGTCGGTATCGAGGCTCCCTGGCCTGAACGAGGGATGAAGGGATGTTTGCAGGGATCGACGATACGGGGGGCGCCGATCGGCCCTCCGACGCCCGTTGCCGAGGATGCGAGCGGATATCGGCTGGCCATGACGTCGTCCTGCTCAATTCGATCATCGCGCGGCGTTTACAGGAAGCGCAGTTCGATCGCGCCGAGCGCCTCGTCGCTGCGGCCATCCTAACCTCCCGTTCACTTGTCAAGTTGCGCCGCACCCGGCAAGTCTACGACAGCGGTTGTTCGACGCAACCGAACGTCCATCGGGGACTTTCACTGGCCGGGTGCGGTCCTCCCATCGTCAGGCTGGCGCTATCGCGTGGTTGTTGCGAAACAGGTTGTCGGGATCGTACCGGCGCTTGAGCGCGGCAAGGCGGACCTGCCGCGGGCTTTGAGGGGGCGAGATCGCCATGGGATCGGGCTCGAAGTTGAGATACGAGGTCTGCGTCGAGAATCCGCTCATGCGCGCGCAGGCCTCTCGCGTCCATTGCCGATTGGTCTCGTCCTCCGCGGGATCGATCCAGTTCGCCTCGACCCCCAGCAGATAGGGCGCGTCGCGCGGCCCGAAGGCGGTCGCGTCCGGGCCGATGCGCGACATCGCGCCGCCGAGTTGCCAGACATCGACGGTCGACAGCGGCGATGGGCGGGACGCCGCGAGTTCGAGCACGCCTTCGATCACCGCGTCATCGAACCGGTCGAGATAGAGCGATTTCCAGTAGTACCGACCGCCGTCGGGATAATCCTCGTCGAAGGCCGACTGCACCTCGACATAGGGTGATCTTTCGCTGAAATCGCACAGCGGGCGGCCCAGGACGCGGAGCGGCCGCATGACCCGCTCTCCCTCCTCCGGCAGGCCCGAATGAACCGCGGCAATTGCCACGAACTGCCGTCCCTGCACGTCGGGCGGGAAGGGATCCGCGCCGGGTGCGGTGCCGCAGAGCACCACCGAACTCACTTCGTCGGGGGCGGCATCGCAGAAGGCGCGCCAACCCTGCAGCACCCCAAGCCCATCCTCCAGGGGGTAGAGGACGAAGGCAAACATCACCTCCGGCCCGATCGGGTGCAGGTTGTAGTCGAACTCCGTCACCACCCCGAAGTTGCCGCCGCCGCCGCGGATGCCCCAGAAGAGGTCGGGGTTCTCTTCCTCACTCGCGCGCCGAATCTCGCCATCCGCGGTGACGATCTCGACCGAGGCGAGATTGTCGCAACTCAGGCCATGTTGGCGCCGCATCCAGCCCAGTCCGCCGCCGAGCGTGAGCCCGCCAATCCCGGTCTTCGAGACCAGACCACCCGGGGCGGCGAGGCCATGGGGCTGTGTCGCCCGGTCGAGGTCCCCCCAGGTGGCGCCGCCGCCAGCGCGGGCAAGGCGCCGCTCGGGATCGACCTTGACGCTGTTCATCGCCGACAGGTCAATGACGACGCCGTCGTCGCACATGGCGAACCCGGCGACGTTGTGACCGCCGGAGCGGACCGCCACCGGCGCCCCGACCCGGGCAGCGAAGCGCACGGCAGCCGAAACCTCATCGGCCGAAGCAGGACGGACGATCAAGGCCGGTCGCCGCCGGATCGTGCCGTTCCAGAGTTCGGTCGCCGCCTCGAACGCGGCGTCGCCCGGGCGCAAAAGATCCCCGGACACCTTCGGCGCAAGCGCGGCAACGCCCTCACGGCCGATCCAGGTCGATCGGTTGTTGTATGTGGTCTGCGATGTCATGGTCATGAGCATCCTCCTTGGAGTGAGTTCCTCGGGGGCGGGCGCCGACTTGCAGACGATGGCCGCGCCCCGGCAAGTCCGGACAGTGTGCCCAGGGGACGTCAGAACTCTCCAGTGTGCCTGCGGTCTATCAGGACCTGGAAAAAATAATTCTTCCGTTTCAAAGGCCTGATTAGTCGCGGACTTGCGCCGCCGTCCTCAGGCGCGCATTATTTCTGCGTCAACTGAACTCGAGGTGCGGTGAATGGAGATCAGCGATCACCGGTCCGGCCCGGACACGCGAGAACGACTGCTCGAAATCGCGGAACGGGCGGTTCTGGAGAAGGGTTTTGGCGCGACGTCGATCGAAGAACTCGTCGCCGAGGCCGGGATCACGAAAAACGGCTTCTTTTATCATTTCCCAAACAAGAATGCGCTCGCCCTCGCGCTGCTCCAACGCTACTTCGCGCGCGACAACGCCCTCTTCGACGATGTTCTGGCCCGGGGGCGCGAGCTGTCGGACGATCCGCTGGAAGCGTTCCTGATCGGGCTCAAGCTCCTTGCGGAGACGGTGGCCGAACTGCCCGAGGCCTTTCCCGGCTGCCTCGTTGCCACCTTCTGCTATCAGGAACGGCTTTTCGACACCGACGTGCACGCGCTTTACCACGAGATCGTGCTGGACTGGCGCGCGCGTTTCCGGTCGCACCTCGACGCAATTTGCGAGCGCTACGACCCGGCCGAGGATGTCGATCTCGACGCCCTGGCCGACATGGTCTCGACCGCGATCGAAGGCGGCATGGTCCTGGCCCGAGCGACCGGCAACAGCGCAATCCTTCCGGCGCAGATCATGTTGGTGCGCACGACCATCCGGCTTCTCTTCCGGCCTGGGACAGGAGCAAGCGCGGAGTAAAACGGCGACAGACGCGTCGCGGTATTTCCACCTTGGTCCCTGGGGATATGGCTCCGCAAATGGCCATTGCACGGTATGGGGATCGGGCCTCCTTGGGCATCAATGTGGGTCACGGCACCGGTCCGGTGCGTGGTGAACGGCGCGCGGCGCACCCGGCACCGTCAGGTCGGCTCCGGGCACACCGCCTGCGCGTGACTCAGACCGATGTCACCGGCTGCGGGTCAGACCGCTTTACCGCCGTACCGCGAACGACTTGAAAGTCCTCGCTAGGGGCACCGATGCGCCGCCCGTGTTCGCGGATGGCATCGGGGTCTTCGGCCTCGTAGATGCAGACCGACCCGAGGCGACCGTCCTCTTCCGTGACGGCGTAGCTGCGGATCCAGCGCAGACGGTCCTTCAGGTCTTCCCCGACGCGCAGTGATTCTGCGGTGGCGGCATCGAGTTCTGCTTCGCTCGCCCAGGCACCGCGACGGCGGATGATGTAGAGATCCATTTTCCCCTCCTTCGGCTTGGGTGGATGGATGAAGAATGGGCCTTCGGACGTCGCGATGACAGCCGATGATCCGGCCAAACCGCAGGGGCAAACGTGCAACCGGTCGTCGTTTGGTTGGAAATCCCGCGCCTTTTTCGTCATCATGCGTTCACGCAACGGACCAACAAGCATGGCAAAAAGCAACGACAAGCTGGAGGTCGCGATCGTTCTCGTCAACGAGGGCTATGCGTCGACGGCCATCGGACCGATCGAGGTTTTCGCGTCGGCCGGGGCAATGTGGAACGAGATGCAGGGCGCCAGACCCGATCCGCGATTTCGTGTCCGGACAGCGTCGATTGATGGCCAGCCAGTCGAGAGCGCATATGGCCTCCGTATCGCCCCCGACTGTGCGATTGCGGATATCGTCGCCGCCGATCTCGTCATGATCTCGGCCTCGGGGACGTTGCCGGAGGAGTGGATGTCCCGCCACGCGGCCTTGCCTCCGTGGCTGCGCGAAAGATACGCTGCCGGCACCCTTGTAGCCGGCGTGTGCTCCGGTGTGGCTTTCCTGGCAGAGGCCGGGTTGCTAGACGGGCACCGGGCGACGACGCATTGGGGCGTCGCGGACACATTCCGGGCCCGCTACCCGGACGTGCTCTGGCGGACCGATTTGCTGATCACCGAGGATGCCGGACTCTACTGCGGCGGCGGCGTGAACGCCACGTCCGATCTCAGCCTCTACCTGGTGGAGCGGCTCTGCGGCCACCGCGTGGCGATCGAGTGCTCCAGGGCGCTCCTGCTCGACATGCCGCGCCTCAATCAGTCCGGCTACGCGATCCTACCTCTCGCACGCCCGCATGACGACGAGAAGGTGCGAATGATCGAGGATCTCCTCAGCGCGAATTTCCGTCGTGATATATCCGTCGATGAACTTGCCGAGATTGCGGGGATGAGCCGGCGCAATCTCGTGCGGCGGTTCAAGGCTGCCACCGGGCACATGCCGCGGGCCTACTTGCAGTTGGTGCGTGTCGCCGCCGCGCGCACCATGCTTGAAGAGGGCGCACCGTCCATCCAGCAGGTCGGCGCTGCCGTCGGCTATGATGACGCGGAGTTCTTCCGCCGTATCTTCAAGCGCCACAACGGGGTGACGCCAGCCGCCTATCGTGAGCGATTCAGCCGGCGACTCAGGAAAAGCTGGCCAGCTGATTGAAGGCGTTTGCGCGTCCTGATGGTCGCGCAATGACGCTGCCACTCGAACGCAGGTTGGCCTCGATCCTCGATCAAAGGGCCGAACACAGACGCAAGGACGGTCAGCGTCTCGCTCTGGGCGCTGATGACCGTCCTGGGGTTTCTGCCGCTGCTGGCATTGCTTGCCGCGGCGACGATGAATCCGGGGGGCATCACCAGCCTGTCACCCTGATCAGAGGCGGAAAACTCTCGCCAAGGGCAGTAGAAGGTTCGGGGTCGGACCAGTAGCGACCCAGATCCGGTGCCATGTGGCAGCGCGTCTCGTGCTGGGCGATCGCGCGAAGTTCCGTTCGCTCGATGGCTCTGATGATGTGACCACCCCCCCGACGGCTTCAATGTGCCAAGGTGGGTCTGCGAGGATCCACAGAGAGGAGCGGTCATGTCAGGGCCGGATCAGATCAAAACCGTCCGATGGCTATGATGTGGATGGCACTGTTTGCAAGGCACATGCGCGGACTCATTCACTCGGCGGCCCGGGCATCACGGCGCTGACCAGGGTGCGCTGCACCATCCAGTCGCCGTCGACCTTCTTGAGGATCGCGTTACAAAAAACCGCATCAAACGGTGCGTCAAATCTGCAACGGTGGGAGCGAACTAGTCGCTTCTTCCTCATTTCTGGACCGCCTTCCCTAGACAGGGGGTGCTTATTGTTTTGTTGAGGGGAAAACAGGATTGAACTGAGGGGAAACCGAATGGCTTGGTCGCTTGTGATGACTTTTTTTGCTGCGTTGTCCGCGCTTGCGATCGTCGCCCTGACCAAAAGGTTTCACACAGGACCGGCGGCGCCGCGATGGCGTCAGCGCGCTTTGGCTGTTGCGCCCTGCCTCCTTTTGGCGCTGCCGGCTTCAGCTCAGTCTGTAAGCTTTTCAGGGGTCTCGCCCAGCACCTTTTCCAGTGTCGGGGAGACGCTAACCGTCTCTTTCCGGGTTAGCAGCGGAAACTACTACGATATCTATGAACTCGAGATATCAGGTTGGACGTTCTCGAACATCAGCTGTCCGACGATCCCGGGGCAATCGACGGTTACCTGCACTGCCGAATACACGACAACCAACGCGATGGACGTTATCTTTGCTGGGGGCAGTTATACCCTTTTGCGGGAGAACGGTAGTTCTGTTGGAGGTGGAATTGACGGGTCCGTAACCGCAACCTATGAGCCATCAACCGCACTCGATCTGGCGCTGTCCGATACCTCGGTCTCGCTGACGCGCGACACCGCGATGACAGCCATCACCGCCAACGCCACCGGCGGTGATGGGGATTACACCTTCTCGGTTTCGCCCGCGCTGCCGGCCGGGCTGGGGATCGATGCCGACAGCGGCGAGATCGCCGGCACGCCCACGGAAGCCTCTGCGAC
>LJSV01000049.1 GCA_001314715.1 Rhodobacteraceae bacterium HLUCCA12 | reverse complement strand
ATGTGGCATATCCTTTTCTCAGCAGAGAATTGACGGCGACTCGACACCGCCTTGATATGCCGCCCCTCAGGGCATCACCAACTTTCGCGCGTTTCTCTCATCCCGATCCGCAGGAACGGACGTCTTTGGAAAGAAGACTGCCCCGCAGCACGCGCCAGAAACGACACCCTGCGCGCCACGCGGTACTACGGCAGGGCCTTCTGGAAACGCTGGACCGGATACCACGCCCGCAGCCGGATCGAGGCGAAGATGCGCTGCCTGAAAGCCTTCGGCGAGCGCATCATGGCACGAGACCCCGACCGACAGACCGCAGAAATCCACATCCGCATTGCCCTCATGAACCGCTTCAACGCCCTCGGCACCGCCGAGATCGTCCGTGTGGCATGACATCAGTGGGGTAAGGGGCATTCACGCCTCAGGCCGGGGTAATGCAACAACGCCGCTTCACGCCGAAACTCCGGCGTCGGTCTGTTCCCGTTTCCCATAGAACACCTCCTGGTTCCTCAGTTGGTGCTCTCCACATTTTCCGGGCAAGTCCACCGGGCCTCAGAAGTTTTTTCCGAGCATCTCTTTCAGCGTCGCGACATCGAGCATCTGCTCCGCCAACATCTTCTTCAGCTTGGCGTTCTCAGCCTCCAGTGCCTTCAAACGCCGCGCGTCGGACACCTCCATGCCGCCATACTTCGACCGCCACTTGTAAAAAGTCGCATCGCTGATCCCATGCTTGCGGCAAAGTTCCTTTGCGCCCAGACCGGCCTGATGCTCCTTCAGGATGCCAATGATCTGTTCTTCGCTGAAACGGCTTCTCTTCATCGTCTGTCTCCTCAGTTGGAGAACAGGCTAACCTCAAATCGAGGGCTTTTCAGGGGAGCAGGTCAGTTCTTCTACAACCCGCAGCGCAAACACGTTAGGAACGGCATGCTGTCACCGATCGACTTCGAACAGCAGCAGAAACTGAAACTGTAAGGCGTCTACAAATCTCGGGGCTATTCAGCCACGCGAACCGCAGCGCCGCTCCTCGCGGCTGGGTACCAGCCAGCATTCCCCTGATGAAAGCCCGCAGACGATGACTAGCAGCAGCTCTCCCAGCCACAGCTCCACCGCGCCCCAGCCACCCAAAGAATGCGCAGCCTACGTGGCTTTCGGAATCCCCTATCTGGCCATGGCGCTGCTCTCGGCCCAGACATTCCGACGCTTCAACCCCGGGCGCGGGCTGCACATCATCTCTAACCTACCGGCAGCCATCGCCGATGATTTGCCATTCTGGGAGGCCGACCAAGACATATGGACCGCGGTGGACGACAGCGTCGAGAACAACCGAAAGTACAAAACCAACATCACGTCCATCGTTCAGACCGAGCGCGTCGCTTACCTTGACTGCGACACACTGATCACTGGCGATATAGGCGATGCCTTCTGCTTCCTCGACCATTTCGACATCGCGCTTCGGGCACATCGAGGACGGCAGACCCACGGCTTTCTGGCAAAGGTGCCGATCCTCGATAATGGCATGACTGTAGAGGAGCTGCCGCACTGGAACGGCGGAGTCGTTTACTACAAGCGCTCAGATCGGCTTGAGCGATTCTTTCATACTTGGCAGTCGAATTTCGACCGTATGAAGCTTAATTTTGACCAACCCACGCTTGCCAAAACGCTGATCGAATCCGACCTGCGAATACTTACACTCGACGAGCGTTGGAACGGCGGTTTCAAGAAAATCAAGGATGATCGCGGCGGTGTGCCCAAGGTTGCACATTACCACTCTGCCCTTGATGCACAAATTGAGGCGGGCCTACAACATTTTGCCAAGGCTATCGCACGCCATACCTCTGACGAGGCGAAGCAGCAGGTTGACAGCTACATTGTTGAATGCCGCGCCAAGAGTGCCTCGAAGGCGCCAATTATCTCCCGCCTGCGTCGTATCTTTCGCCGCTACTGGCACCACAAGTATTCGATCATAACATGGTAAAGACTGAAAACGATCGCGGCGCATGCGCTATCGCTCATTAAAGCGTGGCAAATAATAACACACAGAGAAGGAACCCCGAAGTGTCGTCTCTCTCCCTTGGCGCGATCCGCGCAAAATTTTCTTTACTTCAGGATCGAGGTTACCTTCGCCTCTACCCGCACATTCGCCCTCTTGTCGGAAAGAACAAACGAAGCTCAAAAACACGCTATAAGTTCATTCGCGCAAATGTTTTTAAGGCGATGGATGGCGAGAAATTAATACATTTTTATTCCGTAAAACGTGCACGTCTATACTTTGACAAAGATGGAATCACCAACAGAATTAATGCAGTTGGCTTAAAGTACCAGACAGAGGGCTGCACCGTAAAACCCAAAGATATCGTCTTTGACATTGGCGCCAACGTTGGCGAGTTTTCAATTTCTATTGGCGCCATTGCCAATCATGTTTTTTCATTCGAGCCCGATCCTGTCGCGCGCGGTGCCCTAGAGGAAAACGCCAAGCACTATGGCACATTCCAAGTGCTCCCTTGGGCAATGGGTGAAGCACCGGGGGAATTACCTTTTTACGTGTCTTCCGATGGAGCGGATTCCTCGATTGTAGTTCCCGATACCTACACTAAAATTATTACTGCAAAGATTGAGACGATCAGCCGCGCAATTGCGCATTTTGGATTATCCAAAGTGGATTTTTTGAAATTGGAAGCCGAAGGTTTTGAGCCTGAAATTCTAAAAGGAGCAGGTGAAAGTATCAAGTTTATCCGAAAAATCGCCGTTGATGTAAGCCCTGAACGCCAAGGAGAAAGCCCTGCTGAAGCGGTAGTCATGCTTCTTGAGAAAGCCGACTTCAAAGTTTGGCGCGAGAAAGGTATCGTTTTCGCAACAAATAATCGATTTTTTTCAGAAACCTGAGGCGATGCTTCACGGTGGCTTGGTAATCCCTGAATAGCCCTTAGGGTCTGGACTTCGGTAACGGGGCCGGTTCAGTCAAGAGGTTTCTGGCAAGCAGAATGATCCGCCAGAGCGGCTCTTTTGGTTCCTCGTTTCGGCACTGCTTTCTCTCGCGGCTTTCGGCAGAGGCCCTTCGGGTACATGCTTCGGTTCGTGGTCAGCGCGGTGGCTTCCAACATGATGCTGGTTCGATGTAATTCCGACGTGCCCATCTCATAGGCGTGCTTGACAGATGTCGGCGACAGTCCAGACCACGGCATCGTCGGAACCACGTCCCTGCGGGACCTCGAAGGCCTGCGATTAAACAGGCAACGGGTGACGGAACAACCGATTAGGCCATTTGTGGCGCAGCCTCCGCCTCAAAGACAGTGCCATCAACCCAAATCCGATGGAGGATGACAGCGATACGACGTGCCAGAGCAACCATCGCAATTTTTCGGCCACGGCGTTGTGCGAGCTGTGCGCCCCATGTTCTCAGCCAGGTCGATCGTCCACGGTTCATCATGACGGTTGCAGCCAGGCACAGGGCCCGCCGCAGGTTGACGTCTCCGGCTTTTGTAATGCCCCCCGAGACATCACGCACGCCGGACTGGATACGCGAGGGCGTCAGGCCGGCCCAAGGACCGATCCTCTTGGAAGACCTGAAGCGCGCCGGATCATCAACGGCTGCACGGAAGGTCAATGCCACGACAGCTCCGATTCCCGGCATCGTCATCAGGCGGCGGCAAACCGGGTCGTATTGAGCGAACTGGCGCACCTGCCTCTCAAGGGCTGCGAGCTCCAGACGCAAGGCCGCTCTGGCACGAAGCATCGGCCTTGTTGCAGTTTCCAGCATGGGATTGCCATCCACCAACTCCCGAATGCGGGTCTCGAACCTCCCGCGAGAGATTGCGCCCACCTTGAGACCGAAGTTCCGCAGCAGTCCTCGCAGGGACATTTCCAGCGCGATCATGTTCTGTTGAAGGGCTTTCCGAGCGCCGAGAACAGCCCGGGTTTCTTGAGCCGAGGCGGATTTGCAGTGAACCGGGCGGAACCAGCCGAGATGAAGCAGGCGCGCGATACCCTCAGCATCCCGCCGATCCGTCTTGATAGGCATTGCCTTCAACGCGCCTTTGACCTGGCGCGTTTCCATGAGCACTGCATCCAAACCCGCTTCTGTCAGTCCACGGTGAAGCCATTGCGACAATGGTCCAGCCTCCAGTCCAATCGCGGCAATGCTACCATCCAGATCACCCAACCTGCGTACCAGAACCTCGGGCTCGCTCGCAGCTTCGGCCTCATCGATGATCTTGCCGTGCTCGCTGATCACGCAGATCGCAATCTTGGCCAATGACACATCCAGTCCGACAAATAGTCTCATCCCATAGTCCTCCATATGGATCCAATACGGGAAGGTCGGCAGCTGATCTGTCAGCTTGCAAGCGATAACGGGCAGCGCGCGACGCAGGCCCCGTTACAGCATCTCATTGAGTTTCAAAGCCAGTAGATGACGATAGCGGCGAGAGCGATTGCTGAAAGGAAGACCATGGGACATCGGTCATATCGGGTTGCGACGCGCCGCCAGTCCTTGAGCCTGCCGAACATGATCTCGATCCGGTTGCGCCGCTTGTATCGCCGCTTATCGTATTTCACGCTCGTCTTGCGCTGTTTGCGACCCGGCATGCAGGCGCGTATCCCTTTGTCTTCCAACGCATCTCTGAACCAGTCGGCGTCATAACCTCGGTCCCCGAGCAGCCAGTCGACCTTGGGCAAGCTGCTCAGCAGAGCCCGCGCGCCGATATAGTCGCTGACCTGCCCAGCGGTTACGAAGAGGTTGAGCGGACGCCCTTGGCTGTCGCAGATGGCATGCAGCTTGGTGTTCATGCCGCCTTTGGTTCGACCAATCAGGCGTCCAGCCCCCCCTTTTTCGCGGCCATGCTGGTCGCGGTGCGGTGGGCTTTGAGATACGTCGCGTCGATCATGAACGTCTTCTCCTCGCCGTGATTGGCTGCCAGGCCAGCAATCATCTGCGCAAAGATGCCCTTGTCGCTCCATCGCTTCCAGCGGTTGTAGAGCGTTCTCTGATTGCGGCCTTGTCAAGCGTGGGAAAGTGCTGTCCGTCCAGGGTCATGGTTCTCTCCGAGGTCGCATTGAGCGCCTCATGATGGTTTTCGGTGGCGGATCGTCTCCAATGTCTTGTGCGGGCTGTGGCACCTGGCCATCCCATGCTCTACAGCGAGATCGATCAACCTCCGTCCCGTTGGGACTGCGCTCCCCGCTTCAGGGGCGGGAACTCAGATCAGGCGGTGGCCTCCTCTGTCCATTGATAGTCGGTTCCGTTTTTCCACAGCCACAGCATAAGCACTGCGATCTTGCGGGCCGTCGCGACGGCCGCTTTGCGGAAGCCGCGCCGTCCGGCCAGTCGCACATGCACGATCCGTCGGGGTGTGAGTTCACGGTTGCGAAACCAGCTCGCGACGCCCTCGGGATCGGCGGGACAGACGCCACGCGCTACAGTCTCTGCCACGCAGATCGCGATCTCTTTCAGCGACACATCCAAACCGGCATAGTGTTCCATAGGTCGTTCTCCTCACGGCTTATATCCATGAGGCCAACATACCGGACCTCGTTCGCCGCCGGAGAGCGACCGCCGCAATCACACCATGTCTTGTGCGGGCCATATTCCGCAGGCGCGTCACGCCATCGTAAACCATTGCGATTGATGAAGATAATCCCGCTCAGAACACGCCGGTCATCGACGCGCGGCTTGCCGTGGGACTTCGGGAAATAGGGCTCAAGACGCGACATCTGCGCGTCGGACAGCCAGAAGAGATCAGACATGTTCACCGCTCGTTTTTCGAACCGTGAATCACGTAGAACCTCGGAAATCAATGGGTCCTGACTCTAGGGAGACGAGCATCTCTATCGAAAACATGGAATGTCGCGACATCCGTCGGGAAATCGTAGCGTGGCAGTTTCCCGCGGTATAGAAGCCGGTCGAGGAGTTTGTTCGGCTGCGAGCCCTGCTGTGGTCGCTCCTCACCTACTTTTGCGGCCTCTTCGTCTCCACCTTCATCTTCATCGTCATTATCGTCGCTACCGTCTGAAGCGTCCGACGCGATCGCTTCATCGACGGCGTTCAGGCAGTCATCAACGAAGCCGCCCAGCAACTCCACCTTGTCGTCATCAGAGAGATCGGAGGGCAGCCAGGAGGCGATCCGGTCTTTCAAACGGGTTTCGTTGTTGCCGAGCCAGGATGCGAGGTCGTCACGATTCAAGACGGAATCCGGGCGGCGGAAAGCCGATACGCTTCCAAGAACCGAGAACAGGTCATGAGGTTGGGTGGCGTCAACGGCCGGAAGGCGTTCTTGGTGGTAATTTTGAAGCAGAAACGCACGGATATCCGGACGACCTTCGCGCTGTCGAACGGCACCTATGGCAGCCCACGCATGCACCGTGACCTCGTCGATGAGGGACATGAGATCGGGCGGCATCGCACTGCGCGGCTGATGCGTGAGAACCGGTTGAACGCGCGGCAGAAACGGCGCTTCAAGCGCACGACGGACAGCGAGCATGCCTGGCCCGTCGCCCCCAATCTGGTAGCGCAGGACTTCACGGCGGATAGCCCGGACAGAAAGTGGGGGGCGGACATCTCCTACATCTGGACGACCGAGGGCTGGCTCTACCTCGCAGTCGTGCTGGACCTGTTCTCCCGGCGGGTCGTCGGCTGGGCCACGAGTGACCGCCTGAAGCGCGATCTTGCGGTCGAAGCGCTGCGCCGTGCTCTGGCGGCTCGCAACCCCGCCCCAGGGCTGGTCCACCATTCCGACCGCGGATCGCAATACTGCTCTGTCGACTACCAGGCGCTGCTCCGTAAACGCGGCATCCTGATCTCGATGAGCGGGCGCGGAAACTGCTACGACAACTCGATGGTCGAGACGTTCTTCAAGACCATCAAGTCGGAGCTGGTCTGGCCGGTCGCATGGCAGTCCCGCCAGCAGGACGAAAACGCCGCCGCCAGATACATCGACGGCTTCCAAACCCCAACGCATTCGAGCAAAAGGCCCGGGAAGTGAGCTAAACGCTCTCCACAACAGTCGGGCAAGTCCACCGCCGGAGCCGCGTCGAGACGAAGATGCACTGTGTGAAGCTGCTGGGCTAGCGGCTCACGGCACGTGACCTGCCATGGAACTTCGACCGTCAGGTTGCCGAGTTCCAGGTCCGTGTCGTCGTCTTGAACGGCTTCACCGCGCTCCGAATACCCGTCACCGAAGCCGTGGGATAAGTCCGTCCAGGGAAAGGGGAAGTCCGCCAGTCACCAGATTTGTGCAACATGTGTAACCGCCCCATACGCAAGAGGTATTTTCGGAGCTGATATTGGCGCGTCATCGGGTGCTGACATGTGTCCGGCCTCTTGATGCGACCTT
>LJSV01000009.1:104271-154110 GCA_001314715.1 Rhodobacteraceae bacterium HLUCCA12 | reverse complement strand
TCTACTCACTGCAAATCGAAGCAACCCAACCCGATCAGCAGGAGCAAGTCAGAGCTTAGAAAGCGCCAGATACTGTCCAAGGAATGGGGAGCACCTCACAGGTCAACCTCGGCTATCACCACCCCTATGTCCCAGCCCAGCGCCTGCCCTCGTGCCGCTCTGGTGCTCTCTGGTGAACACAGTGGGGGGTGGGGACGCCTACGCTGCGTCCTGAGGTGGCTGAATTGCCCCAAGAACTGCCCCAGAAGCTGAGCTAACTCAAAAAAGGGTTTAGGATCATCAGCAGTCAGGGGTTCCTACCGCCCCAGCCATCTCAGCATGAAAAGAACGAAAAATCGGGACCGGGACGCCAGAGCGCCGGGGCCGAAGTCGTTGCCCTCGGGGTCATGCCCCGCTGGCGGATGGCGTCGCGTCGCCGGGATCGCTGTTGAGCCGGCCCTTCACGCGCGCGCCCTCAGCGCACCACGTATTCGAATGAATAGCTGCGCCCCGCCCCGGCTGGCGGCGCCGGGAACGGCGCGGCACGGCGGATGTGGTCGAGCGCGGCGGCATCGATGCGCGTATTGCCCGAGCCGCGCTGGATCGAGGCCGAGGCCAGTTCCCCGCCATTGCCGATGGAAAACGACACGATCGCCACGCCCCGGCCCGAGACCCGCTGCTGCCGGGTTCGGCGAATGCGTTGCATCACCTCGCCGGGGTAGTTCGAGGCTGCGGCATTGCCGGCCGCGCTGGCCGCGCCCTGTGTGGTTGCGCTGGCTGCGGCCTCCGCGCGCTCGGACCCGTCGGCACTGCCGCGCCGGGCGTTCTGTTCGGCATTGCCCGCCGCCTGTGCGGCGCTGGCCTCGGCGCTGCGCTCTTGCCGGTTCCGGGCATCGGGGTCCGGGCGCTGGCGCGGTCGCGGCGTGGCGGCATCGGCCTGCTGCGCCGTGATCTCGGGCTCGGGCGCCGGTTCGACCGTCTCGGGCGCGTTCGATGGGGCTGGCGCCACCGCCGCCGGCGCCTCGGGTCGCGCTGGCGATGATTGCACCGGCTCGGACGCGGACGGCGAGGCCTCGGCGCGGGCCGGCGGGGCGGATGCGGACGACGCCGCCGCGGCCTCGGGTTCGGATTGCAGCGCGACCGTGGGCTCCGCGGCCGCGGGGGCGGACGGGGCCGGCGCCTCGGGCCGGTTTTCCGCGGCCTGCGCCTGCGATGCCGCCGGCTCGGTGGCTTCGGCCGGGCTTTGGCGGGCGGTGTCGGGTGGACTGGCCGAGGCCGCGGCCTGTTGCGTATCGGGCCGCGCGGGTTCCGGCGGTTCGGCAGGACTGGCTTGCGCCTGCGACGGGCGCGCGGGGGTCGCACCCTGGCTGAAATCGGCAAAGCTGTCTCCCAGCGCGGCCAGCTCGGCGGGCGCGCCGCCCGCGATCTCGACCGTCTCATCCGGCACCAGCGCGGCCAGCGCCGACAGATGCGCCGCGACCGACACGACGACGCTGAGCGCGATCGCCCGGCCGCCAAGGCGTGTCACCCGGCGGCTGGCCTGCCGCGCCGCCGCGCGGACGCAATCGGGGTTCAGGCAGGGTCGGGACGGAACGGTCGTGGCAGCAGTCATTGTGTGTCGCGCTCTCCCATCACCAGCACCCGTTCGGCCCCGGCCGCGCGCAATTCCTGCGACAGGCGCACCAGCGCTTCGGCCGGGGCGTCGCGGTCGGGCATGATCCGCGCAACCCCGGAATCGCCCAGCGCGGACAGATACGCCGCGGCGTCGGTTTCCTCGCCCTGGAACCGGATGTCGCCCTCCTCGTCCAGAACCAGCGCATGTTCGGGCAGGCGCTGTTCGGGATCGTCCAGACGCACCAGCGACAGCCCCGGTTCGGGCGAGGGCGCGATCGTCCCGGCGATCAGGAAGAAGATCAGCATCAGGAACACGACATTGATCAGCCCGATCGTGGGTTCCACCTGGCCGCGCGACAGAGGGCGTTGCAAACTCATGACAGCACCTGCACGCGGTAGCCGGTTGCGCGCAGCGCAGCCAGAAGATCGATCAGCCGCTGCGACGTCACGTCAGGGCGCAGCGCGACCAGCACCAGCGCCTCGGGCCCCTCGGTCAGGGCGGCAAGGGCGGGGGCCAGCCCGTCAAGCGAGACGGTCTCGGCATTCAGCGTCACCTCATCGGCGCCCAGTTGCAGAAAAAGCGGGTTCCCCGCCTCGGCCCCGGCACCACCCCCGGCTGCGGTCAGTTCCACCTCGCCCTGGCGTGAGAAGGTCGAGCTGAGCATGAAGAACAGAAGCAGCAGGAAGATCACGTCGATCAGCGATGTCAGCGACAGCGCGGACCGGCGGCGCGGCAGGACAAGGCGGCGCGCCTCAGGCATGGCGCGCCCCGGCGCCCGCGGCCTGCGGCGCCGGTGTCGGCGCGGCGCGCAGGGCGCAATGCGGCGTGCCGATACCGGCGCACAGAACCGTGTCGATCACCGTTTCGGCCATCAACGCCTCGCGCGCGATGCGGCCGTCGAACCAGGTCGTCAACAAGCTTGCCGGCATCGCCACCGCCAGCCCGACCGCGGTTGTCAACAGCGCCACCCAGATCCCGCCCGCCAGGGCCGAGGGGTCGACCGCGCTGCCCGCGGCCTGAAGCGCCTGAAACGCCTCGATCATGCCCAGAACGGTGCCGAAAAGGCCCAGCAGCGGCGCCACCTGAGCTATGCTGTCCAGCAGGCGCAGCCCGCCCGACAGCGATGCCATCCGCGCACTCGCCAGCCCGGTCAGCCGCGCGCGCAGGGCCGTCAGGTCGGTGCCGGGCTGATCGGCCGCCTGCATGGCGGTGACGGTCAGCAGTGCCAGATGGTTCGACGCCGCGCCCGCGCGTTCGATCGCGGCGACGCGCTGGCCGGCATCCCAGCAGGCCAGAGCCTGTTCCAGATCGCCGTGCCGGCCAACCCCTGCGCGCATGAAATGCCAGACCTTGGCCAGGACCAGCGCCAGCGCGACCAGCGACATCGCAATCAGCAGCAGGACAACCGGCCCCCCCATGTCGGCAATCGCCGAGACGGCCTCGAACATCATCATTGCAGCACCTCGATCTCGTCCAGACGCGATTCAAGGGTCATGTCGGTGCAGCCGGGCGCGTCTTGCGGCTCGCAGGTGGCGGTGGCATTGACCAGCACCCGGCCCAATGACGCGCAGTCCAGCCCCTGCATATCGAACGAGCGCACCCGCGTGCGCCCGGCCGGCAGAGCCTGGAAATCCAGCAACGTCAGCTTGGCGACCCCGCCGTCGCGGTCGAAAAGCACCATCTCCAGTGCAAGCTGATCCAGCCCGGCAGCCCCGTCGTTGCGGGCGACGAAGACCAGTTGGCAGGCATCGTCGCGCTGGTCGGCGCGATTGAGTTCGATCTGCACGCCGTCCGCGCCCTCCTGGGCAAAGGCCGCACTGGCGGCGGCGGTCGTGGCGATTGCAAAGGCGATTGGCGCAAGTCGGCGCAAGACAGCCATGGCGGCCCCCATTGTCTGTTTCGTGGTCGCATTGGGCTGGCGCAAGGCTGGCGAATGCCGACGCGGCCGGACACCGACCACGCGTGCTTCTGCTGCCGCTAATCTTGCATAGTAAATTTGTCAAGATTAAACCATTCGCAGGATGTCCTGCCGGGCACCCCGACTAACAGGCTTTTTTCCATGAAAAATTCTGGCTTGCATCCGGTGCCGAAAATATCTTAGTAAATCACTCAAGAAAGGTTGCGTCCGCCGCAGCCATCTTTCGCCATCCAGCTTGCAGCCAGATACGCGCCCGCCTTGACCGTATGAAACTGCAACGGATGGAACGCGCATGCCCGCACTCGCCGAAACGACCCACGCCAATGCCCACAGCGCCCGGACGCTGCGCAAGGCGCTTTCCGACAACCCGAAAACCCGCGCCCGCGATCTGGCCGACAGCCTGGGCGTGACCGAGGCCGCGCTGCTGGCCGCCGAAGTCGATGGCGCGCAGATCGCGCGAATCGATCCTGCGTTGGATGCGCTTTTCGCCCATATCCAGTCGCTTGGTCCGGTGCTGGCGCTGACGCGCAACGACTCAGCGGTGCATGAGCGCGACGGCACCTATCTGGACTATCACAGCGGCCAGCATGCCTCGATGGTGCTGGGCCCGGATATCGACCTGCGGATGTTTCCGCGCCACTGGGTCCATGCCTTTGCCGTCACCCGTGGCGATCGCCGTTCGATCCAGGTGTTCGACGCGGCGGGCGATGCGGTGCACAAGGTGCATCTGCGCCCGGCCTCGGACATCGCGGCCTTCGATCGCATGGTTGCAGCCTTGCGGCTGCCCGATCAGTCCGACACCCTGCCCCTGACCCCGCGCGAGCCGGTCGAGGCCCCCCGGTCAGACCCTGCCCGCGCCGATATCCTGCGCAAGGAATGGGCGGCCATGACCGACACCCACCAGTTCCTGCGGCTGTGCGCCAAGCTCAAGATGAACCGGCTCGGCGCCTATCGCATCGCCGGCGCGCCGTATGCGCGCCCGCTGGCGCCACACGCGCTGGACGCGGCATTGCGCGCCGCCGCCGAGGGGGCGATCCCGGTAATGCTGTTTGTTGGCAATCGCGGATGCATCCAGATCCACGGCGGGCCGATCCACCGGATCGAACCGATGGGCCCGTGGCTGAATGTGCTGGACCCTGGCTTCAACCTGCATCTGCGCGCCGATCACGTGGCCGAGGTCTGGCTGGTCAACAAGCCGACCCGGCATGGCGCGGCGCTGTCGGTCGAGGCGTTCGACAAGGATGGCGGGCTGATCCTGCAACTGTTCGGCAAGCGCGACCCTGACACCGAACGCTGGGCCGACATGGTCGAAACCCTGCCGCGCGAGGTCTGATCCATGACCAGATGTCTTTTCCTGCGCGCGGGGTTGGCCGGGCTGGCGCTTGGCGCCCTGACGCTGCCCGCCATCGCCGCCGACCGGGTGGTCGTGGTTGGTGGCGCGCTGGCCGAGATCGTTCACGCCCTGGGCCATGCCGACCGGCTGGTCGGGCGCGACACCACCGCGACCCATCCAGCCGCCATCGCGGCCTTGCCAGATGTAGGCTATATGCGTGCGCTGTCGCCCGAGGGGCTGTTGCGGCTGGAACCCGATCTGATCCTGGCCGATGCCGGCGCCGGGCCGCCGCAGACCATCGAGCTGATGGAACGCGCCGAGGTGCCCTTCGTCCAGGTCGATCAGGCCTATACCGAGGACGGCGTGCTGGGCCGGATCGACGCCGTGGCCGAAGTCTTTGACGATGCCGAGGGCGGTGCCGCCCTGGCCGCCGATGTCGAGGCGCGCTTTGCCGATCTCGCCGCAGCCCGCGACCGGATCGATGCGCCGATCCGTGCCATGTTCATCCTGTCGGCCGAAGGCGGGCGGATCATGGCTTCGGGCACCGACACAGCCGCCTCCGGCATCCTGGCGCTGGCCGGGCTGGAGAACGCGGTGACCGGGTTCGAGGGCTATCAGCTTCTGACCGACGAGGCCGTGGCCGCCGCGGCGCCCGAGGCCATCGTGATGATGGACCGCGATGGCGATCACGCGATGAGCGACGACCAGATCGCCGCGCATCCGGCGCTGGGGATCACCCCGGCCGGGCAGGCCGGGCGGGTGGTCCGCATGGACGGGATGTTCTTGCTGGGTTTCGGCCCGCGCACCCCGGACGCCGCGCGGGCGCTGATGGATGCGCTTTACGGCGGGGCATAGGGCGATGCTGACGGCAATCCTGCGAGTCCAGCCCACGGCGGGCGACCGGTCGATCCGGGCACGGCAGGTTCTGGTCGCGCTTGTCGTGCTCCTGGTCGCGGTCGCGCTGGGCAGCATGGCCGTCGGGGCCTCGGGCGTCTCGCTCGGCGCGGTGCTGGGGCGCCTGATCGCGGGCCAGGAACTGGCGCTGCATGAGCGCGTGGTGCTGATGGACATCCGATTGCCACGGATGGTCATGGGCGTGATGGTCGGGGCCGCGCTGGCGGTCTCGGGGGCGGTGATGCAGGGCCTGTTTCGCAACCCGCTGGCCGATCCCGGCATCGTCGGCGTCGGCGCCGGCGCCGGGCTGGGGGCGGTGCTGGCCATCGTTCTGGGCAGCTTGCTGCCGGCGTCGCTGGCCGCGCTGAGCGGGCCGCACCTGGTGCCGATCGCGGCCTTTCTGGGCGGCTGGGGCACCACGCTGGTGCTGTATCGCGTCTCGACCCGGCAGGGGCGGACCTCGGTTGCGACGATGCTGCTGGCCGGGATCGCGCTGGGGGCGCTGGCGGGCGCGCTGACCGGCCTGATGGTCTATATCGCCGACGACCAGCAACTGCGCGATCTGACCTTCTGGGGCCTGGGATCGCTGGCCGGGGCCAGCTGGGCGCGCATCGCCGCCGCCGGCCCGATCATCGTGCTGGCGTTGCTGGCCGCGCCCGCGCTTGCCCGCGCGCTGAATGCCTTTACCCTGGGCGAGGCCGCGGCGGCGCATCTGGGTATCGCGGTCCAGAGGATGAAGAACATCGCCATCCTGACGGTGGCGGCAGCGACCGGCGCAGCGGTCGCCGTGTCAGGCGGGATCGGCTTCATCGGCATCGTGGTGCCGCATCTGCTGCGCCTTGCCATCGGCCCCGATCACCGGTTCCTGTTGCCCGCCTCGGCATTGCTGGGCGCAACGCTTCTACTACTGGCCGACATGATTGCCCGCGTGATCGTGGCCCCGGCAGAGTTGCCCATCGGCATCGTGACCGCGGTATTGGGCGCACCTGTCTTTCTGTGGATCCTGCTGCGCCGGCGTGGCCTGGTGGACATGTAACATGCTGAACGCAACGAACATCACCGTCGAACTTGGCCGCAAACGCATCCTGCACGGCGTGGATTTCACCGCCGGGCCGGGCGAAATCACGGCGATCGTGGGCCACAACGGTTCGGGCAAGACCACGCTGTTGCGCGCCATGACCGGCGAGATCGCCTGCGGCGGGCAGATCACGCTTGATGGCGACGATCTGCGCACCCTGCCCCCGGCCGCCCTTGCCGCGCGCCGCGCGGTGCTGGCGCAGGCGACGACGCTGGCCTTTCCCTTTACCGTGCACGAGGTGGTGCGGCTGGGCCTGACCGGGCAAAGCGCGCTTTTGCCGGGGGCCGAGACCTTGCCCGAACGCGCGTTGCACCGCGTCGGGCTGGAGGGGTTCGGCGGGCGCTTCTTTCAAGAGCTTTCGGGCGGCGAACAACAGCGGGTGCAGCTTGCCCGCGTGCTAGTGCAGGTCTGGCAGCCCGTGGTTGACGACCGCGCGCGCTGGCTGTTCCTGGATGAACCGGTGGCCAGCCTCGACATCGGGCATCAGTTGCAGGTGATGCGCCTGGCCGCCGAGTTCGCGAATGCAGGCGGCGGTGTGGTCGCCGTGATGCACGATTTGAACCTGACCGCCATGTTTGCCCGATCGGTCACGCTGATGGCCGGCGGGCAGGTGCTGGCGGCCGGGCCGGTGGCGCAGGTCTTTACCAGTGCCACGCTGAGCGCGGCCTATGACTGCGATCTGCGGGTCAGCACACCGCCGCCCGGCGGCGGCGTCTTTGTCCTGCCGCAGGCCGTGGCCTGACACTCCAACTCAAACAACCGGACGCCAGCGGTTCCGCCAGCCCCGAGACAACCACCGAAACGGGGGAACCCATGACTGAACACAGACGGCGCGCAAGCGTCCTTTCCGGTGTGGCGCTGGTCGCCCTGGCCACCGCCGCCTCACCCGCCCCGGCGCAAACCGCCGCCGACCAACCCGCCACCGAGGCGCAGGGCGGCATCTTTACCGCGCTGGGCCGCGTCATCCTGGGTGCCGGTCGGGCGCGGGTGGCCATCGATACCCCCCAGGCCGTGACCGCACTGGAGGAAGAGGACCTCGACCGCGAACAGGCCGGCGTTCCGGGCGATTTCCTGCGCACGGTGCCAGGCGCCACCGGCTATGGCGGCGGCCGCATGTCGGGGCAGTTCTTCAACCTGCGCGGTATCGGCACCGGCACCTCGTCCGACGAGAACCGGATCATCGTCTCGGTCGATGGCGTGCCCAAGTATTCCGAGCAGTATCGCATGGGGTCTTTCTTTGGCGAGCCAGAGCTGTTTCGCCGGGTCGAGGTCTTGCGCGGGCCGGGTTCGTCGATCCTTTATGGATCGGGGGCGATCGGCGGCGTCGTCGCGTTCGAGACCCGCGATGCCAGCGACTTCCTGACCGGCGACAATGACACCGCCCTGAGGCTGCGCGCGGGCTACAACAGCAATGGCGGCGGCTACCTGGGCTCGGCCATTCTGGCGCACAGGTTGTCGGAACGCCTTGAGGTGCTGGGCGCGCTGACCTATCGGCGCGACGGCGACTATCGCTCGGGCAATGGCACGGTGATCGACGGCTCGGGGATGGATGCGCAGTCCGGCATGCTCAGCGCAACCTGGCGCCCCTCGGACGACAGCGATCAGCAGGTCCGTTTCTCGTTCACCCGCTGGCACAGCGACCAGGAGAACGCGAATTACGCCGCCGATATCGTCGCGCCCGTCTTTGGCGATATCGACCGCACGATCACCGACGACACCGCCCAGATCACCTGGGAAAACCCCGCCCATGACAACCCCTGGCTGGATACGCGGGTGCAACTGTCGTTTTCCGACACCGAGGTCGATCAGCGCAACAGCACCGCCCTGATCCCCAGCGATCTGTTCCGCGACAGCACCTATGGCTATCGCACGCTGGCGTTCAATGCGCGCAACACGATCACCGCGCAGGGCGAGAACTGGGAAAACTACCTGACCTTCGGCGCCCAGGCCTCGCGCCAGGAGCGCCGCCATATCGCCGGCGGCAATCCCCGCTCGACCCATCCCGAGGGCGACAGCCTGCGCTACGGGCTCTATGCGCAAAACGAGTTCATCTATGACCAGCGGCTGACCCTGATCGGCGGCGCGCGGTTCGACCGGACCGAGATCACGCCGACCGCCGGCGTGCCCGCCGCGTTCATGCGCAGCGCGACCCATCAGGGCACGGCTGCGTCGCTGTCGGCGCATTACCGGTTCAACGACAACTGGGCCGTCTTTGGCTCGCTGGCGCGCACCGTTCGCCTGCCCACGCTGGACGAGATCTTCGAAAGCGGGTTCCAGGGCGGCACCGTGTCGCTGGGTCTGCGCCCGGAAACCGCCTATACGCGCGAAGTCGGCCTGTCCTATTCCACCGCCGGGATCCTTGACGGAAGCGATACGCTGGACGTCAAGCTGACGGGCTTCGACAACCGTTTCCGCGACCGGATCGAGCGGCTGATGACGCCGGGCCAACCGTCTTATGGCAATATCGCGCGCGCCCGTATCCGCGGCGTCGAACTTGAGGCGTCATACGATTCCGACACCAATTTCGGCCGCCTCGCGCTGAGTGCCATGGAAGGGTTCAACCAGACCTCCGGCGCACGGCTGGATTCGATCCCGGCGCATGAACTGGTGGTCGAATACGGCCGCCGGTTCCAGGATTACGGGGTCGAGGCAGGCTGGCGCGGCACCTTCGTCGCCGGGGCCACCCGCGCCAATGGCGACCGGTTCAGCGGCTACGGGCTGCACGACCTGTTCGTCAGATGGACCCCCGATCGCGGGGCGCTGGCCGGGGCGACGCTGCAACTGTCGGTCAACAACGTCTTCGACCGGCAGTATCAGAACATCCTCGACGGCTCGCTGTCCACCGCCGAAGCCCGCCGCGGCCGCGACGTCCGCATCACGCTGGGGCGCAGCTTCCACTGGTAAGCGACGCCCCTGCCCTCCTCCGGCGCACAGCCGGGGGAGGGACGCGGCGCCGCGTCGCCGAACCCTCAATACGAGCGCGGCAGCCCCAGGACGTGTTCGGCAAGATACGACAGGATCAGGTTGGTCGAGATCGGCGCGACCTGATATAGCCGGGTTTCGCGGAACTTTCGTTCGATGTCGTATTCCTCGGCGAAACCGAAACCGCCATGGGTCTGGATGCAGACATTCGCGGCCTCGAACGCGGCATCGGCGGCCAGCATCTTGGCCATGTTGGCCTCGGCCCCCGGATTGTCGCCGCGCTCGTACAGCCGCAACGCCTCGTGCACCATCAGCTCGGCCGCGCGCATGTTGGCATAGGCCTTGGCGATGGGAAACTGCACACCCTGATTCTGCCCGATCGCCCGGCCGAACACCACGCGTTCGCGCGCATAGCCGGCGGCCTTGTCCAGAAACCACTTGGCATCGCCCACGCATTCGGCCGCGATCAGGATGCGTTCGGCATTCATCCCCGACAGGATGTAGCGAAAACCCCTGCCCTCCTCGCCGATCAGGTTTTCGGCCGGGACGCGCAGATTGTCGAAAAACACCTCGGTCGTCGCATGATTCATCATGGTGCGGATGGGCCGGATCGTCAGCCCGTTGCCGCGCGCCTCGCGCATGTCCACCAGCAACACCGACAGGCCGGCGGTGCGTTTCATTCCTTCGGTCTGGGGCGTGGTACGCGCCAAAAGCAGCATCAAGTCGGAGTGTTCGGCCCGGCTGGTCCAGATCTTCTGGCCGTTGACGATGAAATGATCGCCCTCGCGCCGCGCCATGGTCTTGAGCGCGGCGGTATCGGTGCCGCTGGTGGGTTCGGTCACACCGAACGCCTGCAACCGCAGCCGCCCGGCCGCAATCTCGGGCAGGTATCGTTGTTTCTGGGCCTCCGAGCCGTGGCGCAACAGCGTGCCCATCGTATACATCTGCGCATGGCACGCCCCGCCGTTGCAGCCTGCGCGCTGCATCTCTTCCAGCACCGCCGCCGCCGCCGACAGGGGCAGGCCCGCGCCGCCATAGTCCTCGGGGATCAGCACCGACAGCCATCCCGCCTCGGTCAGCGCATCGACGAAGGCCTGCGGATAGGCCATGTCGCGGTCGAGTTCGCGCCAGTAGCTGCCAGGAAACCGGGCACACAGCCTGCCCACCGCTTCGCGGATTTCGGGATAGGTTTCAATCGTGTCCGACATGGCGCCCTCCGTCTTGCGCCCCTGTCCTAGACAGGTTTTCCGCCCCCGGCAACGCCCGCGCCGGGTGGGCTGCGCCCTTTTCCTCGGACACGGGCCATGCCATGTTCGGATCAGGCAGGACTGAACGGATATAGGCATGACCGACGACGCGACGAACACCGAACTGGCCGCCGACGACCTGCGACACGGGTTCGATGCCGCCGCACTGGGCTTTGACAGCACCGAAGCCTTGGAGCCTTTGCGCCACCTCGTCGGCCAGGACCGCGCGATCGAGGCCATCGGGCTGGCGGCGGGCATCCGCAACCGGCGATTCAACCTGTTCGTGCATGGCCCCGAAGGCACGGGCCGGCACACCGCCATCCTGTCGCTGCTGCGCGCCGAGGCCGCCAAACGCCCAGCCCCGCCGGACTGGGTGCATGTTCACAATTTCGACGCGCCAGACCGCCCCCGCGCGCTGGCCCTGCCGCGTGGCATGGGGCCGAAGCTGCGCAAGGCGATGGCCGAACTGGTGGACGATCTGGCGCAAGGCATTCCCGCGCTCTTCGAATCCGAGGAATACCAGTCGCGCCGCGCCGCCATCGAAGAGGAATTCGGCGGCCGCAACGAAAAATCCTTTTCGGAACTGACCGCGCGGGCGCGCGAACGCGGCGTGGCGATCCTGCGCACACCAATGGGGTTTGCCCTGGCCCCGATGAAGGATGGCGAGGTGCAAAAGCCCGATGTCATCGACAAGCTGCCGGAAAAGGAACGCGAGGCGATTCGCGCCCATGTCGCCGACACCCAGACCGAACTCAGCGAATTCCTGGAATCGCTGCCCCGGCTGGAAAAGGAACATCGCGACGCGATCGGCGCGTTGCACCGCGAAATGGCCGAGCAACTGGTCGATCTGAACCTGAAGGACCTGCGCAATTCATTCCGGGGCGTCGCCGCGCTGGACGACTATTTCGACGCCCTGCGCGACGATCTGATCAACAACGCCGAGCTGTTCCTCAAAGCCGGAAGCGCGGGCGGCGACGGCCCGTTCCCCATCACCCCGACCCGGCTGCATGATCAGCCCGCCTTTCACCGCTACGGCGTCAACGTGATGGTCTCGGCCGATTCCGATGCGCCCGAGGGCGCGCCGGTCGTGGTCGAAAGCCTGCCGTCGCTGGCCAATCTCATCGGCCGGATCGAATACCAGCAACAGATGGGCGCGCTGGTGACGGATGTGACGATGATCCGCCCCGGCGCGCTGCACCGCGCGAACGGCGGCTTTCTGGTGCTGGACGCCGCGCGGGTGCTGGCCGAACCCTTTGCCTGGGACGCGCTCAAACGGTGCCTGGAGACGGGCGAGATCCGCATCATCGGCGCATCCGAGCGCATGGGCTTTGGTGCGACATCGACGCTTGAGCCCGATCCCGTGCCGCTGGATCTGCGCGTGGCGCTGGTGGGCGACCGGCTGACGCATATGCTGCTGGAAGCGTACGATCCGGTCTTCAGCCAGTTGTTCACCATCACCGCCGAATTCGGCGCCGATATCGACCGCAGCGCCGACAGCGCCGCGCTGTTCGCGCGCCTAGTCGCCAGCGTCGTGACGGACGAAGCGTTGCGACCGGTCAGTGCCGATGGCGTGGCCGCGCTGCTTGAGGCTGCGGCGCGCCAGGCCGATGACCGGACCAAGCTGTCGCTGGTTCTCAGCCGGATCTGGGACATCCTGCGCGAAGCCGACTACCGCGCCCGCGACGACGGGGCCGAGACCGTAACGCGCGCGCATGTCGATGCCACGATCGAGGCCACGCGCCGCCGTCATGGACGCCTGCCCGAACGCATGCGCGAAAATATCGCGCGCGGCACGATCCTGATTGCCACGCGCGGCTCCGAGGTGGGGCAGATCAACGCGCTGACGGTGGCCGATCTGGGCGCCGTGCGCTTTGGCTGGCCCACGCGCGTGACCGCGCGGGTGCGGCTCGGCGCGGGCCAGGTGATCGACATCGAACGCGCCGTGAAGCTGGGCGGGCCGATCCATTCCAAGGGCGTGATGATCCTGTCCAGCTATCTGTCCGGTCACTATTTGCCCGACACGCCGCTGTCGCTGTGGGCGTCGCTGGTGTTCGAACAAAGCTATGGCGGGGTGGATGGCGATTCGGCCTCGGTGGCGGAACTGTGCGCGATCCTGTCGGCGCTTGCGGGCGTGCCGCTGTCGCAGTCCTTTGCCGTCACCGGCTCGATCAACCAGATGGGCGCGGTTCAGCCGGTCGGCGGCGTCAATGAAAAGATCGAAGGGTTCTTCGATGCCTGCAACGCCCAGGGGCTGACCGGCCGGCAAGGCGTGATCCTGCCCCGGCGCAACATCGACAACCTGATGCTGCGCCCCGATCTGGTCGCGGCCGTGGCCGAGGGACGGTTTCATGTTCATGCAATCGATCATGTCGATCAGGCGATGGAGATTCTGAGCGGGCTGCGCGCGGGCCATCGTGGCCTTGACGGCGCGTTCCCGTCCGATTCGATCAACGCCAATGTCGAGATGCGCCTGATGGACTTTGCCGAGGTGCGGCGTGACTACGGCCGCCCGCCGCGCCAGAACGACACGGGCAAGAGCGATGCCGACTGACCCCGCCCCCGCCTCGATCGGGCGCGGGCGCCTGGTGATCGTGGCCGGATGCTATGCCGATGCCGCGCCCGCCATCGGCCTGGCCGAAGCGATCGCGCAACAGATGCGCGTGGTCCTGGGCGATCCGCCGGAACGCGCGATGCTGGCGGCGATTATCGGCATCCTGGCGCGCGACCCGGCCGTCGACGCGGCCGAGGGCGCGCCGGTTCTGACCCCGCCGCGCCCGTTCCGGCCCGGCCTGGCGCTGACGCGCGAAGGACTGTCGGCCGCCTATGCCGCCGATGCCCGCGCGTTCAGGACACGGCTGGAACGGATCGCAACGCGCGGCCGCATCCGCTGGGAGTTTCGCTCCGATATCGGGCTGGGCGCCGATCTCGCGGTCCGGATACGCCAACCGGGCGACATGATCATGCTGGGGCACCGGCGGCTCCTCAATACCGGCGCCCCGGTGGTCGTGCTGTGCGACGCGCAGGACCGCCGCACACTGGACCTTGCCGCCGCCCTGGCCCGTGCGGTGCAGCGCCGATTGCTCTGCCTGCCCCGCGAAACCGCCGACGACCCGGCGCGGATCGACGCGCTCTGGGCCTCGGCGCTGATCCTTGCGCCCGATCCCGTCCTCGCACCCGGCCGCCTTGCCACGCTGATCGAGGCCGCGCGCTGCCCGGTCCTGCTGGCCCCCGATAGCGCGTGACCCCGGTTTCGCGACCCCTGGCCGCGCAAACCCCGGCCAAGGGGGCTGCCGCCCCCTCTTCGGCTGCGCCGAATTCACCCCCGCGCGTATTTGCCGGCAAGATGAAGGGGGCGCGGCGGCCCTTGCCCTCGGGTCGCGGCGCATGGCACCAGTTGCTCAAAGCAAGAGGATCCGATGACCCAGCCCATCCGCCTGTCCGACTATGCCCCGCCCAGCCACCTGGTGGACGGGGTCGAGCTGACCTTTCGCCTGGCACCGCGCGCAACGCGGGTGCTGTCGCGCATCCGGTTTCGTCCGAACCCCGCCGCCGGCTCCAGCGATCTGTGGCTCGACGGCGAGGGGATGACGCTGATCCATGCGACCATCGACGGACAGCCGCTGGCGGCCACGCCCGGCGAATCCGGACTGCTGCTGACGGCAGATCGCCTGCCGAAAGGGGCGTTTGTGTGGGAAGCCGAGGTCGAGATCGATCCGCAGGGAAATACCGCGCTGGACGGGCTTTACATGTCGAAGGGGATGTATTGCACGCAATGCGAGGCCGAGGGCTTTCGCAAGATCACCTTCTACCCCGACCGCCCCGATGTCATGGCGTCGTTCAAGGTCCGCATCGAAAGCGATCAGCCGGTGATGCTGTCGAACGGGAACCCGGTCGCGCAGGGGCCGGGCTGGTCCGAATGGGACGACCCGCACCCCAAGCCCAGCTATCTGTTCGCACTGGTTGCCGGGGATCTTGTCGCCCGGCGGGCCAGTTTCACCACCGCCTCGGGCCGCGCGGTGGATCTGGCGATCTGGGTGCGGGCAGGCGACGAGGACAAGACCGGGCACGCCATGACGGCCTTGCGCCAATCCATGGACTGGGATGAGCGCGTCTATGGCCGCGCATACGATCTCGATGTCTTCAACATCGTCGCCGTGGATGATTTCAACATGGGCGCGATGGAGAACAAGGGGCTCAACATCTTCAATTCGCGCTACGTGCTGGCCTCGCCCGAGACCGCGACCGACGAAGACTATGCCAATATCGAACGGATCGTGGCGCATGAGTATTTCCACAACTGGACCGGCAACCGCATCACCTGCCGCGACTGGTTCCAGCTGTCGCTGAAAGAGGGCTTGACGGTCTACCGCGACCAGCAGTTCATGGCCGACCTGCGCGGCGCGGCGGTCAAGCGCATCGGCGATGTGTTGACCTTGCGCACGCGGCAGTTCCGCGAGGATGCCGGGCCGCTGGCGCATCCGGTTCGGCCGGCCGAATATGTCGAGATCAACAATTTCTATACGGCCACGGTCTATGAAAAGGGCGCCGAGGTGATCCGCATGCTGGCCATCCTGGTGGGCGAAACCGGCTACCGGCGAGCGCTGGATCTCTATTTCGAACGTCATGACGGTCAGGCCTGCACGATCGAGGACTGGCTCGCGGTCTTCGAGGATGCCACCGGGCGCGACCTGAGCCAGTTCAAGCTGTGGTACGAACAGGCCGGTACCCCGCGCCTGCATGTGCATGAGGAATGGGATGGCAGCACCTTTCGCCTGACCCTGCGTCAGGAGGTGCCGCCCACCCCCGGCCAGACAACCAAGAAACCCATGCTGATCCCGGTTGCCCTGGGCCTGATCGGCGCCGACGGCACCGAGGTGGCACCAACCCAGGTTCTGGGCCTCGATCGCGCCGAGATGTCGCTCAGGTTCGAGAATCTCAAGGCGCGTCCGGTGCCATCATTGCTGCGCGGGTTCTCGGCCCCGGTCCGCCTGGTGCACCAGCCGCAGCCGGGTGCGTTGGCGCATCTTCTGGCGCATGACACCGATCCCTTCGTCCGCTGGGAAGCGGGCCGACAACTCGCCCTGCAAACCGCCGGACACATGATTGCCGAAGGCGATGACACCGCCGAGCCGGCCTATCTGAGCGCACTGGCACCGATCTTGGCCGATGCCAGCCTTGACCCGTCGTTTCGCGCGCTGATGCTGCGCCTGCCCGACGACGAGACGCTGGCCGCCTGGCTGGCCGAACAGGGACAGGTGCCCGATCCCGCCGCAATCCATATCGCAGGGCAAGCCCTGCGCCGGGCGCTGGCCAGGCACCATCGCGACGCGCTGGCCGGGCTGGTCACCGATCTCGCGCCCGCCGCCCCCTACAGCCCCGACCCGGCCTCGGCCGGGCGGCGCGCGTTGCGGCTGACGGCGTTGCGCCTGCTCAGCCTGATCGATGAGGGCGCGATGGCGGCAACGGTCTTTGACCGCGCCGACAACATGACCGAACAACTGGGCGCGCTGACGGCCCTGCTTCAAGCCGGCCGCGGCGAAACCGCGCTGGCCGCCTTTTACGAGCGCTGGCAGCACGAACGGCTGGTGATCGACAAGTGGTTCACCCTGCAGACCCTGCATGCGGCACCGGATCGGGCCGCCGAACGGGCCGCCGACCTTGCCCGGCACCCGGACTTCGACTGGACCAACCCGAACCGCTTTCGCGCATTGTTCGGCGGGCTGATCGGCAATCATGCCGGCTTTCACCATGGCAGCGGCGCGGCCTATGATCTGCTGGCCCAATGGCTGATCCGGATGGACGGGCGCAACCCGCAATTCGCCGCGCGCATGTCCACGGCCTTCGAGACCTGGCCACGCTATGACAAGACCCGGCAGGACAAAGCGCGCGCGGCGCTGGAAATGATCGCGGCGCATCCGAAACTGAGCCGCGACATGGGCGAGATGGTCGCGCGCATGCTGGGGTGAACCGGCCGGAAAGGCGATGGCCGGTGGCACGCCGCCCCCGGCCTTGCCCGCTCAGCCGAAGGCGTCGGGCTCCGAGGCCTTGCGCTGCTCGACATAGGCCGTCAGGGCCTCGGCGATCGCCGGGTCCAGCGCCGGTGCCTGATAGTCACGCAACTGCTTTTCGACGCGCGCGGCCCCCAGCGTCGCGGAATCGCGCGCGCCCTCTTCTTCCCAGGTCTCGAACGGCTTGTAGTCCAGCACATCCGAGCGCCAGAAAGCCGATTTGAAATTCGCCTGCGTATGGGCGCAGCCCAGGAAATGGCCACCCGGCCCCACCTCGCGCAGCGCATCCATCGCCTGGCCGTTCTCATCCATCGACACGCCCTTTGCCAGGTGGTGCAGGGTGCCCAGCTGATCGGCATCGAGCACGAATTTCTCATAGCTGGCGACCAGCCCGCCCTCCAGCCAGCCACAGGCGTGCAGCATGAAGTTGACGCCCGCCAGCAGGGCCATGTTCAGGCTGTTGGCGGTCTCATAGGCGGCCTGTGCATCGGGCAGTTTCGACCCGCAGAACGATCCGCCCGAGCGATACGGCAGCCCCAGCCGCCGCGCCAGTTGCCCGGCGCCATAGGTGATATGGGCGGCTTCCGGCGTTCCAAAGGTCGGCGCGCCCGAATTCATGTCGATCGAGGTCACGAACGCGCCCATGATCACCGGCGCCCCCGGCCGGATCATCTGGCTGTAGGCGACCCCGGCCAGCACCTCGGCCAGAACCTGCGTCAGCGTGCCCGCCACCGTCACCGGGGCCATGGCACCGCCGACGATGAAGGGCGAGATGATGCTGGCCTGCCCGGCGCGGGCATACACCTCCAGCGCGCCCATCATCGTCGCATCGAAAGTCAGCGGCGAGTTGATGTTGATCAGCGATGTCATCACCGTGTTCTGCGCCACGAAATCGGCCCCGAACAGGATCTCGGACATCTTGACCGAATCCTCGGCGCGCACGGGTTCGGTGACCGACCCCATATAGGGCTTGTCACTCAGCGTCATATGCGCCAGCAGCATGTCGAGGTGGCGCTTGTTCACGGCGACGTCGGTGGGTTCGCAAACCGTGCCGCCCGAATGGTGCAGCCATTTGGACATGTAGCCCAGCTTCACGAAATTGCGAAAATCTTCCAGCGTCGCGTAACGCCGGCCGCGCGTCAGATCGCGCACGAAGGGCGGGCCATAGACCGGCGCCAGAACCAGCGACTTGCCGCCGATCTCGACATTGCGTTCGGGGTTGCGCGCATGCTGGGTAAAGCGCGCGGGCGCGGTGGCGCAAAGCTGGCGCGCCAGGCCGCGCGGGATGCGCACCCGCTCGCCCTGAACATCGGCACCGGCCGCGCGCCAAAGCTCCAGCGCGGCGGGATTCTCGACGAAATTGACGCCGATCTCCTCCAGCACCGTTTCGGCATTCCATTCGATGATCGCAAGCGCCTCGTCGTCGAGGATCTCCAGATTGGGGATGTTGCGCTCGATGAAACGCGCGGTCTCCAGGCTGACGGCCGTGCGCGCCGCCCGCCGCGCGGCGCCACCGCCGCCGCGTGCCCGCCGTTCTGCCCTTGCTTCGCTCATTTTCGGCCCCCTGCTATGCTGCCCCCCGTTTAGTCCCTTTCCCGCGTCCGTCATGCCGCGATTGCGTCATCTCAGGCCGAAAACCGACATCCGCAGCCCTGCCAATGCTCTTGCGATGGCCTCGCGAAAGCCGTATTGCGCGGCCATGACACAGCATGATCGCCTTCTCATCATCGACTTCGGCAGCCAGGTGACGCAGCTGATCGCGCGGCGCCTGCGCGAGTTGAATGTCTATTGCGAGATTCACCCCTTCAACCGGGTCGATGACGATTTCCTGCGCGCCTTCGCGCCGAAGGCGGTGATCTTTTCGGGCGGACCGTCCTCGGTCTTTTCCGAGGGGGCGCCGATGCCGCCGGCCTCGGTGTTCGATCTCGGTGTGCCGATCCTGGGCATCTGCTATGGCCAGCAGGTGATGATGCATTGCCTGGGCGGACGCGTTGAGCGCGGGCACGGCACCGCCGAATTCGGCCGCGCCTTCGTGTCGCCGGGCCGCGAACGGCTCGATCTTCTGGACGGCTGGTTCGATCCCGACCGCGACCCCGACCGCGACGGCGGGCGCGAACAGGTCTGGATGAGCCATGGCGACCATGTCTCGGCCATCGCGCCGGGCTTCAAGGTCTATGGCACCTCGCCCAACGCGCCCTTTGCCATCACTGCCGACCCGTCGCGCCATTTCTACGCCGTCCAGTTCCACCCCGAGGTGCATCACACGCCCAAGGGCGCGAAACTCTATGAGAATTTCGTGCGCATCGCGGGTTTCACCGGTGACTGGACGATGGACGCCTATCGCGACGAGGCGATCCGCAAGATCCGCGACCAGGTCGGCGACCGCAAGGTCATCTGCGGGCTTTCGGGCGGGGTCGACAGCTCGGTCGCGGCGGTACTGCTGCATGAGGCGATCGGCGACAACCTGACCTGCGTCTTCGTCGATCATGGCCTGCTCAGGCTGGGCGAGGCCGAACAGGTCGTGACCATGTTCCGCGACCACTACAACATTCCGCTGATCCATGCCGATGAAAGCGATCTCTTCCTCGGCGCGCTCGAAGGGGTGTCCGACCCCGAGACGAAGCGCAAGATCATCGGCAAGCTGTTCATCGACGTGTTCCAGAAATACGCCGACGAGATCGAAGGCGCCGAGTTCCTGGCCCAGGGGACGCTCTACCCCGATGTCATCGAATCCGTCAGCTTCTCGGGCGGGCCGTCGGTGACGATCAAGTCGCACCACAATGTCGGCGGCCTGCCGGAAAAGATGGGTCTGAAGCTGGTCGAACCCCTGCGCGAACTCTTCAAGGACGAGGTGCGCGCGCTCGGGCGCGAACTGGGCCTGCCCGACAGCTTCATCGGCCGACACCCGTTTCCGGGACCGGGGCTGGCCATCCGCTGCCCCGGCGAAATCACCCGCGACAAGCTCGACATCCTGCGCAAGGCCGACGCGGTCTATATCGACCAGATCCGCCGGCACGGGCTTTATGACGCGATCTGGCAGGCCTTCGCCGCCATCCTGCCGATGCGCACGGTCGGCGTGATGGGCGACGGGCGCACCTATGATTACGCGCTCGCGCTGCGCGCGGTGACCTCGGTCGATGGCATGACGGCCGACTATTACCCGTTCAGCCATGATTTCCTGGGCGAAACCGCCACGCGGATCATCAACGAAGTACCCGGAATCAATCGCGTTTTCTACGATTGCACCTCCAAGCCGCCTGGCACGATCGAACTGGAATAATCCGTTCATCTTGCCCCAAATACGCAAGCGACCGAAGGATCGGGCGCACGGCCCGTCTGATTCGAACGGTCTTGTTCGGCGCCGCGCGCCGCAGGCGCGCAAAGCCGGGCCGGGGGTGGCGGGGCCGAAGATCGGCCCCGCCACCCCCGGCCACCCCCGTCAAATCCCTCTCAGCGCGCGCCACAGCAGGCTGCCGCGGCGCCCAAATTCCGATTGTTCCAGGGCACCGGCCTTGACCCGATGCGGCGCTTGCAAGGCCTGTTTCAGGATTACGCCTGCCCGCCAGGCCGCCAGCAAGGCCGGCCGCGCCGCGGGTGCGATCCGGCCGCGCCCGCGACGGCCACGGGTCAGCCGGTCCAGGCCCTCGCGGGCTAGCACCGCAACGGCTTCGGCCCGGCCGTCGGGCAGCGGCAACCGGCCCGCCGCTTCCAGCGCCGGCACGGCCAAGAGGTAGTTGGCCAGCCCCTGCGCGGCCCCGAACTCGCGCGCCACCGCATCGTCCCCGCCGCCCAGCGCGCGGGTCGAGGCGACCATCAGGGCCCCCGCGGTCGCGTCCAGATACGACCAAAGCGCCCCATCGTCGGCGAATGGCGCCCGCTCAAGATCCAGTTCGCGGGCGTCGATCAGCCCCAGAAGCGGCGCACGCGGCAGCGCGCGTTCCGCGATCAGGGACGCCAGCGGCCCGGCGACCTCGTGGGCGGGCGGGGTCTCGTGGCCCGCCTGTTCGACCACGTCGCGCCAGAACTGCAACCGCATCCGCGCGATCAGGGCCTCGCTTGTCACCCAGGGTGCGCGCGCCACCTCCAGGTTGAACGCCTGCAACACGAACAGCGGGCCGCGCGCCTCGGGCGGCGCCGCCATCGTGGCCAGGAACCGGTCGGGATCGCCCCGTTCGACCAGGGATGCGCAGGCCTCGACCCCGGTCATGGCCGCGCCGCCAGGAACGCGGCGATGGCAGCGCGTGTCCCCTCGTCATCGACAGCGTCCAGATGGCCGACCCCCGGCAGCAGGCGATACTGCCCCCGCGTCGAATGGGCCGACAGGGCGGGTTCATAGGCCTGCGCCACAAAGGCCTCGTCCTCGGCGCCCGCGACCAGCAGGAAATCGGGCAGCGCCGCGACATCGGCGCCCCAGTCGCGGCGCGGGTTGAACCCGGTCATCATCCGGTAGGAATAGGCCCGCGTGACGGTTTCGGCCCAGGGGCCGTCCAGCACCGCATCGGGAAAGCGGAACTGAAGCGCCGTGAGGTGGTTCAGTTGGGTCAGCCCGATCGCGTTCAGCATCGTCAGGCCGATGATCCGCCGTGTCAGAACCCGCGTCCAGCCGCCCGATGTATCGCGCGCCGTCGGCGCGTCGTGTTGCAGGTATGGCGCCAGCAGGATCGCCGCGTCGAGCCGGTCGCCGTGGCGCCCCCCGGCGAATCGCATCACCAGCCCCCCGCCCGAGGAATGCCCCAGCATCACCACCCTTTGCCCCGGCGCCCGGACCTGGTCGATCAGGTCCGCCAGATCGTCCTCAAGCTGGGCGACATGATCGATATCGCCGCGCCGGACCGGGTCCAGCCCGTGCCCGCGCAGATCGGGCGCAACGACATCAGCCGCGCCCGCCTGTGCCAGCGCCGGGCCAAGTGCGGCGAATTGCGCGCCGTGCCAGCCCGAGCCATGCAGCGCCACCACAAGCGGCGCCCCGGCATCGTCGCTGTCCCAGCGGCGATAGCCCAGTTCGGTGCCGTCGCCCATCACTGCCCTGTGCGGCGGCGCAAGCGGGATGTCGGTGGGGCCGTCGGCCAGAACCCCCGCGAACGCCAGACCCTCACCTGATGCGGCGCGCGGGTCGGCAACGGGCCGGTCGCTGGCGATCAGGCCCAGCGCCACGGCCAGCGTGCCCAGCAAGCCGGCGAATACCGAGAGCAAGATCCTGACCGCCACCTTCATGCCGCACCTTTCAGACGGGTTCGACCTCGTCGCGCAAGAGCTTCCACACCATCGCCTCGCGCAGCGCCTCGAACGAGGCATCGACCAGGTTGGGCGATACGCCCACTGCCGACCAGCGCCGCCCCGCGCTGTCCTCGCTGTCGATGATGACACGGGTCACCGCCTCGGTGCCGCCCTGGGTGATGCGCACCTTGTAATCGACCAGCTTCATGTCGTCGATCACGCCCTGATACGGCCCCAGGTCCTTGGCCAGCGCCTTGGCCAGCGCATTGACCGGGCCACGGTCGGACCCGGTTTCATCCATGCTTTCGGACACCGACAGCATCTTCCGGTTGCCGATTTTCACCACCACCACGGCCTCGGACAGGCTGATCATACGGTCGTACTTGTTCTTGCGCCGCTCGACCGTGACGCGATAGCGCTTCACTTCGAAATAGTCGGGCAACAGGCCCAGCTCGGCCCTTGCCAGCAACTCGAACGAGGCCTGCGCCCCGTCATAGGCATAGCCCTGGTCCTCGCGCTGCTTCACCTGCTCAAGGATGCGGCTCAGGCGCGGATCACCCGGCGCGACCTCGATCCCGGCCGCCGCCAGCCGCGCGCGCAGGTTCGATTGCCCGGCCTGGTTCGACATCGGGATGACGCGGGTGTTTCCCACCAGCGCCGGGTCGATATGTTCATAGGTCGAGGGGTCTTTCAGGATCGCGCTGGCATGTAGCCCGGCCTTGTGCGCAAAGGCCGAGGCACCGACATAGGGTGCGCTGCGCAAGGGCACCCGGTTGAGGATGTCATCAAGCCGGCGCGATATCTTGACGAGCCCCGCAAGCGCCCCGGTGGTGATGCCCGTGTCGAACCCGCTGGCATAGGGCTCTTTCAGCAACAGCGTCGGGATCAGCGTGGTCAGATTGGCGTTGCCGCACCGTTCACCCAAACCGTTAAGCGTGCCTTGTACCTGCCGCGCGCCCGCATCCACCGCCGCCAGCGACCCCGCCACCGCGTTGCCGGTATCGTCATGGCAATGGATGCCCAGCCGGTCCCCCGGCACGCCCGCCGCGATCACGTCGCGGGTGATGCGCCCGACCTCGGCCGGCAGGGTGCCGCCGTTGGTGTCGCACAGGACCACCCAGCGCGCCCCGGCCTCCAGTGCGGCGTGCAGGCAATCCAGCGCATAGCCGGGGTTGGCCTTGTAGCCGTCAAAGAAATGCTCGGCATCGAAAAGCGCCTCGCGCCCCAGCCCGACCAGATGCGCGACCGAGGCGCGGATGTTCTCAAGGTTTTCGTCCAGCGTGATGCCCAGCGCGGCGGTGACGTGAAAATCATGCGTCTTGCCAACCAGGCACACGGTCTGCGTGCCCGCGTTGACCACGGCGCCCAGAACATCGTCATTGGCAGCCGAGCGCCCGGCCCGCTTGGTCATGCCAAAGGCAGTCATGCGCGCGCGGGTCTCTGGCGCCTCGGTAAAGAAGTCGCTGTCGGTCGGGTTGGCACCGGGCCAACCCCCTTCGATATAGTCGATGCCAAGATCGTCCAGCGCCTGCGCGATCGCCAGCTTGTCGCCGGTCGAGAACTGCACACCCTGCGTCTGCTGCCCGTCGCGCAGCGTGGTGTCGTAGAGATAGAGGCGTTCACGCATGGCGTTGGCCCTTGAGAGTTTGCGCTGATACAGCAACTGTCAGAGGGCAGCGCCTGCCCCGAGGTGGGCGAGAAGCGCCCGCCTGGGGGGCGGGGCGGGCGCTGCCCGGTCCGCTGCGCGCACCGGGCGACGACAGACGGTGATCCGCGCGCCTCATTCCAGACCCTCCAGCTTGGCGGGGTCAAAGTTTGGCCCCACGTGCCACTCCGGCCCATCTGGCCTGTCTTCTATGACAATTCCAGCGCTCAGAAGTGCGTCGCGAATTTCGTCGGCGCGGCTGAAGTCCTTTCGCTTTCGAGCGTCCTGCCGATCAAATAACAGGCGCACAACCTTCTTCTCTAGCTGCGGATCATATGTTCCAAGCCAGCCTACGCCCGATAGCGACAACAAATCTATTTCAGTCTTCGGACCAATCAATCCGAGCAAGACCATAGAGCCTAGGAATGCATTTATGCTTTCATAATCATTTCGTTTAGCCAACTCGTGAAGGCGACTTATGGCCGCTGCGGTATTCAGATCGTCTGCCAATGCTCTAATAATCATTTGGTCAGGAACGACGCACGGCTCCATCGTATATCGAGTCAAACTATCAACAGACAAATCCAAGTGTGAATTCTTTAGATGATCAAACCATTTGCGGAGGATTATTTCGGCTTGTTTGGCCTTTTCCTCCGTCCAGTCCATCGGCTTCCGATAATGCGTTGACAGCATCACGAACCGGATCACCTCGCCCGGCCAACCCTGCTCCAGCAAATCCCGCACCGTGAAGAAATTGCCCAGGCTCTTGGACATCTTCTTGCCCTCGACCTGCACCATCTCGTTGTGCATCCAGTACCGCGCGAACCCGGCGTCCGGGTGGGCGCAGCAGCTTTGCGCGATCTCGTTCTCGTGGTGGGGGAATTGCAAATCCAGCCCGCCGCCGTGAATGTCGAACTCCGCCCCCAGCAATTCATCCGCCATGGCCGAACATTCGATATGCCAGCCCGGCCGCCCCCGCCCCCATGGCGACGGCCAACCCGGCTCGTCCCCGGATGACGGTTTCCACAGAACGAAATCCATCGGATCGCGCTTGTAGGGCGCGGTCTCGACCCGCGCGCCCGCGATCATGTCCTCCAGCGACCGGCCCGACAGCGCGCCGTACTCGCGATAGCTGTGCACGTCGAACAGCACATGGCCCTGTTCGACATATGCACATCCCCGGTCGATCAGGGTGCCGATCATGGCGATCATCTGGCCGATGTATTCGGTCGCGCGCGGCTCACGGGTGGGACGCGCGGCACCCAGCGCATCCATGTCCTGATGAAACCAGTCAATCGTTTCATCCGTCAGCGCCCGGATGATCGTGTTGAGATCGCGCGCATCGCCCGCGGCCTGCATCTCGCGGGCGCGGGCATTGATCTTGTCGTCAACGTCGGTGAAGTTGCGCACATAGGTCACGTGATCGGCGCCATAGACATGGCGCAGTAGCCGGAACAGCACGTCGAACACCACCACCGGCCGCGCATTGCCCAGATGCGCGCGGTCATAGACCGTGGGGCCGCAAACATACATGCGCACATTCTCTGGATCGATCGGCGCGAAGTCTTCCTTCTTGCGCGTTTTCGAATTGTGCAGCCGGATCGTTACCATGCGTCAGCCTCCATGGGCCCTCGCGGCAGTCCCCTGCGCGGGTCCGGCGGCTTCGCTTTCCGATGGAAATGAGGCGCCCCGCGCGACCGGTCAGTCAGCGGGTAATGCAGCAAATGCCGTTGATGCGCGTCAATCTCATGGCGCTTGCCGTAGCATGGGCCGCGGGCGCGGCGCAACGGGGAAACGACTCGCGCCAGTTCTGGATACGCCCACGGGCGTGACCGGCACGTTCAGGAATCAGCCGGGGCCGCGCCGAACAACCCGCCGCGCGCCCCGTGATCGGCCGACAACGCCGACGCGGCGCCTAGTCGCTTGCCGGCTTGGCGTTGAGCAGGCCATACCGCTCTGCGCCCAGCTTCTCATAGAGATCGAGCTGGGTTTCCAGAAAGTCGATATGCCCTTCCTCGTCGGCGATCAGATCGTCGAACAACGCGCGGGTGACATAATCGCCCACCTGGTCGCAATGCTGCCGCGCCTCGATATAGAGGGTGCGCGCATCGTGCTCGCCCGCCAGATCGCATTCCAGCGTCTCGCGCAGGGTCTGGCCGATCCGCAACGGGTCAAGCTTTTGCAGGTTCGGATGCCCCTCCAGAAAGATGATCCGCTCGATCAGCTTGTCGGCGTGATGCATCTCCTCGATCGATTCGGCGCGGGACTTGTCGGCCAGGTGGCCATAGCCCCAGTCCTCCTGCAAACGGTAGTGCAGCCAATACTGGCTGACCGCCGTCAGTTCCGAGCGCAATGCCGCGTTGAGATACTCGATAACCTTGGGATCGCCCTTCATGGTGCCTTCCTTTTCGCGGTGCCGAAAAGGGGAACGGACTGCCCTGGCACACCGCCCCCCGTCACCGCAAGACTGTCACAGCGGCGCATGGTGTCAAGGAAAAGGGGCAGGCAACCGCCGCAATCGGCAGATTTGCCAAGCGCGCGATACACTTTGCGAGGGGTAATGATGGTGTCCGGATCGGCGGCGCGCATCCAGTCGACGGCGCCGCGAATCTCGTGATCGGCGATGTTCATGCAATGGCAGACAATCATGGCGCAAGTATCCGGTAAACCACGTCGGGACCACTTCGCCGGTGGCGTCGGGCTTCCGGCACGCACTTTCCTGACAGATTAGATCGGATATGTAAAGCGACGAACCGTCGCATCCCCGCCGCTGCCCCAAATGTGATCCGCGCGCCCCTTCATCTTGCCGGAAAATACGCGCGGGGGGTGAATTCGGCGCAGCCGAACAGGGGGGCGGCAGCCCCCCTTTTCCTATCCCTCGTCCTGCGGCTTGCGGATCAGCGATTGCACCACATAGACCAGTATGGCAAAGCCCACCGCGCCCACGAGTGCGATGCCCAGAAGGACCAGCCAGTCGATCGGCCCGCCCATATCGGACAGGCGCGAGCTGGTGATCTGAAGCACGAAGAACACCGCCGCCACCGCGCCCACGGGCATCGACAGTTGCGCCAGCAGGAACTTGTGCATCGATACCGCCCGATCCCGGATCAGGATATAGACATAAAGCGCCGTGATCACCGCCGCGATGACGACAAGCCCCCAGAACACGCCGCGCCCGAAGATTTCCTCGAACACGGCGATCAGCGTCGAAAACGTCAGTTCTTCCATCGGCTCTCTCCTCAGGCCAGTCCGCGCAGCATGGCGTTATAGGTGGGTTTCAGCGCGATCTCCTTCATCAGCCAGGAAATCCACAGCTCTTCCAGCGGCGCGATCACGCCGGGAAACGAGGGCACAAGGTTGTCGTTGTAGTCGAACTCGATCAGCATGGCGCGTCCGATCCGGGTGATCATCGGGCACGAGGTATAGCCCGAGAACCGGGCTGTGCCTTCGCGGCCCTGGATCTCGCTGACCAGATGATCCTCGACCACCGGCTGGTGCCATTTCACGCTGGCCGCGGTCTTGCCCTTGGGCACGCCGTTGATGTCGCCGATGCCGAAGATGTTGTCATACCGCAGATGCCGCAGGGTTTCGCGATCGACCTCGATCCAGCCCTGATCGGTCCAGCGGTCGGCCCAGGACAGGCCGGACTCGCGCACGACCTGCGGCGCGCGCTGGGGCGGAATGACGTTGATGAAGTCATAGTCGGATTCGACATCGCCATCGGGGGTTTCATAGACCGCGACCTTGCGCTCGGCATCCACGGCCTTCAGCACGTGGCTGTCGCGCACCTCGATGCCGCGCTCGTCAAAGATCTGGCGCACGCGGTGATGCACGATCGGAACCCCGAACAGCAACTGGTTGTTGGCGTTATAGACGATCCGCGTATCCGCGCGCGTGCCCTTGCGGGTGGCGATGTCCTCGGCGATCATGGTGATCTTGAGCGGGGCACCGGCGCATTTCATCTCGGTCGCGGGCCGGCCAAACAGCCCGACGCCGCCTTCATCGGTGAAACGATCAAGCGCGCGCCAGCTCAGTTCGGCATAGTCGGGCCCCGCGTAATGCGCGCTGATCCCGTTCTGGCCCACCATGTCCAGCGAGAACCCCTCGATCGCATCCCAATCCAGCGTCAGGCCGGTGGCGACGATCAGGTAATCATAGTCGAACCGCTGGCCGCCGGTCGTGGTCACGCGGTTGGCATCGGGGTCGATCTCGGCGGCGTAGTCCTGCACCCAGTTCACCCCATCGGGCAACCAGGCGCCGGTTTGGCTGACCGAATAGCTCGCGGGCTTCAACCCGGCGGCGATCAGCGTGAAGCCGGGCTGATACCAGTGCTGCTGGCGCCCGTCGATGATCGTGATCTCGGCCCCGTCCAGCCGCGCGGCCAGCCGGTTGGCGATCGACGTGCCGCCGGCGCCCGCACCCAGAATCACGATCCGGGCCGAGGTGCGGACCCGCTGCGCCTGTGCTGGCGCCCCCGCCGCCGCCAGCGCCGCGCCCCCGGCCGCCAGGCCCAGAAACGCCCGTCTGCTCGCGCTCAATTCCCAAGGATCGGACATCTCTTCCTCCACCCATATGAATATGACGATATTTGGATATACATTCCAGATACAGAATGCAACTGCATACTGCCCTGTCGATTTGCATAAGAATGGCATGGATGGGATGCGCGAAACTTGATCCTGATCAAGGACGGTGGACGCGCCAAAACCTTAAGATGTTCTCCATCATTACCGGAGGATGCCGCATGCGACTGACCACCCGGACCAACCTCGCGCTGCGCACATTGATGGTTTGTGCCGTCAATGGCGGCCGGATCGTGCGCAAGGCTGACGTTGCCGCGGCAATCAACGCGTCGGAAAACCATCTGGCGCAAGTCATCAATCAACTGGGCCAATTCGGCTTTATCCGGACGCTGCGCGGACGGCACGGCGGCTTCACACTCGCGCGCCCGGCCGAAGAGATCAGTGTCGGCGCGGTCTTTCGCAGGTTCGAGTCCGATCTGCCGTTCATCGAATGTTTTTCGCCCGACAATACCTGCCCGCTAAGAGATCATTGCCGCATGTCCAGCCACCTCGCCCGCGCGATCGAGGCCTTTTATGCCTCGCTCGATCCGCTGACGCTTGGCGACTTGACGGACTGCAACAGCGGTCTGGATGCCCTGCTGTCGATGGACTCGCCGCTCAGGATGCGGGGTGGCGCGGTCCCCTGTGTGCGGGCGCGCCAATCGCGCCGCCATGCGACTGCCGAAACCGACTAAGCCCTGGCCCGATCAGTATTCCAGGCGCAGCCTGTCGCGCGTCATCTCGATCCGCGAAAAGCGGGCGAGATAGTTCATGCCCAAGAGCGACACATGCAGATCGCCCTCGTTCACCAACGCGGGAACGTCATGGCGTTCCAGATCGCCGATGCGGATGCTGTCCAGCTCGACCCGCGCGGTGCGGACCATGCCGTTGGCGGTGCGCGCCGTGCCCAGAAACGCCAGCTCTCCATCCGCGAATCCCAGCGCCTCGGCATCGTCGCGCGTCAGCACCACATCGGTCGCGCCCGTGTCGACCACGAACTGCACCTCCTGCGGCGCCGTTCCCGGTTGCCCGATGACATCCAGCGTCAGCCGAAACGACCCGTCGCGCCCGCGCCGCAATTCGATGGCGCCATCCTCGGTTTGCTGAACCGAGAACGAGGGCACCATGATCGTTTGCCAAAGCCCCCAGCCCGCCGCGACCCCGGTGAACAGCAGCCCCCACAACAGCAGCATCCGCACGAACTGGCCGATCTGGCGCCGCATCGCCACCAGCGCATAGGACGCCAGCACGGTGCCCAGAAGCACCAGATAGACGATCTGGGCAATCTGGTCGCTGTTGAGAGTGTCGATCATCGCGGACCCCGGACACGGCAGAACGGCAATCTAGGCGCGCAGCGTCCCAAGGCCAAGTGCGGCGCATCCCCTTCACGCAAGCGTGCGGTATCGCTGGACGCGCCCAGGATCAGGCCCCTCCATCATGGCATGCGTGCGGGATCACGGCGATCAACAAGAGAAACGGCGCCACCTGAATGACTGACATTCAATTGTCAGCCATTTCACCTTCTGATTTTTCAAGGGTTTGCGCGGCCTTCATCCAAAGCGACTCGGCGCGATCGAGCCCGTCCATCACTTCGGCATATTTCTTGTTCCAGACCGCCAGATCACCCTTGCGGCTGTCGTCATAAATATCCGGATCGGCAAGCTTCCGCGCCAGGCGATCTCGCATTTCTTCAAGCTTTTCAATGCGCTGCTCGCATTTCTTGACTTCGGCTCGCAACGCCGAAAGCTCATCACGGGTCACGCGACGTCTGGCGGGCCTGGGCTTGTCCTCGCGCGCCGGCGCATCGGGCGCCAGCAGGAACCGGCGATAGGCCTCCAGATCCTCGTCATAGGGAACGACCGTGCCGTTCGACACCAGCCACAGCCGATCCGCGACCAGGCCCAGCAGGTGCATGTCATGGCTGACCAGAACCACCGCGCCATCATAGGCGGTCAGGGCCTCGACCAAGGCTTCGCGGCTTTCGATGTCCAGGTGGTTGGTCGGCTCGTCCAGGATCAACAGATGCGGCGCGTCGATCGTGGCCAGAAGCAGGCTCAGCCGTGCCTTCTGCCCGCCCGAAAGGCGCCCGACCACGGTTTCGGCCTGATCGGCCATCAGCCCGAAGCCGGCCAGCCGCGCGCGCAGCTTGGCCTGCCCCTCGGCGGGCCTCAGGCGCTGGACATGCTGAATCGGTGTCTCATCCAGATGCAACTCGTCGACTTGGTGCTGGGCGAAATACCCCACCCGCAGCTTCGCGGCCGTGGTGATCTGCCCGGCAGACAGCCGGAGTTTTCCTGCCAACAGCTTGGACAGGGTCGATTTGCCCTCACCGTTGCGCCCCAAAAGTGCGATCCGGTCGTCCTGATCGATCCGCAGGTTCAGCCGGCGCAACACCGGCGGCCCGCCATAGCCGACCGCGCCGCCCTCGATCGCCACGATGGGGGGCGACAATTCCTCGGGCTTGGGAAAGGTGAAGACATGCCGCGCCGCCTCGGCCGGGGCGGTGATCGGCTGCATCTTTTCCAGCATCTTGACGCGCGATTGCGCCTGGCGCGCCTTTGTCGCCTTGGCGCGAAACCGATCGACGAAGCTTTGCAGATGCGCGCGCCGGGCCTCTTGCTTGCGGGCCTCGGCCGCCTGAACGGCGCGCTGTTCTGCGCGGGTCCGGGCAAAGGTGTCATAGCCGCCTTGATAAAGCGTGAGCTTGCGATCCTCCAGATGCAGGATCGCCCCCACCGCCCGGTTCAGAAGCCCGCGGTCATGGCTGATCACCAGCACCGTGTGCGGATAGCGCGCCAGATAGCTTTCCAGCCAGAGCGCGCCCTCAAGGTCAAGGTAGTTCGTGGGTTCGTCCAGCAGCAGCAGATCAGGCTGCGCGAACAGCACACCGGCCAGTGCCACCCGCATCCGCCAGCCCCCCGAAAAGGCCGAACAGGGCTGGTGCATCTCATCGCCGGTAAAGCCCAGCCCCTTGAGGATCGCACTTGCGCGCCCCTCGGCAGACCAGGCGTCGATATCGGCCAGGCGTGCCTGAACCTCGGCGATCCGCGCGGGGTCCTGCGCCGTCTCGGCCTCGGCCATCAGCGCGGCGCGTTCGGCATCGGCGGCCAGAACGGTCTCCAGCAGGGTCGCCGAGGATGACGGCGCCTCTTGCGCGACCCCCCCGATTCGGGCGCGCGACGGCAACGAGATCGCGCCCCCCTCGGCCACCAGCTCGCCCCGGATCAGGCGAAACAGCGTGGTCTTGCCCGAACCGTTTCGGCCCACAAGGCCCACCTTGTGCCCGGCGGGAATGCGCGCCGATGCCCCCTCGAACAGGGGCTGGCCGTCGATGGAATAGTTGAGATCGGTGATTGTCAGCATGGCGTGGGCTTGCCCGAACCCCGCCGGGCCGTCAAGGGCGGGCGCAGCGGCGCGCGATTCCGGGCGCGAGGCGCTTTTCAATGGCAGGGCGGCATGCTACGGGGCGGCGCAGACCGAAACCGGGGGCACGAGCGGGCCCCATTGCACAAGAGAACAGTCATGGCCATTGAACGCACGCTTTCGATCATCAAACCCGATGCGACCAGGCGCAACCTGACCGGCAAGATCAACGCCAAGTTCGAGGATGCGGGCCTGCGCATCGTTGCGCAAAAGCGCATTCACCTGACCCCGGCACAGGCGGGCAAGTTCTATGAGGTCCACAAGGACCGCCCCTTCTATGGTGAACTGTGCGACTTCATGGCCTCGGCCCCGGTGGTGGTTCAGGTTCTCGAAGGCGAGAGCGCGATCACGAAGAACCGCGAAGTGATGGGCGCGACCAACCCCGCGCAGGCCGATGAAGGCACCATCCGCAAGGAATTCGCCCTGTCGGTGGGCGAGAACTCGGTGCACGGCTCGGATGCACCGGAGACGGCGGCGCAAGAGATCGCCTTCTTCTTCTCGCAACTGGAACTGGTTGGCTGAGATCGCCCGCATGGCACGAAGGACGGCGCGCGTGTCATCCGCGCGCCGTCTTGATTCCCGGCCGCGCACCTGCGCATGTTCTGCTCGCACCCGCGACCCGAGGGCCGAACATGATCGAGACGATGACGGACTACAGTTGGCTGGATGCCGATCTGCGTGATTTCATCCGCAAGACGGAAGCGGCCTATCCCACCGATGCCGCCCGCCATGACGCGGCGCAGCAGCGGGTGTTCTATGACACCATGTGCCGGCTGTTCGATTATCCGCATCCACCCGACCTGCGAACCGAGGATCGCAGCGTTGCCGGTGTGCCCTGCCGGGTCTATACCCCGGCCGAGGCGGCGGTCGGCGTCACGGTGATCTACTATCATGGTGGCGGTTTCGTGGTTGGCGGGTTGCACAGCCACGATTCGATCTGCGCCGATCTGGCGGCCATGGCCAAGGTGACGCTGATTGCGGTGGACTACAGACTTTCGCCCGAACACAAGCACCCGGCGGCGTTTGACGATGCCATGGCAGTGGCGGGTGCGGTTGCGGGACCCAGGGTTCTGGCCGGTGACAGCGCGGGCGGCACCCTTGCCGCCGCGGTTTCGGCGCATCTGCCGGGCATCGGTGGGCAGGTGCTGATCTATCCCGGCCTGGGTGGCAGCCCCGAACTGCCCAGCTATACCCGCCATGCCCAGGCGCCCCTGTTGACGCGCGACGAATGCGAATACTATGTCGACGCCCATTTCGCGGGCGGCAGGGATGAGGCGCTTGGCGACCCCTCGGCCGCGCCGCTGCGCGCCACGACGTTCGCGCATATACCGCCAACCGCGATCTTTGCCGCCGAATGCGACCCGCTCGCCTCGGATGCCGATGAATACGCGGCCCGCCTGCGCGCGGCGGGCGTTCCGGTCACCCTGATGGTCGAACCGGGCCTGGTTCACGGCTATTTGCGCGCCCGGCACATGGCCGCGGGCGCGCGCGCGTCCTTTGCGCGGATCGCCGAAACCCTGTCGGCCCTGGCGATCCGCGCAGGCGCGGTTCAGTAACGCACCACCGTCTCGAAGTTTTCGGGAATGTCGGTCTCGTCCTCGAACAGGTCCGTCAGCTTGAAGTCGATCGAGGCGCGGGTGTCGTCGTCGGATACGGTGCCATTGCTGGACACGATTTCGGCGCCCGAGACGGACAGCGCGATGGACCGCCCCTCAAGCATCGGGCGGAACATCTCTTCCATCTGCGGATCGGCGGTCATTTCGTCCATCTCGCTGGTCATGTCACCCATCGGAAAGACCACGCGCACGGTGCCGTCGCCCAGATCGGTCGCGGTCGGACTGGGCGAGCCATCCTCCGAGGGTTCGAACACCTCGGCAAAGGTGCCTTCCATCAGCATGTTGCAGCGGGCGTGGGTCTCGGTCATTTCCAGCGTGCCGCCGTCCTCGGTGGGGCAGAACTCTTCCTCGCCGCCCATCATGTTATACATTTCCTGAGTCACCTCGATATGGCCGCTTACGCGCGCCTCGTCCGGGCCCAGAATGGCGGTATCCATATCCATGTCGATACAGCCGGCCAGAACAACGGCCAGACCGACAGCGGCGAAGGGGGAAAAGCGCATCGCAATCTCCTGTGCAGATAGGGTCGCGGGCGAGCCTAGACTCTGGCCCTTGGCGCGGCCAGAGGTTTTTTTGACTTATTGCCCGGTGCAATGCGCCCCTTCGGGCGCGGCCCCCGAACCCAACGCCAGGGGTGCGGGCGCATCGAACGGGTCGGGCAGGCCCGATCGCGCGGTATCAAGCGCGATCACCAGCGCCAGAAACACCAGTGCCAGAAGTCCGACAACCGGGCGCGTGAACCGGATGCGCTGGCTCATGCCGTGGCCCCCCGCGGCGTGGCGGGCGCCAGGATCAGCGGGCGCAGCTTCAGCCCCCAGGCCGAGCCTGCAAAGGCCGCCACGAACCAGACCCAGCCATGCAGGCTGCCGGTCGATATGCCGCTGAAGAACGCGCCCACGTTGCAGCCAAAGGCCAGGCGCGCGCTGTAGCCCATAACCAGCCCCGCAAGCAGCACCCCGACCCAGCCGCGCAAAGCCAGGGGCGCCACCGGATTACCGGGCGCGGCGCGTCCGCGCATCACCAGAAAGGCGCCCAACAGCAGGCCGATATTTGTCAGCGATGTCACATCGGTGAGGATGCTGGCGTCCAGGCGCGCGGCATTGGCGGACGCGGCCCAGAACGCATTGCCCGCCAGATCGGCGCCGCCCGCCTGTGCCAGCTTGGCGCCCCAAAGCCCCAGCCCGTAGACGATGCCCCAGGGCTGCCCGGCGACGACCAGGTTCAGCACCGCCAGTGCCGCGATCAGCGCCGCCGCCCACCACAGCCGCCGCGCCGGGACGCGCTTGCCGGGCGCGGCCCGCCAGACCAGCAGCGCCGCGGTCGCAGCCAAAGCCAGCAAGGTCAGCCAAAGCCCGCCCGTCGCCCCGGCCAGAGATTGGGCCGAGATCACGGGCAGACTGCCCAGACCCGTCCACCAGCCCAGATGCAGCGTTCCCAGGAAACTGCCGCCGACAAAGCCCGCCAGCGCCACAAGCCCGATCAGATTGCCCGACCCGGCATTGATCAGCGTGCCCGAGCCGCAGCCCATGACAACCTGCATCGCCGCACCAAAGACGAAGGCCCCGCCGATCATCGCCAGACCCACGGGCGCATGCGCCGCCTGCAATTCGCCGGGCGCGGCTGCCAGAAGCGGGAACGCGACCGCCGCCGTCAGGCCAATCGCCAGCAGTTGCGCCAGCAGACCGCGCGCATCGCGTTCGGCGATCATCGCGCGCCACGGCCCGGCGAAACCAAAGCGCAACCCCTCCAGCACCAGGCCCAGCCCGATACCCACGCCAACCAGCAGACCCGCGCGCGGCCCGGCGGCAAGGGCCGTGCCCGCCACCAGAACCGCCGCGACCAGCCCCAGACCGATCCGGCGCCCCAGCATCAGAGAACGTCCGAAATCCAGCGCATCGTCGCGCGCCAGTAATAGGTCACGCGGTTTGGCGCGTTGTCCAGCGGCAGGTCTGCCGCAGTGTATTCGGCCATGCTTTCGGCATAAAGGCGCGTGTTCTCGATCTCGCCCAGCTCACTGAGGGCGAACCAGTTGATCGCCGCCCAGTGTCCGGTGTTGCAGAAACTGACGGTCAGGGGCGAGTCGGTAAAGCCGTTCTCCTCGGCCAGCGCGCGGATCTGGTCGGCGCCCTGCATGCGGTTGCCGTCAAAGAACGAGTCATAGGTCAGGTTGGCCGATCCGCGGATCGTGCCGGGCGCGGCGATCGACCACTGCACGCCGGAAAAGAAATCGGTCGGGCGCGCGTCGATCAGGCGCGAGTCCCCCTCCTCGACCAGTTGCGCCACCTCTTCGGTGGTGATGCGCCAACTGTCGTCCCAGTTCGCCTCGAAATCCGAGTCGGGGATCGACGCCGCTTGCGTCGAAACCGGCAGATCGGCCTCTGTCCAGCTGGAAAAGCCGCCGTTGAGCAGCGCCAGATCCTGCACGCCCAGCGATTTCAGCGTCCAGTAGACGCGCGCGGCGGCGCCCATGTCGGTGGGGTTCGCGCCCGAATGCACCACCACGACCGGGGTATCGGCGTCGATGCCCAGATCACGTGCGAGGCCCTGAAAATGATCGACGTCGCGCAACGCGCCGGGGTTGTCGCCGCCCGACCGCCAGTCGGTATAGGGCGAGAAGGCGGCACCGGGGATGTGCCCCTGTTCGAAATCGCCGGTCACATGCACGACGCGGATATCGTCGCCGTGGTCGTCCAGCATCGTGGCAAGCTCGGACGGCTCCAGCAGCGGCGACCAGCCCTGCGGCGCGGCCAGCGCAAGGCCGGGGACGAGCGCGGCGCTCAGCGTAAGGGCAAGACGGATTGGTCTTTTCATGGCAGTTCTCCTGTTCATGGGCGCAGCCGTTGTTCATGGACGCAGCCGTGCAGCATCGCGGTTGACTGCGATCTGGCATCACCCCAAAAGGCAGGCAAGTCTTGCGGCCGGGCCATTTCATCCGGGCGGGCGAAGGCCGTTCGCGACGATGCGTTCGCGCTGGAACCCTTTTCGTCATTCGTTCGACGGGGGGAAAATGTTTCCCAAGCCGGATTTCACGATGACGATAGCGGACTTTTTCGCGTCCCGGCTTTGCCTGGCCGCGAAAGCGCCGCGAAAAGGCGTCAACTGGTCACTTGTTCGCGCAGGATCGACACGGTCATCGAGATCATCAGATAGACCCCGGCAAAGATCAGGAACGCCAGCGCGGTGTTTTCCAGCTTGCGCGGATAGGTCGATTCATCCGGTGCCACCGGACTCACGCCCATGGACAGGTAACGCACCTGTCGATTGGCCTCGATGCGCGCGGCCTCAAGTTGTTGCAGCGAGTTGGCCATCATCATCTGGCGCGTGGCGACATCGGCCTCGGCCATGACCATTTCTCGCTGCACCCGCGCCAGCGAGGCGTCACCCTCGCCACCACTCTGCGTCAGGCTGTCGCGAAGCGTGTTGATCTGGGTTTCGAGCGCATTGATGCGCCTTTGCGCCTGCTCGACCCGCGCGGCGTTGGGGCGCGTATTCGACAACAGATCCTCCAGCGTCAGCCGTTCCTGGTTGAGTTGCCCCTCAAGCGTCGTGATCTGCTGCGTCAGCAAGGTTACTTCGACTTCGCTGGACAGCACCTGAAACCGCTCCTGCAAGTCCAGAACCTGCTCCTGCGCCTCGGCCATGCTTTGTTCGGTCCGTTCAAAGCTGGCCATCGCGTCGCGCATCTGGTTCTCGCGCAACCGCTGGGTCAGTTGATCGACCTGCTCCTCGGCATACTCGATCAGGGCGCGCGAAAACCGTTCGCTGGTTTCGGGATCGGCGGCGATCACCTCCATCTTGATGATGCCTTCGGTCGGGTCATAGCTGATCTGGACCATGCGCCGGTACAGGCGATAGGCCGCCTCGTCGGTGGCGTCGGCATCAAGGCGGCGCAAGGGGTCCATGTCCTCGCCCTGAAAATGCGCCTTGAAGTCGTGATCGGCATCAAGCCTGCGCATCGCCTCGCGCGATTGCAGGTAGCTTTGGACCGTCACCGAATCCTGCGAGGTCGCCAGGCCCGTGCCCGAAAACAGCCCGCCCAGCGCCCCGGCCTGACCCGCCGACGAAGGCTGCGAGTCGGCCTGCTGGATGACGAATTCGGTGTTTGTCGCATAAAGCGGTGTGGCGATGACAAAGAAATACCAGCCCGCCAGGAAGGTCGGCAGAAAGACGAACACGGCCAGCCGCGCGGCCAGCAAGGCCAGGCGGCGGCGACGGCGGCGCACGATGTTTTGCTGGATGCGCGCGATCTCGGTGCCGCGATCGCCCCCGACCTGATACGGGGCCGGCGCCATGCCGGGCTGGCGCACGGTCCTGGGCAGGGGCGGCGGATCGACGGTGGTCAAGGCGCGGCCCGGCTCGGGCCGGTTCTTGACGATGTCGAGAAGGGTCGATTGTTCGAACGGGTCGATCCCCCGGCGACGCAAGAGGCGCACGGCCTCAAGCCCGGAGGCCGCCTTGATCCCGTGCTTCTGGGCCACCCGCATCGCCATGCGCAACTGTCGCCCGGTCAACTGCTCGGCGCGGATCGCCTCGATCTCGGCTTCGATGTCGTCGGTCTCGGCGCCGGGCGCATCGGGCGCGCCGGCATCGCTTGCACCGGTCGCCCCGCCTTCGGCACCGGGCGATGCGGCGGTCTTTTCGGCCTTTTCGGCCGCGTGCCCGGAACTCGCGGACTGGCGCAGCTTGGCCATGGCCATCGCCGCAGCCGCCCGCCGCGCGGCTGCGGTCAGCCCGCGACCAACGCCGGCGCCGCCATCCTCGCCACGGGCGCCATCGCTGCCGCTGTCCCCGGCCCCGCCAGCGGACCCGCTCTGCGCGGCGGCCCGACCCGCGCTGTCATCGTCGCGCGTGCCATCTTGCGCCCGCGCGCCGCCGCGTTCCTCGTCGAACAGGGCTTCGGGCCGCGGTTCCTGGCGCAGGGCGGCGCGGGCCGCGGCCTGACGATCCGCGTCGCGGGCAGGCTCGGCACCGGCCTGCGGTCGCGCGGGCCGTGCGGGGGCGGCCACGGGCGCGCCGGTGGCATCCTCGCTCAGCCGCAGGCGGAATCGTCTAGCTCTGGGTTTCGTAGTCATAAAGCTGTCTTGCTTCCTCAAGCGTATTGAACATGTGCAGCTTGCCATCGCGCAACACGGCCGCGGAATGGCAGTATTTTTCAAGCGTCTGGGCCTGGTGCGACACGATCACCACGGTCGCCCCCTCAAGCCGTTCCTTCAGGATCGCGCCGGCCCGCCGATTGAAGGCCACATCCGTGGTGGCCGGCATCCCCTCATCCACGAGGTAAAGATCGAATTCCAGCGCCAGCATCAGCGCAAAGGCAAAGCGCGCGCGCATGCCCTGGCTGAACGTTCCAACCGGCAGGTCGAAATACTCGCCGATATCGCACAGCCAGCGGCAAAAGGCCTCGACCTCGTCAGGTTCCAGCGAATAGAGGCGCGCGATGTAGCGCGCGTTCTCGGTCGCCGTGTGCTTGGCCACGATCCCACCCATGAAGCCCAGCGGAAACGACACCCGGCAGGCGCGAGTAATCGACCCCTCGTCGGGTTTTTCCAATCCGGCCATCATGTTGATGATCGTGGTCTTGCCCGATCCGTTTGGCGCCAGAATGCCCAGCGACTGACCCAACTCGATCCGGAACGAGGCATCGTGCAGGATCACCTTGTGTGCCCTGCCCGTCCAGAAGGATTTGCTTACCCGGTCGAACTCCAGCATTGCCCGCCTGCCTCGCCCCCGTCGCCACACTATGTCGGCGCAGAGTTAACGGTGTGTTTGTTGCGACGCTTGCGCCGATCGGTGCATTATGCCGCAATCGCGCCGCGCCGGGTAGTCAAAACTGCGCGCGCGCCCCGGATGCCGGGCTTTACATTCCCGCCCCGGCATCGGAATTGAACGCGATTGCGCCCGCCTGACCGGAGTCTGCGATGACCGAAACGCCCCCCTCGTCCCTGGAAACCGCGTTGGCGCGGATGCAGGCGGCGCCCGATGACACGACCCGCCGGCTCAGGTTTCACGCCGAGTTGCTGGATACCGAACTGTTCGTTCTTCTGGCCGAGGATGCCGCCGGCGACACGCTGCGCCCGCAAGTGTTCGACACCGACTCCGGGCGCACGGTCCTGGTGTTCGACAGCGAGGCACGGCTGGCCGAATTCGCCGGGCAGGCCGTTCCCTATGCCGCGCTGCCCGGCCGCGTGCTGGTGACGATGCTGGCCAATTCGCCCGAGGGGCTGTCACTGCTGGTCAGCCCCGACAGCGACCACGCGGCCCTGTTGGCGCCCGATGCCATCGCCTGGCTGGCGCAAACCCTGACCGGCACCATGACCCACGAGACCGAGGCCGCGGCCGAAACCTTTGGCCCCGTCACCCTGCCCGAGGGGGTCCTGTCACTGCTGGTCCCGGCGCTGGAACGGCGATTGCGTCACACGCCGGGGCTGGATGGGGCAGTGCTGGCCTCGGTTCGCTGGCGCGGTGGCGGCGTGGGGCATGTGCTGGCGATCGGCGGCGTGGCCGACGCCGTCCGGGCGCCGCTGGCGCGCGCCGTGGCCGAAGCGCTGGAGCTTTCGGGCATCGAGGCCGGCGCGCTGGATGTGATCTTTCCGCCGGCATCGGTGGTGGCGGCGCTGGCCGAAACCGGTCTGCCGCTCGCCCCCGAACCCTGGGTCGAGACCCCCGCGCCGCATCGCGCGCCCACGCCCCCCGGCATGGACCCCGCCCGCCCGCCAAGGCTGCGATAGTGAAAATTACCTGGGGTAATATAATACCTATTTCTCAAGCCATTGTTTTTGATTGATTAATTAGCGCTCACACCCCTTGACGCGATGTCGCAAATCGCTAGAACAGCGGCATCCGGCACGCGCTTTCGGGCGTGGCGTCAGTTCCTTTCAATCTCCAGGGTTCAGACATGAAAACCTATACCGCAAAACCGGCGGAGATCGAAAAGAAGTGGATCCTGATCGACGCCGAAGGCATCGTTCTGGGCCGCCTCGCCTCGATCATCGCCATGCGCCTGCGCGGCAAGCACAAGGCGTCCTTCACCCCGCATATGGACATGGGTGACAATGTCATCGTCATCAACGCCGACAAGGTGCAGATGACCGGCAAGAAGCGTGACGACAAGACCTATTACTGGCACACCGGCCATCCGGGCGGCATCAAGCACCGCAGCGCGCGCCAGATCCTGGAAGGCAAGCACCCCGAGCGCGTGGTCACAAAGGCCGTGCAGCGGATGCTGCCGGGCGGCTCGCTGTCGCGCCAGCAGATGACCAACCTGCGCGTCTATGCCGGAGCCGAGCATCCGCACGAGGCCCAGCAGCCCGAAGTGCTGGACCTGCGTGCAATGAACCCGAAGAACACCCGGAGCGCATGACCATGGCCGAAGAGATCAAAACCCTCGATGCGCTGAAAACGGCCGTTGCCGGCACAGTGTCCGCCGACGCGACGACGGAAACCGAAGCGCCGCGCGAACCCGTGCGCGACGCGTTGGGCCGTTCGTATGCCACCGGCAAGCGCAAGGACGCCATCGCCCGCGTCTGGATCAAGCCGGGCTCGGGCAAGGTGACGGTGAACGGCAAGGAGCTGAACAGCTATTTCGCGCGCCCGGTGTTGCAGATGATCCTGCGCCAGCCGTTCCAGGTGGCCGGTGTCGAAGGCCAATTCGACGTCATGGCGACCGTGACCGGTGGTGGCCTGTCGGGCCAGGCCGGCGCGGTCAAGCACGGCATCTCCAAGGCGCTTCAGCTTTACGATCCCGCCCTGCGCGGCGCGCTGAAATCCGCGGGCTTCCTGACCCGCGACTCGCGCGTGGTCGAACGCAAGAAGTACGGCAAGCGCAAGGCGCGCCGCAGCTTCCAGTTCTCCAAGCGTTGATCCGCCCCCAAGACACGAAAGGCCCGCCCGCCCGGCGGGCCTTTTTCGTTGCGCGCGGGGCGCACCGGGATACCATGGCGTGATGGATGCGCTTTTTGTTGCCGAACTGAACGAACGGCTCTTTACCCATTTCACCCATGGCGCCTGGCGCGCGCCCTATTCGCAGCGGCTGGCGGCGGTGCGGCTGCCCGATACCAGTGCGTCGTGGCGCATCGCCTGTGCCGACGCACGCGACATGGAACGCGCCTTTCACGGGCTGCGGCAGACCGGGGCGCCGCCACCGTTGCGGCCCATGATCGCCGCCCTGCACGACATCCGCGAAACGATTGCCGCAGCACGCCTGCGCGAAGGCTTCGCCGATACGCTGGGTAAGCTGCCGGTGTCCCTGCCCCTGCCCGGCCAGGGGCCGTTCGTTCTGCTCAGCGCGGCCAGCCTTCCGGTCGGGCAATTGGCCGCCGTCCTGCTCGCTGGGGCACAGACCGGCGGGCTGGTGTGGAAACCTGCGCCCGGTGCGGCCGTTTCGGCGCATTTGCTGATGCGCGTCCTTGGACCGCTTGCCGGGGGGCGGCTGGCCATGGTGCAGGGCGATCACGACACCGGGGCGGCGCTGGCGGGCATGGCACCCTGGATCTGGGCCGGACCCGGCGATCCGCCCGCCGCCCTGCCGGCGCCCGCCGTCACGGTTCGCGCACCAGTTCCGGCCCGCCCATGATCAGCGGATCGGGGTCACCAACGACCCCAAGATCCTTTCCGGCATAGTCAAAGGCGCCCAGTATCCGCTGGATCGCCGCGATCCGGGCGCGATACTTGTCATCGCTGCGGATCACGGTCCAGGGCGCGTGGTCGAAATGGCTGCGGATGAAGGTCTCGTCGATTGCACGGGTGTAGGCGTCCCATTTGGCCAGGCCCTGCACGTCGATCGCCGACAGCTTCCATTGCTTGAGCGGGTGGCGTTCGCGCGCCAGCATCCGTCGAAGCTGTTCGGCCCGTCCGACATTGAACCACAGTTTGATCAGATGCAGCCCGTCCTCGACCAGCGCGCGCTCGAAATCGGGCAGTTGCGCGAAGAAATGCGCGCGCTGCACCGGCGTGCAAAATCCGAATACCGGCTCGATGACCGCCCGGTTGTACCAGCTGCGATCCATCAGCACCAATTCGCCAGCGGTCGGCAACTGGGCGACATAGCGCTGGAAATACCATTGCCCGCGCTCGCGCTCATCGGGTTTGGACAGGGCCACGATCCGGGCGCTGCGCGGGTTCAGGTTTTCGCTTACGCGCTTGATGGCGCCGGTCTTGCCCGCGGTGTCGCGCCCTTCGAAGATCACCGCCACGCGCTGCCCGCTGGCCTGGACCCAGGCGTGAAACTTCACCAACTCGACCTGAAGCGCCTTCATCCGGTCGGCATAGGCATCCTTTTTCATCCACCGGTCATAGGGAAAACCCGCCGTGACGATATCGCGCTTGTCGGCCTCGGCGATCGCGGCGCGCAATTCCTCGGGCGCCTGTTCGGCCAGAAAGGCTGATATGGCACCGGCAAAAGGCAGATCGTCAGTGGGCATGGGCAGGGGCCTTTGTTGGAACATCCGGGTCGCGGGCTCTCACACTAGGCCGGCGCCGGGGGCTTGCCAAGCCGACGGTCCCACGGCACCATTCGCCCCATGAGCGAGCCGATATCCACCATCCGCAACCTTGGCCCGGCGACCGAGGCCGCCTTTCACCGCGCCGGCATCCACAGCGCCGAGGCGCTGCGCGCCATGGGCGCCGATAACGCCTATGCCGCCTTGTTGCGCGCGGGCGAACGGGCGCATTTCATCGCCTATTACGTTCTGGTGATGGGGTTGCAGGGGCGCCCGTGGAACGATTGCACCGGCGATGAGAAGGTTGCGCTTCGCCGCCGGTTCGACGCGCTGAAGGCAGCGCATGCGACCAAGGATGATCGCTCGGGGCTCGAAGCCATTCTCGACCGCATCGGCGTCGTGCCCGCGCGCCCGCAACCGCCCGCCGAAAGGCGGTAGCCGGCGATGCGGAAATTCGCGCTCATCGCCCTGGTTCTGGTGCTTGCGTCCTGCGGTGGCGGCGGTGATCGTGATGGCGATGCGCGCGCAGGCGTGTCGCGCGGACTCTATCCCGGTGAGACACCGCAATTGCGGAGGATGATCAACCGGTCCGCCGCCGAGCATGGTATTCCGGCCGCGCTGCTGCATCGGGTGATCCAGCGCGAAAGCGATTATCGGCCGAATGCCCGCAACGGGCCGTATTGGGGCATGATGCAGATCCTGCCGCAGACCGCAGGCACCATGGGCCATCGCGGCCCGCCGCAAGAGCTGTTGGATCCCGAGGTCAATCTGCGTTACGCCGGGCGCTATCTGCGCGGGGCCTGGATCGTGGCGGACGGTGACATCGACGAGGCCGTGCAATGGTATGCGCGCGGCTATTACTACGAGGCCCGCGACCGCTGTCTGCTGGTCGAAACCGGCCTGGCCCGCCGCGAGGTCAATCGCCGCTGCCGCTAGAGACCGCCTTTCAGCGCCAGCGGCAGGCCCGCGGTGACCAGGATCACCCGCCCCGCACGCGCCGCAAGGCGTTGGTTCAGCCGCCCGGCCGCATCGCGAAAGCGCCGTGCGAGGGCATTGTCGGGCACGATCCCAAGACCCACCTCGTTCGCAACGGCGACGACCGGCGCCGCGCGCGCCAGGATCGCGTGCTCCAGCGCGTCCACCTGCGCTGGCAGATCCGCCCCGGCCAGCATCTGATTGCTGAGCCACAGCGTCAGGCAATCGATCAGGACCGGCGCATCCGGCGGCTGCGCGCCCAGGGCGTCGCTCAGTGCCAGCGGCGCCTCGACCGTGCGCCAGCCGGCATCGGCGCGTTGCGCGCGATGGTGCGCGATTCGCTCGGCCATTTCTGCATCGAAAGCCTGCGCGGTGGCCAGATAAACCGGCGCCTGATGCCCCGGCAGCGCCTGGATCCGGGCCTCGGCCAGACGGCTTTTGCCCGATCGGGCGCCGCCCAGGATCAGCGTGAAATCAGTCATGATCGTGCCCTGCAACGCTGCGGTTCCAACCTGAATCCAGGCGCAGCCAACTGCCGTAATCGGTCTCGGCGCGCCACCCGGCGGCGCCCTGCGCGGCCGAGAGCGCGGCCTTGATGATCCCGGCATGGCAGACCACCAGGGCCGGCACCGCCCCCCTCTCGGCATCGGTCAGCGCGGCGTGGCTGCGTGCGGCCAGTTCGGCCACGGTCTCGCCGCCATGCGGGCGCGCGCCGGTCAGATCGGCGGCCCAGGCATCCAGTTCGTGGCGCGCGATCGCATCCCAGCGCACCCCCTCCCACGAACCGAAATCCATCTCGGCCAACCGCGCATCCACCGCAAGCGGGCGGCCCCGCGCGGCCGCCAGCGACTCGGCCAGGCGGCGGCATCGACCTAACGGCGAGGTCAGGATGCGCTGAAACGGGGGCAGATCGCTGGCAAGCCGCGCGGCCTCGGTGGTGAAATCGCCGGCCAGCGGCAGATCGGTGCGGCCATAGCACAGACCATCGGCCCCATGCGGGCGCGTGTGGCGCAGCAAGATCAGGGCCATGCGCCAACCCCCAGGACGAAACCCAGCATGCCGAACTGTTGCGCCGCGCCCAGAATATCGCCGCTCACGCCGCCCAGTCGGCGCTGCGCCCAGGCCCAGATGATGCCGGCCCCCAGCAGGCATCCGGCCACGCCCGCCCAGACCGACAGGCCCAGCACCGCCGAACCGATGGCCAGCGCCAACAACACCGCCGCAAGGCTTGCCAAGGTGCCCGCCATGCCCTGCGGGCCGGTCAGGCCGGTGCCGGCGCCATGGGCGCGCAGGTAGCGGCCATGACGCAGCATCACCGCCAGCCCCACACGGCTGAGCGCGGCACCCGCGATCAGCGCGGCCGGCGCGTGCGCCGGTCCCAGCGCGATCAGCGCCAGCGCCAGCGCCGCCAGGACCAGACCCAGCGCCAGCGCACCGTAGCTGCCGATGCGGCTGTCGCGCATGATCGTCAAGGCGCGCTCGGCGTCGTGGCCGCCGCCCAGACCGTCGAATGTGTCGGCCAGGCCATCCTCGTGCAGCGCCCCGGTTATCAAGATCCCCGCGGCAATGGCCGCAAGCGCCCCCAGCGGCGCGCCCCAGATCGCGGCCCCCAAGGCGAAGGCCCCCGCCTGCACGAACCCGACCAGAAGACCGACCAGACCGAACCAGCCCGGCGCCAGCGCGAAATCCCCGTCCTGCAACCGACCGGCCGGAAGGCGGGTCAAAAAGATCAGCGCCGCGCGCGCGCTTCGCATGGGCCTAGGCACCCTGGTCCGCGCAACCGGCGCGCCAGCGGAGGGACCGTGCGGATCGGCGATGACGGACGGCGTTCATGGTGTTGGCAGCGCGGCTGTGGCGACGAGGCATGGGCATTCGGCCCGTCTTAGCATCCGCCGCCCATAATGCAACGTCGCAACGCGCCTGCCGGCGGGTTGCAACGACCCGCCCGCGCAGCGTTCGTCATCGCCGGCTTCGCACCGATCGGAACCACTCGCCCGCCCAGCGGTCATCATGACGGCTATCGCCGGTCGTCGCCCGCCAGTTGCCCGGCGATCGTCTCGGTCAGATCCGAGAGCGAGAAGGGCTTGCCCAGAAAAACCGAGCGCGGAATGCGCGAGAGTGCGGCGCTCAGCCCGTCTTCGGTATAGCCTGAAACGAACAGGACCGGCGTGCCGGGACGGTCCTGCAACGCGTGGCTTACCCAACCGGGTCCGTCAATTCCGGGCATGATGATGTCGGTGACGAAGATATCGACCCGCAGCGCGGAATCTTGCAGGAATTCCAGCGCCTGTTCGCCGTTCTCGGCCTCGATCACGTGATAGCCCTGAAGGCGCAAGGCCCGAGCCGCGAAGGCGCGCACGGGACCCTCGTCCTCGACCAGGAGGACCACCGCCCCGTCACCCGCGCCGTCGGGCATCTCCGCGACGGGGCGGGCCGGGGTGACGTCGTTCGTCCCATCGCCGCGCGCAAGGGCCATGGGCTCGCCGGGAACCGCCAGGCGACCATGGCCGGCCGGTCCGGGACGAGCGCCGGGCCGGGGTGCCCGATCAGGCGCGAGGATGCCGCCGGATACGCCGGCGACCGGCGCCGAAGGTCGCGACACCGCGTGTTCAACACGCCGCCGCGCGGCGGGATCGGCGGCATCGTGGCCCGGTGCGGGATCATGGGCCTGCGTCTCATGGGCGGCGAAATAGAGCGCGAACTCGGTGCCGGACCCTTCGGTGCTGTCGGCAAAGATCCAGCCACCCATCTGCTTGACGATGCCATAGGCGGTGGACAGGCCCAGCCCCGTTCCCTCGCCGGTGCGCTTGGTCGTGAAGAAGGGCTCGAAGATCTTGTCGATGATGTCGGCCGCGATCCCGACCCCCTCGTCGATCACGCGGATCACGGCATAGTCGCCCGGCGGCACGCGAGCGCGCCCGCGCTCCTGTTCGGTCGACAGCGTCACGAATTGCGTCTCGATTCGGATCTCGCCGCCCATCGGCATCGCGTCGCGCGCATTGACGACGAGGTTCATCAACACCTGTTCCAGTTGCCGGCGATCGGCACGGATCGCGCGCACCGCCGGATCATGCGCTAGGGTCAGCGTGATCCGTTCGCCCACGAGGCGGGTCAACAGATGCGCCAGTTCTTCCAGCAGGCTTTCCAGTCGCAGGGTTTCGGGTTTCAGGGTCTGTTTGCGCGAAAACGCCAGCAACTGCCGTACCAGCGCGGCGGCGCGGTTGGCGTTCTGATGGATCTGCACCAGATCGCCATAGTCGGGGTCGAAATGATCGCGTTCAAGCAAGAGCAGGTCGCAATGTCCGGAAATCGCGGTCAGCAGGTTGTTGAAATCATGCGCAACACCGCCCGCCAATTGGCCGATCGCCTGCATCTTCTGGCTCTGGACGAACCGGGCCTCCAGCGATTTGAGCTCGGTCGCATCATTGAGAACGGCGACCAGCGCGCCATCGCTGCCCGGCCCGGATGCGCGGCGCAGGATGATCTGGACAAAGGTTTCCTGCGGCGGCAGCGCGGCGCGCAAGACCTCGGGCCGGTTGAGGGCGCGGCCAGCGCGCGCGTCGGCCAGCCAGTCGGCCACCGGGCGGCCCAGCCCCTCGACAACCTCCCAGAAATGGCGGGTCTCGTCGGGCGCGAGGCCCATCAGGGCCCGCGCCAGCCGATTGGTTTCGATCACCCGCCCCTCGGCATCAATCATCAAAAGTGCGACGGGAATATCCTCGAATTCATGGCGCGGGGGGGCGGTCTCATCCACCGGGGCACCATCGGCTCTGCCGGGCGCCATCCAGTCGGGCAGAAAGACGATGTCGCGCTGGCCGTCGGGCGCGGAAACCGCATAGGCCAGACAGCGTTGCCCGCCCCCCGGTGCCGGAAGCGTGACCAGGGCCGGGTTCACGCCTTGGCGCAGAGGAGCAAGAGTGGCGTTCAGCGCCGTTGCGACACCGGGATCGACAGGCGTGCAGGGCACGTCGGGATGCGCCGCGTCCGCGCCGATCCGGGCGCGAAAGGCCGCATTGGCGGTGACGATCGCATCATCGGGCCCCAGTGTCAGCAGCGCGATGCCCAGCATGTCGGCATCGCGCGCCGCGCCGCCCTGCCGGCGCCCGAAACGCCAGATCAGCAGTTCCGCGCCGCCTGCCGCGATATCGGCGCGGTGAACCGACAGCCGCAAGTCGCCATCGGCGCGCGCAAAATCGCGCTGCCCTCCGCTGCCCGCCACCGCATCGGCGGCAAGCGCGGCAACCACGCGATCGGGTTCCGCGCTCCAGCGCGCCAGCAGATCGGCCGGGTTGGGCAAGGTGGCGCGATCCGCCCCGCCTGCGCGCCGCGCCGCCGGGTTGGCAGCCAGAATCCGCCCGGACCAATCGCTCAGCAAGATCGCATCGGGGTCATGGGCGGCGGCGCCCATCAGGGTTTCGGCCAGGGCCGAGCGGGCACGCCCCGCCGCAAGCGAGGCCAGCCAGACCGTAAGGACGATCACGGCAAGCGTGGTTGCCACGCTCAACACGATCGGCGCGTAAAACTGGCCCCAGAACATGGCCACAGCGGCGAATCCGGCGAATGCGGCCAAGACCAGGCCCGGCAGGATCGGGCGCAGCTGCAAGAGCCGGGCGCGAACCGAGTCCCCGAACCCGCCGGGCGCGGTGCCCGCCCCGGACCCTGCCCAACGGCCTGCGGGCCGGTCTGCGCGGGATCGGGCAAGCGTGTCCGAGGCGGGCAAGGTCAAAGGGCGCATGGGGGTCGTGGACACGGTATCGTTCGACGTTGAGGAATTCGGCGGCAAATGCGGCACACAGACCCTCTTGTGCTCCGACGGGGTAAAAAACGGGTTAACCCTTCACAGATACAGCCGCCAGTTGATCCGGCAACCATTTCCGACGCTTGAAATTGTGAAAAGATGTCAAAGCGATGGCGGTCAACCGCGCCGCAGGATCGCCAGAAAGAACCCGTCGCCACCGTCAAGCGGAGTCAGACGGTGCCGCGACAGCACCGCCCAATTCGGCATCTGCGCCAGAAAGAGGTCGATCCGGTCTTCGTTCTCGGCGCGAAACAGCGAACAGGTGGCATAGGCCAGCAGCCCACCCGGTGCGGTCAGCGCCGCGCAATCTGCAAGGATGCGCGACTGAAGCGCGACAAGGTCGTCCAGCCGCGCGGGTGTCAGCGCCCATTTCGCCTCGGGTGCGCGGCGCCAGCTGCCAGATCCGGAACAGGGCGCATCCGCAAAGACCACCGGCCAGCCCGGTGCCGGCGGGTCCGACAGAACCGCGATATGCGCCCCGGCGCGCGTGGCGCGGGCGGGCAGATCGCGCATCCGGCGCGGATCGGCGTCATGGGCGCTGACCCTGTGCCCCGCCGCCGCCAGCGCCAGCGCCTTGCCGCCACCGCCCGCGCAATAGTCCAGCACGCGGGTTTGCGGGGGCAATTGATCGGCTACCGCCTGCGCCACGGCTTGCGAGGCGGCATCTTGCAGTTCCACCCGCCCCTCGCGGTAGGCGGCACTGTTGCGAATGCGGCGCGGATTGCGGATCACCTCAAGCGCGTGCGGTGACAGCGGGTGGGCACTGGTTTCGACCCCGTCATGGGCCAGTTCGGCCTGAACCGACGCGCGCGGCGCACATGCCGCGTTGACACGCAGAAAGACCGGCGCGCGTTCGCGCATCAGCGCCAGAACCTTGTCGGTCCCTGCCCCCAGCGCGGCCTCGAAATGCGGCAACAGCCAGTCGGGGCAATCGCCGGCCTCGGCGCGCGACAAGGGCGGCAAGGGGGCGTCGAACAGCGCCGCCTCATCGGCATTCAACGGTGCCGGCGCGTGTTGCATTCCGGTCCAGTCGGGCGGCTGCCCATCGGCGCGCGCCAGACCCAAAAGCAAGGCGCGTCCGGTCTCGCCCCCGCCCAGCACCGCCGCCGAACGCCGCTGACGGATCGCGCGGAACACCAGATCGCGCACCGCCTCGCGATCGCCCGAGCCGG
>LJSV01000009.1:0-104251 GCA_001314715.1 Rhodobacteraceae bacterium HLUCCA12 | reverse complement strand
GCGCCCATTGCGTCAGCGCCTGTTCGGCCGCCTGGCCGGACAGGTAGCGATCCAGAATGGCGATGGCGGCGGCCTGGCGGGCGGCGGGTGTCATGCGGGCCTCACTTTGCTGACCCGTTCCTTGCGCCAGCACGCGCCGCTTGGCAAGCCCGCCGGTTTGCGGCAGGCTGCGCGGAACCGCAATCAGGATGCGTCGATGCCTCTGCCGCTCAATCCCGCGCTTGCCGCGACCAGCGCACCGCCCGTGATGGTCGCGCGCCGATGGCTGGCAGAAACGCCCCTGCCCGAGGGCGTGGCGCTGCTCAATCTGTCGCAGGCCGCCCCGATCGACCCGCCGCCGCAAGCCTTGCGCACCGCTCTGGCGCAGTCGATCGCGGACAATCCGGCAATCCATCTTTACGGCCCGGTTCTGGGCCTGCCCGAACTGCGCGCGGCGCTGGCACGGCGCATGAGCACGATCTATGGCGGCACGGTCCTGCCAGATCAGGTCGCCATCACGGCAGGCTGCAATCAGGCGTTTTGTGCCAGTATCGCCGCCTTGGCCGCGCCGGGCGACGAGGTGATCCTGCCCAAGCCATGGTATTTCAACCAACGGATGTGGCTGCGCATGCAGGGGATCAAGGTCGTGCCGCTGGCCTGCGGGCCGGATTTGCTGCCCGATCCCGACAATTGCGCGGCGCTGATCACCTCGCGCAGCCGGGCGATCGTGCTGGTGACGCCCAACAATCCCGGCGGGGTGGAATATCCGCCCGATCTGTTGCGCCGCTTTGCCGATCTGGCCGCGCGCCATGGCCTGGCACTGGTACTGGACGAGACCTATCGCGATTTTCACACTGGCGACGGGGCGCCGCATTCGCTGTTCACTGACCCCGGCTGGGAATCGGTTCTGATCCATCTCTATTCGTTTTCAAAAGCCTATCGCCTGACCGGGCATCGCACCGGCGCGATTGCCGCTGCCCCCCGGCATCTGGCCGAGGTCGAGAAGTTTCTGGACACGGTGGCGATCTGCCCGCCGGGGCCGGGCCAGGTGGCGGCGCTTTGGGGGTTGAACCATCTGGACGACTGGCTGGCCGGCGAGCGCGCGGAAATCCTGCGCCGGCGGCAGGCGATGCTGGACGGGTTCGCCGTTCTGACGGACTGGCAGGTGATGGGATGCGGCGCCTATTTCGCCTATGTCCGCCACCCCTTTGACGCGGCCGCGCCCGACGTGGCGCGACGGCTTTTGCGCGAGGCCGGGGTGCTGATGCTGCCGGGCACGATGTTCCGCCCCGAGGGCGATGGCGCCGGCACCGGCGAGATGCGCATCGCCTTTGCCAATGCCGACACCGACCAGATCGCCACGCTGATGCACCGGCTGTCCGCGTTGCGCTGATACCGGCGGCCGTGCCGGCAGGGCGCCAAAGCCCTTTCGATCCCGTTGCGGCAACCTGCGCAACCGGGCCCGGACGCGCTTGAACTCGCCCGTGCCCGGCTATAGGGTGCGCGCCAACCCGGCCAAGGCAGTCGCCCCGGCCCGCAACGCTGAACGAGGACCTGAATGTTCATCTCTCCTGCCTATGCCCAAAGCGCCGGTGACGCGACCAGCATCCTGCAAACGATGATCCCCTTCATCCTGATCTTCGCGATCATGTGGCTGCTGCTGATCCGCCCGCAGCAAAAGAAGATGAAGGAACATCGCGCCATGGTCGAAGCCCTGCGGCGCGGCGATCAGGTGATCACCGCCGGTGGAATCATCGGCAAGGTCTCGAAGGTCAAGGAAGACGGCGAGATCGAGGTCGAGATCGCCGAGGGCGTCAAGGTTCGGATCGTGCGCCAGACCATCACGACCGTCATGTCCAAGACCGAACCGGCCAAGGACAAGGAATAATCGGTCGCGCCGACGCTTCCCTGCGCTTTTTCGCCCGCTCTGAACGCAAGGCTGTTTGATGCTGCAAATCTCACTCTGGAAGCGCCTGCTGATCGTGCTGATCTGCCTTGGCGGGGTCTCGTTTTCGATGCCCAACCTGTTCTATGACCGGGTTGAGCGTCACAACGACGCGGTCGCCCTGATGGAACAGGGGCAGGATACCGAGGCCTTGCGCGCCGACCGGGCGCTGTGGCCGGACTGGGCACCATCAGAGCTGGTCAATCTGGGGCTGGATCTGCGCGGAGGCGCGCATCTGCTGGCCGAGGTGCATGTCACCGATGTTTACGAGGATCGCGTCGACGGGCTTTGGCCCGAGGTGCGCGACACCTTGCGCGACGAGCGCAGCATCGTCGGCAATGTCCGGCGCATGCCATCCGACGATCCGGCGGTTCTGCGGGTCGCGGTCTCCGAACCGGACGGGATCGACCACGCGGTTTCGGTGGTCAGCGAACTCGCCCGTCCGATGCAGTCCCTGACAGGGATCGGTGCCAGTGATCTGGAAGTCCGCCGCGACGGCGACGAGATCGTCGTCACCCTGTCCGAGGCCGAACGCGCCGCCACCGACGACCGCACCATGCGCCAGTCACTGGAAATCATCCGCCGCCGCGTCGACGAGGTCGGCACCCGAGAGCCGACGATCATGCGACAGGGCACCGACCGCATCCTGATCCAGGTGCCCGGCATCGGATCGGCGGGCGAGTTGAAAGAGCTGATCGGCACGACCGCGCGGCTGACCTTTCACCCGGTGGTGCGCCAGACGTCGGACGAAGACACCGTGCCGGGGCCGGGCGAACTTTTGCATCCGTCAATGGATGAAGAGGGCGTGTTCTACCTTCTCGAACAATCGCCTGTTGTCAGCGGCGAGCAACTGGTCGACGCCCAGCCCGATTTCGACCAGAACGGCCGCCCCGCCGTCAGCTTTCGTTTCAATCCGGCGGGCGGTCGCGCCTTCGGCATCTACACCGCCGAGAATATCGGCAACCCGTTCGCCATCGTCCTTGACGGCGAGGTGATCTCGGCCCCGGTCATCCAAAGCCATATCCCCGGCGGATCGGGCATCATCACCGGCCGCTTCACGGTCGAGGAAAGCACGCAACTGGCGGTTCTGCTGCGCGCGGGCGCCCTGCCCGCCGAGATGACCTTTCTGGAAGAGCGCACGATCGGCCCCGAACTCGGCCAGGACAGCATCGACGCAGGCTCGATCGCCGCGCTCGTGGCCATGGCCGCAGTCCTGATCTTCATGATCGTCAGTTACGGATTCTTCGGGATCATCGCCAATATCGCGCTGGCGCTGAACATCGCGATGATCTTCGCGCTGCTGTCGCTGATCGGTGCCACGCTAACACTTCCGGGGATCGCCGGGATCGTGCTGACCATCGGCATGGCTGTCGATGCCAATGTCCTTGTGTTCGAACGCATCCGCGAAGAGATGAAAACCGCGCGCGGCGCGGCGCGCGCGATTGAACTGGGTTATCAAAAGGCGCTTTCGGCCATTCTGGACGCCAATATCACCACTTTCATCACCGCCGCGATCCTGTTCGCGTTGGGGTCGGGGCCGGTGCGGGGCTTTGCCGTCACACTTGGTCTGGGGATCATCACCTCGGTCTTCACGGCGCTGTTGGTCACCCGACTGATGGTCGTGTTCTGGTTCGAACGCCGCCGCCCCAAAACCATCGCGATCTGAGGAGCGTAGGATGCGTCTGAAGCTTGTTCCCGACGAGACCCATTTCAACTTCCTCGGAAGCTGGCGCATCACGGCCGGATTCTCGGCGGTTCTGGTGGTGCTTTCCATCGTCGCGTTCCTGACCATGGGGCTGAATTTCGGGATCGATTTCCGGGGCGGAACCTCGGTCAGAACCGAAGCCACCGAACCCGTCGACATCGGCGCCTATCGCGACGCGATCACGCCGCTGGGGCTGGGCGATGTCGCCATTTCCGAGGTGTTCGACCCAACCTATGGCCCCGACGAGAACGTGGCGCTGATCCGAATTCAGGCGCCCGAAGATGGTGAGTCGATCGCGCCCTCGGTTCTGGACGAGGTGGAACAGGCACTTCAGGACTATGATCCGTCGCTCGAATTCACCTCGGTCGAATCGGTCGGACCCAAGGTCTCGGGCGAGCTGGTTCAATCGGCGCTTCTGGCTGTCGCCGCGGCGCTGGCGGCGATCCTGTTCTATATCTGGCTTCGCTTCGAATGGCAGTTCGGCATCGGCGCACTGACCGCGCTGGTCCATGACGTGGTCCTGACGATCGGGCTGTTCTCGGTCTTGCAGATCCGTTTCGATCTGCCGATCATCGCAGCGCTGCTGACGATCGTGGGGTATTCCATCAACGATACGGTCGTCGTGTTCGACCGCATGCGCGAAAACCTGATCAAGTACAAGAAACGCGAACTCAACGATGTCATGAACCTGTCGCTCAACGAAACGCTGTCGCGCACGATCCTGACATCGTTGACCACGCTTCTGGCACTGGGATCGCTGTTCGTGCTGGGCGGCGACGTGATTCGCGGATTCGTGTTCGCGATGATCTGGGGCGTTGTTGTCGGCACCTGGTCCTCGGTCTTCGTGGCGGCGGTCACGGTCAAGCGCCTGGGCGTCAAGCGCGACTGGTCCAAGGGCGACGGCGAGAAGGGTGGCACCCAGTTCGCCACCGACACCTGACGACGGAGGCAGGCATGCGACTGACCGAGGTCGATTTCGGCGCAGCGCAACCCATCGAAGGCTACGGACCGGGCTTTTTCCGCCTTGGCGGCGCGGTCCATGAGGGGGCGCTGGTGATCGCACCGGGCCATGTGGCGACCTGGGGCGGATATGACGACGCGGCTGCGTTGCTGGAGCTGGCCGGGCAGATCGACGTGCTGCTGATCGGCACCGGCGCCGAGATCGCCCCCCTGCCCGCCCCCCTGCGCCGCGAGTTGGAGGGGGCGGGACTGGGAGTCGAGAACATGGCCAGCCCGGCCGCCTGCCGGACCTATAACGTGCTCTTGTCCGAGGGGCGGCGGGTTGCGGTGGCCTTGCTGCCGGTTCAGGCCGGGTAAGGGGGGCCAGCCCCCCTCTGGCCTGCGGCCATTCACCCCCCGGGATATTTCCGGACAGAAAATGCGAAATGTCCCGTGATTCAGATCAAGGCAATGACCGCGTGCCGCGCTAAGGCTTGCGCAGACAAGGCGATAGGATAAACCGGGATTCATGGAACTGGTGGCGAGCGATCTGGCCTGCGCGCGCGGCGGAATTGCGCTGCTTGAAGGGGTAAGCCTGCGGCTGACGCCTGGTCAGGCGCTGATCCTGCGCGGCCCCAACGGCTGCGGCAAGACCACGCTGTTGCGCACCCTGGCGGGGTTGCAGCCAGCGATGGCCGGAACCATATCCTGCCCGCCCGAGACGGTGGCCTATTCAGGCCATGCCGACGGCCTCAAGGCGGTTTTGAGCGTGCGCGAAAACCTGTCGTTCTGGGCGCAGATCCACGATCGCGCCGGCGTGGGCGTGGCGATGGCGGCCATGAACCTGACCGAGCTTGCGGACCGGCAGGCCCAGAACCTGTCGGCCGGGCAGAAGCGGCGGCTGGGGCTGGCGCGGCTGATGGTGACGGGGCGCTGGCTCTGGCTGCTGGACGAACCCACCGTATCGCTGGACGCGGCCTCGGTCGCGCTGTTCGGGGCCATCGTGCGCACGCATCTGGCGCAGGGCGGTGCAGCCATCATGGCCACCCATATCGATCTGGGCCTGAACGAGGCGGCGGTACTGGACCTGGGCGGCTTTCGCGCCGCACCGCGTGCCCCGGACGGATTTGACGAGGCCTTCGTGTGATCGCGCTTCTGGCACGGGACCTGAGGCTTGCCATGCGCGCAGGCGGCGGCTTCGGTCTGGGGCTGGCCTTCTTTCTGGTGCTGGCGGTGCTGGTGCCGCTGGGTGTCGGCCCCGAGGGCGGGACGCTGGCCGCGATTGCCCCCGGTATCCTGTGGATCGGCGCACTGTTGGCCTGCCTGCTGTCGCTGGATCGCATCTTCGCCCTGGATTTCGAGGACGGCTCGCTAGACCTGCTGGCCACCGCGCCGATCCCGCTGGAAGGGGTGGTGGCCGTCAAGGCCCTGGCGCATTGGCTGACGACCGGGTTGCCGCTGGTCCTGGCCGCGCCGGTGCTGGGCATTCTGCTGAACCTGCCGGGCCCGGCCTATGGCGAGCTGGTCGTGTCGCTGCTGATCGGCACCCCGGCGCTGAGCGTGATCGGGGCCTTCGGCGCGGCGCTGACCGTGGGGCTGAAACGCGGCGGGCTTTTGATGTCGCTCTTGGTGCTGCCACTTTACGTGCCGACGCTGGTGTTTGGGGCCGAGGCCGTCAGCCGCGGCGCGCAAGGCTTGCCGGTGGCGACGCCCCTCTTGCTGCTGGCTGGGATCACCGCCGGCTCCACCGCCCTGCTGCCGTTCGCTGCCGCCCTGGCCCTGCGGATCAACCTGCGATGAAACGCCGCCCTCACAGGCTCGTGGCTTGAGCAGGCCTCGGGCACAGACTAGGAAAACGCCATGACCCCGACACCCCGCCCCTCGCTTTGGGAATATGCCAACCCGGTGAAGTTCATGCGCCTGAGCGACTGGCTCTTGCCGCTGACGGCATGGCTGGCGGCAGCGGCGATCGCGGTGGGGCTGGTCTGGGGCTTTTTTCTGACACCCGATGACTTTCGTCAGGGATCCACGGTCAAGATCATCTTCCTGCATGTGCCTTCGGCGCTGATGGCGATCAACGCCTGGGCGATGATGCTGGTCGCCTCGCTTGTCTGGCTGATCCGGCGCCACCATGTCAGCGCGCTGGCCGCGCGGGCGGCGGGCCCGGTCGGGGCGATGATGACGCTGATCGCGCTATTCACCGGCGCGATCTGGGGCCAGCCGATGTGGGGCACCTGGTGGGCCTGGGATCCGCGGCTGACCTCGTTCCTGATCCTGTTCCTGTTCTATCTGGGCTATATCGCGCTGTGGTCGGCCATCGAGGACCCTGACACCGCGGCCGATCTGACCGCCGTTCTGTGCATCGTCGGATCGGTGTTCGCGGTGCTGTCGCGCTATGCCGCGATCTTCTGGAACCAGGGGCTGCATCAGGGCGCATCGCTGTCGGTGGCGCCGGGCACGCGCATGGACTGGGCCTACAAGGCGCCGCTCTATGTGTCCATGACCGGGTTCGGCCTGCTGTTTCTGGCGCTGGTCCTGGCCGGGACCCGCACCGAAATCCGCGCCCGACGCATGAAGGCGCTGATCAACCGCGAAAGGATGCAGGGATGATGCCGGACCTGGGACGCTATGCGGTCGAGGTGACGCTGGCCTATGCCGTGTCGCTGGCATTGCTGGCCACGCTTGTGGGCTGGGTCTGGCTGCGCGGGCGCCGCGTCCGGCGCGCGCTGGCCGATATCGAGGCCCGAGCGGGCCGCAAGGGATAGGAAACGACGATGCCCAAGATCAACCTGCTTCTGGTCCTGCCGCCGGCGATGCTGGCCGGGTTCGTGGCCTTTGTCGCGGCGGGCAACCTGCGTGAGGACCGCGATGCCCTGCCGTCCGCGCGCGCGGGGCAGGATGCGCCCGCCGTCGCGCTGGAGGAAATGCCGGGGCGCACGCTGTTCAGCGACGATCTGATCCGCGCCGGCGATGTCACGCTGGTCAATTTCTGGGCCTCGTGGTGCCCGCCGTGCCGGGCCGAACATCCGGTGCTGGAAGAGCTGGCCAATGAGGGCGTGACGATCATGGGCGTGAACTACCGCGACCAGCCCGACCGCGCCGAGGACTTTCTGCTGGAACTGGGCGACCCCTATGCGGCCGTCGGCGCCGACCCGCGCGCGCGGATGGGGCTGGACTGGGGTGTCGCTGGTTTGCCTGAAACCTTCGTTGTTGACGGCTCGGGGGAAATCGTTCTGCGCTATGCTGGGCCGATCACGGATGAAATCCTGGCCTCGCGCATCCGCCCGGCGATGGAGCGCGCGGCCGCCAACTGACGAGTCGCATGATGATCCAGACCGGCCCGGCCACCCCCGACGACGCCACGCTGACCGATCACGGCCTCACGGCGGCGACGGGTGGGCGCATCCTGCTTCTGGCCTGCGGCGCACTGGCGCATGAGATCCTGGCGATCATGCGCGCCAATGGCTGGACCCATGTGGACCTGCACTGCCTGCCGGCCAAGCTGCACCTGCGTCCCGATCTGATCCCCGATGCGGTGGAACGGGCGGTGCGGCAAAACCGCGACCGCTATGCCCGGATCTTCGTCGTCTATGCCGATTGCGGCACCGGCGGGCTTTTGCAGGCCCGCTGCGCCGAGTTGGGCGTGGAAATGGTCGAGGGGCCGCATTGCTATGCCTTCTTCGAAGGCAACGCGACCTTTGCCGCCCATGCCGACAGCGAGATCACGGCCTTCTACCTGACCGATTTCCTGGTGCGCCAGTTCGACGCCTTCGTCTGGAAGGCCATGGGATTCGATCGCCACCCCGAGCTGATCGCGATGATGTTCGGAAATTACGAAACGCTGGTCTATCTGGCCCAGACCGACGACCCGGCGCTGGACGCGCGCGCGCGCGCGGCGGCGGCGCGGCTGGGGCTGGCCTATGAACGTCGCCTCACGGGCTATGGCGATCTGGTCCCGGCGCTGGAGCGCGCCGCGCGCTGACCCGCGCAGGCCGCCGCCGATTTCGCACCGATGCAACGCTTCTCTGTTGTTTCGGCTTGACGCGCGGCCTAGGGTAACGTCTGTCCGTAGATCCGCCACGCCAACCATCGCGATCGTTGAGAATGAGCGCCCGAACCCGCAGCACCGCCCCGGCCGAACCGCGCCCGCCCGCCCGACTGAGCATGGTCGAACGCTCGCGCCTGCAAGCCTGGTTTCTGGGCATCATCGCATTCGCGGTGGTCCTGTTCCTGCTGGTCGAGGCCCAGTTCATCCTGATCTCGTTGGTCATCGCGATCGTGCTGTTCTCCTTGACGACCGATGCCATCAGTTCGATCTCGCGCCTGCGGATCGGAAACTGGCGCGTCACCAGCTGGCTGGCCTCGATTGCGGCTTTCGCGCTGATCTCGTCGGTGCTGCTCGCGCTGTCGGGGCTCGTGCTGGTGCAGGTCAATTCGGTGGTCACGACGACCGTCGGCTATACCGACCAGGCGATCGAGGCGATCGCGGGCTTGTTTGCCTGGATGGGGCCCGACACCGAAGAGGCGGTGGCCGCGTCGATCCGCTCGATCGAGGTGTCGAGCTACATCCGGACCGCGGCCGAGCAGGCGGGCAACGTGCTGTCGGCCACGACCCTGGTGATCCTGTTCGTGGGCTTCCTGTTCGCCGAACGGATCTGGTTCGACACCAAGCTGGAAAACCTGATGCAGGACAAGGCGCGCGCGAAACAGGTCAGCGGCATCATCCGTTCGATCATTCGGCGGGTGAACCATTACCTTCTGGTCAAGACCGGGATCAGCGCGTTGACCGGTATCGCGGTCTATCTGGTGATGGCATTCTTCGAGCTGGAATTCGCGGCTGCCATGGGCATCGTGACCTTCGTGCTGAACTACCTGCCCTCGGTCGGGTCGATCATCGCCACGTTCCTGGTGGCCCTGGTGGCCTATCTTCAGGTCACCGAACCGGCCTTCGCGCTTTTGATCTTCGTTCTCGTGGGCATGTTGCAGTTCGTGCTGGGCTCGGTGATCGACCCGATGCTCATGGGCAAGACGCTCAGGGTGTCGTCCTTCGGCATCATCATTGCCATGGCGTTCTGGGGCGCGGTCTGGGGGGTGCCGGGCATGTTCCTGGCGGTTCCGATCATGGTGGCGGTGATGATCATCTGTTCGCATATCCCGGCCGCACGGGCCGTGGCGATCCTGCTGTCGCGCGAAGGCTTGCCCGAGATTGATCCGGAAAACCAGTTCACCGCCGACGCCACCGGCGCCAGCCGCCCGAACGAACGCCGCGAAACCGCCGCCGCCGAGTGATTGCGCCTTGCCCGGCGCCGCCCGACATCGTCAGAAGAATCCCGGCAAGGCCGCCAGGTCAGCCGGGCTTGCCGACATTCTCGGCAAAGGCCTTTTCAAAGGCCGCCTGCTGTTCGGCCGTCGCCGGGCGCTGGTGACGGGCCTGCCATTCGTCATAGGGCATCCCGTAAACGATCGCGCGCGCCCCGGCCTTGTCGAGGTCGATCCCCTCGCGTTCGGCGGCTTCCTGATACCAGCGGCTCAGGCAGTTGCGGCAAAAGCCGGCAAGGTTCATCATGTCGATGTTCTGGACCTCGGGCCGGTCCTGCATGAGGTGCTGCACAAGACGGCGATAGGTGGCGGCTTCGATGCGGATGCGGGTCTCTTCGTCCATGCGGTCCTCCGTGGGGTGATGATCCATGAACTGAGCCTCGAAACGCCTCCGGTCAAGCGTAATGGCGCGGCGGTGGTTGCCGAAGCTTCATATTTTGGCGATAGAGGCAACGCATACAGGGCGAAGGAAACCGCAGCATGAGACGAAACCGCAATGTCAAGATCGTGGCCACGCTGGGTCCGGCCTCGTCGGATCTGGACACGATCCGCGCGCTGTTCGATGCCGGCGCCGATGTCTTCCGCCTGAACATGAGCCATGGCAGCCATGGCGAAATTCGTGCCCGCCACGATCTGGTGCGTCAGATCGAGGCCGAGGCCGGGCGGCCGATCGCCCTTCTGGCCGATCTTCAGGGGCCCAAGCTGCGTGTCGGCGCCTTTGCGACCGGCCCGGTCGAGCTGGAGGAGGGCGCCGCCTTCCGCCTGGACCTCGATGACGCACCCGGCGATGCGCAGCGCGTGCAACTGCCCCATCCCGAAATCTTCGCGGCCCTTGAACCTGGCGCGGAACTGCTGATCAACGATGGCAAGATTCGGCTGGAAGTCGTGGCCTGTGGCGCCGATTTCGCCGATTGCGTGGTGGCGGTCGGCGGCGTGATCTCGGATCGCAAGGGGGTGAACGTGCCCGATGTGGTCCTGCCGCTGGCCGCGCTGTCCGACAAGGATCGGCGCGATCTGGAATTCGTCTGCGACCTGGGCGTGGACTGGCTGGCACTCAGTTTCGTGCAACGCGCCGAGGACGTGACCGAGGCCCGCGCGCTGGCGCGCGGGCGCGCCGCGATCATGGCCAAGATCGAAAAACCCGCCGCCGTCAAGGCCTTCGACGAGATCCTGGCGGCGGCCGACGGCATCATGGTGGCGCGCGGCGACCTGGGCGTCGAATTGCCGGTTCACGCGGTGCCCCCGATCCAGAAGCGCCTGGTGCGCCGCACCCGCGCCGCCGCCAAGCCGGTGATCGTGGCCACGCAGATGCTGGAATCCATGATCGAAAGCCCGATGCCGACCCGCGCCGAGGTGTCCGACGTGGCCACCGCCATCTATGAGGGCGCCGACGCGGTGATGCTGTCCGCCGAATCCGCCGCCGGTGCCTATCCGGTCGAGGCGGTGGCAACCATGAACAACGTCGCGATCTCGGTCGAGGGCGACCCGACCTGGCGCGAGGTGATCGTTGCCTCGCGCAAGATCGACCATGTTGGCGTCGCCGATGGCATCGTTGCCGCGGCGCGCGAAATCGCCGAGACCACCGACATCAAGGCGATCTGCTGTTTCACCGAATCCGGCTCGACCCCCAGCAAGGTCGCGCGCGAGCGCCCGCAAGTGCCGATCATCGCCCTCAGCCCCAGCCCGGCGACCCTGCGCAGGCTGTGCCTGACATGGGGCATTCATTGCGTGGCGACCGGCCCGATCGACCGGTTCAAATCAGCGGTGGTCAGCGCCGCGCGCGCCGCGCGCGATCTGGGGCTTGCCACCGAGCAAGAGCAGATCGTGGTCACCGCAGGTGTGCCCTTCAACGTGCCCGGCACAACCAACATCCTGCGCGTCGCCCCCTGCGATGAGCGCTTGATTTACCGCGCCGAGGCTGAATAATCGGCACCAGGGTCCGGTTCCGGCGCGGGCCGGAAAAGGGGGCGCATGCTGCGCGATCTGATGCTTCTGGCGGGGCTGGCATTTCTGCCGCTCGCCTTCGTGGCCTTCGTCGCGGCCTGGGCCGACCGGCGTCGCCCGGTGCCGGGACTGATCCTGCTGATCCTTGGGGCGGGTATGGTCGGCTGGGCCCATTTCAACCACCCCGCGGGCGGATACGATTGGGCCGATGTGCCGGATCTCGCGCTTTCGGTGCTGGCGCGCTTGCTGTATTGAGCGGGCGCGCGCCCCGCACCTCAGTCGCGCCCGGCGGTTCCGGCAGCACCCTGAAACCAGCCTTTTCCATAGGTCAGCGATGCATTGATCAGGGTCTTGGCGCCGATGTCCTGGTAATCGCGCGCGCCCGACAGGATATTCAGGAACGTGTACTGGATTGCGCGTTTGCGCACGAGGTTTCGTACCAGCGTTCGCGCGCCGGGTCCGAAAAACATCATCTTCTGGATCATGCGGGCGCGATCGATCTCGTGCTGAAGATAGGCCAGCTCCCGGCCATAGCGGCGAAGCGCCGATTTCGGCGCACCGGACTGCAACGCAGCGACGCAGGCGTCCGCCGCCAGCCGACCGCTGTGCATCGCCCAGGCGATCCCCTCGCCGGTCACCGGGTCGACCAGCCCGGCGGCGTCGCCGGCCAGCAGCACCTGCCCCGCACCAGGAACCTTGCGATAGACACCTGCGGGCAAAAACGCACCCTTGCACCCCTTCAGGGCCACTCGCGCCGTATCGGCCGGAACATGGCGATCGAGATAGGCCAGCATCCGAGCCTTCATGTCGGGGTTCTTACGGTGTAAGCCCCCAACACCGATGGTGATGCCATCGTTCTTTGGAAAGATCCAGCCATACCCCCAATCCGCCGCCGCCAGATCGACCTGCACGGCACCGAACTTTCCGCGCTGTCGCGGCGGTTCCACCTCCAGCGCAAAGGCTACGTCCGCAGGGTCGAACGGCCGGCCATAGAGCGCACGGGCGGTGGCGCTGTTACAACCATCCGCCCCGATCAAGAGCGGCGCTTGCAGGACGCGTCCGTCGTCAAGTTCGATCTGGGGCGCGCCCGGCTCGATCCGGGTGACGCGGACCGGCGCGAAAACCGTCGCGCCCGCCTTGGCCGCATGGGCATGCAGCAGCGCGTCGAAGCTGCGCCGCATCGTCATGTGCAGGGCAGGCGCATCCTTGATCAGGCCGAACCCCTCGCCCTCATGCGACAGGCGCACGCGCGTCAGGCTGCGAAAGAGGCCGGGCGTGACGGATTGATCGAAGATCTCGCGCAGATACCGTTCACCGCGCCCGCTGACGGCGCCGCCACAAAGCTTGTCGCGGGGAAAGGCGGATTTGTCGAGCAGCGCCACCCGCAATCCGGCGCGCGCGGCGACCGTCGCGGCAGCACTGCCGGCGGGGCCGGAGCCGATCACGATCACGTCGAACCGTAGCGCTGACATACCTGCTCCGCCATTTCCGTTGCACACTCCGCTCCGCTTGTCTAAAGCGCAGGAGGGATGGCCGCAACAGCCCTTGCATCGCCCGCGCTTGCATCCTATAGAGCGCGCTCCACACCCCGCGTGGCCGGCCCAAGAGGCATGCCGAGTCGCGCGTTCGAACCGCTCGAACAAGACAGGAGACGGAAATGCCCAAGATGAAGACCAAGGCAAGCGCCAAGAAACGCTTCAAGGTCACCGCCAGCGGAAAGATAAAGTCGGCCCAGGCCGGCAAACGCCACGGCATGATCAAACGGACGACCAAGTTCATCCGCGACGCGCGCGGCACCACGGTGCTGAGCGAGCCGGACACGAGGATCGTCAAGACCTACATGCCCTACGCCCGCTGAGGAGGACCAGATATGTCCCGCGTCAAATCCGGTAAGGTTACCCACGCCCGCCACCGCAAGGTCGTCAAGGCCGCGAAAGGCTATTACAGCGCCCGCTCGCGCAATTTCCGCACCGCCACGCAGGCGGTGGACAAGGCCAATCAATACGCCACGCGCGACCGCAAGAACCGCAAGCGCAATTTCCGCGCGCTGTGGATTCAGCGCATCAATGCCGCCGTGCGCGCCATCGACCCGACCCTGACCTATTCGCGCTTCATCCATGCGCTGTCGGCCGCCGGGATCGAGGTCGATCGCAAGGTTCTGGCCGATCTGGCCGTGCATGAGCCTGAAGCATTCGGCCAGATCGTTGAAAAGGCCCGCGCCGCAACGGCCTGAGCCTGAAGCGACAAGCACATTAAAGGCCGCCGCAAGGCGGCCTTTTTGCTTTTCCGGTGTCAGGTTTGGCCAGGGCTTGCGCCCTAGGCGTCGTCCAGCCAGATCGTCACCCGCCGGTTCTGGCGGCCCTTTTTCTCGATCTTTCCAAGCCTCAGCGCACCGATTTCGCCCGTTCGTGCAACATGCGTGCCGCCACAGGGTTGCAGATCGACCCGCTCATCACCCTCGCCGATCGCGATCAGCCGCACCCGCCCCTGACCGCGCGGGGGCTGGGCCGACATTGTCTTGACCAGACCGGGATTGGCGTCGAGTTCCGCATCCGTGATCCAGCTTTCGGACACCGGCAGATCCCGCGCGACCAGCCCGTTCAGCGCCGCCTCAAGCCCGTCGCGATCCGCGGGCGCTTCGGGCATGTCAAAATCCAGCCGCCCCTTGTCGGCTCCGATCGCGCCCCCGGTCACCGGCAGCGGCAAGACCACCGACAAGAGATGCAGGGCCGTGTGCATGCGCATGTGCCGGTGCCGGCGCTGCCAGTCCAGGGTTTGCGTGATCGCAGTGCCCGGCGCAGGCGGACTGGCCCCCGGTTCCAGAACCAGCGCGATGGCGTCTCCGGCCTTGACCGTGTCGATCACGGCGGCGCGCCCGCCAGGCCATGCGATCACGCCGCTGTCGCCGGGCTGGCCGCCGCCGGCGGGATAAAAAACCGCGCGGTCGACAAGAACCGCGCCGGTTTCGGTTAGCCCGCATACCTGCGCGGTGCAGCTACGGGCATAGGGATCGGTCCGGAAAAGGGGGGCTGTCATCATTCGTCCTCAAGGCCGCCGCCGTCCGGGGGCTCGTCGAAATGCAGTTCGGTCGAAGGCGACGTTTCCTGCGCCGGGGTGCCGGTCTCAAGTGGCGCCTTGGGCGGCGATTGCGCCGGCTTCCCGCCCAACGCCTCGGGGTTGCGCAGCCAGATGTCGCGCTGGGCAAAGGGCACCTCGATCCCCTCTTCGGCAAAGCGGCGCGCGATCTCATGGTTGACGTCGGATTTCACGCTCCACAGGAAATTGACATCGCGCAGAATGGCCCGGATCTCGAATTCCAGCGCATCGGCGCCGAAACTCAGGAACAGGACGCTGGGCGGGGGCGTCAGCGCGACGATGGGCTGTGCCTCGATGATCTCGCGCAAGATCCGTTCGACCCGCCGGGTATCGGTGCCATAGGCCACCCCGACCGGGATGATCACGCGGCCCGTGGTGTTCGACTTGGTATAGTTGGTGACGGCATTCGAGATCAGATCGGCATTCGGTACGATCACCTCGGACCGGTCGAAGGTCTCGATCACGGTCGAACGCACGGAAATCCGGCTGACCGTACCCATGACCGGACCGACCTCGACCCAATCGCCTTCGGAGACCGGGCGCTCGATCAGCAGGATCACCCCCGAGACGAAATTCGACACGATGTTCTGCAAGCCAAAGCCGATCCCGACCGACAGCGCGCCGGCGACGATGGCAAGCCCCGACAGGTCAATGCCCGCGGTCGAAAAGGCCACCAGCGCGGCGATCACGATGCCGACATAGCCAACCCCCGAGGTGATGGCCTTTTGCGCGCCGCGTTCCATCGTCGTCTTGGGCAGCACCGAGGCCGACAATGCCCCTTGCAAGGCCCGCGTGACCAGGAAACCGATCACGAAAACCAGGATGAAGGACAGGATGTTGCCGGGCGCGACGCGCGTTTCGCCAAGGGCGAAGCCTTCGCGGAACCGGACCCAGATTTCAAAGAGTTCGGTCTCGCGCACGCCCCAGATCACGGCCAGGATCGGGATGGCGACGATGGCCAGCACCATGCCCGCCAGCGCGGGAACCAGCGCCTCGGATGGCCCGTCATGGCGATCGCCCAGCACCGCGATATAGATCGCCGTGATCAGCCGGTGCAGAATGATCATTACGCCCGCCAGCGCCAGCGACGCAGCCAGCGCAAAGACGATCTGCGTTGCGGCCGTGACATAGCCCACCGCCCCCAGCACCGCCGCGACAACCGGCAGAACGACGCAGACGCGCGCCACCAGTTGCAGCATCCGGTCGAAGAAACCGGGCACGGCGGCGGTTTCGTCCGCGGCTTCGGGTAACTCATGGTTTTTCAGAACCCGGCTTAACCTGATCAGCAGAAACCCGGCCAGCAGAACCAGCGGGTAAATCAGCGCCGAATTGGCCGCGTCGGATTGCAGGTCCGGGGCGTTGAGCGGCTCATGGATCATGCGCAAGGCGGCCGTCAGGCCCAGCATCAGCGCCAGCACGCGACCGCGGCGGCGCGCCTCGTCCGGCAGACGGATCGGGATGCCGGGATCGGTGATCGGCGGAAACAACTGAAGTGACAGCCAGCGTGCGAAGAACACCATCATGCCGGCCGGGACCAGCGCATCGACCAGCAGTTCGATCGTCGGACCGGTCAGGCGGCTTGACAGGATCGCCGTGCGCAACAGCGTCAGGCCCAGAAACGGCACCAGAAGCTGCGACAGCGACAGCGCGAATGCCGCGACGGTCCGGCCGCGCAATATGGCGGTGCTTTGCAACAGCCGCACCGTCAACTGTTCCATCCAGCCCCGGCCGCGCAGCAGCAGCAAGGCCGCCAGCGCCAGCGCACCCAGCGTGATCGGCAGATCGGCCAGCATCTCGCTGCGTCGCGCCGGGTCGAGCCAGGCGTTATAGACCTCGCCATACAATGTCAGGCCCGAGCTGATCAGCACGTTGACGCCAGCCCACCAGTTCGCCGGGTTCAGCGGTGTCGGCCAAAGCGTCAGAAGCGCGTCTGCCTGACGTTCGCGCAACACCCGGTCGATCGAGCCGATAATCCCGTCCGCACGTCGAAACGCCTCATCGGCCGTCAACAGGGGCGCCTGGCGCTCGGCCAGGCGCTCAGTCAGTTCGCGGCGGCGCTCGGCGATTTCGGGCGCCTCGACCTCGTCCTCGCCGGGGGGCTCGCCCAGGGCCGCGATCTGCTCGCGCAGGGTTTCAATGCGATCCTGGTTGACAGCCTGCGCCTCAAGAAACTGGAGCCGGTAGTCGACCACCCGGGCGCGCAGCGCTTCCAACTCGCTTTCGGGCATGTCGGGGTTTTCGACCGCGGCCTCAGCGCGATCGGCCAGAAGCTCCCAGGCGCCGTAATGCGGCCCCTCGGGCCCGGCCTCCTGCGCGCGCAATGGGCCGAGCTGCGCCAGGGTGGCCGCCAGCACCAGCACCAGCATGACGGCCCGGCCGCGCAACATCCCCCGTTGCGTACGGCCCGGTCGCGTCGATGCATCCAGTGTGGTCATGGTGGTGAACCCGCGCGCGCCTCATTCCACCCGGACGTCGGGAATATCAGAAGGCGCACGGTCCATCCATTGCGGAACCGGCAGGCCCTTTTCCTTCAGGAAAGCAGGGTTGAACAGCTTGGACTGATAGCGCGTGCCATAGTCGCACAGAACCGTCACGATCGTGTGGCCCGACCCCATCTCGCGGGCCATGCGCATCGCCCCTGCGACATTGATCCCCGACGATCCGCCAAGGCACAACCCCTCTTCGGACAGAAGGTCGAACACCACCGGAAGCGCCTCGCTATCCGGGATGTTGAACGACATGTCGGGCGTGAAGCCCTCCAGGTTGGCGGTGATGCGCCCCTGCCCGATCCCTTCTGTGATCGACGACCCCTCGGCCTTGAGTTCGCCATGGGTGTAGAAATTGTGCAATGCCGCGCCATCGGGATCGGCCAGGCCGATCCTGACCCCGCGCGGCTGGAGGGCCATCGCGACACCGGCCAGTGTGCCGCCCGACCCCACCGCGCAGATGAACCCATCGAGCTTGCCGCCGGTCTGGTCCCAAACCTCGGGGCCCGTCGTTTCGACATGGGCCTGACGGTTGGACACGTTGTCAAACTGGTTGGCCCAGATCGCGCCCCTGGGCTCGGTCTTTGCCATGGCATCGGCCAGCCGCCCGGAATAGCGCACGTAATTGTTGGGGTTGCGATAGGGTGCCGCCGGCACCTCCACCAGTTCGGCACCGGCCAGGCGCAGCATGTCCTTCTTTTCCTGGCTTTGCGTCTCGGGGATCACGATCACCGTGCGAAACCCCATCGACGCCCCCACCAGTGCCAGGCCAATCCCGGTATTCCCGGCCGTGCCCTCGACAATCGTGCCGCCCGGCTCAAGCAGGCCGCGCGCCACCGCATCGCGGATGATATAAAGCGCGGCGCGGTCCTTCACCGACTGCCCCGGGTTCAGGAATTCGGCCTTGCCCAGGATCTCGCAACCCGTTTCCTCGCTGGCGCGGTTGAGACGGATCAGCGGCGTGTTGCCAATGGCCTCGGCCAGAGTGCGGCGGATCATGTTGGTCCCTTTCGTATCAGACGCCTGAAAAACGCGTATCGGTTCAGTGCAGCCGGCCGCGCCGCTTGAGGCCGCGGGCATAGATCCAGCCCAGAAGCGGCACAGCCACCAGCGCCGCGGGCGCCAAGGGCCAGGGGGCGGTCGCGGCGACCCCGCTCAACGCCGCGGGCGCCTCCAGAGGGCCGAGCCCGATCATCGCCGCCAGCATCGCCACCGCCGCGGCAAAGAGCAAAAGCACCGCGGCATCGTCGCCCCAGACCAGGAACACTGCGCCCAACAGCCCCAGCCACACGGCCATCCCCCAGACCACCTTGAGCCAGAGCGCGGTCAGCGGCAGACCGGCCATCAGGCCGGGGAACTCCGGATAAAGGTCGAAGCGGGCATTGACATAGTCCAGCGCCAGAACCCCGTGCCAAAGCACGAGACACAGCGCAACGGGCAGCAGATGCCAGGGCCGGGCAGAAACGACAGCGTTCATCGACATGGCCTTTCGCGATCAGAACCTGCCCCAAACTGACGCGCCCCGGCGCAACTGTCCAGCCCCCAACCCGGTCCGACCGGCGTTGGCGATTGCCGGCCGCCGTGCGCCGCGCACGGGCATCGGAACGGCGCGGCCCTGCCGGCGCCGCAGCCGGCCTCAGGCCCTGTGACCGGGTCATCCGACCCGCCGTCGATGCTTCATCTTGCCTTCAATACGCTGGGGGTGAATGGCCGCAGGCCAGAGGGGGCAAAGCCCCCTCCCCATGCCGGCGCGGCCCGCCATGCGCATCACAGCGCGTTGGCGCGCATCTCTTCCAGATAGATCTCGCGCAAACGCCGGGTCACGGGGCCCGGCACGCCCGCCCCGACCGCGGCACCGTCGATCGCCACCACCGGCATCACGAAGGCCGAGGCCGAGGTGATGAAGGCCTCTTCGGCCGCCTGCGCCTCGGCGACCGTGAACGGCCGCTCCTCGACCCCGACCCCGGTCTCGGCGGCGCATCGCATCACCGCCGCGCGGGTGATCCCGTGCAGGATGTCGGTATTGCGCTGCCGCGTCACCAGCTTGCCGCCGCTCGCGATCCAGGCGTTGTTCGACGTGCCCTCGGTGACGAAACCGTCCTCGACCATCCAGGCATCGTCGCATCCGGCTTTCTTTGCCATCATCTTGGCCATCGACGGATACAGCAGCTGTACGGTCTTGATATCGCGCCGCCCCCAGCGGATATCCTCGACCGTGATCACCTTGAGCCCCGCGCGGGCTTGCGCGCTGTCGGCCAGACCGGGTTTGTTCTGGGTAAACAGCACCACCGTCGGCGCCGTCGTATCGGGGTCGGGATAGGCGAAATCGCGGTCGCCGGGTGCGCCGCGCGTGACCTGAAGATAGACCAACCCGTCGTCAATGCCGTTCTCCGCGACCAGGCGGCGGTGGATCGCCAGCCACGCCGCCCGTCCCAGCGGATTGGGGATCTCCAGCGCATCCAGCGACCGTTGCAACCGCGCCAGATGCCCGTCGAAATCGATCAGCTTGCCGCCCAGCACGCTGGTCACCTCGTAAACGCCATCGGCCATCAGGAAAGCGCGGTCGAAGATCGAGACCTTGGCCTCCTGCTCGGGGACATAGTCACCATTGACATAGACGGTGCGGCTCATGGGTGTCTCCTATCCCCAAAGCTCGGGCCGGGGTGGGTGAACACCGTCCGAGTCGTATTGCAAAGCGTGGTCGCGGTCTTCGGCCAACAGCAGCGGGCCGTCAAGATCCGTCACCGCCGCGCCTTGCGCCACCAGGACGGCCGGCGCCATGGCCAGCGACGATCCGACCATGCAGCCGACCATGATCGCGAACCCTTCGGCGCGCGCGGCGTCGCGCAGCGCCAGCGCCTCGGTCAGGCCGCCGGTCTTGTCGAGCTTGATGTTGATCATGTCGTACTTGCCCCTGAGGGCGGGCAGGCTGGCCCGATCATGGCAACTTTCGTCGGCGCAGACCGGCAAGGGCCGGGCGATCTCGGACAGCATGTCGTCCGCGCCGGCAGGCAGCGGCTGTTCGACCATCGCCACGCCCAGCCGCAAAAGATGCGGCGCGAGATCGGCATAGAGATCGGCTGACCAGCCCTCGTTGGCATCGACGATGATGCGTGCCTTCGGCGCGCCCGCGCGTACCGCCTCCAGGCGGGGCATGTCCTCGGGCGTGCCCAGCTTGACCTTCAGCAGGGGCCGATGCGCATTCCGCGACGCCGCCGCACGCATCTTTTCGGGCGCATCCAGCGACAGCGTGAAGGCCGTCACCTCGGGCCCCGGTGGCGGCAGGCCCGCCAGATCCCAGACCCGGCGTCCGGCACTCTTGGCCTCGAGATCCCACAGCGCGCAATCGACGGCGTTGCGCGCAGCCCCCGCCGGCAGAACCGATTGCAACGCATCGCGTTCGATCTCGGCGGGCAAGCCGGCGATCTGGGCGGCGACCGACTCGACGGTTTCGCCGTATCGCGCATAGGGCACGCATTCCCCGCGTCCCACGGCGCCCCCGCGCGCGAGCGTCACCGTCAGCACCTGCGCCTCGCTGCGCGAGCCCCGGGCAATGGTGAACACTTCGGCCAGCCGAAATCTCTCTGCCTCGACGGTGATCATCGCGGTTCCTTCGTCTTGCCCGGCAATACGCACGGGGGGTTCCACAGGGGGGCGCGTGCGCCCCCCTTGGCGCGGGGGTGCGGGGGGCGCGTAGCCCCCCGCATCGCCCTCTTTCAGATCGCGGCCAGCGCATCCACCAGCGCGCCCGCGCCATAGCGGAACGGATCGGTGGTCGGCAAGCCGGTGCGCGCCTCGATCTCCGACAGGCAGGCCCGCGCCGCGGCGTCGTCCATGGCTTGCGTATTGACGGAAACGCCCACCACTTGGCACGCCGGGTTCGCCACGCGCGCCATTTGCAGCGCGACATCGCGCACCGCCTCGATCGTCGGCAGCGCATAGCTTGGCAGGCCGCGCATGTGGCTGCGCGTAGGCTCGTGGCAGATGATCAGTGCGTCGGGCTGGCCGCCATGGATCAGCGCCATCGTGACGCCGGAATAGCTGACATGGAACAGGCTGCCCTGCCCTTCGATCAGATCCCAGTGGTCGTCATCATTGTCGGGGGTCAGCCATTCGATCGAGCCGGCCATGAAATCGGCGATCACCGCATCCAGCGGGACGCCATCGCCGGTGATCAGGATGCCGGTCTGACCGGTGGCACGAAAGGTCGCCTTCAGGCCGCGTTCGCGCATCTCGCGCTCCATGCACATCGCCGTGTACATCTTGCCGACCGAACAATCGGTGCCCACCGCCAGCACCCGCTTTCCGCGCCGCTTCTCGCCATTCGCGATCGGGTATTGCACCGAGGGGATGCGCACGTCGTGCAGGCTCCGCCCGGTCGCCTCGGCCACCGCCTTGAGGTCGGGTTCGTCGCGCAGCAGGTTGTGCAGCCCCGAGGCCAGGTCGAATCCCTCCTCCAATGCCTGCACCAGCACCTTTTTCCACGCCTGGCTGATCACCCCGCCGCGATTGGCCACCCCGATGACGACGGTTTTCACGCCGGCGGCCCTGGCGTCGGCCAGCGTCATGTCGGGCAGGCCCATGTCGGCCTTGCAGCCCTCAAGCCGCAACTGGCCCAGGGCGTATTCGGGACGCCAGTCCTTGATCCCCTGCGCAACCTTCGCGGCCAGCGGGTCGGGCGCATCGCCCAGAAACAACAGGTATGGCGTTTCAATCATCGGTGCAGCTCCATCGGATGTCTGGCGCGCAGTCTGGCGCAAATATGACGCCAGAACATAGGTTTTATCAGCGTCACTGACCAGACATGCGCAAGAAAGTTCGAAATTTCGGCCAAAAATCGCAGCTATCTTCGATTCACTTGGTGTGCTCGCTGGCCGAACTTGCGGCATCGCCGCGGTTGTCGTGCAGATGCAGAAAATCCTCTTGCGCCCGAATACGCAAGATAATAACCATCGCCCACGATCCTGCGCAACTTCCTTCCACCTGACATCAAGAGGAGGCGCCATGTCCTTTCGCATCCAGCCCGCCGCCCCCGCCCGCCCGAATCGTTGCCAGTTGTTCGGACCCGGCTCGCGCACGGCGCTGTTCGAGAAGATGGCAACCTCGGCGGCGGATGTGATCAATCTTGACCTTGAGGATTCGGTCTCGCCGAATGACAAGGACCAGGCGCGCGCCAATGTCATCCAGGCCACGCATGAGGTGGATTGGGGCAACAAGACCCTTTCGGTGCGCATCAACGGGCTCGACACGCCGTTCTGGTATCGCGATGTTGTCGATCTGCTGGAACAGGCGGGCGAACGGCTGGACCAGATCATGATCCCGAAAGTGGGTTGCGCCGCCGATGTCTATGCCGTCGATGCGCTGGTCAGCGCAATCGAGGCCGCGAAGGGACGCCGCAAGCGCATCGCGTTCGAGGTCATCATCGAAAGCGCCGCCGGCATCGCCCATGTCGAGGAAATTGCCGCGGCCTCGCCCCGGCTTCAGGCCATGAGCCTTGGCGCCGCCGATTTCGCGGCCTCGATGGGGATGCACACCACCGGGATCGGCGGCACGCAGGAAAACTACTACATGCTGCGCGACGGTCGGCAATACTGGTCCGACCCGTGGCACTGGGCCCAGGCCGCGATCGTCGCCGCCTGCCGCACGCATGGGGTCTTGCCTGTCGACGGGCCGTTCGGCGATTTCTCGGACGACGACGGCTTTCGCGCGCAGGCGCTGCGCTCGGCGACACTGGGCATGGTCGGCAAATGGGCGATCCATCCCAAGCAGGTCGCGCTGGCCAACGAGGTTTTCACCCCCACCGAAACCGCCGTCGCCGAGGCGCGTGAAATCCTTTCCGCAATGGAAGAGGCCAAGGCGCGCGGCGAGGGGGCGACGGTCTACAAGGGACGGCTGGTCGATATCGCCTCGATCAAGCAGGCGGAGGTGATCGTGCGGCAAGCCGAGATGATTGAAAAGATCTGAACACAAGCGGCCGGACCGGAAGAGGAGCCGTCGCGGCCGACGGAGGAGAGGCGCGCACCACTAGCTGGTGCGCGCCTTTGGATTCGGCCCCAGGCCGTGAACGCCCCGATCGCGCGCCCCGATCGCATCGGCGCCCTCGGGGCTTGAACCGCGCTCCCAGCATGGGGCAGACTGAAGCTCTCGTTCGGCCGCCCGCCGCGCGCGCGCTGCCGACCCGGCACGGCAGACCTGACGCGGCGTGTCGGCGCAACCGGCAGATCGGCTCTATACAGCCGGGCCGCGCAGGCGTATGGGGGCGGATTGATCTTGATGACCGGAACAGCGCGATGACCACAGCCCTCCCTACAGGGGCGAACCTGCCCGCCCCCCTTGCCCAGGCGCTTGCCGACAAGGGGTATGACAGCCTTACCTCCGTCCAGGCGGCAGTTCTGGATCCGGGCCGGGCCGGCCACGACCTCCTGGTTTCGGCGCAGACCGGCTCGGGCAAGACCGTGGCCTTCGGGCTGGCTATGGCCGCCGACCTCATGGACGATTCCGCCAGTTTTTCCGCGCCCGATGCGCCGCGAGCGCTGATCATCGCACCGACGCGCGAACTGGCGCTTCAGGTGCAGCGCGAACTGGCCTGGCTCTATGCGCCCGCGGGTGCGGTCATCGCCTCTTGCGTGGGCGGGATGGACCCGCGGACCGAACGCCGTGCGCTTGAACGCGGCGCGCACCTGGTGGTCGGCACGCCGGGACGGCTGCGCGACCATCTGGAGCGTGGCGCGCTCGATCTGGCAGCCTTGCAGGTTGCCGTCCTTGACGAAGCCGACGAGATGCTGGACCTCGGCTTTCGCGAGGATCTGGAATTCATCCTGCAATCGGCCGCCCCGGAACGCCGGACGCTGATGTTCTCGGCCACCGTCTCGCCGCAGATCGAACGCCTTGCGCAGACCTATCAGCGCGCGGCGCAGCGCGTGGTTGCGACGGCCCTGCGCGACGCCCATGCCGATATCAGCTATCGCGCCCTCACGGTTGCGCCCGCAGAGACCGAGAACGCGATCGTCAACGTGCTGCGCTATTACGAGGCGCGCAATGCGCTGGTCTTTTGCAAGACCCGCGCGATGGTCAACCACCTGACCGCGCGCTTCAACAATCGCGGATTTGCCGTGGTGGCCCTGTCGGGCGAACTGGCCCAGGACGAGCGCGCGCGCGCCCTGCAGATGATGCGCGACGGTCGCGCCCGCGTCTGCGTGGCGACCGATGTGGCGGCGCGCGGGATCGACCTGCCGGGGCTCGAACTGGTCATCCATGCCGATCTGCCCTCGAACCGCGAGGCGCTTTTGCATCGTTCGGGCCGGACCGGCCGGGCCGGGCAAAAGGGCGTCAGCGTCCTGATCGTGCCCTTCCCGGCAAGGCGGCGGACCGAACGCCTGCTGCAATCGGCCGGCGTCGCCGCCGAATGGGGCCCGGCCCCCACCGCGGCCGAGGTCAGCGCCCGCGATCACGAGCGGCTTCTGGCCGATCCCGCCCTGACCGCGCCCGAAAGCCCCGAGGAACAGGCGCTCATCACCATGATGATCGAACGCTTCACCCCGCGCGAGCTTGCGGCGGGCGTGCTGCGCCAGTATTTCGCGGCCAGGTCCGCCCCCGAAGACATCGCGCCCGTCACGCCCGACGGCCCCAGGCCGCAGCCGCGCACCGAATTCAACCGCAGTATCTGGATCCGGCTCGGCATCGGCACCCGCGACCGGGCCGAGCCGCGCTGGCTCTTGCCGATGCTGTGCCGCACCGGCAATCTGGGCAAGACCGACATCGGCGCGATCCGGCTCTTCGACGATCACACGCTGGTGCAACTGCATGCCGACAGCGAAGAGCGCTTCTTTCACGCGGTCGGGGCCGATGGCCAGCTTGAACAGGGCATCACGGTCAGTCGCGCCGCGCCGCCCGACCCGGCCCGGCGCCCCGATCGCAGGCCTGCGGAAAAGGCGTCATCGCCCAGACCCCGCCCATCCGCGCCCCGCGAGGCCGCACCCGCGCGCCCCGATCCATCCGATGATCGCAAACCGCGCCCGCACGGTGGAACGGCCGCCAAGGGCCGGCAGGGGGCCGACGCGCCCCCCCGTCCGGCCAGGCCGCAACGCCGTGACGAGCGTGCACCGCGATCCGACGACGCGCCCGCCCGCCCGCAGACCCCGCAACCCGCGCGCGAAAAGCCGCCCGCGGCCAAGCCTTCGGCCACCCCGCGCCCCCGCTTCGACGCGGCCGCGGCGCGCAATCCGTCGGCGCGCCTCGATGCGCCGGGAACCAAAGGCAAGCCGAAACATGGTGCCAAACCCGGTGGCAAGCCCAAGGGCGGGCCGAAACGGCCTGCCGGCCCCGGCGCCAAACCCGCGCGCGGCGGAAATGCCCGCCCCTCGCGCCCACCGCGGAAGGGTTGACCCGCCGGCCGTCCCGGAACGCCATCAGGCTTCATCTTGCCGAAAATACGCCGGGGGGTGAATGGCCGCAGGCCAGAGGGGGGCAGCGCCCCCCTGCCCTTCATCCGCCCCCGCGACGTCAGAGCATGCCGGGCAGTACCTGGTCCGGCGGGCGGTGGCCGTCGGCAAAGGTCTTGATGTTCAGGATCACTTTTTCGCCCATCTCGATGCGTCCCTCGATCGTGGCCGAACCCATGTGCGGCAACAAGACCACGTTCGGCAACTCGCGCAGCCGGGGGTTGATCTCGGCGCCGCGCTCATAGACATCCAGCCCCGCCCCGGCGATCTCGCCGGCGCGCAGCCCGCGCGTCAACGCATTCTCGTCGATCACCTCGCCGCGCGAGGTGTTGATCAGCACCGCCGAGGGCTTGAGCAGCTTCAGCCGGCGGGCATTGAGCAAGTGAAAGGTCGAGGGCGTGTGCGGACAGTTGACCGAGATCACATCCATGCGCGCGACCATCTGGTCGAGGCTCTCCCAATAGGTGGCCTCAAGCGGTTCCTCGGCCTCGGGGCGCAGGCGTTTGCGGTTGTGGTAATGGATCTGCATGCCGAAGGCGCGTGCGCGCCGCGCCACCGCCTGGCCGATCCGGCCCATGCCCAGGATGCCCAGCCGCTTGCCGCCGATGCGCCCGCCCAGATGCGCCATCGGCGACCATCCGCGCCATTCGCCGCGCTGCATCTCGGCCAGCCCCTCGGGGATGCGCCGGGTCACGGCAAGCATCAGGGCGATGACCATGTCGGCCGTATCCTCGGTGACGACGCCGGGGGTGTTCGACACCAGAACGCCGCGTTGGCGGGCGCTGTGCACGTCGATATGATCGACCCCGGCACCGTAGTTGGCGATCAGTTTCAGCCGCTCGCCCGCCTGGGCCAGCATGTTGGCGTCGATATGGTCGCTCAGCGTCGGAACCAGCACATCGGCGCGCTGCATTGCCGCAACCAGCGCATCACGTGACAGCGGCGTGTCGTCGTCGTCGCGCAGTTCGGCGTCGAACAGCTCCTTCAGGCGGGTCTCCACCGGATCGGGCAGGCGTCGCGTAACGACAACACTCAGGCGCTTCGACGGCATCCATACCTCCTCAAGACTTCCAAACAGGGGCGCTTGCTGGCAAAGTGACCCATAGAAAGACGAGGCACAAGCACCCCGCGCAACCTTCGCGCAACAAAATGACCGAAGCGCCGCACCAGACGGTCCGGTCGGGGGCAAAAGGGGCAGAAACGATGACGAAAGTCGCATCGACCCGTGGTGTGGCGCTGGCCGTCGCGCTGGTCATGGCGGGGTCGCTGGCCCTTTGGGCAGGCATGCCCGGCAGCGCCCGCGCCCAGGCGGATTCGCCAGCGCAGGCCGACCCTGCCGCGCGCGGGCCGTCGACCGGATTGCCGCTTCCGCGCTTCGTCTCGCTGAAATCAACCGAGGGCCGCGCGCGACGCGGGCCGAACCGGTCGCACCGTGTGGACTGGATCTATACCCGCCGCGACCTGCCCCTGCGGGTCACCGCCGAATTCGAACACTGGCGCCGGGTCGAGGATTTCGAGGGCGAGGGCGGCTGGATGCACTATTCGCTGCTCTCGGGTGTGCGAACCGCCCTTGTGGTCGCCGACATGGCGCCCATGCGCAGCCGGCCGCGCCCGGACGCACCGGAAGTCGCGATCCTGGAACAAGGGGTCGTCGGCCGGATCGACAGCTGCCAGCCCGCCTGGTGCGAGATCCGCACCGAGGATCGGAACGGCTGGGTCGAGCGTTCGGCGCTTTGGGGGATCGATCCGCAGGAAGTGCTGGAGTAAGCACCCTTCCCCCGTGCCGCGCTTTTGGGCACAATGCCCCATGTTCCCTGCCGGGCCGGTCGGAAACGGCACATGCGGCGTTCCTTGCCCCGACCGCTTGCGCAGGTTCACGCGGGAACTTTGAAACGGGCGACGCGACAGGCACAAAGGGTGGTTCCATGCAGGGCGAGATCACTGGAAAACTCACCCGCGCGGGGCTGAACCTGATCCAGCAGGCGCTGTCGATCTTTGACAGCGATCTGCGACTTGCGGTGTGCAACAACCGCTATCAGGAAATGTTCAGCCTGCCCGATGCGCTGGTCACACCCGGCGCCCCGTTCGAGGATACGATCCGCTATCTGGTGGCGCGGGGCGAATACGGCCCCCAGCCCGACCCAGAGGAAGCGGTGCGCATGCGCGTCGAGACCGCGCGCGCCTTTCAACCGCATTACATGGAACGCCAGCGGCCGAACGGGCGCTGGATCTCGGTCGAGGGGGCACCGCTGCCGCAAGGCGGCTGGGTCACCGTCTATACCGATATCACCGAGATCAAGTTGCAGGAACGGTTGCTGAGGTCCCGCTCCGAGGAATTGTCGGGCCAGCTTTTCGCGCATGCCGAACGGCTGAGCCTGGCCAACCGCGCGCTGGCGTCGACCAACGCCGCGCTGGCCGAAGCCAAGCGCGAGTTGACCGAGATCGAGGCGCGCACCCGGCTGACCACCGAAATGATGCCGGCCCATATCGCGCATGTCGATCGCGACCTTGTCTATACCTATTCCAACCGGCGGCTTTCGACCCTGATGCCGGGGTTGCCGGGCGACGTGGTGGGCCTGCATGCCTCGGCGGCGCTGGGCACGGCCACCTTTGCCAAGGTGCATCCGCATATGAAACGCGCCCTCGATGGCGAGGCCTCGGTCTGCGAACTGACGCACGAGGAAAGCGGGCGCCGGATTCGCGTGGCGCTGACCCCCGATCCCGGCGTCCTTGGGCCGGATGGCGCGCAGGCCAGTGGCGGGGTCTATATCCTGTCAACCGACATTACCGAGGAAACGCAGGCCCGCGCGGCGCTGCTTCAGACGCGCAAGCGGGAACTGGCCGCGCAGCTGACCTCGGGTCTGGCGCATGATTTCGCCAACCTTCTGACCATCATCCTGGGCCTTCAGGGCAAGCTGGCGCGCCTGCCCGACCTGCCCGACGATGCCGCCGAGATCGCCCGCGCCACGATCAGCGCGGCGCGGCGCGGCGGCCGGTTGTTGCAGCGAATCGGGGCCATGTCGGGGCCGCGCCGGATGCGGGCCGAGGCGACGGACCTTGCGGTCTTGCTGGACGACCTGAAGACGATGGCCAGCCCCTCGCTGCCGGACCAGACGCGGCTGTTGATCGAACTGGAACCGGGTCTGGGCCAGTTGCTGCTGGACCAGGGCGCGGTGCAGGACAGCTTGCTGAACCTGATCCTGAACGCCCGCGACGCGATCGGGCCGCGGGGCGGGGCGATCGAATTGCGGGCGCGGCGGCTGCGCGATACCTGGCTTGAGCTTTCGGTCACCGATTCCGGCCCCGGCTTCTCGGACGAGGCGTTGCGCCGTGGCCTCGATCCGTTCTTCACCACCAAGGGTGGCGAGGGGTCCGGCCTGGGGCTGGCCATGGTTTACGATCACGCCTCGCTCTGCGGTGGCAGCGTGCGGCTGTCGAATGCCGAGGCGGGCGGGGCGCAGGTCACACTGCGCCTGCCGTTGCGCCGGGCCGATCCGCAGATCGAGCCGCGCCTGGTCCTGCTGGTCGAAGACAGCCCCGAGATCCGCACGCATGTGCGCGAAATGCTTTGCGCCATCGGCCACACGGTGATCGAGGCCGCCAACAGCGCCGAGGCCGAGGCGCTTGCGGTTCTCGACGGGGTCGGCATGGTGCTGTCGGACATCAACCTGGCCGATGGCGATACCGGCCTGGCGCTTCTGAATCGGTTGCGCGCGCGGCTGCCGGATGTGGCAATGGGGTTGATGACCTCGCTGCCGGCGTCCGATCCGTTGCGCGAGGTCGCGGCGCGCGGTCACGAGGTCTTGCAAAAGCCCTTCGATCCGGGCGAACTGATCGCCTTTCTCCACCGCTGCGATGCGCGCCTGACCCAAGCTGCAGCGCAATAGGAACCGCCGCCATGTCGCAACCGCTTATCGCCATCCTTGATGACGAGGCCGAGATTCGCCGGATGCTGGCCGACGCGCTGACCGATGCCGGGTTTCGCACATCGACATTCGCGCGCGCCACCGAATTCGAGGCAGCACTCAAGCGCACGGCGCCCGATGTCTGCCTTGTCGATCTGGGTCTGCCCGACCGCGACGGCCTGGCGCTGGTGCACCGGCTGGCGCTGGAATCGGGGGCGACGATCATCATCATATCCGGTCGCGCGAATATCAACGACCGCGTCACCGGGCTGGAACTGGGCGCCGACGACTACATCATCAAGCCCTTCGAGCCCGCCGAAGTCGTCGCCCGCATCCGCGCGCGGCTGCGCAAATCGCGCCCGGTCGGCACGACCGCCGGGTCGATCGCCCGGTTCAACGGCTGGCAGGCACATTTCGACCGCTATGTCCTGATCGGCGAGGACGGCACCGAAGTACCCTTCAGCCATGCCGAGGGCGAGGTGTTGCGCCTGTTTCTTGAGGCGCCCAAGCGCCTGATCTCGCGCATGCAGATGCAGGAAACCCTGGGCGGGGCAGCGGGCGAAAGTTTCGACCGGGCAATGGATGTGCGCATCTCGCGCCTGCGCGCCAAGCTTGGCGAAGACCCCAAGAACCCCCGCCTGATCAAGACGATCTATGGCGCGGGATACATCTTTCTGGGCGACGTCGCCTGGCAGTGAGGCTGGTTGGCGCTCAGAAATACCCCTGCACCAGGGCGGCCGACACCAGCGACCAGCCGTCGGCCACGACAAAGAACGCCAGCTTGAACGGCAGTGACACGATCGCTGGCGGCACCATCATCATGCCCATGGACATCAGGATCGCGGCCACGACCAGGTCGATGATCAGGAAGGGCAAAAAGATCAGAAAGCCCACCTCGAAGGCGCGGGCAAGTTCGGACAGCAGGAACGACGGCACCAGAACCGACAGCGGCGCCTGTGCCCCCAGGTCCGGCGGCATGGGCCGAAGTTCGGCCAGCGACTGAAAGGTCGCGGCGTCGATCCGGCCCATCATGAAGCCGCGAAACGGCACCATCGCACGTGAAAACGCCTCTTCCAGGTCGATGTCGCCGGCATTGAGCGGCACCATCGCCGCATCCCAGGCAGCCGTGAAGACGGGTTCCATCACGAACCAGGTCAGGAACATGGCCAGCGTGGTCAGCACCATGCCCGGCGGCGATTGCTGCAAGCCCAGCCCCTGCCGCAAGATCGCAAGGACGGTGACCACGAACGGAAAACAGGTCACCATGATCGCAAGCCCGGGCACCAGGCTCAGCAAGGTCAGCAACACCAGCAACTGGATCGACCGCGTCGCCAGACTTCCGCCCTCGCCCAGCGACAGGGTCACCTCCTGCGCCGATGCCGCGATCGGCAGGGCGATGACCACGGCCACCACCACCAGGGCTGGCCCGAGGTTGCGCGCCAGCCGGCCCGCCCGTGCACCCAGCAAACCGGCGGGCATGTGTCAGAGCCTGTCGCCGGGATCGGCGACCTCGGTCAGGCGGACGGCCATCTGACCCGCCTGCGCGCCCTCGCATTCCTCCAGCACACCGCGCGCGATCAGGCGATCACCGATGAACAGTTCCACCGGATCCTCGATCCGGCGATCGAGCGGCAGAACGCTGTCGCGTTGCAGGCGCAACAGATCGCGCACCGACGGGCGCGCCCGGCCGACGCTGATCACGATTTCGATCGGCACCTGGTCGAAGGCATGGCGCGCGGATTGTGCGACCGATGACGGCACCGGATCGGACAAACCCCCGTCGCCCTCGTGGGCACCGGTTTGCGGCTCGGTCATGGCCTGGTCATGATGCATGGCGGCTTTCCTCGAACTGGATCTGGTAATAACGGGCGATCGCGCCGCGCAGTGCCTCGGCGGCGTGGGAAAGATCGACGCGGGTCAGGCGGGTGTCGAACGCGATCTCGGCCTGTTCCGGCCGCAGATCGGGCGATTCGCGAATGTCGAGCGGCGGAAGCACCAGACCCCGCAACGCGGCATCGAATTCCGCGCGCATTCCGGGGCCGATCTGCAGCGTGACCGGCGCCTCGCTGGCATCATGGGCAAGCGGCAGGATCTGCCCGATGACCTCGGGCACGATTGAGGCACGCGCGGCCTCAGGGACGATCGTTGCGAGCATCGCGTCCAGCACCGGCTCCAGGGCCCGCAGAACATGGCCGCGCGCCTCGTGGTAGGTAAAGCTCAGCCCCTCCAGTTGCCGTTCGACGGCCGCCCGCCGATCTCGCCCCTCCTGTCCGGCCTGGCGTTCGGCATCTTCCCAGCCCGCGACATAGCCGCGCTCATAGGCCGCAAGCTTCACCTCCTCGGCGGCTTCCGAAGCCTGCGTACCGCCGGGGTCGGGTGTGTCACTTTGACAAAACGGCTCAAGTCGGATCGGCAGCGGCATTACCGGCTCTCCTCGGGTTCTTCCATCCAGTTGCGCAGGATTTCGATGGTTTCGTCCTGCCGGTCGGCGATCAGGGCGCGCATCCGCTCAACCGGATCCTCAGGGGGACCACCGCCTGCCGCGTCCGCGTCGAAATCGGGATAGGCGCCGGGCATCGGCCCGCCCAGCGGGGTCCCCATCGGTGCCGGCAACGGGTTCAGCGCAGCCATGTCGGACCAGTCGCCGCCCGCGTCCTCTGCCGGCGCGGGCAATCCACCCGCCGTACCCATCCGGGCCAGCCCGCCCGGCCCGGCACCCTCGCGCGGGCCGCGCGCATTGATCAGAAGCGGCCGCAAGACGAAAACCGCCAGAAACACCACGACCGCGGCCAAGGCGACCAGACGCAGCAGCGCCATCACATCCAGGCCCAGCTGCGCGACCAGGCCGCTGTCCGCGCCCGCCCCATCCATGCCCGAAACCGGCTCGAACGGCAGCGACTGCAAGGTGATGACATCGCCGCGCGCCTCGTCATAGCCCACAGCCGCGGCCACCAGTTCCCGCAACATCGCCAATTCGGCCTCGGGACGCGGGGTCCATTGCATCGCCCCGTCGTCGTCGCGCCCGCGCGTCCCGTCGACCAGGACCGCCACACTCAGGCGCCGAATCGCCCCTGGGCCGCGTTCGATTTCCCGGCTGGTCTGGCTGACCTCATAGGCGATGCGTTCGCGCGTTTCTTCCTCGCGCGATTGCTGCGATCCGTCGCCGCCCGCGCCATCGCCGTCCGGCAGGTTCGAGGCCACGGTCACGCTGTTGGTGCGCGTATCGCTTGCGGTCGCGTTGCGCTCCTCGCTCTCCTGGTTGATGGCAACGCGCGAGTCCGGGTCGATCCGGTGCTCGCGAATGGTTTCGCGGTCGGTGACGGTGTCGACATTGACCTCGACCACCGCGCGGCCTGGCCCGACATGTGCCTCCAGCAAGCGTTCGACATTTCGCCTGAGCAGCTCGGCCCGTTCGCTTGCCCTTGCGTTCGGCCCACGATCCTCGGCGATGACCTGACCGCTTGCCCCGTCGATCACGGCAACGGCATCGGGTCGCAGGCCGGTGACTGCCGAGGCCACCAGAAACCGCAACGCCCGCGCCTGGTCGGGCGTCACGCCCGCCCCGGCCGGGGTCACGGTCACCGAGGCGGAGGCCTCGCGCGCTTGCCGGAAGGGCTGCGTCGCCCCGTGCGAGATATGGACGCGCGCGTCGCGGATATGGGGGCTTGCCGTAATCGTGCGGGCCAGTTCACCCTCTTTCGCGCGCCAATAGGCCGCGTCGAACATCTGTGACGTCGTGCCGAATCCGGTCAGACCGTCCAGCAGCTCATACCCCGTTGCCGAGTTCGCCGGCAGACCCTGCGCCGCCAGGGCCATGCGCGTCTCGTCGCGCGCGGAGGCATCGACATAGATGGCGTCGCCGCGGACCTCATACGGGATGCCGCGCTGATCCAGCACCTGGATCACCTCGCCCGAACGCGCCCCCTCCAGCCCGCCATAGAGCAGCGCCATCGACGGGCTGGTCGCCATCCGCGCGATCAGCAGCACCGCGACGAATACACCCAGGGTCGCCCCCGCCGCCAACCAGCGCCGCCGGGGCTCCAGGGCGTTCCAGACTGTGCGCAACTGCTCCAAGGTGATTCTCCGTCCTGCGGAGCGTTCTGCCCCTTGCCGGCGATCCTTGCCCGAGAGCGATTAACAATCGGTTAGTCACACTGTGTCAGAACAAGGCTCGAACCCGCCAAGGAGCCGAGCGATGGCAGATGCTGCACAACCCGCGAAAACCCGTCCCAAGAAGGGCGTATCACCCATGATTCTGGGGCTCGGGCTGGCGCTGTCGCTTGCGGGGGCGGGGTTTTACGCCACGTTCAACGGGCTGGTGAGCCTTGATTCGGATCTGTTCGCCCGCAACGGCGCCACCGGGCCCGAAGGCGACGCCGGGGGTTTCGAATATGTTGCGGTGACCCCGATCACCATCAACCTGGGCGGCCGTGGCGATTCGCGCCACTTGCGGTTCTCCGCGCAGGTTGAGACCGCGCCGGGGGCTGCTGCGCAGGTGTCGCACCTGATGCCGCGGATCCTCGATGTGCTCAATATCTACCTGCGCGCCCTCGATGCGCATGAACTGGAAGAACCCGCGGCGCTGATCCGGCTTCGCGGCCAGATGTTGCGCCGCATTCAGGTCGTGGCCGGCCCGGGCCTGGTCAACGACCTGTTAATCACGGAATTCGTCTTCAACTGAGGGGCCGCCATGAACTTTCTCTCCGACATCCTCGTCGCCGCGGCCGCCGTCGGTGCCGCGATCTTCTGCCTGGTCCTGTCGCGCAGGCTGCGGGCGCTGACAACGCTCGACGGCGGCATGGGCAGCGCCATCGCGATCCTGTCGGCGCAGGTGGACGGGCTGGCCAAGACCCTCGACGCCGCGCAGAAATCGGGCCAGACGTCGGCCCGGGCGCTGGAAACCAACACCCGCCGCGCCGAAGCCGCGTGCCGCCAGCTCGAACTGCTTCTGGCCTCGCTGCATGACCTGCCGACCGCGCCAGAGGCGCACAACAGGCCGACGCAGGACACCGGCAACGACTTGCGGCACCACCTGACCAACGCGGCACCGCGTCCGGCAGGGCGATTGCCAGACGCCGCCGCAACAGGGCTCGACGCGCCCCTCGCCCCCCGGTCCCCCAGGATCCTGCGCCGCCGGGCCACCACCGGGGCCGCCGGATGATGGCGTCTCCGCCCCAGATCCCTCGGCCCGCCCACCCCCAACGCCGCGGGGCGGGGAGCCGACGCCCGCCACCGCGCCGGCCCGCGCCCCGCCGTCAGGTTCTGCCGGTTCTCGCCGTCGCGTTCCTGCTGGCCGGACTGTTTCGCCTTGGTGCCGGAATCGGCTCGGCAATGGCCGAGGCATCATCCCCGCCAGCGGGTGCGACACCGGCTCCGGCAACCGCTGCAGGCGATACCCCGCCGGACACCGCCACCACCGCCGCGCTGCTGGTGCAACTGACCCGCCGCGAGGAATCCCTGCGCGAACGCGAGGCGGCGTTGCGCGCGCGCGAATCCCAAATGGCATCCGCAATCGGGCAGTTGCAGGACCAGATCGCAGCGCTGCAGGACGCCGAGGAAGAGCTGGCAGCGACCATGGCGCTGGCTGATCGCGCCGCCGAGGAAGATATTGCGCGCATGATCCGCGTCTTCGAAAGCATGAAGCCCGAAGAGGCGGCGCAGGTCTTTGCCGAAATGGCGCCGGAGTTCGCCGCCGGGTTCCTGGCCCGGCTGTCGCCCGAAGCGGCGGCGGAAATCATGGCCGGCCTGACCCCCGATCGCGCCTATCTGCTCAGCACGATCGTCGCCGGGCGCAATGCGCTGGTGCCCCGGCTTTGAGCGTGCCGGGTCACGCTTTGTTAATTCGTCGGTGCGACCCTGCGCACCATTGGCCATCGGGGCGGGTTTGCGCATGATCGGAATCATCGGCATCGTGATTGTCTTCGTGATGGTTTTCGGCGGCTACGTCGCGGCGGGCGGCAGTTTCGGCATCATCCTTTACGCCCTGCCCTTCGAGCTTGCCATGATCGGTGGCGCGGCGCTGGGCGCGTTCCTCATCGCCAACGACGGTGCCAGCGCCAAGCACACGGCCCGCGACATCGGCAAGGTTTTCCGCGGCCCCCATTGGAAAACGGCCGACTATCGCGACCTCTTGTGCCTGCTGTTCGAACTCATCCGGCTGGCCCGGCAGAACCCCGTCCTGCTGGAAGAGCATATCGAAGCGCCGGCATCCTCGGACATTTTCGAACGCTATCCCCGCGTCCTGCAGGACAAGCGGGCAACCGAACTGGTCTGCGACACCTTGCGCGCGATCACCATGAGCTATGACGACCCGCATCAGGTCGAAGAGGTGCTGGACAAGCGGCTTGAGGCCAATCTCGCCCAGGCGATGCACTCGAGCCACGCCTTGCAGACCGTGGCCGATGCGCTGCCCGCGCTGGGAATCGTCGCGGCGGTTCTGGGCGTGATCAAGACCATGGCGGCCATCGACCAGCCGCCCGAGATCCTCGGCGGGATGATCGGCGGCGCGCTTGTCGGCACGTTTCTGGGGGTCTTTCTGGCCTATGGCTTTGTCGGGCCATTCGCCAGCCGCATGCGCGCCGTGATCGAGGACGAAAGCCATTTCTACATGCTGATCCGCGAAGTTCTGATCGCCAATCTGCACAACCACCCCGCGAATATGTGCATCGAGGTCGGACGCCAGAACACGCCCGATCATGTTCGGCCAAGTTACGGCGACCTCGAAGAATCGATCCGGGCGCTGAAACGCGAGGCCGCATGAACCGCTTGATCCGCCACTTCGGGGCAATCGCCGCCATCTTCCTCTCGGTGATCACGGCGCCATTGAACGCGCAAACCATCCGCGTCACCGCCGGCGAACACAGGGGCTTTACCCGTCTCGTTCTGCAATCGGCCCGCGCAATCGACTGGACGCTGGGCCGATCCGCAGCGCGCGCGCGCGACGGTTCGGCGAACCGCCGCACGCTTCCCCTCCGGATCGCGGGCGACGAACGGCGGATCGACCTGCGCCAGACTTTCGCGCGCATCCCGCGAACGCGGCTGGCCGATCTGTCGCGCACCGCAACGGGGCTTGAGCTGCACCTTGCCTGCGATTGCCCGATACGTGCCTGGACCGAACGTCCGGGCCTGGTGGTTCTGGATATCGGCGATCGCGATGACAGCCGCTTCGCGCCAGCGGTGCCGGAGGCCTCGATGCGGCCGCGCCCCGCGCCGCGCGGGCCCTCGGCGGCCCGTGCGTTGCCCGATCTGGCGCGCCCCGCCGGGCGCGCGCTGGCGCAACGTTGGCAAGGCGCTGAAGACACCCTGGTCGGCACCCGCCACGGGCCCCGCCCCAGCCCCGTCAGCCAAACCGAGCGCAGCACACTGACCCATCTGCTCGCCACGCAGATCGCCGGCGCGCTGACGCAGGGCCTCCTTGATCCGGTCCGTCCGGCACCTGCATCGGCGCCGACGCAAGATGCCGTATCCGTCGCTCCGGCCGCCGCGGCGGAGGGCGAACCGCGAAATCTGCGCATCACCAGCGTGCTGGATCGCCCCGGCGGCCGCGCGACTACGCCGGACGACGAAGTCACCGATCCCTGTGCCGCCGCCGCGGCGCTGGATTTCGTGCTCGACAATGCGCCAGCAAGCTTCAACACGGCCTACTCCGCAAGCATGGCCGACTGGATCGGGGAATTCGACGAGCCCGTGCCGGCCGCCGCCGAGACCCTGATCCGGCTTTACCTGCAACACGGGTTCGGGGCCGAGGCCCGCGCCCTGATCGAACAGGCACGGCATCCGGTCGCCGGGAACGATCTGCTGCTGGGATTCGCGGATGTCCTGGAGGGGCGGCAATCGAATTCGCGGCGCTGGCTTTCCCGGCAATACCGTTGCGGCGGCGTCGCGGCAATGCTTGCCGCGCTGGCGAACGCGGCCCCTGGCGATATCCGACCGCAGGCCGACCAAATCGCCAGCGCCTTTTCACAGGCCCCGCCGGTGATCCGCAATCGTCTTGGCGGCACGCTGGTGCGCCGCCTGATCGAGGCCGAAGCAATCGACGCAGCCCGCGTCGTTGCCGATACCCTGCGCCGCACCCCGCATGCGCCCAGCGCCGATACCGAGATTGCCGCGGCCCTTCTGGAGCGTGAGCGCGGCGAGATCGCGCGCGCCGGCGACCTCTTGCAACACAGTGCCGGCGAGGATGCCGAGACGGTGATCTTGCGGCTGCAACTGGCCCTGGACAACGGCGCCGATGTGCCCGGATCGGTTCTGGACAACGCGGAAGCCCTCGCCAGCGCCCAGCGCGACACCGATCTGGGCGCGGACCTGATGGACGTGGCGATCCGGCTCCGGCTTGCGGCTGGGGCGCCCGTGGCGGCGCTTGAGGCCTATGACCGGCTGATGCGCTGGTCAGGGTCATCAGCGCTGGACCCGGCCACACGCCAGAGGATGGCCGATGCCGTCTGGCAGGGGCTGGCACGCGATGCGCCGGACCCGGCGCTGCTGGGATTCATCTTCAATCGCCGGGATTGGCGCGATCCGGCGCATTCACCCCGGACGCGCGCTATGATCGCCGCGCGGGTTCTGGACTTCGGCCTCACCGAGGCTGCGCGCCCTTTGCTCGATCCGCCGCAAGGGGCCGAACAGCGCCACCTGCTTGCGCAACTGCACCTGCAGGACGGCGCGCCCGATCGGGCCCTTGCGCTTTTGAACGGCGACCAATCGCAGACGGCGCAAACCTTGCGCGCCCGCGCGCGGCGCCGAGGCGCGGGCGCGCCCGGGTCCGACCAGGCCCCGACCTTTGCGCCAACGCAAGCGGGGGCAGATCCGGCGCCCGATCTTGCCCAAGCGGCCACCGATCGCCCTTTGGCCGTGCCCCCCGTGCCGGACACCGCGCCGGACGCCGCGCCAGCGCAACCCCGCGACGCGCAAGACGCCGTCGCGCAGACGGACCCTGCACGAATCGAAAGGGGCCCGGCGTCCGCCCCTGAAGCCGGACAGCTTTCCGACGGCGCGGCAACCGCACCATCCGGTTCGGTGCAGGACATCGCGCAGGATCCTTCGGCGATCGCGCCGGAGGCCGCCGTCGCCCCCCCCTCCGAGGCGCAGATGGCCAGCACCCTGCCGACCCCGCGCACGGCCGAGGTCGACCCGGGCGACATGCGCGCCCTGACGGCCCGTGCCGATGCGCCGTTCCCCCGCCCGGCCGGGCCCGATGCGACCAATACCCGCCAGCGCAGCGCCTTGCTGCTTGAAGAAAGCCAACAGTTGCGCGCGGCGCTGTCCCCGCTTCTTGCCCGCGCAGCGCCCGAACCGGATTGACTGCCAGGCCCGGCCAAGCAGTCGCGGCGCTGCCTCTCCGCGCAGACCTCGCCGCTCCGGGGCTGCGAAACCCGTTCGGGCACCGCACAACCGTGAGGGCGACGCAAAGCCGGAATCGCGCCTGTTCCACGCGAAACCCCGCATCGGCCGCCATCGCCAACCGACGACGCCCCGGCAACCCCGCGAGGCCCGCGCGTTGCACAGGTGACGGGCGCTGCCAGGGCACGGCCGGCATCGATGCAACGGCGCGTTGTCGTGCCCCGATCGCCCTACAATCGTGCGAAATCTGACGGATTGGCCGCATTCCATGCAAGGATTTGCTTTATCGAATGGCCAACTTCTGGCATGTTTCCTCAAAAACGCGTGAAAAGACGCACGAAAGGGGCAGGGCAATGAACCGTTTGACCGGCGACAATCGCCGTTTCCTGTTCTTGCAGGGGCCGCATGGGCCGTTCTTTCGCCAACTCGCCCGGATGCTGGAGCGCACCGGCGCAGCAGTCTGGCGCGTCGGCTTCAATCGGGGCGACCAGGTCTTCTGGGCAGGAAAAAACTATCTTCCCTATACCGGCACACAGGACGCCTGGCCCGCGGCGTTCGACACGATCCTGACCGAAAAAGCTATCACCGACATCGTCCTATACGGCGACACGCGTTTCATCCATGCCGTGGCGATCAAGCGCGCACGCGAACGCGGCGTCACTGTCCATGTGTTCGAAGAGGGGTATCTGCGGCCCTGGTGGGTCACCTACGAACGCGGCGGGTCGAACGGCAATTCCCGGCTCATGTCGTTGTCGATCCCACAGATGCAAAAGGCGCTCGAAACCTGCGAGGTCGATCTGATCGATGCACCCGCGCACTGGGGAGACATGCGCCATCATGTCGTCTACGGTTTTGCCTATCATGCGCTGGTGATGCTGGCGAACCGCCCCTACCGGGGCTTTCGTCCGCACCGGAAACTGTCGGTGCGCCAGGAATTCGGCCTTTACCTGCGCCGTTTGCTGGCGATGCCGTTTCATGCGCTCGAACGCCGGATCGCCACCTGGCGTATCCGCACCGGCGGGTTCCCCTATCATCTGGCGCTGTTGCAGCTTGAACATGATTCAAGTTTTCAGATGCACAGCCCCTTCGGCACCATGACCGCGTTCCTGGAAGTGTGCATCGAGGGCTTTGCCAAGGGCGCGCCACGCCACCACCACCTGGTGTTCAAGGCCCATCCCCTGGAGGACGGGCGCACCCAGATCAAGCGCGACCTCCTGCGCCTGGCCGACGAACACGGTATCCGCGAGCGTGTCCATTTCGTGCGCGGTGGCAAGCTGGCGGGGCTGTTGAACCACGCGCGATCGGCGGTCACGGTCAACTCCACGGCTGCGCAACAGGCCTTGTGGCGTGGCATGCCGCTGAAGGTGTTCGGCGATGCCGTCTATGACAAGGCCGAATTCGTCTCGACCCAGCCGCTGGCCGAATTCTTCAACGCGCCGACCCGGCCGGACAACCGCGCCTACCGCGACTATCGGCGGTTCCTGCTGGAAACCTCGCAACTGCCAGGCGGTTTCTATTCGGCCGCCGGCCGGCGCCAGTTGATGCGCCAGGTGGTCGATCTGGTGCTGACACCCGATGACCCCTATGACGCCCTGATGTCGGGAAAAGCGGCACCAAGGCAACAGTTACGCCTTGTGCGATAAGTCATCCAGGACAAGACGCTTGGAAAATCGGCATGTTCTGGCTATAGTTGGGAAAAAATACCGAGGCAGAAATCCATAAAGGAGCCCGAGCAGTGCCTGTCAGATCCCCAAGCCGCGCCAGCTGGCTGGCGCTGGCCGTTTTCGTTGCCGGCGTCGGCGCCTGCACGGCTCCGCGCCCCGGCCCCAGCATAAATGAAATCTTCGCAGGATCGGTCATGCGCGAAGGCGATGCCTTCGTGGTGGCGGTCGGCGACCGGGTCAACCGCGCCGCCAATGTCACCAGCGCCCTGGGCTTTTCCGATGCGCTGCGAGACGCAGCCCTGCTGGGCGGCGATACGATCCGCGTTGGCGATACCGTGGCCGTCACCGTCTATGAAAACGTGCCCGAAGGCCTGATGACGAACTTCGAGACCCGTGGCGCGGTGTTGCAGGAATTGCAGGTCGATGACGACGGCTACATCTATGTGCCCTTTGCCGGGCGGATCCGCGCGGCCGGCCAGTCGCCCGAGGGTCTGCGCTCGACCATCGCGCGCCAGCTTGACGAACAGACCCCCGATCCGCAGGTCTATGTCAGCCGCGAGTCGGGCGACGGCGCCAGTGTTTCGGTCGTGGGCGCGGTCAGCGCGCAGGGCGTCTACCCGATCCAGCGCAACACGCGGCGCCTGACGGCGATGCTGGCGCAGGCCGGCGGCACCAGCATTCCGGTCTCGAACGCGCAGGTCACGGTCTCGCGCGGGTCGGTCACCGACCGGGTCTGGCTGGAGGATCTGTTCAACCATCCCGAACTGGACATCGCCATGCGCGGCGGCGACCGCATCCTGGTCGATCAGGATCCGCGCCGCTTCACGGTGCTGGGCGCGACCGGCACGCAATCGCTGATCCCGTTCGAGACGCCGACGATCACCGCGATCGAGGCGCTGGCCCAGGTCGGCGGCCTGGACCCGACCCGCGCGGACCCGACCGGGGTATTCGTCTTTCGCGACGAACCGGCCGAAATCGCCAGTGAAGTCCTGGGGCAAGACGACGTGGCGGGCGATCAGCGCATCATCTATGTCCTCGATCTCACCGCGCCCAACGGCATGTTCCTGGCGCGCGACTTCCAGATCCGCGACGGCGACACTGTCTATGTGACCGAGGCCTCGGCCGTCACCTGGAACCGCCTGATCTCGACCCTTTCGGGCACGTTGGGCGCGACAGGCTCGGCCGTATCGATCGCGGATGGCGCGACGGATTGACGGCGGCGGGCGCGACCATCCGGCCGCCCCGCCGATGCCTTCGCCCCCGGTCCCAAACCGCCTGATCGCGTTCAGCGGCGGTTTTCTGGGCCCATCGGCGCAGGCCCGCACGGTGCGCCGAATCCTGGACCTTGCCGGTCACCGCCCGCGCATCGGCTGGCCGGGCGCCGACGATGCTGTTGCGGCCTGGGGCCACAGCCCGCGCGCCTGGCGCGCCGAGAGGGCAGCGGCCCGGACCGGTGCCGCGCTCTGGCGGATCGAGGATGCCTTCGTGCGCTCGATCCGGCCCGGACGCCTGGGCGGTGAACCGCCGATGGGCCTTCTGATCGACCGAAGCGGGGTGCACTACGACCCGTCCGGGCCGTCCGATCTGGAAACCCTGCTGGCCAGCCATGCATTCGACGAGGCGCCGCTGATTGCGCGGGCAAAACTGTGCATCGCGCGGATGTGCCATCTGCATCTGTCAAAATACAATGCACATGACCTTGCGTTCCCACTTCCGGAACCCGGCTATGTGCTGGTGGTGGATCAGGTGCGCGACGATGCTTCGTTGCGTCACGGCGCGCCCGATGGCGCGCTGCCGGCTTCGGCCTTTCAAGACATGCTGTTCGCCGCCCGCGCCGAGAACCCGGGCGCACGGATCATCATCAAGACCCATCCCGAAACCGCCGGCCGGGCGCGGCGGGGCCATTTCGGGCCGGACCATGCCGATCACCAGGTGTCACTGGAAACCGGGGCGGTATCGCCCTGGGCGCTGCTGGAAGGCGCGATCGCGGTCTATACCGTGTCGTCGCAACTGGGGTTCGAGGCCATTCTGGCCGGTCATCGCCCGCATGTCTTTGGCCATCCGTTCTATGCCGGGTGGGGCTTGACCGCCGATCGCAACCCCCAGCCCCGTCGCGGGCGCAAACTGACGCGCGCGCAACTGTTCGCCGGCGCGATGCTGCTTTACCCGCATTGGTATGACCCCTTGCGCGACTGCCTTTGCCAGCTGGAACAGGTCATCGACCAGATGGAGGCACGGCTGACGGCGTTTCGGCAGGACCGGCAGGGCCACGTCGCCTGCGCCGTCCGGCTGTGGAAACGACGGCAAATGCAGGCCATGTTCGGCCGCGAGAAGGCGCTGATCTTCGTGAACGATCCTGCCCGCGCCGCCGTAAAGGCCCGTGCCGGCGGACGCGGGCTGATTGGTTGGGCCAGCGTCATGCCCACCACCTTTCCCGGCCTGCGCATCGAGGACGGCTTCCTGCGCTCGCGCGGCCTTGGCGCAGCGCTGACCCCGGCGCAAAGCCTGGTGGTGGACGATCTGGGCATCTATTACGATCCGTCGCGCGAAAGTCGGCTGGAACGCCTGATCGCCGGCCCGCTGCCACCGGGCGGCGCGGCGCGCGCCCTTTCGCTGGTTGAGGCGGTGACGCGCGCGGGCCTGACGAAATACAACATCGGCCAGGACGCCACGGCTCTGACCGCTGAGATCGACGCCTTGCGACGCGACCGTCCCGAGGCGCCGATCATCCTGGTGCCCGGCCAGGTCGAGGATGACGCCTCGATCCGGCTGGGGGCCGGAACGGTGCGCACAAACCGGGCGCTGCTGGAACAGACGCGCATTGCGAATCCCGGCGCCGTGATCGTCTACAAACCCCACCCCGATGTCGAAGCCGGCCTGCGCCCCGGCGCGGTGGCCGATGCGTCCTCCTTCGCCGATCTGGTTGTCAACGGCGTGGATGCCGGTAGCATGCTGGGGCTGGTCGATGCGGTCTGGACACTCACATCCGGGCTGGGGTTCGAGGCCCTGATGCGCGGCAAGTCCGTCACCTGCCTGGGCACGCCCTTTTATGCCGGCTGGGGCCTGACGACCGATCTGGCCCCGGTGCCCGCGCGTCGTCACCACCTGCCCGAGACCGCGCAGAACGGAGGCGCGTCGCGGCTGGCGGCACTTGTCCATGCCACGCTGATCGCCTATCCGCGGTATCTGGATCCGCTGACGAACCGCCCCTGCCCGCCCGAATTGCTGGTCGAACGGCTGGCGGCGGGCCAGGGTGGATCAGTGCGGCCGGGGCTGCGTCTTTTGGCGAAACTGCAAGGCGCGCTGGCCGGCCATGCCTGGCTCTGGCGCTAGACCGTCCTTACCGTCCCAACGAAAAGAGAGGGGGCATGGGCCCCCTCTCTGATATGGCATTTCGACCGTGGTGTCAGTCAAAGGCCCGGTCGGTGACCTCGTGGGTCCATGCGCCCTCGGGCTCTTCGGTGATCACCGGGTCCGACCCGCCGCCCAGAAGCGTTTCGACCGTGCGCTCATACGCGTCGACGTCCAGCGTACCGTCCGAACCCTCGGTCAGAAGGCCCACTTCGCGGACCATGCGGATCTGGTGCTGTTCGGTCTGGGCGCCGGTCTCGTCATAGTCGAGAACGATCATCGCCGCCTCTTCGGGGTTTTCGGCGGCCCATTCCCAGCCGCGCATCGAGGCCCGCACGAAGCGCGCCATACGGTCCACGAACTCGGGATCTTCGAGGTTTTCTTCCAGCACATAGAGGCCGTCTTCCAGCGTGGCGACGCCCTGATCCTCGTATTTGAAGGTTACGAGTTCATCCTCGGAAATACCCGCGTCGATGACCTGCCAGTATTCGTTATAGGTCATCGTGCTGATGCAATCGGCCTGGCGCTGCAACAGCGGATCGACGTTGAAGCCCTGGCGCAAGACCTCGACCCCGTCGTCGCCGCCTTCGGTGGGAATATCCAGCGTGCTCATCCAGCTCAGGAACGGATATTCGTTGCCAAAGAACCAGACCCCCAGCGTGCGGCCCGGAAAGTCCTCGGGGCCGGTGATGCCAGTATCGGCCAGGCAGGTCAGCATCATGCCCGAGCGCACGAAGGGCTGGGCGATGTTGACCAGCGGCAGGCCCTGCTCGCGTGCGGCCAATGCCGCGGGCATCCATTCGACGATGACATCGGCACCGCCGCCCGCGATCACCTGCGGCGGTGCAATATCCGGGCCGCCGGGACGAATGGTGACATCCAGTTCCTCTTCCTCGTAATAGCCGTTTTCAAGCGCGACGTAATAGCCGGCGAACTGGCCCTGCGTCACCCATTTTAACTGCAGCGTCACCTCGTCATCGGCCAGCGCCGATCCCGCGGTCAGCGCGAATGCCGCCGTCAGAGCGGTCAGTTTCAGTGTCGTCATATCGTTCACCTCCATGTTGCCCGGCCTGGCGCTGTGTCGCGCCCGTGGCCGGCGTTTATCTGCCGCGCTGCGACGGATGCCAGAAGGTCACCCGCCGTTCGAGCAGAGCCCAAAGCCCGTAGAACGCCGACCCGACCAGCGCCGCTACGGCAATTTCCGCCCAGACCATATCAAGCTGCAAGCGCCCGACCTCGGTCGATATCCGAAACCCCATGCCGCGCGTCGGCGAGCCGAAGAACTCGGCCACGATTGCCCCGATAAGCGCCAGTGTTGCCGAGATTTTCAACCCGTTGAAAATGAAGGGCATCGCCGCCGGAAGCCGCAGCGACAAAAGGGTCTGCACCCAGTTCGCGGACCAGGTATGCATCAGGTCGCGCTGCATCGCCTCGGTCGAGGCCAGCCCCTGCACGGTGTTGACCAGCATGGGAAAGAACACCATCGCCACCACCACCGCAGCCTTGGACGGCCAGTCGAACCCGAACCACATCACGAAGATCGGCGCGGTTCCGATGATCGGCAGAGCCGCCAGGAAATTGCCCACCGGCAAGAGCCCGCGGCGCAGGAAATCGAAGCGGTCCACGACCAGCGCGAACACCACCGCGGCGCCGACCCCGATCGCAAAGCCCGACAGTGCGCCCTTGACGAAGGTCTGCACGAAATCGGTCCACAGAAGGCCGGTTTCGGCCCCGATCCGCGCGGCGATCCGCGATGGCGTCGGCAGGATCACACGCGGCACGTCCAGCGCGCGCACCAGCGCCTCCCAGAACCAGATCAGCGTCAGGCCAAACACCACGGGGGCAAGCAGGGCCTGCAACCGCCCGGCCAGACCACGGCGCAGCCGCATGTCGGCCAGAACCGCGACCAGCATCCAGCCGCCCAGCCAGACGGCGATCACCGCCGCCCAGAAGGCCGCACCCTCGGCGCCGGTCTGACGAAAGGCCAGCCCAATCGCGGCAATGAAGAGCGCGTTCCAGATTGCCAGCAGCACCAGCGCCACAAGCCAGCGCGGACGCCCGCGCGCCCCGGCATTTTCGACCAGCAGCGACAGCAGGACCGCTGCCAACAGGCTGATCATGACCACCAAAGAGGGTTGGGCGGCTTCCCCCGTGATCCCCAGACCGACCGCGACCAGGAAGGCCAGGCCAAGGCCGATCCGTTGCCAGGCACCGGCGATTCCCATCAGACCGCTCATTGCGCCATCCCCATCCGTTTGAGCGTGACGCGCTGGATCAGCCCGATCACCCCGACCATGACCGCCGCCAGGATCGCGGCGGCAAAGAGCGCCGACCAGATCTGCACGGTCTGGCCGTAATAACTGCCCGAAAGCAGGCGCACACCCAGGCCACCCTGCTGCACCGGCAACTCGCCGACGATCGTGCCCACCAGCGACGCCGCGATCCCGACCTTGAGCGAGGCAAAGAGATAGGGCATCGACGATGGCAACCGCAGCTTGAGAAACACCGCCAGGCCGGCCGCGGACCAGGTCTTCATCAGGTCCAGTTGCATCGCGTCAGGCGCGCGAAGCCCCTTGACCATGCCGACGACCACGGGAAAGAAGCTCAGATACGCGGCGATGATGGACTTGGGCACCAATCCCGATATCCCGATCGAGTTCAGCACCACGATGATCATCGGCGCAAGCGCGATGATCGGGATCGTCTGCGAGGCGATGGCCCAGGGCATGACCGAGGCATCCATCGCCCGGTTGTAGACGATGCCCACGGCCAGCACGATGCCCAGCCCGGTGCCGATCGCGAAACCCAGGATCGTGGCAGAGAACGTAACCCAACCGTGATAGACCAGGCTGCGGTTCGACAGGCTGCCGCTGTTCCACCAGCCGCGCCGCCCGGTCATCTCCTCGACCCAGGTCGAGTCCCACAGTTCCACCGCGACCTGGTGCGGCGCGGGCAGGCGCGGGCGATCTTGCGACATGGTGCGCGCCACAAGCGTGGTGAACCCCAGGTCGGTATCGGCGCGCGCGGCCTGATCGCGTTCCCATTGGGCGTTCATCGGCACCACGGCCAGATACCAGCCGATGAGCAGCGCCAGCGTGACGGTAAGGACCGGAACGATATTCCTCATGCGCGCGCCCCCGACGTCAGGGCCGGCGACCCGGGTGGGAGGGGGGCGCTGCCCCCCGCCGGCTGGCGCCGGCTCCCCCCGGCGTATTGGGGGCAAGATGAAGAGGCGCCGTGCGCTCGTGCGTCAGTCATCGACATGCCCCGCCCTCAATCCTTCGCGCACACGGTGTGCGATCTCGATGAATTCACGCGAATCGCGGATATCCAGCGGGCGTTCGCGCGGCAATGTGCTTTCGATGACATCGGTGATTCGCCCCGGACGCGGCGACATGACCACGATCCGTGTGGACAGATAGACCGCCTCGGGGATGGAATGGGTCACGAAACCGATGGTCTTTTCGGTGCGCGCCCACAGGCTGAGCAATTCCTCGTTCAGGCGGTCGCGGACGATCTCGTCCAGGGCGCCAAAGGGTTCGTCCATCAGCAGGATATCGGCATCGAAAGCCAGCGCGCGCGCGATCGAGGCGCGCTGCTGCATGCCGCCGGACAACTGCCAGGGAAACTTCTTCTCGAACCCGTCAAGTTCGACCAGTTCCAGCACCCGGCGCGCGCGTTCGGCCTGTTCGGCGCGCGAATAGCCCATGATTTCCAGCGGAAGCCTGACATTGCCCTCGATCGTGCGCCACGGATAGAGGCCCGCGGCCTGGAACACATAGCCATAGGCGCGCGCCTTGCGCGCGGCGTCGGGCGACATGCCGTTGACGGTGATCGTGCCGGCGGTGGGATGTTCCAGATCGGCGATCACGCGCAGGAATGTCGTCTTGCCGCAGCCCGACGGGCCGATGAAGCTGACGAATTCCCCCTTGCCGATGGTCAGGTTCACGTCCTTGAGGGCGTGAACCGGGCCGTCATTGGTCTGGAAGGTGAGCGAGAGGCCCGAGGCTTCGATGACCGGCTGATTCATGAACCTTTCCGCCCCCTGCCCGTTGATTGCGCGTTGTTTCGCTTTGCCATGTCTTTCGGTTTCCTTGCAGCCTGCGCCTTACATCGATGGAAGCGGACGGTCGGACCCGCCGGCGGCGGCGCGAAGCCGAGCATCGCCCGAACCGGCGCCTGTGGCCAGCCCGATCATGCACAGCGGGGACCGCACGCGCGCGCCGGCCATCATACCCCCGTCGCCGGAACGCCGCTACGCTGGACGGGCCGGGGTGCGGTCAGATCCTTCCATTGGGTCAGGGCGCGGTTGTAGGCCGGGCGCGGTTCGCGGCCGACGAACTGGCCATGACCCTCTTTCGGGCGCATATCGCCGTCATGGAAGGCCACGCGCCCCCGCGTCAGGGTAAAGCGCGGCAGGCCCTTGACCTTCTGGCCCTCGAACACGCTGTAGTCGATGGCCGATTGCTGGGTTTGGGCGCTGATGGTCTTTTCCTTCTCGGGATCCCAGACCACCAGATCGGCATCGGCGCCCACCGCGACCGCGCCCTTCTTGGGATACATGTTGAAGATCTTGGCGGCATTGGTGCTGGTCAGCGCCACGAATTCGTTCGGGGTCAGCCGGCCGGTGTTGACACCATGGGTCCAGAGCATGGGCATCCGGTCTTCCAGCCCGCCGGTGCCATTGGGGATCTTGGAAAAGTCGCCGACGCCAAACCGCTTCTGTTCGGTGGTAAAGGCGCAATGATCGGTGGCCACGACCGACAATGACCCGGCCTGCAAGCCGGCCCAGAGGCTGGCCTGATGCGCCTTGTTGCGAAACGGCGGCGACATCACGCGCCGCGCGGCATGATCCCAGTCGGAGTGGAAATACTCGCTCTCATCAAGGGTCAGATGCTGGATCAGCGGCTCGCCGAAGACGCGCTTGCCCTGCTGGCGCGCCCGGCGAATGGCTTCGTGGCTGTCCTCGCAGCTGACATGCACGACATAAAGCGGCGTGCCCGCCATGTCGGCAATCATGATCGCGCGGTTGGTGGCCTCGCCCTCGACCTGGGGCGGGCGCGAATAGGCATGGCCTTCGGGGCCGTTGTTGCCCTCGGCCAGCAGCCGAGCGGTCAGATCGGCGACGACATCGCCGTTTTCGGCATGCACCATGGCCAGCCCGCCCAGATCGCCCACGCGGCGGAAACTGGCGAACAGCTCGTCATCGTTGACCATCAAGGCGCCCTTGTAGGCCAGGAAATGCTTGAAGCTGGTGATGCCGGCCTTGACCGCATCTTCCATGCCTTCCCAGACCTGTTCGCCCCACCAGGTGATCGCCATGTGATAGCTGTAGTCGCAATGCGCGCGCGTGGACTTGTTGTGCCACATCTTGGCCGCGTCCATCAGCCCCTGCCCCTGACCCGGCAGCACGAAATCGACGACCATCGTCGTGCCACCGGCCAGCGCGGCGCGGGTGCCGGATTCGAAATCGTCGGCCGAATAGGTGCCCATGAAGGGCATTTCCATGTGGGTATGCGGGTCGATACCGCCCGGCATGACATAGCAGCCGGTCGCGTCGAGTTCCTCGTCCCCCTTCAGATCGGGACCGATCTCGATGATCGAGCCGTTCTCGATCTTGACGTCGGCCGAATAGGTCAGGTCATGGGTGACGATCGTGCCGTTTCTGATCACGGTGCTGGGCATGGTCTTTCTCCCTGTTTGGTGCGGCACGGCCGGGGTCAGCCGATGCAATAGCGGTCATATTGCGACACCTCGCCGGTCGTCGCGTTCGTTTCGGTGAAGGGCAGCAGGACCGGCGCACCGTCCTGCAGGATGTAATAGCACCCGTCCCGCCACAGGATGTCATCGCGGTCGGTGCCGGGGGGCAGTTGCGGGGCCGGGTTTTGTGGGACGTATTCGGCGGGCGCGAACCCCTCGGGCAGCCCTTGCCCCGCCGCGGGCAGGCCCATGACGCAGGCAGGCGCGGCAAGCGCGGCCAGGGTCATGGGCAGGATCCTTTCGCGTGGCATTGCCTGTCCTCCTGGTCGGGATGCGACGCTCAGCCCACGATCTCGGCGGTTTCCAGAACGGCGTGAAACAGCACATCCGCCCCGGCCTGCGCCCAGTCCTTGGAAATCTCTTCGGCCTCATTGTGCGACAGGCCGTCGACGCAGGGGCACATGACCATGGTCGTGGGATAAAGCCGGTTGATCCAGCACGCATCATGCCCCGCGCCCGAGATCAGGTCCATATGACTGTAGCCCAACCGATCGGCGGCGTTGCGCACGCGATCGACCAGCGTCGGGTCGAATGCGGGCGGATCGAAGAATCCCACCACTTCGGCGCTGAACTTGAGACCGATATCGGCACAAAGACCGGGCGCGCGGGTGTTCAGTTCATCCACCATCGCCTCAAGGGTTTCCAGCACATGCGACCGGAAATCGACGGTGAAGACCACCTTTTCCGGGATGATGTTGCGGCTGTTGGGATAGACATCGATATGCCCGATCGCGCCGACCGCGTTGGGCTGGTGCTTGAGCGCAATCTCGTGCACCAGCTCGGTCACGCGCGCCAGCCCGCGCCCGGCATTGCGGCGCATGTACATGGGCGTGGAGCCGGTATGCTGCCCCTTGCCCGTGACCGTGCATTGCACCCAGCGCAAGCCCTGGCCATGTGTGACGACGCCGACATCCTTGCCCTCGGCCTCAAGGATCGGGCCCTGTTCGATATGCAGTTCGAAAAAGGCATGCATCTTGCGCGTGCCGACCTTCTCGTCGCCTTTCCAGCCGATGCGCTCCAGCTCGTCGCCGAAACGCTTGCCCTTGGCATCCACCCGGTCATAGGCCCAGTCGCGGTCCAGAACCCCGGCAAAGACGCCTGATGCCAGCATGGCCGGGGCGAAACGTGTACCCTCTTCGTTGGTCCAGTTGGTCACAACGATCGGATGCCTGGTCTTGATGCCCAGATCATTGAGGCTGCGCACGACCTCAAGCCCGCCCAGGACCCCCAGAACGCCATCATACTTGCCGCCGGTGGGCTGCGTATCCAGGTGGCTGCCGACATAGACCGGCAGGGCATCGGGGTCTTCACCGGGGCGCATGGCGAACATGGTGCCCATCTCGTCGACACCCATGGTGCACCCCGCCTCTTCGCACCACTTCTGGAACAGGGCGCGGCCCTCGGCATCCTCGTCGGTCAGCGTCTGGCGGTTGTTGCCGCCGGCCACGCCCGGACCGATCCGGGCCATTTCCATGATGCTGTCCCACAACCGGTCGGGGTTGATACGCAGGTTCGCTGCGGGTGCGTTCATTCTTTCTCTCCTGTTGTTCGGGGCGATCTGGCGCCGCCCTCGAATGGAAAACGCGCCACCATCAGGGTGCGCGGCATGGGATCAAAGCGTGCGGATGCCCCCCTTGTCGCCCGCGATGCGGCGGGCGATCGGCCGGTCGGACTTTGGGCAGCAATGGTGCGCCATGGTCTCAACTCCGCAAGCCCGGGCGCGTTATTGGCTGGGTTGTCAGGACTGACGACCGGGCATAATCTTTTCAACGACCCCCGGTGTCTGACGCTTGCGCGCCCGGTCCGGGTTGATGTAACGCTAACAGACTTGACCAACCAGTCAAGATTTTTCGCGGCCCGTTTCGCGTGCCGACAGCAAGACCGGGGGGCGCACCGATGAGCCACGGTGAAGGTGCCGAAAAAACGGGCTCGCGCGCGGAGATGCGCGAAGAAACCGAGCGATCCATCCTGGACGCGGCGGAACGTGTGTTCGCCGAATCCGGGTTCGGCGGTGCGACGATGCAGGCCATCGCCGATGCCTGCGGGCTGCCCAAGGCCAATCTGCACTATTACTTCTCGTCCAAGGAACGCCTCTATCGCCGGGTGGTCGAGCGCATCTTTACCGTCTGGCTTGAAGCCGCCGATTCCTTTGAAACCTCGGCCTCGCCCGAGGTGGCGCTGCGCCGTTACATCAGCCGCAAGATGCAGCTCTCGCGCGAACATCGCTATGGGTCCAAGGTCTGGGCCAACGAGGTGATGCACGGCGCGCCGATCATCCAGGACTATCTGGAATCGACCTTGCGCGAATGGACCGAGTCGCGCGTTGCGGTGATCCGCCGCTGGATCGCGTCCGGCGCGATCCAGCCGATCGAACCGCGCTGGCTGTTGTACATGATCTGGGCCACGACCCAGCATTACGCCGATTTCGCCCATCAGGTCGAAACGCTCAACCATGGACCCTTGTCCGACGCGCAATGGGACGAGGCCACGGAAACGGTCTGCCAGATCATCCTGCGGGGGATCGGGCTTGACCCCCGGCATGGGCCCGGCACCGCATGACCACCCGCATTCAGAAGCGCAATCGCAAGCGCATCCTCGATGCGGCGCTCGAGGTTTTTTCGGCACAGGGGTTTCGCGGCGCGACGCTGGACCAGATCGCCGCGGAGGCGGGCCTGTCCAAGCCGAACCTGCTTTATTATTTCGACAACAAGGAGGCCATCCACCGGCTGTTGATGGAAGACCTGCTGGCCAGCTGGCTGGAACCCCTGCGCGCCATGAATCCGCAGGGAGAGCCGCGCGACGAGATCATGGGCTACATGCGGCGCAAGTTGCAGATGTCGCGCGCATTTCCACGCGAAAGCCGGCTGTTCGCGAACGAGATCCTGCAAGGCGCCCCGCGGCTGGGCGATTTCATTGCCCGTGACCTCAGGATGCTGGTCGATGACCGCGCGGCGCTTATCGCGCGATGGAGCCGCGAAGGGCGCCTGGCCCCGGTGGACCCGTATCACCTGATCTTTTCCATCTGGGCGCTGACCCAGCATTATGCCGATTTCGACGCCCAGATCCGGCTGATCCGCGACGGCACCGACCCGCTTGACGGCGCGGAACCATTCCTGGAACGCCTGTTCGAACGCCTGATCGCCCCCGAACCGCGCGCGCCCTGATCGGGCTGGGGGGCCGTCGCATGACCGCGACTGGCACCGGCGGCGGCGCGTCAGTCGTCCATATCGCCGGGACGGCTGAGGATGCCGCCGCCGACCGGTGCTGCGACCCCGGTGGTGCGCGGGCCCGAGGTCGGCAGCCCCCGCACGACGCGCGCGGCCAGATAGGCGAAAGCCTGCGCCTCCAGCATGTCGCCCTCCAGCCCCGCATCCTCAACGGGTGAGACCGGGCAATCGCATCCGGCGGCGATCATGGCCATCAGCGTGCGGTTGTGTCGCCCGCCCCCGCAGACCCAAAGCTGCGCGGGCGGTTCGGGGAAATGCTCGAACGCCAGGGCGATTCCCGCCGCCACGCCCGCTGACAGTGTTGCCAGTGCATCGGCATCGTCCAGCCCGGCGACATCGGGCGCCGGTGCCGCGCGATCCAGCGATTTGGGCGGCATCCGGTGAAAGAACGAATGCCCGCTGAAGGCTTGCAACCGGGCGTGGTCGACGCTGCCGGTTGCCGCCAGCGCGCCATTCGCATCAAACGCCAGCCCCCGGCGCGACCGCATCAGGTCGTCCATCGCCGCATTGCCGGGGCCGCAGTCAAACGCAAGGCAGCCATGTTCCGGGGCCGGTATCCGTGGATCGACCCAGGTGACATTGGCAACCCCGCCGATATTGACAAAGGCAACCGGGCCATCCGCGCCGATATGACGGGCAAGGGCGTGGTGATAGAACGGCGCAAGCGGCGCGCCCTGACCACCAAGGCGCACATCGGCCGAGCGAAAGTCCCAGGCGACCGGCCAGCCCAGCACATGCGACAGAACCGCGCCCGACCCGGCCTGATGCGTGCCGCGCCCGCCCGGATCATGCGCAAGCGTCTGGCCGTGAAACCCCACCAGATCGACCGGATCAAAGCGCGACAGAAGCTCGGCATGCGCGGTCTCCACGACCTCGGCCGCAGCCTCGGCATGCGGATCGCCCGGCCACGCCCCGAGGGCCGCGCGCAGAATATCGCGCTCGTCCTCGGTATAGGGGCGATAGGCGGTTTCACCAAAGCCCGCGATCTCGACACCGTCGGTCACAAGCACGGCCGCATCCACGCCATCAAGCGATGTGCCCGACATCGCCCCCAACACCCGCATCGTTTCGCGCTTGAACATGGCTTTTCCTCGCCCCGGCCTTCGGTCTATAGACAGCGCAGCCATTGGCCAAGGACAACTGCAAAATGACCTACACACCCAAATCGGATTTCCTGCAGATCCTGATCGAGCGCGGCTTTCTGGCCGACTGCACCGATCTGCAGGGGCTGGACGCGGCGCTGCTCAAGGGGGTTGTTCCGGCCTATATCGGCTATGATGCCACGGCGAAGTCGCTGCATGTCGGGCATCTTCTGAATATCATGCTGCTGCGCTGGCTGCAAAAGACCGGGCACAAGCCGATCACCCTGATGGGCGGCGGCACGACCAAGGTCGGCGATCCGTCGTTCCGGTCCGAGGAAAGACCGCTGCTGCCCCCCGACGCGATCGAGGCCAACATCGCCAGCATGAAACAGGTCTTTGCCAAGTATCTCGACTATGGCGAGGGGGCGGGCGACGCGATCATGCTCAACAACGCCGAATGGCTGGACGGGCTGAACTATCTGGAATTCCTGCGCGATATCGGCCGGCACTTCTCGGTCAACCGGATGCTGTCGTTCGAAAGCGTCAAGTCACGGCTCGACCGTGAGCAATCGCTGTCGTTTCTGGAATTCAACTACATGATCTTGCAAGCCTATGACTTTCTGGAATTGCATCGCCGCTATGGCTGCCTGCTGCAAATGGGCGGGTCGGATCAGTGGGGCAACATCGTCAACGGGGTCGATCTGACGCGGCGGGTCGTCGATGGTCATGTCTTCGGCCTGACGACACCGCTTCTGACGACCTCGGACGGCCGCAAGATGGGCAAGAGCCAGGGCGGCGCGGTCTGGCTCAACGGTGACATGCTCAGCCCCTATGAGTTCTGGCAATTCTGGCGCAACACGACCGATGCCGATGTCGGGCGGTTCCTGAAGCTTTATACCGAGATTCCGGTTGCCGAATGCGAGCGGCTGGGTGCGCTTTCCGGGGCCGAGATCAACGCCGCAAAGATCGTGCTTGCCAATGCGGTGACGACCCTGTGCCACGGCCCCGAGGCCGCCGCCGCCGCCGAAGAGACCGCGCGCGCGGTGTTCGAACAGGGTGGCATGGGCGAAAATCTTCCGCGCGTCGCGCTGACAGGCGACGAGGCTGCGGCGGGCGTCTCCATCGTGCAGCTTTTCGTGCGCGCCGGTCTGGCACGCTCGGGCAAGGAGGCCAAGCGCCTGATCGCCGAAGGGGGCGCGCGCCTGAATGATGCGCCGCTCGACGATGCCGGTCTGGTCATCACGGCCCAGGATCTGACCGCGCCGCTCAAACTGACGGCGGGGCGCAAGCGGCATGCACTGGTGAGTCTGGATTAATTGTCAGTCATTTTATTGCCTGACAATTAACATTATCTTTGCTCTTGATAGATAATGATTTTCTAGCGACTTGCCTGTTCGTCCGGCCGGCATCGGCCAGTTGCTTTGACGGGCTCACGGATCGGCAACATTCCTGCTAGCGCGCGCCGAATGGCTCGAACGCGCCGTCAATCCGGCCTTCGCATAATGTCATACATTCACAGACCTCGGCCCTCATGCATGCCATGTGCCTCCTTGCGCAGGTGGCTGGGCGGCGCACCGAAACGGCGCCGAAATGCGCGGGCAAAGCTGGTGGGATCGGTGAAACCGCAGCGCAGCGCGATCTCGCTCAGCCCGTGGCGCGTATCCACGATCAGCCGCTGGGCAGCCTGCAAGCGCAGTTCCCGATAGGCGGCGCCGGGCCCGGCCCCCATTCCGGCGTGAAACAACTGCTCCAGCCGCCGAAGGCTTACGCCCTGGTCGCGGGCGATTTCCGACAGAGGCAGCGGATCTTCCAGATGCGCATTCATTGTCCGCAAGGCCCCGGCCAACCTGGGGTCGCGGGCCGATGGCAGCATCCCGGGCCGCTGCGGGCGCGACCCATCGGCCTGCGCCTCATACAGAAACGATGCCGCGACCTGCCCGGCAACACCGGCGCCACACCGCGCACCGATCAGGTGCAACATCAACTCGGTCGCGGGCGCCGCGCCGCCAACGGTAAAGCGGTTGCCCGACAGGACGAACCTGTCAGGCACCACCTCAATTGCCGGATGGGCGAGCGCGAAATCCTCCAGATCCTCCCAATGAACGGTGGCGCGATGCCCGTCCAGCAACCCGGCGCGCGCCAGCACCCAAGGTCCGGCATCGACCGCCCCCACGGCCTGAAACCGCCCCGCGCATCGCGCCAGCTCCGCGATCAGCGGGCGGGTGGCGATTTCGGACTGGTTGTATCCGGCAATCACGATCAGCACATCCGCCGACCCCGCCGCCGCCAGCGGCCCGACCGAGGGCAGTTCGATCCCGCAGGTCAGGGGAACGGCGGCACCATCGGGCGACACCACGCGCCAGCGAAATCCCTCGCGGCCCAGATGCCGGTTGGCATTGCGCAGCGGGTCCAGCACCGAGGCCACCTCAAGGATCGAGGCGCGCGGCAGCACCAGAACGGCGATGTCCAGCCGTTCAGCCGAGGGCGCGAAGATGTTTGCGCTTTTTGCCATGATGATTGCGTATATCGACAAGTAGTGGTGCGCAAGTCGGCTTAGGCTGCGCGCAACCAAGGGAGATGATGATGCCACTGACCATGAACCGCGACGTTTTCATCACATGTGCCGTGACCGGATCGGGCGGAACGCAGGATCGGTCCCCGCATGTGCCCCGCTCGCCCGAAGCGATCGCCAAGTCCGCCATCGACGCCGCCAAGGCCGGTGCTGCGGTCGTGCATTGCCATGTCCGCGATCCCGAAACCGGCGTGCCGGCGCGCGACCCGGCGCTTTATCGTGAGGTGACCGAGCGCATTCGCGATGCCGATGTCGATGTCGTTCTGAACCTGACCGCGGGCATGGGGGGCGACCTGATGTTCGACGGAACCGAGGCGATGAACCGCATGTCGCAACAAGCGGATATGGCCGGCGCGACCGAGCGCGTGCGCCACATCGTCGAATGCCGGCCCGAAATCTGCACCCTCGATTGCGGCACGATGAACTTCGCCGAGGCGGATTACGTCATGGTCAATACGCCGGGGATGTTGCGTGACATGGCCGGACGCATGACCGAGGCCGGCGTGCGAATTGAAATCGAGGCCTTCGACACCGGCCATCTGTGGTTCGCGCGGCAACTGGTCAGCGAAGGGATCATTCCCGAACCGGTGCTGGTGCAGCTGTGCATGGGCGTGCCCTGGGGCGCGCCCGACGATCTCAACACCTACATGGCGATGGTGAAAAACGTGCCTCAGGGCTGGCACTGGTCAGCCTTCAGCCTGGGCCGCAACCAGATGCCCTATGTGGCGGCGTCGGTTCTGGGCGGCGGCAATGTCCGCGTCGGGCTTGAAGACAATCTCTTTCTGGACAAAGGCGTCCTCGCCACGAATGCCCAGCTGGTCGAACGCGCGGCCACCATCGTCGAGAATATGGGCGCGCGCATCATCGGCCCCGATGCCGTGCGCGAACGCCTGCACCTGCAAAAAAGGGCGCCGCAATGAAGGCCGCGATCATTGGCGGCGGCGTCATCGGGGGCGGCTGGGCCGCGCGCTTTCTGCTCAACGGCTGGGATGTCGCGGTCTTCGACCCCGACCCCGACACACCGCGCAAGATCAACGAGGTTCGGGCCAATGCCCAGGCCTCCTTGCCCGCGATTTCCGATACCCCAATGCCAGACATTGGATGCCTGACATTTTCTCAATCCCTTGAGGAATCCGCTCAAGACGCTGATTATGTGCAGGAATCTGTCTCCGAGAACCTGGCACTGAAACATCGCGTCTATGCCGCGATCCAGGAGGCCGCACCACAAGTGCCGATCGGCTCGTCCACCTCGGGCTACAAACCCTCGCAACTGCAGGAGGGCGCCGTGAACCCGGCGTCGATCTTCGTCGCGCATCCGTTCAACCCGGTCTATCTGCTGCCTCTGGTCGAGGTGGTCCCAAGCCACAGGAACGACCCGCAGATCATTGACAGAGCAAAGGAAATCCTCACCGAGCTTGGAATGTTCCCGCTCCATGTGCGCAAGGAAATCGACGCCCATATCGCCGACCGATTCCTAGAGGCCGTCTGGCGCGAGGCGCTCTGGCTGGTCAAGGACGGGGTCGCCACCACCGAAGAGATCGACGAGGCCATTCGCATGGGCTTCGGCTTGCGCTGGGGGCAGATGGGATTGTTCGAGACCTACCGGATCGCCGGGGGCGAGGCAGGCATGAAACACTTCATGGCCCAGTTCGGCCCGTGCCTGAGCTGGCCCTGGACGCGGCTGACAGACGTGCCCGAGTTCAACGACGCGCTGGTCGATCTGATCGCGGGACAATCCGACGCGCAATCCGGCCAGCACAGCATTCGCGACCTCGAACGCATACGCGATTCGAACCTGGTGGGATTCCTGCGCGCGCTCAAGGAGCGCAACTGGGGGGCGGGCCGGGTGCTCAACGCCCATGACGCCGCCCGCGCAACGGCTGCCGCAGCGTCGGCCCCGCCGGCGGTTTCCCAGGCGCCGATGACGCTGGCGCAGATGCAGGTGCTGCCCGGCTGGATCGACTACAACGGCCACATGACCGAAAGCCGCTATCTGTTCGCGGCCTCGGAAACCACGGATGCGTTCTTGCGTCACATCGGCGCCGGCCTCGACTATGTCGCGGCCGGGCACAGCTATTACACCGCCGAGACGCATATCATGCATCTGGGCGAGGCCCGGCTGGGCGACCGGTTGACCGGTTCTGTTCAGGTTCTGGCCGCCGACGAAAAACGCCTGCACCTTTTCATCCGCATCGGCACGGAGGGCGAAGCCGTGGCCACACTGGAACAGATGCTGCTGCATGTTGACATGAAAGCCGGGCGCGCCTGCCCCGCCGCGCCCGAGGTCCAGGAGCGGCTGTTCGCAATCCGCGAGGCGCAGGCCACCCTGCCGCGCCCATCCGCGGCGGGCCGCCATGTCGGACAAGGGAGAGCCTGATGCATTTCGCCCTGACCGATGAACAACGCATGATCGTGGACACGACCCGCGCCTTTGTCGAGGCCGAGCTCTATCCGCACGAGGCGTTGGTCGAGCGCACGGGCCATCTGCCGATGGAGCTGGTCCGCGAGTTGCAAAAGAAGGCCATGGAGGCCGGCCTCTATGCCGCCAACATGCCCGAAGAGGTCGGGGGTGCGGGCCTCGATACGCTGAGCTGGCTCCTCTATGAGCGCGAACTGGGCCGGGCGAATTACGCGTTACACTGGACCTGCGTCGCCCGCCCGTCGAACATCCTGCTGGCCGGAACGGCCGAGCAGCGCCAGAAATACCTCGAACCCTGCCTTCGGGGCGAGACCTGGGATTGCCTGGCCATGACCGAACCGGGGGCGGGATCCGATCTGCGCGGCATGCAGGCCAGCGCCCGCCAGGACGGCGGCGACTGGGTGCTCAACGGGACCAAGCATTTCATCAGCCATGCCGATATCGCGGGCTTCGCCATCGTCTTCATGGCAACAGGCGAAGAGGACACACCGCGCGGAAAGAAGAAAAAGATCACCGCCTTCTTCGTCGACAAGGGTACGCCCGGCTTTCACGTGCGCGAGGGCTATCGCAACGTCAGCCATCGCGGATACACCAATGCGATCCTGGAGTTCGACGATTGCCGCGTGCCTGCCGAGAATGTCCTGGGCGCGGTTCACAAGGGGTTCGATGTCGCCAATGAATGGCTGGGCGCAACCCGGCTGCAGGTGGCCGCGACCAGCCTGGGCCGCGCCGATCGCGCCTTGGGGCATGCCCTGATCCACGCAGCCGAACGCCGCCAGTTCGGACAGCAGATCGGCAAATTCCAGGGGATCGGGTTCAAGCTTGCCGACATGGCGACGGAGCTGAAGGCCGCTGAACTTCTGACCTGGGAAGCAGGCTGGAAATTCGACCAGGGAACCGTCAGCGATTCCGACATGGCGATGGCCAAGCTCAAGGCCACCGAGGCGCTGGCCATGATCGCCGACGAAGCGATCCAGATCCACGGCGGCATGGGGCTGATGGACGAATTGCCCCTCGAACGGATCTGGCGCGACGCGCGGGTCGAGCGAATCTGGGAAGGCACGTCCGAGATTCAGCGCCACATCATATCGCGCGCCCTGCTCAGACCCCTGGGCGGATAGGTCTCGGGGGGCTCCTCGCCCCCCGAACCCCCTCGCCAAAGGGGCCATCTGGCCCCTTTGGAAACCCCGAGGATATTTTCAGACAGAAAATGAAAAAATGACCTCCCTCATTAACCAATCGTCAACACGAATCGGTAATTCTGTCAGCACGGTACAGGCAGGGATGCCAATGACCGTGACAGGAAATGGCACCTCGTCCTTCATGGGGCGGGGTGCTTTCATTTTCTGTCTGAAAATATCCTCGGGGGGTGAATTGCGCGCAGCGCAAGAGGGGGGCAGACAGCCCCCCTGCCCCGCCACCCCCTTGCGCAGGGCTTGGCCATGAGGGATCTCTCACGCCTGTTGCGCCCGCGTTCGGTGGCCGTGCTGGGCTCTGGCTGGGCGGCGAATGTCGTCGAGCAATGCCAAAGGATGGGGTATGGCGGGCGGGTCTATCCAGTCCATCCGACGCGATCCGAAATTGCGGGACTACCGTGCTTTCGCGCGCTCGCCGAACTGCCTGCGCCGCCCGATGCCACCTTCATCGGTGTCAACCGCCATGCCACCATCGACGTCGTCGCCGAACTGGCGGCGATGGGCGCGGGGGGGGCGGTCTGTTTTGCATCGGGCTGGCGCGAGACCGGCGACGACAGATTGCAAGACCGTCTGGTTGCCGCGGCCGGGGCGATGCCGATCCTTGGGCCAAATTGCTATGGCGTGATCAACTATCTGGACGGCGCGCTGTTGTGGCCCGATCAGCATGGCGGGCGCCGGGTTGAGCGCGGGGTCGCGCTGATCAGCCAGTCCTCGAACATCGTCATCAACCTGACGATGCAGGCGCGGGGCCTGCCGGTGGCCTATGTCGCCTGCCTGGGCAACGCCGCACAGATCGGATTGACCGATCTTTGCGCGGCGCTTTTGGCGGATGCGCGCGTCACCGCACTGGGGCTTTACATCGAGGGCCTGACCGACGCGGCCGAGTTCGCGACATTGGCGGAAGCGGCACGCGCCGCCGGCAAGGGCATTGTCGCCCTCAAGTCCGGCAAGACCGAGGCGTCGCGCGGTGCCGCCGCCTCGCATACCGCGTCGCTGGCGGGCGGCCGGGCGGCAAGTTCGGCCTATCTGCGACAGGCCGGCGTGGCGGAGGTGGACACGCCGGCCGAACTGCTGGAGACGCTCAAGATCGTGCATCAGCACGGGCCGGGTCTGGGCCAGCGCCTGTGTTCACTGTCGTGTTCGGGGGGCGAGGCGGGGTTGGTCGCCGATCTGGCCGCGCCCTTCGGCCTGTCCTTGCCGGCACCCGACGACGCCCAGCGCGCCGGTCTGTCCGACCTGCTGGGCCCGCTGGTCAGCATCGCCAATCCGCTGGATTATCACACCTTCATCTGGGGCGATGGCCCCCGCACCGCATCGGTCTTTGCCACCATGTTGCGTGGCTATGACGCGGGTATCTTTCTCATCGATCCGCCGCGCCCGGATCGTTGCGATCCCTCCAGTTTCGAACCCGCTCTTGATGCGATCGAGGCCGCGGCCCGGGACACGGGAATACCGGCGTTTCCGGTGGCTTCGATGCCTGAGAATTTCGGCGAGGATCGCGCCATCGCCCTGATGGATCGCGGTATCGCGCCCTTGATGGGGCTTGAAACCGCCCTGGGCGCGATCCGGGCGGCGCAGGCCGCGCCGGGCCGGGCCGGCTGGCGTCCCTGGTCACCGACCGCCCCGCATCACGCGCTCCGCCTGTTGGCCGAGCCAGAAGCAAAGGCGCGTTTGGCAAAGGCCGGCATCGCGGTGCCGCGGGGCGTTCATGCCGCCACGCTGGGCGCCTTGCGACCCATGGTGGGCGTTTTGACGCCGCCCCTTGCCCTCAAGGGTCTGGGCTTTGCCCACAAAACCGAGGCCGGCGCGGTACGGCTGAACCTGTCGTCACTGGAGGGCCAGGACGAGATACCCGGCGCAACCGGCTACCTGGCCGAGGAAATGGTCACCGGCGCGGTGGCCGAGCTTTTGGTCGGTGCGCGGCGTGACCCGGTCTACGGCGCCACGCTGACGCTGGGGTTCGGCGGCGTGACGGCCGAGTTGCTGAACGATACCGCCACGCTGGTTCTGCCGGTCACGGCGCAAGAGGTGATGCAGGCCTTGCGGGGCCTGCGGCTTTGGCCGCTGCTGGATGGCTACCGGGGCCGGGCGCGGGCGGATGCGGCCGCGGCCGTGCAGGTCGCGATGGGCTTGCAGGCGATGCTGCAAGACGATTGCATGCTGGAAGAGATCGAAATCAATCCCCTGATGGTGCGCGAAAGCGGCGCCGTGGCAGTGGACGCAGTAATCTGGAAGGAAGAGCCATGATGCAGATGCGAACCGAAGGACCGGTAAGAACCCGCCGCGAGAGCGGTATCGTCGAGGTCACATTGGACCGCCCCAAGGCCAATGCGATCGACCTGACGACCAGCCGGATCATGGGCGAGGTGTTTCGAGACTTTCGAGATGACGACACCTTGCGCGTGGCGATCCTGCGCGCCGAGGGCGAGAAATTCTTTTGCCCCGGCTGGGATCTGAAGGCCGCCGCCGAGGGCGATGCCGTCGACGGCGACTACGGTGTCGGCGGCTTTGGCGGGTTGCAGGAATTGCCGGGCCTCAACAAGCCGGTCATTGCCGCGGTCAACGGCATCTGCTGCGGCGGCGGGCTGGAACTGGCGCTGAGTTGCGACCTGATCCTGGCCTCGGACAACGCCAGCTTCGCACTGCCGGAAATCCGATCGGGCACCGTCGCCGATGCCGCCAGCATCAAGCTGCCCAAGCGCATCCCCTATCACGTCGCGATGGATCTGTTGTTGACGGGGCGCTGGTTCGACGCTGAAGAGGCCCTGCACTGGGGACTGTTGAAACAGATCACCAGCCCGCAGGATCTGCTGCCCAAGACCTGGGAGCTGGCGCGCCTGCTGGAAAGCGGCCCGCCCCTGGTCTATGCCGCGATCAAGGAGATCGTGCGCGAAGCCGAGGACATGCGCTTTCAGGACGCGCTGAACCGCGTCACGCGGCGCCAGTTCGCGACCGTCGACCGACTTTATGCCAGCGAGGATCAGCGTGAGGGCGCCCGCGCCTTTGCCGAAAAGCGCGATCCCGTCTGGAAGGGACGCTGAGCGCGTTCAGGCGCCCAGTTGTTTCAGCGTCAGCGGAATTGCCAGCACTTCCTTGTAGCGGCGTTCAGGCTTGAAACGGGCTTCGTAGCGTTGCAGGGGCCGCGTCACCGGGTCCAGCCATCGCCAGCGGCGGGCCCAGTCCTGCGCGGCCTGCCACAGCCGGGCGTCATCACCCGCGCGATAGCCTTGGCAAAATGCGTCCGCCTCGGCGGCATGGCAGGCAGTCAGGGCGTGAATGCCGTGAATGGCCTGCACCAGGTCCAGCACCATGCGGCGCGGCTTGGCCTGCGTGCGCGATGCGCCTTCGAAATCCAGCAACACGATCTCGCGGCCATCCCAGCACAAATCACGCGGCAAGGGGCGGCCATGCACCAGCCCCTTGGCGTGAAGGGCCGCCAGCGTCGCCCCGGCCGCCTGAAAGGCGCGCAGACGTTCGGCTTGCGGGGCGGTTTTCAGCACGGTTTCCAGCGAGGGGCCGCAATCGGGCAGCACAAGAAAGCTCTCACCTTCCGCCAGGATCGGCGGTACCGGCGCGCCGTGTTCGGCCATGGTGCGATGGACGCGCCGTTCGCGGGCAAACGCGCGCCGGGGATCGCCCTTTTGCAGGCGCCAGCGCAAAGACAGCACCTCGGGGCGCTTGATCCAGTATCGGCGACCACCCAGATCCACTGGCTCGATCCGGGGCTGGCCCGCGGCCTCGGCCCGGCGCAGCAGCGCACGCAAGTCCACGGCGGGCAGATCGGTGGCGGATTGTGACAGTTGCATGACAACCAGATTCCACCAAACCGCCGCCAGGTCAATCGCCGCATGGCCGGCCGGCGCGCAAAACGGCATCGACGATCACGAATCCGCGAGAACCGGGAACCAGCGCGCAGGCAGGCTTTCTTGCCGCAAGACTTGCTCTAAGCTTGGCTCATAACCAGCTGTGGAGGCCAACATGTTTCACCGTCTGACCGCGCTCGTCCTTGCCGCGGGTCTCGCCCTGCCCCATGCCGCGCTGGCCGATGAGGCCGCCGAGGCCGCGATCGGGGCGCGCAAGGCCCAGTTCCAGTTGTTCGCCTTCAACCTTGGCGTTCTGGGCAGAATGGCACAGGGCCGCATGCCCTATGACGCCGAGGCGGCACAGACGGCGGCGGATCATCTTTATCACCTGACGCGCCAGTTTAACCCCGCCCTCTGGCCCGAGGGGTCCGACAACGCCAGCATGGAAGACACGGACGCCCTGCCGGTGATCTGGGACGATCTGGAGGAATTTGCCGGTCGGTATGAGGATCTCCAGGCCCAGGCCGAAACCATGCAGGAGGCCGCAGGTACGGACCTTGCCGCACTTCAGGGCGCGATCGGCGGTTTGGGCGGTGCCTGTTCCGCCTGCCATGACGATTTCCGCGCCGAGTGATGCGGCGCGCGCTGTGGCTGCTGGGGCTGGTGATTCTGGCCGGTTTTGCGGCCTTCTGGGTGATCACCCGCCCGGCTGACTTGCCGGACAGTTTTGTTCAGGCGATGGACAGTCACGACGCCGACGCTGCGCGCGGCGAAGAGGTCTTTTGGGCTGCGGGATGTTCGGGCTGTCACATCGCGCCGGGCATCGAGTTCGATGCAGATCTGGACGAACGGCTGGTCCTCAGCGGCGGGCGCCAGTTCGAAACCGGGTTCGGAACCTTCACTGCCCCCAACATCTCGCCCGATCCCGAAGCCGGGATCGGCGAATGGGGCCGGGATGATTTCGCACGCGCGATGGTGCTGGGAGTGACGCCCGGCGGCACGCATTACTACCCGGCCTTTCCCTACACGACCTATTCCGCCGCGACACCTGAGGACGTTGCCGATCTCTGGGCATTCTGGCAGACCCTTCCATCGGACGCGACGCCGTCGCAACCGCATGAGCTGCCGGTCCTGTTGACGCTGCGGCGGGGTGTCGGGCTCTGGAAACTGGCGGCGGGCGATGCCACGCCACCCCCGGTGCCTGACGATCCGAATCTGGCGCGCGGCCATTACCTGGTCGAAACGCTGGGCCATTGCGCCGAATGCCACAGCCCGCGCGATGCGCTGGGCCGCCTGGATCGGCAGCGCGGGATGGCAGGTGCGCCCAATCCGTCCGGCGACGGGCGCATCCCCGCGATCCCGCCCGAGGACTGGTCGCAAGAGGACATCGCCGCCTATCTGTCCAGCGGGTTCACGCCCGAATTCGACGTGGTCGGCAAATCCATGGCCGATGTCGTCGTGCAACTGGCGCAATTGCCCGACGAGGATGTCGAAGCCATCGCCGCCTATCTGCTGACCCTGGACGAAGCGGACTGAGAGTCAGAAACGGGGGCCGGCACCTGCCGACCCCCGCCTCTTGTCTTGTGATGTCTCTCGCGGCCAGGGCCCGAACCGTCTTCGAACCGCATCATCGCGGGGCGATCATCATCACCATCTGCCGACCTTCCAGCTTGGGCATGTTCTCGACCTTGCCCAATTCCGAAACATCGGTGGCAACACGCTGAAGCAGCTCCAGCCCCAGTTGCTGGTGCGCCATCTCGCGCCCGCGAAAGCGCAGCGTGACCTTGACCTTGTCACCCGCTTCCAGAAAACGCGTCACGTTGCGCATCTTCACGTCATAGTCGTGCGTGTCGGTGCCGGGGCGGAACTTGACTTCCTTGATCTCGATGACGTGCTGTTTCTTGCGCGCCTCGGCCTCGCGTTTTTGCTGTTCGTACTTGAACTTGCCGTAATCCATGATCTTGCAGACCGGCGGCGTCGCGTTCGGGGAAATCTCGACCAGGTCCAGACCTGCGTCCTGGGCCAGTTCCAGCGCCCTCGACGGCGTGACCACGCCTAGGTTTTCGCCATCCGCGCCGATCAGTCGAATTTCGGGTGCGCGAATCCGGTCATTTGTGCGGGGTCCGGTATCGCGGCTGGGCGGGGCGTTGTGGGGTCTGCGGGCTATGGTGGCGTTCCTTCTTTTGATACGACGCGGCGGAAAATAGCCGTGCGCCGCGCGCGTGGCAAGGGGCAGGCCCCCCGGAGACCGACAGAAACATACCTGACACCGCAACTTCCCGCGATGCGCAGGTTTGTGCCGGTTGCACCGAGAATGATTGCACGTCCCCTGACTTCACGTGTAAACCGCCTGCAACAGCGTCATTGACCCAAACCGAGGTCCATCCATGAAGAAGACCCTGATCATCGCGGTGATCATACTGGCCGCCGGTATCGGCATGTGGCTGGCAAGCAACGAACCCGCCCCCGACCCCGCGCCGGTAACCGCACCCCCCGTCGATGAACCGGAGCCGCAAGAACAAGAGCCCGAAAGCCCGACGGAAGATGAGGAAACTGCCCCGGAAGCGGAGTCCGAAGACGACCAGCCGGCGGAAGAGGTTGCCGATGACATCGTCGGCGATGTGATCGAATCCGGTGACGAGGCGGCCGAGGACGCCCAGAGATCGGCCGAAGACCTCGTTGACGATATCATGGAAAATTCCGAAGAGGCGGCGGCGGAAGTCGAGGACCGGATTTCCGAGTCTGTCGCCAATATCCAGGATTCCGCGCGCGAAGCGGCCGAAGAGCTTGTGCCCGGTGGCATGGAGCAGGCCGAACCCGTCGCCCCCGATACCGACACCACCTCTGAACCTGCCGAGGTCGACAATGTCACCGACGACATCGCCCCCGAATCCGGACGGGACGAGGATGACGCTGCCAATGAGGGCGAGGGCGAGGATACCCAGGCCGATGGCAGCGAAGACGCCGGCGAATCCGATCGCGACGAGACCGAGGACGCGGCGCAGGAGACCGACGAAACCGAGTCTGATGCGCAAAACGGGGGTGACGCCAACGGTGACGACGAGGCCGGACCGACCGAGGAAAGCGATCTGGAGACGCTGTTCACCGTCGACGGGTTCGACCATGATGCGGCGGTCGCCGCCGTCGAGGAGGCCGACATCGGCAACGGCGATCGCGCCGCCGCCGTGGCGATCCTGAACGCGGTGCGGGCTGATCCCGATACGCTGGAAGCCGCGCTGCCGCAGTTGCGCGAGCTGCTCGGCCTCTGATCCGGGTCAGCGGCTGCCGCCGCCTGACATGACAACGCCCCCGCGGATCGCGGGGGCGTTCCTTGTTCATCGGGCGCGGTTTTGCGTGGTCAGATACCCTCGCCGACAAAGGCCTTTTCGACCACGTATTCAGCCGGCTCGGAATTCGCGCCTTCGCGCAGCCCCCACCCCTCCAGGATCGTCTTGACATCGGCATTGAAGGCCAGCGAGCCGCAAACCATGGCCCGGTCGCGCACGGGGTCCAACGGTCCGGCGATGCCCAGATCCTCGAACACCTTGCGCGACGACAGGTTGTCGGTCACGCGTCCCATGCGCTCGGACGGCTCGCGGGTCGTGGTCGGATAGTAGTGCAGCTTGCCCGCTACTATCTCGCCGATCAGCGGATCGTCTTGCAGCGCACCGACAAGCTCGCGCCCATAATCCAGCTCGGCGGACTCGCGGCAGGTATGCATCAAGATCACCTGTTCGAACTTCTCATAGGTCTCGGGGTCACGCACCAGCGAGGCAAAAGGCGCAATCCCCGTGCCCGTCGCCAGCATCCACAAACGCTTGCCCGGCAACAAAGCATCCAGAACCAGCGTGCCCACGGGCTTTGGACGCAGGATGATCTCCTCGCCCGGCTGGATATGTTGCAGGCGCGAGGTCAGCGCGCCATCGGCAACCTTGATCGAATAGAATTCCAGCTCGTCATCCCAACTGGGCGAGGCAATCGAATAGGCTCGCAACAGCGGCTTGCCCCGATCATCCAGAAGCCCGATCATCACGAATTCGCCCGAGCGGAAGCGCAGGCTCTTTGGCCGGGTGCAGCGAAACGAGAACAGCGTGTCGGTCCAGTGACGCACCGCGGTCACGGTCTGGGCATCGGGCAGGGTTCGCGCGGCAGGCTTGGGTCGGGCCTCGGTCATGGATCGGTTCGCTTTCGCTGAGTGATATCGTTGCGCTGTTTAGCGCGCGCCATGGGAAAACGAAACCCCGCCCTATGCGTTACAGGGCCGGTTGCGGTTCAGGGCGTGCCGCGGCCCCTGCTCGCCCCGTCGCCGCGCGGGCCCGACAGGGGCGTCCTGCGCGCCGGAGACCAGCCGGTATCGTTGTGCCAGTGCTCGCAGGGTTGACGCTGGGCCTGGTGCGGCTGAAGCTCGATCTCGGTGAAACCCGCGCGCCGGGCCAGCGTATAATGGGCCGCCAGCACGGCGCCATGCGCCCTGATACGCCCGTCAAAACCCGCCCGGCGCATGGATGTCGCCAGATCAAAGCCGGCGGTGTCGCCGATATGGCGCAGCCGGATGCGCACCAGTGCGGTGCGCGGCAAGAACCGCTTGAGTCGCGCCCAGTCTTCGGGCGTGCAGGCGGGATTGCCCAGATCAATGGCCAAGGGCGTGCCGGCGCACCCTGAATGCGGCGATGCCGCCGCCAGCGGAACGAATCCGTGAATCCAGTCATCGGCCTGAAAGCCGGTATCGGTCACCAGTATGGTCATGGTCATGCACCCCGCAGGTCGTTTCGATGCTGCCTTGCGCCGCCAGAATGCCCGCCGCTCAGGGCCGCGACCATGACTCGGATCAAATCGGCATTCGCCTTGCCCGCCGCCGTGCCCCGCGCTAGACAAAGGCATTGCGCTTGATCCCGGCCCGACACCCATGCCCGCCCCAGACCTCGACCCGCTCGATCGCAAGATCCTTGCCGAGCTGCAAAACGACGCCAGCCAGTCGCTGGACGATATCGCGCGCAAGGTCGGCAGTTCCAAGACGCCGGTCTGGAACCGCATCCGCAAGCTGCGCGAGGCTGGCGTGATCGGGCGGCAGACGGTGCTTCTGGACGCCGAGTCCCTGGGCCTGGAGGCCTGCTTTTTCGTCCTTATCCGCACGGCCGAGCATGAACCCGATTGGCAGGACCGGTTTCTGCACTCGGTCCGTTCGCGCCCCGAAGTGCTTGAGGCGCATCGGCTGGCGGGCGATATCGACTATATCCTCAAGGTTCGGGTCGAGAACGCGCGCGCCTATGATCGCTTCTACCAGGCGCTGATCCGCGATGTCCGCATCCATAACGTGACCGCGCTTTTGTCGATGGAAGAGATCAAGAACACGACGATCCTGCCCGTGTGAGACCACGCCAGCCGCGAAACCGCCCGGTCATGACGTGCGCTGGCGGGCCGACCGGCGCATCAGCAGACCCGCCGCGATCACCGCGACGGCAACGATTGCGATCATGATCGTGGCCAGCGCGTTGACATCGGGGCTGACGCCCAGCCGAACCTTGGAAAAGATCACCATCGGCAGGGTCGAGGCCCCCGGCCCCGAGACGAAACTGGCAATCACCAGATCATCCAGCGACAGCGTAAACGCCAGAAGCCAGCCCGACACCAGCGCCGGCGCGATCACCGGCAGGGTGATGTCGAAAAACACCCGGACCGGCCCCGCGCCCAGATCGCGCGCGGCTTCCTCAAGGCTCTGGTCCATGTCGCGCAGGCGCGACTGGGCGATCACCGCCACGAAGGCCGCGCAAAAGGTCGTATGGGCGATGACAATCGTCACCACCCCGCGACCGGGGAAAAGCCCGCTGGTCAATGGGTGGCTGTTGAGAAAGGTCTCGCTGGCCACGAACATCAGCAGCAGCGACAGCCCGGTGATGACCTCGGGCATGACCAATGGCGCGGTCAGCATCGCAACCAGCAGCATCCGCCCCCAGAAGCGGTGGAACCGCACCAGAACGAAGGCACCCAGCGTTCCGATGATCGTGGCCAGGCAGGCGCTGAAAAAGGCGACCTTGAGGCTGATCCAGGCCGACCCCAGGATCTGCGCATCCTCCAGCAATTCGCCATACCAGCGCGTCGAAAACCCGCCCCAGACCGTGACCAGCCGGCTTTCATTGAAGGAAAACACCACCAGCGACAGGATCGGCGCATATAGAAACGCCAGACCCAGCGTCACCGCCAAGGGCAGGAACCATCCGCGCGCCATCAGTCCAGCGCCCTGCGGTTTTGCACCGATTGCAGCCACATGATCGGCGCAACCACCAGAAACAGCATCACGATCGCCACCGCCGAGGCCACCGGCCAGTCGCGGCTGGAAAAGAACTCATCCCACAGGACGCGCCCGATCATCAGGGTATCCGGCCCGCCCAGCAGGGCGGGGATGACATATTCGCCGATCGCCGGGATGAACACCAGCATCGACCCCGCCACGATCCCCGGCAACGACAGGGGCAAGGTGACGGTGAAGAACGTGACCATGGGCGAGGCCCCCAGATCGCCCGCGGCCTCAAGCAGGGCACTGTCAAGCTTTACCAGGTTGGCATAAAGCGGCAGGATCATGAACGGCAGATAGGTATAGACGATGCCGATATAGACCGCGAGATCGGTCTGCATCAGCACCAGCGGCTCGTCGATCACGCCCAGCCCGACCAGCGTGTTGTTGATGACCCCCTCGCGGCGCAGAAACCCCATCCAGGCGTAAACCCTGAGCAGGAAACTGGTCCAGAACGGCAAGATCACCATCAGCAGCAGCACCGAGCGCCGCGGTTCGGGCGAGCGGGCGATGAAATAGGCGATCGGATAGCCGATCAACAGTGCGAACACCGTCGAGACCACGGCAATGCGGATCGATGACAGATAGGCGTTGCGATAAAGCGCGTCCGACAGCAGAAAGCGATAGTTCTCCAGCGAGGCGATGATCTGCAACGACCCATCGGGCCCGCGTTCCCACAAGGGCGAATAGGGCGGGCGGGCGATCATGGGTTCCGCCAGTGAAATCCGCCCCAGAACCACGAACGGCACCAGAAAGAACAACAGCAGCCACAGCATCGGCACGGCGATGACCAGCGTGCGGCCCCGGATGCCCACGAGCCCCATCACCCGCGCCGTTCCGCGCCAAAGCACGTTTTGGGTCAGCGCGCTCATTCGACCAGCACCCGCATGGCGCTGGCCGCCCAGCTGGCGAAAACCGCCTCGTCCCAGGTAATCGGATCTTCGTCATGCAGACGGTTCGACATGGTCACCCGCAGCATCCGCCCATTGGCCAGGCGCACGCGGAAATGCGACATATGCCCCATATAGGCCACGTCCTCGACCACGCCGGGCAAGACGTTCAGACCCGGCTTCGCCGCCGGCTCGGCCCGGCTGAGCGCGATGCGCTCGGGCCGCAGGGCCAGCCAGACCGTCTGGCCCGCCGTCACGCTGCCATCGCTGCCTTGTGCCTGCATGACCCCCAGATCCCCGGTTTCCACCGCGATCGGCGCCGCCGTATCGGCAACCTGCCCTTCGAACAGGTTCACCGAGCCGATGAAATCGGCGACATAGCGGGAATTGGGGCTTTCATAGATCTCGCGGGGTTCGCCGATCTGGCGGATCACCCCCTCGTTCATCACGCCGATGCGCGTGGCCAGCGTCATCGCCTCGTCCTGGTCGTGGGTCACCACGATGAAGGTCACGCCCAGCGTTTCCTGAATCCGGATCAGCTCGAACTGGGTTTCCTCGCGCAGCTTCTTGTCCAGCGCGCCCAGCGGCTCATCCAGCAGCAGCAGTTTGGGCTGCTTGACCAGCGCCCGCGCCAGGGCCACGCGCTGGCGCTGGCCGCCCGACAGCTGGTGCGGCTTGCGCCGCGCCTGGGCCTCAAGCTTGACCAGTTTCAACATCTCGGCCACGCGGCCATAGGCTTCGGCGCGCGATTTCCCCTCGCGCAGCAGGCCATAGGCCACGTTCTTTTCGACGCTCATATGCGGAAACAGCGCGTAGGACTGAAACATCATGTTTGTCGGACGCTTGTCGGCGGGCACGCCCGCCATATCCTGCCCGTCAATCAGGATCTGACCCGCTGTCGGGGTCTCGAAACCCGCCATCATCCGCAACAGCGTCGATTTCCCGCAGCCCGATCCGCCCAGCAGGCAAAACAGCTCGCCCTGGTAGATGTCCAGGCTCACGTCATCGACGGCGGTCACGTCGTCAAAGCGCTTGGTGATGTTGCGGATCGAGATGAAGGGCCGTGCCGCCGCGCTGCGCCAGGGCTTGGTATCGGCTGCCAGTGCAGAATCGCTCATGTAGGCTCCGCCAGAAAAAGCCCCGCCCGGTTGGTCCGGGCGGGGCATGCCATGCGTTACTGGCCGGTGCGCACGCGTGTCCACAGACGCGTCACCACCCGGTCGGTGCGACTGTCATAGGGGCGCAAGGTCCAGAACCCTTCCTTGGCCTCTTCGGTCGGGTAGATCGTGGGATCGTTCAGCACCTCTTCGTCGATGAACTCGGTCGACGAGGCATTGGCGTTGGGGAACATCACGTAGTTGACGATATCCGCCGCGATCTCCGGTTCCATCAGGAAGTTGATGAACTCGTGCGCGGCTTCGGGGTTCGGCGCATCGGCCGGGATCGCCAGCATGTCGAACCACAGATGCGCGCCTTCGTTGGGAATGGAATATCCCACCTCGACACCGGCATCGGCCTCGGCGGCGCGGTCGGCGGCCTGCAACACATCGCCCGACCAGCCGACGGCCAGGCAGATCTCGCCATTCGCCAGGTCCGAGATGTATTGCGAGGAATGGAAATACCGCACGGTATCGCGCACGCCGTTCAAAAGCTCGCCCGCGGCTTCGAAATCGTCGGGATCGGTCGAGTTGGGATCGAGCCCAAGATAGTTCAGCGCCGGCGGCAACAATTCGGTCGGCGCATCCAGCCAGGCGATGCCGCAATCCTCGAACTGCGCTGCGACCTCGGGATCGAAGATGATGTCCCAGGTGTTGACCTCATAGTCATCGCCCATGCGCTCGGCCACCGCATCCACATTATAGCCGATCCCCGTGGTGCCCCACAGATAGATCACCGAATGCTCGTTGCCGGGGTCGAAATTCGCCGCCAGCTCCATCAGCTGGGGATCCATGTGCTCAAGGTTGGGCAACAGATCCTTGTTCAGAGGCTGGTAAACCCCGGCCGCGATCTGGCGCTGAAGGAAATCTGCGGTCGGAACCACGACATCGAAGCCTGAAGAACCGGCAAGCATCCGCGCTTCCAGCGTATCGTTCGAATCGAACACGTCATAATTGACCTCGATACCGGTTTCCTCGGTAAAGCGTTCGATCGTGTCAGGAGCGATGTAGTCGGACCAGTTGTAGACGTTGATGGTCTGCGCCTGGGCAGCACCGGCAGAGGCCACGATGGCGGCGACTGCGGCAGTCACGAAACGGTTTTGCATCTGCACACTCTCTCTGTTGGTTGCCCCGGCCGTCGGGGCGGGGCGGTCTGGTCTTGACGTCCTGCGCACCTTGGCCGTGCGCTTGTTTGCAGGTTGCTGAAATTTGATCAAAAACTCAAGCCCGTTTTCGAACCCCCTCGCTTCGGGCAAGCCATGTTCGCCGATTGCCTGCCGGTGGCGTGTCTTGAAGGCAGCCGTGCCGACAGATTAATCAGCGCAACGCGTTGCGGCAAGACAGCGCCTGCACGACGCGCGCGGACCGCCGCGGGGGCGCGGGCGCCTTGCCCTTGCACCCCTCGGCATTATGATCCATGAAACGCGGGGCGGGCCTGCGGCAGGCCCCGGCTGACACTGGCACGAACGGCGGAGTCCCATGGCGGAAAAGATGAAAAAACCCACCGAAGAAATCTCGGTGCGCGACATTTTCGGAATCGACTCGGACATGGTCATCAAGGGCTTTGCCGAACGCGGCGACCGAGTCCCTGATATTGATCCGACCTACAAGTTCGACCCCGATACCACGCTCGCGATTCTGGCCGGTTTCCAGTACAACCGCCGCGTCATGATCCAGGGCTATCACGGCACCGGCAAATCCACCCATATCGAACAGGTGGCCGCGCGGCTGAACTGGCCGGCCGTCCGCGTGAACCTGGACAGCCATATCAGCCGGATCGATTTGATCGGCAAGGACGCGATCAAGCTGCGCGACGGCAAGCAGGTGACCGAATTCCACGAGGGGATCCTGCCTTGGGCACTGCGCAACCCTGTCGCCATCGTCTTCGACGAATACGATGCCGGGCGCCCGGATGTGATGTTCGTCATCCAGCGCGTGCTGGAACATGACGGCAAGCTGACGCTGCTGGACCAGAACGAGATCATCACCCCGCATCCGTCCTTCCGGTTGTTCGCCACCGCCAACACCGTGGGGCTGGGCGATACCACCGGGCTTTATCACGGTGTGCAGCAGATCAACCAGGCACAGATGGACCGCTGGTCGCTGGTGGCGACACTCAACTACCTGTCGCACGATGCCGAAGCCGCGATCGTGCTGGCAAAGAACCCGGCCTACAACACCGCCAAGGGCCGCCAGGAAGTCAGCCAGATGGTCACAGTCGCCGACCTGACGCGCACCGCCTTCGTCAAGGGCCAGCTTTCGACCGTGATGTCGCCGCGCACGGTCATCACCTGGGCCGAGAACGCGCGCATCTTCCGCGACATCGGCTATGCCTTCCGGCTGACCTTCCTCAACAAGTGCGACGAGCTGGAGCGCCAGACCGTGGCCGAGTTCTATCAGCGCTGCTTTGGCGAGGAATTGCCGGAATCGGCGGCGAGCATGAGCCTGGGCTGATGAAACACCCCGGCGACGGCCTGCATATCGGGCTGATCGGCGGAATCGGGCCGGCGGCAACCGTCGTATATTATCAGCGCCTGTGCGCCGCAGTCGCAGCGCGTGGCCGGCCGCTTGAACTGACCATCGTGCAGGCCGACATTCAGGAACTGATCCGCAACAATCTGGCGGACCGGCGCGGCGAACAGGCCGCGATCTATGCGCGCCTGATCGACCGTCTGGCCGCCGCAGGGGCCGAGTGCGCGGCCATCACCTCGCTGGGCGGGCATTTCTGCTTTGCCGAGACCGAAGCACGATCAGCCCTGCCCCTGATATCGGCGGTCGAACCGCTGGATGCCCATTTCGCGGCCCAGGGCATCGGTTGCGTGGGCCTCTTGGGAACCCGCGTGGTGATGCGCACACGCCTTTACGGACAGCTTGCGCAGACCCGCGCGCTGGCGCCCGACGACCGGATCGACGCGATTGGCCAGCTCTATCAGGAAATCGCGGTTGCCGGGGCCTGCCCGGACGCGGCACGTGCGACCTTTCTTGACGCCGGGCGCCAGATGATGGACGCGGGGGCCGAGGCCATCGTTCTTGCCGGAACCGATCTCAACCTGGCCTTTGACGGCCGCGACCCCGGATATCCGGTCATCGACGCGCTGGATGTGCATGTCGCGCTGCTGGCAGACCTGGCCACGGGGGCGCTGCGCCTGCCAAGCCGAGGGCTGTCAGGCGCCGCGGCACTCACGCAGCTTTGACTTCGCCTTTGCGCATCGCGGTGCCAGGCTGGTGCCATGGCATCCTTTCATTTCGCCCTTTTCATACCCGCTGCCATCAGCCTTCTTCTGGTGGGCGCCGCAGACGCGGCCGATGTGACAGACGTCAGCATCACGCCCGAGGGGGACGGACGTTTCAGCTTTGCTGTGACCGTCGAATCCGATGACACCGGCTGGGATAGATATGCCGACCGCTGGGAAATTCTTGATCCGCAGGGCAGCGTTCTCGGAACGCGCGAGTTGCATCATCCGCATGTTGATGAACAACCCTTTACCCGTTCGCTTTCAGATGTCGAAATTCCCGCGGATATCGAGTCGGTGACAATCCGTGCGCACGACTCGGTCGACGGGTTCAGCGGCGAAAGCTTGAGCGTCGATCTGCCGGGGCGCTGACCTGTCAAAAAGAAAGGGGGCACCCGCAGGCACCCCCCGATCCGTCAATATCATGCGGCGTCAGGCCGCCTTCTTCAGGTCTTCCGCGCGCGCCTTCATGGTTGCGCGGGTCCACCAGTCCAGATCGTCCAGCATGCTCGTGGCCGAGTCGCCGATCGAGCCTTCGATCTCGCTGATTTCCTTGTTCTGGCCACCCAGCGGATGCACGGCAAAGAAGTCCGCGCCACCGATGTGAACCGCCGAACGGGTCGAAACCATCTGCAACTCGACACCGATGGTGCGCAGATGTTCAGCCGCACGGGTGCCACCGACCGAGCCGTAGCTGACGATACCGAAGGGCTTGCGGTTCCATTCGACATAGGCCTGGTCAAGCGCGTTCTTGAGCGCGCCGGTTATCGAGCGGTTGTATTCGGCGGTGACGAAGATATAGCCGTCGAATTCGGCGATCTTCTTCTGCCAGGCGATGGCATTCGGGTCTTCGCTCGGTACCCAGGCATTCGATGCCGCCTCGTTGAACAGCGGCACGTCATAGTCCTTCAGGTCCACCAGTTCGACATCCCAGTCGCCACGGTCGTGGGCCTTCTTGGTGATCCATTCGGCAGGCTTGGCGCCAAAGCGGGCGTCGCGGGTCGAGCCGATGATGACGGCGATCCGAGGTTTGGTGGTCATGTCGATCCTCCATGAGGGTGATTTGCTTTTCGATAGACATGACATCGTCCTCGGGCCGGCTTTTGTCAGCCCCGCAGCACCGCACATGCCCCGTGCGAAGATGCGCAAGGCGTCGTGAACCCCTGTCCCCTCTTGCCCCGGCAGGGCACTGGTGCTTTATCTGAGCCATGACCCGCGCCTCTGACAATCCCGCCGATCCGTTCAAGAAAGCCCTGACCGAGGCCACGCGCACGCTGGCCGACGATCCCGATATGGCCGTCAGCTTTTCGGTCGACCCGCCGGGCATGTCGGGCGACAACATGCGGCTGCCGCAGGTCACACGGCGCATGACCCGCGACGAGGTGTTGCTGGCACGCGGTACCGCCGATGGTTTCGCGCTGCGCAAACGGTTTCACAATGACGCGACGCATGCACGCTACATGCCGCAAGGCGAGATGGCACGCGATCTCTACGAGGCGATGGAAACCGCCCGTTGCGAGGCGGTGGGCGCGCGGCACATGCCGGGAACGGCCTCGAACATCGACGCGCGCATCGCCCATGAAGCCGAGCGCAAGGGCTATGCCCAGATCCGCAGCCAGTCCGAAGCGCCGTTGCCGGTGGCGGCGGGTTACGTGATCCGGCAACTGGCGACCGGGCGCGAGCTGCCGCGCGGGGCCGGTGCCGTGGCCGACCTGTGGCGCCCCTTCATCGAGGAACAAGGCGGCGCGACGCTGGACGGGTTGCAGGATGTGCTGGGCGATCAGGTCGCTTTTGCGCGTTTCGCGCGCAAGCTGATCGACGATCTGGGCTATGGCGATCAGCTTGGTGACGACCCCGACGACACCGGCGACGAGGAAGAAGGCAGCGAGGAAGACAGCACCGACGCGCCCGACAATCCCGACAGCCAGGGCGACGACAACCAGCAAGAGGACGACACCGAGGCCGCCGAGGATGGCCCGCGCCAGGAAACCGCGGAAACCCAGGTCGTGATGGACGAGGACGCCGAGGACGAAATGTCCGAGGAGACCGAGCTGCCACAGGCCGAGGCCCCGCCCGAGCCGCCGGCCCCCAGCCCCCATTCCGACGCCGATCCGAACTATACGGTCTTTTCAACCGATTTCGACGAAGAGATCACGGCCGAGGAACTGGCCGACCCGGCCGAGCTGGAGCGGTTGCGCGCCTATCTGGACCAGCAGCTTGAACCGCTCAAGGGGGCGGTCAGCCGACTGGCCAACAAGCTGCAACGCCGCCTTCAGGCGCAGCAGAGCCGCAGTTGGGAATTCGACCGCGAAGAGGGCATCCTGGATGTCGCGCGACTGGCGCGCGTGGTTGCGAATCCGACCACGCCCCTGTCGTTCAAGGTCGAAAAGGACACCGAGTTTCGCGACACGGTGGTCACGCTGCTGTTGGACAACTCGGGCTCCATGCGGGGCCGGCCGATCAGCATCGCCGCGATCTGCGCCGATGTGCTGGCCCGCACGCTTGAGCGGTGCCAGGTCAAGGTCGAGATCCTGGGCTTTACCACCCGCGCCTGGAAAGGCGGGCAATCGCGCGAACGCTGGCTGGCCGATGGGCGCCAGCAGGGCCCCGGCCGCCTCAACGATCTGCGCCATATCATCTACAAGTCCGCCGATGCGCCCTGGCGACGCGTGCGCGACAACCTGGGCCTGATGATGAAAGAAGGCCTGTTGAAGGAAAATATCGACGGCGAGGCCTTGGAATGGGCGCACCGCCGGATGCTGGGCCGGCGCGAGGTGCGCAAGATCCTGATGGTGATTTCGGATGGCGCGCCGGTGGACGATTCGACGCTTTCGGTCAATGCCGCGAACTATCTGGAAAAGCATCTGCGCGACGTGATCGGCATGATCGAGAAACGCCGCGCGGTGGAACTGCTGGCCATCGGTATCGGCCATGACGTCACGCGCTATTACGACCGGGCGGTGACCATCACCGATGTCGAACAGCTTGCCGGTGCCATGACCGAACAACTGGCCGCGCTCTTCGATACCGACCCCCGTGCGCGGGCGCGGGTGATGGGGATCGCAACGGCGATGGGGCGGTAACGGCGCGCGAGTGTGGCCTTTGACCTCACGCCCGGCGCAGCTTTTTGTGATCCATTCCCGGCTATGGTACGAATTACCCATATGCGCAGCGTTTCGATGGATGCGCGATCGCGCATGGTCAAACACCGAAGAAGGGAAATGACATGAACCGCAGAACTCTCATGACCACTGTTGCAGCAACCGGCCTTGCCGCCGTGGTCGCCGGATGCGCGCCGATGGCCAGCGAGCCCGACATCGTCGATATCGCCTCGTCGAACGACCAGTTTTCCACCCTCGTCGCCGCCTTCACGGAAGCCGAGCTGGTGGATACGCTGAAAGGCGACGGCCCGTTCACCGTCTTTGCGCCGACCGATGCTGCCTTTGACGCCCTTCCCGAAGGCACGGTCGAATCGCTGCTCGAACCCGAGAATCGCGACCAGCTGGTCGAGGTGCTGACCTATCACGTCGTCCCCGGTGCGGTGACGTCGGACCAGTTGATCGGCGAGCGCACGGATGCCGAGACGGTTCAGGGCGACACCGTTCATATCGATGGCCGCGACGGCGTCATGGTCAACGATGCAACGGTGACGCAGGCTGACATCATGGCCTCGAACGGCGTGATTCACCGCATCGACACGGTTCTTCTGCCCGAATAACGCGGCACACGTTCCTTGGCGCGGGCCCGTCAGCACCGGCTGGCGGGCCCGTATGCGTTGTTGCGCCCTGCCCCGCCCTTGACCCTGCGGTCAATCCGCCGCACAGCTTTGCCGATCAGACTCTGTCCGAGGGACCGATGCCGAACGATTTTCCGCCGCTGCAATCCTTCAGTGCCGCAACCCGCCCCGATCAGGGCCCGCCCCGGCTGGCGGCGCTGCGCAAGGAACTGGCGGCGCGCGGGTTGCAGGGCTTCATCGTGCCGCGCGCCGATGCGCATCAGGGCGAATATGTCGCGCCGCGCGACGAGCGGTTGTCCTGGCTGACGGGTTTCACGGGATCGGCCGGGTTCTGCATCGTGCTGCCGCAGGTGGCGGGTGTGTTCATCGACGGACGCTACCGCTTGCAGGTACGCGCTCAGGTCGATCTGGCGGCCTTCAGCCCCGTGGACTGGCCAGACACCCAGCCCGCCGACTGGCTGCGCGCCCAGGCATCAGACGACGCGGTGATCGGCTTTGACCCCTGGCTGCATACGCCCGACGAGATCGCGCGCCTGCGCAAGGGGCTTGAGGGCAGTACGATCGCCCTGCGCCCTGTCGCGGACAACCTCATCGATGCGATCTGGCCCGATCAGCCCGCCCCGCCCCAAGGCGCGGTGCGCGCCCATCCCCTGGAACTGGCGGGGCGCACATCCGCACAGAAGCGCCGCGCCATTGCCGATGAGCTTGGCCAGCGGGGTGCGTCGGCGCTGGTTCTGACCCTGCCCGACAGCATTTCATGGCTTCTGAATATCCGCGGCAGCGACATCGCGCGCAATCCGGTGGTGCAGGCCTTTGCCGTGCTGCATGACGATGCGCGCCTCGATCTCTATATCGACGCAGCCAAGATGGCCGGGGTCACGCTTGACAGCGACGTAACGCAGCACCCGCCGGCGGATTTCGCGCCCGCGCTCGGTCAACTGCAACGAGCCGTGCAATACGACCCGGCCACCGCGCCCCTGGCCGTGGCCGACGCGCTGGCAAAAGGGGTTCCGGGCGCCGATCCCTGCCTGATGGCCAAGGCGCGCAAGACCGAGGCCGAACTGGCCGGCATGCGCGCCGCGCACCGGCGCGACGGCGCCGCGATGGTCGAGTTCCTGGCCTGGTATGACAGCGCCCGGTTGACCGACCTGACCGAGATCGACCTGGCGAAAAAGCTGGAATCCTGCCGGCACGCCACCGGCGCGCTGCTGGATCTGAGCTTTGAAACCATCTCGTCGACCGGGCCGAATGCCGCGATCAACCATTACCGCGTCACCGACCAGACCAACCGGCGGCTGGCCGATGGGGATCTGTATCTGGTCGATTCCGGCGGGCAATATGCCGACGGAACCACCGACATCACCCGCACCCTGCCGGTCGGCGATGTCGCGCCGGACCGCCGCACGGCCTATACCCGCGTCCTGCAAGGGATGATCGCCATGTCGCGTGCCCGGTTTCCGCGCGGGGTCGCTGGTGCGCATCTCGATGCGCTTGCGCGCTATCCCTTGTGGCTGGCGGGCCAGGACTATGACCACGGCACCGGCCATGGCGTCGGCGCCGCGCTCTCGGTGCACGAGGGGCCGGTGCGGTTGTCGCGCGCCTCGACCCTGCCGCTGGAGGCCGGGATGATCCTGTCGAACGAGCCGGGATATTACCGCGAGGGGGCTTTTGGCATCAGGATCGAGAACCTGGTCGCACTGCACCAGGCACCGGACCTTGGCGAGGGCCGCGCGATGCTGGAATTCGAGACGCTGACCCTTGTGCCGATTGACACCCGCCTGATCCAGCGCGCGATGCTTTGTGCGGCGGACATCGACTGGCTCAATGCCTATCACGCCCGCGTCCTGGCCGAGATCGGCCCGCTGGTCTCGACCTCGGCCGGGCAATGGCTGGCGCGTGCCTGTGCCCCGATCTGACCGCATGCGCAGGCCGTTTTTGACGTTGTAATCCGGCCGGGGCTGCGCAACACTTTGGGGGTGATCGGGAAACAATACACCATTTCTGCGGGTATCCGCAAAGATGATGGGTTCGCGCTTCTGTCGGACCCTTTCCATGCCCCAATCCAGTGCGCGAGCGCACAGATCCCGGCAGAATCGCGCCGCAAACCAGGGAAACCGCAATGACGATCCTTCGCATATCGACCCAGCCGATCGAAGGCCAGAAACCCGGCACTTCGGGCCTGCGCAAGAAGACGCAGGTGTTCATGCAGCCCGGATATCTGGAGAACTTTGTCCAGAGCATCTGGAACGGTGTCGGCGGCGTCGCGGGAAAGGTGCTGGTTCTGGGCGGCGACGGGCGTCATTTCAACACCGAGGCGGCCCAGACGATCCTGCGCATGGCGGCGGCCTCGGGGGCGGCACGGGTGATCGTGGGTCAGGGCGGCCTGTTATCGACGCCCGCAGCCTCGCATCTGATCCGCAAGCGCGGGGCGGATGGCGGCATTATCCTGTCGGCCAGCCACAACCCCGGCGGCATCGACGGCGACTTCGGCGTGAAATTCAACACCGCCAACGGTGGCCCCGCCCCCGAGGGCGTGACAGCGCGCATCCACGAGGCCAGCACGCGGCTGGATCATTTCCTGATGCTTGACAGCGCGGATCTGCCGCTATCCGAAATCGGACAGCACAGGCTGGGCGATACCGTCATCGAAATCGTGGACCCGGTTTCCGAGTACGCGACATTGATGGAAAGTCTGTTCGATTTCGACGCAATCCGCGCCCTGCTGGGCACAGGCTTCACGCTGCGTTTCGATGCGATGCACGCGGTGACGGGCCCCTATGCGCGCGAGATTCTGGAAAACCGGCTGGGCGCCGCGCCCGGCTCGGTGCGCAATGCCGTGCCGCTGCCCGATTTCGGCGCGGGCCATCCCGACCCAAATCCGGTCTGGGCAAAGCCGCTGTTCGACGCGATGTTCGCCGCCGACGCGCCTGACTTCGCCGCCGCCTCGGATGGTGACGGCGATCGCAACATGATCCTGGGGCGCGGCATCTACGTCACGCCGTCAGACAGTCTGGCCGTGCTGGCAGCCAATGCCCACCTGGTGCCGGGCTATCGTGACGGCCTCAAGGGCGTGGCGCGATCCATGCCCACCAGCCGCGCCGTCGATCGCGTGGCCGAGGCGCTTGGCATTGCCGCCTATGCCACCCCGACCGGGTGGAAGTTCTTTGGCACCCTGCTTGACGCCGGCCTGGCCACGCTTTGCGGCGAGGAATCGGCCGGAACCGGCTCGGACCACGTTCGCGAGAAGGACGGGTTGTGGGCGGTGCTTCTGTGGCTCAACATTCTGGCCGAGTGGCGCATGCCAGTGGCCGCGATGATGGCCGATCACTGGGCCCGATTCGGGCGCAACTACTATTCGCGCCACGACTACGAAGGGATCGACAGCGCGGTGGCCGCAACCCTGATCGACGATCTGCGCGGTGCCCTGCCGGCAATGGCGGGGCAAACGGTTGCCGGCCTCGCAGTCGAGGCCGCGCGCGACTTTGCCTATACCGATCCGGTCGATGGCTCGACCGCGCACAAACAAGGAATCGAGATCGATTTCGCCGGTGGCGCACGCGCGGTTCTGCGGTTGTCCGGAACCGGCACCGAAGGGGCGACACTGCGGGTTTATCTGGAACGCTTTGACGCGCAGGATACCGGGCAAGACCCGCAGGTGGCGCTGGCCCCGGTCATCGCCGCGACCGAGGAACTGGCGGGAATCGCCAAACGCACGGGCCGCACGGCGCCCGATGTCATCACCTGACACGACCGCCGAAAGGGCCGATGCGCCGGCAAGCAGGCGCGGCAGCGGTCGAGGTCCACGACCGTATCCGAGCGATGTCACAAGATTTTCGCAAAAAAGCGAAAGTAATGTTGAAAAAACGAAAGCAGCATGGTTCTGTTTCGATCATAGTCGAAAAGCCAGACCGCCATGACCACGCCCCCCCATGCCCCTGATGCAACGAACGAAAACCAGCCTGTCGATCTTCTGATCATCGGTGGTGGGATCAACGGATGCGGCATCGCCCGCGACGCGGCCGGGCGGGGCTATTCGGTCGTTCTGGCCGAAAAGGATGACCTGGCCAGCGCGACCTCGTCAGCCTCGACCAAGCTGTTTCACGGTGGTTTGCGCTATCTGGAGTATTTCGAATTCCGGCTGGTACGCGAGGCCCTGATCGAGCGCGAGGTTCTCTTGCGCGCCATGCCGCATATCGCCTGGCCGATGCGGTTCGTGCTGCCGTATCACAAGGACATACGCTTTGAAGGCGCGACACCGACCTCGCGCCTGCTGGGGCTGTTCATGCCCTGGATGCGCGGCCGCCGCCCGGCCTGGCTGATCCGGCTGGGCCTTTTCCTGTATGATCGGCTGGGCGGGCGCCAAATCCTGCCGGGGACGACGACGCTGCGCCTGCGCGGCACGCCCGAAGGTGCGCCGCTTCAGGACCGGTTCGAGAAAGCCTATGAATATTCGGATTGCTGGGTCGAGGATTCGCGCCTGGTGGTCCTGAACGCGCGCGACGCGCGGGACCGGGGCGCCACGATCCTGACGCAGAGCCCGGTCACCGGCGCGCGCGCGGCGAACGGCCTTTGGGAGGTGTCGCTGGATACGCCACAGGGTCCGCGCATGATCCGCGCCCGGATGCTGGTCAATGCCGCCGGCCCCTGGGTGGGATCGGTGATCCACGGCACGCTGGGGCTGAACAGCAGCGACCGCGTGCGGCTGGTGCGGGGCTCGCATATCGTCACCCGCCGGCTCTATGATCACGACAAGTGCTACTTTTTCCAGGGCACCGATGGGCGCATCATCTTTGCCATCCCCTATGAACAGGATTTCACGCTGATCGGCACGACCGACGCCGACCACCCCGACCCCGACACGCCGCCCGAATGCACCGATGCCGAGCGCGACTATCTGCTGGCCTTTGCCTCACAATACTTTGCCCGGCCGCTGACGGCCGATGACGTGGTCTGGCGCTATTCCGGTGTGCGCCCGCTGTTCGACGACGGCGCCCGTTCGGCCACCGCCGCGACCCGCGATTATGTGCTGAAAACCGACCGATCCGCGGGTGCACCGGTGCTGCATGTCTTTGGCGGCAAGATCACCACCTATCGGCGGCTGGCCGAATCGGCGCTGGCACGGATCGGCAGCGTCTTGCCCGGGCACGGCCGCGACTGGACCGCAGCCGTGGCCCTGCCCGGTGGCGATTTTCCCGTCGATGGCGTGGCGGCGCTGATCGCCGATCTGCGCCAGCGCTATGCGTTTTTGGACCAGGCCTGGGCCCGCCGGCTGGTGCGCGCCTATGGCACGCAAGCGACCGACATATTGGGCGCCGCGGAATCGGCGGCGGACCTTGGCCAGGACTTCGGCGCCACGCTGACCGAGGCCGAGCTGCGCTGGCTGATGAAACACGAGTTCGCGCGCCGCGCCGAGGATGTGCTGTGGCGGCGCTCGAAGTTGGGATTGCGCCTGAACGACGCCGAGATCGCCACGCTGCGGCGCTGGATGAACGACAACGCCCCGGATTGAGCGCCCCGTGCCCCGGACCGGGCAGCGGCTCCCGCCGCGCGGCGCATCCCGGCCTTGCCGGGCCACGCCGCGCGTTGGGCCGGGCCGCGCGCGTTTCACGCGCGCGGCGTCAGGGGGCGCTGCCCCCTCTGGCCTGCGGCCATTCACCCCCGGCGTATTGACCGGCAAGATGAAGGGGCGCCGCGCGCGCGCCCGGCAAGAGCGTCACGATGGGGATCGGCGTATTCGGCCCGGGACCATTGCCTTGGCGAAACGGGGCGAACATAGTTGCCGCCCGAAAGGAAACGAATCATGTCGCAGGGTTTTCGCCTTCCGCAGATCCTGGAGATCGCGCGGATCGAGGGCAAGGTCACGGTCGAGGGATTGGCCGAACGGTTCGGCGTGACGGTTCAGACGATCCGCCGCGACCTGGCCGAACTGGACGAGGCCGGCAAGCTGGAGCGGGTTCACGGCGGTGCGATCCTGCGATCGGGCACCGTCAATATCGGGTACCAGGAGCGCCGCGCCCTGCTGGCCGAGGAAAAGCGCGCGATCGCGCGCGCCTGTGCGGCGGAAATCCCGGAAGGGGCGTCGATCTTTCTCAACATCGGCACCTCGACCGAGGCCGTGGCGCGCGAATTGCTGCGCCATTCCGGGCTGATGGTGGTCACCAACAACATGAATGTCGCCAACATCCTGGCCGAGAACCCGGATTGCCAGGTCATCGTCACCGGCGGCACCTTGCGGCGTTCGGACGGCGGGTTGACCGGCAATCTGACCGATGCCGTGATTCGCCGGTTCAAGTTCGACCTCGCCGTGATCGGCTGTTCGGCCCTGGATGGCGACGGCGACATTCTGGATTACGACATCGAGGAGGTTGGCGTGAGCCGGACCATCCTTGGCCAGGCGCGCAAGGCCTGGCTGGTCGCCGACCACTCGAAGTTCCAGCGCACCGCCCCGGCGCGGATCGGTTCGCTGGAGCATATCGACAGCTTCTTCACCGACCGCCCGCTGGGCGATCCGCTGGCGGCCGCCTGTGCGGCCTGGTCCACGCGTGTGATCGTTGCGCGCCCGGCCCAGGCCGCCTGATATTTTCGTCGCACGGGGTTGAATCATCGGCGCGCCCAGCGCATCTGCATTGCCGTTGCCGCCTTGGCACCGAACACGACGGACCCGAGAGATGCGCCCGCACCATGCCCGATCGGCGGGCCGAGGCCTACACGACGACCACCGAGGACGGCGCACACATGGCTGACCGCCACAAGCGACGCCTGGACCGACAACTGCGCGCGATGGCCCGGAGCTTTCCGGCCATGGCGCCGCTGATCGCGGCGCTGCATGGCCGGCCGGGCATGATGGTGCGCCTTCCCGTCGCCTTTCTGCTGCTGGTCGGGGGGCTGCTGGGATTCCTGCCGATCCTCGGGTTCTGGATGATCCCGCTCGGTCTCTTGATCCTGGCCATCGACATGCCCGCCCTCAGACCGGTGGTTTCTGCCGCGATCATAAGGATCCGGCGCCGCTGGAAAACACGACGACATCATCGCCGGCGCAATAACGGCAACGGTCAATAGGAAAGTTTCAAGGACATGGATTGGCTTTATCTGGTCGGCGGCCTCGTGGCGCTGTTTCTGGGTGGTGAGGCGCTGGTGCGCGGCGCGGTGGGCATTGCCCGCTGGTTCGCCGTCACGCCGCTGGTGATCGGTTTGACAGTGGTGGGATTCGGCACATCGACACCGGAGCTTCTGGTGTCGGCCGATGCCGCGCTGCGCGGTGTGCCCGACATCGCCATCGGCAACGTGCTGGGATCGAACATCGGAAACATCCTGCTGATCCTGGGTCTGGCAGCGCTGGTTTCGCCGATGCAGCCCCAGGGCCGCGCGCTGCGTCGCGATTCGGTGGTGATGATCGCCGCCGCGCTGATCCTGGTGCCGATATTCATGACCGGAACGCTGGGGCGGCTGTCAGGGCTGGCGCTGTTGGCCGGGCTTGCGCTCTATCTGGTACTGGCCTTCCTGAAATCCGCCGACACCGGCGCGGAGAATGACGCAACACCCATGCCCCGGCCCTGGGTGTCCGGGCTGTGGCTGGTGGGCGGTCTTGTGGCCTTGATGGTGGGCGCGCGCTTTCTGGTGGATGGCGCGGTCAGTCTTGCGCGCGATTTCGGCCTGTCCGAGGCCTTCATCGGCCTGAGCATCGTCGCGGTCGGCACCTCGCTGCCGGAACTGGCAACCTCGCTGGTGGCGGCGATGCGGCGCCAATCGGCCATCGCGATCGGCAATATCGTCGGCTCCAACATCTTTAACGTACTGGGGATTCTGGGGCTGACGGCGGTGATCGCGCCGGTTCCGATCACCGCGCGGTTCCTGAGCTTCGATCTGCCGGTGGTACTGGCGGCATCACTGGCGCTGAGCGTCTTTCTCTGGAAAGGCGCACAGATCGGGCGCGTGGCCGGGCTGGCCCTTCTGATAGCCTATGCGCTCTATCTTTGGGCGGCACAGGGCTGAGGGCTGGGCGCGTGGCCCTCGACAATATCAGGGCCAGCGCCTAGCCTGCCGCGGCCGAAACAAGGGGACAGGATGGCGCAGAAGATCATCATAGACACCGATCCGGGGCAGGATGATGCGGTTGCGATCCTGCTGGCCCTGGCCAGCCCCGACGCGGTGGAGGTGCTGGGCATCACCTGCGTTGCGGGAAACGTCCCGCTGCCGCTGACCGCGCGCAATGCGCGTATGGTCTGCGAGCTTGCCGGGCGGCCCGATATCGCGGTGTTCGCCGGCTGCGACCGGCCGTTGCAGCGCCCGCTGGTGACGGCCGAGCATGTCCATGGCAAGACCGGGCTCGATGGGATCGACCTGCCCGAGCCGCGCATGCCGCTGCAAGATCGCCACGCCGTGGATTTCCTGATCGAGACGCTGCGCCGTGAACCGGCGGGCAGCGTGACGCTGGTGCCGATCGGCCCGCTGACCAACATCGCCACCGCGATGGAGCGTGCGCCCGATATCGTGCCGCGGATCGGGCGGATCGTCTTGATGGGCGGCGCCTATTTCGAGGTCGGCAACATCACCCCCGCGGCCGAGTTCAACATCCATGTCGACCCCGAGGCCGCGGCGCGGGTTTTCGCGTCGGGCGTGGAGCTGACGGTGGTCCCGCTCGATGTGACGCACAAGGCCCTGACCACGCGCCAGCGTGTCGAGGCCTTTAGCGCCATGCCGGGCAAGATCGGCCCGGCGGTCGCCAGCTGGACCGATTTCTTCGAGCGGTTTGACAAGCAGAAATACGGCTCGGAGGGGGCGCCGCTGCACGATCCCTGCACGATTGCCTGGCTGATCGAGCCGGGTCTGTTCGACGGGCGTTTCATCAACGTCGAGATCGAGACCGAAGGCCGGTTCACTGCGGGCATGACTGTTGCCGATTGGTGGCGGGTGACCGACCGGGCACCGAATGCGACCTTCCTGCGCGATATGGATGCCGACGGGTTCTTTGCGCTTCTGCACGACCGGCTTGCGCGGCTTTAGAGCGACAGGATCGCCCCCTGCCCGCGTCGCCGTGGCAGCCGATTGCCTGACAAAGGATCAGCGGCAGACGCGCCCGGCCCGATGAGACCGGGCCGGGCGTGTCTGACAATCACTCGGCGGCCTTGGCCATCGGGTTGTTGGGATGGGTCGTCCAGTTTCCGTATTCGTCCGGCACGACCTCGCCGGTGCGTTCATCCAGTTTGCCGGGTTCGACCCGTTCCATGGTGATGCAGTCTTCAACCGGGCAGACATTGACGCACAGGTTGCAGGCAACGCATTCGTCATCCTTGACGGTAAAGACCCGCTCGGGCGACATGTCGATGGCCTGGTGCGAGGTATCCTCGCAGGCTGCGTAGCACCGCCCGCAACTGATGCACAGATCCTGGTCGATCCGGGCCTTGGTGACGTAGTTCAGGTTCAGATACTGCCAGTCGGTGACATTGGGAACGGCCTTGCCCACGATCTGGTCGGTTTCGCTGAACCCCTTCTGATCCATCCACAACGACAGGCCGGCGGTCAGTTCCTTGATGATTCCGAAGCCATAGGTCATGGCCGCGGTGCAGACCTGCACATTGCCCGCCCCCAGCGTCATGAACTCGGCCGCGTCGCGCCATGTGGTCACGCCGCCGATGCCCGAAATGGGCAGACCGGCGGTTTCCGGGCTGCGCGCGATCTCGGCGACCATGTTCAGCGCGATGGGTTTCACCGCCGGGCCGCAATAACCGCCATGGGTGCCCTTGCCGTCGATCATCGGCTCGGGGCTGAAGGTATCCAGGTTGACCGAGGTGATGGAATTCACCGTGTTGATCAGCGACACCGCGTCGGCCCCGCCCTTGTGCGCGGCTTCGGCCGGGCGGCGGATGTCGGCGACATTCGGCGTCAGCTTGACGATACAGGGCATGCGCGAGTGCTGTTTCACCCAGCGCGTGACCATCTCGATATACTCGGGCACCTGCCCCACCGCCGACCCCATGCCGCGTTCGGCCATGCCATGCGGGCATCCGAAATTCAGCTCGACCCCGTCGGCCTCGGTGTCCTCGATGGCTTTCAGGATCGCCTTCCAGCTTTCCTCGTCGCAGGGCACCATCAGGCTGATGATCAGCGCGCGGTCCTTCCACTTGCGCTTGACCTCCTTGATCTCGCGCAGATTGACCTCAAGCGGACGGTCGGTGATCAGTTCGATGTTGTTCAAACCCAGAAGCCGCCGGTCCGCGCCCCAGATCGCGCCATAGCGCGGGCCGTTGACATTGACGATGGGCGGCCCTTCGGAGCCCAGTGTCTTCCAGACGACACCGCCCCAACCCGCCTTGAAGGCACGTTCGACGTTATAGGCCTTGTCGGTCGGCGGGGCCGAGGCCAGCCAGAACGGGTTGGGCGACTTGATGCCGATGAAATTGCTTGCAAGATTGGCCATGGTTGATGCCCTCCCTCAGGCCATGATGCTGGCGTGGATGTCTTCGGCCGCGTCGCGGCCCTGGGCGGTGGCGGTGACGGTCAGATCCTCGCCGCCCGCCGCACAATCGCCCCCGGCCCAGACGCCGGGCAGGCTGGTGCGCCCCTGCGCGTCGACGACGATCTTGCCGCCTTCGATGGCCAGCGCGTCCGGCGAACCCTCAAGCCGCTGGCCGATGGCCTTGAACACCTGGTCGGCACGCAGCCGGAATGTCTCGCCGGTCGGTTCCAGGCCATCGGCGCCTTGCCAGGTATAGGCGAATTCGACCTCGCGCGCGGCGCCGTTGCCGTGCACGGCCACCGGCATCGCGTTGGTGATGATCGTCACGCCTTCGGTCTGCGCGTGATCAAGCTCGTAATCCGACGCGCCCATCGCTGAACGATCACGCCGATAGACCATGCTGACCCGCTCGGCCCCCAAAAGCCGCGATTGCACCGCAGCGTCGACCGCGGTCATGCCACCGCCGATGACGACCACATGGCGCCCGATCGGCAGGCCCGACAGATCGTCGCACTGGCGAAGCTCGGCGATGAAATCGACCGCGTCGCGCACGCCGTCCTTGTCCTCGCCCGGCGCGCGCAGGGCGTTCACTCCGGCCAGCCCCATGCCCAGGAACACCGCGTCGAAGACCTTGCGCAGCCCTTCAAGGGTGATGTCGCGCCCCAGCACCTTGTTGGTCTCGATCCGGATACCGCCGATGCCCATGAGCCAGTCAACCTCGGCCTGGGCGATGCCGCCGGCGGCCTTGTAGGCGGCAATGCCGTATTCGTTCAGCCCGCCGGGTTTGGGGCGGGCGTCATGGATCACCACGTCATGGCCCTTCATCGCCAGACGGTGCGCGCAGGCCAGGCCGGCCGGCCCGGCCCCGATCACCGCGACACGCTTTCCGGTCGGTTCGGCCCGGGAATAGGGATGTTCGTTCCGCTCCAGCAAGGTATCGGTCGCATAGCGCTGCAATCGACCGATCTCGACCGGCTGGCCCTCGGCGGTTTGGCGCACGCATGAGCCTTCGCACAGGGTTTCGGTGGGGCAGACACGCGCGCACATCGCGCCCATGATGTTCTGGTCGAAAATCGTGCGCGCTGCGGCCTCGGGCTGGCCTGCCTGAATCTGGCGGATGAACAGAGGAATATCGATCTCGGTCGGGCAGGCCGTGATGCAGGGTGCATCGTGGCAGAAATAGCACCGATCGGCGGCGACTCGGGCTTCGTGGTCGTCGAAGCACGGGTAGAGATCGTCGAAATTCCGGGCCAGGTCGTCGGGATCGAGACGCGCGGGCACGATGCCGTCGGTCTGCGGGCTGTTGGTCACGGGCTACCTCCGGGTGTTGGGTTGCTTGTGTTCTTTTTCCGTCAGCTTGCCACATCCTGAATTTTTATCAACTGGTAAAATTATTGAATGCGGCAATTCCCCCTCCGGACGCCGGTTCTGCCGCCAATTCGGGCAGGACCGGCGGGCGAAAGCGTGTCGAATGCGCAAATCGCGGCGGCAAAACGCGAACGGGGGGCCGAAGCCCCCCGCAAGATCCGCCCGGCGTGTCGGGTCAGCGCAGGATCGTGCGCCCGGCGTATTTTCCGGTTTCGCCCAGCATTTCCTCGATCCGGATAAGCTGGTTGTATTTCGCCAGCCGATCCGAGCGTGCCAGCGAGCCGGTCTTGATCTGGCCGCAGTTGGTGGCGACGGCAAGATCGGCGATCGTGGCATCCTCGGTCTCGCCGGAACGGTGCGACATCACGCAGCTCATGCGGGCGCGATGCGCCATGTCCACAGCCTCCAGCGTCTCGGTCAGGGTGCCGATCTGGTTGACCTTGACCAGCAGGCTGTTGCCGCAGCCGCGGGCGATGCCGTCGGCCAGACGCGCGGGATTGGTGACGAACAGGTCGTCTCCCACCAGTTGCACCCTGGCGCCCAGCGCCTCGGTCAGTTCGCGCCAGCCTTCCCAATCGTCCTCGGCGCAGCCATCCTCGATCGAGATGATCGGATAGTCGCGCACCAGTTCCGCCAGATAGGCGACATTCTCGGTTGCGCTCAGGCTCTTGCCTTCGCCGGCAAGCACATAGCGGCCATCGTGGTAGTATTCGGTCGCGGCGCAATCCAGTGCCAGATGGATATCCTCGCCCGGACGATACCCGGCCTTTTCAACGGATTTCAGGATGAAATCCAGCGCCTCGCGCGCCGAGTTGATGGCCGGTGCAAAGCCGCCCTCGTCCCCCACGCCGGTGGCAAGCCCGGCCTGATGCAACTCTTTCTTGAGGACATGGAACACCTCGGCGCCCATGCGGACCGCCTCGCCGATCGAGTCGGCGGAAACCGGCATGATCATGAACTCCTGAATGTCGATGGGATTGTCGGCATGCTGGCCGCCGTTGATGATGTTCATCATCGGCACCGGCAGAACCCGCGCCGAGGTTCCGCCGACATAGCGGTAAAGCGGCTGACCGCTGGCCTCGGCCGCCGCCTTGGCCACCGCCAGCGACACACCCAGGATCGCATTGGCACCCAGACGCGCCTTGTTCGGCGTGCCGTCGATTTCGACCAGCGCGCGGTCGATCGCCACCTGTTCGGTCGCATCGGCCCCGACCAGCGCCTCGGCGATCTCGCCATTCACGGCCGCGACCGCGTTCAGAACGCCCTTGCCCAGATAGCGGGCCTTGTCGCCGTCGCGCAGTTCAACCGCCTCATGCGCGCCGGTCGAGGCCCCCGACGGCACCGCCGCCCGCCCCATCGTTCCGTCTTCGAGGATCACGTCCACCTCGACGGTGGGATTGCCCCGACTGTCAAGGATTTCGCGGCCGGTGATGTCGAGAATCGTGGTCATGGCAAGGCCCTGTGCTGGCTGAGAATTCGCGCCTCTATAGCTTGGCGCTTGTCATCGGGAAACCCCGCCGCGCGCCCGTGCCCGGCAAATAACGCTAACAGCCCCGCAAGGCCCGCCGTTGCAGCCGGATCTGGCGCCATACCGTGAACAGCCCCGCCCCGACGACCAGCGCCGAGCCCGCCAGCGTCATGGCATCCGGGCGCTCGCCAAAGACCGCAAATCCGATCAGCATCGCAAAGACAAGCCGTGAATAGCGAAACGGCGTGGTCACGGCGATATCGCCCAGCCGGGTGGCGCTGACCAGAGCCGCATAGGCCAGGATGCCCGCCGACAGCCCGGCCACAAGCCAGCCCCAGTCAGCGGCCGCGGGCATGACCGGGGCGGTGGCGGTCAGCGCCAGCAGCAGCAGACCGGCCGGAACGATCATCGCGAACCCCCAGCCCGACAGTTGCAGACTGTGGATATGGGCGGGCACGCGGCGCGTGGCCAGATCGCGCGCCGAAAGCCCCAGAACCGCGATCACGGCCAAAAGCGCGGCAGGCTCGAACGCCGCCGACCCCGGCCGCAGGATCAGCAGCACACCCGCAAAACCGATCAGGATCGCGCTCCAGCGCCGCCAGCCGACCGGCTCACCCAAAAAGAGCGCCGCGCCCAGTGTCACCACAAGCGGCATCGCCTGAAGGATCGCGGTCACCGCCGCCAGCGGTGCAAGCACGATGGCCATGACGAACGAGGCCGCGCCCAGCATCTCGCACAGGTTGCGCATCAGAACCGCGCCGCGGGCGAATTCCGGCACGATCAGGCTGTACCCGCGCCGCGCGGCCAGCGCGCCATAGACCAGCGCGCCACCCAGACCGATCAGCACCATGACCTGCCCCACCGGCAAGGTGAGGGCCAGATGCTTGATCACCGCATCCTCGATGGCAAAGCCCGCCATTGCGGCGACCATCATCAGGCTTCCGCGCAGGTTGTGCATCACAGTCTCCGGGAGGTTCGACCCCTTCCTAGCGCGGCGCATCGGCGGGGGAAAGCCCTGTCGGCGCGCCGCGTTGACAGTCACGATTGCGCGAGGGGAACAGATCGTCTAAATTGCCCTGTCACATCACGAAAAGCGAAACATCAGGGCAACCGGAGGCCTGCGATGTGGAACCGATTGTTGGACCGCTTCCTGCAACGCACCGTGCGCACGGGATGCCTGGATGTCACCCTCGCCGATGGATCGACCCGGCGCTATGGCGACGGTGGCGCGCCCGCTGTTTCGGTCACGCTGCACGACCCCGATCTGGCGCGCAAACTGGTGCTGGACCCCGATGTCGCCATGGGCGAGGCGTATATGGACGCGCGCCTGACCATCGATGGCGACGATGTCAACGGCCTGCTGGCGCTGGCGCTGTCGAACCTGCGCGCCGGCCATGTCGGCGGCTGGCAAGGCTTCATTCACCGGCTGCGCGACTGGCTGCGCAGCGTCGAGCAATACAACCCCGCCGCCCGTTCACGGCGCAACGTGGCGCATCACTATGACCTCTCGGGCGAATTATACGATCTGCTCCTTGACAGTGACCGGCAGTATTCCTGCGCCTATTTCCGCACGCCCGAGGATTCGCTGGAACAGGCGCAGGCCCAGAAAAAGGCCCATATCGCCGCCAAGTTGGGGATCGAACCGGGAATGTCGGTTCTGGATATCGGCTGCGGCTGGGGCGGCATGGCGCTGACCCTGGCACGTGATCACGGCGCCCGCGTGCTGGGCGTGACGCTGTCGGAAGAACAGCTCAAGGTCGCGACCGAGCGTGCGAAACGGGCCGGGCTGGACGACCGCGTCAGCTTCAAGCTGATGGACTACCGCGCCGTCACCGGGCAGTTCGACAGGATCGTGTCGGTGGGGATGTTCGAACATGTCGGCGCGCCCCAGTTCCGCACCTATTTCCGAACCGTGCGCGAGCTTTTGTCGCCCGACGGTCTGGCCCTGATCCATACGATCGGGCGCAATGCGCCGCCCGGCGCAACCAGCCGTTGGATGACCAAATACATCTTTCCCGGCGGTTACATTCCTGCCATGTCCGAGGTCATGGCAGCGGTGGAACGGGAAAACCTGGTCTCCTGCGATATCGAGGTCTTGCGCCTGCACTATGCCCAGACCCTGCGCCATTGGCACGACCGCTTCCTGGCCAATATCGACAAGGCGCGCGCGCTCTATGACGACCGCTTCTGCCGGATGTGGCGCTATTATCTTGCCGCGTCCGAGGAGAGCTTTCGCCATGCCGGGCATTGCGTGTTCCAGTTCCAGCTGGCGCATCACGTCGCCGCGGCTCCGCTGACGCGCGACTACCTCTATACCGACGCGCAAATGCAGGACGCCGTCGAGCGCCAGCCGCGCAGCGCGGCCGAATGACCCTGCCCGTCACCGCGGGACGGCCCGGAGGCGACCCTACCGCTTGAGCTTGATCCCGAACAGTTCCAGCCGGTGCCCCTTGAGCCGATAGCCCAGCCGGCGGGCGATGGCCTCTTTCAGGCGCTCGATCTCGGGATCGCAGAATTCGATCACCTCGCCCGTGGCCATGTCGATCAGGTGGTCATGGTGGTCGCGCTCGGCATCCTCGTAGCGGGCGCGCCCGTCACCGAATTCCAGACGCTCCAGCAGACCGGCCTCTTCGAACAGCTTGACCGTCCGATAGACCGTGGCGATCGAGATACGCGGATCGACGGCGTTGGCACGGGCGTGCAAGGCTTCGACATCGGGGTGATCGCGCGCCGCCTCGATCACCTGCGCGATGACGCGGCGCTGATCGGTCAAACGCAGCCCATGCGCTTCGCAGCGATCAAGAAGGGTCGCCTTTTGGGGGCTATGAGGCATCGCGCGTCCGTTCGTGGCAGGTTGCGCCCGACCATAAGCGATTTGCCGGGCGTGGAAAAGTCACAGACGCCGTCGGCGCGCGGCATTGACCTTCCGGTTGTGGCGGCGTTGATTGTCGGCATACGAACAAGGAAAGCCCCGCCATGTCACAGCCCCTGCGCCGCCCGCTTGATCTGACCGGCTTCTGGCTGCTGTTGGGCCTGTCGTTTCTGTTCGGCGCCAACAACCTTCTGATCAAGATGGGCAATGACGGGCTGCAACCCGTGTTCTTTGCGGCCATGCGTTCCTGCGTGGCAGCGGCGGCGCTGGCGGGCTGGATGTTCTGGCGTCGAATCCCGTTTCGCCCTGAGCTTTGGAAACCGGGGCTTCTGATCGGCGCCGCCTTTGCGACCGAGTTCTACTTTCTGTTCATCGCGCTTGATCACACGACGGTGGTGCGTGCCTCGATCATCTTCTACGCGATGCCGCTCTGGCTGGCGGCGGCCGCGCACTTCCTGTTCGAGGGCGAACGGCTGACGCCAAAACGCGCCCTGGGCTTCCTGCTGGGTTTCGCGGCCGTCGCGCTGGTCATGCTGGGCCAGATGGGCGGCAGCGCGGCGGGCGGCAGCCTGCTGGGCGATCTGGCCGCGCTGTTTGCGGGCATGTGCTGGGCCTCGATCATCGTCATCGCGCGCCTGACCCGGCTTCAGTACAGCCCGCCCGAGACCCAGCTTTTCTGGCAGCTTCTGATCTCGGCTCCGATCCTGCTGATCCTGGCGCCCAGCTATGGCGGCGAGCTGGTGCGGGATTTCGACCTGTTCCAGCTGGGGATCTTTCTGTTTCACACGCTGGGCGCGGTTACGGCGGGATTCGTGCTCTGGTTCTGGCTGCTCTTGCGCTATCCGGCCTCAACCGTGGCCAGTTTCAGCTTTGTCACCCCGGTTCTGAGCGCGCTTCTGGGCTGGCTGGTCCTGAACGAAGCGGTCTCTGCGCTGACGCCGATCGCGCTGGCGCTTCTGGTGGGCGGGCTGATCCTGATCAACCGCAGGCAAAAGCCCTGATCGACAGGCGGCCGCGCCTAGCGGCGCGCGGCAAGCGATTCTTGCAACAGATCGCGCAGGGCGTCGGGTGGAACCGCATCGGTGACGAAGGCATCACCAATCCCATGCGCCAGAACGAAACGCATCCGCCCGTCCACAACCTTCTTGTCCTGGGCCATGCGCGCGATCAGCGTATCCGCGTCGGGCAGATCGCCCTCGATATCCGCCAGACGGTGCTTCATGCCCATTGCCGCCATATGCGCGGCCACGCGCCCCGGCTCTTCCTGCGGACACAGGCCCAGCCGCGCCGACAGATCAAACGCCAGAACGCAACCGATCGCGACGCCCTCGCCATGCAACAGGCGCGGGCCATAGCCGGTGACGGCCTCCAGCGCGTGACAAAAGGTGTGGCCCAGGTTCAAGAGCGCGCGCTCGCCCTGTTCGGTCTCGTCGCGCGCGACGATCGCCGCCTTCATCGCCACCGAACGGCGCACGGCCTCCTGGCGCAGGGCGCGGTCGCCCGCGGCCAGGGCCGGGCCGTTGCGTTCCAGCCAGCCAAAGAAATCGGCGTCCCCCAAGAGCCCGTATTTGACGACCTCGCCATAGCCCGCCAGCAGGTCGCGCGGCGGCAGGGTATCGAGCAGGCCGATATCGGCCAGAACAAGGCTGGGCTGGTGGAACGCGCCGACCAGGTTCTTGCCCTGGGCGGTGTTGATCCCGGTCTTGCCGCCGACCGAGCTGTCGACCTGCGCCAGAAGGCTGGTGGGGATCTGCACGAAACGCACGCCCCGGCGCAGGATCGCCGCGGCGAACCCGGCCAGATCGCCGATGACGCCTCCGCCCAGCGCAATGATCACGTCGTTGCGCTCGACCTGGGCGTCAAGCAACCATTCGACGGCCTGCGCCAGGTGGCGCCAGCTCTTGGTCCCCTCGCCCGCGGGCAGGGTCAGCGCCTGCATGTCGATCCCTGCCGCGGCAAGGCCGTCTTGCAGGGCGGGCAGGTGCAATTCGGCCACGGTCTCTTCGGTCAGGACCGCCACGCGCCGGCGCCCGAGCAGGGGCGCAATCTGCGCGCCCGCGCGGGCGACAAGCCCGGCACCCACGCGCACCTCGTAGCGGCGCGCGCCCAGTTCCACCGCGACGATATCGCACGCATCGTGTTCCACGGATCCTCCTGTCAGGTCTCGCGGGCCGATCAGGCCGGGCCCAGAACATCCCGCCGCGCGGCCAGTGCCCGGCGAACGGCGGCAGCGGTGCTTTCGATGCTGGTGTCCGGTCGCGCCTCGACCACGAGGTCGGCCTTGGCATAATCCGGCTCACGCGCCGCCGCAAGCGCGGCCAATGTGCCGAACGGATCTTCGGTGCGCAAAAGCGGGCGGGTATCCTTGCGGCGCACCCGCGACCACAGCAGGTCCAGATCGGCCTTGAGCCAGACCGCGACCCCCTTTTCGCTGATCAGCGCGCGGGTCGCCGGGTTCAGATAGGCGCCGCCCCCGACCGACAACACGCCCGGCGGTCCCGAAAGCAGCCGCGCGATGACCTGCGCCTCCTTCTGGCGAAAGAAGGCCTCGCCGTCGCGGGCAAAGATTTCGGCCACGGTGCAGTTGGCCGCGCGCTCGATCTCGGCATCCGAATCGAGGAAGGGTACCCCCAGCATCCGCGCCAGTTCGGTTCCGATGGCGGTCTTGCCCGCCCCCATCATCCCCACCATGACCACGGTTTTCTTGAGCTTCGAATCCATCGCCGTCCCGCTTTGCCCCACGCCGCGCCGCCCTCCCGCGCCATCGAGAAGCGGATTTTTTCCGGTCCAGGTGCCGAATGGCGTGATCTTGCGACCCGTTCCCTATATACATCATGCTGAACCGGGCCAATCCGGCACGGGCAGGCGGCATGATCGCACGGCCCGGCCCCGGTCAGGGATTTGCGGGAATGACGTCAACAAGGGATTCGGCGAAACACCATGGCACGCAGAGACGATCGGCCCGGTTTCCTGGGCTATCTATTCCGTCTGATCCTGATCCTGATCATCCTGGGCGGGCTGGGCTTTCTGGCCTTCGCCTATATCGGCGACCTGTCCGTCCCGATGACGACGCAAGACGTGCCGGTCGATCTGGGCACGGACGACTAGAGGTCACGATGCCCCTGGTCCGGTTGACAGTGCAACGCGCACGGGCATGGGCCGCCCGGACAATCGCGATTGCCATGGTGTCGGCCCTGCCAGGGTTTGCCTTGGCCCAGGCCCCGCTTTCAGCCATCGACTGGCTGCGCGAGGATCTTTCGCGCACGCGGCCCGGTGGCTATCCGGTCACGCCGCCGACGGGGGATGCCTGGCTTGAAGGGATGATCACCACCCGACGGATCGACGCACTGCGGCCCGAATCGGTTGGCCTGTTTCCGGCGGCCCGCGCCGGGCTGCCGGCCGACTTCTGGGGCTCGACCCCCGAGGACGAGCTTACGGCCCTGATCGCGAATCTGCCCGTCGATACGCTGCCGGCCTTGCGCGATCTGAGCTTTCGGCTGCTGCTGGCCGAATTCGATGCCCCCTACAGCCCGCCCGCCGACCGGACCACAGACCGCGACGCAGACCGGGACGCAAGCAACGCAGCCGAGGACCAGCGCCGGGCCCATGACTTTCTTGCCGCGCGTATCGACAAGCTGATGGATTTCGGCGCGATCGACCAGGCCGCCGCACTGCTGGACACGCTGAATCCGGCCGATCCCGACCTGCGCATGCGCCGCTTCGAGATGGCGTTGCTGCTGGAACAGGAACAACGCGCCTGCCAGTCGGTGCTTGATGCCGACGCCCCCCTGCCCTTTGAACCCGCGGCGGTGTTCTGCCTGGCACGGCAAGGCGATTGGTCCCGTGCCGCCGAACGGCTTGAGCAGGCGATGGACGCGGGCACAATGCCTGAGCCTTATGACCAGCTTCTGGTGGATTTCTTGGATGTCGACGATCACACGCACAGCATATCGCTGCCCGGCGACGCGGTGACGATCCGCCCTTCGGAACTGTCGCCACTGGCCTGGCGCCTGCTTGAGGCCACGGGCGAGCCGGTCGCGACGCATGGCCTGCCGGTGGCCTTTGCCCATGCCGATCTGCGCGGCACAATCGGCTGGCGTGCGCAACTGGAAGCGGCCGAGCGGTTGGTGCGGTCGGGCGCATTGCCCCCCAACCGGCTTTTGGGCCTTTACACCGAGCGCGGCGCGGCGGCATCGGGCGGAATATGGGAGCGCGTGCGCGCAATCCAGCGGCTGGACACCGCCCTGTCCGAGGGCGAAAGCTCGGAAATCGGTCGGGCATTGCGCGAGGCATGGCCGCAAGTCACGGCGGACGAGCTGGAAACCGCGTTCGCGGACCTGTTCGCCCCGGATCTGATGGAGGCCGATCTTGACGGCGAGGCCGCCGAGATCGCCATCACCGTGGGGCTTTTGTCGGATGATTACGAGCAGGTGGCGCTGGACCAACCGGGCACCGACGCGCGGGGCCGGTTTCTGTCCGCCATCGCGCGTGGCCTGCCCCCGCGCGAGACCGGCGCCGACGACGACCCGATCCGCGATTCGCGCTGGGCCGCGGTCGCCGAAGCCTTTGCCAACCCCGCCCCCATCCCCGAAGAAACGCGGCGCGGATTGTCCGACGATCGCCTGGGCGAAGTGATCCTGCGTACGCTGATCAGCCTCGAGTCTGCCAACGATCCGCGGGTGCTGGCCGAGGGGCTGGCAGTGCTGCGCCATGTCGGGCTTGAAGACATCGCACGCCGCGCCGCGTTGCAAAGCCTGCTGCTGGAGCGTCGGGGCTGACATGGCCGGCGTCACTGGCCAGCCCCAATCGCATGGACGCGAGGCCCTGCAACGCATCGCCACCTTCCTCGACGCCATCGCCGCCGAGGGCGGGGCCGCGCGCAACACGCTTCTGGCCTATGGCCGCGACCTGCGCGACGCGGCCACCTGGCTGGCCGAACGGGGCGAAGGGCTTCTGACGGCGACGCGGCCGGTGCTGGAATCCTATCTCATCGACCTCGAGTCGCAGGGGCTGGCACAGGCGACGCGCGCGCGCAGACTTTCCACGCTCAAGCAGTTCTACCGCTTTGCCCATGACGAGGGTTGGCGCAGCGACAACCCCGTGCTGCGCATCGAGGGGCCGGGCCGGGCCGCGCGCCTGCCCGGAACGCTGTCGCACGACGAGGTTCGTCGCCTTCTGGATGCCGCCCGCGCACATGGACCTGACGCGGCGACGCAAGCGCGCAATGCCTGCCTGTTCGAGTTGCTCTATGCCACCGGCCTGCGGGTAAGCGAGCTGGTCAGCCTGCCCCACGCCGCCCTGCGCGGCGCGCCCGAGATGATGATGGTGCGCGGCAAGGGCGGCAAGGACCGGCTGGTGCCGCTGTCGGACCCCGCGCGCGCGGCGGTGGCGGTCTGGCTGGCGCACCGCGACCGCGCCGAAGACGCTGCACGCGCCGCCGGCAGGCCGGTGTCGAAATTCCTGTTTCCGGCGCGCGGCGCGGCGGGGCACATGACGCGGATGCGCTTTCACGGCCTGGTCAAAGAGGTCGCGGCGCGTGCCGGGATCGACCCCGCGCGCGTCAGCCCGCATGTGCTGCGCCATGCCTTTGCCACCCATCTTCTGGCCGGTGGCGCGGATTTGCGCGTGATCCAGATCTTGCTGGGTCATGCCGACCTGTCCTCGACCGAGATCTATACCCATGTGCTCGACGAACGTCTGCGCGATCTGGTGCTGACCCATCACCCGCTGGCGCGCGCGGACAGAGGCGACGCAACCGACGCCTGACACGGGTTTTCCGGCTTCGGGGCTTGCCCGCGGCGGTGCATCGCGATAGGCCGCGCGCCCTGAAAGAAACGGAGAGCCATGGACCATGGGACGTAAACGCAAGGGCCGCGCGATCAACGGATGGCTGGTGGTGGACAAGCCTGCGGGCGTCACCTCGACCACGGTTGTCGCACGGGTCCGTCGCGCCCTTGACGCCGCCAAGGCCGGACATGCCGGCACATTGGACCCGGCGGCGACCGGCGTTCTGGCCGTGGCCATGGGCGAGGCGACCAAGACCGTGCCCTTCGTCACCGACGCCATGAAGGGCTATCGGTTCGTGGTGCGCTTCGGTCAGGCCACCGACACCGACGATGCCGAGGGCACGGTGATCGCAAGCTCGGGGTTGCGCCCCTCGGATCGGCAGATCGAGGACGCCCTGCCCGCCTTTCGCGGCGACATCTTGCAGGTGCCGCCGCAGTATTCGGCCGTCAAGGTCGAGGGCGAGCGCGCCTATGACATCGCACGCGAGGGCGAGGCCATGGACCTGGCCGCCCGCCCCCTGCATGTCGCCCAGCTGCAAATGGTGGCACGGCCTGACGCCGACCATGCCGAGTTCGTCATGGCCTGCGGCAAGGGCGGCTATGTGCGGGCTATCGCGCGCGATCTGGGTCGCGCGCTGGGCTGCCACGGCCATGTCGCCTGGCTGCGGCGCGAATGGTCGGGCCCCTTTCGCGCCGACGAAGGTTTGAGCCTGGACCAGATCGACACGCTGGCCGCCGACGGCATGCTGGAAGGCCGGTTGTTACCGCTTGAAATCGCGCTGGCCGATCTGCCGCAACTTCCGTTGACCGCCGAGGGTGCGGTCAGGGTGCGCAACGGCAATCCCGGCCCGGTCCTGTCATCGCAGGCCCGGCCCGGCGACCTTGCCTGGGCCAGCTTTCAGGGCCAGCCGGTCGCGGTTGGCACCTATATCGGCGGCGAGTTGCATCCCAGCCGGGTATTCAACCTGTGACGACATCGGCGGCAGCGGCCTCTGGACGCCCGGCACCGGGGGTGCTTTAGTCGCGCCGAGACCGCAGCAAGGGACGACGACATGGCCACCGGACGCAATATCCGCACCTATTTCAACGGCAAATGGCACGACGGCGACGTGCCGGTGATGCGTGCGGCCGACCACGGCGCCTGGCTGGGTTCGACCGTGTTTGACGGTGCACGCTTTTTCGATGGCATGACCCCGGACCTGGATGCGCATTGCGCGCGCGTCAACCGCTCGGCCGAGGCGCTAATGCTGACCCCGACCGTGTCCACCGACGACATGGTCGCGATCATCCTGGACGGGCTCAAGGGTGCAAGCGCGCCCACCTATATCCGGCCGATGTACTGGGGCATCGACGGCGGCGCGCTGGGGATCATTCCCAAGCCCGACACAACGGGCTTCTGCATCTGCCTGGAAGAAATTCCCATGCCCGCCGAGGATGCCGCGACCACGCTGACCACCACGCGCTTTCGCCGTCCGACGCTGGACAATGCCGTGGTCAATGCTAAGGCCGGGTGCCTGTATCCCAACAACGCCCGCATGCTTGCCGAGGCCAATGCCAAGGGCTTCGGCAACGCGCTGGTGTGCGACAGCCAGGGCAATGTCGCCGAAAGCGCGACCGCAAACGTGTTCATGGTGCGCGACGGCGACGTGTTCACCCCGATCCCGAACGGCACCTTTCTGGCCGGGATCACGCGCGCGCGCCACATCGCCAACCTGCGCGCCGATGGCGTAACCGTGCACGAGGCGGTCCTGACCCTCGACGATTTCCGCCGCGCCGACGAGGTGTTCCTGACCGGAAACCTGGCCAAGGTCACGCCCGTGACCGCCTTTGACGAAACGGCCTATCCCATCGGCCCGATCGCCAGACGCGCGCGCGAACTCTACTGGGACTGGGCCGCCAGCAACCGCTGATGCGGCGGGCCCTGCATCGCGTGGTGACAGCCGCCTGTATTGGCGGCACCGCGCTGGGAACCGGTGCAGTGCTTTCGCAGTCGCCCTTTACCGCGCCTCTGGTCGCGCGCAGCACCAGCGAAGTGCAGTTGGCGCTGGAGCGGGCGATGGCCCGCGCCGTGACCCCGCAATGGCTTGCGCGCGAGATGGCAGCGGAGTTGGCAAGAGATGAGCCCGACCGCGACCGAGTCGAAATGCTCAAGTCCCTCGCGCAGGACTGCGGCTTGATCCTGCCCGACCCCACCCCGGATCAACTCGCGGCTTTCGAAACCTCCTACGGGGGCATGGTGCAATACGCTGCGGAATGCGCGGTCTGCGCCTATGACATTCTCGCCTGTCCGTCCCTGACACATCTCATGGGATGCGGCATCCCGGTCGAACTGACCCCGCTGGGCGACATCAACGCCCTGCGCCGCGCGGCGATGGCGGCGATCAGCAGTCAGGATGTCGACCAGCTGGAAGTGGCGCTCGCTCTGGTCGGACTGGGCGCCACGGGGTTGGTGGTCGTCAGCGGCGGCAGCACGGTTGACGATCAAGGCCGGCGCGACGGTGCTGCGGCTGGCGCGACGTCTGGGAACGCTTACGCCGGGCCTGCTGCGCAGTCTGCGCACAGCCAGCAACCTTCCGGTCGCATGGAACCGCATGCCCGATTTCGCGCTGGGCCGCGCGCCGCTGTCGGCAGTAACCGACACGGCGCGCCTGTCCGATCTGGGGCGGGTGGCACAGAACGTCGGCACGGTCGCGCGCAACACCTCGACCGGCGATGCGCTGGTTCTGATGATGTGACCGCCCCCCGACGGCATCAATGTGCCAAGGTGGGTCTGCGATGATCCACAAAGGAGGACGGTCATGTCGGAGATTATCACGGTCGG
>LJSV01000048.1 GCA_001314715.1 Rhodobacteraceae bacterium HLUCCA12 | reverse complement strand
TCGCCGGAACGGGAGGCTCTGGGGCAGTAACTCATTGAAAACTATGGCATCAGAAAGTTGAAGATAGCGAATTTACCCAATTTGCTGTCGAACTTCGGTTGCCACCTTCGACTGCGTCATCGCGAACCCGCCGTTCTCGCTTAAGGAATGGGGGCGTGACCTGTGGGAGGCCGACCCCTGGGGCCGCGCACAGTACGGCATCCCGCCGGAAAGCTATGGCGACTACGCCTTTGTCCAGCACATGATCGCATCCATGGCGCCGACAGGGAACAGCCGCATGGCCGTCGTCCTGCCGCAAGGCGCGCTGTTTCGGAAGTCTGCCGAAGGCTCGATCCGGCAAGCCCTGTTGGAAAAGGACATGGTCGAGGCGGTCATCGGCCTTGCGCCGAACCTGTTTTACGGGACGCAGCTGGCTGGGTGTGTCGTCATCCTGCGCCGCAAGAAGCCCGAGGCCCGCAAGAACAAGGTCCTGATCATCGACGCCTCCAGCCTGTTCCGCAAAGGCCGGGCGCAGAACTTCCTCGATCAGGAGCACAGCGACCAGATCGTCGACTGGTACCGCGCGTTCGAGGATGTCGAGGATCGCGCCAAGGTGGCGACGCTGGACGAGATCAAGAAGGAAGGCTGGACGCTGAACATCTCGCGCTACGTCCTGCCGCCCATCGGCCAGGACATCCCGCCGCTGCCTGAAGCCGTCGAGGCGTTCAAGACTGCGCTGGCCGACGCCCGGGCGGCCGAGGACCATCTGCGCAAGGTGCTGGTCGAAGGGGGATGGCTGCAATGAGCGGGCTGACCCAACGCGAACTCGAAAGCTATCTCTGGGGCGCAGCCACCTTGCTGCGCGGCCTCATCGATGCCAGCGACTACAAGCAGTACATCTTTCCTCTGCTGTTCTTCAAACGCCTGTCTGACGTCTGGGACGGGGATTACCAGGACGCCCTCGATGAAACCGGCGACGAGGGCTATGCGACCGCCACCGCCAACGACCGCTTCGTGATCCCCGAAGGCGCGCATTGGAACGACGTCCGTTCCGCGCCGCGCGATGTCGGCCGCGCGCTGCTTTCAGCCTTCCTCGCCATCGAGGCCGCGAACCCCGAACGCCTGCAGGGCGTATTCGGCAACGCGAACTGGACCGACAAGGCCCAGACACCCGACAGCACGCTGAAGAACCTGATCGAGCATTTCTCCAAGCACGACCTCACGCTCGCCGCCGTGCCCGAGGACGAGCTTGGCAACGGCTACGAATACCTGATCAAGAAATTCGCCGATGACAGCGGCCACACCGCGCAGGAATTCTACACCAACCGCACCCTCGTCCACCTCATGGCGCAGATGCTGGAGCCCCAGCCGGGCGAAAGCATCTATGACCCGACCTGCGGCACCGGCGGCATGCTGATTTCCTGCCTGGCCGAAGTGAAGCGGCGTGGGGGCGACATCCGCACCACCGGCCTTTACGGGCAGGAGCTGATCACCATCACCGCCGCCATCGCGCGGATGAACCTGGTCATCCATGGCGTGGACGATTTCCACGTCGCCAGCGGCAACACGCTGGCCACGCCCGCCTTCGTGCAGGGCGACCGGCTGCGGACCTTCGACGTGGTCCTGGCCAACCCGCCTTATTCCATCAAGAAATGGAACCGCGGCGCGTGGGAGCAGGATGCCTGGGGCCGCAACTTCCTTGGCACCCCGCCGCAGGGGCGGGCGGATTACGCCTTCTTCCAGCACATCCTGTCGTCGATGCACCCGAAGACCGGGCGCTGCGCGATCCTGTTTCCGCATGGCGTGCTGTTCCGCAACGAAGAGGCCGAGATGCGGCGCAGGCTGGTCGAATCCGACAGGGTCGAATGCGTACTGGGGCTGGGGCCGGGGCTGTTCTACAACTCGCCGATGGAGGCCTGCGTGGTGATCTGCCGGTCGCAGAAGCCCGAGCCGCTTAAGGGGCGCATCCTGTTCATCGACGCGGTGGCCGAGATTGCGCGCGAGCGGGCGCAAAGCTTTCTGCGGCCCGAGCATCAGGCGCGCATCCTGTCGTCCTATCACACCTTTGAGGGTGAGCCCGGCTTTGCCGCGGTGGCGGATGTGGCCGATGTGCTTGCGGCGGACGGCAACCTGTCGATTGCCCGCTATGTGAAGCGGCCAAAGGCGGCCGTGGCGGGTGGCGGTGCCACGCTGGCGGCGACATGGGCGGCGTTTGATGAGGATGGGCGCGAGTTCTGGTTGGGCATGGACGCGCTGGTGGACATGCTCGATGGCCTGACGCCTGCGGAGGATGCCGATGCTTGAGCGGCCGATCTCCAAGGCGGGGTGGACACGCGTGGCCTTTGGCGACGTGGTGCGCAAGGTCAACGACAAGGTCGATCCGCGGGACTCCGGGCTGGAACGCTATGTCGCCGGGGAACACATGGACACCGACGATCTGCGCATCCGGCGCTGGGGCCTGATCGGGGACGATTACCTCGGGCCTGCGTTCCACATGCGGTTCAAGCCAGGGCATGTGCTTTACGGCTCGCGCCGGACCTATCTGCGCAAGGTGGCACTGGCGGATTTCGAGGGGATCACGGCGAACACGACCTTCGTGCTTGCGACGAAAGACCCCGCCCGGCTGATGCCCGAACTGCTGCCCTTCCTGATGCAGACCGAGGCGTTCCACAGCTATTCGATCAAGCATTCGAAAGGGTCGGTGAACCCTTACATCAACTTCTCGGACCTTGAAGCTTTCGAATTCCTGCTGCCGCCGATCCAGGAGCAGGCGCGGTTGCTGGAAGCACTGGTGGCAGCCAACGAGGTCCGAGATGGCCTCGGCACTGTCGCCGACTCTGCTGCGATGGCGATGCGTTCGCTCTGCAAGACGCTGTTCATTGAGAAGCGAAAAGAGATTGCGCGAACGCGTATTGGGGAAGTCGCAACCGTCCGAAACGGCACGACACCCAGTCGTAAGAACCCGGACTTCTGGAACGGAAACGTTCCGTGGCTGCCGACGGGAAAGGTCAATGAACGCTACATCGCAGTTGCCGATGAGTGCATCACTGAGCTTGCCCTGAGAAAATGCTCTCTTCGTCTGATACCGGCCGGGTCCACACTGGTTGCCATGATCGGCGAAGGAACAACACGCGGCAAGGCGGCGCTGCTCAGGATCGACGCGACCACCAATCAGAATTTTGCGGCGGTTTCCCCCGGCGAGGGCATCGTTCCCGAGTTCCTCTTTTATCAGCTTGAGTCCTGCTACGAGCCTCTCCGGCACTGGAGCCACGGAACCAATCAGCATGCGTTGAACACGAAGCTGGTGTCTGATTTCCCGATTTGGGTTCCGTGCCTCGACGAGCAGAAGGAAATCGTCGCCGAAATTGCCGCGCTCGAAAACCAACGCGTAGCGGCAGAAAGGCGACGAAACAGCTTCCAAGGCGTCTACCAGCAAATTTCAGAGAAAGTCTTGGAGGCGTGCTGGGTATGAAGTTCAACGAGTCCAACACCGTCGAAGCCCATCTGCGCGACCTTCTCGCGGGCACGCCCTCGACACGCCCGGCGCAACTCGCGACTGGCCTCGCCCGGACGGGCGGCAAGATCGCGGGCCTCGGCTGGCATTACGTCGCCCACGCCGACCTTCCCCGCCAGCCGCAAGAGGTGCTGGTCGAACCCCATCTGCGCGACGCCCTGATCCGCCTGAACCCCGACATCGCCGCCAATCCGGGCCGGGCCGATGATGTGCTCTACCGACTGCGCGCCATCGTCATGGGCGCACGGTCGGACGGGCTGGTGAAGGCGAACGAGGAATTTGCCGCGTGGCTGCTCGGCGAACGCTCCATGCCCTTCGGCGCGGATGGCGAACACGTCACTATCCGTCTGATCGATTTCGACGAGATCGAGAAGAACAGCTTCGTCGTCACCCAGCAGTTCATCATCCGCGCGGGCAAGACCGAAAAGCGTGCCGATCTGGTGCTGCTGGTCAACGGCATTCCGCTGGTCCTGATCGAGGCCAAGACGCCGGTACGGTCCAGCCAAAGCTGGCTCGACGCCGCGTTGCAGGTGCATGACGACTATGAACGCAACGTGCCGGAGCTGTTCGTGCCCAACGTCTTTTCCGTGGCGACCGAGGGCAAGGAGTTCCGCTACGGCTCGATCCGGATGCCGGTCGACATGTGGGGCCCCTGGCGCGACGGTGACGGCAAGCAATCGCTGGGCGAGGTGGAAAAGGCTGCCGCGTCGATGCTGCGCCCGGCGATGGTGCTCGACATGCTCGACAGCTTCACCGCCTTTGCCACGCAGAAGGGCAAGCACCGCATCAAGATCATCGCCCGCTATCAGCAGGTGGACGGCGTCAACAAGATCGTCGCGCGCGTCGTGGCGGGCCAGCCGCGCAAGGGGCTGATCTGGCATTTCCAGGGGTCGGGCAAATCGCTCCTGATGCTGTTTGCCGCGCGCAAGCTGCGGCTGCACCCGGCGCTGAAGAACCCCACGGTGCTGATCGTGGTGGACCGGATCGATCTGGACAGCCAGATCTCCGGCACCTTCTACGCCGCCGACATGGCCAACATGGTGCGCACGGAAAGTCGCAAGGAACTCGCCGATCTGCTGGGCAAGGACGCGCGGAAGGTGGTGATCACCACGATCCACAAGTTCGCCGAGGCCGACGGCGTGCTGAACGACCGCGACAACATCATCGTGCTGGTGGACGAGGCGCACCGCACGCAGGAAGGCGATCTGGGCCGCAAGATGCGCGACGCGCTGCCGAACGCGTTCCTGTTCGGCCTGACCGGCACGCCCATCAACCGCGCCGACAAGAACACCTTCTACGCCTTCGGGGCCGACACGGACGAAGGCGGCTACATGAGCCGCTACGGCCTGAACGACTCCATCCGCGATGGGGCGACGAAGGAGCTGCATTTCGAGCCGCGCCTGGTGGATTTGCACATCGACCAGAAGGCCATCGAGGAGGCATATGCCGAGCTGACGCAGGGTCTGACCGACGAAGACCGGGATCGGCTGGGCAAGGCGGCGGCCAAGATGTCGATTTTGGTGAAGTCACCCAAGAGGATCAGTGCGATCTGCGCCGACATCGCCAAGCATTTCCAAGAGAAGGTCGCCCCGAACGGCTTTGGCGCACAGGTGGTGACCTTCGACCGTGAGAGCTGTCTGCTCTACAAGCAGGAACTCGACCGTCACCTGCCGCCCGAGGTGTCGGACGTGGTGATCTCGGTCAACAGCGGCGAGCCGGAATATGCGGCCTTCAAGCGCGACCGCGATGCCGAGGAGAAGCTGCTCGACCGCTTCCGAGATCCGAAGGACCCGCTGAAGATCATCATCGTGACGTCGAAGCTGCTGACCGGCTTCGACGCGCCGATCCTGCAGACGATGTACCTGGACAAGCCGCTGCGCGACCACACGCTCTTGCAGGCGATCTGCCGGACGAACCGTCCCTATGGCGAGCAGAAGACGCATGGCCTGATCGTCGACTACCTCGGCATCTTCGACGACGTGGCCCAGGCGCTGAAGTTCGACGAGGAGGGCGTGCAAAAGGCGGTGTCGAACATCGCCGAGCTGATCAACGCCCTGCCGACCGCCCTGCAGAAGTGCCTCGCCTATTTCGCGGGCGTGGACCGCAGCCTGACCGGTTACGAGGGCCTGATCGCCGCGCAGGAGTGCATCCCGAACAACGACCTGCGGGACGCCTTTGCGGCCGATTTTAGCGTGCTGGCGCGCATATGGGAGGCGCTGTCGCCTGATCCGGTGCTGACGCAGTACGAGACCGACTATCGCTGGCTGGCGCAGGTCTATGAATCCCTGAAGCCCTCCAGCGGCACAGGGCGGCTGCTTTGGCATCGGCTGGGCGCCAAGACCATCGAGCTGATCCACGAGAACGTCCATGTGGACGCGGTCCGCGACGACCTCGATACACTGGTTCTGGATGCTGAACTGCTCGAAGCGGTCCTCGGCAACCCTGACCCGGAAAAGAAGGCCAAGGAAATCTCGGTCAAGCTGGCGGGTCGCCTTCGGAAGCACGCCGGGAACCCGAAGTTCAAGGCGCTGGGCGAGCGCCTGGAGGACCTGAAGAACCGGCATCAGCAGGGTCTCCTGCTGTCGATCGACTTCCTGAAGGAGCTTCTGGCGCTGGCGAAAGACGTGGTGAAGACCGAGCGCGAGACGCCAGAGGAAGAGGACATCAACCGGGGCAAGGCGGCGTTGACCGAACTGTTCGAGGAAGCACGGAACGGCGACACGGCTGTGATGGTCAAGCGGGTCGTGGACGATATCGACGAGATCGTGCGCGCGGTCCGGTTCGACGGCTGGCAAGCCACGCACGCGGGTGAACGCGAGGTCAAGAAAGCGCTTCGCCAGACCCTATTCCGCTACAAGCTGCACCAGGACGCAGAGCTGTTCGAGAAGGCGTACGGGTATATTCGTGAATATTATTGAGGACTTATAGGAGATGGCTACTTCCAAGCATGTTCTCGGTCGACTGACCCGTGTCGATCTCCGGAATATCTGGACGAGCGAGTCCAGTGACTTCACCCCGTGGTTGGCGCGAGAAGAAAACCTGACGGTATTGGGCGAAGCGCTCGGCATTGATCTCGAGTTGGAAGCACAGGAGAAGGCCGTTGGGCCTTTTCGGGCCGACATCCTGTGCAAGGACATCGGAACCGGTGCTTGGGTGCTCGTCGAGAACCAGCTTGAACGCACGGACCACAGTCACCTGGGGCAGCTCCTGACGTATGCCTCGGGGCTGGAAGCCGTGACAATTGTATGGATTGCGGCCAGATTCACAGAAGAGCATCGTTCGACACTCGACTGGCTCAACAAGATCACAGACGAGAGCTTCCGGTTCTTCGGATTGGAGGTTGAGCTGTGGAGGATCGCGGACTCGCCCGCTGCACCCAAGTTCAACATCGTTTCCAAGCCGAACGACTGGTCTCGCTCGGTCGCGCAGGCCGCGAGAGCCATCGACGAAGCTGAACTGTCCGACACGCGGGTGAAACAGCGGGCCTATTGGGGCGCCTTTCATCAGGCGCTTGACCAAGCTGCAGGCGCCGTTTCCGGTGGCCGTAAGCCGCAGCCACAGTCGTGGATGGGCTACTCGATCGGTCGGACCGGCTTCAACCTTGGAGCGGTAATGATCCGCCCCAAGCGACAGATTAGGACGGAACTATACATCGCGGGTGACCAGGCGAAGGCCTTCTTCCACCTACTCCACGAACAGCAGCAAGCCATCGAGCAAGAACTTGGCTATCCCCTCGAGTGGGAGGAGCTTCCCACGCGGCGCGATTGCCCCCAAGTTCATCAACAAAATCGATAAGCGTTTGATTTCATTCAGGCCGAATGGCCGGAAATGTTACAACAGGAGCGCTATCAGGCTGGCTTTGGCAG
>LJSV01000013.1 GCA_001314715.1 Rhodobacteraceae bacterium HLUCCA12 | reverse complement strand
CTCCGTGTATCTGCTTGTCTTCATTCGAATTCTCCTCGTTCATTCTGCCGAGAAAATTCTACTTATACAGCCCCTTACTTGTAGGGGGGATTACCGGACGAGGTGCAGGTGGGCGATCTGGTTCTGGCCATCGGAAACCCGTTTGGCGTCGGGCAGACCGTGTCCAGCGGAATCGTTTCGGCGCTGGCGCGCTCAGGCATCGCGGTCGGATCGGGGCGCGGGTATTTCATCCAGACGGACGCGGCCATCAATCCGGGGAATTCGGGCGGGGCGCTGGTGGACATGGCCGGCCGGCTGGTCGGCATCAACACCGCGATCCTGACCCGCAGCGGCGGGTCGAACGGGATCGGCTTTGCCATTCCCGCCAATCTGGTGGGTCAGGTCGTTGCGCAAGCCAGCGACGGCAACAAGCGGTTCGTGCGGCCCTGGACGGGCGCATCGGCGCAGGCCGTCGATTCCGATCTGGCCGAAGCCTTTGGCATGATGCTGCCGCAAGGCGTCGTCCTGACGGAATTGCACGAGCTGTCGCCGCTTGCCGAAGCGGGTTTGCAATCGGGCGATGTGATCCTGAGTGTCGATGGCGAGCCGGTCAATTCGCCGGTCGAATTCAGCTTTCGCCTGTCGGCGCGTGGCATTGGCGCAACCGCCACGCTAAGGTATATGCGTGGTGATGAGCCCGAGGAGGTCGAGATCGAGCTGATCGCGCCGCCCGAAACGCCGCCGCGAAACCGGCTTGAGGTCAGCGCCCCGGCCCTTCGCGGGCTGGTGGCCGAGACCGTCAATCCCGCCGTGATTGCCGAGTATAATCTGGCGCCCGGCTCCAGTGGCGTGGTGGTCGCCGATGTTGCCGGCATCGCCGCGCGCGCGGGGTTACGGCCCGGCGATGTCATTCTGGCGGTCAACCGTGTTGCGGTGCGCGACACCGACGACCTGGAGCGCATTCTGCGCACGGGCGGGCGCAACTGGGAGATCCAGATCCTGCGCAACGGGCGGCGCAGCTGGATCCGCTTTCGATTGTAAGGGCCGCGGTCTTGGCGCAGCCATCAGCAACAGGACGGGCGCATGGCCGATCTTTTTGACAACAGCCCCTCGCGCGCCGCACAGGCGCCGCGCCCGCTTGCCGATCGGCTGCGACCGGCCACGCTGGCCGATGTGATCGGACAGGACAAGGTGCTGGGGCCGGACGGCCCGCTGGGCGCCATGCTTGCGGCAGGCACAATGTCGTCGTTGATCTTGTGGGGCCCGCCGGGCGTGGGAAAGACCACCATTGCCCGCCTGCTGGCCGACGCCACCGATCTGCATTTCGTTCAGATCAGCGCGATCTTCACCGGTGTTCCTGATCTGCGAAAGGTGTTCGAAGCGGCGCGGATACGCCGCGAGAACGGGCAGGGCACCTTGCTGTTCGTCGATGAAATCCATCGTTTCAACAAGGCGCAGCAAGACGGTTTCCTGCCGCATATGGAAGACGGCACCATCCTTCTGGTCGGTGCGACGACTGAGAACCCCTCGTTCGAGCTGAACGCCGCGCTGTTGAGCCGCGCGCAGGTCATCGTGCTGGAACGGCTGTCGCTGGCGCATCTTGAACGGCTGGCACAACGGGCCGAGCAGGCGTCCGGGCGCGCCTTGCCCCTGACCGGCGAAGCGCGCGAGGCGCTGCTGGAGATGGCCGACGGCGATGGCCGGGCACTTCTGAACCTGATCGAGCAGGTCATGGCCTGGAACCTGGATGCCGCGCTTGATACCGAAGCCCTGACCAAGCGTCTGATGCGGCGCGCCGCAAAATACGACAAGACCGGCGACGAGCATTACAACCTGATTTCGGCGCTGCACAAGTCGGTGCGCGGCTCGGACCCCGATGCCGCGCTATACTGGCTGGCGCGCATGCTGGAAGGGGGCGAGGATCCGCGCTTTCTGGCACGGCGCATTACCCGCATGGCCAACGAGGACATCGGTCTTGCCGACCCTCAGGCGCAGGGGATCTGCCTGGAAGCCTGGCAGATATATGAGCGGCTGGGCAGCCCCGAGGGCGAACTCGCCCTGGCGCAGGCGGTCGTTTATCTGGCCCTCGCCCCCAAGTCGAACGCGGTTTATGCCGCGTTCAAGGGGGCGCAGGCCCTGGCGCGCAAGACCGGATCGACCTCGCCGCCCGCCCATATCCTGAACGCGCCGACGGCACTGATGAAGGACCAGGGCTATGGCGCGGGATACGCCTATGACCATGACGCTGAGAATGGATTTTCCGGGCAGAACTATTTCCCCGAGGGCGTGAAGCGCCCCGTCCTTTACGCCCCGCCCGAACGCGGTTTCGAACGCGAGCTGGGCAAGCGGTTGGCCTATTTCGCAAGGCTGCGCGCGAAGCGGCAGGGCGGTTGACAAGCGGCGCGGAACGGCACAGAGAGCGGCGATGCTGATGAACCTTACCCTTGTGGCGCTGGGTGGTGCGGCCGGATCGGCGATGCGCTATCTGGTCGTGCTGACGGCAGCGCGGATTTTTGGCCCGGCGGCGCCGCTGGGCACGGTGGCGGTCAACGTCCTAGGTTCGTTCCTCATCGGTGTGGCCGTTGTCGTGCTGGCCGATGGCCGCGCCTGGGCCTATCCGCTGCTGGTGGCGGGCTTTCTGGGTGGCTTTACCACGTTTTCGGCCTTCTCGCTTGAGACCTTTCGCCTATGGGAAGCCGGGCATTCCGCTTTGGCGATGGCGTATGTGGCGGGTTCCGTCGGGTTGGGTCTCGTGGCGCTTGTGGCCGGGCTGGCTGCGGGGCGGGTGATCGCATGAGCCGGGTTCAGACAGTGACCATCGGCGCGGACGACGGCGACCAGCGGCTGGACCGTTGGATCAAGCGCCGGTTCCCGCAAATGAGTCAGGCCATGGTCGAAAAGGCCTGCCGCAAGGGCGAGATCCGGCTGGACGGTGCGCGCGTCAAGGCCTCTGCCCGGATCGAGGCGGGGCAGAGCGTTCGCATCCCGCCCTTGCCGGACGCGCCCGCGCCCAGGCCAACGGCCGATACCCGCGGCATCGCGGATGCCGACGTGGCCATGATCCAGGGGGCCGTTCTGTTCAAGGATGAGCACCTCATCGCGCTGAACAAGCCGCCGGGCCTGCCCAGTCAGGGCGGATCGGGGCAGGGAAACCGGCATGTGGATGCACTGACCGAGGCGTTGAAATTCGGCTACAAGGACCGCCCGGTTCTGGTGCATCGCCTCGACAAGGATACCTCGGGCGTGTTGCTGCTGGCACGCACGCCGCGCGTTGCGCGCCGACTGGGCGAGGCCTTTCGCGCCCGCACGACGCGCAAGATCTACTGGGCAATCGTCGCCGGCGTGCCCAGCCCGGTCATGGGCACGATCCGCTATGGTCTGGTCAAGGCCGGCGGCCGCGACAGCGAGCGGATGCGCTGCATTCTGCCCGCCGATGTCGACCGGACCGATGGAGCGAAGCGCGCGACAACCGATTACGCGGTGCTTGAGCGGCTGGGCAGCCGCGCCGCCTGGGTGGCGCTGGTCCCCGTGACCGGGCGCACACATCAGTTGCGCGCCCATATGGCCGAGATCGGTCATCCCATCGTCGGGGACGGCAAGTATGGCGGATCAGGGCAAGAGAATCCGGGCGACGGCTGGGGCGCGCAACTGGGCGGCGAGATCAGCCGAAAGCTGCATCTGCATGCCCGCTCACTGCGGTTTCGCCACCCGATCACCGATCGTGAGATAACCCTGACCGCGCCATTGCCCGATCATATGGCACGAAGCTGGTCGATGCTGGGATGGCACGAAAACGACGTGCCCGCTGACCCGTTCGCCGACGAGGACTGACCATGCGCCTTGCCGTTTTCGATGTCGATGGCACCCTGGTCGACAGTCAGGGCCATATCATGGGGGCGATGGAGCGCGCGTTTCTGGCAATGGACCTGCCCACGCCCCCGCGCGATTCGATCTTGCGAATTGTCGGGCTGTCGCTGCCGCAAGCCTTCGCGCAGCTGGTGCCGGGCGGCGACAGCACCGTGATCGACCGGCTGGTCGACGGATACAAGAGCGGTTTTGCCGCGCTGCGCTCGCACGAAACATCGCCGCTCTATCCCGGTGCGATGGCCGCGCTTGAGGCGCTGGCGGCGCGCGAGCCCGTCCAGATGGGCGTCGCCACCGGCAAATCGCGCCGCGGCCTGCGCCATGTCATGGCTTCGCATGGGTTGGCCGGATACTTTTGCACGACGCAGGTGGCAGACGATCATCCGTCCAAGCCGCATCCGTCGATGCTGCATGCCTGCCTGCGCGAGACCGGCGCCGAAACCGGCGTGATGATCGGCGATACCAGCTATGACATGGAAATGGGGCGCGCGGCAGGGTTTCGCACGCTGGGCGTCAGCTGGGGGTATCACGCGGCAAGCGATCTGGTGGAGGCCGGCGCGGATCTGGTCATCGACAGCTATGCCGCCTTGATCCCGGCGCTGGACGATCTATGGGGGCGGGCATGAGTGCCTGGGCGAAAAAACGGTTCTGGACCGAGGCGTCGGTACGGCCAGAGGGGAACGGTTTCGCCGTGCAACTGGACGGACGGCCGGTCAAGACACCGGCAAAGGCGCCGTTGATCGTTCCGACACGCGCGCTGGCCGAGAAGATCGCCGCAGAATGGCACGCGCAGGATGACAAGATCCAGCCCGATACCATGCCGGCTACACGCACCGCGAACAGTGCCATCGACAAGGTGAGCGCTGAGTTCGATGCCGTGGCCGATCTGGTGGCCGCCTATGGCGAGACCGATCTGCTGTGCTACCGCGCCGACGCCCCGCAAGCGCTGCGCGCGCGCCAGGATGCCGCTTGGGATCCGCTACTGGATTGGGCGGCGGCACGTTACGGGCTGCGCTTTGTTGTCGTGACCGGCGTGATGCCCCACCCCCAGCCGCCGGAAACCGTTGCGGCTCTGGCGCAGCGGGTCGCGCGCCTTTCCGCATTCGAGCTGACGGCGTTTCACGATCTGGTGGCGATGACGGGCTCGCTGGTGATCGGCCTGGCGGTGATCGACGGACAGGATGTGCCCGAACGCTTGTGGCAAACCTCGCGAATTGACGAGGACTGGCAGACGGAACAATGGGGCGAGGATGATGAGGCCCGCGCCCTGGCCTTGCTGCGCCGCAAGAGCTTTCTGGATGCTGCGGCGTTTCTTGCCGCATTGCGCTGACGGGCGCGAAAGATACTTGCGCCGATGCGCAGGTCAACAAGCCGAAAGAACCGCGATGTCCGCTTGATGCGCCGGTGCCATAGGCAGACGGAATGCGGGGCTTGACGGCTGGTGAGAATAGGCACAAATTTGCCTATGCGGCCATTTACAGGCAGCGATACTCCGCCAATGGAATGTCGTGCCGGTTCGCTGACCGGCAATGATGGGCCCATCGGGCTCGAAAAGACCGCTGGGAACGGCGGCGCTAACAGGAAGAGGGACAGATGAAGAAATCCATATTTCTCGGCACTTTGGCAGCTGCTGCGCTCACCGCCGGTACGGCCGTGGCCCAAGATACGCTGGAAGAGGTCCGCGACCGCGGCGAATTGAACTGCGGTGTGTCAACCGGCGTGAACGGTTTTTCCGCCCCCGATGCCAATGGCGTCTGGCAGGGCTTTGACGTGGCGTTCTGCCGCGCGGTGGCGGCCGTCGTTCTGGATGACCCCATGGCGGTCAACTTCGTGCCGACCACCGGGCAGACCCGCTTTACCGCGCTGACCTCGGGCGAGGTCGATCTGTTGTCGCGCAACACGACCTGGACCTTTTCGCGCGATGTGGACCTGAGCCTGACCTTTGTCGGCGTGAACTACTATGATGGTCAGGGCTTCATGGTGGACCGTGCGCTTGGCGTCACTTCGGCCACCGAACTGGACGGCGCGACCGTGTGTATCCAGACCGGCACCACGACCGAGCTGAACCTCGCCGACTTCTTCCGGGTCAACAACATGTCCTATGAGCCGGTGCCGATCGAAACCAACGCCGAGGCCCAGCAGCAGTATCTGGCGGGGGCATGCGACGTCTACACCACCGACGCATCGGGCCTTGCCGCGACGCGCGCATCCTTCGAGAACCCGGACGATCACGCCATCCTGTCCGAGATCATCTCGAAAGAGCCGCTTGGCCCTGCCGTGCGTCAGGGTGATGATCACTGGGCCGACCTGAACCGTTGGGTTCTGAATGCGCTTATCGCCGCCGAAGAACTGGGCGTGACCTCGGCCAACCTGGCCGAACTGGCCGAAGGCACCGATAACCCCGAGATCAATCGCCTGCTGGGCACCGAGGGCGATCTGGGCGAGATGCTGGGCCTTGACAGCGAATGGGCGCAGCGCGCGCTTGCTGTCGGTGGTAACTATGGCGAGATCTTCGCCAACAACATCGGCGAACAGACCCCGATCGGGCTTGCGCGCGGGCTGAACGCGCAGTGGACCCAGGGCGGTCTGATCTACGCGCCTCCGGTCCGCTGACCCGGATAACGGGCGCGCGGCCATAACCGCCGCGCGCCCCGATCCTTCGACCAGGAACGCATAACCGCGCCGACTTCTGTCCGAACGCATCCTGCCGCGAACTCGGGCGAAGCCAGAAAAACCAACCGGCGTGGATTGCAGGGAGACATCCGATGGCCATGGACAGCGGGGCTCCACGCGAGTCTTTTCGCTTGAGCATGCTGCTCTACGATACGCGCTATCGTTCGTATACGATCCAGATTTTCGCCCTGATGCTGCTGATGCTGGGCGCAGCCTGGCTGATCGACAATACGATCCAGAACCTCGCCGCGCTGGGCAAGGATTTTTCGTTCCGGTTCCTGTGGTCGACGGCAGGCTTCGACATCAGCCAGCGACCCATCGAATACGACAGCCAGATGTCTCATGGCCGGGCGGCGATCGTCGGGCTGTTGAACACGATCATCCTGGCGATCATGGCCTGCGCCCTGGCAACGGTGCTGGGGGTGCTTGCGGGTGTCCTGCGGCTGTCCAATAACTGGATGGTGGCGCGGCTGATGACCGTCTATGTCGAGGTCTTCCGCAACATACCGACGTTGCTGTGGATCCTTGTCTTCGGCGCGATCATGACCGAGGCGATGCCGCCGCCTTCGGCCTTCAGGGGCGATACGCCCGCGGCCTCGATGCTGCTGTTCGACAGCGTCGCGCTGACGAACCGCGGCGTTTACGTGCCAGAGCCGCTGTTCACGCGCAGTCTTGGCAGCATCGATCTGGGTGGGGTTCGGCCCAGCCTTGACGCCATTGCCTTCGTTCTGGTCGTCGCATTGAGCATCTGGGCCAATATCCGCCTCATTCGGCATGCAACGGCCGTGCAGAACGCCACCGGCGTCCGGCCAAAAACCTGGTGGAAAAGCCTTCTGATCCTGTTCGGCCCGGCCATCGCGCTGCTGCTGGCGCTGGGGTTTCACCTGGGCTACCCCGAATTGCGCGGATTCAATTTCGGCGGCGGGATTCATCTGCGCAATTCGCTGATTGCCATGTGGTTGGGCCTGGGCATCTATACCGGCGCCTTCATCGCCGAGATCGTGCGCGCCGGTATCCTGGCGATCTCACGCGGGCAAACCGAGGCGGCCTTTGCGCTGGGCCTGCAACCGGGCAAGACAATGCGGCTTGTGATCTTGCCACAGGCGCTGCGGGTGATCATTCCACCGCTTATTTCGCAATACCTCAACATCACCAAGAACACCTCGTTGGGGCTGGCCGTGGGGTATATGGATCTTCGCTCGACGCTGGGCGGCATCACCATCAACCAGACCGGCCGAGAACTGGAAGGCATGATGTTGATGATGTTGATCTATCTGGCGGTCAGTCTGACGATCTCGGGGGCGATGAACATCTACAATTCCCGCATCAAGCTGAAGGAGCGGTGACATGAGCGATACGCACGCCCAGACCGTCGCCTTTGTGCGCGATACCATGCTGCCCGAACGCGAGCCGCCGATCCTGGAACGTGGTGCGGTGAAATGGATGCGCGAAAACCTGTTCAACGGGATCATCAGCACCGCTCTGACGGTCCTTTCCGTGCTGGTGGTGGCCTGGGGTGTGGCAGAGATCGGACCCTGGCTGATGCGCTCGATCTGGGATGCGGAATCCCTGTCAGGCTGCCGCCAGATCCTTGATGGCGCGTCGGGGGCCTGCTGGGCGGTGATCAAGGATCGCTGGCACCAGTTGATGTTCGGCTTTTACCCCCCGGACCTTTACTGGCGCCCGGTTCTGACCCTGATCCTGTTGTTCGTCGCGCTTGGGCCGATCCTGTTTCCCTGGGTCCCACGCGGGATGATCCGCTTTTCGGCTATTTACCCGTTTCTGGGGTATTTCCTGCTTTGGGGCGGCTCTGTCTGGTTTCCCGTGTCGGTCGCGCTGGGCTTCGTTGCGGGCTATGCGGCGCTGGTTGCCTTTCGCAGCCTCGGAACGCTGGTGTCCACGATTGCGGCAATCATCGCCCCGATCTTGTGGTGGCTGATCGCCGCCGGCACCTTGACCGCGGTTCTGGATTCCATCGTGCCGCTGGGGCTGGAGCGCGTGGATTCCGACGAGTTTGGGGGGTTCCTGATCTCGCTGGTGATCGGCTTTACCGGGATCGGGCTTTCGCTGCCGATGGGTATTCTGCTGGCGCTGGGGCGTCAGTCGAACATGATCCTGATCAAGAGCGTTTGCGTCACCTTCATCGAGTTCATTCGCGGTGTGCCGCTGATCACGCTGCTGTTTACCGCGCAGCTTCTGCTGGGCTATTTTCTGCCGCCGGGCACCTCGTTCGACCTGATCCTGCGCGTTGTGATCATGGTCACGTTCTTTGCGGCGGCCTATATCGCCGAAGTGGTGCGCGGGGGGCTTGCCGCGCTGCCGCGCGGGCAGTACGAAGCGGCGGATGCGCTGGGCCTCGACTACTGGCGGGCGCAGCGGCTGATCATCATGCCGCAGGCGTTGAAAATCTCGATACCGGGAATTGTCAACACCTTCATCGGGCTGTTCAAGGATACCACGCTGGTGGTGTTCATCGGCCTGCTGGACCCGGTCGGGCTGTCGAACGCCATTCGCGCCAGTTCGGACTGGCAAGGCATCTATTGGGAACTCTTCATCTTCATTGGTGCGGTGTTCTTTATCTTCTGTTTCGGCATGTCGCGCTATTCGATGTATCTCGAACGCCGACTGCAGACCGATCATCGCTAAGGGGGCTTGCATGGCTGAAGTGCAACTGGAAACCGGAATCGACCGCGAAATCGACCGCAGCAACATGCAGGTTTCGGACGAGATCGCGATTCAGATCACGCGCATGAACAAGTGGTTCGGACAGTTCCATGTTCTGCGCGACATCGACATGACCGTCCACAATGGCGAGCGCATCGTGGTCTGTGGCCCTTCGGGCTCCGGCAAATCGACGTTGATTCGCTGCATCAACCGACTGGAAGAGCATCAGAGCGGGCAGATCATCGTCGATGGAACCGAACTGACCTCGGATCTGAAGAATATCGACCGGGTGCGTTCGGAAGTCGGGATGGTGTTTCAGCACTTCAACCTGTTCCCGCATCTGACGATCCTGGAAAACTGCACGCTTGCGCCGATCTGGGTGCGCAAGGTTCCGCGCCGCGAGGCCGAGGAAACCGCGATGCACTTTCTTGAGAAGGTCAAGATCCCGGAACAGGCAAACAAGTATCCGGGGCAGTTGTCGGGCGGTCAGCAGCAGCGTGTGGCCATCGCGCGCTCACTGTGCATGCGCCCACGCATCATGCTGTTTGACGAGCCGACCTCGGCGCTGGACCCCGAAATGATCAAGGAAGTGCTGGATACCATGATTCAGCTTGCCGAAGAGGGCATGACGATGCTGTGCGTGACCCATGAAATGGGCTTTGCCCAGGCCGTGGCGAACCGCGTGATCTTCATGGACCAGGGGCAGATCGTCGAACAGAACGAGCCGCGCGAGTTTTTCAACAACCCGCAATCGGATCGGACCAAACTGTTCCTGAGCCAGATCCTGGGTCACTGACGGGCGGATCGAGCGCCCGCGCGTCAGGCGGCAAGCTCGCGCGGGACCACGAAGTCGCGCACCGCGCCGCTGCCAAAGACCAGATCCTGCCAGTCATCGATTTCGAAACCGGCGACCAGCGTGGCGCCGGTGGGGTAGTGGCGAAAAGTCGGGTCAAGGGGCGGCCGGGCGACGATGCGTCCCGCGAATTCGGCGATGCCGGGATTGTGGCCGATCATCATGACGCAATCGCCGGTGGCATGGCGCAGCACCGCAAGCATGACATCCGGCCCGGCATGATAGAGTGCGGGCTTGAGCGTCAGGATCGGCGTGGGCGGCAATGCGGGCGCGATGCCCGACCAGGTCTTGCGCGTGCGCAAGGCGTCCGAGCAGAGCACCTCATCGGGGATGTAGCCACGCGACGCAAGCCAGTCGCCCAGATCGGCAGCGGCGGCCTTGCCGCGCTCGTTCAGCGGTCGATCATGGTCAGGGGTCATGGGGTCGTCCCAGCTGGACTTGGCGTGCCGCGTCAGGATCAGGCGCTTGGTCATGGATGGAACTGCCTCATGTGATAGGCCGATTGCCGGGACAGTCTTGCATGGCTTATGCCGATCGGGCAAGCGCGCCGGACGGCACAGCCATGCGACATGCAGTCTTTTCCCGCTGGCGTGTTCAGAAACGCGCGGCACGCCGGAACGTCATAGCCGCTTGACGTAAGCGCGCTGGCTGGGCAGGCAGCAAGGCACGGGCGCGCGGCGCAATCGCCGCACGGATTGGCACTTGCGGGCAAGCTTACGGAAAACGGAACCGCCAATGCCCCGCGAAACGACACCCAGAGCCCGGCATCGGCGTGAACCAGCAGGCCCACGGGGCTTTGCCACATGCGACCGGTCCCATGTGCCCAACGCTGAAACGGCGGGTAGGGCGGCCCGTCCGAGGGGTAAATGGCGCCGCCCACGAACCGCGTGGCCAAGGCGGCCAGAACGCGGTGCGACCAGCGGTCGATCGGATCGGGGCGGCCGTCACGCCATTCGGGGCTGGTCGTGATTTCTTGCCACCAGCTATGCCCGCCCTTTGGCCCGACCAGAACCAACGCTTGCGTGCCGGGCGGGCAGTGGGTCGGATCGGGCGGCAAGGCGCCAAGGGCCACCAGTGCGAGTCGGTCCAGCGCGCGCAGCAGGGCCTGCGCCGGATCGCCGGATGTCAAACCCGGCGCAACCGTTGGGTCGACAGCGTGGTCAGAGCCCTTCGCCACGGGGGCTCACACGCGGTGGCGTTGCGCGGATCATGCTGCCCGCGCCGTGTTCGGTAAAAAGTTCAAGCAAGCAGGCATTGGCAACGCGCCCGTCAAGGATGACCACGGCGCGCACCCCGGCCTCGATCGCGGCAAGGGCGGTTTCCGTCTTGGGGATCATGCCGCCGGCGATCACGCCCTCTTCGGTCAGTTGCCGCACCTGGTCGGGATGCAGTTGCGTGACGACCTCGCCGGTGTCGTCCTTCACGCCCGAAACATCGGTCAACAGCAACAGCCGGTCAGCCTTGAGGGCGCCCGCAATGGCGCCCGCGGCGGTGTCGCCGTTCACGTTGAAGGTTTCGTTGTCATTCATCCCGGTGCCGACAGGGGCCACCACCGGGATCATCCCGGCGCTGAAGAGGTCGCGCAGGATCTGGACGTTCATTTCCACCGGTTTGCCCACGAAGCCCAGTTCCGGGTCGTCGGCGGTGCAGACCATCAGGTCATCGTCCTTGCCGGATATGCCGACCGCGCGCCCGCCCTGATCGTTGATCGCCTGCACGATGCGCTTGTTGACGAGGCCCGCCAGAACCATCTCGACCACCTCGACCGTGGCCTGATCGGTGACGCGCTTGCCCCGGACAAAGCGCGATTCGATTCCCAGCCGGTTCAGCAGGTCGCTGATCATGGGGCCGCCGCCGTGCACCACGACCGGGTTGACGCCCACCTGCTTCATCAGAACGATGTCGCGCGCGAATTCCGCCATCGCCGAATCGTCGCCCATGGCGTTGCCGCCGAACTTGATGACCACCACCGCGCCGGTATAGCGCTGCAGGTAGGGCAGGGCTTCGGAAAGGGTGCGGGCGGTGGCGATCCAGTCTCGGTTCATGGGCTGCTTCTTCATGGGTTATTCCATCGTGGCGATCACCGCACGCAGGGTGGCGATACCCTCTCCGGTTTCCGACGATGTGACAAGCAATTCCGGAAAGGCGGCAGGGTGACGGGACAGCGCGCCGCGCACCTGCGCCAGGGTCTTGTCCTGCGCTGCCCGGCTGATCTTGTCGGACTTGGTCAAAACCACCTGAAACGTGACCGCCGCGCGGTTCAGAAGGGACATGATCTCTTCATCCACCGCTTTGACGCCATGGCGCATGTCGATCAGCACGAAAGCCCGGCGCAGGGTCGCGCGCCCTGACAGATACGCCTTCAACAGATCCTGCCAGCGGGCGACAACGGCCACCGGTGCCTGCGCAAAGCCGTAGCCCGGCAGATCCACCAGATATAGGCGCCCTCCGGCGTCGAAGAAATTGATCTCTTGCGTGCGCCCCGGCGTGTTCGATGTGCGCGCCAGGGTCTTGCGCCCGGTCAGGGCGTTGATCAGGCTCGATTTGCCGACATTGGACCGGCCCGCGAAACAGACCTCGATCCGGTCGGCCGGCGGCAATCCGTCCATGCCGACAACGCCCTTGACGAAATCGACAGGCCCGGCAAAGAGCTTGCGTCCGATTTCCTCGGATTCGGGCGAGGGGGGCGCGGTCGGGGGAAAGGGCATCGTGCTCATGGCAAGATTTCCACCTTGTCGCCGCGTGCGACCGGGCCGCCTTCGATCACGCGGGCATAGACGCCGAAGTCGATATGCCCATACCCCGCTTCCAGCGCGCCCAGCGTGTCGGCATCATCGAGCCCGGTTTGCGGGTTCGCGCAGGTTGCGCGGCAACGGGTGATGCGCTCCTCGACCCGCAAACGGGTGTCGCCGATGGCCAGTGTTTGGCCGATCAGGTCGAACTCTTCCCAGGGGGCAAGCCCGTCCAGCCAAAGATTGCCGCGCCAGCGATGGATCGACAGGTCCTGGCCCAGCCGGGCGCCCAGAACGCGGTTCGACGCCAGGCTGAGAACCGAGACATAGGGATCGGGCACATCGGTCAGCGCCCCACCGTCGCGCCGTGCCACCAGTGCCGCCGGGGCGGGGCGGCGTTCCGGCCAGAGCGGGCGCAGCCAATCGACCAACGCGGCGCCGTCTTCGGGCAGTGTTGCGTTCAGATCGGGGCGATCGGGGTGTCGCAGCGTGATGCGCCGCGTTTCATCGTCGAATTCGGCGCGGATCGCTTGCAGGTTGCCTGCCGCCCAGCCACGCAGGAATTTCAGTTTCGGCTCCCAGCCTTCGGGCTGGTCAAAGCCGGCGGCTTGGTGGGCGACGGCCCAGGCCCGGTCGAACGGTAGCGTGCGCCCTGCTGTCAGGGTCACACGCTCCAGCTCCTGGTACCCGGCCGATTTGACCGGATGCCGGCAGATATGCGCAAGCCGCGCCGCGCTCACTTCGCAGCGCCGCCCTTGTCGCGGCGGATCGAGCTGCGGATGTTCCCGAACAGGTCGGGTTTCGTGCCGTTCAGCCGCATGATCAGGTATTGCTGCATGAACGTGATGATGTTGTTCCCGATCCAGTAAATCAGAAGGCCCGAGGCGAAACCGCCCATCACGAACATGAACACCCAGGGCATCCAGTTGAAGATCGTCGCCTGCATCGGATCGGTCGGCGCGGGATTGAGCCGCATCTGCAACCACATGGTAAAGCCGAACATCAGCGGCAGGATACCGATGAGGACCAAAGCCATCAGGCTGCCCGGCTCCGGGGCCGCCCAGGGCAGCAGGCCGAACAGGTTGACGATCGATGTCGGGTCCGGGGCCGACAGGTCGTTGAATACCCAGATCCACGGCGCGTGACGCAGGTCGATTGTGACGAAAATCACCTTGTAAAGCGAAAAGAAGATCGGGATCTGCAACAGGATCGGCAGGCAACCCGCAGCGGGATTGACCTTCTTTTCCTTGTAGAGCCGCATCATTTCCTGTTGCAGCTTCTGCCTGTCATCGCCCGCGCGTTCCTTGATGGCCGCCATTTCGGGCTGAAGTTCCTTCATCCGGGCCATCGAGACATAGGATTTCCACGCCAGCGGCAACAACACGGCCTTGATCAGAAGCGTGAGCGTCAGGATCGACCAGCCCATGTTGCCGATAATGCCATTGATGAAATACAGCATCGCGAAGATGGGTTTGGTCAGGAAGAAGAACCAGCCCCAGTCGATGGCATCGACGAAACGCTCGATGCCGGCGTTCTGTTCATAGTCGCGGACCACCGACCATTCCTTGGCGCCGGCAAACAGCATCGAGCGGCTTTCGGCCGTGGCGCCCGGTTCGACGGTCAGCGTATTCTGGCGGATCGAGGTCTGGTAGATATCCGCGCCCGGCACATATTGCGCAACCGAGTTGAAGCTTTCGCCGGGCGCGCCGATCAGCGCGGCCATGAAATACTTGCCGGTCAGGCCGATCCACCCGTTTTCGGTGATCTCGGTGGCGCTGGTCGGAGTGCGTTCGGACTCGCTGACGCGATAGTCCTGCATGTCGTCATAGCTGTCTTCGGTCAGCGCGCCGTCGGCCATGCGGATCATGCCTTCGTGCGAGATGAAGAAGTTCTCCAGGTCGGACGGCAGGCCGTGCTGGGCCAGGATGCCATAGGGATTCAGCGATATCGCGGTGTCGGTCTCGTTCTCGACCGACTGGTTGACGCGGAACATGTAGTTGTCGTCAATCTCGATCTCACGGCTGAAAACCAGACCCTCGCCATTGTCCCAGCGCAGCGTGACCGGGCTATCGGGTGTCAGGGCGTTGTCGCCAACCTGTTCCCACACGGTGTCGGGCCCCGGAACATGGTCGAAGTCCAGCGCGCCGCGCGGGCTCCACCCGAAAAGGGCGTAGAACGGCTCACGGTCGCTGCCGACAGGGTTGAACAGATGGACGATATCCGAACCGGGTTCGGTCGTCTCGCGGTAGTCGCGCAGTTGCAGATCGTCGATCCGCCCGCCGGTCAGCGAGATCGTGCCAGTCAGGCGTGGCGAGTCGATGTCGATGCGCGCGGTGTCGGTCGGGGCCTCGCTGGCGATCGTGGCTTCGGCCGTGCCTTCGGGCTCGTCAGTCGATGGGGGAACAAGCTCTTCTTGCGACACCGTTTCCTGGGGGGCGGGTTCGGGCGGTGGAAACAGCGCGAACCACGCGATGATCACCACGAGGCTGAGCGCGAAGGCAAGGATGAGATTCTTATTCTGATCGTCCATCAGGGGCGGTCCACGGGTCGATTGCATTGATGGGCCGGTTCAACAGACTGCGCCCGCAAAGGTCAAGCGGATTCCCCCGATTGCAGGGCAGCCAGCGGTCATTTTGATCGGCGCCCGACCGATCGGCGCGCCGCGGGCCGGATGTCAGGGCTGCGGTCGGCCCCAATGCGGATCGCCGGACCCGGCCTGCGCCGCGGCACGGCGCGCGCGGCTTTCGGCACTCTGGCGAAGCCAGTCGCTCAGATCGTCGGCCCTCATTGGTCGCGCAATAACAAAGCCCTGCGCTGCGTCGCAACCAAGCCGCATCAGATGTTGCAGTTCCTGCTCGGTCTCGACACCTTCGGCGACGGTTCCCAGGCCCAGCTGGTGCGCCATGGCGACGATGGCGGCAACGACGCTCTGGCGTTCGGCGTCTTCGTGCAGATGGGTGACGAAGGATCGATCGATCTTCAAACGCGCTACGGCAAAGCGCCGGATATTGGCGATCGAGGCATGGCCGGTGCCAAAATCGTCAAGGTCGATCGCGCATCCCAGTTCGGCCAGACGGGCGATGTTGCGCACCATGATGTCGTCATCGCTGTCGGCGACAACGGTTTCCAGGATCTCGATTCCCAGACGGTCGGGCGCAAGATTATGACGATCCAGCTCCCAGGCGATTTCCTCGGCCAGGTTGGGATTGCGCAGCTCCGGTCCTGACAGGTTGATCGAGACCCGCGCGAGCCTGTGTCCCTGTGCGTCAAGCTGTGCGAGCAGGATCAGCGCGTCGACCAGCATGCGATTGGCTAGTTTGGGCGACAGGCCCGCAGCCTCGATCTGCGGCAGAAAGCTGGCGGGCGTGATAACCCCTTCGACTGGATGGGTCCACCGTGCCAGTGCCTCGACCCCCGTGACGGTTCCGGTCGCCAGACACAATTGCGGCTGGAACTGCGCATGGATGGCGCCGCTGTCCAGCGCGGCACGAAGGCTTTCGGTCTGATCGACCGACAGGCGCGGCGGCAGGTCTACGGCGCTGTAGCTGTAAAGGCCCCCCGGCCCGGCAAGCAAGGCGCGGTCGCAGGCCTGCGCGGCGGCGTCCAGCATGCTGATTCCGTTCAGTTCGGCGGCGCGCGCGCTCAGGCAGAAGCCGACCGAGACGCTGGGCCAGATATTCACCGCTTCGAAGCTGAACGCCTGTCCGAGGCGGGATTGGGCCCGATGCGCAACCGAGAGAACCGCGCTGAGTTCGAGGTGCCGCTGCGGAAACAAGGCGACGGCGAACCCGGTGCTGCCGAGCCGGCAGAAGGCGTCATCTTCGCGTAGCGACTGACCCAGGCGCAAGGACAGTTCGTGCATCAATGCCTCGACATAGCGGGCGCCGTGCCGCGCATGCAGGGTGTCGGCATCATCGACGCGGACCACCAGGGCCGCGGGGCGCAGATCCCGATCCGGGGCCGATACGGACGGAGCCAACAGGCCCTTCAGCGTTTCGGCATCGGTCATGCGGGGATATCCGGGCGCTGCCCGGCGCGCGATCGATTGCGCCTCAGGCCGGGCCAGGATCAGCCATCCCGCCTGGACCAGCGCCACCGCGACCACGAGCCAAGGCGATTGACCAACGCCCAGCAACGCAAGCGTCAGCAACGGGATCGCCAGCAGCGCGGACGGCCGGCGCAGCAAACGTTTCGGTGCAGTCAGAGCGGCAGGCGCCAGCGATCCTGGCATTCGGATTCCCCGCGAATTCCCGTTCAGGCATATCCTGCGGGTCAGGGCGTGACCGAAGCCTTAACCCGAGTTGCCGTGTTTCGTAGAATTGTCAGCATTCGGCTGCCCGTCCGAGTGCCGGGCCAAGCCGGCGAAGTCGAACAGCATCGGGTCTGGCAGATGCGACGGGCGCGCGTTCATCAGGGCGCGGAACATCACGTTGCGCCGGCCGGGGCTGCGGCGTTCCCAGTCATCCAGCAATGCCTTGACCTGCATGCGCTGCAATCCGTCCTGGCTGCCGCACAGATCGCAAGGGATGATCGGGTAGTTCATGGCCCGCGCGAAACGTCCGCAATCGGCCTCGGCCACGAAAGCCAGAGGGCGATAGACGAACAGGTCGCCCTCTTCGTTCAGCAGTTTCGGCGGCATGCTGGCAAGGCGGCCACCATGAAACAGGTTCATGAAAAAGGTTTCCAGAATGTCGTCGCGGTGATGGCCCAGGACGACGGCCGAGCACCCTTCCTCGCGCGCGATCCGATACAGGTTGCCGCGCCGCAAGCGCGAACAGAGCGCGCAATAGGTGCGCCCCTGCGGCACCTTGTCGACGACGATGGAATAGGTGTCCTGATATTCGATCCGGTGATCGACCCCCATGCGCGACAGGAAATCCGGCAGCACGGTCGCGGGAAAGCCGGGCTGTCCCTGATCCAGATTGCAGGCCAGCAGGTCCACCGGCAACAGCCCGCGCCATTTTAGCTCGTGCAGGATGGCCAGCAGTGTATAGCTGTCCTTCCCGCCCGACAGGCACACCAGCCAGCGCGCACCGGGTTCGATCATGCCATAGGTTTCGATCGCCTCGCGCACGTTCTGCACGATCCGTTTGCGCAGTTTGCGAAACTCGGTGCTTTTGGGCGCATTGCGAAGCAGCGGGTGAATGTCGTCGCTTTCGTCCAGCATGGGCTTGGCCTCCTGAGCGTCGCCATACGGGCATTTCCGTGCCAACGTCAATCGCCGAGGCAGCGCGATCCCCGCCGGGCCGACTTGGCGGCCTATTCAGGCGGCGGGGGGCGGGACCGTTCCTGGTGATTATGTGCGGGGTCAGCACCGGGAACCGGGTCATATCCGTGCCCACCCCAGGGATGGCAGCGCAGGATACGCCGGACCGTCAGATACAGCCCCTTGACGGCGCCATGGCGCTCGAATGCCTCAAGCGAATAGGCCGAGCATGTCGGCTGATAGCGGCAGCCATGCCCGACCCAGGGGCTCAACACCAGGCGGTAAACGCGGACTGGCAAGGCCAGCAGGTGGGCCATCGGACTCATGGCTGGCGCCCGCGCGGGGAATGGACGGCCGCAAGCGCGGTTTCCAGATCGCGCACGAGCGCGTCAAAGGGGCGCGAAACCGTCGCGCCGGGCCGACCGACCAGAACATAGTCCCAGCCCGGACGCCCAAGCCTTGGCAATACCGCACGCGCGACGGCGCGCAACCGGCGTTTCGCGCGATTGCGTGTAACGGCGTTGCCAACCTTTTTCGAACAGGTGAACCCGACGCGTATTCCGGCGTCGTTTTCCGCCGGGTCGCGGCGGCGCGCTTGCAACAGAAAGCTGCCGGTCCCCTGTCGCCGGGCACGGGCGGCGATCAGGAAATCGGCCCGTTTCTTCAGCGTCGTCAGGCATGGCAAAACCGCCGGTGCAGGCGTGGCATCGGGCGGCGGCCCATCCACGGTTGCATCCGGCGGTGTCATCTGATCAGGTGCCGAAGCGTCGCCCTTCAGGCGGACAACTTCTTGCGGCCGCGCGCACGGCGGGCGTTGATGATCTTGGCGCCGGCCTTGGTGGCCATGCGCGCGCGGAAACCATGGCGCCGCTTGCGGACCAGGTTCGACGGCTGAAAGGTGCGCTTCATCGCTCGATTCCTTCACTGAGTTGCCCAAACCCGGCAGTGCGGATTCGAAGGCCGATATTCCCGAAGGCTGGCCAATAGCCAACCCCGGACGCCAAGTCAATTCATGCGGCGCCGGATTCGGCAGAAATTCAGGCCCGGCACTGTAACTTTGCCCCTTCCGCCCCATATCATTGACTGTCACGGGCTGAAAAGGGGGCGTGGGTGAGCCGGGCACTGTTTTCCGCACGGCGGCTTTTGCCGCTGGTTCTGCTGTTGGCGGTTGCCCTTCTGGGTTCGATCCTGCTGCGCGATCACCTGACGTTCGAGACCTTGCGCGACAATCGCGAGGCGCTGGAAACCTTTCGCGACTCGCATCTGTGGCTCAGTGCCGGACTGTTCGTGTTGGCATATACGGCGATCGTCGCCTTTTCGCTGCCGGGGGCGGCGGTCGCGTCACTGACCGGCGGCTTCCTGTTCGGGCTGTTTCCCGGAGCCCTGTTCAATGTCGTTGCCGCGACGCTGGGGGCGTTGATGGTCTTTGCCGTGGTTCGCGCGGGTCTTGGCGAAGGGCTGAAGGCGCGGATCGATTCCTCTGACGGTGCGGTCAGGCGGCTGAGCGATGGCATCCGCAGAAACGAAGTGCCGGTGCTGCTGAGCATGCGCCTGGTGCCGGTCGTGCCGTTTTTCCTTGCCAATCTCGTCGCCGCTGTCCTGGGGGTCGGAATGGTGCGGTTCCTGTGGACCACATTTGTCGGCATCATTCCCGGCGGTGTCGTCTATACATGGGTCGGTGCCGGCCTGGGCGAGGTCTTTGCCCGTGGCGAGACGCCGAACATGGGAATCATCCTTGAACCTCATGTGCTGGGTCCGTTGCTGGGGCTGGCGCTGCTGGCCCTGCTGCCGATCTTTCTGCGCCGTTTCGTGAGGCTGTGATCATGCGCGACATCAGGACAGACATCTGTGTGATCGGCGCCGGATCAGGCGGTCTGTCGGTCGCGGCGGGGGCGGCGCAGATGGGCGCGCGCGTCGTCTTGCTGGAGGGGCATCGCATGGGCGGCGATTGCCTGAACTATGGCTGCGTGCCGTCAAAGGCGCTGCTGGCGGCCGGAAAGGCCGCGCAGGCGCATCGTTCGGGCAAGGCCCTTGGGATCGCGGCGACCGAACCCCGGGTCGATTATCCAGCCGCGATGGCGCATGTCGCGCGCACCATTGCCGCCATCGCCCCGCATGACAGCGTGGAACGGTTCGAGGGGCTGGGCGTGCGGGTGATCCCGGACTACGGCCGTTTCGAATCCCCCACTCGGGTCGTGGCGGGCGAATACCGGATCACCGCGCGCCGCTTTGTCATCGCGGCCGGGTCATCGCCACTGGTGCCGCCGATTCCGGGTCTGGACGCCGTTCCTTACCTGACGAACGAGACCCTCTTTGATCTGCGCGCGCGGCCCGATCATCTGCTGATCATCGGTGGTGGCCCGATCGGCATGGAAATGGCGCAGGCCCATCGCCGCTTGGGATGCGACGTCACGGTCCTGGAGGGTGCCACCGCCTTGGGCCGCGACGATCCCGAGGCCGCGAACCTGGTCCTGGGCCAGTTGACCGCCGAGGGCGTCAACATCGTCGAGGGGGCACAGGTCGTGCGCGTCGACGGTCAGGAGGGGGCGATCACCCTGGCTCTGGACGATGGCAGCCGGCATACCGGCACGCATCTGCTGGTCGCGGCAGGTCGCAAGCCCAACCTTGCGCGTCTGAATCTGGATGCCGCCGGTGTCGATCATGACAAGGACGGCATCACGGTCGACGAGCGTCTGCGAAGTTCCAACCGGCGCGTATATGCCATAGGCGACATCGCCGGGCGCGGGCAGTTCACGCATCTTGCCGGTTATCATGCCGGGGTGGTCATCCGGTCGATGCTGTTCGGTTTGCCGGCGCGCGCACGGGCCGATCATATTCCGCGTGTCACCTACACCGACCCGGAACTTGCCCAGGTGGGTCTGACCGAGGCCGAGGCCCGCGCCCGCCATGGTGGCCGGTTGACGGTGCTGCGGATCGGTCTGGACGGAAATGACCGCGCCCTGGCCGAGGGCGCGGCCGAGGGATTCATCAAGGTGATGACGCTCAAGGCGCGGCCCGTCGGGGTGACACTGGTCGGGCATGGCGCGGGCGAGCTGATCGGACCCTGGGCGCTGATGATCGCAAACGGGTTGAAACTGGGCGCGATGGCGGGAACCGTGCTGCCCTATCCCACGTTGAATGAGGTATCGAAACGTGCCGCGGGTGCCTATTTTTCGCCAAAGCTCTTTGATAGTTCCCTTGTCAAAAGGGTGGTCGGGTTGATCCAGAGGTTCGTGCCCTGATCGCCCCTTGTTCGGATAGGCCATGTTCTTTCGCACGCTGAGCGGTCGTTTCCTGTTACTGACGATCATCTTCGTCCTTCTGGCCGAGGTGCTCATTCTCGTGCCGTCGATCGCCCGCTACCGCGAGGACTATCTGCGCACCCGGCTTGAGCGTGCGCAGATCGCCTCGCTGGCGCTGCTGGCATCCGATGGGTCGATCAGCGATACCCTGGCCGAGGAACTTCTGGTCAATGCCGGTGTCTACAACGTGGTGCTGCGTCGCGATGCGATGCGCGAGCTGGTGCTGTCGTCGCCGGTGCCGGGCCCGATCAGCGCAACCTACGATCTGCGCAATCCCTCGCCCCCGGAATTGATGCGCGACGCGATCCAGACCTTGATCGACCGCGATGCCCGCGTGATCCGCGTGTTTGGCGACCCGGTCCGCGAGGCCGGGTTGCTGATCGAGGTCACGATGGATTCCGAACCCCTGCGCGAGGCGCTGATTACTTATGCGCTTCGCATTCTGTTGTTGTCACTGGTGTTGTCGCTGGCGACGGCGGCTCTGCTGTTCATGGCGGTTCAGCGGCTGATCGTTGCGCCGATGCGGCGGGTGGTGATGTCGATGACCGAATATGGCAAATCCCCCGAGGATGCCCGCAGGATCATCGTTCCCGCAGCCCGCGTGACCGAATTGCGCGAGGCGGAAGAGGCGCTTTCAAGAATGCAGACCGACCTGACCAACGCGCTTCGCCAGAAAGAGCGTCTGGCCCAGCTTGGCGGTGCGGTGGCACGTATCAGCCATGATCTGCGCAATATCCTGTCCACCGCCACGCTGGTCGCTGACCGGATCGAGTCCTCCAGCGACCCGGCGGTGACGCGCGCTGCGCCCAAGCTGGTGGGGGCGCTGTCGCGGGCGGTAAACCTGTGCGAAAGCACCCTGGCCTTCGGCAAGGCCGAGGAACCGCCACCGCGGCTGGGCAAGGTCGCGCTACGGTCCCTGATTCACGAGGTGATCGAATCCGAGCGGCTGGCCGCAGGCGCGAGCAGCGAGGTCGAGTTCCTGATCGACGTGCCCGGCGCATTGACGCTGCGCGCCGATTTCGAACAATTGTTCCGGGTTCTGTCCAACCTGACACGGAACGCCCGGCAGGCGATCGAGGCAACCGGCAAGCCGGGCTATGTCGAACTCAGCGCCTATGAACAGGACGAGAATTGCATCATTCGCGTGATCGATACCGGCCCCGGTCTGCCGCCACGCGCCCGCGAGAACCTGTTCGCCGCATTTCAGGGCGGCGCGCGCAAGGGGGGCGTGGGCCTGGGCCTGGTGATCGCGTCGGAACTTGTGCGCGGGCATGGTGGCAAGCTGGAACTGGTCCGCAGCGATGATGAAGGCACCGAATTCCGCATCTCTCTGCCACAAGGCGGTTGATCGATGGCCCGACGCCGCGGCCGGCGAAGGGCAAGAAATTCCTGCGACCCCCTTGCATTGCCCCGACGCTGGCGATAGATCACCTCCCACAGCGCGCCCGTAGCTCAGCTGGATAGAGCACCAGACTACGAATCTGGGGGTCAGAGGTTCGAATCCTTTCGGGCGCGCCATTTCACATTTTCCCATGTTCATGCCCTCTAACATCTTGAATGGTAATGACTTTTTGGGGTTCGAAAACCCCTCATTGCGGGTGTAGGCAATGCGCTCTGCAAACGCCAATCTAAGCACGATCTTGCGCAGGTGAATCTGCCCGGAAGCCCATAGATTCCAAGGGGTTGAGAGGAATCCAAGGGCGAGTTCGAACATTTCCTCGAAGGCATGACGTGGCTTGCTCTGTGTCTGCAGTTTTTCGGCGATCAGGAGCTTTTCGTTTTCGAGATTGGCGATCTTGTTCTCATACGCGCTGATCACGCGCGGGTTGTCAGCTTCAACGATGCGCTCAAGCAGTTGATCGATCTGCTTATCCACCTTGCCTGCGTTCTGCCTTAGCCCGGCCAGCGCTTGCTTGGCGTATGCCAACCGTTGGCCCCAGGCATTTTTAAACATGTCTGTTGCCATACCCATAAGCGTATCGCCGGGCTGCATGGCGCTGAGGATTTTCTCGAACTCGGCTTCCATCTGGTCGCGCCGGATGGATTTGCGGTAGCTGTCGCAGCCTTTGGTGAAGCACATATAATAGGGATGCTTCGCACCGGTCTTGGACTTCGACCAGCAGGCGGTGAGTGGCTTCTCGCAGTCGCCGCAGGTCACGAACCCGCGTAGAGGGAAATCTTCGCTGATATCTTTGCGCGCCGGAGCTCTCGCCCCTTCTTGCAGCCGCTGCTGCACCTTCAGATAGGTCTCGTAGCTGATGAGTCCTTCATGATGTCCCTTGCGTAAGCTGACGTTCCAATTCGGCGCTTCGATGTAACCGGCATAAACCGGACGGGTCAGCATATCGGTGATACGCTGATTGCGAATTTCAGTGCCGTTCAGGTCTTTGGGAAAGTCAGGCTGGCTTTCAAGGAAGCGCTTGACCTCGACCTGGGTGTCAAATCGGCCGCTAGCATAGCCTTCAAGCGCTTCTGCGAGGATCGAGGCGTGAGGCTCATCGCGCACAAGCAGATTGCCGTGGCCAGCGGTGCGCTGGTAACGGTAGCCGATCGGTGCCTGAAAGCACCAATATCCATTCATCGTGCGCGCCCGCATACGGTTGATCGTTTGCTCAGCATTTTTCTGGCGCTGGTGTTGCGACACGCTGGCGAGCATGTTCTCGACGAGGATGGAGTCTGAATCCTCGCCGAACTCGATGGTCGGACTTTTGAGAATGCCGCCTGCCTGACCGATGGCCGCACGAAGCTGCAAGTGCGCCTCAATGCCGCGCGCCAGCCGCGAGATATCATCGATGATGACAACGACCGGCTGCTTCTTGCTGTGTCGGCGCAAATAGCTCAGCATGGATTTCATGCCGGGGCGGGTGGTGAGCGAACCGCTCATGTCGTCGGAGAAGGTCTCGACAACATCGAGACCTTTGTACTTGGCGTATTCCCGGCAGCGGGTTTGTTGAGAGCCGAGGCCGTCGCCGACCTTTGTTTGCTTAGAGGAAGAGACGCGGGCGTAAATAACGGCCTTTGTCCCTTTCTCGAATTCGTCTCTAACTTGGTTCATAATTCCTCCGGTGCGGCCGGCGCACTTTCGGGCGGTCGGCAGCCTTTGAAAATTGATTTTTGGATAATCCTCTGGCCGAGGATATCACGTCACCGGCCATCAGCGATGTTAAATCGATTTCTTGCCCACAGGCCGGATCAGCCTGCTGCAATGGATGCACGCCAAAGCCGAGATCGACGAAATTGACGATGATCGACCAAAGCGTGGTGATGAATTCGCGTTTCTCGCTTTCGCTCCAATCGGACTCAGCGAGGTATTTCTCATAGAGCGCATAGTCGATAGTGAGCGAGGGGCGTTGCCCTCGCTCACCATCTGGCGCGCTATGTTGATGGTTGGGGGTGTCGGGTGAGGAGTTTTCCATCGTCATAGCTCAGCGTCTCTCCTATGCCGGCCCGTGGGCGCGGGCTCGCCTTCTTGATCTTGCAGGGGCGGGAGCCGATTGGTCATCGGTGCCGTTCGCAGTCACGCTACGCGATCTGCGTTCGCCTGCCGGTTCCTGTGTCTGCTTGCGGCCAGCCTTCTCGGCTTCGATCTGGGGACGGAAATATTTGTCCTCCAGCTTCTTGCCCCAGTCGTAAAGCTCGCCTTCGGCTTCGTTGCGGAACACATCTGTGATGATGCGCTTGGCACCGATAATGGTGATGCCCAGCTCGCTCGCCATTTCATTGGCCTGCGTATCGTAGGCGCGGTGGAAGGATATTTTGTCGCCTTCCTTGATCATCGCGCCGATCTTGCGGGTGGCTTCCTTTGCACGCTCATCGCCGCCTTCATCGATCTGGTCTTCACGATCCATCAGGCTTTCGCGAAGTTGGTTCATGGTTTGGCCTGTATTGGCCTTGAACAGATCGCGAAGGGTCGTCTCAGCCTTGACCACATCGAATTTCTCGGTGCGGGCAAAGGCGTAGGCGTAGTCAGAGAGCTTTTCCTTGAAAGTTCCGGACTTATAGATTTCCGCTTCAATGATGCCGGTAATCGCTATGGCCTCATTGAACTGGGAATCGGTCAGCAGCCGGCCTGAAAAGCTTTCTCTCGCTTCGGCAAGACGCTGTTTATGGGTCGGGTCGAATAAATCTTTCATCGCAAATTCCTTTCTCAAAATATGAACAAAACAAGAACATATTATGACAAATATACTAGGTTTTCCACAGTTATTTATGTAATATTATTTCTTTTTAACTTTTTATTAGTAATTTCATGCATCTAAACCTTACTTTTTACTGCACCATCTTTTCGTCCTTTCCTGCGATTGTATGTCTCAACGGGTCCGTTGGGGGTGGCGCTCTCTCGGAACATTGCGAGCGGTATCGAAGGCGCGGGAGGCAGCCCCGCGCATTTCCTTCTGATGAACGCATTGGCTGAGAAAGCTCTCCTTCGCGTCATGCTCGCGAATGGCGAGTGCCTTTACCTGCGCATCGTGATTGAAACGCACCTCGCGCTGCGCCTGGCGTGTGATCGCGCCTGCATCGAAGGCATACCGTCCAAAGACGCGGTGCTTGAAATTCAGGTTCTTTGAGCCTGCCTGATCTATCAGCCTTCGCCGCGCCATCTCGACACGGGTGTCGTACTCGCGGGAATAGGCGATATTCAGCGCCTTTCGCGCCTTGGCGAATTGCTCATCCAACTGCCGGTATCGTTGCCACTGCTCACCGGTCAGCTTTAGGCCTGCTTCGCGGTTCATCGACGCAACGCCGAAATGGGTCTTAAGCTCGGCGGTCAGCGATGAAATTTGGTCGTGACTCATGAAGACGCACTCCCGTTTTCTGCCTTGCGAAAAACAACCCAGTCGCACTGCCCTGCGACAGCCGGGACTTTGAAGCCGCCGTACGGACCCAGATGCGTGCAGGTGAGGTAATGGCGGTGAGTTTGTGCTGAGGTCCCGAATTCCCTCCACTCATATGCCCAAAGGAAATGCGGAAGCCCGTAGGCGAGATAGCTGCCGTAGAGCGCTGCCGCCAAAGGCACCCAGGCAATAAATCCGAGATAGAAGATCGAGGATTTCATACCGCTTCCCTCATGTTGCCACTGGTCAGTTCGACCTTCGGATCGGGTTCGAGCCGCGCGCCTTCCAGAGGATTGTCACCCAGCTCAAAGCAATAGGGCGCGATCTCGTTCTGACGGATTTTCCGCGCATGGATGAAACCGACATCCTTGACGTGGATGATCTGCTCATCGGCCGGCAGTCGCATCAATTCGTCGGCGGTGAACAGTCGCTCGCGCCCTGTTTGATAATTGCTGGAAAAGTCCTCTCCGCTGGAGTTGAGGCCGAGCGTCCCGGTCACGTGTTGGGTTTCGCCCATTGCCTTTGAAACGCGCTCTGCCTCATCGAATGAGGAAAAGCCGAACCACTGCTTGACGAGCGCATTTTCCTCAATCGTCAGCGTTTCCTTTTCGCCGTATTTGCGCTGCACTTCCGAACGTGACTGCGCGATCATGTGACAGCGCCCGCCATAGCCGCGCATGGTGGTCAGGCGCGACACCAGCTCTTTGAGCGGCGCGTTGGTGAACTCATCGAGGATCAGTTCGACCGCGCCTGCCTTGCCGCTCAGTATTGCATCCATGAAACTTTGCAGATGCAGCGCATAATATGCGCCCAGCCGTTCCATGTGACGCTGAGGGCCGACGAGAAACACAATCGAATGGCCGGTAAGCAGATCGAGATGCGTGACATCGGCATCCGCGCCCGCCCGATGCAGGGGCGAGCCAGCACCGAATATCCGCAAGGACTTCAATGCAGCGGCACGGTGCTGCGGGAAGTGTTCCTCATTGCCCCGCATTTCCAGAACGTGGCGCGCAAGCGTGGCCAGTGTTTCGTCGCCTTCTTCGATGTCGATTTTCGCCGCAGCGAGCAAGAGTTCGGGATTAGCAATCAACGACCAGATGCCGCCCGGTATCGCCAGCCTTGGATTACGACTCAGCATCGTCGCCTGCGCATATTCCAGGATCGTGCGCGGCTCATCCCGCCAGTATTGATTGCGCGCATCGTTCGGCGGCTCTTCGATCAGCGCATGATTGGCGCTGTCGCTGGCAAAAACGAGTTCGCCATCAGCTCTGGCGTGCGCCGCCATCAGCCCGCCGAAAGGGGCGAGAGATATGCGGTACGGATTGGCATCGCCCAAGACGGCGAAGTCATCGAGGATGGCAACCTTCCGACCTTGGGCTGCGCATAGCGGCGCTACCTGCGCGGCAATTTCTCCGTCTTTGGAATCCATGACCACCACAGACCGGCTGTGATCGGCCAGCATCGACAAAAGCCAGGGCAACGCGCCGCACGTCGTCTTGCCGCCGCCAGCCGCTGCCATCAACAGCGAGTGCGAAGCCTTCGGTTCGAAGATCGGCGCGCCGTCGAAGCCTAGTCCCAGAATTCGCCTGCCTGGCCGCGCGATGGGCAGGCTTTTCGGCGCGGAAGTGGTTCTCAGCTTTGCAAACATTGCTAGAGCATCCCTGAATTTTTCAACGTTTCCGGCGAGGTCATGCGCGCGGTTTTCGGCCGTGAGCCTTGGGCGGCATAGGCTTTCAGCGCCGTGCGCCGCATGTGCAGCTTCATCGCCGTGCGAGAGACATCGACGGCGAGCCCCAACGCAGAGAGGCCGCAGCCAATCGAGATGATGCCCAGCCCCCACCACTCAAGGCTTTCCGGCCAGAGCAGAAAGGCTGCAAGTCCAAATAAGAACGCGAGAAAAGCCTTCATGTTAATGCGGATCAGCGCGCCAAAGGAGGAAGGAGGGAGGATCATGATGGTGCCCCTTCATCCTTGTGACTAATCGCAGCGACGATCTGCATGCGGATATGGTTCAACCTGGCGTATTGCCCCCAGATCGCGCCGCTGAGTTCGCTTCCTCTCAAATCCCGCGAGAGCAATTTGAGCTGACCGGCCTGAAATCCGACGATGAGCGCTACTGCCAACAGGCCAACAAGCAGCGCCAGTTCGTGGGCGTGAAGCAGATCGGCGAATGCGGCAGCAAAGGCTGCCAACCCGCCGCCGATGATTGTCGCGCTCGGCAAGAAAGGTCGGCGTACCGACACCACGCTCAAGTTCTCAAGCAGGTAGGAATCGCGGTGTGTCGAGACGGCTCGTTTCGTAATGTTGATCGATCCCAGAATCATCGGAAACCTCACTTTCATCCCTTTGCTGCGCATAGGGGTGAGCCCAGCGAAACTTGAAGTTCGTTAGAGAGATTCTTGACCGGCGCGGGCGTGATCAGCCTTGCGGAGCCCGCATAGATCGCGAAAGGAATGCGGCGGGTTTCCATTGTGACCGCCGCTGCGCAGGCGCATCTCGAAGCGACATTGCTGATCGCCGCGTCAAGCCGACGCTTCCTCATCTCCCGCATTTGTCTCTGGCGGGCTTCAAGCTGTTCCATACCAGGCAGCCTGAATTCGAAGTTTCCATGTCGGCGGCAGACTTGCCTGCCTTCAGCTCCAAACAATCCGAGCAGGGAGTTGCAGTCGAACCGAGGAAGAACTTCACTCTCGGACACGCTTGCACTCTCTTCGGCCAGGAGCAGGTCTTTGAGGTTGGCGCGGCAGGATGACTCCCACCCGCCGCGCTCAATGGTTCTCTCAGCGACCAACGGGCCAGTGACGAATGCCGAGATCACTGCGTAGGCGGCAGCAGCGAGCAGCACGCTGCCGCCAATCGGAAGGCTGTTGGTGTCTCCAAACATCACTGGCCTCCTTTCAGGCCGCGTCCTGCATTGGCCAGGTAGTCGCTGATATCGTCATCGGTCGGATCGAAGTAAGCCGCGCTTCCATTCATCCGGCCGTGAGGCTTGCGGTTTTTCTGGCCATTCATCCGGCGACTGGAATGGTTGAAGGAGTTACCGCCTGACTTCCGTTCACGATGGTTTTCATCCGTCCCGGCTCCATGTTTCTCGCTTGGGGCAAGAGGAGCTGCCGGCCGGCGCCGTTGGGCCTGTTCCTTGTCCCAAACGATCGCAATGAAGGTGTAGACCCACAGGGCAATCGGCAGGATCAGTTCAACAACCGCCGTGATTGCGGCAATCGGCATGAAGTGCAGGATGTAGTCGAAGGTGGACGACACACCGGCTCTCGGCGGAAAGGCGGGGGCGGGAGCGTTGGCACCCTCAAGTGTTCCCAGCACATCATCCAGAGCACGTCCGTGACTGGCGAGCAGCGCATTTACACGGGCACCCGCATTACCTTCCATTGCAACACCCTGCTTAAGCTCTGCCGCATAGGAACCCAGCAGTGACAGCGGAATGGCTTCTTTCAGGGCGCTAATCGCCTGATCGATGCGACCATCAATTGCGATCAGGTCACGCCGCCGCGCACTCAGGGGAGTGTCGGTATCGCCAAGCACTCGCTGGTAATCCGCCAGATATCCGGCAACGCGCAGCGCGAGGTCCTGACGCACGGCCTCACCAGCGGCCAACTGCTTTGCGATGGCATCCGCACGGTCGGCAATCAGTTCCAGGGTTCTGGCAACGGGTCCGCGTCCGACAACGTCGTTGCCCGAAACACAGCTCGTGGTGACCTCACAAGATGCCTTGCTCCGCAGATCATCACGGATAAGCTCAACGACGGGGATTGCCCGCGTTCCCTGCGTGATGCTGCGCATCTGCGTCGCCGCATAATCGTCGAGACGCCTGCCATGATCATGGAGTTGCAGTTCGGCAACCGAGCTGAGCGTCATGCCGGCATAGGTGGAGGCGAACAAGCCAGCGCCGATGAACAAGATCGAGCAGACGCTCATCAAACCGGCCGTTACGTATCCTGTCGCCGCGAGAGGCGCGCCGCGCTCCACAGCAAATCGATTGACGGCATACGCAACGCCGCCTGCAAGAACGGCAATCAACATTGCCTTTCCCCATGCCAGCGCGCCTGTTTCCGGCAGAAGCGCGTGCATCGCGATGCCCGCCATAAGGCTCGTTCCGATCCCGCTTGCGATCAGCAGAACGGCATCCATACTGGGGCGGGGGCGCTTCGGCTTGTAGATGATAGGCTCAGGAGGCTGGCTCATTTGAAATGTCTCCGGGTGGTTTGAACTTGCCCAGAGGTTTCGCAGAGAACCGCCGTGTAAGTATCGAGCCGAATCCGTGTACTTCCGTGTAAAAGGAAGGGAACCGAGGGAAGCTGTTGTCAGAGATGCCCGAAATTGATTGGCGCAGCGCCAGCCGTGAAGAGCGGCAGATTCTCTACCGCTTCCTCAAGGCGGAGATGGATACCCGCAACATGACGCTCTTCGAACTGCTAGAGGAAGCGCTCGGTACAGCCAATGTCGGCCAAGGCTACGACGCCAATATGCGCAGCGGCCGATTCAACCGGAAACATGCGTTTCAGTTCTATAAGTGGCTCATAGACAAAAATGCCGGACGCGCCGAAAGCGTGCTCGAAAAAGTTCTTCATTCAAGGCAGCGGGAAGCAACTGGGGCCTGGAGCGACCTTGTGCGCCACGACCGTGGTGGACTCGCAATCATTGAGCACCCAGAGCGCCAGCTCATCGTCCAGTTCGCAAATCTTGATCGTCCCTTTACGAGGATGGCTCGGGGCACGCCCTTTTTTCTGAAGATGCAGTGCCCCGCTGATGGCTTTGCAATCGGCTTCCAGCAAATGAATTCGATCTGGTATCAGCTACCCCTAGGCCGCGAGGCTGGATGGGTCTCCGTTCAAGACGGCGAAAATAATCTTCCACGTGGCGCGGATGGCACCGTCGATCCGCTGGTTGAAGAAATCCAAACCGGCCCGGCGCGCTTCGTGACCGTATTCTCGGTGAACAGGACAGATTTCAACGAATCTGCAGACCCGACCGCGCCGCTCTCACGTCCGCAGCTAGACACGTTCGCTAATTCGCTTGACCAAGACCCGCCGCCGTTCGTGCTTTCCAGCCGCGTGCTGATCACGTGAACCCAGCAGGCCTTTTGCTGCGCGTCGATCGCCGAGCCACCCGATTCCGGACTTCTTTGATCGGTCGCTTCACTTCACCTGGATCACCACCGGATCGCCAAAGAGCGTAAACGCCGCCTCACCTGGATGTGTCGCGGTAAAGACAATACCGCGCGCAGGTGTGGAGCCGTTGCAGCGGCGGTTGTACCGGACTCCCACACCGCCATCCGACCACGTACCGATATCCAGCTCAGGCAATCTTGCTACGACGCTGCCCCAATCAGGCGGGGCTTTGCCGCAGCCACTCCGCAGGCCCGTGTACAATGGTTGACTCGCCAACGCCTATCCGGGAGGAACGCAATGTTTCGATAACCGAAGCCCCCTCGCCGGGTGGCAACCCGTTCGATGAAATCGAACAGGGCAGCCGACAGGGTAGGGCGCTACGAGCCCCTCAAGCGCTGTCCTCGTCGCGCGGATCACGCTCCTGCGGGACCGGCTCTACGCTTAAGGGGATTCCAAGATCATCCCTATGCAGCTATAGTTCAGGACCCCTGTAGCCGCGAGGAATGGTGCGATGACCGACCGCCCCGACGACAAAACGCCCGAGGCAATCAAGAAGCACAAAGTCCAACAGAATTTCGACATGAAGGGTCCGCTGGGATCAGCGGTTCGGCAACAAGAAACCGAAAAGCTCGTTGCGAAAGATCAAGAGCGCTTTGGTGGCGATCGTGCTGCCAAATATGCTAAAATGGAAAAAGCGGCCATTATCTCGAAAGAGGATGTCCGCAATCAAAACAAAGGTAAGCTAATACCCGAGATGGAGAAAGCATCCGGAAGAGAAAAAGAGAGGTAACTATTAACAAGAGAACTTCAGACGAAGAGTTTTTGTCGCGAGTAATCATCACGCCAGATGGCGGTGAGCATATTGTCTGCCTCCCAGTTGGTCATTGGGTCGGGCTCGATATCATGGCCGACGACGGCTACACCAGCCAAACCGATCAAGTCGAAATCGCATGGTGTGCATGGATCGCCCGAACTCAGGAAGAAAAAGACATTCCCTTCGCGCATGTTCTTGGTTTCGCGATCCAAGAAGCCTGGATTCGGTTTGAAAATGCATACAACGGCTTTACAAACGACAATGGCGATGCCGAGTAACTGAGACACAGGGGGACGCCTTGAACGACGAACTAGAGCCGATGGCCAATGCCATGCGCAACCGGCGCGAGCTCGCTACGTCCAAGCTTGTGCCGCAACACCGGCTCGACCGCCAAGGATACGAAACAGGCGACTTCTGGTTCGGCCGTACGTTGAGCGGAAAGCCTTTTGGCTGGCATGAAGACTTGAACCTTCTCACCTGCGCGGGTTCGCGGGCCGGGAAGGGTGTCGGGGCTGTGATCCCCAACCTACTCATGTTCCCCGGCAGTGCCGTTGTGATCGACCCGAAGGGCGAGCTGGCCACGATCACCGCACAACACCGACGCGACAAGCTTGGGCAAAAGGTGGTCGTGCTCGATCCTGCGGGAGTCGCCAAAAACATCCCCCCGGAAATGCGCGGCACCTTCAACCCACTCGCGCAACTGCGTGAAGACGATCTCGGCGTAGTCGGTGCCGCACAAAGCATTGCGTCGGGGATAGTCGTTCCAAACCCAAAAGCCAAAGACCCCTATTGGGATCAGACCGCGCTCAGCTTCATCCAGGCGGTCGTTCTCTACATACTGCATTTCTACCCGCCGGAAGAGCGCACGCTGATGAAGCTCCGCGAGACGGCTTCCGTGGGTGACTGGCAACTCTATCAAGACTTCCTGAGACACATGCGCGAAAGCGAGGATGGCGATCCGAACTACCAGGGATCGCCCGACAAAGCTTTTGAACTCATGCTGCACGAGATGGCGGACTGTGATGCCTTTGGCGGACTGCTGCGCGAGGAAGCCGCAAAGATCATGCAGATGGGCGAGAACACGCGTGGCAACGTGCTCGGTAACGTCCGCACTCACCTCGACTTCCTCCGCGAGCCGAGGCTCGCGCCCGCCCTATCCGACAACCCGGCCAACCCGGCGACCCTGAATCTTTCCGACCTGCGCAATCAAGAAAAGTTCACGACCGTCTATATCTGCCTGCCGGTCGAAATGATGTACCTGCAAGGCCGATGGATGCGCCTGCTCGTCATGCAGATGACCCAGTACATCGAAAGGACGGGGAGCGAATTCGACAAGGACAGCGATTGGCCAATCCTGATGATGATCGACGAGTTTTTTCAACTCGGGCCTCTACCATCAATAGAAAACACCCTGACCTATGCCCCCGGATTCGGGCTGCGCATGTGGCTCATCGTCCAGGATATTGGCCAGCTCAAGAAGAACTACCCAGACTCTTGGGAAACCATACTCGGGGCGTGCGGCATCAAGCAGTTTTTTGGCATCAATGACTTACCGACTGCCAAGTACCTTTCTGAGCTCCTGGGTGAAGAAGAAGTCGATGTTCCATCAATCACGCTAACAAAGAACCGATCAGAAACGCGCGGTACCAACGAGTCTGCCACCGTCGGTTCCAGCCAATCGACTTCGGCAGGCACCAATTGGTCTAACTCGACCGGTGGCTCATCCGGGTTTGGGGGTTCGACCGGCGAGGCGGGCGGGGCAAACTGGAATTCAGGCAGCAACTCGTCTTCCAGTACCGGTATGTCATCATCTGAAACGATTGGCACGAATGAATCTACAACACTCGGCACAAGTCGTTCTGAAACCGAAGGCATGTCGAAGGGATATACCGTTTCAAAGCAAACTCGGAAACTGGTTAGACCCGAAGAGGCGCTCACCGCCTTCACGAAAGAAAACTTGGTCCAGATGCTTCATGTCCGCGACCAGGGCGGTATGATGCTGATACGTACGCCTTACTATCTGGACCCCGACCTAGTATCTCTAACAAACAAAAGGTTGTCCCATGAGTAGACCACCGCGCGAAGGCGCTCGTTGGGGAGACGATCCGTCACCGGAGCGCGCGCCACAGCCACAGCATCCACCGAAATACATAGAATTAATTCAACAATACGGCGAACCAAATGTGCAAAAAGCCATTCGGCTGCAATCTCATATTGGCCATAACTATCCATACCTGAAAATTCTTGAAGTTGACGCACTAGACTTTGCCAGCGATGTTCTTTCTTTTGCCAAGGCCCAAATGGCCTCCGCCGCCCAAGATGGCCGGCCACACACCATGCCTGAAACACTCAAACTATTAGAAAATCATATTGGCGGAGCGCTTGCTCGAACACCTGATCAAACAAGAATACCGAAAGACTTTAGCTTACGTTATGGCGACGAAGAAAAAGGTAATGCTGCAATAAAATTCCATAACGAAGCCATCAGAAAGGCGAATAGAAAAGAGAATACAAAGAGCTGGGTAGGGGTAGCATTATTCGTCTTCGGGCCTTCTGCATTTTTTGGATCAATTGCTTACATACAGGACGGTGGCTTCACTTTCATCGAGGCTTTTGGAATTTGGACGGCCCTGCTCTCCGTCTATCTCGGTTTTAATATTCTCTTAGCGTATCTAAAGCAGTAACTGAAAACAGATTGTTCGCTCGAACGGGGTGACCAAATATTGGTTCTAGCTGGTAAGCGCTGCGGTGTTATTTTGGATATGATAACGCCATCACCAAAGCGCTGATCGGCAACAGCGAACGCCTTGCCTTGCTGAGGCAACAGATCGCCGAATCGGATGCCGTTCTGCCCGACATGCTCGCCACCGCCCATGTCATGGAGGATGGACGTCGCGTTTTCAAATCCGAAGATGGTTCTTTCGTCATCGACGAGCACGGGGAACGAGTTGGACGGGATGAACTCGACTTCGATCTGGTCGATGGGCCGACAACTGCGGAGGAACTTCTTGGTGAACGCGGTAAGAATCGTGAACTGTATCGACAACATGAAACCGCTCTTGACGAGCGCCGCCAGTTGCATGACGCCCAGGCCACGGTCGATGGCGGACGCGAAAGATCCGCCGACGCCAGAGCCAGACTGGGTGACGCGCGCGAGCGTGTGGCGGAAGGTGGATTGAGCGTGCAGGATATCGAAGACCTCGATGCCGAGCTTGAAGAAGCTATGCCATCCGACCTGCCGACATTGCCGCTTGCCGCTTGCGGCAGCAAAGCATCTTTCCCCCGGCGCCGGGCCAGTTTCCGCGCCTGTTCTGAAAACTGAATCTGCTGCACCGGCCGGAGCTTCGGCCATCGCGCCCATCGCACGCGAACCAGACCTCAATCCACAGCCTCAACTATAGCCCCTTTTGAGCCTTTGACCTTACCGTCGCACTTTGTAACTTTGTCAGACAAAAGATTTCCGCCGTGCGCAAAAAGATTTCCGCCGTGCGCGCGCAAGATGTGTGTTGTCAGACAAAACGCGTCCCGCAATTTGTCTGACCCGCTTCGTCCCTCATGCGGGCTGGCGCAACACCATCTTGGCAAGGGAGACGCTGGCGCTCTCCCGTTGCATCCCTCTTGCCTGTGGCGGAAACCGGCATCGAGCCTCATCCCGCCACGCGGCCGTATCGCCGGCCGGCCCACTCGCAAGGAGACTTCGCTCTCCCTGCGCCCATCGACTTGAGGGGCGTTCCTGCCCCCAAGACCCCTGACCAACCCTGCGCGGATTGGATGCCGATCAGGTCTTTCGCGACCCGATACCTACGACTAAGGAAGGGAGCTTTCGCGCTGCCCTTCCTTGGAACCATCCCATCGACCAACCCGCGCGAATTGGATGCACGCCAGCGTTTCGCCGCTCGACTCCGTCCGAGGAATCATCGTTGGATACGACTCGTGGATATTCGGAAGTTGCCGCTATTGAACTGCATCACTTTGATGTAAATTGATGCATGGCTCGAAACGAATCGAAAATCGGTGATCCGAACATGCCTACACGCATTACCGTGAGTTTGCCCGACAAGGAGCATGCCGCGCTGACCATGCTCGCGCAGAAATATGATGTCTCGCTTTCCTGGCTCACACGCAAGGCAGTGATGGAGTTTCTACAGCGGTACGGAGATGGCGGGACACAGCCTGCGCTCGATCTTCCACTGGACAAGAAAACGGGGACCGGATGAGCCAGCCCGCTTTCGCCGAGACCGCTGAATATTACCGCGTGGATGCCGCGCTCAAGCTCGATCCGCGTCGGCGCTCCGATCTTGGACAGTACATGACGCCAGCGCCCATTGCGCGGTTTATGGCGAGTCTGTTTGAGGATGTATCGGGCGATATCCGCCTGCTTGACCCAGGCGCAGGCGTCGGCTCGCTCACAGCGGCTTTTGTGGAGCGGATTAGCGTCGGGCGCGACAAACCCCGGTCTGCTACCCTCAGCGCCTACGAGATCGAGCCAGTGCTAACTGGCTATCTGCGCAACACACTGGATGAATCCGTGGCGCAATGCCGCCGCGCACAAGTACAGGCCAGCGTCGCCTTGCACGAGGAAGACTTTATCCTTGGCCATGCATGGGGCAAGCAGTCTGACATCTTCAATCAGGTGGATAGTGAGGATAGTGGCTTTACCCAGGTCATCATGAATCCGCCCTACAAGAAGATCAATTCAGCCTCAGCGCACCGCAGTGCTCTCCGCAGGGCTGGAATCGAGACTTCCAATCTTTATACCGCCTTCATGTTTCTGGCTGCGCAGCGTCTGCGCGAAGGCGGCGAGATGGTCGCTATCGTGCCCCGGTCATTCTGCAACGGTCCGTACTTCAAGCCGTTCCGCGAGCAGTTCTTCGCGATGATGGGCCTGCGCCACATCCACATTTTTGAGAAACGCAACAGCGCCTTTAAGGGCGATGAGGTTCTGCAGGAAAATATCATCCTGTACGCCATCAAAGGCGCAAAACCTTCTGAAGTGACAATCACGACCAGCAACGGCGGCGATTTTCAGTTCGGCGCGGACGGGCACTGCGTCGCAGAAGACATGACACAACGCATTGTTCCTTATGAAAGCGTTATCCGTCCTCACGACCCAGGCCGTTTCGTTCACATCGCAGCCAATGAGCTTGAGCAGGGAATTGTGAACCGCATGGCTCATTTCACGGCCACGCTGGCGGATATAGGCGTCGAGGTGTCCACTGGCCCCGTTGTGGATTTCCGGCTCAAGGATGATTTACGGGCGCAACCCGAAGAGGGAGCGGTTCCGCTGCTCTACGCCGCGCATTTTCAGAAAGGCGCGCTGACCTGGCCGAAGGTCATGAAGAAGCCCAACGCGATCCGCGTCTCGCCGGATAGCCGCAGGTGGCTATGGGAGAACAAGGGGCATTTCGTGGTCACGAAACGCTTTACCTCCAAAGAGGAACGGCGTCGGATCGTGGCGTCTGTCTACCCATCGGATTTACAGGGCGAGCTGATCGGCTTCGAAAATCACCTGAACGTATTTCACGCGAAGCAAAAGGGATTGCCTTCTGAATTGGCGCGCGGCCTCGCCATCTATCTGAACAGCAGCCTCGTGGACCGCTATTTCCGGCAGTTCAACGGGCACACGCAGGTCAATGCAACCGATCTACGGTCGCTTAACTATCCACACAGGGAGGTTCTGGAACGCTTGGGTTCTGAAGCCGGGGACGCCGCACTCTCCCAACAAGACATCGATACCATCATTGAGGGGGAGCTTTATCACATGACAGACGACAAGAATCCGCTAACTGCGCAGCAGAAAATCGACGATGCGCTCAAAATCTTGACTGCGCTCGGCATGCCACGCGGCCAGCGCAACGAACGCTCAGCCCTCACGCTGCTGGCGCTTCTTAATCTCAGGCCGGACGGCGCGTGGAACGCGTTGCAAAAACCTCTCATGGGCATCACGCCCATTATGGATTTCACGCGCGAACACTATGGCCGTGAATATGCGCCCAATACGCGCGAGACCTTCCGCCGCCAAACCATGCACCAGTTTGTGGAAGCCGGGATCGCGCTCTACAACCCCGACGATCCGGCGCGGCCCGTGAACAGCCCCAAAGCCTGCTACCAGATAAGCGAGGAAGCCTACACAGTCATCCTTACTTTCGGAGCCGATGCGTGGCAGGGCACGCTCGACACCTACCTCGAAGGGCAGGAAACACTGGCCGCCAAATGGGCAAAACACCGCGAGATGCAAATGATCCCGGTGCAGGTCGCGGACGGTAAGGAGATTGCGCTCACGCCCGGCGCACACAGCGAACTTATCAAACAGATCATCACGGACTTCGCCCCACGCTTCGCGCCGGGAGCGGAAGTCATCTATGTCGGCGATACAGGCGACAAGATCGGCTATTTCGAGAAGGAGCGGCTGGCGACGTTTGGCGTCACGGTAGACAGGCATGGAAAGATGCCGGACGTGGTACTGTATTTTGGCAAGAAGAACTGGTTGCTTCTTGTCGAGTCCGTGACGAGCCACGGTCCGGTCGATGCCAAGCGCCACAATGAGCTGGCAGCGCTCTTCAAGGATGCAAAGCCCGGCCTTGTCTACGTAACGGCCTTCCCCGATCGGAGCGTGATGGGCCGATACCTTGGTGAGATTTCATGGGAGACGGAAGTTTGGTGCGCGGACGCGCCCAGCCATCTCATCCATTTCAACGGCGAACGCTTCCTTGGTCCCTATGAAAAGGAGAGACGATGAATCTCATGATGCTACCGTCAGCCAAAAGGGCGGAGTGGTTTCGTTGACCGACAAAAAGGGAAGAACGACCGCAACAGTCCTCTATTTGATCATCTTGGTGATCATTCAATGGTATGTCGTTGGTCAAGGCTTTCCAATCAATGAAAAGCTTCTCTGGTTCGCCAACGGCGTCGCTAGCCTTCTTCTCGGTAGCCGTCTTCTTAATCCTCACTTCGTTCCGCCGGCAGATGTCGCGACCAATTCGTTCGTTGCCGGTGGCACGCTGATTGCTGCGCTTGCCGCCAAGCCCGCACTGCTGTCCGATCAATTCATAATTTGGATCGCCTTCGGTGTATGCGCGAGCTGTTTCTTGGCTTCGATAGCCGTGTTGCTCGTTAAACGCACACATGGACTGGAAACCCGCCCGTGGGTCTTGAGCATCGAGCGTGGAATAAAGGCTTTCGGCGCTCCAAGAACGATCTTCACTCTCGTCATTCTCGTGCTTGCCTGGGTCTTTCACCGATCTTCATCAGTCGAGCTATATGTCATCCTTACAGTTTGGGCGTTGATTGTTGCGTTCGACCCAATCGAATCCGTCTTGCAGTTCTTTGGATGGATGCGTGGAACGTTCGACCGGGAGGGACCGGACGTGCTCGGTGTCGTAGCTGCACATCAGGCTCCGGGATTGGTGTTAATCCGACAGGATGACGATGTTCGCCACAAGTCGGGCACGCTCATGGCTATTTCCGACGGGCACGGGCCTACGACGCTTGGTGTTGCCCTCAACTATGTGGGAAGAGACGAAGGGATTCTGCTTAGGGCATTGAGTCTGCCCGTTCCGCCTGCCTTGAAGGAACGGGCGGATAAAGCGGCGGTCGGAAGCGGAGCGGCTACGCTACTTCCAGTCGGGGATGATGAGGCGCAGGCCGTTCGGGTGCTTGAGCGGATCGGCTCTCTTTGCGGCATTGTAGATAGCGATTCTGACCTCGAGTTCATCGAAATAGAAGTGACGAACGATGAGGAACTTTCCGAAGGTCGCCTGGTCGATGTCAAGGTTCGAGGTGACGATGTCATCTATCAGATCATTGGCGGCGTAACTCGGGAAGAAGCTGTTCAACAAAAGAACAAATATGGGTACGTTCGCGCTAAAGCCAGGAAGATTGGCAAGTGGAACCCTGAAGACAAAAAGTTCGAGCCAACGGAATGGCTTCCCCGAATTAACGCACCCGTCTTTATCAAATCGACCGATGAGTTTGAACACAATGCAGATGCCATAGGCCACTTTCCCGGTACAGATTACCAGATCACGATCAACATCTCCGACGCCGTAACGCACAACACAGCCATTCTCGGCATTCTTGGCATTGGAAAGAGTTATCTTTCAATCGAGCTTGTCGAGCGAATGATCGCAAAAGGTATTAAAGTCATATGTCTCGATCTAACCGACCAATATGCGACGCAGCTTTCAGTTTTTGTTGACCAAGGCTATCAGGACGCAGTTAATCAGGCCTTGTCTGCTGCTGCACAGGGCAGGCCCGTCGCCCAAGGCAAGGAAGAAGGTGGCTCGCTGCATGCATTCAATACAGCCGTAAGCACTGCGATTTCTGCATTCCTCGCGCCCGACACAGAACAATCGATCCTGATATTTAACCCTGCGGGATTTCGTGTCAGTAAACAAACGACGAATGCGTACCAAAATCAGGCTGCATTTACCGATCTCACACCCAGCGAAATTACAGCCATGTTTTCTAACGCTGCTCTAAAAGCATGCCAAGAGCTTGGCATGGTGGATACTGCACGCGCTTGCCTAGTCTATGAAGAGGCACACAGCCTCGTGCCAGAGTGGAATTCCGTTGCCAGCGATGGTGACAAGAATGCCACTGCCGCAAGCGCGCGGGCAATTTTGCAGGGCCGGAAATTTGGATTGGGATGTCTGCTGATTACACAGAGAACGGCGAATGTTACCAAGACTATCCTCAACCAATGCAATACGATTTTCGCGATGAGGACGTTTGACGATACAGGTAAGGAATTTCTGGGGAACTACATCGGTTCAGAATATGCCCGCGTATTACCAAGCTTAAAGGAGCGACATGCCGTCTTCTTCGGCAAGGCATCCTCTTGCGACGATCCTGTACTGATAAGATTGAATGATAGAGATAAATTTTTAGAAGCGTTTCGTGCTAAGAACGGCCAAGATGGTGATGCGATGGAAGTGTAGATTTGCGCACGAGTCGACTCATTTCATCACGGTAGTATACCGCTTCAAAAATTCATCGCCGTTGAAGCCGTGAGTGGCAAGCAGTTCGTTTATCTGCTTCTGGCTGTTGAGTAGGTCAGGATCACCCAACGACTTGGCGAAGTCGGCGAGCGCTTTGCGCAACTTTTTGAGTTCCTTTTCCGTCATGATCCGCATGCCCTCGACCTCAGAAGCGCCGTCTCCCAGCGTTCGCAGTGGATGGATGATGACGGGCGTGCCGGTCGCACCCTTTGTGTATTTGCCGACAAACCATGACATGGCCTGGTCGAGCTGGCCTAGGTCGGTTTTGGAAATGCCCTTCTCGGATGTCGCGTTGTTCTTGCACTCTATGACCAGGAACGATCCATCCGGCAGCGCCCACAGATTGTCTGGTCCTTCATCGTTGAACTGTTTTTCGGGGCGCTGGGAATGCAACCCGATGAACCGGGCAACGTCATCGATAGCAGCTTCGAACTTATCCGGCGTCACGCTTTGAAAGCGCAGATCATCGGTGAGTTGGTTGACTTCCAGTATCCGGTCGGCGGCTTCGAGGAAGCGCTCCCGATGATAGGACTGCACTTCTGCTGCCTGCGCGCCCTTTTGGGCGGCAAGCTTCTGATAGGCGATGCCTTCTATCGGTCGGAGGACGTTCGGGTTTAACCGATATGCTGCCAGCAACGTCTTTTGCGATGCCGCCGGGTTCAGGTGATGTTGCATGGCGGCCAGTTTTGACATGAGCCACGCCTTTTCATCGTCATCCTGCGCGGAGTTGGCGGCGGCGCTGAGCAGATCGGCTGCGGCCTTGTAATCCCCGGAACGGGCTGTGTCGAAGGCCAGCCGCACGGCAACGCTGGCCTTGTCGAGAACCAGACCCGTTTTAGCCTGGGCCTTCAGAAGTGTCTTCTTGCTGATCTTCACCCAGGACGAATCGCGCTTGAGGCACTGGTCGATAACATCTGCAATCCCGTCTATATCGACGCCATCGAGCTGCTTGGCGATCTTTTTCGAGAGGTCGAGCTGCGCCTGCGTAGCCGGGGTCAGCAGCTTGAGGCCGTCCGGCGACTTCACGCGGCGCGTGAGTTTCGATCCGGCAAGCAGCACAACACAATAATCGTCGTTGGAACGGACGCCGCGTCCCATGCCTTGTTCGATGCGCTGCATCTGACGCCGGAGGCCGGTCTGGGAATCGCTCAAGACAGCCATGTCTGTGAGATCAGAAAAGGACGCTACCTCGGGCAGATTATAGATCACCAGGACGCGGCACGCATCGTGCGGCAGGTCGATGCCGTCATATCGGTTCACAAGCACCGTCAGCCCGACATGCCCCGCCCGAAGTTTGTCCACGCCGTTGACGACGTTCGCGGCCATGAGCATCTGATCGGCAATGTCTTCCCAATCCTTGGCAGCGCTCTTCGACGGCACGATGACGACAACGTTTTCTTCCTCCGCCAGCTCGGCCAGCAGCCCTTTGATCTCATTCAGAGTGATGTCAGGGTTCAATTCCTGCGGCATGAGGATCATGCGTTCGCCCATGGACTGGGACGAGGTCGGCACGATGGGATCGGAAAGCTTGTCGGGGTCGGCACCGAAATGCGTGACGAGCACACTGTCGTCGGCAAGGGTCGCCGTCATATAGATTCTGCGCTTGGCGCGAGAGAAAGCCCGCACCAGATCGGTCGGCGGACAATCCGGCTCGATTTCCAGTTTCTGGCCACTGATCACGCAACGGCACAACGGCAGAATATCTCGCAGAAGCGGGTAGGAGAATTTCAGTTCGTCGTCGGTTCTATGGTCATGCAGGGCTTGTGTGATCTCCTCCTGCCCTTTGATCCAGGCCCAATACGGCACCTCCATCATGGCGCGCGGGTCACCTGAATTCACCTCCAGGAACCGGGCATGGCTCTGCCGCTTCAGTTCGGGTTCGACGATCTTGAGAATTTCCTGATATGCGGGATGCGTGTTGGGAAGATCGATCCTGAACTGCTCCGTGACGGTCGCGATGCAGGCATGGGCGTCGTCGATCACAACTGCGCCCAGTTTAATTTTTACACCTTCTGCGCCAACGCCAAAGACTGATTTCCCGTTAAATAGCCGATGGATGGTCGTGACCAGAATTCTGTCTCCGGACTGAAAATCGGTATTGTGCGGATCGTCCGTAACCTCGATCCCAAGTGCTTCAGCCTCCGCAATAACCTGATCGACCAACTGCTTGTCAGGCGCGATGTAGACAGCCGGGGCAATCGCCTCGTTCAGCGAGCTTCGTAGCAGCAACAAACCGACCAGGGTCTTGCCGCTCCCAACATTCAGCTTGATGACTGTGTCCGGCTTATCTCTTTTGCCAAACCATTCTTTCATGACTTCGGTTTGAATATCGCGCGGAAATGCGAATGCCTTATCGCGATCTAATGTGAGAAAAATATCTCGGGGATCTTTGACGATTGAATCGTCATCATCCAAAAGGTCATCAAAATTTATTGGCATTCGTAGTTTCTCTGTACTCTTTGACGTTTTAGTTCGGTGGCATCCTTGCGACCACTGCACATTCATTGCATGAATGACCAATATACAGATTTGATCACTCAAGTCGAAGGATAAGTGCGCTGATCCGATACCAGCAAGTGTATGTTGGCGCGTCCCCCTACGCCTTTGGCTTCGACGGCCGGGCTGTCGTGAACCGAGCCCGCTGAGCGGTCTCGGCCGTTCGGCTTCCATCCCTTGCGCATACATAGTGGCCAGCCTGATCGGCCGACTTTTTCCTTTTTTGGGGGCTTGCAGCCCCGTCCTCCGTCAAGACCAAGCCCTTCGCTGTCGCTTCGGCGCAGCCAGCGGTCTCCCCATCCTTCCGCGCTTCGCTTGTGCAGGACGGGTGATCCCCCTCCGCTGTCTGCGGTCTTGACGGTCTCCCCCCGCTCATTGGCGCGGGCCTAGTCCGTTTGCATGCGCAACCGGCTAGACAAGAGGAGAAGAGACCAATGAAAGCAGATATTTACCAGAAAGTCACCGACAAGATCATTTCCGATCTGGAGCAAGGCGAACTGACATGGCTGAAGCCATGGAGCGCCGGGAACATGGACGGGCGGATTGTAAAGCCCCTGCGCCATAACGGCATGCCCTATAGTGGGATCAACATCCTGATGCTTTGGGGCGCAGCGATGGAGGCGGGCTATCTATCACCGCACTGGATGACGTTCAAACAAGCTATAGAGCTGGGCGCACATGTCAGGAAGGGTGAGCGCGGCAATCCGGTCGTCTATGCCAACACTATCACCAAAACCGAGGAGGGCGAGAACGGCACCGAGGAAGAGCGCACCATCCCGTTCATGAAGGCTTACAGCGTTTTCAACGTGGAGCAAATCGACGGTTTACCCGAACACTACTATGCAAAGCCGGAACCCATCATCGACCCCGCGCAGCGTATCGACCATGCGGAAAATTTCTTTGCCGCTACGGCTGCCGATATTCGCCACGGCGGCAACCGGGCTTTCTATAGCGGCGGCAGCGATCATGTTCAGATGCCCCCGTTCGAGTGTTTCCGCAGCCCCGAAGCCTACTATGCGACCTTGGCGCACGAGCTGACGCACTGGACGAAGCACCCGAAACGCCTTGACCGCGAGTTTGGCCGTAAGAAATGGGGCGATGAAGGCTACGCGCGCGAAGAGCTTGTCGCCGAGCTGGGCGCGGCCTTTCTTTGTGCTGATCTGGCCATAACGCCCGAGCCCGGCACAGACCATGCCGCTTATATCCAGAGCTGGCTCAAGGTTTTGAAGGAAGACAAGCGGGCGATGTTTTCCGCAGCCGCCCACGCGCAGAGGGCAGCGGATTTTCTGCACGGCTTTCATGCCGTCGCCACCGAAACCAAAAAAGGAGTCGCCGCGTAAGCGGCGGCTCCGTTACGGCGGAGGGCAAACCAATGGAGAAGCATACTATCGTATGGCGCGCCGTTCAGATTGAAATCACCTACACGCCGGACAAATTCGCGGTGGTGGATCATATCGAACTGCGCACCGAAGACAGGGCGCCGCTGCCCGTCACCGAAACCGGCTATCGCTCGCATTTCATGGGTAAGGGCACCGTGGCGCATCATGGCGGCGCGGTTGCTTTCGTGACCACATGGCTCGATCACGAGGCAGAGCGCACGGGCTGGCGTGGGGCGCAGCTTTCCTTGTTCTGACAGTTCAGAAAAATTTGCGGCTGGCCATGGGGCCAGCCGCATCCGGTCAACGCCCGGAACGCCCTGCGAATGGCTTATGCTGGACGATACTACGCCCCGTCCGGAGTTGTGGACACACCGAACTGCTGCCAATGTTCAAGGAATAAAGCGGGAGCAAAAAAGGCAATGCCTGAAGAAGATGAGATCGAAGTAACCGTCACCATCAGCCGCAAGGCGTTCGAGAAGGCGACACATCTTGCAGCCGATAAGGACGCGGCAGGCGAGTTTGCGGGGCTGATGACCGCCGAAGAATATATCGAGCAGCTCGTCAAGATCGCGCTGGAGGATTAATCGAACGCGTTGACCACCGTCAGTATGATTGACAGTTGATAAAATCTCCGACCGTCATGCAACTCGTTTGCTGTGGCGCGCGGTAGCTTTGATACGTCGGGACGGCGATATACGTCGGCCGCTTTGATTGCGCTGCGATAACGGCGCTATCGTCAGTCTTGGTTTTTTCGCAAGCAAACTGATGGATTTCCTCCGTCGTGAATGCGTTTGCAGCATTGCCACCCTTGTAGTTCGCATGTTTCCCGTGTTCTGCACAATGCTGAACCGCCATCTCTCGCGCTTCAGCTGTTAATGTGGGCACGCTGTCGTACGCACTGTATCGGAGTGAAATTCCGTTCTTGGAGGCGAAATCTTGAACCGGCGTCGATGGCGCGCAGGCCGCGACGGACAGAAAAGCAGATGCAAATAGCATCATTACGGCTGATTTTTTCCTAGTCATCATCTGGTCAATGCGAAGCGAAAGGTCATGTTTGCAAATAATAAATATTTAATCATTTTTTCCTATTGTCTCAATAGGAAATAACAGTTTCATATAAAATAAAATCTATTACAGATCGATATGTAACGAATAACTTAATATTTTGCAAATTTCTACCGTCGGTTATTCGATTTTGCTCTCGCTGTTATCGGCGCGTGTGACAGCGCTCTGCGAATGTTTTGCAAGTTGCTGTGAGCTGCCCTAAGTCCGGCCGAGCCATCGGCAAATTCAGGCAGCATTTGTGCAATCCTGTGCAAGAGAGCCAAAAGCTCGCCTCTTGTCAGGCGGCTTAATTCGGTTTGCGTCAGTATTCTCATTCTCGTCCTCCGTTTTTCGTTGCGGCCGCTGGCGGCCTTGATGGCCACGTATCTGCGGCTTGACCGGCGGGCTGCACCGAAACGGCCGAAACGTCAGAGGAGGAGCGACAGGCGTAGACAGACATGACAAGCCGGGCGCTTGCGGCCACGAGAGCCGGAGAAGACGCTTCGATGGCCACAAAACAGGGCGCTTGCGGACGAAACGAAGGAGATGACGGATATTGTTGAGGTGGCGCACCGTAATGTCGGCTGACGAGAGAAGAAGCAGATACGCTGATGGAAGCGCTGAGCGCGGGCTAGGAGTCCCGCGATCTTCGCGGAGCTCGTCTGCGCGTTGCGGGCGGAGCGCCGTCATCGTTCTGGGCAGCCAATAGACGGGATTGGTGTGCTTTGATCTCGGCGAACAATGTCTCCAGTTCACCGTCATATCGCTGATAATTCTCGTGCAAACGTCCCTTCAGTTCGCGCCGGTTGGCGAGCTGCGACTTGATGAGTTCCGCCAGCTCCAACCGATCACGCTGGTCGCAGGCAGCGGCTTCGCGCTCAATTTCCCTTTGGAGAGCGCGGTACGTCCCGGTGATACGAGCCCAGAGGGCTCTCAGCCCCTTTGGCATCCTCGCCTGCCGGGCGTTTCGCTCCAGAGTGGCACGCCCGCGTTGCTTTTCAGCAAGCTGGCTGCGTTGCACTCTCTGCTCTGCCACGAGTTCGTCGCGCCGCACTTTGTAGGACGACAGTTCCTTCTCTTTGCGCTTCTGGGCGGCTGTCTGAATTTCAGTCGCAGCCACATCCAGGCGCTGCGCAATAAGCTTCTTCGTTTCCTCGATGGAACGAAGCTGTTCGGGCGGGCCGAGCCTGCCTTTCAATTCTTTCGACTTTTTCCCCGTCCAACGCGAGAGCGAATAGATTTCACCGCGCCCATCCACCGCGACGTAACCACGGCGCTCACCTCTGGCGAGGTAGAGGCCGTGATCGGCAAGCGCGGATTCGAGTGAATTTTGGCAGTCAGATGCCGCCCAGCAATCGATGAATGTCTGTTTCAGCTTTTTGGGATCGGCTTCAATCCGCAGCGCCTGTTGCCATTCACCTTGCGAAAAATTCAGCGGATCGCGTTCGCCGGGATCAATCAGACCACGTGGCAACTGCCAACCATGCTCAAGATAGAGGTCGCGGGAGACATCGCGCAACTTCATCTTGTAATGCGGCAGATTGATCGCTTTCATTTCAGCGGCATCGATGCGCGACCAGACGCAGTGCGCGTGCCGCCTGCCGTTTTTCTCGTGGAAGACAATCGCGCGGGGCTGACCGGCCAAGCCCAGCCGCTTTTCGATGGACGCGATGGCCTGCTCAAATGCCTCGACCGGCACATCCGCCGTCTCCGGCGGATTGAGGCTCAGCGAGAACAGGAACTGCTTGCACCTTGTGCCCCGGCTCACCGCATAAGCTTCATTGAATGCCCCGTGCAGGTCATCGGAGACGAAGCCCCGCAACTCATGCACGGTGACATGATCGTTATCCCGCAGGTTCGTCAGATGGACGGCGAGCTGACTGCCACCGGCACGCTGATTGCCCTTCAGGATCATTCGCTTCTATTCGCCTTCAGTCCAAGCGCCTCGATCAACTTGACCCGCATCCAGGCAATCTGCGCGCAGGCGAGTCTGATTTCTTCTTCCGTCTGCTGATCCATCAGCAGCGAGCCGCAGTTGGCCTGATAGGCGATCTGGTTCAGATTGTTCGCCATCTTGCTCGCGCCGAGCCGGGCAAGAATCTCGGCAAGAGCTTTTTCATCCTTCACCGGAACGCGGGCGCGCGCCTTGCGTGGCGTGGCACTGTCGCCAAATACGCATTTACGAACATAGGAGCTAACGGATACTCCTTCGGCGGCTGTCACAAGCCACGCGTGTTCGTCCTGTGACAGACGGAGAGTGATGCGAGGATATTTCGGTTTTCGCTTTCGCCGAGGCTTAACCGTGGGAACGCCAGCGTCGGCGAAGTGAGCAGCGAGATCAATATCAGCGGTGATAGAGCCATCCCGATTCATAGCGACGGCCCTCCACGACGTTTGCGAGGACGCGGAGCTTGCTTTGCATGCTGAAGAGGTTGCCGTGGGAATTTGACGCCTTCAGCCTTAAGATAGGCGTTCCAATTCTCTAAAGTTTCAAATAAATCAGCGTGTTGGGAGTTCGAAGTTTCATCTTCGGCGCGCGCCATTTCCGAAAATCACGATGCCGACGCGCCACCGGATGCGACCGGACCCCGGTATCGACCCCGGTCCAGGCGCAAGCGGGTTAAAGATCGCCGGGATAGAGGACCGCGCCTCGGTCGGCATCACCGGCGTCCAGCATCACCGCGACGCGCTCCAGCACGGCGACGATCATCGCCTGTTCCCAATCGTCCAGCGCCTCGAACTCGGCTGCGAAACGCTGCTGCAACGCGTCTGGTGCGCGCTTGAGCGCCTCGCGCCCCTTGTCGGTCAGGGCGATCAGGGTCTGGCGACGGTCAATGTGGCTGGGTTGCCGGGCCACATGCCCCGATCGCTGCAATTTGTCGATCATCGCGGTGATGGTCGCTGGGGCGACATGCATCCGCTTGGCGATCGCGCCGCCGGTACTGGTGCCCGATTCGGCCAGGATCTGGACCACGCGCAACTGTACCGGGGTCAGCCCGGCCGATTGCGCAAGTTCCTTGCCATGAAGTTCGGTAGCCCTGAGAATGCGGCGCAGCGCGATCAGGCAAACATCGATCCGCTCCAAATCCGCCCCCAACGCCCTGCTACCGATGCCGCTATTATCGACATGGCGCGGAAATGGTCAATCGTTCTGTTCAATCCAGTTCGGCGAGGGAAATTTTCATACCGCTAACCGCCTTTGAGTCAAAGAAAAACACCGATTCACGCCGACTATATTCAAGCAAATACAACGCAAAAGCTTGCATTCAAGGCGATCTATGTTTAGTTAGTCGAACGAAAGACAGAGGATCGCGACATGAAAGACATGATCGAGACAACCGCTGATGAGGTGCTGACCTTCCGCAAACCCGAGCCGCGGGACGGCAGCGACGTCTGGGCGCTTATCCGGGCCTGCAAGCCGCTGGACGAGAACAGCATGTATTGCAACCTGATCCAGTGCGACCATTTTGCCGATACCTGTATCCTGGCGGAAAAGGACGGTGTGCCGGTCGGCTGGATTTCGGGCTATCGTCTGCCCGATGCCCCTGACACGCTGTTCGTGTGGCAGGTCGCGGTGTCGTCAAAGGCGCGCGGGTTAGGTCTTGGCAGCGAAATGCTGGACCGACTTTTGTCGCGCGATGATCTTGCCGGCGTGCGGCGCCTGAAGACCACGATCACCCGTGACAACGACCCCAGCTGGCGGCTGTTCCGCAGTCTGGCCGAACGTCATGGCGGAATCCTGAGCGACGAGCCGCACTATCGGAAAGACGACCATTTCGATGGCGAGCACGCGACGGAACACATGGTAACGATCCGCTTCCCCGCCCCGGTGGCCCGTGCGCGGGCTGCCTGAGCGCGCGGCAGCAGCCATACAGTCAAACAATCATTCGAGGTATCCCCATGCCGACTGACACGTCAGCGGACACGAAGATCTTTTCTCGACGCGAAAGCGAGGCGCGCAGCTATTGCCGCAGCTTTCCCGTCGTTTTCGCCAGCGCCAGCGGATCGGTCCTGACCGATGCCGGCGGGCGCGAATACATCGACTTTCTGGCCGGGTGCTCGTCGCTGAACTATGGCCACAACGACCCCGACATGAAAGCTGCGTTGATCGAGCACATCAGCCAGGACGGGATCGCCCACGGCCTTGACATGTTCACCGACACCAAGGCCGCGTTCCTGCAAACGTTCGAACGCCTGATCCTTGAGCCGCGTGGCATGGACTACAAGGTCATGATGACCGGTCCGACCGGCACCAACGCCGTCGAGGCGGCGATCAAGCTTGCCCGCAAGATCACGGATCGGCGCAATGTCATTGCCTTCACCAATGCCTTTCACGGCATGACCATGGGTGCGCTGGCGCTGACCGGGAACGCCGGCAAGCGCGGCGGGGCCGGTGGCGGCAGCCTGGCCGATGTCACGCACATGCCATTCGAAAACGCGATGGGCGATATCGATTCGCTGGACTACATTGAGTGGATGCTGGACAATCCCTCCAGCGGCGTGGACGCGCCAGCCGCCTTCATCGTCGAGCCGGTTCAGGGCGAAGGCGGGCTCAATGCCGCCAGCGGTGAGTGGTTGCGCGGCATCCAGCGCCTTGCCCGCAAACATGGCGCGCTGTTCATCATCGACGACATCCAGGCCGGTATCGGTCGCACAGGCCCTTATTTCAGCTTCGAGGGCATGGATATCGACCCCGACATGATCACCCAGGCCAAATCGTTCAGCGGAATGGGTCTGCCGTTCGCCGCGCTTTTGATCAAGCCCGAGCATGACATCTGGAAGCCGGCCGAACACAACGGCACCTTCCGCGGCAACACCCATGCCTTCGTGACCGCACGTGTCGCGCTTGAAAAATTCTGGTCGAATGACCAATTCGAGCAGGAAACCCGCCGCAAGGGCGCGCTGTTGCAAGATCGGTTGCAGGCGATCGCCGCCCTGATTCCGGGGGCGTCGCTGAAGGGGCGCGGCATGATGCGCGGCATCGACACCGGCAGCGGCGATCTGGCCGGGGCGATCTGCGCGCGATGCTTTGACGATGGTCTCATCATCGAGACCTCGGGTGCCCATGACGAGGTGGTCAAGGTCCTTGCCCCGCTGACCACGCCCGACGCGCTCTTCAACAAGGGTCTGGACATTCTGGAGGCCGCGGTGCGCAGTATCACCGCCGACAACAAGATCGCAGCGGAGTAAACGATGATCATACGCGACTTTCACGAACTGAAGAACACGGACAAGGCCGTCAGCGATGCCCGATGGACCAGCGTGCGCATGCTGCTGGCGCGCGACGGAATGGGTTTTTCCTTTCACATCACGACGCTTGAGGCCGGTTCGGAACATCAGTTCCACTACAAGAACCATTTCGAAAGCGTCTATTGCATCTCCGGCAAGGGCAGCATTACCGATGTCGCCACCGGCGAGACGCACCAGATCCGGCCCGGCGTGATGTATGCGCTGGACCAGCACGACAAGCATATCGTGCGCTCCGAGGAAGATCTCGTTATGGCCTGCTGCTTCAACCCGCCCGTGACCGGGACCGAGGTGCATCAGGCCGATGGCAGCTATGCCGCCGCGCCCGAAACTGCGGCGGGCTGATATCGCAATTCCGAGATGGCGGGTCGGCCCCGGCCCCCGCCGTCCATCAACTGCGCGGGTCCAAACCGCGCATGTTGCAATAAAACCGGGTTAACATCTGACAAGAAAAGGAGAAAGCGCATGACACTTCATCAGCCGATCCGACACGAATCCGATGTCTATCCGACGCGTTTTGCTGATCACGAGCAGATCATCGACCGGGTGGACCCTGTCCTGTGGAGCACATGGACCGAAACGGCCCCCATCTCGCGCGAGCAGGCCGAATCCTATGACAAGAACGGCTATCTGATCCTGCGCGACGCCTTCAGTGCCGACGAGGTGCGCGCCCTTATCCAAAGTTCCGCCGATTTGCGCGGCGGTGCCCTGGACGGCAACGAGGACGTCGTCACCGAACCCGGCAGCGGCGAGGTGCGCACCGTCTTTCGCCTGGTCCAGAACTCGCCGGCCTTCGACCGCCTTGCGCGCGATTCGCGGCTGGCCGGTGTGGCGCAATTCCTGCTGGGCGACGATGTCTATGTCCACCAGTCGCGCCTGAACTACAAACCGGGCTTTACCGGCAAGGAATTCTACTGGCATTCCGATTTCGAAACCTGGCACGCCGAAGACGGCATGCCGCGCATGCGCGCGGTCTCGGCCTCGTTGCTGCTGACCGACAACGACGCGCTGAACGGGCCGCTGATGCTGATGCCCGGATCGCAGCGGCGCTATATCGGATGCCAGGGCGAGACGCCGGAAAACAACTATCGCAGTTCGCTCAAGAAACAGACGATCGGGACTCCGTCGCAAAAGGCGTTGCGCGAGCTTGCCGAGGCCCATGGGATCGACACCGCAACCGGCCCGGCCGGGACGCTGATCTTTTTCGACTGCAACACGATGCATGGCTCGAACGGGAACATCACGCCGTTCCCGCGTTCGAATGCCTTTTTCGTGTTCAACGCGGTCTCGAACGCCCTGCGTGAGCCCTATGCCGCGCCGGCGCCGCGCCCCGCCCATCTGGCGCATCGCGGCGCCCCCAAGGCCATCGCGCCTGTAACCGGCAGCCTGGCCTGACCGCAACCAACAAGAACGGCGGCACGGCACGTTCGTGCCGCCCCGAAGGGACATATCCCCATGACCGACAAAACCGCCCGTCACACCGTCGAGAAGATCGGCGGCACTTCGATGAGTCGCCTGAAAGAGTTGCGCGATACGCTGTTGATCGGCAAGCGCGAGGGCGATGCGCTCTATAACCGGATCTTTGTCGTCTCTGCATTCGGTGGCATCACCAACTTGCTGCTTGAACACAAGAAGACCGGCGAACCCGGCGTCTATGCCTGTTTCGCCAGCGCATCCGAAGGGCACGGCTGGCTGAGCGCGCTGGATCGGGTGGCCCAGGCCATGCGCGATGCGCATCACCAGATCCTCGAACACCCCGCCGATCTGTCGCAGGCCGACGAATTCGTGCGCGACCGGATCGAGGGTGCGCGCTCGTGCCTGTTCGACCTGCAAAGGTTGTGCAGCTACGGCCACTTCCGGCTGACGCAGCACATGATGGTGTTTCGCGAACTCTTGTCGGGGCTGGGCGAGGCGCATTCGGCCTATGTCGCAACCCTGCTGTTGAACCGTTCCGGCGTTTCGGCCCGGTTCGTCGATCTGACCGGCTGGCGCGACGAACGCGAGCTGGATCTGGACGAGCGTTTGAGCGCGGGCCTGGAAGGGATCGATCTTTCAGCCGAATTGCCAATCGTTACCGGCTATGCGCAATGCACCGACGGGCTTATGGCGGAATTCGATCGCGGCTATTCCGAGGTCACGTTTTCGCGTCTTGCCGCGCTGACGGGCGCTGCCGAAGCCATCATCCACAAGGAATTCCACCTGTCGTCGGCCGATCCCGGTCTGGTCGGTGCGGATGCCGTGCGCAAGCTGGGCCACACCAATTACGACGTGGCCGATCAACTGGCCAATCTGGGGATGGAGGCAATCCACCCAAAGGCCGCCAAGACCCTGCGCCAGGCGCATATTCCGTTGCGCGTGACCAATGCCTTCGAACCCGAAGATCCCGGCACGCTGATCGACGATGCACCGGCTGACCACCCCGCCGCCGAGATCGTGACCGGCCTGCCGGTGATCGCGCTGGAACTGTTCGAGCCGGAGATGGTGGGCGTGAAGGGCTATGACAGCACCGTGCTGGAAGTGCTGAAACGCCACAACGCCTTCATTGTCTCCAAGAGTTCGAACGCCAATACGATCACGCACTATCTGGATGCGTCGCCCAAGGTCGTGCGCCGCGTCGAGGCTGATCTGCAACGCAGCTTCCCCTCGGCGCAAGTGTCGGCGCATTCGGCGGCGATCGCGTCGGTGATCGGGCGCGATCTGCGTGACCAGCGGGTTCTTCTGCGCGGGCTTCGCGCCCTGGAAGAGGCCGGTATTTCGGTGCTGGCCGCACAGCAGCCCAGCCGCAATGTCGATGTACAATTCCTGCTCAACCGCGACGATCTGGATGGGGCGATCAAGACCTTGCACGCCGAAATGATCGAGGTGGCCGCGCCGCAAAAGATCGCGGCCTGACGAACGAGAACACATAAACCGGGCCTGCGCGCATGAGCCGGGCCTTGCGAAACTGAACGGCGGTCATGCGCCGCACTGCCCCGCCCGGCTTGCCGGTGCGGGGCCTTTTTTCGATGTCCGGCACGGTCCCGGCGGGATTACGTCGCAAGGATGCAAAGCGCGCCCGGTGTCGCCGTTACTGCCCGGTGGGTCGCTGTCGGTCCTTGTCAGCGCGGCCGGGATCGCGTATCCAGCGGATGCTTCGGTGCGGATGGATCATCCGCTGAAAGGGAATTCGGTGCGGCCTCTCGGCCAAGTCCGGAACTGCCCCCGCAACTGTAAGCGGCGAGCGATGTCGGCAAATGCCACTGTGGTTCAACCATGGGAAGGCCCGACAAAGCGACGACCCGCAAGTCAGGAGACCTGCCGAAGTGTTCACCCTATCCCGGCGCGGGTGGCGCTGCGGGTAACGGTCAGACCGTAGAGGTGACGCAATGCACCGTCTGCGGAGTCACGTCTCCCAGACATCTTGATGAACGCGCGCGGGGTCGCGCTTTACATAGGATGGCTGTTGTCATGTCCAGAATTTCAGATCGTTCCCGGCCGTATTCCATGCGCCTGCCTCTGGCGGGTCTTGCCGGTGTGCTGGCAATTGCCGCGCCGTTTCCGGTGCTGGCACAGCAAGCGTTCGACCTTGACGAGATCACGGTCATCGCCAATCGCGTCGCGACGGAAATCCAGCGTTCCGGCGCGTCGGTCAGCGTCATCGAACGCGAGGAACTGGAACGCGACGGAGAAACCAGCCTTGGCGGCGTTCTGAACCGCCTGCCGGGACTGAACGTCACCCGATCCGGCGGTTTCGGCACCGCTGCGCAACTGACGATCCGCGGGGCCGGACCGCGTTATGTCGCGGTCTATGTCGATGGCGTGCGCGTCGATGATCCGACCGGCATCACCACCGAATTCGATTTCGGAAGCCTGGCGATCGACGACATCGAACGCCTGGAGGTGCTGCGCGGCTCGCAATCGGCGCTTTACGGCGGCTCGGCCGTGGGTGGCGTCGTCAGCGTCACCACCCGGCGCCCGCAGCAGGACGGGTTCAGCCAGGAAGCCGCAGTCGAGGGTGGCTCGAACAACACCTTCGGCGGGCGCTACACGCTGGCGTTCCGCGATTCGCGGATGGAAACCTCCGTGACGCTGGCACATCGGCGCAGCGACGGATTTTCGGCCTGGGAAGGCGCGTTGCCCCGAACGCCGGGACTTGAGCGTGACGGTTTCGACATGACGCGCCTGTCGGCCTATTTCCGTTATCAGGCCAGCGAGGCGCTTGCCTTCGGGTTCTCGGCCTTCACCCAGCGCACGCGTGCGGAATACGACGGCTATGGCAACCCATCCGCCGACAACGAGTCGCAGCGGCGCGAATGGGGCGGGCGCGCCTTTGCCGAACTTGATACGGGCGTGACGCGCCATGAACTGTCGCTCAGCCACTATGACATCACGCGCCGGTTCAACGAGGGCGGGGCGCCAGCCGGGTGGTACGAGGGCGACCGTACCAGTCTGGCCTATCAGGGTTCGACCTCCGTCAACGAGGGCCTGACACTGGTCTGGGGCGCCGATACGACGGTCGATCGCGGCGAGTACGAGGCCAGCCTTGCCGGGCGCGAAAGCATGCGCACGATGGGCGCCTTCGGGCAGGCGCTGTGGTCGCCGACCGCGGGGTTGGATATTGCCGCCACCGCCCGTGTGGATCGCAACAGGGATTTCGGCACCTTTACCAGCGGGCGCATCAGCGCCGCGTGGCAGGCAAGCGACACGCTTACCGTGCGCGGGGCGGTGGGGCGCGGCTTTACCGCGCCGTCGCTCAACCAGCGGTTCGGGGCCAATTTCGGCGCTACAATGGTGGCGCCCAATCCCAACCTGCAACCTGAAACCAGCCGTTCGGCGGAACTGGGCGTCGACTGGCGCAGCGGCGATGTCAGCCTTGGCGCGACGGTGTTCCGGATCGACACCGACAACGCCATCGAATGGTGCGGCGCCTGGGCCGATCCCTGCACCTTTGCCCTTCCGCCCGGTTTCACCAACGCCTATCAGAACATCCCCGGCGTGACGCGCCGGCAGGGCGTGGAGCTGAGCGCCAGCGCGCCCCTGAACGATCGTCTGACCCTGGGGGCAAACTATACCTATACCGACACCCGCACCCCGGCGGGCGATCAGTTGACGATGGTTCCGCGCCACGTCGTGAACCTGTCGCTGGATGCCATCCTGACCGACCGGCTGTCGGGGACGGTCTCGGCCCGGCATGTGGCCGGGCGCGCGCCGCAGGATGATTTCCTGGCCGGGGTGTCCCGGCGGATGCCGAACTATACGCTGTTCGATACGAGCTTTCGCTATGCGGTGAACGATCATGCCGATGTCGTGCTGCGCGTCGATAACGTCTTTGATCGCCAATACCAGGAGGTCTGGGGCTATGGCACGCCGGGCCGGTCGTATTACCTTGGCGTTGCCGCGCGCTTCTGATCTTGCGGCGCTGGCCGTGGCGCTGTTCGGCGCCACGGCGGCGGCCGCAGAGCCACCCGGCAGGGTGGTGTCGATCAACCTGTGCACCGATCAACTGACCATGTTGCTGGCTGCGCCGGGTCAGCTGATCTCGGTCAGCCATATCGCCGCCGATCCGCTGGCATCGGTCATGGCCGACCGGGCGGGGCAGTATCACCTCAACCACGGTCAGGCCGAAGAGATCCACGCGATGGCCCCCGACCTGGTTGTCACCGGGCCCTATACCGCACGTTACACGGTCGATCTGTTGCGTCGGCTGGGGATAGAGGTGCGCGAACTGCCCGTGGCCCAGCGGCTTGCGGACATTCCCGACAACATTGCCCGCATGGGCGACTGGCTGGGCCGCGAGGCGCAGGCCGACAGGCTGATCACGGACTTCGAGGACGGTCTGGCGGCACTCGCCCCCGATGCGCAAGCAGGGGCCGACGCGCGCCCGACCGCGGTCTTGCACTACGCCAACAACTACACCGCGGGCACCGGGACCCTGGCGCACGAGATCCTGACCCATGCCGGCTTTGCCAATCTTGCCGAACGCGCCGGCGTGTCGAGCGGTGGCACGCTGCCGATGGAACAGCTTGTCATGCTGATGCCCGATGCGGTGATCTCGGGGCAGCGGTATCCGGGTCAGACCCGTGCCGAGGCCGTGCTGGATCATCCCGCCATCGCCGCGCTGCGCGACACGCATTCATCGGCAGCCGTCAGCGATGCCGAATGGGTCTGCGGCACCCCCGCCGTTCTGTCGGCCATCGCCCGCGTGCGGGCCCTGCACGGGGCGGGCGGCTGATGCGCTTTTCCCTGCTTCTTGCCATACTGGGCGTGCTGGTGGCGGGGTTGTTCGCGCTCTCGCTGCTGATCGGGCCCGCGGGGCTGACACCGGCGCGGGCCCTCGCGGCCCTGATCCGGGGCGAGGGGCTGGCCGAGACGCTGGTCATGCGCGAAATCCGGCTGCCGCGCGCGCTGCTGGCGGTCATGGTCGGCGCCTCGCTCGGTCTGGCGGGGGCGGCGATGCAGGGGTATCTGCGCAACCCGCTGGCCGAACCCGGCCTGATCGGGGTTTCGGGGTCGGCGGCGCTGGGTGCGGTCATCGCATTGCACACGGGCCTTGCCGCCGGGTTCCTGCTGGGACTGCCGCTTGCCGCTCTGACCGGGGCCGGCGTCGCGGTGGGCCTGATCCTGCTGCTGGCCGGGTCGGGGGGCGGATCGATCACCCTGATCCTGGCCGGGATCGCGGTGTCCGCGATGGCGGGTGCGCTGACCTCATTGGTCCTGAACCTCTCGCCAAACCCGTTCGCCGCATCCGAGATCATGTTCTGGATGATGGGGTCGCTGGCTGACCGTTCGATGCTGCATGTCTGGACGGCGCTGCCCCTGATGGCGGTGGGATGGGCGCTGCTGGCGGCGCTGGGGCGTGGCCTGGACGCGCTGACCCTGGGCGAGGACGCGGCGGCCACGATGGGCTTTTCGCTGGTGCGGATGCGCCTGCTGCTGGTCGGCGGCACCGCCTGCGTCGTCGGCGCTGGAACGGCGGTGGCCGGCGCCATCGGCTTTGTCGGGCTGGTGGTCCCGCATATCCTGCGACCGCTGGTCGGCGCGCAGCCTTCACGGCTGTTGGCGGCATCGGCGCTGGGCGGGGCGGCCATGGTTCTGTGCGCCGATATCGCCGTGCGGCTGGTGCTGCCCGAGCGCGATCTGAAACTGGGCGTCCTGACCGCGCTGGTCGGCGCCCCGCTGTTTTTGCACCTGATCTATCGCACCAGAAAGGAGGGGTTGTGACAGGAACGCCCCTTCTGTCGCTGGACGCGTTCAGCGTCGCGCGCGGGCCGTGCGATGTCGTGCAAGACGTCACCTGCGCGATCGGCGCGGGCGAGTTCGTGGGCCTGATCGGCCCGAACGGCGCGGGCAAGACCACGCTGATGCGCGCCGCGCTGGGGCTGATCCCCGCACGCGGGCAGTCGTCGCTGGCTGTGCTGGACCGGGCCGCGCGGGCGCGGGCGGTGGCGTGGTTGCCCCAGCAGCGCGAGATCGCATGGCCGATCAGTGTGGAAAACCTGGTCGCGCTGGGCCGCAGCCCCCATCGCGCAGCGGGGCGACCGATGTCGGATGCCGATCGGGCCGCCACGGTGCGGGCCATGGCACGCATGGGCCTTGACGGCTTTCAGGCGCGCGCCGCGAACCGTCTGTCGGGGGGCGAGCAGGCGCGCGTTCTGATCGCGCGGGCACTGGCGCAGGATTCCCCGCTCCTGATGGCCGACGAACCCGCCGCCGGGCTGGACCCGTCCAGCCAGATCAGCCTGATGGAGTTGTTCGCGGCACAGGCGGCCGAAGGGCAGGCCGTGCTGGCCTCGATGCACGACCTGGGGCTGGCCGCGCGTCACTGCACACGGCTATTGGTGCTGCATCGCGGCAGGCTGGTGGCCGACGGCGCGCCCGACACGGTCCTGACACCCGATCTGCTGGCCACGGTGTTCCAGATCACGGCGCATTACGCGCGCGGCGCCGATGGCCCGATCTTTCAGCCGCTGGGGGTGATCCGGTGATAACCTTGGCGCGCCCCTGGCTGGAATTCGATCTTGGCGCCGAGCACCGGGTGCTCAGCTGGTCGGTGAACCGTCCCGGCTTTCAATGCGCAAGCCGCATCCTGTGGCGTGAGATCCGCAATGCGGATCTGCCCCCCGAACGCGATGTCGTCGCATGGCTGACGGCCGAACTGGACGCGCACGGCGCACGGGATGCGATCTGCCTTCTGACCTCGCGCCGGATCGACCGTTTTGTCGAGCGCAAGGCGCATGCAGGCGCCGTCGCGGCAACCGCCGTTGCCACGGTCGGGCTGTCGAATGCCGAACGCGTGGGCCATCGCATGGACCGCGCGGGGCGTGACTGGAACCGCGATCTGGGCGCGGCCTTCGGCACTGTCAATGTCGCCGTCCGGCTGGATCACGGCTTGTCGCAAACCGGCCTTCTTGAGGCGCTGAGCATCGCCACGCAGGCGCGCACCGCTGCGATCATGGACGCCGGGCACAAGCTTGCGTCCGGGGTGGCCACAGGCACCGGAACCGATTGCATCGCCCTCGCCGCACCCCCCGGCGGCGATGACTATGCGGGGCTGCACACCGATGCCGGATGTGCCCTTGGCAGCGCGGTTTACGACGCGGTTCTACGCGGCGCGCGCGAATGGCTCGATACGATCGGCCGTATCAGTGACGGATGAAAGGAGACCACGATGACCCAGCAGGCGGTGCTCGACTTTCTTGACCGTGGTGGCCCGGCGATGATGGCAATCGCGCTCTTGTCGGTCGTCACGCTGACCCTGATCCTGTGGAAGACATGGGATCTGGCGCGCATCGGCGCCTGGTCGCGGGCCGCGTCCGAGGCCGCGATCGCGGACTGGCACGCGGGCCGAACGGATGCCGCCCTCGGCCGGCTTGCCCAACGTCGCGGGTTGCGCGCGGTCATGGCCCACCGGGCCATGGAGAGCCTGCGCCATCTGGCCGAACCCGCAGCGCGCGAAGAAACGGTGCGCGTCGCGCGGGCCGGGCTTGCGCGCGCGCGACGCGGTCTGCGCGCGCTCGATCTAATCGCCACGATCGCGCCGCTGATCGGGCTTCTGGGCACGGTTTTGGGCATGATCGAGGCATTTCAGGCACTTCAGGAAACCGGGAACCGTGCCGATCCGGCGGCGCTGGCCGGCGGGATCTGGCAGGCGCTTTTGACGACTGCGGCAGGCATGGCGGTGGCGATCCCGGCATCGATGGCGCTGAGCTGGTTTGACAGCGTCACCGATCGCCTGCAGGCGGAAATGGAGGATCTGGCCACCCGGATCTTCGTCGCCCCCGCGAGGCCGGCATGATCACGCTTGGAGAGCCGCGCCAGCGCCGCCGCATGAGCCTTGCACCGATGATCGATGTGGTGTTCCTGCTGCTGATCTTTTTCATGCTGGCCGCCCGTTTCGCGCAAGAGGGCGTTCTGGCGCTGTCCGGCGCCGGCACTACCAGTGACACCGACTGGCGCGGGCCGCCCCGGCTGGTCGAATTCGCGCCGCAATCGCTGTGGCTGAACGGGGTTGCCGTCGCGCTCGATGATCTGCCCACGGCGCTGGAGCCGCTGATGCAGGGGCCGAACGACCCCGTGATCCTGCAACCGCGTCCGCCGGCCGACCTTCAGGATCTGGCCGATCTGACCGATCGCCTGCACGCGGCGGGGTTGACCCGGCTCATTCTGGTGGAGCCCTGAGATGCAGTTCCCGCAGCCCCGACAACGGCCCCGCCGCGACAGCGTCTTGCCGATGATCAACGTGGTCTTCCTGTTGTTGATCTTCTTTCTGATGACGGCCCGGATCGTCCCCGCCCCGCCGTTTGACCTGACCCCGCCCGAAACCGGCACCGAGCCGGCGACCGAGGATCGTTCGGCCCGAACGCTCTGGCTGGGGCCGGATGGCGCGATGGTTCATGGCGAGGCACACGGCGATGCGGCCTTGGACATCCTGGCGGCCGACGACGGCCCCGTTCTGATTCGCGCGGATCAGGGCGTTGCCGCCGCAGACCTGGCGCGCCTGATGCGCGAGCTTGGCGCGCGGGGTCTGGATGAGATGGGGCTTGTGACGACGGCATCGGGGCAACCATGAGGGCCCTGGCCGAAATCGTCCCCTTTGCTGCGGTTGCGGTGACCGTTCATCTGGGTGCGTTCGCCCTGGTCGTCGATGGCGGCGTTGTCGGTGGCGGCGATGGCGGGCAGGGCCAGATCACGATCGAAGGTGGCGCACCCGGCCTTTCGGCGATGGTTGACGACTGGCAACGCCCGCCTGACAGGACAGAGCCTGACAACCCCGCAGAACTTGCGCGCCCGGACGACCGGTTACCCCCAACGCCTCAGCCCGCGCCCGCGCGCATGCCAGAGCTGGATCGCATGGCGCGGCCTGACGATCGGCAGGATGTGCCTCCGGTCCGCAGTTCTGCCGCCACGGCGCCGGTTCCGGCGACAGCGCCCGAAACGCCCGAACCGGCGCCGGATGATCCGCCCGTCATTCCATCGCACGACACCGACGGCGGCGCTGCCTTGGCCCCGCTCGCCCGCGCGGATGAAACCGCCGAAGCGGCACATCGCAGAATCGAGACGCCGCTGCCGGAAACCACGCCACCACGCGCTCTGGCGATGGACGAGGCGCCATCGGTTTCACCCCGGCCGCCGCAACGCCCGCGCAACCGTGCCGATGCGCCGGCCACGCGCTCTGCGCCCTCGGCCGGTGCGCCCCCCGCGCAGCGTGCCGCTGGCCGCGGCGCAAGCGGCAGCGAGGGCCAGTCCGGCACCGCCGAGTCCGCCAACCGCAACGATGCCGCCAACGGCAGCCTGATCGCGCAATGGGGCGGTCAGATTCGCGCAGCGGTGCAGCGACGACAGCGCCATCCGGCCAATGTGCGCACCGGCGGCACGGTTCATTTGCGGCTGGATGTTCACGCGGATGGCCGCTTGCTGGGCGTGGCGCTGCGGCGAGGTTCCGGCAATTCCGCACTGGATCAGGCCGCGATCCGCGCGGCGCAGGGCGCGCGGATTCCGTCGGCGCCACAGGGCCTGAGCGGCGCCTACCAGTTCAATCTGCCGATCCGGTTTCGCGGCTGAACCGATCACCACCCGCCACAGCCGGCCGGCGACGAACCCGGCGGGCCGAGCCGTCAAATGGTTCGGAAATCACACCAGATTCCAGCATCTTGAGCCCGATCCCATGCGGTTTGGAGTATCTATTGTTGCGGCATGACCCGCACTTTGCTAGCGTTCATGCGACGCAGCTATGTTAGGATGACTGTTGCGTTATAAGCAAAGATTGGTAAGTAAAACTTACCACAGTCCTTTGGGGAGGAATCAAATGACCAAAAAGACATCAAAGCTGCTGGGTACCGCGGCCGCCGTCGGCGTGCTGTCGATCGTGGCTGGTGCCACCTCGGCGCAGGCGCAAGAGCGTGTTCGCTGGCAAGTTCCGATGAGCTTTGCCTCGACGCTGACCGCGCTGGGCGACACCATGCCCTGGGTGGCCGAACAGCTGCGCGCCGTCTCGGGCGGCAATATCGACCTGCGCGTGGCCGAGCCCGGCGCCGTCGTGCCGGCATTGTCGATCTTTGAAAACGTGTCGGAAGGCAATATCGACGCCGGCTACAGCTGGATGGGCTATGAATGGGGCACCGTCCCCGCCGCCGCCTTGTTCGGCGCAACGCCCTTTGGCCTGGAATCGGTCGAGTTTCTGGCCTGGATGACCCATCACGGCGGACAGGAGCTGCTGGAGGAAACCTTCCATCCCTACAACGTGCATCCGGTTCTGTGCGGCACGATCAGCCCCGAGACCGCGGGCTGGTTCCGTCAGGAAATGAACACGCCCGAAGACATGGAGGGCTTGCGCTTCCGCGCGGCGGGTGTCGGTGGAGAGATCTTCGCCGAGTTCGGCATGTCGGTCACGATCCTGCCCGGCGGCGAGCTGTACCAGGCGCTGGAAACCGGAAACCTGGATGGCACCGAATTCTCGCTGCCGACCGTGGATGAGCAGCTCGGCTTCTACCAGGTTGCGGATTACCTGTATCTGCCCGGCTGGCACCAGCCCTCGACCAACCAGTTCCTGTATGTCAATCTCGATGTCTGGAACGGGCTGGAAGATCAGACCCGCGCCATGATCGAAACCGCCTGCATGGCCGGCAATGCCTATGCCGTTGCCCGCGCCGAGGCCCTGCAAGGTGCCGTGATCAGCAGCTTCGAAGAGCGCGGCACCAATGTCCGCACCTATTCGGATGAACAGATCGCGGCATTCTATGATGCGGCACAGACTGTCCTTGGTCGCTGGTCCGAAGAAGACGAGATGTTCGGCCGCGTGTATTCCTCGATGATGGAATACCAGGAAGAACTGCGTCCGTGGAAAGAGCAGGGCTATCTGCCGCGCGACTGGCAGAGCCGAGTCGAGGAGTGATCCGGTAGCCCGGTCTACCGGCTGACAGGATCGGCCCGCGCCCATGGCGCGGGCCGCATCCGGTGCGATCGCCAACAGGTCGACAAATAGGAGAGGCATCTGCATGGCGCATGGCAATCCGCAGCCCAATGCCCAAGGCGAACCGGGTGAACTGCCCGTCGCCTATGACGACGGGCTGGAGTTTCCAAGAACCCGACTTTCCAACATGATCGAGGCGGTCATCAATGGCATTGGCGCCGCGGTGAACTGGCTCTGGGCCGCGCTGGTGCTGATCATCGTGGTGAACGTCACCATGCGCTACGCGCTGGGCGTGAACTACATCTGGGTCGAAGAAGTCCAGTGGCATATCTATGCCATCGGCTTCATGCTGGGCATCGGCTATGCGATCACGCATGACAGCCATGTCCGCGTCGATGTTCTGGCGGCGCGGTTTCGGCGGCGCACACGTGCCTGGATCGAGCTTCTGATGATCGTCGTGATCCTGGGTCCGATGGTGTTTCTGATCATCTATTTTGCCGTGCCCTTTGTCGAAGCGGCGTATTCGCGCGGCGAGGTGTCATCAGCCGTCGGCGGGCTGACGCATCGATGGGCCATCAAGGCCGTGATCGTCGTGGCCTTTGCCTATATCGGCCTGGCCGCGCTGGCACGCCTGGTCCGCATCACGGCCCTTTTGTTCGGCCTGCCAAAGCCGATCACCGGCACAATCCGCAACTGACATCGCAACCTGCAAAGACAGGCCCAGCGGCGACATGCACCGCGCATCGGGGGACAAGGAAACCATGCTGGCAACCAATGAAATTCTGGTGGTGGCGATGCTTCTGTCGTTCATCACGATCCTCTTTACCGGTATCCCGGTTGCCTGGGCACTGGCCGGTGTGTCGATCGCCTTCAGTTTCATCGCCATCTATGGCTACGAAGTCTATTTCTGGGACACCTATTTCCTGACCGACACGCGAATCTTCGGCGTCATCGTGCAGCGCATCTGGGGCCAGATGTCGAACTGGATTCTGGTGGCGCTACCCATGTTCATCTTCATGGGCCTCATGCTGGAGCGATCAGGTGTAACCGAAAAGCTCATGGCCAATTTCATCCAGCTGTTCGGCCGTTTCCGCGGCGGGCTGGCGCTGGGTGTGGTTCTGATCGGGATCTTGCTGGCGGCCTCGACCGGCATTGTCGGCGCATCGGTGGTGCTGCTGGCGCTGTTGTCCATGCCGATCATGCTGGAACAAGGATATAATAAGGGGTTCGCGTCGGGGGTGGTGGCCTCGGCCGGCACGCTGGGCATCCTGATCCCGCCGTCGATCATGCTGATCATCATGGCGGATCAGATGTCGGTGTCGGTGGGCAACCTGTTCATGGGCGCACTGATCCCCGGCCTGATGCTGGGCGGTTTCTACATTCTTTACATCATGATCGCCGCGACGCTGTTTCGAAAGCTTGCTCCGGCTCCTACCGACCTGCCCCCGGTCAGCGCCAAACTGATCTTCGACACGCTGCTGGCCGTCGTGCCGCCGATCCTTCTGATCTTCGCGGTGCTGGGGTCGATCTTTTTCGGCTTCGCCACCCCGACCGAGGCCTCGGGCGTCGGCGCATTCGGTGCAACGCTGCTGGCCGCGGCGAACGGCAGGCTGAGTTGGGCGGTGCTCAAGGACGTCGGGATGAAAACCACGCTGACGACCGCGTTCATCTTCGGCATTTTCATGGGCGCAACCATGTTTGCCGTCGTCATGCGGCAACTGGGCGGCGACGAGTTCATCAGCCAATCGCTTCAGGGATTGCCCTTTGGCCCCAACGGCGTGGTTATCACGATCCTGTTCATCGCCTTTCTGGCAGGCTTTTTCCTGGACTGGCTGGAGATCTCGCTGATCATGCTGCCCTTGGTCTCGCCGGTCGTCGTGGCGCTGGGGTTCGACCAGATCTGGTTCATCGTGCTGTTCGCGGTGACGTTGCAAACGTCGTTCCTGACGCCGCCGGTCGGGTTCTCGCTGTTCTATCTCAAGGGGGTCGCCCCGCGCGAGGTCACGATCATGGACATATACAAGGGCGTCATCCCGTTTGTCCTGTTGCAGGTTCTGGCGGTCGCCGTGGTCTTCCTGATACCGCAACTGGTGCTGTGGCTGCCGGCGCAAATGCTCTGATCGCCTTCGGGCGACCAGGGGTGAGATCGGCTCGACCCAGCGACAAATCCGATCCGGGCGGAACGGATCGACGGCTCATGCGTTTGAACTTCGACTGAGCAATACGAAAGGAGTTCATCATGCTGGGCTGGGCCCTTACCTTTCTTGTCGTCGCGCTGATCGCGGGTGTTCTTGGCTTTGGCGGAATCGCCGGGGCGGCGTCGTCGATCGCGCAGATCCTGTTCTTCATCTTCATCGTGCTGTTCATCGTTGCGATGATCGCACGCGCGGTGCGGGGCAATCCGCCCGTTTGAACCGGCGACACTCTACCGTGACGTTGCCGATACGGCCGTTGCCTTGCGGCAGCGGCCGTTTCCCATATGGAAATTACAGGAGGACCGGAATGGAACCGAACCCACTTCATCCAACCCTGGATGCCGACCCATCCCCGACCGAGGCGCTGTCGGAACTGCATACGCGGCTTCTGGACACGGTCGCCGGATTTGACAAGGCACTGGAAAAGGCAGAGCCGGATTTCGCGCGAATCGTGCGTGCGTTTCTAGACCTGCACCGCGACCATGCCAACGCAACCGGTGACATGCTGGCGCGCGCAGGTCACGACCCGGGTCGCGACGGTTCGGTCTTTGGCACCGTGAACCGTGGCCTGGTCGAGGTCCGGTCCTGGTTCGATCGGATCGACATCGAACAGATGGATGCGCTGGTGCAGGCCGAAAAGCATCTGCTGGAGGCCTTCGACATAGCCATCGCCAGCATCGCTGACGATCAGCGCAAGGCGGCGCTGGGGGCGATGCGCGACGCACAGATCGCGCTGATGGACCAGCATTGCCCGCCATCATGAGAGCGAAAAAAATGACCGCCGGCAGCACCGGCGGTCATTCAGTCAAGGAGGGAGGGATCATGTGATCATCCACTAAACGCGCAACGCGCCATTCGGTTCCCTGCGCGTTTCATGATCTCATGCCCCGCTGCGTGGCCCGGCCAGAAACCAGATGATCAGACCGACGATCGGGAAGATCAGAACCAGCAGTATCCAAAGCACTTTCGCGCCGGTCGATGCGTTCGACCCGATGATCGAAACCGCCGCCCAGACCACGAGCGCGAGGTGAATAAGGCCGAGGATGCCGGAGTATTGTGCGTCCATATATGATCTCCTTCGTTGTTCGTGGCGGTTTAGATTCGCCGGGGTTTGAGGCAAGTCCAACCTTCAGGCCAAGTCTGTCACGCCCTTGTCGCGCGTGTTCAAACCGCGATACGCCCGATCAGATCGGCGACCTGTGCCGATGAGAAGGGTTGCATGAGAACCGGCCAGTCACCGGCATCGGCTTCCAGTTCAGCGGCGTGTCCGACCAGGATCACCTTGGCGCCATGGGTGCGCAGCATATCGTGCAACCGGCTCGGGCGAAACGCAGACGGGCTCAGATGCACGAAGGCGCATGGTATCAGCGCGCCGTTGGGCAACGCCGCGACTTGCGCCTCTGCCTCACCCAGCGAAGTGGCAATGATCGGGCCGCATCCGAGCAGATCCTTCATGGTCAGCGCCAGATCTTGTGCCACAAGGGGTGATTCCAGAAAAATCAGGCAATGGTTTTGCAACGGAGACTCCAGAAACCGGTTCCGAAAAGGTCAAGAGAAGCAATACGAACACAAAAACTGTCAATCCGAACACATGATTGCAAAGTTGTGGCGGAATGAAAAGCGGATGCGCGGTTTTCCGCCATGCATCGGCGGAATGGAACCGATCAAGGGCCGGGGCGTTTGATTGGTGAAACCAGATCGCCGGGTTCGGACGCCCGTCCGGCCAGAGAACGGAGGCGGCCATGACGGCTTTTCTCTTCTTGTTGATGGGCATCGGCTTTGCGATGTCGTTCTTTATTCTGGCCTGTCTTGGTGCCCTGATATGTTGGGCACCCAGCCGTGACTGAACGCTTACCCAAAAACAGCCAGAAAAACGGCCCGGCGTGATGCGCCGGGCCGTTTTCTTTGCGCGAATGCCGAAGCGCGGGCAGGGGCTTATTCGCGGTCGAGATGGACCTCGCCCCGATAGAGCGCGCTTTGACAATAGCGGTCCTTGGCAAAACGGATCAGCACGCCCAGGGCCGCTGCAACCGGGACAGCGGCAATCCCGCCGACCAGCCCAAAAAGCGACCCCAGCGCCATCAGCGCAAAGATCAGCCAGACCGGGTGCAGATTGACCGAATCCCCGACCAGCTTGGGCACCAGCACATTGCCCTCGACGAACTGGCCAAGGAAAAAGATCCCCGCCACCAGCGCGATCGCCCAGAGATCGCCCCAGAACTGAAAGAGCGCCAGACCGATGGCCAGCGTGCCGCCAACGAACGCCCCGACATAGGGCACGAACGAAACCAGACCGGCTATGACCCCGACCAACAGGCCATAGTTCAGGCCAGACAGGCTTAGCGCCAGTCCGTAATATGCGGCCAGGATCAGGACGACCAGCACCTGGCCGCGCACGAATCCCGCCAGCGCCTGGTCGATCTGGCGGGCGAGCTGGCGAAGGGTCTGGACATGTTCGCGCGGCAGCAGATTGTCGACAGTCCGAACAAGGCGCGGCCAGTCGTTGAGCAGATAGAATGCCACAACCGGCATCACCACCCAGAACAGAACCATCCGCGCAATCCCAGATACGCCATAGAACACCCCCGTAAGCACGGTCTGGACGTTGTCGCGCAAGGTGTCGCCCGTGTCCCCCATCAGGTCGCGAAGGGTTTCGTTCATATCTTCGGATGCACGGCTGGCGATCAGCCGTTCGGCCCCGCCCTTTGCGCGTTCAAGCAAATCAGGAACCTCGCGCACCAGTTGTGCGCCTTCCGACACCAGCATCGGCACCAGCAACAGGATCAACAGCACGATCCACCCCAGAAGCAACGCGGTCGTCAGCCCCGCGGCGATGATCCTCGGAACCCCCCATCCGTGCAGCTTGCGCACGACCGGATCCAGGAAATACGCCATCGCCGCCCCGACCAGAAACGGCAGCAGCACATCTGACAGCAGCCACATCAGGGCCAGAACAGCAATCAGCGCCAACACCCACCAGACCACCTGGACCGATATCGGCAGCGCGGACCGGCGGGTTGTCGGTTGGCGAGCCTGCTGTGGTTCGGCGGGCGGCGCGGGGTGGTCTGGCATGATGCCTCCTTTTGCGGCGGCCGGATCGATCCGGCACGCGGTCTTGTGGTCAAGAAACCCGGTTTCGGTGAGCCGGACGGAACCGGGGATACACCATTCGCGTTTGAAGAAAGAGTTCAACGCAACCGCAAAGGAGAATGCCATGAATTGGGACCAACTCAAGGGTAAATGGAAACAGGCTTCCGGCTCGGCGAAGGCGCAATGGGGCAAGCTGACGGATGACGAGTTGACCCAGATCGAAGGAAACCGCGACAAGCTGGTCGGCAAGATCCAGGAGAAATACGGTCTCGCCAAGGAAGAAGCCGAGAAGCAGGTGGACGACTGGGCGAAATCAGTCTGACATCAGTCGGCACCATGATCTCGCGCGTTTCGCCAGAAGGTGGGACGCGCGGTTGCCTGCTTTCAGGCAATTGCAGACCGTTCCCGAATTATGACACGAAAGGAGACCGACATGGCGACCAATGCTGCGCGCAAGACCGAAGCGCGAGTTGAAAAGATTGCCGAAACAGCGCGCGAACATGCGGGCGACGCCGCCAAGACCGTCGGCGCGGCCGCGTCCGATCTGAAAAGCACGGCCGCCGAGGCGCGCGAGGATCTGGCCGAGCAGGTCGCGGCCCTCAGGCTTCAGCTTGAAGAACTGGCAGCCTCGGTTGCCCATGCCGGCCAGCAACGCGCCGCGCGTGCCGCAGAAGCCGGACGCGCCGCAGCCCAAACGGCGGCGCGCAAGGCCGAACATGGCTATGAGGTCGCGGCGGACTATGTCGGCGATACCTACGCCGAGGCCGAACGCTTCACGGCCGAGCGCCCGGCGACCGCCTTGGGCATAGCCGCAGGCCTGGGCCTGCTGGCGGGGCTGGCACTGGGGCGGCGCTGATGCTACCTCCGCTTGCCGAGGTTCGCCACGTCGCGCGTGGCACGGCGCGTCGCACCGCCTTTCTGGTGGCGGGGGGCGCGCTGGTTCTTGTGGGCGGGGGCTTTCTGGTCGCGGCACTCTGGATCGTGCTGGAACAAGTGTTTGACGTCTTCGCAGCCACGATTGCCGTCGCGGGTCTGATGCTTGGTCTGGGGCTGATCGTGATTGCCATTGCCCCGCGGCAGCCACGTCTTGCCGGTCCGGAAAAGCGCCTGCGTGCGCGGGCGCGTGCAGGGCAGCTATACCAGCCCAACGGCGCTTTCCCGCCCGTGGCCGAGGCGTTTCTGTTCGGTCTTGCCGTAGCGGCGCAGATCCGAAACCGCCGGCGCTGAATGACGGTGCGCGAATTGGTCAATCGCCCTGCGATGGAACCTGACGGCGCCCTTGGGCGTTTAACCCATATCTGTCCCGGCAGGTCGTGAACGCCACAGGCAGCCACGATCTGCCCCTGTCCCTCACTGCCGCCGCAGCACCGAATGGTGTCTGCGGCGGATTTTATTTGATTGATTCATATAGGAAAATTTCCGCCACCCGCAGATCTTGCGGCGGAACGCAGTCGGTGTCGCGGGCGTTTATTGGCAGAGCCCGACGAACAATCGGGCAGCGAACACGAAAGGAGACTTCCGATGAAGACGCTTTTGCTGACAACCGCCCTTGTCGCCGTCACCTCGATGGGTGCGGTGGCGCAGTCCGGTTCGACATCCGACGATCAGGCGCAAGCGGAAAGGGACACTTCGGCCGAGACCCGTGTTCCGGCATTTCTGTCGTCGAACTTTGTTGGCCGCAATCTTTACACGCTTGACCTTGACAGTGACGCCGCGCGCGCACTGGGCGACGACGGCGAGGCGATGGAAGAGCGCAGCGCGCAGTGGACGAGTTCGGATCTGTTCAATGACGAACGCGACGCCTGGGAGGACATCGGCAACATCGATGATGTGGTCATGACCCAGGACGGCGAGATTCGCGGCGTTCTGGTCGATGTGGGCGGTTTCCTGGGTATCGGGGCGCACACCGTCATGGTCGATATCGAGACGCTCTACTTTGTCGCCGAAGAGGGTGCCGACGAGGCCGACAGCGAAGGGATCGAGGATTTCTTCGTGGTTGCAACCATGTCGCGCGAAGAGTTGGAGGAATTGCCCGAATGGGATTCCGACGCGTTGTCGGCCGGCTTTGCGCCGATGGAGAACGAAACCTCGAACACGGCTGAAACGACGCCGGGCGACGACGACACCTCGATGACCAACGAGCCTGATCCGGTCGGCGATGACGAGGGCGAAGGCGATGCCTACACCGAGCTTCCGGCCGATTTGCGCACCGCCGAGACCTTGACCGGCGCCAGTGTCCATGACGCCAACGACGAGAATATCGGCGAGGTCAACGATCTGATCCTGGACGACCAGAACGAACTTGCGCATGTGCTGGTCGATGTCGGTGGTTTTCTGGGGATCGGCTCGCACACCGTCGCCCTTTCGGTGGACGATATCGAGATGCAATGGCACGAAACCGAGGAGGACGTTCGTGTCATGACCCAGATGACGCGCGAGCAACTGGAAGAGATGCCGGCATACGAGGGCTGACCTGCTGCCCAAGCCAATCTTGCCCAAGGGGCCACCCATCCCATTGGGTGGCCCCGTCCTTTTTGCGGGGGTGACACCGGATTTGTGGGCCAGGCATGGTCGCCGGCCGCAAGAGCACGCGATGGAACCATGCGGTTTGCCACGCGTTGATTCACCAAGGAATCTACCGTTGGTGCCAGAGTGCGCACGCACCTTGCGCCAGACGGACAGACCCCCGAGACACCTGAAGGAGGTTCGCCATGTCCGCTTCCAACACGAACCTGAAAAAACAAAGACGTCACCATGCCGGGCCCCTGATCGGGATCACCTTGGCACTGCTTGTCGCCGTGGGGCTTTTCATCGGGTATCTTTTCTATACCGCCGATACCGAGACGCGCTCACCTGAGAACGGTGCCGATGTCGAAGGGCTCGACGATGCCGAAAGTTCGCCCGCAACCCCGATGAACGAGAGCGAGACATCCCGTGGTGAGGGCGAACAGGCCGATACGCCGGACGAAGACTGATCCGCGGTATCCGCCGCATGGCCGGACAAGACCGCCAGACAGAAGTGTGCCCCGCAAGTCGATTGCGGGGCACTTGTCGTTCAGAGGTCTTGGCGTTGGTCCGGGGGCCTTATGACGCCAGCGTTTCGGTTGTTGCAAAGAACATGGCCTGCGACACGGCCGAGCGCACCTGCTCGACGGTGAAGGGCTTTGAGATCAGGAACGCGGGTTCGGGCCGTTCACCCGTCAGCAGGCGATCAGGGAATGCGGTGATGAAGATCACCGGCACCTCGCCCAGATCCTTGAGCAGGATATTCACGGCGTCGATTCCCGATGAATTGTCGGCAAGCTGGATGTCGGCGAGGATCAGATCGGGCCGTTCCTTGTTGCCCAAGGCCACCGCCTGATCGCGGGTGCGCGCGATCCCTGTCACATGGTGGCCCATATCGGTGACGATATTGCGCAGATCCATGGCGATCAGCGGTTCGTCCTCGATCACCATGACCTTGCCGCGAACCGCCGATTCCATTTCCCTCAGCGCGATCGTGATCAGTTCCTCGGCCTCGGATTGCGGCACCTGCATAATCCGCGCGATCTCGTCGTGGCGAAACTCCTCGACCGTGCGCAGCAAGAGGGCTTCGCGTGTATTCGGGGTCAGCGCCGACAGCAAATCCTGTGCGCGTTGTTCCAGTCCGGGGGCGCTGGACGTTTCGACCGGGGTGCCGGTCGTGCTCCAGACCATGTGAAAGGCCCGAAACAGTGCAACGCGCGGTGAATCGTCATTCGACAGGATCGAGCGATCGGCAAGAATCGCCTCAAGCGTTGCCGCCGCATAGCGATCACCGGTATCCTGGCTACCGGTCAGCGCACGCGCATACCGACGCAGATAGGGCAGTTCCGCCGCGATCCGCATCGCCATATCGGGAGATTGCTCGCGGGTGGAGTTATGAGAATCCGTCATTGCCACTCACTTTTTTACGTTATTGCCGGAACCAAACGCCGACTGCATCGTTCGGTTCCCAACCCGGCGAAAAAACGCCGTAATTGCGTGTATCTGAACCCTTACGCCAAGCCTGATCGAGAGTTACACCAAGCAATGTCCCAAATCGACCAACCTGATCGCCCGCGCCCGACGTCCACCGGGGTATCGGACGCGGTGGCCAAGCAGATCGACGAGAACCTCAAGCGTCTTTACCAGCAATCGCTGGACGAAGACCTTCCCGAAACCCTCAAGGCGCTGGTTGCAAGACTGCGCGACGAAGGGACGACCAGTCGATGACATCCGAGCAACCCACGGACCCGCGCGAAGAGATCATCGAGCATTTGCAGGCCCTGAGAGCCTTTGCGCTGAACCTGACGCGCAACGGGGCAAGTGCCGATGACCTTGTTCAGGACACGCTTCTGAAAGCGTGGACCAAGTTCGACCTGTATCGGCCGGGGACCAACCTGCGCGCCTGGCTGTTCACGATCTTGCGGAACACCTTCTATTCCAAGCATCGCAAGCGCGCACGCGAAGTGGCGGATGTCGAGGGCCAGATGGCCGCCCGTCTTGCCACGAAACCCGATCACGATGGCCGCCTTGCGCTGGCCGATCTTGCCACCGCCTTCGCGAAACTGCCGGATGAGCAGCGCGAGGTCCTGGTTCTGGTGGGCGCGATGGGCTTTTCGGTCGAGGAAGCCGCCGAAACCTGCGGCTGTGCCGTGGGAACGGTCAAGAGCCGGGCCAACCGCGGCCGCCGGGCGCTGGCCGAGATGCTGGGCCTTGAACAGGGCGAGGACATGGACCTGACCGAAAGCGCGACCATGGCGGTGATTTCCGCCAGTCACCATCCCGCCACCGGCTGACCGCGTCGATGCCAGGAACGCGGCTGCCTTTTCTGCCCAGGTTGACCGAGCGGCTTGCCGTTCGTCTGGTCCTGCTGCTGACCGTCGCCCTGTTCCCCCTGGGCACGGTTGCGGTGCTGACGACCGCCCAGACCGTTTCGGAGGCGCGCGACAGCGCCGATCGCGCATTGCTGGGCATGACCAGTGAGGCCGTCGCGGGCAAGCGTGCGCTGATCGAGAGTGCCTTTGCCTCGGCCAATACGTTGGGACCTCTGGCGCTGGAACGTCATGACGACGACGAGGACTGCCGGGAATTGCTGACCGAGTTCGTTCAGCGTTCGGGCATCTTCAACTTTGCGGGGCTTCTTGGCACGAATGGTCAGATGCAATGCGTCTCATCCGGCGAGGCGACCAACCTGGGCAACACAGAATACTTCACACAGCTTCTGGAACGGCCCGCGGCCATGGTCTCGGGGCAGGTGGCCGGGATCGACCGGCCGGAGGGCGACCTGTTGATCACCCAGCCAATCCGCGATGGCAGCGAGTTGCGCGGGTTCGTCCTGATTACGGTGCCGCAGCGCGGGATCGATCTGATGCGGCGTATCAGGGTCGAAACGGAACCGCTCAACACCGTGCTGTTCAACCACGCCGGCGACATTCTGACCGGCGCCGATGACCCGGATCGGCTGGCCATGCTGCCCGACGGGCACGCCCTGCAGGACCTGACCAATTCGAACGCGGAACGCATTATCCGCGGGCAAACCGCCGAGGGCGAGAATGCGACCTTTGCGGTGGCCGAACTGATCCCGCGCAGGCTTTATGCGCTGGGCACATGGCCGGAAAGCGAAGGTGTCGCCGGCGGTATGAGCGCGATGATCATGCCGCTGATTCTGCCGGTGTTGATGTGGATTGCCAGTCTTGGTGTCGCCTATTTCGCCGTTTACAGGCTTGTCTTGCGCCATATCCGCACGCTGAACCGGCAAATGCGCCGGTTCGCGCTGGGCCATCGCGACACTCCGCCCGAAATCATCGACGGTGCCCCAGCCGAACTGCGAGAGGTCAGCGTGACCTTTCAGAAACTGACCCGAATCCTGTCGCGCGATGAGGCCGAGCTGGAGGAATCGCTGGCCGAAAAGACGGTGCTGCTGAAAGAGATCCATCACCGCGTCAAGAACAACCTGCAATTGATCGCATCGATTCTGAACCTCCAGATGCGCCAGGTCCGTGACCCGGCCGCGCGCGGTGTTTTGCAAAGCGTGCAGGACCGCGTCATCGGCCTGGCCACGATTCACCGCAGCCTCTATCAATCCGACCGCCTGTCCGAGGTGCGCGCCGACCAGTTGATCGACGAGATCGCGCGCCAACTTCTGGCCATCGGCGCCACGCCCGGCAGCGGAATCGACGTGCGCACGCACTACGACCCGGTCATGCTGTCGCCTGACCGGCTGGTGCCCTTGTCACTGCTGCTGACCGAGGCGGTGACCAATGCGCTGAAATACGTGGGGACCGCCGACGAGGACGGTACACCCTGGCTGGAGATCGCGCTGATGCAAAAAGGCGAGCGTGTGGAACTGGCGATTACCAACTCGCTCAGCGGCCCGGTAACCCCTGCCGAGTCGGCGGATCAGGATTTCGAAAGAACGCGCCTTGGCGCCGACTTGATCGAAGCCTTCGCGATGCAACTTGAAGGCGACCTTGAGCAGGGCGAGATCGACACCGACGAAGGCCTTGTCTGGCGGCTTTGCATCGGGTTTTCGCGCGATGGCGCGCCGGGGCCGGTGACGCCGGAAGATGAGGACAGATTTCGGGCTGACGCCCCGCACGCGTCGGCGCGCGCCGAGTGAGGTGATCGCACGGTTTCTGCCCATTCGCCACCGGATATGGCGCGGCGTTGGGCAAACGGAAGACCTTTTCCGGCATTCCAAGGTCAGGAATTGACTGGTTGCGCAATTCCATTACCATACGCACACAAACAAGATTCGAAGCCCCGGCGCCATGCTGGGAAATGCCACGACGCCACGCAACACACAGGGGGATCCAATGACCGGACCGAAACTCACAGCCACGCTTGGCAGCCTGACGCTAGCCGCCGGCCTAGCCCTGACAGCCGCGCCCGCGCTGTCGCAAGACTACCCTGACGAGCCGATCAACATCGTTGTCGCCTGGCCCGCGGGTGGCGGGCACGACACCGTGACCAGGCTTGTCGCAGACTACCTGTCCGAGGAATTGCCGGTTTCGGTGGTCGTCAACAACGTGCCGGGTGCCGCCGGCGCCAACGGTGTCCGGCAGGTCGAAGAGGCCGAGGCCGACGGCTACACGCTGGGCGTGATGGGCATCCATGCCACCGCGCAATCCTACATGAACGAGAACGCGACCGCGCTTGACGCGGTCGAGCCGATCGCGGTCATCAACATCGAGCCCGCGGCCCTTGCGGTGCGCACCGATACCGGAATCGACGATTTCGAAGAGTTCCTGGAATATGCCCGCAATGAACCCGGCGGCATCGTCAACGGCAACGACTCGCCCGGCGGGTTCTCGTTCCTCAATGCCGCCTTCATCGAGAACACCTTTGACATCGAACTGACCAAGGTGCCCTATCAGGGCTATGCGCCGACCGTCGCCGCGCTGGTCGCGGGCGAGGTCATGTCGGCCACGCTGCCGGTTCCGATGCTGGCCGATCTGCATGAAGAAGGCACCGTGCGCATTCTGGGTGTCGCCGCCGAGGATCGCCACTTTCGCGTGCCCGAGGTGCCGACATTCAAGGAAATGGGGCATGACTACGTCGTCACCGACTATGTGATGGTCTTTGGTCCCGCCGGCATGTCCGACGAGCGCCGCGAAGTTCTGGAAACCGCACTCATGGATGCGATGTCGCAAGACGGTTTCGTCGAGCGCGGCGAAGCCATGGGCCTTATGCTGAACCCAGGCGACGCGGATGCCGCCGCCGATCTGCTGACGCAGATGGACGACCTGATCTATCCGATCATGGAGGACGCCGACCTCGTCACCGTGCGCGAGCGTTGAGCGCCATGGACAGCCCCAGAACCGCCCCCCATATCGACCTTCTGGCAGGCGGTTTCTTTCTGATCTGGGCTTCGGTCGGTTGGCTGTCCTATGCCGGGAATGCCCGGCTGCGTGACAGCCTTTGGGCCGGGGTTGACCCCGGCCCGGCACTGGTGCCGGTGATCGTTCTGTCGCTGCTGTCCATCGGTGGGGCGTTCCTGATCGCCAAGGGGGCCTTGCGCCGGATGCAGGGCCAGACCGGCGGCGCCGGGCTTCCGCAGACGCAGACCCATGTCTTGCCGCTGGGCTTTGCGGTGGTGCTGTTGGGCCTGATCGTCGCCATGCCGCTGCTGGGCTTTGTGCCCGTGGCGATTGCGTTCTGCCTGTTCTGGCTTTGGATGCTGTCGCCGGGCGGGGCCGCGCTGACGGGCTGGGGCCTGCGGCTGCTGTCGGCCGTTCTGATCGGCGGCGGTATCTACGCCATCTTCGCCGGTTTCTTGCAAGTCCCCCTGCCAGGTTGATCCGCCATGATCCTCGACGTGTTCGCCCAGACCCTGCTGGAATACCTGAGCACACCCCTGATGTGGGGACTGGCCCTGATCGGCGTAGGCATCGGTATCGTCCTGGGCGCGCTGCCCGGTGTCAGCTCCACCATGGCATTGGCGATCCTGCTGCCGGTCAGCTTTGGGCTCGATCCTGCGGCCGCAATGCTGTTCCTGATCTCGGTTTTCGTCTCAAGCGTGTATGGTGGTTCGATATCGGCCGTCCTGGTCAACATTCCCGGAACGCCCGGCGCCATCGTCACGCAGTTCGACGGCTACCCGCTGGCCCAACAGGGAAAGGCCGGGCATGCCCTGGCCTATGCGTTGATCGCCTCGACCGTGGGCGGGCTGATCGGGCTGGCGCTGCTGGTCACCCTTGCGCCCGTCGTGGCGCAGGCCGCGATGAGTTTTCGCAGCCCCGAATTCGCCATGGCGACGGTCTTCGGCCTGGTCCTGCTGTCGTTTGCTTCGGGCGGGTCCACTTTTCGTGGCATTCTGGTGGCCGCGATCGGGGTCTTGCTGGGTATGGTCGGCTTTGACCGCCTGACCGACATCGGACGGTTCGATTTCGACAGCCGCGCCTTGCAGGCCGGGATCGAACTGGTGCCAGTCACAGTGGGCATCTTTGGCCTGGCCGAAGTGCTTCGCAACCTCGCCGCTGGTCGCGAGGGGTTGCCGCGCGTGCCACCCATCGGACGATTGCTGCCCCCCTTTGGCGCGGTCGCACGCCTGTGGAAGCCCATGTTGCGCGGCGGCGTCATCGGCACTTTCGTCGGCGCCATTCCCGCGGCCGGTTCGGCCATCGCGGTGGCGCTGACCTATGCCCAGGAAAAGCGCCTGTCACGCACCCCCGAGACTTTTGGCACGGGCGAACCCGCCGGGATCGCCGGGCCGGAATCGGCCAACAGCGCCTCGGTCGGGGGTTCGCTGGTGCCAATGATGACGCTGGGCATTCCCGGCGACCCCATCACGGCGGTGCTGATGGGCGCGCTCTTGATCCACGGGTTGCGTCCCGGACCGATGTTGTTCGCCAACAATCCGGGCTTCGTGGCCGGTGTCTATGTGGCGGTGTTTCTGGCGGTCATCCTGACACTGGTTATCGGCTTCGGGTTCATGCGCGTGGTCGCGCAGATCATGCGGGTGCCGCGCGTGCTGCTGTTCTGCACAATTGCGCTGTTGTGCGTCGTCGGGGCCTATGCCATCCGCAACAACCTGATCGATGTCTACATCATGCTGTTCTTCGGCGTGGTCGGGTATCTGATGCTTTTGCTGCGTCTGCCGCCGGCGCCACTGGTCTTTGGCCTGATCATGGGGCCGATCCTGGAAGAGAACCTTCGCCGCTCGCTGATCCTGTCGCGGGGATCGTGGGGGGTGTTCATCGAACGGCCGATTTCACTTGCCCTGATCGCCGCTTCTCTGGCCGCCGTTCTGGCCCCGCTGGCCGTCCTCGCCTGGCGCCGCTGGCGGGCGCGATAAGTTACAACTTGCAGCATCGGCCGGGCGGCTGATACTGTTTCCATACGAACAAGACAGGAGGGCGCGACATGGCTGCTGAAGCAAAGGACACACCAGCAAAGGGCCGGCTCTTGATCCGCAACATCGGGCTGTTGCTGACCGGTGATCTGAATCAGCCCATCATGGATGCCGATTGCCTGCTGATCGAGGATGGCGTGATTGCCGGCTTTTCGGCCGAGGCCGCCGACAGCGAGATCGACGCACAGGGTTGCGCGGTGATGCCGGGGCTGATCGACAGCCACGCGCATCCGGTATTCGGTGACTGGACGCCGCGCCAGAACCAGATCGGCTGGGTCGAAATGAACGTGAACGGCGCGGTGACCAGCTTTCTGTCCGCAGGCGAAGTGCATCTGCCCGGACGGCCCAAGGATGCCGAAGGGGTCAAGGCGCTGGCCATGGTCGCGCAGCGGTGTTTCGCCAATTTCCGCCCGGTCGGTGCCAAGGTGATCGCCGGGGCGCCCGTGCCCGAACTGGGTTTCGAGCGCGACTTTTATGCCGGTCTCAAGGAGGCCGGAATTCACCGGATCGGCGAGATCGGTCTGGGGACGGTCGCCAAGGGCGCCGACGCCAAGCGCGTCACCGGCTGGTGCCGCGAGCTGGGCATCGAGACGATCATGCACACCGGCGGGCCATCGATCGCCGGGTCGCACCTGGTTACCGCCGAAGACGTGCTTGAGGCGCAGCCGGACGTGGTGAGCCATATCAATGGCGGCCCCACCTCGATTCCGCATGACGATGTGCGCGCGCTTTGCAAAGGGGCAACCGGCGCGCTGGAGGCTGTTCACAACGGCAACGAAAAATCCGCTGTCCTGGCAATGCAGGCTGCCGCCGATGCCGGTCGCCTTGCCGATTTCCTGCTGGGGACTGACGCACCGGCCGGGTCGGGCGTGCAGCCCAACGGCATGTTGCGCATGATTACCCTGATGGCCAGTTTCGGCGACCTGCCGGCCGAGCAGGCAGTGTGCTGCGCCACCGGGAATGTCGCGCGCAAGCGCAAGCTCGACCAGGGCCTGCTGGAGGCCGGCCGCCCGGCCGATATCGTCTTTGCGGATCGGCCCGAGGGCTCGACCGGCAAGACGATGCTGGAGGCGATGGCCATGGGCAACATCCCCGGCATCGCCGCGGTGATGATCGACGGCAAGATACGCACCGGTCGGTCGCGCTCGACCCCGCCATCGGCGCGTGTGCCCCGCAGCTGAGGAGGACCGAGATGCAAGCAAAAATCCGAAAGATCGCCGTGTTCCTTGACGAAACCCACAGGGAAATGGGCAAGGAAATCACCCCCGCCACCCGTCGCGCGGCCGCCGTTGCCGTCATCGAGAACCCGCTGGCGGGTCGCTTTGAGGACGACCTCGATGCCTTGATGCAGATCGGGGCCGAGATGGGCGACCTGCTGGGCCGCAAATGCGTCGAAGCCCTGGGCATCGCACCCGAGCAGGCCGAAAGCTATGGCAAGGCCGCCATGGTGGGTGAGAACGGCGAGCTTGAACATGCGGCCGCGATCTTGCACCCGAAGCTGGGCGCACCGCTGCGCGCCGCCGTCGGAAGCGGCGCCGCGCTCGTGCCGTCGTCCAAGAAGATGGGCGGGCCGGGACAGCCGCTGGACGTGCCGCTGGGCCACAAGGACGCGGCCTATGTGCGCAGTCATTTCGACGGCATCGAGGTCCGGCTGAATGATGCGCCACGCGCGAACGAGATCATGGTTGCCGTCGCGGTGACCGACAGTGGCCGCCCCCTTCCGCGCGTTGGCGGGCTGACAACCACCGAGATCGTCGGTAAGGATGGCCTGCGTTAAAGCACGGAGCTGCGGTTGGATAGCCCTGACGATACCGACCCGATCGACACGCCGCCCGCCCGCCGCGGGCGGCGGCGTTATGTACTGGACAGCCAGGTCGGCTTCCTGCTGCGAAAGGCGCAGCAAAGACATCTCAGCATCTTTTCCGCCCATATGTCCGAGGGCTTGACGGCCCAGCAATTCGCCACCCTGTCGAAACTCGTCGAGGTCGGCCCCTGTTCGCAGAACTCGTTGGGGCGGCAGACGGCGATGGATAATTCGACCATCAACGGCGTGGTGAAACGGTTGCACCAACGCGGCCTGATCGACAAGAAACCCTCGCCTGACGACAACCGGATGCATCTTGTCCACCTGACCCCGGAAGGCGAGCGCGTGACCAATCGCGTTCTGCCCCTGGCGCAGGAGATCACGCGCCTGACGCTGGCGCCACTGACGCGCAGCGAACAGGCAACATTGGTTCGACTGCTGCGAAAGATCGGTTGACACCACGGCGGCCCAATGTGCCGTTCGGTCATCTCCGATCAGGTATTCCCATCAGGGTCGCAGGGCCGAACCCGGCCCTGCCGGGTGGACGCAAGGGTCAGTCACCGATCAGTGCAAGGCTCAACCAGGGCACCAGCGCCAGGATCACCAGGGCAATACAGGCCACGATGAAGAACGGGATCGCGACCCAGAAGACACGCATCGCGCTGACCTTGCTGATCGACGCCGCGACATAGAGACCGATTCCCACCGGGGGCGACAACAGGCCCAGGATCAGGTTCACCGACACCACGACACCGAAATGCAGCGGGTCAATGCCATACACCTCGGTCGCGATCGGCAGCAGGATCGGCACGACCATGATCAGCCCCGGAATGCCGTCGATCACCGTACCCACCAGCAACAGCAAGACCAGCACCAGCAACATGAAGGTGGTGGGCGTCGTTGCCACCGACTCGATCCAGGCGGCCGCCGTCTGCGGCACCTGACCGAAGATCAGAACCCAGGAAAATACGCCCGCCGCCGCCACCAGAAACAGCACCAGCGCGCTGTTCAGCCCGGTGCGCAACAGGATCATCGGAAAGTCGCGCAGCGTGAGCGTGCGGGTATAGAACATGCCAATCAGCATGGCGACCACGGCGCCGATCGCCGCCGCCTCGGTTGGCGAGCCGAAACCACCGATGATCGTGCCGATGATCACCACGGGGATGCTCAGCATCGGCAGGGCATCGCGAAGCGCTGCGAACCTTGCGGCCCAACTCAGGCTTTCGCCGCGCGGATAGTTGTAGCGCCAGCCGAGCGCGGCAACGGTCAGAACGAAAAGGCTGGTCAGCAAGATTCCCGGCAGAATGCCTGCGATCAGCATGTCCCGCACGGCCACCTGCGCCAGAACCGCATAGACCACGAACACGATCGAGGGCGGGATGATCGGTCCCAGCAGCCCGCCAAAGGCGGTCAGGCCGGCCGCATAGCCCCGGTCATAGCCTGCACGCTGCATTTCCGGCACCATCACCTGGCTCATCATCGCGATCTGCGCCGTGGCCGAGCCCAGGATCGAGGCCACCATCATGTTGGCCAGCAGGTTGATATACGCCAGCCCGCCCTTGAGCGCCCCGACAAATGCCGCCGCCAGGCGCACCAGGCGCGTGGTGATCCCGGCCCCGTTCATCAATTCGCCGATCAGAATGAACAGCGGGATCGCCAGAAGGCCGAAATTGTCGAGCGACGAGAACAGTTTCAGCGGATAGCTGTCCAGCAGCAACGGGTTGTTGGTCTCGAAAATGAAAACCAGCGCGGCGACACAGAGGATCAACCCGATCGGCAGGCCGACGACCAGCAAGAGAAGGAAGGCAAGTGTCGTCATCGGCTCATCCCTCGCTCTTGGCAAATTCCTGCGCCATCGGGCGCGGCTCGATCAGGCCCAGATCCTCGACCAGATTGGTCAGGGCATGCACCGTCAGCGTCACTGCAAACCACGGCATGATCAGGAAGAACCAGAAATACGGCCAGCCCAGCACCGGCGTCTGTTCGGTATAGAGATAGTTGAAGGTGCTCATCTCGAATTCGCCGACATCGAAACCGGCATCGGCCAGCCCCGGCAGGTTGAACCAGCGCCAGCACAGCCAGAGCAGAACCATGCCGAATCCCGTGGCCAAGGCCGAGATGATCATGCGCAACACCCGCACAACGCCGGGCGATGACACCTCATGCAGCAGCAGAACCGCCGGGTCCGTGCGGGCCCGCAACATCAACGAGGCGCCGATGAAACCCGACAGAGTCATCGCCAGGATCGCGAGTTCGTCGGCCCAGGCCAGGGTGATGTCGAAAAGGCGAAAGCTGACATTCATCAGGACGAAAACCGCCAAAAGGGCGATCAGCACGCTCAGAATGAACCGCTCCAAAACTGCCAGCGCGTCCGACAGACGGCGCAACAATCTGATAAGGGGCATCCTATCCTCCGCCCGGCGGGGAATCGTGGGTTTCGAAAAGGGCGTGGCACGGGCAGGCCGTGCCACGCGTATCAGCGCCTCAGAACTCGGCGACCAGTTCGCGCAGACGCGCGACATAGGGGGTCTGCTCGGCCCATTCGGCATCCCAGCGTTCGACGATATCGCCAAAGAACTCGGGTCCGACATCATCGGTGATCTCGATATCGTCTTCCTCGCGCAGGCGTTCCAGCTTGCCGTCCTCTTCCTCGACGAAACGGTCGATGGTGCGGTCGCAATGCGTCTGGATCGCGTCGCCGATCATGGTGCGGTCCTCCTCGCTCAGATCGGCCCAGACGCGCGCCGAAACCAGCGCCACCATGCCGAACATATGGTGGTTCGTCACCATCATGTTGGGGGCGTGTTCATAGTAACGGAAGTTGATGATCGACTCGAAATCCATGTCGATGGCGTCGATCTGGCCGTTGGCCAGGGCGTCATAGACCTGGGTCAGGGGCATCGGTGCAGGCGCCGCCCCGAACATTTCAAAGAAGGTCCGGATCGCGGGGGCAGGCGTGATGCGAAAGCGCATCCCGTCGAGATCGTCGGCCGATTCGACCGGCTCGCGCGTCATCAGCTGGCGCATGCCGGTCATGGCATAGCACACGCCCACCGTTCCGGTGGCGCGCGGCAGGCCGTCCAGAATCTCGCGCGCGGGTTCCGAACGCAGCACACGCGCGGCATCGGCGATGTTGTCGACAAGGAACGGCGCATGCAGCGCGGCCATGTCGGGCACGCGGGTGGTGACTTCGGCGGTGGTCAGCCAGGCCATGTCCAGCGCGCCGGTCTGCAACTGCTGCAACATCGTCGCCTCGTTGCCCAACTGCCCCGACGGGAACGCCGCGATCGAAAAGCGCCCGTCTGATTCCTCTTGCAGGGTTTCGTTGAGCGCCTCCACCTCCTGGTTCCAGACATGGACCGGCGGCGTGATCAGCCCCAGCCGGAATTCGCGCTCTTGCGCGGCAACCGGAATCGCGAATCCGACCCCTGCCACCACGGCCAACACAGTCTTCAGGTTCATTCCTCGTCTCCTTGTTGAACTTTGCCCGTTTTGCCGGGCCAGTCCGGGCTTCCGCAGGGTTGCCCGCTCTTATCGCAGACCGTCGTTGCCCACGATATCCTTTTTGTCCAGCCCGCCGACGCGGGCATGGATACGTGCCCCGGTCGTCATGACCAGGATCAGCGCGATCTCATTGGCACGGGGCGCATCGTTCAGCCCCACCTCCATGGCGTCGAAATGGCTGCGCACATAGGAGGCGTTCACATGCGTGACCGGCACATCCAGTCGTGTTCCGACACCGCCAACCTTTTTCGTGGACGGCACGATTGCCTTGGCATCGCCCAGGGTCTCGCGCATCGCATACCCGCCCGGCACATGCCACAGCGCGCCGTGCTCCAGCTCGCCCGCCGCGCCGACGATCGCGCCCTTGCCGTATCCTTCGACCACCGATGGGTCGCCACCCAGCTCGGCAATCATGCGTTTCGCCATGGACAGGCCAAGCGGTTCAAGGGTTTTCATGAACCCCTGGATGTCAGGCTCATACCGGCCTGCAAACGGGTTCTCGATCACGCTGACCATGGCCACGCGGCGCAGGGGCACGGACGGCGCCGGACCGCCCTCGTGAAAGATTTCTTCGCTGAAGATCGCCTGCTTGCGAAGCTTGACATCAGACATGGAGCAACTTTCCGTTCGTATTTTCAGATGGTTTCATAAGGGGCACCGCACCCACCAGCCGCACCATGCCACGCAGGACCAGAACAGCCCCCAGGATACGGTCCGCGGCAAGCATGGCCTCGGCGGCACTTTCGCCCGCATTCAGCGCGGTGGCAACCGCGTCATCGTTCAGCGCGCCGACATGCACGGTAACCGGGCAATTGCCAAGATCGCTATCGGGCGAAAGCGCCTCTGCCGGTTCGCGTTCGATCGCCGGATGGTCGGGCAGATCGACCGCATTCGCCAGCAAGGTCGCGGCAACATCGGCGGTTGGCGCATCGGCGGCAATGACCGTCACGCTGTCGGCAATTCCCAGCGAATGGCTGCGCCCTTTTGCGCCGCTGGTGGCCACGCCTCGGGCCGGGTCATCAGCCTCGATCTGCAATGCGCCGGGGGATGCCGGATCGTGCGGATCAACCACCACGCCCAACCGCCAGGCCCGCGCGCCGGGCGCAAGATAAAGCGCGATGTCGCCGCCATTATTGACCGAGGCCCGTTCCAGCCCCGGCACCTGCACCAGCGCCGCCAGAACCGCCTCGGCAACCGCGCCGGCAACGCTGGCCATGGGCGTGACGAATGCAGGCTGAAAGCGGCTGGCCGCTTGCCACATGCGCCGCGCAATCGGCCCATGGACAGGGCATTCCGAACCGCGCACCGGCTGACGCAACAGCGCCAGTTCCGACACCAGTTCCTCAAGCAATCCGTCAAAGCGCGCGACGGCATGCCGATAGGCCATCGCCACCGCATCCGCCGGCCCGTCGGCCTGAATGATCAGGTCGATCGGGCCGTGACCCAGATGCAGCCTGTGCCCGTCAGGCAGCAGGCGATGGTGGGGCCCCGCGCTCACGTCTTGCGGTTCCAGCTGAAGTGATGCGGTAGAACCGGCCAATGCCCCTGCTCGGCCTCACGGGTCGTGCGATGGCCGAGCCCACCAAGTTCCTCAAGCGGCCGGATCGAGGCCATGTGCCCGCCCAGCGCCTCGTAATCGCCCAGCCGCATGGTGAATTCGATGGGCGCGACCAGCGCGGGCGTGGGCACATAGCCGAACGAATTTTCGGGCATCTGCGTGACATCGACCATATAGGTGATGCCGCCGCCGGGCCAGATATAGACCGCCGCGCCGCCCGAGGTGACATAGGTCAGCATGTCGCGCACCGATCGCGTCAGCTTGACCGGATTCTCGGTCACGCCCGCGCGCAACGATCCGCCCGCGCCGCCGATAAAGACGACCGAGCAAAGCGCGGGTTCGCAGTTTTCCTGCACCCTGAGCACCGAGTCGCGCACCGCTTCGGGCATTTCGGTCGGCACCGGGTTCAGGTCATCGTCGAGAACGAAATAGGCAGAATGATCACCGGTGGTGGACACCATCAACATCTTCAGCCCCGGCCAAGCGACCTTGGTGTCGAACCGGTCGATGATGGTCAGGGGGTCCTCGATATTCGTGCCGCCCCAGCCCTGGCCGGGTTCGGCCACGCGGAAATAGCGGCCCGGCGTGCTTTTGTGTCCCTTGATCTTGATGCCGGTCGGCGGAACGTCCAGCAGCTTGCCGGCCTGATGTTCGGACAGCACGCCGGTAATGTGATCGTCGACCACGACGACCTCATCGACATGGCGGAACCATTGCTGCGCGAACATGCCGATCGCGGCCGAGCCGCAGCCAACGCGCATGCGTTCCTCGCGCTGGCCGTCGATCACCGGCGCCTTGCCGGCCTCGACCACGATGCTGACCCCGTCGTCGATGGTCAGTTCGACCGGCTGGCGATTGCACAGGTTCAGCAGCGCGTCGCAGGTTGCGCGGCCTTCCTTTTTCGATCCGCCGGTCAGATGATGCACGCCGCCAAGGCTCATCATCTGGCTGCCGTATTCGCCGGTGGTGACATGGCCCACGGGTTCGCCGCGATACCGCACGGTCGCGGTCTCGTTGCCGAGGTGCCGGTCGGTGTCGATCTTGAGCTTGACCCCGCAATAGGAAAAGATCCCTTCCGTCACCACCGTCACCATATCGACACCGTCCATCTGGCTGGAGACGATGAAGGGCGCGGGCTTGTAATCGGGATAAGTGGTGCCCGCACCAACGGCGGTGACGAAACGCGCGGGGGGCTGGACGATATCGCCTTCCCATTCGCGTTCCTTGTCCAGAAAACTGACAAGCTCGCCGCCCGATTGCACCGTGCGATCCAGGATCACCAACGGATCGACGCGGGTCAAAACGCCCTCGACATTGGCGTATCGGTCGCAGGCGCCGGCCCGGCCTTCGGCGATATAGCACAGCACCGGGCAGGCATCGCAGCGGATCTTGGCGGGCTTCTCGCGCCGCGGGCGCGGCGTTGCGGGTGGCATCGTGGTGGCGGTTTCATCGGTCATGGTGTCAGCTCTTCGCTTCCTTGATGGCGCGCAACACCTTGTCGGGCGTGGCGGGCAGATCGCGCAGGCGCGCGCCCGTGGCATCGCGCACCGCGTTCAGCACCGCCGGCGCAGTTGGAATCAAAACCTGTTCGCCGATTCCCTTGGCCCCGAACGGGCCGTGGGCATCGGGATCCTCGATCAGGATCGAGCGCACGCGCGGCACATCGCCCGAGGTGGGGATCAGGTAATCGTGCAGGTTTTCCGTGCGGCCGGGGATGAATTCTTCCATCAGGGCAAAGCCCAGGCCCTGGGTCGAGCCGCCCTCGATCTGGCCTTCCAGCAAGGTGGGGTTGATCGCGCGACCGACATCATGGGCGCAAACCAGATCGCGCACACGGATCAGGCCCAGTTCGATATCGATCTCGACATCGGCCAGATGCGCGCCCCAGCCATAGGCGGCATAGGGTTCGCCTTGGCCGTTCTCATCCAGCGGGCTCGTGGGCGGATCATAGGTTTCCTCGGCCATCAGGACATAGCCCAGGGCATTGGCCTCCTCGGACAGGGCCGACAGATCCAGCGTCGCGGAACCCGCCGAGATCACGCCGCCGTCAAGCCGCAACTGCGCATCGTCACCCGCGTTCAGGCGCCGCAGGATAAGCGCACGCAGCGCCGCGCCCGCCCGCATCGACGCCGCGCCCGATACGAAGGTCTGGCGCGAGGCCGATGTCTTGCCTGCATCCGGCGTCACATCGGTATCGGCACCGACCAGCGTGAAGGCCGAAACCGGCAATCCCAGTGCCTCGGCGCAGATCTGGGTGATGACGGTGTTGGACCCCTGTCCGATATCCACCGCCCCCTGATGCAGAACCAGGGTGCCATCGGCTTTCAGCCCCACGCGGATCGTCGATGGATTGGGCAACGAGGTGTTGCCACACCCATACCACATGCCGGCCACCCCGACCCCGCGGCGCAAGGGGCCGCCGATGCGCTGCTGTTCGGCGTTGAAGGCCGCAGCTTCGGCCCGGCGCGCAACCCAGTCCTCGCGCAGGGCTTCAAGACAGGACCGGATGCCCACGCCTTGTGAAAAGACCTGCCCCGTGACCGTGGCCTGGCCCGACACCAGCGCGTTGCGGGTACGGAAATCCAGCCGGTCCATGCCCAGCGCGTCGGCCAGTTCGTCGAACAGGCATTCCTGCGCGACGGCACTTTGCGGAACACCGAACCCGCGGAACGCGCCCGAGGGCGCGCAATGGGTATGCACCGCAACCGATCGCGCCTGATAATGCGCCAGTGCATAGGGGCCAGATGCGTGAACCGGCACGCGGTTGGCCACCGTCGGCCCCCACGAGGCATAGGCCCCGGTGTTGAAATGACCCAGAAACTCCATCCCGATCAGCGTGCCATCGGCATCGGCGCCGATGCGTGCCGTGATCCGTGACGGATGGCGCTTGGTCGTGGATTGCATCGATTCGGTGCGCGTATAGACCATGCCGCAGGGCTGACCTGTCACCCATGCCGCCAGCCCGATATAGGGCTGCACCGACAGATCGAGCTTCGATCCGAAGCCGCCACCGACCGATGAGGGCAGAATGCGGATCGCATCGACCGGCAGGCCCATGATCAGGGCCATGTCGTCGCGATCCATATGCGGGGCCTGGGTGCAGGCGAAAACCTCAAGCCGGTCGCCGACGCGGTGTGCGAACCCGGCCTCGGGCTCGATATAGGCATGCTCGACGAAACCGCTGGAAAATCGGCCCTCGACAACCGCCGCCGCGTCCTTGAGCGCGTCTTCGGGCGCCCCGCGCCGCACGAACCCCTCGACCAGCACGTTGCCGGCGCGGTTCTCATGCAGTTGCGGCGCGCCCTCGTCCAGCGCGGCGTCGATATCCAGTGCCGCGTCGCATTCATGCCATTCCACCGGGAAACCGGACAGATCCAGCGCCTCGACCACCGGCCGCGGACCGACGACGGCGGCCACCGCCTCGCCCTTGAAGCGCACGACATCCTCGGCAAAGACGGGCTGATCGGCCAGCGGCGCGATCACGCCATGCAGGTTCCGGCCAGGAATGTCAGCCGCGGTCAGGATGGCGCGCAGTTCCGGGTGCTTGCTGCGATAGGCTTCCAGATCGCCCAGCGTGAAACGCGCGTGATGGTGCGGGCTGCGAATCAGGCGCACCAACAGGGTATCGGCCGGCCAGTCGTCGGCGCCGAACCGATCCGTGCCCAGCACCTTCGGCAGCCCGTCCAGCCGCTCGATCCGGGCACCGACCGCGCCGTCGGGCGGCGGGGCGGATGCCTCGCCGCAATCGACGATGGCGCGAACGATCTTGGCATAGCCGGTGCAGCGGCACAAAACGCCCGATATCGCCTCTTCGACTTCGGATTCCGTCGGCTGCGGGTTGCGGCGCAGCAGCGCCTCGGCCGAGATCAGCATGCCGGGCGTGCAAATGCCGCATTGCGCGGCGCCGTGGCGCAAAAACGCCCGTTGCAAACGGCCGGGGGTTCCCACCCCCTCGGCCAAAGCCTCGACCGTTTCCACCACGCGGCCCTCTGCCTGGGCGGCCGGCATCATGCAGGCACAAACCGGCGCATCATCGACCAGGACGGTGCAAGCCCCGCAATCCCCGGCATCGCAACCGACCTTGACGCCTTCGCAACCGAACGCGCCACGCAGCGCCGCGCTCAATCGCAGGTGCGGCGCCACGCTGGCTTGGCGGGTTTCGCCATTCAGCCTCAGCGTCAAGGTCATGTCCGCGCCCCCCTGATCTTCGGGCAGCGGCTGGGCGGCATCGCGCATATCAGTTCTCCAGACAGCGTTCCAGACAGCGGCGCACCAGCACCGGCACGGCATTCATGCGGTAATCGGCATCGGCGCGCACGTCGCTGATCGGCGCAAGCTGGGCGAAATCCTCGGCGCGCATGGCATTCCCGATATCTCTGGCGGGCAACCCCACAAGGCGCGCCTCCAGCTCGCCCAGCCGCTGCGCGACCGGCGAACACGATCCGACCGCGATCGCGGCGCGGGCAATGGTGCCGTCCTGCGCCCGCTCGATCAATGCCGCGACCATGGTAATTGAAATCACCAGATAGCGCCGCGCACCCAGCTTCAGGAAACTTGAGCGGCCCGACGCGCGTGGCACGTGCACCGCAACCACGAATTCGCCCGGATTCAGCGCCACCTTGCGCACACCGGTCACGAATTGCGACAGCGCGACGCGGCGCGTGCCGTCCGGCCCGGCCAGTTCGACCTCGGCGTCCAGCGCCATCAGGGCGGCTGTGCCATCGGCCGCCGGCGACGCGTTGCAGATGTTTCCAGCGACTGTTCCGGCGTTCTGGATCTGCGGCGATCCAACCTCGCGCCCGGCGAGTTGCAGCGCGGCATAGGCCGGCGGCAAGTCGGCGCGCTGCACATCCGACCAGGTCGCCAGCGCGCCGATGCGCAGGCCGTCCGCGCCCAGTTCGACACCGCGCATGGCCGCGATTCCCGTGATATCCAACAGCGGCGCGCGCCCGACCGCGTCGCCCAGGGACGGGTAGACATCGGTGCCGCCCGCCACGATGCGCAGATCGGGCGCCTGCGCGAGCGCGGCAAGGGCCTCGGGAATGGATCGGGGGCGAAGGAATGCTGGCATGGTCTGGCTATCCGCTGGATTGTTCGCGCCGCGCAAAACTTGGTTGCACACAAGTTACTTTTACTCTGGCAGAGCATCCTTGTTCGCACAAGATTTTTTTCGTCACTCGCCGGATCGCGCCCCCGCATCGGGTCAGAAGGATGAAATTCTGCCCATAATTCCCTGATATTCTGTCATTTCCGGCAATACCGCCCCGCCAGAGCGGCCTGGGCAGGCGGATGCGTGGGCGCAAAGGAGAAAATTTATTGTTGGTATACAAACAAAATTCTGGTATCGAGCCGACCAGAAAATCCATATTCCGAGGTTCGCCATGTCGCTTGATTCCGTTTCGACTGCCCCGTTTCCGATTCCGGCCAATACCTTTGCCGAAACCGTGACCGAGGTGCAGCACTACACAGATGAGCTTTTCCGGTTTCGCATGACCCGTCCGGCCAGCTTTCGCTTTCGCTCGGGCGAGTTCGTGATGATCGGACTTCCCAACGCCGAACGTCCGGTTTTCCGGGCCTATTCCATTGCCTCGCCCTCGTGGGACGAGGAACTGGAATTCTATTCCATCAAGGTGCCGGATGGGCCGCTGACCGAGCATTTGCAGAAGATCAAGATCGGCGACACGATCGTGATGCGCAAGAAGCCGACGGGAACGCTGGTTCTGGATGCGTTATTGCCGGGCAAGCGGCTTTACATGTTGTCAACGGGAACCGGGATCGCCCCTTTCGCGTCGCTGATCCGCGATCCTGAAACCTATGAGAAGTTCGAACAGGTCATCTTGATGCACGGCTGTCGGACCGTGGCCGAATTGGCCTATGGCGAAGATCTGGTCAAACAGACGCTTGAAGATCCGCTTGTGGGCGAATTTGCGCAGGGGCGTTTGCACCACTACACCTGCGTCACCCGCGAGGCACACCCCCGGCAGATGCGGATCACCAAGGCCCTGACATCCGGCAAGGTGTCGGCCGATCTGGGTGTGCCCACGCTTGGCCCCGCCGATGATCGCGTGATGATCTGCGGCTCGATGGCCATGCTGCACGATTGCCGCGCCCTGTGCGAGGCGGCGGGCATGAACGAAGGGTCGAACAGCGCGCCGGGCGATTTCGTCGTCGAGCGCGCCTTTGTCGACTGACCGGGCCCGCGGCAGGTGCATGACCTGCCGCCTTGCCGGCCAAAAAGGGATCAGACGGGTGCCAGCAGCATCGTGACGATGGCATAGGCCATGAATGCCACGATAGCTGCCAGCATCAGCCACATGTTCAGATGGCTGCGCATGGCAGAACCTCCGAAATCGGAATGTTGAACGCGGAAAGCGGCTCAAACGTCCCGGTTCGGGGGCGCGCGCGCGAATGCGGCAATGCGCCATGCGGGCCGTAACCGGCCTGGGTTCGGATGCCGCAAGGCCAATCTGCGGCCCGCATCACGTTGCTCACGCGAATGCGCAGGCAGATCCGGCGCGGGATCGTTCTGATCGCCGGGCGAGGCGCGTTCGTCCTTGCGCGGTGGCGTGTCGGCCAAAGCCTCGATCACGCCAAGGCCAGGGCGATCGGATGACAGATCGCCCGGCGCGGGTTGCGACAGAACGCCCAGCAACACCAGGGCTAGAACGGCAAACAGGGGCGCAGGTCGCATCGGTTCTTCCCGTCGGATCTGTCCGACAAGTGGGCAGCGCCGCCGCTTTGTCAATGCCCGGCTGACGTGCCCCCGGAAACACCGGCCTCGGCAAACGTGGCCATGCCGTCATGCACCGCAAGCGCTGCGCGCAGAACGCCCAGCGCCACAGCCGCGCCCGACCCTTCGCCCAGCCGCATGTCCAGTGAAAGAACCGGCCGAAGCGCGAGCGCCTCCAGCAGGCGCCGGTGTCCGGGTTCGCTGCCACAATGGCCCGCAATACAATGATCCAGCGCGCCCGCGATCGGATGCAGCACCGCGGCTGCGGCTGTGCAGATGAACCCGTCCAGGATCACCGGCACCCGCGCGCGCCGCGCCGCCAGGATCGCCCCGCATATCGCCGCCTGTTCCCGGCCGCCGAACGCGCGCAACAGCCCAAGGCCGTCGCCGGGATCGGGCCGGTGCCGCGCCATCCCCTCGTTGATCACCCGCGCCTTCAGCGCAACGCCCGTCGCATCGGCGCCGGTTCCCGGCCCGACCCAATCCTCGGCCCGGCCGCCAAAGAGCGCCAGCGCCAGCGCCGCCGCCACGGTGGAATTGCCGATGCCCATTTCCCCCAGCAACACGATATCGGCTTGCGGGTCCACGGCCGCCGCGCCCTGCGCCATTGCCGCCAGCACCTCGGTCTCGGTCATGGCCGGCCCGGCGGTGAAATCGCCGGTCGGCCGGTCCAGGTCCAGGGGGACGACCGACAGGGCCGCGCCCGTAACCCGACACAACTGGTTGATGGCGGCGCCGCCGGAATTGAAGTTGGCCACCATCTGCGCCGTGACGGCTTGCGGATAGGGGTTGACCCCACGCGCGCAAACACCGTGGTTTCCAGCGAATACAACGGCCTGCGCGCGCGCGATCCGGGGTCTGGCCCGGCCTTGCCATCCGGCCATGAACACGGCCAGATCCTCGAGCACGCCCAGACTTCCCGGGGGCTTCGTCAGATTGGCCTGACGATCGCGCGCGGCCTGTGATGCGGTCGCATCGGGCGCGGTCAGACCCTGCGCCAACCGTTGCCGGAAAGTTTCGAAGTCAGGGGCGGGAAGCGGGCTTTGCATGATGATCCTCGGCGCTTGCACCGTGCTTCTGGCATGAAGGCCGCGACGCATCAATCGCTGCCGCCTCGACCCGGCGCTTCAACCCTTGGTTCGCCGCTTCAAAGATCGGTCGGAACTGCGCCACGGACATGGCCCATAGCAGGACACCTTGAAACCGCTCGCCGTGGATCAGGCGGGTTCCGCCAGCTTCGGGGATGAGACGAAAATAGTGCTCGCCGTCGAACAGGCGCGGCAGGCCAAGTCGCCCCAGCCAGCGGAGCTCTTGCCCCGATTCGGCCACCAACACGCGCGGCCTGAAGGTGATCGTTCCGCCAGAGGGGCTTTCCATCGTCAGGCGCAGGCGCGCGCCCTTGGCGAACCGGCCTTCGACATGGCGCATCGACGGGTTCCACAACGGGATCGCTCGGGGATCGGAGAGGTGTTTCCAGACCTCGCGGGGCGGGGCCGCAATGAAGATCTGGGTTTCGAACCCGTCGCGCGGGGCGGTGGCAAGGGCGATTGCGATCGCCCCGGCCGCGATCGTCGCGATGGCAAGGAATATAATCATGTCGCTGTCTCCTCTTTGCAATGATCATCAGGGGATACGGCCCGCGCCGACATTTGCAAATTGCCTAACAGTGCATATCAGCTATAGAATAATGCATGAACATATCTCTCATCCAATGGGACCACTGGCGCAGTTTCATCGCTGTGGCCGAACATCAAAGCCTGTCTGGGGCGGCGCGGGCCTTACGCCTGACCCAACCGACTGTCGGCAGGCATATCGATCTGCTGGAAGAGGCGGTAGGCGCCACCCTGTTTCTGCGTTCGCCGCAGGGCATGGCGTTAAGCGCGCTGGGCCAGCAGCTTCTGCCCGAAGCGCGTACCATGGCGGCTTCGGCCGCGGCGCTGGCGCGCACGGTGTCGGCCCCGGCGGACGCAATGCGCGGCACCGTTCGGCTGACCGCCAGCGAGGTCGTGGGCACCGAAGTGCTGCCCGCCGTCCTGACGCCGCTGCTGGACGCGCATCCGGGGCTGGTGGTGGAACTGGTCCTGTCAAACCGCAACGACGACCTGCTAGGGCGCGAGGCCGATCTGGCCGTGCGGATGGTCCGGCCCGTGCAGTCCGGGCTGACGGCGCGCAAGATCGCTGACGTTCCCGTCGGTCTTTTCGCGCATGAGGATTACCTGCAACGCCATGGCACACCTACGACGCTGGCCGCGCTTGATACGCATGTCCTGATCGGTCCGGACCGCGATACGGCGGCCTTGGCGGCGCTGGGGTCCGCCGGGCTGGAACAGGGCATGATCCGGTTTCGCACCGACCGCGAAAGCGCGCAGATCAACGCAATCCGCGCCGGCATGGGGATCGGCGCCATGCAGGCGGGGATTGCCGCGCGCATGCCGGCGCTGCGCCCGGTGCTGCAAGATCGCGTTTCAGTTTCGATGGACTGCTGGCTGGCCCTGCATTCCGACATGCGCAACCAGGCGCGGGTGCGGCTGGTGTTCGACCATCTGGTCGCGCATCTGCCCCCGGCGTTTCGGCACGCCGCTGTCTCCTGATCGCCGGCTCTCAGTAGGTCGCGGACGTGACCGTCGCCTCGAAGAAAGGCGCGTAGTCGTCCGTGCCGAAATGATTGCCCAGCACGACCCGGACTGGAATGCGAAAGCCCGCGATCTGGCGTGATTCCAACATCTGACCGCCGAAGGGTTGCAGGCGATAGGTCCGCGCGGGGTTTGCATCGCTCCAGCGCATGGCCTGCACGCTTGCGACATCGCCCTGCGGATCGAGGGTGATCTGCATCGGTCCCTCATCGGGCAGGTCGGCAAACCGGATCTCGGCGCTGTCGGGGCCGGTCTGGACCCATCGCGCCCCGTGCTGCGGCAACAGGCTGGCCGGCACCCAGATCGTTTCCAGCATCGCCCGCGCCGCTGCGTCGCGCGCATGGTCGGGGGTGCCGCCGACCCGCGCCAGCGGGATCAGCCCGTGCAGCCAGAACCGGGTCCAGCTGTTGACCGGTCCATCCAGCGCCACATAGCCGTCCGACCCGGAAAACCGCATGAAGCCCTGTCCGATCGACGCCTCCCATACGAAGCCCCGCGTCACGGGCGCCAGAATCTGGCTGGCAGCCATGGGCATCGGCGTCCCATTCAGCGTGAACGTGCCCTCCATCTCAAGCGATACGACCCGGTGCAGGGGCGTGCCGGGTTCGATGGCGCGGGTGAAGTAGCGTTGCGCGATCTCGGGCAGGTCCGCGATCATCGACGCATCGAAACGCGGCGGATCGGGCTGGCGCAGGCCCGCAAGCGCGGTGCGGGCAGCGCGCGCATGCGCGCGGTCCCGATGATACCCCCATGCCCCCACAGCTACGCCGACGACAAGGATACAAAGAACGCCAAGCGCGATGAGTTTGAAAAGTGCCATACCCTTGTTTGCCACGTATTCGCGCATCCAGCCAGACCGTTGTGGCCGTGGCATCATGCGTCAAAGCGCGATCAGCCCACGCGGCAACCGGTTCATCGAGACCGGGCCATCCGCCGTGATCTCGATCTGATCCTCGATGATGAAGCCGCCCAGCCCGGTGATATACCACGGACATTCGAAGGCCAGAACCATGCCGGGCGTGACACACACATCGGTGTCGGCGCAGATGAAGGGCCATTCCTCGCTGCCCGGCCCGGTTCCCAGCCCATGGCCGAAATGCCCGCGCGCATAGCCAAAAAAGCCGCGCGCGCGGATCGCCTCGGTCGTTGTGCGGTGAACCTCGGACAGGGGCGTGCCGGGGGTCAGACGGGCCAGACCGGCCTCGAACCCCGCCATCAGCGCATCGTGGATCTGCCGGGCCACGGGCGCGGGTTGCCCCAGCACGAAGGTGCGCCCGGTGTCCGAGGTGTACCCTGCCACAAGGCAGCCGACATCGACCTTGATCAGATCACCGGGTCGGGCACGCGCGTCGCCGCCCCATGGATCGGGTCCGACCGAGATATATTCCCAGTCCCCGGTCAGCGCCATGTCTCCCTTGCCCGACGCGATGGCGCGCTGCCAGACGACGGCAAGATCGCTGCGCGCCGCATCCGCTGCGACGGCGTCGCGCACGGCTGCGATCCCTTGCTCGGCCAGTGTCACGGCCTGGCGCAGAAAGCCGATCTCCGCGGGCGACTTGATGGCGCGCAGCTCGCGCGCGACGCGCGTTCCATCCAGCAGTTGCGCGGGCGCCAGCGCCGCCTGCAATCCAGACCAGTCAATCGCGGCAATCGCGGCCATTTCGACGCCGACGCGCCCCTGCGACAATCCGCGTTCGGCCAGGGCGTCGTGCAGGTGCCGCCAGGTCGCCTGCGCATCGAACGTGGCGGGCCGGCGAAAGTCGGCGCCGCGCCCTTCGGCCCGCCAGATCGCCTGCATTTGCGCGGCGGCGTCGCCATCCGGATCCAGGCCGGCGGCAACGCCCGCCTCGACCCAGATCGGGCTGGTCCGCAGATCTGCGATGTGGCTGTCGCGACGAAATCCGGCCGCGAACAGGTCGCTGACCACCGCGCATTCGCCCTTTCCGGCATCGGCGGGCACCAGCACAGCAACCGCGCCCGCCTGTCGCCACATCGTGGCGACGCCGGGTGCGGCCCCGGTTGCGTGGCGAAACCCCTCGGGCGACAGCACGATCAGCGCGTCCAGCCCGGCCGCCTGCATCAATGCCTGTGCATGCTTGCGATCAAGATGGGCGCTCATCGTGCCTCCTCACAAGATCACCAATCCCGGCAGCCACAAGACCAACCCCGGAATCGCCACCACGAGTGCGATCAGGGCCAGCAACGCCAGCCAGTAGGGCAGGGCGGCCACGGCGGCCTGACCCAGCCGCACCTCACCGCCCGTCATGCCGGTCAGCACGAAGATGTTCATGCCCACCGGCGGCGTCAGCATGCCGATCTCGATCAGCAGGGTGATCAGAACCCCCAGCCAGACCGGGTCATAGCCCAGCCCCACCAGCAGCGGAAAGACGATGGGCAGCGTCATGATCATCATCGACAAGCCGTCGAACACTGTGCCCAATGCGATATAGATCGCAACCACGATCACCAGAACGCCCAAGGGACCAATCCCCAGTCCGGTGATCTGGCGCAGCAAGTCCTGCGGCAGTCCCAGAACGCTGATGGATTGGGCCAGGATCACCGCGCCCATGAACACCATGCCGATCACGCAAAAGGTGCTCAGCGTGTTCATCAAAGCGTCGCGGATGCCCCGCATGGTCAGATCACCCATCCAGAAGCCGATCACGATTGCCGCGGCCACGCCGACACCGGCCGATTCCGTGGGTGTGGCCAGCCCTGCAAACAGGCTGCCCAGAACGGCACCGATCAGCGCCAGCAGCGGCCAGATCCGGACCAGGCCCAGCAGCGCCCGCCCCAGCCCGATTTCCGGCAAAGGTTCGGGGGCCAGACGCGGGTTGCGCCAGGCCATGAACGCGATCCAGACCATGAACATCAGGGCTGCCAGGATACCCGGCACGACGCCCGCCAGAAACAGCTTGCCGATCGAGGTTTCGGTGAACGCACCATAAATCAGCAGGCTCAGGCTGGGCGGGATCAGCAGGCCCAGCGTGCCGCCACCTGCAAGGCTTCCGACCACCGCGGCCCGGTCATACCCGCGCCGCGTCATTTCGGGATACGCAACGGAACCCACCGCCGCCGCCACCGCCATCGATGACCCGCTGACCGCACCGAACAGGCCGCAAACGGCGATATTGGTGTGCAGAAGGCCGCCGGGCAGCCGGGCAAAAACCGGCGACATCGCCCGATAGACACCGCGCGCCAGACCCGACGCCACCAGCAGTTCGCCCAGCAGGATGAACAGCGGAATCGCGGTCAGGGTGAAACTGTTGAACGTGTTCCAGACCGCCTGCACCCCCAGGCTGGTCGCACCACCCGACCAGAAATGCAGGATGACAAAGCCGGTCAGGCCCAGTGCTGCCCCCAGCACCGCACCGGTCAGAACCGTGCCCAGTAGCGTGCCGCCCATGGCCAGCCAGATCATTCGATGAACTCCTCGGGCGTGTCGGGCTGCGTGGCCCCTTCGGGGGGCGGGCGCAACATCTGCCATGCCGCGACCAGTCCGGCCAGCGCAACGCCGACCGTCATCACGATGACAAAGGGCGCCAGGTCGATCCGCGCGACTTCGGTGCGCAGGTTCAGCATCAGCGTGAATCGCGCGTCCGCCAGCGCATCGCGGAAAAAGATCGCGGCAAAGGCCACGAACACGAGCTGGCCCAGAACCCACAGAAGACAGCGCAACCATCCACCCGTGCGCTCGTAAAGCAGCCCGACGCGAATATGGGCTTGCCGGACCAGGACATAGGGAAGACCCAGAAAGATGCCGCTGACCATCAGCAAACCCGCCAGTTCCTCGGTAAAGGCGAACGGGGCGCCAGCGGCGTAACGCATCAGCACCGCCAGGGCGACCAGCGTCGCCATCGCGGCAACGCAGGCCGCCCCCAGCGCCGCAAGGGCCCGGGTCAGCCAAAGGATGACCCGGTCGATACCGGTCGCTAGACGCTCCATCAGGGCCTCGGCTGCCTTATTCGCGGATCAACTCGATGATCTGGTCACGATACTGCACCGCATCCTCGCCACCCTCTTCGGACAGGGTCAGCCAGGTTTCGGCCGCGGCCTCGCGGATCTCTTCCTGATCTTCGTCCGAGAAGTCGTCGTACCAGGTGACGCCGTCCTCGGCCAGTTCCTCGCGCGCGGCTTCTTCGGCCTCGGCATCGCCGTCGAACTGGAACGAGTCCTCTTCCAGCACGTCCAGCGCACGATCCAGCGCTTCGCGGTGTTCGTCGCTCAGGGCTTCGAGGCTGTCGGCATGGGCGACGATGGCATAGGGCGCGGGCGGGAACGGAAAGCCCGTGTAGACCGCATGCTGCGCCACTTCTTGCAACGAGATCGAGCGCGCGAACCGTGCGGCGTAAAGCGCGCAATCGACAACGCCGGTCTGAAGGGCGGAATACAGCTCGTTTTGCGGGATGATCTGCGCAGCGACGCCCAGCGCATCGAAGGTCTCCACCTGCTCGCGCGACCCGACGCGCAGGCGCAATTCGCGCAATTCGTCGAGGTTGCGAACCGGCTCGCGGCAAAACAGCGACGCGTCGATGATCGGCAGGGCCATGAACCCGACGACCGGAATATCGCGCTCGGCGAAGCCTTCGGTCAGCGCGTCTTGCACCGCGGGAAGCGCGCGCAAATGCTCTTCAGCGGTCGAGACCGAACCATAGACGTAAAGATTGGCCAGGTCGGGGGCATCGCGCCCGATGAAGGTCGGCCAGATAAAGGCGATTTCGGGGGTGCCGGTCTGCATCCAGCGCAGGGCATCCGCATCGCGCAGGTTCATCCCGCCGCCCTCGATCACGTTGATCGTGAAGCTTCCGTCCGAGAACTCGGCGACATTCTCGGCCAGATTGCGGATATGGGCGGATTCGGGGCGCGTGGGCGCGTAGTTGTTGTTGAAACGCCAGGTGACATCTTGCGCCGATGCGCCGGTCGCCGTGACACCAAGCGACAACGCCGCCGCGGTCAGGGTTGAAAAACGGGTCATGGAGCCTCCTCGGGTTGGGTTTGGGGCAAAACGCGCCGGTCGTTCTGGATTGGCTGGACGGCTGTGGCACAGGCGACCCCGTATCGCGCGGCACATATGGTGAAGGATCGCATGACGCGCCGCAAGGGCGATCTTATCGCCCCCGGCGCCAATCAGGCCACCTGCCCGCGCCAATCCTTCAGCGTGAAGATCGCCCGCGCCGGGTCGCACTGATAATGCTTCGCCATTTCCCGCGCGCGCTCGGCCAGATCCAGCACGCTGTTCAGGATGAAATCGACCTTGTCATTGGGCATCAGCGCGCTCAGGTTCAGGCGCGTGAAACCGGGCTTGGCCAGTTCGTCCCCGGCCAGGATCGCCGTGCGCAAACGCTGTGATTGCGCCGCGTCGATCTTCAGCAGCCGGTGCACATACGGCCCCGCGCAGGCGCATCCGCCGCGCGCCTGGATGCCGTAAAGATCGCTCAACATGCGGGTAACCAGTTGCTGATGGACATACCCGCCCGCCCCGTCGCGCAGCCTGAAGGACACGATCGGCAGCGCCGCGCGGCCGGCAGGCCCCAGTATGGCGATGCGCGGATGATTGCGCCATGCCGCCTCGATCCGGGCGCAAAGATCGGCGTGCCGGTCGTCCAGATGGTTCTGGCCCATCGCCTGTTTGACCAGAAACACAAGTGCCGCACGAATATCGCCGATGACATTCGGTGTCCCGGCCTCCTCGCGCGCCTCGATCCTGTCGCTGAAGTCATGCCCCCATGACGACACGAACCGCACCGTGCCGCCACCGGGCCAACTGGGCGCGGCGCGGCGCACGCAATCGCGCCGCACGATCATCACGCCCGACGCCCCCGGCCCGCCGGGAAACTTGTGCGGCGACAGGACAATCGCGTCGATCGGGGCATCCGGCGCCGGGGCCATGGCAATCGGCAGATAGGGCGCGCCGCCGGCATAGTCCCAGATCACTTGCGCCCCGGCCGCCTTGATCTGACAGGTCAGTCCGGCCACGTCGGCCACGATCCCGGTAATGTTGGACGCCGCCGAGAAGGCGCAGATCACGCGCCCGTCGTGGCGCAGGTATCGGGCAAGCTGGTCGCGGTCGGGCCCGCCTTCGGGGGCCTCGTCCAGTTCGATGACCTCGGCCCCGCTTTCGCGCCAGGGCAAGGTGTTCGAATGATGTTCATAAGGCCCCAGCAGAACACGAACACCGGGCCCTGCCTGCATCAGCGCGACAAGGCGATTGATACCCGCTGTGGCGCCGGAACCGGCAAAGACCACGGCATGTTGATCGCTTGCACCGCAGGCGTCGGCAATCACGGCGCGCGCGGCCTCGCGCATCCGCGTCATCGCCCCGCCGCAAAACGAGGCCTCGGTGTGGCTGTTGGCATAGAATGGCAGGACATCCTCAAGAATGAATCGCTCGACCGGCATCAGCGCCCGCCCCGAGGCCGTGTAATCGGCATAGACTAGCGCGCGCTGGCCGAACGGGCCATCGATCATCGCGCCGTCGCCGATCAGGCCCGCCCGCAACACGGCCATTGGTTCTGCGCCCAACATCTTGTGGAAAGGGGCGAAAGGATCCGGGGCAGGGCTGTGGGTATCGCGCATCCTGAGTTCCATCGTTGCGTTCATCGACAGAACGATACATCCATCCGAATGGACAATTCCCCCATTCTTACCCGTTGTTTCAAGTGAACTTGTGTCATATAATCGATGAAATGGTGAAATTCGATCATATCGACATCCGCATCCTGAATGCCTTGCAGGTCGATGCAAGCCTTTCGCAGCGCGAGGTCGCCGAGCGCGTCGGGCTGTCGCAAAATGCCTGTTGGCGGCGGATTCAGCGCCTTCAGGCCGACGGAGTCCTCAAGGGCACGCGCGCGCTTGTGGATCTGGATGCGCTTGGTCTCGACCTCACGGTGTTCGTGATGATCCGCACGCGGCAGCATTCGCGCGACTGGTCGGCGCGTTTCGCGCGCCATGTCGCCAGCCTGCCCGAGGTCATGGATTGCCATCGCATCGGCGGAGACTGGGATTACATGCTGAAAGTCGTCACTCGTGGCATGGCCGGCTATGATGCCTTTTACCAGCGGCTGATCACCGGGTTCGAATTCGACACGGTGACCGGCCTGTTCTCGATGGAGGGCATACTTGAGAACCGCGCCGTCGATCTGAACCGCCTCGCCTGAGGGTGGCGGTTCAGCGTGCGGCGGCCGGACGATTAAGGGATGTCGCCCCCATTCGGTACTGGGGCGCGACATCAATTGCATGGCCCAGCACCTCGGCCGCGTGCCAGGGCCAACGCGGATCGTTGATGAAACCGCGCGCCAGGGCCACCATGTCGGCCTCGCCGCCGGTGATGATGGATTCCGCATGGAGTGGCGAGCGGATCATGCCCACGGCGATTGTCCTGATCCCGACCTCGCGGCGAATACGGCTGGCAAAGGGCAACTGATAGCCCGGCCCGACCGGAATCTTGGCCGGGGCGTTGCCGCCGCTGGAAACATCGACAAAATCCGCCCCCATCTGGTGCAGCGCCCGCGCCAACGCGACCGCGTCATCGGCACCCAGGCCGCCTTCGACCCAGTCCGTCCCGTTGAAGCGCATCCCCACCGCGACATCGTCGGGGCAGACCGCGCGCACCGCGGCAAAGACCTCCAGCGGCAGGCGGCGGCGGTTTTCATCGGTTCCGCCATAGCGATCGTCGCGCCGGTTGGCGAGGGGCGACAGGAAGCTGGACAGCAGATAACCGTGCGCGGCATGGATCTCGATCACTTTCAGTCCCAGTCGCACCGCCCGTTGCGCCGTGGCGGCGAAGTCATCCACCACGGCCGCAATCTCATCCTCGGTCATGGCCTCGGGCACCGGCCAGTCCTCGGCAAAGGGCAGCGCCGAGGGCGCCTTTGGCACCCAACCACCCTGTCCCGGTGCGTAATGTCCGGGCCCCTCCCATGGCCGAAAGGCCGACGCCTTGCGCCCGGCGTGACCGATCTGGATGCCGAAGGCCATGTCAGAGAATTCCCGCACCCGCGCCAGCCGGTCGGCGATCGCCGCTTCCTGTGCGTCGTTCCAAAGGCCCAGGCAGCCCGGCGTGATGCGCCCCTCGGGGTTCACGCCCGTCGCCTCGATCATCAACAGTCCCGCGCCCGACAATGCGAACTGGCCCCAATGAACCAGGTGCCAGTCGGTCGCGCAGCCTTCGTCGGCGCTGTACTGGCACATCGGCGAGACCACGATGCGGTTGGGCAGGGTCTGCGGGCCAAGGGCAATCGGGGTGAAAAGGTTGGTTGTCATTGTTTTGCCTTCTGTCACGCGGTCTTGGTGCGGATGCGCGGGTCATGCGACGGGCGGTCGGAGACGGATGCACTCAACGCGCTGTCAGTATTGTATTGCAATACGATCGGTTTGCAGATAGACGCTAGATAACAAATCTCATCGCGTCAATAACGGGTCTCGTCATGGTCTCCCGCGTCCCGAACAATCGCAAAGCCGAAAGCGTTGACGAACGGCTGTTCATCCGCTCGGTCGCGCGCGCATTGCGCGCGCTTGAGGCGATGGGACGGGCGGCGCGCCCGATGTCGTTAAGCGAGTTGGCGCAGGCGATCGAGGTCGACAAGAGCGCGGCGCAAAGGATCACTCAGACACTGCTGGGACTTGGCTATCTTGAACGCGATCCGCGCGACGGCACGATCGTCCTGGGCAAGAAGCTGCTGGACCGGTCCTTCGATTACCTGCGATCGAACCCGCTGATTGAACGGGCCTCGCCGATCCTGCTGTCGCTGCGCGAGACCACGCGCGAACGGGTCGATTTCAGTCTGTTCGACGGCCACTCGATCATCTACGCCTTGCGGATGCAAAGCAAACGCGAGACGTTTTTCGCCACCGTCGCGGGCCGGCGCATTCCCACATTCTCGTCTGCCGGCGGGCGGGCGTGTCTGGCGCTTCTGGACCCGGACGAGGCCGAGCATATCATCAAGTCAAGCGATCGTCCCAGCCACACGCCCCGCACGATCACCGACCCGGCAGTCATCATGGACCGGGTCGCCGAGGCGCGTGAACAGGGCTATGCCTGCGCGCTGGAAGAAAGTCTGATCGGCGAAATCGTCGTGGCCGCGGCGGTGCGCGACGGCGACAGGCCGGTGGGCGCGATCCACATCGCCGGATCGCTCAGCGAATGGGACGAAGGCACCTTTCGGCGCCGTTTCGCGCCCCTCGCGGTCGAAGGGGCGCGGGCCCTGTCTTCGTGATCGCGGGACCACTGCGGCCGGGCAGCACGGCCGGTTTGTTCTGTAGCTCTTGTGCAAACCACCCACACCAGCGGCGGTTCGAACCGATACGCGGGCAATCGGCGGCATGGATCGGCGCCGATCCGTTTCACGCGCCCGGCATGCCCTTGAGCAGGGCGCGCAGATCCTCCAGTTGTCGGGCACCGGCCTGCCAGGTCACCGCCTCGAACGCGCGATAGAGCGCCAGAACCTTCCGTCCGTTCGGGGTCAGAACCGCGCCGCCGCCACCGGGGCCACCACGGGTGCTTTCGACCAGCGGTTCGCGAAACATCGTGTTGAGCGCGCCGATCAGTTCCCAGGCGCGCTTGTAGCTCATGCCCATTTCACGCCCGGCCGCCGCGATCGAGCCGTTGCGGTCGATCCGTTCCAGAAGTTCGGCCTTGCCGGGGCCGATCATCCCGGCCTCGCCAAAGACGATGCGGATGCGCAGGCTTGGTTCAGTGCGTTCATCGTTCATGGCCACAGCATCCGCCGCGGCCCGGCAAGGTGCAAGCGCCGCATGCCGTCAAAGCCCCTTTGCCAGTGCGTCGAATGCCCGCAACCGCGCCACCAGCGCCGAAACCTGTTCAACAGGCAGCATGGTCGCGCCGTCCGATGGCGCGCGCGCGGGGTCCTGATGGGTTTCGATGAACACCGCGCCGACCCCCACGGCGCAGGCCGCCGCCGCAAGAATGGGCACAAAGGCGCGCTCACCGCCCGACGCATGTCCTGCCCCGCCGGGCTGCTGAACCGAGTGGGTCGCGTCGAACACGACCGGCCAGCCCGTCGCCGCCATGACCGGTAGCCCGCGAAAATCGGTGACGAGGGTGTTGTAGCCAAAGCTCGTGCCGCGTTCGCACAGCAGGATGCGGCGGTTTCCGGTGCTTTCCAGCTTTTGCGCGACATGGGCCATGTCCCACGGCGCAAGGAACGGCCCCTTCTTGACATTTACGGCACATCCCGTGCGCCCGGCTGCCAGCAACAGATCGGTCTGGCGCGACAGGAACGCCGGGATCTGCAACACATCGCAAACCTCAGCGGCAGGGGCGCATTGCGCGGGCTCATGGACATCGGTCAGAACCGGGATGCCGAACTCGGTTCGAATACGGGCCAGAATCTCCAGACCGCGCGCCAACCCCGGTCCACGCATCGACCCGCCGGATGTGCGGTTGGCCTTGTCGAAGCTGGCCTTGAAGATCAGCCCGGTCCCGGTGGGGGCGACCGCCTCAAGCAGGCGTTCGGCCATCATGCGTGCATGATCAAGCGTTTCCAACTGGCAGGGGCCAGCGATCAGCGCCAGCGGGTGCGCCCCACCGATCCTGACCGATCCGATTTCGACGACACGGGTAGAGCCGGCCACGGCGCGCGCGTCGTCGCTATCGTCGGACAATGTCGGCATCTGGGGCAGTCACCTGTGTTCGTTTGCCGTGATCCTAGCAGAGCGGCTCGGACCGGGCGACCGGATTCATGGTCCCAATCGGGCCACAAACCCCCGCAATCCAGGATTTCTTGTCGCTCGGGGGTTGTGCGAAACCGCGCCTGCGGCCAAGCTGAAAGAAACCCTGACATGCAAAGATCACAGAACTGGGAGGTTCGGAATGAAACGCATTGCGGCTTCGTCGCTGGCATTGGCCACCGGATTGTCCATGCTTGCCGGCGGCGTGTGGGCATCCGACACGGCGACGGTGATGGTTTTTGATGCCTCAGGTTCGATGTGGAACCGGATGGACGGCGACATCACGCGCATTGAAGTTGCGCGCGACGTGATGGCCGATTTCTTTGCCAGTCGCGATGCCGAGGGTCCGCTGGCGGTCATTGCCTATGGCCACAGGGAACGTGGGAACTGCGCCGATATCGAGGTCGTGGCCGAACTCGACCGGCACGATCCTGCGCAACTGGCCGATCGCCTGCGCGGGCTGAACCCGCAGGGGATGACGCCGCTGGCCGACAGCCTGGCACTGGCGCGCGCGCAGATCCCGCCGACCGCCGAATCGGCCGATATCATCCTTGTGACCGACGGGCTGGAAAACTGCGACGGCGACCCTTGCGCGCTTGCGGCCGAGATCGCGGACTCGGGCATCGACATTCGCGCGCATGTGGTGGGTTTCGGCATGAGCGGCAACGAAGTCGAAAGCCTGGCCTGCGTTCCAGAACAAACCGGCGGCATGCTGTTCGAGACCAACTCGGGCAGCGAGCTGGCGCAGGCACTGACAACCGTATCGGAACCCGAACCGCAGCCGGCCGATCTGACCTTCCGCGCCGTCGATGCGCGCAATGGCGCGGCGCTTGACACCGCCGACTGGGAGATCGTCGAGACAGACAGCGGGGAAAGCGTCGCATCGGCCGATGGGCAGGGGACAATCGATGCCGTTCTTGACGCCGGAAGCTATCAAATTTCCGCAACTGCCCCCGGATTCGAGGGCACGCTGGATCTGGACGCCGAAGACGGCATGACCGGCACCCAAGACGTGCCCCTGGACAAGGTTCTGGCCACGCTGACGCTGCAAGGCGTCGCGGCTGAAACCGGCGAGGCGCTGAGTGATGTCACCTGGACCCTGATCGACCTTGAAACCGAATCCGCGATCGAGGAAGAGGCCCAGGGCGAGCAGACGACCCTGCTTCTTCCGGCGGGCGACTACATGGTGCAGGGTCGCGCCGACGAACTTGAGGGACAGGAACAGGTTTTCGCCACGCTGGACGAAGACATCTCGCTTCAAGTCGAACTTGCCATGGACCTGCCGGATGTGACCATCAGCGGCCCCGAAACCGCGACGGCGGGCGAAACCGTCACGCTGGAATGGAGCGACACGATCCATCCGCGCGATATCATCTCCATCGTGCCGATGGGCGCCGACGAGGGCGAGCGCGGGGTCTGGCGGCGGGCGGGCGAGAATTCCGCGCTCGAGCTGACTGCCCCCGCCGAGCCGGGGCTTTACGAGATGCGCTACACGCTGGATGCGGGGAACCGCACCCTGGCCTCGGCCCCCATCGAGATTGTCGAGGGCTCGACCAGCATCAGCGGCCCCGAAACCGCGACGGCGGGCGAAACCGTGACCCTAGAATGGAGCGAGACGATCCATCCGCGCGATATCATCTCCATCGTGCCCATGGGCGCCGACGAAGGCGAGCGCGGGGTCTGGCGGCGGGCTGGCGAGAATTCCTCGCTCGAGCTGACTGCCCCCGCCGAGCCGGGGCTTTACGAGCTGCGCTACACGCTGGATGCGGGGAACCGCACCCTGGCCTCGGCCCCCATCGAGATCGTCGAGGGCTCGACCAGCATCAGCGGCCCCGAAACCGCGACGGC